>JBNJIL010000003.1:0-219759 GCA_051749325.1 Pseudomonadota bacterium | reverse complement strand
GGGGCGCGGCCCCCCCCGCCCCCCCCCCCCCCAGGGCGGGTGGGTCACACCAGGATATAACCGTCCAGCGGCACGCCGGCCAGGAAGTCGCCGATCTCGCCCTGGGTGTTGCCGATGTACTCCGCGGAGTTGGCGAAGCTGACGATCATGCCGCCGCGGGTATCCCTGCGCCGCTGCCTCGGCGCGATGTCTGCCGGGTATGCGCAGTGAGCGACCAGGCGCGGGCCAGGGAACGGGGCGCTGCAGCCGCGTGGTTCGTTGCCGTCTTCGTGTTACCGTGCCGGCCGGACTATCAGCTTGATCGGGAGCCAGGTACAGGGATGTCGGATATCAACCGGTGGTGGCGGGGCGGAATACTCTTTGCAGCAGTGCTGGTTAACGCCTGGGGCTGGCGGCTGGTGCAACTCGCCGACAGGACGTTGTCGCTGTCGGCGGCGGACCTGCAGGGGATGGCCATGGATACGGCCGTGGCCATCGCCGTCACGGCGCTGCTGCTCTGTCTGTTGCCGCTGTCGCGGTTGGCAGGTCTGGCATTGGCCGCGGGCTGGGCGGTGGTCAATGTAGCTGGCTATGAATACACGCGAGTGTTCGATGCGCCGCTGACGCTGACTTACGCCCACTATCTTGCGGACCCGACCTTCGTGAGCGGCTCCGGTACTCATGTATCGCGCCCCTGGTTGCTGGGCGGTCTGTTCGCCTGGGTGGTCATCGCCAGCTGGTATGCCCCCCGACTGGTACTGCGCCGACGTCTGAAGGTGCTGGCGATGAGCATGGTGCTGCTGGTATCAGCCGGCCTTGCGGGGACATCGTTGGGGGCCCAGGAATGGCGCCGGCAGCACCTGCTGCTGGCCAATGCCAGCGCGCTTGTGAACGGGCGTGCGACGTCGTCATCGGCGGGGCCCACCGAGGAGGTGGCGCTGCCCGGCTTTCTCGCCGCCAACCTCGAGGGGACGCCGAGGCTGGTGTTGCCCGGCGCGGGGGAGAACGTACTGCTGGTGATACTGGAGGGGGTCAGCGGGGCCTTTCTTTCGTCCTTCACCCAGGCGAGCGACTGGCAGAGTGACATTGTCATGCCGCACCTTGATGCCATCGGTCGTCAAGGCATTGCCTATCGACACTTCCTGACACAGCAGCGACAGACCAATCGCGGTACCTACAGCCTGCTGTGCGGCGACCTGCCCAAGCTGGATTCGAGCATGCCGCGCATGAGCGACATTGCCAACCGGGGGGAGCCGGTGCCCTGCCTGCCGCGCCTTCTGTCCGATGCGGGCTACCATACGGCCTATTGGCAGGCGGCACCGCTCGCCTTCATGCGCAAGGATACCTTCATGGAACTGGCGGGGTTCCGCGAGGTGGCGGGAGAGGCAGATCTGTCGGAGGCGAACCAGCGCACATCCTGGGGCGTGGATGACAAGGCCTTCATGGAGGCGTCGCTGGCGCGCCTGCGGACGCTTCAGGATGAGCAAACCCCGTGGTTCATGACGCTGATGACGGCCGGTACCCATCATCCCTATAACGTGCCCGAGGGCAGCGAACTGGCGGGTGACGAACGTCAGCAGGCCTTTGGCTACCTTGATGCTGCCATCCGAGACTTCGTGACGGCCCTGGATGCCCATGGGTTGCGCGACGACACTCTGGTGCTGATCACCACCGACGAGTCTTCCGGTCTGGGCGCGGTGTCCGACGATCGTGTGCGTCAACTCAGCCAGAACTGGGGGATGATGATCGCACTGTTGCCCGAAGATGACGTCACGCATGCCCCCTCTGTCGTGGAGGCACCCCATGCGCAGTACGATGTGGCGCTGAGCATACTCGATTATCTGGGCCTCAAGACAGAAGGCACGCCACTGCTGGGCAGGAGCCTGTTCCGCGATTATGGCACGTCACGCCCACTGGCCATGGGCAATACCTATGCCAAGCAGCAGTACCTGCTGGAGGATAAGCGATTGATGGCCTGTCAGGAGGGCCTCGAGGGATGCCGTGATCTCCGCCATGACGGCGAGGGACCCATAGCATTTACGCCATTTTCCGAGACAGGTAGCGAGGGCGTGCGTGATCAGCTCGAGCATGCCGTGGCGTATTCGCAACGTCCTCTCGAGGGTGACCAACGCCATGAGCGCTGGCAACTGATGCCAACGGGGAGCGTGGCGCTGGAAGCACGTGAGGGCAATCAGGTGCTGTTTGGCGGTCAAAGCTGGGATTTTGCGGCGGGAACCCGGCTCAGCGTGGAGCTCGCTTTCAGCGTGGAGCAGGGCCAGGAGGTCACCCTGATGCATAGCCTGCTGGACGATGAGCGCGGCTTTCACCATGCCGATATTCCGGTCCTCAGCGAGGGCGATGAACATGTGGTTGACTATGAAGTGACGTTCGAGCGGGACGTTCAGGGGGTAAATGCCAACCTGACAGTCGAGCAGCCAGGCACGGAGTCTGCTCGCTTGAACGTCAAGCAGGCGACTGTGGTGGTCCGACAATCGGGGTCAGCCCCTCAATAAAAGGCTCGCTTGATGGTTCCTGAGTCGTTTGCCACGCTGGATGATGCAGAGGTCCCACCGGTCGGATAACAGGAAGGCGTGATCGATGCTGGTGTGGGACTCATCCTCTTGAGGGAGCAAGGGGCATATCGCCAAATGGCGTGACGGTGTCTCTGATGGGCCTGTCGGCCGGACTGGCCGCCAGGCCGAGGTAGATGATGCGTCACGTCGAGCGAGCTCCGTGTGCCTGTATTCATTTGATAGGGAGGTGCTTGCAGGCCATCCACCTTTGATGTGGAGGGAATTGACATGGCTACCGTCAGTGATCGCGTTCAGAATATCTATATCGGCCTGCTGGGCAGAGCGGCGGACCAGGATGGCCTGGATTACTGGACGGCGGAAATCGATCTCGGCATCCTGACCTACGAGCAGTTGCGCGCCAATATCGTCAACGAGCAGCCAGAATATCAGCAGGGGCTGGGGCAGTTGAGCCGGCCGGCGCTGGTCAACGCGCTGTATCAGAACCTGTTCGACCGTTCCGCCGAATCAACCGGACTGGATTACTGGGTCAGCGGTGACGGGGCCGGTATCAATGCCGACCAGATGGTACTCGCGCTGATCAACGGTGCGCAGGGCGATGATGTGGCCACGCTGGAAAACCGTGCCGAGGTAGCGACCCACTACACGACCCAGGCAGGCGATGACTATGCCCAGGCGGATGCCAGTGCCGCCATTGCCGGTATCGACCACGCCAGTGATCTCGCCGCCGCCAAGGCCGATATCGATGCCACTCTCAACGCCGGGGAGACGATCACGCTGACCTCGGGCATCGATATCCGTGCCGGCTCGCCCGGCAACGATACCTTCGTGGCGGCGCTGGAGGACAGCTCGGGTACCACCACCTACAACACGGGTGATGAGCTGGACGGGGGGAATGGTCGTGATACGCTGCGCATCGTCGCCGCCGATGACCAGAACGAAGCCAACAACATTGCCACCACGGGTATCGAGGTCGTCGATATTCGCAACTTCAGCTCCAGTACCTTGACGCTCGATGCATCGCAGTGGTTGGGCGTCGATGAATTCGTGGCCACCGGCGATGAGGATATCGAGGTGGATCACCTCGATGACGCCTTCAGTACCATCACCTACCGAAACTTTACCGAGAAGGATAATTTCGAGGTGGAGGTCGACGACACTGTCTTCGCCGGTGGTGATGACAAACTCGCCATCAATCTCGAGAATGCAGGCAGCATCGACAGCGGTGATTACGTCGATCTCTACCTGGATAATGCCTCGGGTGACCATGTGCTGGAACAGATGGTGGTCAACTCCCTCGCCAGCAATGCCGGTGGCAACTACCTCTGGTTCAATGACGCGGATGTGCTGGACACCATCACGGTAACCGGTTCCGCCGACCTGGAACTGGAGAGATCGGGCAGCGATAGGGTCACCAGCGTCGATGCCAGCGGCATGAGTGCCGAGCTGCAGTGGAGCGAGGCGTTGGAGGCCTCGACGGGTGACTTCAACTACGTTGGCGCCAGTGGCCGCGACCAGGTCGAGGTCGAGGGCCAGACAGGCACGGCGAATGACGTCACCCTGGCGCTTGGCGACGGTGATGATGACCTGACGCTGGATTCACAGGGCGGGGGTGGCTTTGCAGGAGCCTCCGTGACCCTGGGGGGTGGATCCGATGCGGTGACGCTGGACGATTTCGAGAATCTCACCGGGACAGGCAACAGCGATCTGAACGATGATCTTCTCTCCTTCGAGGACTTCGATGGCGCCGTGGATACGCTCGATCTCAGTGTGCCGGCCACTCGGGCTGACTTGACCAATGCCGAGAAGGCGTCGGTGGCGTCCGCCGCGGATCTGGCGGATGCGGTGGCGACGGCGACCGGTGCCGCAGACTGGTCGGCTGGTGATTGGGTGGCCTTCGAGTTCCAGGGCAACACCTATGTCTATGCCGACACTTCCGGTACCAATGGCCTGTCCACCGACGATGGTCTGGCGGAACTGGTGGGGTTCACGGGCACCCTGGATGGCTCCAACTTCATCGGGGCCTGAGGCTGTCGAACCCTCCGAACCCTCCGAACCCTCCGAACCCTCCGAACTCCCCGCTGCGTGTACAGCGGGGAGTGCACTGACATGATCCCGGTGCCTGTCACCAGTCGGGGGCGTGTCGGCTAGGCCTTTCCACCAGGGGCAGGTTCCGCTGCTGGCGTCGGTTCAACCTATCAGCCAGGCGTCGCTCTGGCTGTCGAAATCGAGACCGCTTAGCCACGCGGCGGCGTTGTCGCGGTTTTCCGCGGACTGCGCAAAGCTGACCAGCACGTCGGCGTGGCTGCGGCCATTCTGCTGCACGTCCTCCAGCCAATAGGCGGTGCCCTGCGCGTCGGCCGGGCGCTCCAGCACATTGAGATAGAGCTGGTTGATATAGCTCGCGTCATCGAATCGTTCGAACTGGTTCCGGAACTCATCCGCGGCATAGAAGCTGTTGGCGATCTGTTGCAGGCTCTGGCCGTCGCGCAGATTGCCCACGAAGTAGGTCAGGCCGGCGTTGTCCGGCTGGCGGTCGAGGGCTGCCTGGTAGAGCAGCGCCATGTCTTCCACTGTCTCGCGTTCCAGCACGGGCGCGCGGGGCGCGGCGTCGGGGAGGTTGTCCGCGATGCCGAGGTACTCGCTGTTGGCCAGCGCCTCGAAGGCGTTGCTCTCCTGCCACATCCGGCGGGCACCGGCGCTGAGCAGGGGCAGCGCCTCGTACTCAATCGCCTCTGCGATGGCGAGGGGCTCCTGGCTGCCGCGCTCGGCGAGGTGCTGGAAGACATTGTCCCAGTCGAGCCTGGCCAGGACATGATCCAGTTCGCGGGCATGGGCATACTGCTGGGGCGAGGCGGTCTCCTCGCCGGTCAGTTGCTGAAGCTCGGAGAAGCTGATCTCGCCGAGCCCCTCGCGCTCGACCATCTGCGTGACCTCGTGCCCGCTGAAGCGCTGGCCTGCGGCATCGACAAAGGTCTCGATGTGTCCGGCCTCCGAGAACCCCATGACGATGACGATCTGCCCGCTCCATTCGTTGACCAGCACAAGGTCGCGGCCATCCACCAGTGCGCCGACGAACTCGTCGCGATAGCCGGGGACATGCAGGGTATCGTTGCCGCCGGTATCGATGATCTCGGTCAGATCGCCATTCGCACGATAGGTGGTATCGCCCTGGCCGCCGAGCAGTGACCCCAGGCTCCACTCATAATCGTCCCACTGGCTGATGAGGGTATCGTTCCCCTCAAGGCCGATGGCCACGAAGTTGCCAGGACCCCCTCTCAGGGTGTCGTCCGCGTCGGTGCCGACGTGGAAACGGCTGGGGGTAAGGTAAACACTGTCCATGTCATGCTCTCTGGGGAAGGTCGAAATTGACTTTGTCTATATTAGCTTTTTTCTCGCCTTTGGCGACCGCTGCTTTTGGCGATGGTCGCGGTCACCAGGCGCCCCGACTGCTTGCCGGGACCAGGCGGCTCGCGACGTCCACGCTTATGCCATGCCACAGCAGCGATGCTGTGCGCCTTTTCCGGCGACGGTGGATGTCCTGCCTCTTGGCTTGCGTTACCATGAGGCGATAGCCTTACCCATGACCCCCCACGAGGAGATTGCACATGGCAGACCAGACCGTGACCATCGATGGCAAGGAGTACGCGCTGGATTCGCTCAGCGAGGATGCGCGCAACCAGGTGGTCAACCTGCGCGTGACCGATCAGGAGATCTCGCGCCTCAACCAGCAGCTGGCCATTGCCCAGACGGCGCGCACGGCCTATGCCAATGCGCTCAAGAAGGAGCTGGACACGGCCGAGTCCACCGCCCACTGAGGTGTGGCGTGACCGGTTCCGGGTTCATGTAGCGGGGTGTCGTACGGCGGCGCCCCGCTGTCGTTTTCGGCAAGCTGTGGTTCTCGTCAGGCTAGGGGGCTGGGATGACGCGTTACGTGGCCGATGAAAGTGCCAACTTTCCTTACAGTGCGGTGACCTGGATCGAGGCCACCTTCCCCGATGGCACGCGTATCACGGGCAGCGGTGCCCTGGTGGGGGTCAATGACGTCCTGATCGCGTCTCATCTGGTCTACGACGACAGCCTGGGCGGTGCCGCGGAGCGCGTGCGGGTAACGCCGGGGCGTGATGGCGACCAGGCGCCTTTCGGAGCACTGGAGGGGGCGCAGGTCGACTATTTCGCGCTGGAGCCCGAGACCGCGGGCCGGCTGACGCCGAGCGAGAGCGAGTCGGACCTGGCCGTGGTCGGGCTGGACCAGCCGCTGGGGGAACAGACCGGCTGGTTCTCCCTGGGCAGCCATGTCGCCGATGAAACCTATCAGGTGGCGGGCTATCCGGCCCGCTATGCCGATGAAAGCGGTCCGCGCCTGGTCGAGGATACCGGCCCGACCTCCTACCTGACCGACCATGACCTGATCGACATCACCGAGCTGGAGGTGAGCCCCGGCAGCAGCGGGGGGCCGGTGTGGTACTCGTCCGACGATGGGCCGGTCCTGGTGGGCAGTGTCTCGACCAGCGACTGGGCCACGGCCGTCGAGGCCCAGCTGGCGACCCTGCAGGGCTGGATCGATGGCAATGATGCGCTGCTGCCGGCGCAGCAGTCGCCGTCGCCCGCATCCGAGACCGAGCCCGAAACGGAGACGGAGCCTGAACCCGAATCCAAGCCGGAACCCGAGCCCCGGGATCCGCGCCTCGAGACCATGGAGCGGTTCGTGGCACGGCTGGCCGAGCAGGGCTGGACATTCGACGAGTCGCTGCAGGCCGAGCTGCTGGCGACGGAGCCGCTGCGCCGCTTTCCGGATCTGGCGGAGGCGATCGACCCGGTGGTGCGCCTGTATACCGGCCTGCTGGGTCGGGAGCCGGACCGCGCGGGGGTGGAGTACTGGGTGGCAGAACTCAACCACGGTCAGGGGCTGGCGCCGCTGGCCGCCGGGTTCGTCGAGTCCGCCGAATTTCGGGAAGCCCAGGACGCGCTGGGGGGCGGCCATGCGGGCGCGCTGGAGGTGCTCTACCGCAATGTGCTGGGGCGCGAGGTGGATGCCGAGGGGCAGGACTACTGGCTCGATGCGCTGCAGAGCGGCCGCCTGTCACTGCCCGAGGTGGCGCTCTCCTTCACCGATTCCGACGAGTACATCGCCGCCAGCCATGCCCTGGTGCAGGGCGCCAAGCTGCAGCTGTGGGGGCCCAACCTTGACGAGCTCGAACCGGCGGCACTGGGTTTCGACACGGCCGCCTTTGCCGAGGCCCGGGGGCATGCCGAGACGCTGGTGCGTCTCTATCGCGGCCTTCTGGAGCGTGACCCCGACGTCGAGGGGTTCGAGTACTGGCTGGATCGGGCCCAGCAGGGTGCCGCCCTCGATGACATGGCGCACGAGTTTCTGGCCAGCGAGGCGTTTCGCGACGCCCACCCGCAGGCCACCACCGATCAGGGACTGGTGGACGCGCTCTATCATCAGGTGCTGGACCGCGAGGCGGATGCCTCGGGCGAGGCCTACTGGCTGGCGCGCCTGGACGACCCGGCGTTCGACAGCGGCGACCTGGCACTGGCGTTTACCGACTCGGAGGCGTTCGTGGCGGCCAGTGCGGCGCCGGTGAGCGACTATCTGCTCGAGCACTACGACGGCGGGCTGGTCGGGGTGCCCACTGACCTCGAGACCTATCTGTTCGGTTGAACCCGCGCCCTTCAGCCTCCCATCGCGCGACGAGCTGGAACGTCGGACCATGAGCCCCTACGAGACCACGACCGGCAAATCATCGCCGTGCAAGTCGAACCGACGGCTTCCACTAGACTCGGCAGCCTTTCACCACTCACCACTCACCACTCACCACTCACCACTTTCCACTTTCTACTCACCACTCACTGGCGAACCTGCAGACCCGATGGCCGAGCCGTAGGCCCGGTAAGCGCCAGCGCACCGGGCATATCAGGCCTCCTGCCAGGGGGCGGTGATTACCAGCCTTCGCCCAGCATGGCGCGCAGGTTGTTGTCCAGGGGCACGGCGAGGCTGGCGCTGCCCAGCACCATGGCATCGCTGGAACGCACCACGCGGACGCTGAGATAGAGGGTGTCCTGCCCCTGGGCGTAGGTGCCGATCAGCACGGAACGGGCATCGTGGGCCTGGCTGAGGCGCTGCACCTGGCGCGACAGGATCAGCTCGCCCAGGCTCTGTTCGATGAACAGGCTGTCGCGCATCTTCACCTCGCGGACCTGCACCTCGCCCCGGGACAGCGCCGAGGCGAACAGCTCGGCGCTGATGCGTCCCAGGGTGGAGGTGCTGGCGAGGTTGTCGATGTTGACGAAGGTCGCGGCAATCATCGGGCTGTAGTGGGGCAGCCGGGGGTTGGCCTCGAGCATGTCGCTGGCCGCCTGCTGGATCCGGGCGTCCAGGCTGGGGGTGGGCTCGGGCGCCTGGGTGCCACCGCTCGCGCAGCCGGCGAGCAGGGCGCATCCGAGCAGCAGCAGGGGCAGGAGGCGTCGGGGCAGCGTGAATCTGGGCATGAGCTTACCAGCGGTCGGTGACGGTGACGGTGGGCACGGGGTCCGGCTCGGACACGCGGTGGGGCGCGTAGTGGCGGCGGTCGCCGGCGTTGATGTAGTAGAGGTTCGAGGAGGAGTACAGGATCTCGCCGCCATCGATCACCTGGGTGGTCACGATGACCTCCTCGTTGCCGGTATGGGTCCAGTTGCCGCTGGTCAGGTCGGCGGCCACGGCACCGCCGGCCAGCAGTTTGGGCACCGGCGAGCTCCACTGCTCCAGGCCCAGGTTGACCACGCCGATGCCTGCGGCCAGGGTGCTGAAGGCGCCCACCGGCGGGCGCACGTAGCCACGATCACGATGCTGGACCACCTCGACGGCCGTGCGGATCTCGGCACTGCCGCCGGGCTCGGTGGTAACGCTGGCGCCGCGGCTGACCAGTTCGCTGGTCAGCAGGTCGCGAAAGCCGCGCTGGAATTCACCGCTGGTGGCCGCCTCGGGGGTGGGAAAGTGTAGCCGCTTGAACTGCAGCCGGCCGTTGCGCAGGATGCCGTCGGCCTCGTGCCTGGCCAGCACGTTCCAGTGGTGCGCGGCCTGCATGCGCTGCTGTTCGCTGTAGGGATAGGTGGTGGCAATGGGCGCCTGGGCCATGTGGACCTGCCCGCAGCCGGCGAGCAGCAGCCCGAGACTCACTGCCCCGATCACGTTCCGTGCGCTCAAGGTCACTCCTTCCGCTTGATGAGATGATGTTCCTGGTATCGGCAGGATGAGCAAACTCTTGATGCCGGGTGTCGGGGAATGGTGTATTCAAGAGGGATAGACCCGCCTGACCTGGAGCTGTCCATGTTGACCCCGCGATCCCTGATGATGACGCTGCTGTGCAGTCTGCCCATGGCGTCGGCGGCACAGCCGGCCACGCTGGAGGATATTACCATCGAGCTGGACGGTGCCCCGGGCGTGAGCTTCGAAGCGGAGTGGCGCATCAGCGGCGGCAGTGCCGACGTGGAGGTCCACCACACGGATGGCGAGGTGCCCCGCACGCTGACCTTCCGGGGCAGCGCCCTGCAGGCCCGCATCGTCAAGGGGCCGGAGGCGGGGGCACTGAACGTGACGATCATCAAGGGGGGCAACCGCTCCCGCCAGACCCTCAATGCCCCCGGGGGCCGTGTCAATCTGAGCCTTCAGTGACGTTCCGATGCCCCGACGCCCGGCGTCGGTTGGCGGATAACGGGGCTGCTTTCCGTCTTTTGGAGACATCGTGGCACCTGTCGGCAAAAAACCTTGATTTTCTTTACATTGTGACCGCAGCTTGTAGCTGATGCCAGCTCCGCACCCAGGCGGTTCTACGGAAGGGGAGGGGGCTCCCGACATTGCGACCTATACAGAACTTTGTATAATTGCAGCATGTCAGAACACAAGCCCCTAAATTTCCGAGGTAGCGCCCTCTCTGACCTCCGAGCGTTCCCAGCGAAAGCTCGACAAGGTGCAACGGGGGCTCGAGCCGAAAGACTGGAAGCCAATGGCCACCGTGGGCCAAGGCGTGCGGGAAATTCGCATCAGAGACGCTAACGGGGCGTTCCGGGTGATCTACGTCGCGAAGTTCGCCGAGGCTGTCTATGTCCTGCACTGCTTCCAGAAGAAAACCCAGAAGACGAGTAAGGCGGATCTCGACTTGGCCGAAGCCAGATACCGCGTCTTGCTGAGCGAGGTGAAACAATGAGCAATGAGACATTTGACAGTGTATGGGACGCCATCGAGGACACTGCCGCCGAGGCGGAAAACATGAAGCTTCGCTCCGGCCTGATGACGGCACTTGAGCAGCACATTACCCAGCAGGGCTGGACCCAAGGCGAAGCCGCGAAGCGGCTGGGCGTCACTCAACCCAGGGTTTCCGACCTGATGCGCGGAAAAATCCACCTGTTTAGTCTCGATACGCTGGTGAACATGGTTGTCGCAGCGGGGCTGCATGTCGAAATGCGCGTACTCGACGCTGCGTAAGAAAACCTGCATTGTCGCCGTCAACCGAGCGCTGGCCGTCTTCCTGGGCTTCGCGTGAGCGAGGTTCGCCTTGCCTATCGTCGACGGGATTCAGTGCGGGAGCGACGGTCCGGCGCCCCGGCTTCAGATGGCGAAGGCTGAGCCAGTGAGTTCTGAACATGAGGACGGGTGGCACCGCCATTCGCGCAGCGGAGCGGCGCTCCCAGTGCCGGGCTCTCACTGCCGGGCTGCGTCGGGATCTTGAAGTTGGAAGTGCGTTGGCAGCAAAAACACCAGCCGGCTCGAGGCCGGCTGGCGAGGAGGCGTCCCTGCCTCAGCTGCATGCTACAGGCGCATGGCGATTACTGGCCCTGCGTTACGACGGCATTGTTGTTGTGGCCGTAGCTGCGGGTCTCGGCGAAGTGCTGCGTTGAGCCGCTCTGGGTGTGAGAAGCGTAGTTGCCGTTGCCCGACTGAAGGATATAGGAGTCGTGGCCATAGCCGTTCTGCGATACCCAGGCGTCGTTATGGTTGCCGTCCTGGATGATGTCGCTGTCCAGCTCTTCGCCGTGCTGTCCGACATCGGCGAAGTTGTCGTGACCATCCTGCATGATGTAGCTATCGTTCAGGTCGCCATTCTGGTCGAGATAGGCCTTGTTGCTGTTGCCATACTGCTTGATGATCGAGTCGTTGCGATCGCCGAGCTGATCCATCTCGGCGTGGTTGTTGTTGCCTTTCTGGCGAATGATGGACTCGTTTTCACCCATGGCCACGCCGCCGACCACGTCATCCTGCTGCACGCGAGCCGAGTTGTCGTCGCCATGCTGAAGGATGCTGGACCACTGGTTGCCCCACTGGGTCACGTTGCTGTCGTTGTCGTTACCGATCTGCTTAACGAACGATTCGCTGTCGTTGAGCATGTTGCCGCTGTAGCCGGACAGGGAGTCGACGGTATCCCGTGAATCCTGGAAGTCGCTATGGGGATTGGTGTTGCCACCGGGATGGTCCTGCGTTGCCTGTTGCGCCAGGGCAGATGCACTCATGGCCATGGCGATGGAGGCTGCGATAAGCGTTGCTTGGAGTTTCATGGTGTTTCCCCTGTTACACATTGCCTTGCCGATGTGAAACTGACGTGACGGCTCGTCCATCTGTCAGTTGATTGCGATTGTGGCCGTTGTGCCTGCCCCCGACCGCGCTGTCTGGCCGACGGTGATGGCTCGGTAGCCACTCCCCGATTGTGATAGGTTGACTTGCCCCCGGGCGCCCTGCTGCTGGATGAGCGCTTCGAACTGCCCGCCCTTCTGTTCAAGGTTGGCTTCCAGGTGGTTGCCACGTTGGTGGACGATGCCCACATTGAATCCGCCCTGCTGGTCGATGCCGGCATCGTTGTGGTTCCCCCACTGGCTGATGGCAGCCAGGTTGGGGTAGCCACTGCCGTTCTCCTGGCGAATGCGAGCGCTGTTCTGGTTGCCGGCCTGGGTGGTGATGGCGATGTTCCTGCCGGGAAGCACCAGCTCGTGGGTACCCGCTTCACGCTTCTGCTCCAGGTGGCTGATCGTGGCTTCCTGGCTCCACTTGAGCGATTCGGTCTCGTCGGCCAGTGCATGCTGGGCCATCAGGACAGCGGGAACGCTCAGCATGGAGGCGATCAGGGCAGTCGTGGTCCCGCCGCGCTTCAGCTTTTCGAGAAAGCCATGACGTGTTTCAAATCCGGCTGTTGCATGTGCGGTTTTCATGTCTCTTCCCCGAGTGGCCTGCTGCGTATTTGACCAGGATGTGGCGGTGGTGTTGTTTAAACTCGATGTTGGTTAGGGCTCGATAATTGTCTTGTCTCTTTGTCTGTGGGGAGTATGGCAGCGCTGTTTTTTCGGAACATCATGCTTTCATTTATTCTTCGGTATGAGTTTTTTGATCTGTATTAAAAGGCTGGTTTTTGCGCCTGTTGTTCCGGGTTTTGTGTTTCGGGTATAACGACAGGAAGCGGCCTGCCCGAAAACGGGTGGCCGCTGACTGTTTTCCTGAAATGGGTGTCCACCTTTTCGTTACGATACTTTCCCGTAAAGGTGAAGGATGTGGCGGTTCTTTTCTGAATTAAGGGTTATAAATAAGACCCTGGTCGAATTTTTGTCGTTATCTTTGCTCGTGATCACTGATCCCGCATTCTTCCCTGTTCAGAGTAATGGCACTGGAGCATCCAGATAGTCGGCGAGCAGTGTTTCCTCGAAGTTGGTGTCTTCGTCCAGGTTCCAGAGTCTGTCGCGAACACCGCGCGCGATCAGGTGAATCACCGCCGACTCCACGGCCGACATGACCGCAAGCTGTACCGGCTCGTTGGTGGTCAGTCCGGCTTCGGCCTCGAGCAGGCGTCGGAAGTCAATGAACCGGTAGACGCCGGCCCTGACTTCCTGGGAGTAGATGGTCTTGGTGGTGGTGACATTCGCCAGCACTTCACCGCTGGAGATCTCCACGGCACGCAGGTTGACCGTTACCTGGTCGACCTGATACTCACCGGAGGCGCCGATGCCGAAGTACTCTGCCCCGGCGCCGCCGGTACGCACATTGGATTCGTAGGCGATGATGCCCCCTTCGAGCAGGACCGAGGCGGCGCGCAGCGAGGAGAGCGTGTCCGGCTGGTTGAAGCGCTCGAGCTCGGCGCGAATGATGCGCCGTTCGGTGAGCAGGTTCTGCAGGCCGACCCGCTCGAGGGGCGTGAACCAGCCGGAGTCGGCGAGGGCGCCGGTCAGCATGGCAGCCGCGCCCTGGGTGACCGCCGTGGAGAAGGTGCTGGCTGGTGCCGGTCGGTATTGCCCCGTCTGGTCGCGGAAATCGTAGACGGCGGCGAGGATCTTGCCCGACGGTTGCGGCAGTGATGTCAGGTCTTGCCAGGTGGCGCTGCGAGGCGTCAGTGTGGCGGGCTGCCCCTCCAGTCCCTCGACATGGGCCATTCCGACGCAGCCGCTCAGGCTGGTGGCCATGGCGATGGCGATGATTACCTTGCGCATTGGTGAAGACTCCCTTTCGTTATTATGTGTCGGGGCCTAGAACCCCCCGAGCCCCAGCTCGCCGACACTGATGGTGGTGACATCGCCGGTGACACGGTCGGTGACGTTGATGACCAGTTGCCCGCTGTCGTCGGAGACCACCACGTTGAAGTCGCCGCTTTCGAAGTTGCCCTGGCTGATGTCACCGGCGCTCACGTCGGAGATCAGCTGTGAGATTAGGCGGCTCTCCAGGCTCTGGATCAGCCGTTCGGTGGGCGAGGTGGGTTCGAAGCGCTGCTGGTCGGGGTCGGTGTTGGTGTCCTGGGACTGGGCCTTGTTGAGCAGGTAGTTGCCCATGAAGGGGTCGCCGCCGAAGGAGGGGTTGAGCGGCTGATAGATCAACTCGCCCCCCTGGGCCGTGGCGGTCAGACACCACAGGCTGGCGCCGGCCAGCAGGATGGCCATCTTGCGTTGACGTTGCATGTCAGAACTCCTCATCTGCCAGATCGCGGCTGGGTTGCAGCGCCTCGGAGACCCGGGCACTGATGATGCTTTCCTGGACGGTATTGACGGCCGCGCGGGCGTTGCGGTCCGCCTCGCTGATGCGCGGGCTGAGCTGGGTGCGAAAGTGAACCCGGTTGCCCTCGGTGATCCACAACTGACTGCCCCAGCGGGGGTCGGGACGCTCGTGAACGGTCAGCACCACGTCGTTGAGCACGGGGCTCTGCATGCTGGCCTGGGCGAAACTGCGGTAGAAGGTCTTGCCGGCCATGGTCATGGTGCGGTTGACGATGACCCCGGAGAGCTCGGACGGGTCGAGGTTGAACTGGCGGTCCAGTGCCTGCTGTGGATCGTCATCATTGATCTCGACGCCCGGGACGGCGTCCTCGTCCGGCAAGGCGTCGCCCGTCTGGGCGAGGAGGCCGGCAGGCCAGTAGCCCAGCACCGACAGACAGAGGACAGCCGCAAGACGTTGCCATGGCGTCTTCATCGCGACTGCCTCGCTTGCTGCTGGGCATGACCCGGCCGGCGGTAGGCATGCAGCGGCGGGGCCCCCAGGTGGTCGCGCGCCCAGCTCACCGCCTGGGCGCGGTTACGGGTGCCGATCTTCTTGAAGATGTTGTAGATGTGGGACTTGACGGTATGTTCGCTGACGAAGAGCTGCTCGGCGATCTGCCCGTTGGAGGCGCCGAGTCCCACCAGGCCGATGATCTGGCGCTCGCGTGGGGTGAGGTGTCCGGCAAGACAGAAGACATTGATATGCTGGCGGCGAAGGTTGTCGATGACCTGGCTGGTGAGGCGTCGAGAGGCCCATATCTCGCCGGAGAAGACATGCAGGATGCCGCGGGCCATCAGCTCCAGTGAATCGTGGCAGAAGAACAGTCCCTTGAGATGAGTGAAGGACAGCATCTCGCTGGCCTGGTCGTCATCCAGGAGGTTGAAAGCCCCCATCATCAGTTCCCCGCCGTGAGCGCTGTAGGCCTGCTCCTGCCAGGCCTGAAGCTGCTGCAGATTGACCATGGACATGTCGAACAGTGCCAGTGAGGGCGTCGTGAGATCGGCGGGCAGCGTCGCTTCCGGAGATACGACTCGCGTATCAAGCCCGGTGTGCTCGGCAAGGTGGTTTGCCAGCAGATTGGCCGGGGGAGACGGCACCGTGATCAGCAACAGCTTGCCTTCTTGTCTAGTCATGGAGCGGCCCTTGTCGTTGGTATGTCGTGTCGGTGTGGCCTTAGAGATCAAGCACAGTGTTATCAAGAACCGCTAGATTGTAAATAAATGTACAGCTGATTTTTCTCATACCTCCGACGCGTGACGCGGTGTCAATCAGCCCCGTCATCCCTCGTTTTTATCATTATTTATCAAATGTTTATTGTTTTTTTCGAGAGTCGAGTGGAGGCCATTCCATACGCCGATATGCCTGCAGGACTCGAGTGGTAGGTTACAATCTGTTAACGATGCATGGCGACGGGGCGGCGACGCTGGGTGGCACGGGAGCCGCTATGCTGGAGGCAGCACCACCACGCGAGCGAGGGAGAGCAGGCAGATGTCGACATTGACCTTCCAGGGCGCGGTGGGGGAAGTCACCGGCTCCCGCTATCTGATCGACGTTGATGACGAGGGGGGCGGCCATCATCGGCTGTTGCTGGAGTGCGGGCTACACCAGGGCGGCGGCGATGCCGACGAGGCCAATGCCCGGTCCTTCGGCACGCTGCCCCGCGAGCTCGCGGCGGTGGTGCTTTCCCATGGCCATCTCGACCACTCGGGGCTGCTGCCCAGGCTGGTGCGCGAGGGCTATCGCGGGCCGATCCACTGCACCCGCGGTACACGCGACCTGCTGGCGATCATGCTGCAGGATGCCGCCTTCATCATGGCCAAGGACGTCGAGTGGGAGAACAAGTGGCGCCGGCGCAACGGCAAGCCGCTGGTCGAGCCGCTCTACGCCCTGGCGGACGTGGAGCAGACGCTGGCGCTCTGCGAGATCCATCCCTATGGCCAGCCGGCCCGGCTGCCGGGTGGCGTGACCCTGGTGTTCCGCGATGCCGGCCATATCCTCGGGTCGGCCATCGTCGAACTGGGGGTGCCGTCCGGCGGGCAGGAGAAGCGTCTGGTGTTCTCCGGTGACCTGGGCAACGCCGACTCGGTGTTGATGAAGGCGCCCGAGAAACTCTACGACGCCGACCTGGTGCTCATGGAAAGTACCTACGGCGATCGTGATCATCGTCCCCTGGCGGAGACCCTCGAGGAGTTCGCCAGTGTGCTCGAGCAGGCGCATGCCGATGGCGGCAACGTGCTGATTCCAGCCTTCGCCGTGGGGCGTACCCAGGAGATCCTCTACCACCTGAGCGTGCTCTACCACGCGGGGCGCCTGCGCCAGCAGATGGTGTTCCTCGACAGCCCCATGGCGATCAAGGTCACCGAGCTCTATCACCGTGCCCGCAAGTCGCTGGATCCCGAGGACCTCAAGGTGCTCAACAAGGTGGCCAGCGGCGACACCGGCCGCTACCTGCCGGTCCTGCGCATGACCCGCACGATGGAGGAGTCCATGGCCATCAACCGCATCCATGGCGGGGCGATCATCATCGCCGGGGCCGGGATGTGCAATGGCGGGCGCATCATCCACCACTTCCGCTACAACCTGGAGAAGCCCGATACCCGGCTGGTCATCGTCGGCTTCCAGGCCGCGGGCACGGTGGGTCGCCAGATCGTCGACGGCGCCGAGCGGATCCGCGTGATGGGCAGGGACCTGGCGGTCAAGGCGAAAGTCCACACCCTCGGCGGCTTCTCTGCCCATGCCGGCCAGACCCAGCTGCTGGGCTGGGCCGGGGCCTTCCGCAACCGTCCCCGCTTCTACCTGGTGCATGGCGAGCCCGGGGCCCAGCAGGCGCTGCGTGACGCCCTGGCGCGCAGCGACATCGAGGCCGAGATACCCGCCTGCGGCGAGCGTATCGAGCTGTGAGCGGATCGCGCCGCGACAACCTGCCGTCTTGCTGGCGCGGTGGTACCCGCGCACCGTAAGGCCATCGGCAAGCCGCAGGGGAGGGCAGGAGATGATGGGCGTGATTCGGTCGCTGACGCGTAACCTGGTGGTGGCGATTCCGGTGACCCTGCTGCTGGGGCTGGCCGTCGGGGCCCTGGCGCCGGTGGACTGGCTTTCGGCGCTGGTGATTCCGCTGACGCTGCTGATGATCTATCCGATGATGGTCAATCTGCGGCTGCGCGAGTTGCTGATGGGGGGCGACGGGCGTGCCCAGGGGCTGGCGCAGCTGATCAACTTCGCGGTGATTCCCTTCATCGCCTTCGGGCTGGGCCTGTGGTGGTTCGCGGACGCGCCCTACCTGGCCCTGGGGCTGCTGCTGGCGGCGCTGCTGCCCACCAGCGGCATGACCATCTCCTGGACGGGCTTCGCCCGGGGGAACCTGCCGGCGGCGGTCAAGATGACCGTGGTCGGGCTGATTCTCGGCTCGCTTGCCACGCCGCTCTACGTGACGTGGTTGATGGGGGCCAGCATTCCGGTCGACCTGGTGGCGGTGTTCCGCCAGATCGTGCTGGTGGTGGGCATTCCGCTGCTGGCCGGTCAGCTCACGCGTGTCTTCCTGATCAAGCGCCATGGGGCAGCGGGCTTTCGCCAGACCTGGGCGCCGCGCTTTCCGCCGCTCTCCACCCTGGGCGTGCTGGGCATCGTCTTCGTGGCCATGGCGCTCAAGGCGGAGGACCTGCTGGCCAGCCCCCGGCTGCTGCTGGATATCGCGGTGCCGCTGCTGCTGCTCTACGCCATCAACTACGCGCTCAGCACCCTGGTGGCCAGGGTCTGGTTGAGCCGCGGTGACGGCATCGCCCTGGTCTACGGCACGGTGATGCGCAATCTCTCCATCGCCCTGGCACTGGCCATGAACGCCTTCGGGGAGGCGGGGGCCGACGCCGCCCTGCTGATTGCCCTGGCCTATATCATCCAGGTGCAGTCCGCGGCCTGGTATGTGCGCTTCTCGGACCGGCTATTCGGTCCGCCGGCCTGATGATGGCGTGCTACCTGCCGTCTTCTCAGGGAGCCTGCAGGGCCCTTTCCAGGCGTGAGGCGATCTCCCGGTGGCCGTTCTCCCGTGCCCAGTGCAGCGGCGTGGTGTCGTCGTCGGCCAGGTGGCCGGGGTCGGCGCCGTGTTCCAGCAGCAGTTCCACCAGGGCGTGTCGGCCCGCCTTGGCGGCCCAGGTCAGGCTCGACCAGCCCGCCTCGTCATCCACTGCATCGACCCGGGCGCCCGCCGCGAGCAGCCGCTGGGCGGTGGCGTCCTGGCCGTTGACCACCGCGACCATCAGCGCGGTATAGCCGGCCTGGTCGCGGTGTTCGAGGTCGGCGCCGCGGTCCAGCAGGGCGTCGAGCATGGCCTGGTGACCATTGGCGGCGGCCTTCATCAGTGCCGTCCAGCCGCAGGCATCGCTGTCATCCACCGCGGTGCCCTCATCGAGCATCCCCAGTACTGCCTCGGTCTCGCCGCGTTCGGCGGCCAGGGTCAGTGCCGTGCGTCCCAGCGGGTCGACCGCGGCTGTCTCGGGGGCCATCAGGCGAGGCCCTGTCAGGAGCGCGATGACCACCATCAGGGGCAGCAGGATGCCGGTCAGCATCGGATAGCGCCGGTAGGGCAGGGTGAGCCAGTGACGAATTGCGGGCATGTGGGTCTCCGCTCGATACAGGAAGCCGCCATGATGCCCGCTGGCAGGGTCGGTCATGTGTGGCATTTTGTCCCGGCCAGCCCGCGATTTCCCGGTGAAAGTTGCGCTGCATCAAGCTGCGTCTCGATGCCCTATGCAAACGAGGCGGTAATGGACTAGACTCTTTTCGAGTCAATTATGGTTATTTGCTTAGAGGTTTTTGTTATGAAAATGACGCATCTACTGGCGAGCTCGCTGCTGGCGGCGACGCTGGTCGCCGGTCCCGCTCTCGCCGAGGAAGACGCTGCCGCCTACCGGGAGACCCAGCTGGGACTCTACGTCACGGCGAGCGAGGCCTATGAGCTGATGCAGGAGAACGACCGGGCCGTGCTGATCGACGTGCGCGACCCCATCGAGGTCAAGTTCACCGGCTTCGCCGAGCCCACCGACATCCATGTGCCCTGGGTCCTGGCGGATCGTGACAGCTTCGACGCGGAAGCCAGGACCTGGCCGATGGTCAAGAACGCCGATTTCGAGGCCCAGGTGCGGGCCGAGCTGGAGGCCCTCGACGTGGCCGAGGATGATCCGATCATCGTCATGTGTCGCTCCGGCTCCACCCGCAGCGCACCGGGCGCGGACGTGATCGCCGAGATGGGCTACAGCGAGGTCTATTCGATGACCGACGGCTTCGAGGGCGGCAAGCTGGAAGAGGGCGACTCCCGGGGCGTGCGAGCGGTCGACGGCTGGCGCAATTCCGGGCTGCCCTGGAGCTACGAGATCGACCCCGACGTCGCCTGGCGCCCGGCGGACTGAGCGATTTTCACGAGGCCGTGCTCGGTTATGGCCGAGCACGCTTTTTCCCCTGATCGACCCCAACGAATCGAGGTAACAGCATGAGCTTCAAGACGACCCTTGGCGTAGCCATTGCCGCCGGTGCCATGAGCCTGGGCAGCGCTGCCCTGGCCGATAACCACGGTGGCGACGCTGAAGCCGGTGACAAGGCGCTGGTGACACTGACCAGCGACTCGCTGGAAACCCAGGGCATGGCGATGATCCTCTCCAACACCATGCAGCAGCAGGGCACGGATCTGAATATCCTGCTCTGCGACCAGGCCGGCGACCTGGCGGTCTCGGGGTACGAGAGCCCCGAGCCGTTCAAGACCCCGGAAATGAGCGAAGTGGATCAGATGACCCCCGAGGCGATTCTGGGCATGCTGATCGATAACGGTGCCCAGGTGGATGTCTGCGCCATCTATCTGCCCAACAGCGAGTATGGCGAGGCGGACCTGCGTGACGGCGTGGGCGTGGCCACACCGGGCCCGATCGCCGAGATGATGCGTGACCCGGCGGTGCGCGTCTTCAACTTCTGACGCACCTTCCCGCATCGCGGCTTGCCGGCCGGCCCCCTCGGGGTCGGCCGGTTTCATTTTGCTACAAGAAATCGGTGCCATGGCTGCATCCGGATGCGTTCGGGCGGAGTAGAGGAGAGTAGGCCACTTGCCCCAGGTGGCCGACGGTGCCTGGGAGGGCACCGCTTCCTCCGACAATCTGAAGAAGAAGGTGCGACATGGATACTTCGAACAAAGCGATGCAGACGGTCCCGGTCGAAGCGATGGGTCCCACCGTCGTCAACCTGACGCCCGAGCAGGTGCTCTCCGTGGAGCAGGTCGACGACGACCTCCTGCTGCATGTCGAGGGGGACGAGGCGGTTCGCGTCGCCGGTTTCTTCCAGGACGGCCAGCCGGCGGAAGCGGGCCTGTGGCTGGTGGACGAACAGGAGGCGCTGGTGGAGCTGGCGTTGACGCCTGCCCCGGGGGGTGGCGTGGAGGCCGCCTTCCTGAGCAGCGGTGACACAGTGGCCATGGGTGATGGCGGCATCGGCGGCGATGTGCAGGGCCAGGGCCTGGCGCCGGCTTCCGACAGTACGGCAGGTGCAGGCGGTGCCAGCGCCGCGGGGGCCAGTTCCGCGGGTGCCGGTGGCGGCTTCCTTGGTCTGTCGCCTGCCCTGGGGCTGGCGGTCGTCGGTGGCGTGGGTGCGGTGGGTATCGCCGCCGCCGAGGACAGCGGCTCCAGCAGCGGTGGAGACGGCATGGCCCCTGATGCCGTGAGGGCCGGCTTTACCGATCTTCAGCAGGCCGTGGATGGCGTGGCCGACTTCATCGACGGTGACCTGGGCGCGCTGACGACCGACATCGGCGAGCTGCAGGGAGAGCGATTCACCCCGGCGATGGTCGACCCGCAGGTGCGTGCCGAGACCCAGGCGGCGGTGGAGGCGCTGGATGCCGATGCCAGCGACGCTGAGCAGGTGGCCGCGGCGGAGGCGGTGACCGAGCTGGTGGTGGCCAACCGCGTGGCGATTGCCGAGGACTTCGCGCAGATCCTGCCGGACCTGGACATCGACGCCGCGGCGGCCAGCATCGCCGCCGACGTGGAAGCCGGGCTGGAGGCACCGGCGGGCCTGGATGCTGGCGGCGAGGCGGTGTTCGACACCATCGTGGCGGTGCAGACCAACGGTGCCATCGTCGAGGCGCTGCTGGAGAACGCCAATGCCACCTATGAGCTGGGGCTCGACGTGCCCGGGTACATGGCGCCGGCGGTGCCGGACACGACCGACCTGGAGAGCCTGCTGGCGACGGCCAGCGACTCCGTGGCGGCCGTGGGGGAGCTGGCGGTGCCGGCCACGGCTGCCATACAGGAGATCGTCGATGGCCAGCTTGCCGACACCCCCGTGGTGGATGGCTTTACCGATCTTCAGCAGGCCGTGGATGGCGTGGCCGACTTCATCGACGGTGACCTGGGCGCGCTGACGACCGACATCGGCGAGCTGCAGGGAGAGCGATTCACCCCGGCGATGGTCGACCCGCAGGTGCGTGCCGAGACCCAGGCGGCGGTGGAGGCGCTGGATGCCGATGCCAGCGACGCTGAGCAGGTGGCCGCGGCGGAGGCGGTGACCGAGCTGGTGGTGGCCAACCGCGTGGCGATTGCCGAGGACTTCGCGCAGATCCTGCCGGACCTGGACATCGACGCCGCGGCGGCCAGCATCGCCGCCGACGTGGAAGCCGGGCTGGAGGCACCGGCGGGCCTGGATGCTGGCGGCGAGGCGGTGTTCGACACCATCGTGGCGGTGCAGACCAACGGTGCCATCGTCGAGGCGCTGCTGGAGAACGCCAATGCCACCTATGAGCTGGGGCTCGACGTGCCCGGGTACATGGCGCCGGCGGTGCCGGACACGACCGACCTGGAGAGCCTGCTGGCGACGGCCAGCGACTCCGTGGCGGCCGTGGGGGCCCTGGCGGTGCCGGCCACGGCTGCCATACAGGAGATCGTCGATGGCCAGCTTGCCGAGCCGGCGCAAAGTGCAAGCTTTGACCTGACTGATACCAATGACTCGGTAAATGCGGATCTTGGCGACATGACCGAGGCGACGCTGATCGATGTGGCGCTGAATGCCACTGGGCAGGCGCCGATGATTCCCGGCGCCACCGATCGCAACGCTGATGGTGCAGTCAGCTTGAATCTCGATGCCAGAAGTGCCGAGCTGGATACCCTGAACATCGGCGCCCAGGGGGAAGCATCCCGCTTCAACCTCGCCTTGGAAAACAACGCGTCCGTGATTGATACCACCACGATCAGAGGCGACGGCGATCTGTTTCTCAACCTGGCCAATGGTGATGGCTATCGGCTTGACAACCTGGATGCCACGGCTGCCAGCGGCGAGATCCTTCTGGTCAATGGCGGCCCCGCAGTGGAGGGACAGGAGCTTGACTTTGGGGACGGCGATGTGACCTATGTGACGGCGTCGACAAATCTGAGCGGAAGTGACGCACTCCATATGGGGGACGGACGGAACGCCGTGGAAACCCATTTTCGTGAGGGCGGCATCGCGGCTGACTATCAGGCCAATGTCGAGGCCGTCAATGCGGGGAAGGGCATTCAGACCTTTATCCTGGATGCCTGGCTTGACGATGCCGGCAGTCCTCTGACGGTGGACGTCAGTGCCTTCGAGGATACGCGTGAGTTTGTCTTCAACGATACCCATGCCGGGGGCATGGCCAACGTTCAGGATACCCTGTCCAACGATATCCAGGTTAGCGGGGTCACCGACGACAGCCGCTTTCAGGTGCGTGCCCTGACCGATGCGGACGTCATCCAGAAGTACGCCGGTGCCGAGGGTGCCACGACACTCGATCTGACGCTGGCCGGTGCTGACGGTGATGCTGCGGTCGATGTGCGCTCCGACCTCGCGGTAAATGCCATCGAGGTGGCCGACACCACCGGTAGCTTTTCGGCTGCTTTTACTCTGGAGGAAGGCGCCATGCTGGAACTCGGTGGTGCGGTGACGGGTGGCAGCAACGTGGCCAATGTGGCCGTCGGTGGGGGCAAGGGTACGACCCTGGATGCGTCAGAACTGGCTACCGGAAGCATGATCGATGTCGTGACCGATGCGGCCGGCAGTGCCGTCAGTGTCCACGGCACCGCCAATGGCCTGGCGCTGGAGAACAGCGGCAGGCTCATCGGCAGTGAACAGTCCGACCTGATGGTAGGCAGTTCTGGTGCCGATACCATGACCGGTGGTGGCGGCGCCGATGTCTTCCAGGTAAGCACCGCTGCAAGCGGCCAGAATGGCACGTCCCTCGTGGCGGACGATGCCGATGTGGTCACCGACTTCAGCACTGCTGACGGTGACCTGCTGGCCTTTACCGGCCTTGACGCCTCTCAGGGCGGGGACGCTATCGCCGGCTCATCAGAGACCTACCTGGCAAGTGGTGAGGCAGATAGCTTCTCGGATGCCATGCAGACGGCCAGTATGGAACTGGAGGAGAACGGCATCGCCTTCGTTGCCAGCGAGGTCGAAGGCAGCACCTTCATCTTCGCCCGGGAGGATAACAGCGACGGTACCCCCGAGCAGGTTGTCGAGTTGCGGGGTGTGGGGCTCGATGAGCTGGATGCTGATGGCTCCTTTATCGCGGGCGAGCTGGCGCTGGAGGATGAGGCAGTCATGCTGCTCGACCAGGACGACACCTTGGTCATGGAAGAGGAAAGCCCTGACGGCATGGCGCAGATGCCTGCCGAGGCCGAGCCGATGCTGGCGAGCGCCGCGGAGATGGGGGAGATGCCGGCCATGGAGGATGCCCAGCCGGTCATGTGAGCAGAGGCGGGGCACACGGAGGTGCCCCGGTGGTGAGGCGGTGTGCCGCAGGGCAGGGCATAGGCAGCGGCGGGAAACTCGACTATGCTTAAGAGGCCTAAGTTTATTACCTGTTCACTACACCGCATGTGTGGCAAGGAGTGACCCTCATGAAAAGCAACGTGGGCGGCATCGACAAGATAGCCCGGATCGTGGTCGGCGCCCTGCTGATCCTGCTGGCCCTGACCGGCACCATCGGTGCCTGGGGCTGGATCGGCGTGGTACCGCTGGCCACCGGCCTGTTCAACTTCTGCCCGGCCTACAGCCTGTTCGGCATCAATACCTGCAAGCTGAAGAAGTAGTCCACGACGCATCGAACCCTCGGTGTTATCCGAAGCGCTCGGCTCATCTGATGGGCCGGGCGCTTTTTGCGTCTCGCCGCAGCGCGGCGCCAGGTTGCCATGGAGACCCTCGGGAGGGGGCATCGCGCGTCAGGTCGGACGAGCCGGTGGCCGAGCCGGCGCTATCGGGCCTATCGAATGGCTCAATTGGTCACATATGTGAAACGGGTATAAAGTTATAACTGTTGACGCGGTGAGAGCTTCTCACCTCAACCCCCAGAGGAGAATGATCATGGAAACGCAAGCGCAACAACCTGCCATGCCCCAGCTGAACCGTCCGGCACCGGATTTCACCGCCAAGACCACCCACGGCGAGAAGTCTCTGAGCGATTACAAGGGTCGCTGGCTGGTGCTGTTCGCTCACCCGGCCGATTTCACGCCGGTGTGCACCACCGAGTTCTCGGCCTTCGCCACCCGTGCCGACCAGTTCAAGGCGCTCGATACCGAGCTGCTGGGTCTGTCCATCGATAGCGTGCACGCCCACATCGCCTGGACGCGCAGCATCAAGGAGAATTTCGGCATCGAGATTCCCTTCCCGATCATCGCCGACCTGAGCATGCAGGTGGCCAATGCCTACGGCATGATCCAGCCGGGTGCCAGCGATACCGCCGCCGTTCGCGCCACCTTCGTGATCGACCCGGAAGGCATCCTGCGCGCCATGGTCTACTACCCGATGTCCAACGGCCGCTCCGTCGACGAGATCCTGCGCCTGGTCAAGGCCCTGCAGACCAGCGACGCCAACGGCGTGGCCACGCCCGAGAACTGGCAGCCGGGTGACCAGGTCATCGTGCCGCCGCCCGCCACCGACGCCGAAGCGGAGGCGCGCAAGGACCAGGGCTATGACTACGTCGACTGGTACTTCTGCAAGAAGGACCTGTAAGTCCGACCCTCCAGGCCCCGGCAGCCGCCGGGGCCCCTGGCCACAATCACGTTGCTTGACGTCAGGAGGCCAAGATGAAGACCTTTGCATTCTCTCCCGCCAGCGGTGCCGGCAAGCCGGATGTCGCCGGTTTCTTCGACCCCCGCACCTTCTCGGTGCAGTACGTGGTCAGCGACCCGGCCACCCGCAAGTGCGCGATCATCGACCCGGTTCACGACTTCGACGAGAAGTCGGGTGCCACCGCTACCCACCACGCCGACGAGCTGCTCGCCTATGTGCAGGAGCATGGACTCGAGGTGGTGTGGGTGCTGGACACGCACCCCCACGCCGACCACTTCTCGGCGGCGCAATACCTGCGCGAGAAGACCGGCGCCCCGACGGCCATCGGCGAGAAGGTCGTGGAGGTCCAGAAACTGTGGAAGGAGATCTACCACTGGCCGGACTTCCCCGCGGACGGCTCCCAGTGGGATCGGCTGTTCGCCGAGGGCGACACCTTCCGCATCGGTGAGCTCGACGCGCGGGTGATGTTCTCGCCGGGGCATACCCTGGCATCCATCACCTACGTGATCGGCGATGCCGCCTTCATCCACGACACCATCTTCCAGCCGGACTTCGGCACCGCCCGGGCCGACTTCCCGGGGGGCGATGCCCACCAGCTCTGGCAGTCGATCCAGGACATCCTGGCGCTGCCCGAGGAGACGCGCCTGTTCACCGGCCACGATTACATGCCGGGCGGCCGCGAGCCGCAGTGGGAGAGCACGGTGCGCGAGCAGCGCGAGACCAACAAGCACCTGGCCGGTGGCGTCACCGCCGATGACTATGCGGCCATGCGCGACCAGCGCGACAGCGAGCTGCCGATGCCCAAGCTGATCCTGCACTCCCTGCAGATCAATACGCGCGGTGGCCAGTTGCCGGCACCCGAGGCCAACGGCAAGCGCTACCTGAAGATTCCTCTCGATGCCCTCGAGGGGGCGGCCTGGGAGTGACCCGGCGGGTCTCCCATGCCCGGCCGCCGGGACGCGGTGGCGCATGAAAGGGTCTGTGGACGCACGCTATCGCGCCGTGGACCCGTCCTGAGGGGGGGCATTCCCGCCTGCGCCTGCCTCGCCCCCGCCGGTATCGTCGGGGGCGAGCGCGTTGGGCCCTGGAGGCTTCTCCCGTGCGCATCGGGGCGCCGTTCCCGCGTCGGATGCTCTCCTGGCCCGGAGCCGGTGTGGTTATCGGGCTGCGGTGTGTCAGATGTTTTTAATATTTCTAATCGATATAAATTTAGAACAAAATTTGTTTTATACTAGGTGCATCGCTGCCAGGCAGCACACTGACGGAGGACGTTCATCATGTCGCATCCCATCGTGACCCATTTCTTTGACGAGCCCACCAACACCTTCAGCTATGTCGTGCAGGACCCCGACAGCAAGGCGTGTGCGATTCTCGACTCGGTGCTCGACTTCGATTACGCCGCCGGGCGAACCGACGTCCGCTCCGCCGACGAGATCATCGCCTTCGTGCGCGACAACGGCCTGGACGTCGAGTGGATTCTCGAGACCCATGTGCACGCGGACCACCTCTCGGCGGCGCCCTATCTGCACGAGCGGCTGGGAGGCAGGACGGGTATCGGCGCCAATATCACCGTGGTGCAGGATGTCTTCGGCAAGGCCTTCAATGCCGGCACCGAGTTTGCCCGCGACGGCAGCCAGTTCGACCGCCTCTTCGAGGAGGGGGATACCTTCGCCATCGGCAGCCTGGACGCGCGGGTGCTGCACACGCCGGGGCATACGCCGGCCTGCCTGACCTACGTGATCGGCGATGCGGCCTTCGTCGGCGACACCCTGTTCATGCCCGACTACGGTACCGCCCGCTGTGACTTCCCCGGCGGCGATGCCCGCGCGCTGTATCGCTCCATCCAGAAGGTGCTGGCCCTGCCCGCCGAGACGCGCCTGTTCCTGTGTCACGACTACAAGGCGCCAGGGCGCGAGACCTACCAGCACGAGACCACGGTGGCCGAGCAGCGTGCGCACAACATCCACGTCCACGAGGGCATCGGCGAGGACGCCTTCGTCAAGATGCGCACCGAGCGCGACGCCACCCTGGGCATGCCGCGGCTGATCCTGCCCTCGGTGCAGGTCAACATGCGCGCCGGCGAGATGCCGCCCGCCGAGGACAATGGCCAGGTCTACCTCAAGGTCCCCATCAACAAGTTCTGAGCCACTGACGACACGAAGAGGAGTAACTTCCCGATGCAGATCCATGAACTGGAACCCGGCTTCGCCATCTGCGAAGCCATCACGCCGGATGATCTGGACGAGGTGGCGCGTCGCGGCTTTCGCGCGGTGATCTGCAACCGGCGTCCGGGCGAGGCGGAGGACCACCCCGACGATCGGGCGCTGAGCCAGCGTGCCGCCGAACTGGGCCTTGAGTGGCGCTGCATTCCGGTCACGCCGGGTGAGTACAGCGAGGCCGACATCGAGGCCTTCGGGCAGGCACTGGATACCCTGCCGACCCCGATTCTGGCCTTCTGCCGCAGTGGCAAGCGGGCCGTGCATCTCTGGGCGCAGGCGCGCAGTCGCGACGCGGGCTGCGACATTCCGGGCCTGCTCGAAGCGGCCCACAAGGCGGGCCATGACCCCCAGCCGATTCGCGAGATGCTCGAGGCCTGAGCGAGATTGGCCAAGACGGCTTTCCAAGATGGTTTTCCATAACAATGACAACCCCTCATGGAGCACCCCATGCAAGATACGACCCCTGACACCAAGACTCGCCACCACCACGTCGTGGTGGTCGGCGGTGGCGCCGCGGGTATCGCGGTGACCGCGAGCCTGCTCAAGCGCCGGGGCGACCTGGATATCGCCATCGTCGACCCGGCCGAGCAGCACAGCTACCAGCCCGGCTGGACCCTGGTGGGCGGCGGAGTCTTCTCCGCCGATATCACCCGCCGGCCGATGCGCGAGGTGATGCCCGACAAGGCCACCTGGTACGCCACCCGCGTCGAGGGGATCGACCCGGAGGCGGCCACGCTCACCCTGGCCGATGGCGGCCGCCTGGGCTATCAGCGGCTGGTGGTGGCCCCCGGCCTGGTCGTCGACTGGGGCGCCATCGACGGGCTCGAGGCCACCCTGGGCGAGAACGGCGTGACCTCTAACTACCGTTTCGACCTGGCACCCTATACCTGGCAACTGGTGCAGTCCCTCGAGCAGGGCAAGGCGCTGTTCACCCAGCCGCCGATGCCCATCAAGTGTGCCGGTGCGCCGCAGAAGGCGATGTATCTCTCCTGCGACCACTGGCGCCGTCAGGGCCGCCTGGACCATATCGACGTGAGTTTCTGCAACGCCGGCCAGGTACTGTTTGGCGTGCCCGACTATGTGCCGGCCCTGGAGCGCTATATCGAGCGCTACGGCATCGAGAAGGCGTTCGGTGAGCGCCTTGTCGCGGTTGACGGGCCGTCGCGCACCGCGCGCTTCGCGGTCAGCGATGAGCAGGGCGAGCGCGAGGTGGAGCGTGCCTTCGACATGCTGCACGTGGTCCCGCCCCAGAAGGCGCCGGCCTTCATCGCCGAGTCGGGGCTGGGCAACGAGGCCGGCTGGCTGGACCTCGACCCCGAGACCCTGCAGCACGTGCGCCACCCGGCCATCTTCGGCCTGGGCGACGCCAGCGGCACGGGCAATGCCAAGACGGCCGCGGCCGTGCGCAAGCAGGCGCCGGTCGTGGCCGAGAACCTGCTGGCCTCGCTGGATGGCCAGCCGCTCGGCGCGGCCTATCTGGGCTACGGCTCCTGCCCGTTGACCGTCGAGAAAGGGCGTATCGTGCTCGCCGAGTTCGGCTATGGCGGCGCGCTGCAGCCGACCTTCCCCCACTGGATCAACGATGGCACCCAGCCGACCCGGCGCGCCTGGTGGCTCAAGGCCAAGCAGCTGCCCTGGCTGTACTGGAACGGCATGCTCAAGGGACGTGAGTGGCTGGCCGCCCCGGCGCGCCGCGACGGTGCCTGATGGACCCGAGACTATGAGACGCCCATGACTCCTTCACGCTGGATCCCGCTGATCGGTTGGCTGCGCGGCTATCGCCGCGACATTCTCGCCAGTGACCTGCTGGCGGCCGTCATCGTCACCCTGATGCTGGTGCCCCAGGCGCTGGCCTATGCCTTGCTGGCCGGGCTGCCGCCCGAAGTGGGGCTCTATGCCAGCATGCTGCCGCTGGTGCTGTATGCGATCTTCGGTACCAGTGCGACGCTGGCCGTCGGGCCGGTGGCCGTGGCCTCGCTGATGACCGCCTCGGCCCTGTCGGGCATCGCGGCGCCGGGCAGTGCCGAGTACGTCGGTGCGGCGCTGGTGCTGGCGGCGCTCTCAGGTCTCATTCTGGTGGCCATGGGGCTGCTGCGGCTGGGCTTTCTGGCCAACTTCCTGAGCCACCCGGTGATCTCGGGCTTCGTCACCGCCTCCGGGATCCTGATCGCCGCCAGTCAGCTGCGCCATATCCTGGGCGTGGAGGCCTCCGGCCACAATCTGGTGGAGATGGTCTCGGCCCTGATCGCGGCACTGGACCAGGTCAACATCATCACCCTCGTGCTTGGCGTGGCCGTCTGGGGGTACCTGGTATGGTGCCGCCGCCATCTCAAGGGCAGACTGCGCCGTATCGGCCTCTCCGCCACCCTGGCCGATCTGGTGACCAAGGCGGCGCCGGTCTCGGCGGTGATCGTCACTACCCTGCTGGCCTGGGGGCTGGGCCTGGGCGAGCGCGGCGTGAACCTGGTGGGCGCCGTGCCCAGCGGCCTGCCCAGCCTGGCCATGCCGAGCCTGGACCCCGAACTGTGGGTGACGCTGCTGCCGGCGGCGGTGCTGATCAGTCTGGTCGGCTTCGTGGAATCGGTGTCGGTGGCCCAGACACTGGCGGCCAAGCGGCGTCAGCGCATCGACCCCGACAAGGAGCTGATCGCCCTGGGGCTGGCCAACCTGGGAGCCGGGGGCAGCGGCGGTTCGCCGGTCTCCGGCGGGTTCTCGCGCTCCGTGGTCAACTTCGAGGCCGGGGCCGCCACGCCCCTGGCCGGGGCCTTTACCGCGGTGGGGATCGCCGTGGCGACCCTGACGCTGACCGTGCCCCTGGCGTTTCTGCCCAAGGCGACCCTGGCCGCCACCATCATCGTGGCAGTGGCGACGCTGATCGACCTGCCGGCCATCAAGCGCACCTGGTCCTACTCCAGGGCCGACGGCGTGGCAATGCTGGCGACCCTGATCCTGACCCTGGTGCACGGGGTCGAGAGCGGGATCCTGGCCGGCGTGGTACTCTCCCTGGGCTTGCACCTCTATCGCACCAGCCGGCCCCACAGCGCCGTGGTGGGGCGCGTGCCGGGCAGCGAGCACTTTCGCAACGTGCGTCGCCACGAGGTGGAAACCGATGAGCGGCTGGCGATCCTGCGTGTCGACGAGAGCCTCTATTTCGCCAACGCGCGCTATCTCGAGGATACCGTCATGGAACTGGCGTCGCGACAGCCGGGGCTGGAGCACATCGTGCTGGCCTGCCAGGCCGTCAACGTCATCGACGCCTCGGCGCTGGAGAGCCTGGAGGCCATCAACGGCCGCCTCAAGGACGCCGGCGTCTCCCTGCATCTGGCCGAGGTCAAGGGGCCGGTGATGGACCGCCTGGCGCGCACCGAGTTCTATCATGAACTGACGGGCCGGGTGTTTCTCAGCACCTATGATGCCTGGCAGACGCTGCATGGTGAGGAGGCGACGCTGCCGCATCGCGATACCGCGGTATCGCCCGGCGCAACGCCCCAGACGCCGCCGGTATCTTGACCGCCCCCGTGGCAGGTGCCCCTTGGGGATAGAGGCCTCATTTCGCATCACTGGATGCAGCAAAGGAGAGAGAGCGTGGACTGGAATTCATCCCTGCAGGGACTGGCCGGCGGCGTGCTGATCGGCCTGTCCGCTACCTGGCTGATGGCGACCCTGGGTCGCATCGCCGGTATCAGCGGCATCATCGGTAACCTGATCACCGCTCGCCCGGAAGGCGACAGCGCCTGGCGGGTGACCTTCCTGCTCGGCATCATCAGTGGTCCGATCGTGCTGATGCTGCTCGGCGGCGGCCTGGGCAACGTGGCGGGGGCCGCCGGTCAGGTGATCGGCGAACCTGCCGGCGGTGTGGCGCTGATGCTGGTGGCCGGCCTGCTGGTGGGGCTGGGGACCGGCCTGGGCAGCGGCTGCACCAGCGGTCACGGTGTCTGTGGGCTGTCACGGCTGTCGGTCCGCTCGCTGGTGGCGACCCTGACGTTCCTGGTGGCAGCGATCATCACCGTCTATGTGGTCCGGCATGTCGTGGGAGGTGGTGCATGAAGACGCTCATGGGGTACATCGCCGGCCTGCTGTTCGGTCTCGGCCTGGGCATCTCGGGCATGACGGATCCCGCGCGGGTGCTGGGGTTCCTGGATATCGCCGGTGCCTGGGATCCGACGCTGATGTTCGTGCTGGGCGGCGCCGTGGTCACCAACTTCATCGGTTATCGCCTGGTACTCAAGCGCGCCGCGCCGCTGTTCGGCGAGCGCTTCCACCTGCCCACCCGTCAGGACCTCGACGTGCGCCTGATCGGCGGCTCGGCGCTGTTCGGCATCGGCTGGGGGCTCTCCGGCTACTGCCCGGGGCCGGCCTTCGCCTCGCTGGGGGGGCTGACGGCGCCCCTGGTGGCCATGCTGCTGGCCATGATCGTCGGCTGGTTCCTGGCCCGGGCGGTTCCTGCCAGCCGCTGAGCGGGCAGTCGCCCCTCCTCCAAGACATCCCCCGCCGGCCCTGCCGGCGGGGGTTCATCGTTTCCGTGTCCCGCATGCTGCGACCAATGGACGAGCGCAGGCCGGCCCCGTCGCCTGGCCACTTAACGCCATCTTAATGGCCGAGTGACACGATGTCGCACATTCAAGGGGTCAGCTGTCATGCATGTACTGCTCATCGAGGACGATACGCTGGTGGCGTCGGGGATTCAGGCCGGTCTGGCCGTCCATGACTTCGTCATCGACACCGTCGCGACCATGGCCGAGGCGCGCTCGGCCATGGCGGCGGTGTCGAGCGATGTGGTCATCCTCGACCGAGGCCTGCCCGACGGCGATGGCCTGCGGCTCCTCGAGGAGTGGCGGGCGGCCGGCATCAATACCCCGGTACTGATCCTCACGGCGCGCGATGCGGTGAGCGACCGCATCGAAGGGCTGCACCTTGGCGCCGACGACTACCTGGTCAAGCCCTTCGACCTGGACGAGCTGGTGGCCCGCCTGCAGGCCCTGCTGCGCCGGGCCGCCGGGCGCAGCCGGGACCTGGTCGAGCATGGCCTGCTGTGCCTGGACCCGGTGGCCCGCGAGGTCAGCGTGGCCGGACAGCCGGTGAGCCTGTCGCGTCGCGAGCTGGTGCTGCTGGAGGCCTTTCTGCAGTCCCCGCGCAGCGTGCTGACCGCCGGCCAGCTCAAGGACAGTCTCTACGGTCTGAACGAGGAGGTGGAGAGCAACGCACTCAACGTGCATATCCATCACCTGCGTCGCAAGCTCGGCAGCCGGGTGATCGAGACGGTGCGCGGGCTGGGGTATCGGCTGGGCAAGCCCGCCGCCGTCGAGGTGCCGCGCCGTCCAGGGGACCCTCGGGCATGAGCCTGCGCACGCGCCTGGTCGTGACCCTGGGGCTGACCCTGTTGCTGTTCTGGGGCCTGGCCGCCGCCTGGCTGATGCGCGACCTCCATCAGCAGGTGGAGGAGACCCTGGACCAGCGGCTCGCCCAGTCGGCGCGCATGGTGGCCGGGCTGATGACGCAGCTGCCGGTGGAAGTCTGGGAGCAGGCCGACCGTCGGGCCCTCTCCATTCCGCCCATCGAGGGGCTGGCCTGTCAGGTGCACTCGCCCCGCGGCGAGATCATGGCGCGTACCCACACGGACATGGAACGCATCCTGCAGGCCCGCGAGCCGGGCCATGCGTACCGCGAAGAAGGGGGCGTGACCTGGCGGGTGTTCACCTACGAGCGGGGTGGGCTGACCATCACCACCGCCGACCGCATGGATGAGCGTGACCTGCTGATGCGCAACGTGCTGCAGGTCGCGGTCGTGCCCTTCCTGGTGGCGCTGGCCGGCAGCCTGCTGGCGACCTGGCTCGGTGTGGTGAGGGGGTTGCGCCCGCTGGGTCGGCTGCGTGACGCCCTGGCCCGTCGTCATCCGGATGCCCTGGCGCCGGTGGCGACCCACGGCGTGCCGATGGAGATCCGTCCGCTGGTGGAAACGCTCAACAGCCTGCTGGCGCGCATTCAGCAGACCATCGTGCGCGAGCAGCGGTTCACCAATGATGCCGCCCACGAGCTGCGCACCCCCCTGACGGCCATCAAGACGCACCTGCAGGTGGCGGGACGTGTCGAGGGCGAGGCGGCACGCCAGTCGCTGGCGCATGCCGAGGAGGGCGTGGCCCGTCTCTCGCGGACCCTGGACCAGCTGCTGGTGCTGGCGCGGGTGGAAGGGCGGCTACACTTCGAGGATGGCGAGGCCAGTCGCGTTGCCGACGTGGTGGAGCTGGCGCTGCGTGATGCGTCGGCCACGGACCGGCAGCGCTTCTCGCTTCCCGAGACCTGGCCGGCGGTGGAGCTGGCCGTTCCGCGGGAGCTGGCGATCACCGCACTGCGCAACCTGGTCGACAATGCCCTGCACCATGGCCCGGAGGAGAGCCCCGTCGACATCTCGGCGTGCATCGACAGCGGTGGGACATCGCTGACCTATGCGGTCAGGGACGCGGGCCCCGGGGTCGACGATGCGCAGCTCGAGCAGCTGTCGCGCCGTTTCTGGCGGGCCAGCCGCCGGCAGGGCAGTGGCCTGGGGCTGGCCATCGTGGCCGCCATCGCCGAGCGCTTCGACGGAGGACTGGCGTTTTCCCGCCCCGAGGGGGGTGGGCTGGAGGCCCGGCTGACGCTGCCGCTGACGCCGAGGTCGGTGGGGCCGGCAGGGCCGGCCCGTGAGGGAACCCCGCAAGGGATCAATGATAACGATGAGGGTGAGCCGACATGACAACCATGAGGATCGCGAGCGGGCTCGGCCTGCTGCTGGGCCTGGGGCTGGCCGCCGGTCAGGCACAGGCCCTGGATGGCGATGCCGAGCGCGGCGAGCAGGCGGCGGGTGCCTGCGTGGCCTGCCATCAGGCGGATGGCAGCGGCATGAACGTCTCGGGGGGAGAGTCCTGGCCGCGTCTGGCCGGACTGCCGGCGGCGTACATCGCCAAGCAGCTGCATGACTTCCAGGCGGGCCGCCGGGAGAACACCACCATGATGCCCTTCGCCAACATGCTCGATGACCAGCAGATCGCCGATGTGGCGGCCTACTACAGCGAGATGCCGGTGACCGACGCCCAGGGGGGCACGGACGCCGATGCGGCGCTGCTGGCGCGTGGCGAACAGCTGGCGCGGCGTGGCGACTGGGACGCGTACATCGTTTCCTGCCAGAGCTGCCATGGCCCGGGTAATGAAGGGGCGGGGGAGACCTTTCCCGGCATCGCCAGCCAGCACGCCGGCTACATCGAGACCCAGCTGCGTGCCTGGAAAGCCGGTGAGCGCAGCAATGATCCGCAGAACCTGATGGGCGCCATTGCCGGGCGCATGAGCGACGAGGATATCCGCGCCGTCTCTGCCTGGTTGGCCAATCAGTCCGTGGCGTCCGAATAAGGGGAGCAGAACATGAAACTTCACAGGACTACCCTGGCCGTGGCCGGTGCGACCCTGGCCGCCGGCATCAGCGTGGCCGCCTGGGCGGAATACGAGAAGCTCGCCGAGATGGGCTACCCCGCCCCCAAGGAGGGCGAGCTGGTGCATGTGCCGCCGACCATGGCGGACCTCGAGGAGGCCGACATCAATCCCGAGCTGAAGAAGGTCATCCGGCGTGGCTATGACCTCTTCACCAATACCCAGCAGCTGCGGGGCGAGAACGTCTTCAACGACATGAACTGCTCGAGCTGTCACCTCGGCGAAGGGCGCCAGCCGTTCAGCGCACCGGTCTGGCCGGCGGCCGTGACGCTGCCGGATTTCCGGGGCAAGAACCAGCATGTCAACAACCTCGAGGAGCGCATCGCCGGCTGCTTCGCCTACTCCATGAACGGGACGCCGCCCGAGTATGGCAGTGACGACATGCTGGCGCTCTCCGCCTACCATCAGTGGCTGGCGACGGGGGCGCCCATGTATCCGGACAAGCCGATCTACGGCCGCGGCTTCCCGGCACCGGAGCGTCCCGAGACACTGAGCTATGAAAATGGCGAGGCGCTCTACAACGAGCAGTGCGCGATCTGCCACAGCGAGGACGGTTCCGGCCTCTACGTGGACGGCGACTACGTGTTCCCCGCCCCCTGGGGGGATGGTTCCAACAACTGGGGCGCCGGCATCGTGCGGACGCACACCGCGGCGGGGTTCATCAAGAACAACATGCCGCTGGGCCAGCCGCTGTCGCTCAGTGACCAGCAGGCCTGGGACATCGCCTACTACATGACCCAGCAGGAGCGCCCGCAGGACCCGCGCTACACCGAGAGCGTCGACCAGGTGCTCGAGCAGTTCGGTCCGACCTTCCACAAGAACTCCAGCTACGGCCAGGTGCGCGAGGTGGATGGGCATCGTCTCGCCGACCACGAGAACTGGGGCGAGAAGGGCGAGGAGGTCAAGCCCTGGAACGTCGGTGTGCCACGCTTCGAGGACCTGGGCGAAGAAGCGCCGGAGTAGCCGGCATGGCCCCGGGGGCGGGCAGCGCGCCCGGGGCGTGTGGCGTTTGTCGGATGGCGTGGTCGAAGGCCGGTCAGGCGTCTTCCCGCGCCGCCGCCTGGCGCGCGTGCCACCAGGTCATCAGCTGTCCGGCCGGCATGGGGCGAGCGTAGTGAAAGCCCTGGGCCATATCGCAGTCCAGCGCCCGGAGGGTGGCGACGACCTCGGCGCTGCCCGCGCCCTCGGCGATGACGGTCAGCTTGAGGCCGTGTGCCATCTGCAGGATGGCGGCGACGATGGCGCGGTTCTCCGGGTTGCGGTCCATGTCGAGCACGAAGGACTGGTCGATCTTCAGCTTGTCCACGGCGAAGCGCTGCAGATAGGTAAGGTTCGAGTAGCCGGTCCCGAAGTCATCGATGGCCAGCTGGACCCCCAGCGCCTTGAGGCGCTGCAGCACATTGTCCAGCCGTTCATGCTGCTGGAGCAGGATGCCCTCGGTCAGCTCCAGCTCGAGCCGTTCCGCCGGCAGCCCGCTCTCCTCCAGTACCTGGTCGGTCAGTCGGGCGATGTCGGTGCGCTGGAGCTGGACGGCGGAGAGGTTGACCGCCAGCGTCACGTCGGTCATGCCTGCCTGGCGCCACGCCTGTACCTGTCGGCAGGCTTCGCGCAGCACCCATTCGCCGATGGGCAGGATCAGGGCGCTCTCCTCGGCAACCGGGATGAAGCGATCCGGTGTGACCCAGCCCAGCTCCGGATGCCGCCAGCGCAGCAGGGCCTCGAGGCCCACCAGGGCTCCACTCTGCAGGCAGACCTGGGGCTGGTAGTAGACCTCCAGTTCGTTCCGGCTCAGTGCATTGCGGAGATGGCCCAGCAGGGTCAGCCGCTCGTTGACCTGCTGCTGCATGTGCTGATCGAAGAAGCGCAGGGTGTTGCGGCCATCCGTCTTGGCGGCGTACATGGCCAGGTCGGCATTGCGGAACAGGGTGGTAACGTCCAGACCGTCGCGTGGCGCGTTGGCGATCCCCACCGAGGCCGAGACCACCAGTTCGCGCTGCTCGATGACCATCGGCTGCGCCACCAGGCCAAGCAGCTCGCCGGCAAGGGCTTCGGCACCGGCGCGATCCGGCCTGTCGATGAGCAGCATGAACTCATCCCCACCGTAGCGGCTCAACAGGTCGTGCTCCCGAGCCAGCTGCCTGAGCCGGGTTGCCAGGGTGCAGAGCAGCTGGTCGCCGGCCGTGTGGCCTAGCGAGTCGTTGATGTCCTTGAAGTTGTCCAGGTCCAGGTAGATCAGGAACAGGGTGCCGTCATTGCCGTGCCGGGCCAGCCACTGGTTGGCCTGTTCGGCGAAGGTGTGGCGATTGGGAAGCTGGGTGAGCGCATCGTGGCGGGCCAGGTACTCGATGCGACGCTGGGCCTCTTCCTGCTGGGTGATATTGCGGACGACCACCCCGCACCCGGTCCTTGCCTGTTCCAGCGTGAGAGGAAAGTAGGTGGCGTCCAGGTGGTGGCACCGCTCAGGGCCTGTCAGGCGCAGGCGTACCCGCTGCGGCCTGCCCCGGCGCCGGGCGTGTTCAACGGGCGCCATCAGTTGCTCGGCGTCTTCGGCGTTCATGACCTCCCGGGCCGTGCAGCCGATCAGCCGCGCCGAGGGTTTGCCGATCAGGCGTGCCAGGGCCGGGTTGGCGAGGATGAAGCGGCCTTCGTCATCGGTCAGGAACATGCTCACCGGCGAACGGGCAATGAAGGTGTCGTTGAGTATCTGGGAGTGGCGCAGCTGCTCGGTACGCTGGGCTACCAGGTCTTCGAGGTGGCGTTCGTTCTGCTTGATCTCGCGGAACAGCAGGCGAAAGGGCGTTGTCAGGCTGCTGGCGAGGATGGCGCGATAGACCAGGTAGGTGGAGATCAGCAGCAGGTAGTGGCCGACCTCGTTGGCCATGCCGAAGACATCCGCATAGCGGGTGAAGGCGGCGCCACTCAGGGCGTTGCACAGCAGGGCGGCGAGCATCAGCCACATGACCTGGCGATCCTCCAGCGGGTGGCGCAGGACCAGCAGGATGCCGCTGGAGAGGAACAGGCCGATGGTGATGTATTCGCTGACCACCTTGAAGCGGGTCAGCCCCTGGCCCTCGATGTAACTGTCCGGGAAGTGGCCGGTAAGGATCAGCAGGCCGATGCTCGCCCCGACCAGGCTGAAGGCCAGCAGGTAGCGAGACGCCTGGGAGGGGCGACACTGGCTGTGCAGCACGGCGGCCAGGAAGGCGCCGGCTTCGAGCAACCGGAAGCCGCTCCATAGCTGGGTCGGCAGGTTGGCATCATCGGCAAAGATCCCCATGCCCTTGTAGGCCAGGCTGTGCAGAAGCTCGAGCCCGCCGATGGGCAGGGCGGCCATGCCGATGATCATCAACAGGCCATTGGTGGCCCAGCGTCGCGTGTGCCAGGCCACGATGAAGATGCAGCCCAGTGTCACCACCCGGAAGACCTCGACCAGGTGATGAAACAGCAGGTAATGATACCGGGCTGTCAGGTGCAGCAGCAGCAGTGCCGTCACCAGGACCGCGACGTTCGACCAGCAGATCAGGCGGGATTCCGTGCTGCCTGTCCCGCGTGCTTCCCGTGTCGACCGACCACCGCTCTCTGCCTTCGATGCCATGCGCTCTCCCGCCTGCCATTGCCCCGCCCATTGCCTGTACCCGCTTGCCAGCCAGGGGCGCTGGGTATCCTAGCATGACGTGAGCCCGTGGCGAGGCTTCTACCCGGCAGGGGGTCACGGCGCCGACGACCCCATCATCGCCTCGAGGCGTGCCTGGTCGGGCGCGCCCTCGACCTTCTCCAGGCGGCCCTGCTCGTTACGGTAGTAGGTCGTCGGGGTGGCCATCAGGCCCAGGCCCTCGAAGAGCTGGTTGTTGGTGTAGACCTGCTCCTCGACCTCGCGGGGCTGGGCGGAGCCGGCGATACCGCTGTCGCTGTGCTGGTGCGAGGCGAGCGCTGCGGCGGGATCCGGGGCGCCGAGCAGGGCGGCCGCCTTGGCCGGGCTGTCGTCGCGCAGGATGCCGACCATGATGTGGCGCAGCTGTACCTCGCCCGCCTCGACCCAGGGACGGCTCTGCTCGTACAGGCGTTCGCAGTAGGGGCAATTGGGGTCGGTGAAGGTGTAGATCACGCGTGCCGCCTGCGCCTCGCCGTCCTGGATCCAGTGGCTCTGCTCGAGCTGCTGCCAGACCTCGGCCTCCTGGCCGCTGCGCACGTGCTCGTCCAGCGGTGCGGCAGACAGGTCGTTGCCCTCGGCGTCGAGCAGGGTGCCGACCACGGCATGCTCGCCGTCCGGGGTGAGGTAGACGGCCATCTCGCGCCCCTGGTGGCTGGCGGCGAAGCCGCTGAGGCCACCCGGTGCCTCGAATTCGCCGTGAATCTCCAGGCCCTGCTCGACCAGTGCCTGGAGTGGCGACGGCCAGTGATCGTCGGCGGAGAGCGTCGAGGTGAGCGGGAGGGTGGTCAGGCCGATCATCAGGGAGAGGGGAAGGGAGCGCATGGTGATGTCCTGTTTTCAAGGGAAATGACGAAGGGGTATCGGCAAGGGGTGTCGCGCGGACTCGCCGCGGCGCCCACGGGTTCCCATCCTGGCATGAGCGCATTAGCCGTTGATTAATGGTGGTGCCCGCCGGCGGGACGCAATGTCGCATCCCGCTCCCTGTCAACGCCGATGCGGGGTAATCTCGAGGTGTCACCTTACGATGGAGCCGATGAACATGCGTATTGCCGTCTTGCCGCTGGTCCTGGTCTCGCTGTTCAGCGCCACTGCCCTGGCCGAGTCCCTTGTCGTCGAGGATGCCCGCGTGCGCGCGGTGCCCCCGGGGTCGTCCACCACCGCCGCCTTCATGGACCTGACCAACCCGGGCGAGACGGACCTGGCCCTGGTCGGGGGCGCCTCCCCCCTTGCCGGCAGTCTGGAACTGCACAACCACGTGATGGTGGACGGCGTGATGCAGATGCGCCAGGTCGAGGCGATCCCGGTCCCGGCCGGCGAGACCGTGCAGCTGGCGCCGGGGGGCTGGCACCTGATGCTCTTCGACCTGGCCAGGCTCCCGGCCGAGGGCGAGAGTGCCACCTTCACCCTGACCCTGGACAATGGCGAGACCCTGACCGTCGAGGCCCCGGTGAAGCGGGTGCAGCCGATGGACATGCAGGGCGAGGAAGGGCAGGCGGCACACTGATCACCTGGGGGCCGGGCATGTGCCTGGCGGCCCGCTGTCAGCGGAGGCGTCGAGACCCCTCGCCCGAGAGGACGGGGAGTGTCAGAATGATGCGACATTCATCCTTCAATGACTGCGGGTTAGCCTATGCACTGCCCCTTCTGTGGCGCCAACGAGACGCGTGTGACCGATTCCCGGCTGGTGGCGGATGGCGACCAGGTCCGGCGTCGGCGCCAGTGTGCGGCCTGTGGCGAGCGTTTCACCACCTACGAGACCGCCGAGCTGGTGATGCCGCGGGTGATCAAGTCCGATGGCACCCGGGAAGTGTTCGACGAGGTCAAGCTGCGCGCCGGCATGCTGCGTGCCCTGGAGAAACGTCCGGTCAGTGCCGAGTCCATCGAGGCGGCGGTGGAGCGGATCCGCCAGAACCTGCGCGCCCGGGGCGAGCGAGAGATCCATGGTCGGGATATCGGCGAGGAGGTCATGCAGGCCCTCAAGCGCCTTGATCAGGTGGCCTACATCCGTTTTGCCTCTGTCTATCGCCGTTTCCAGGATATCGATGAGTTCCGCGCCGAGATCGACCGTCTGGCCCAGGAGCCGGGCTTTTCCAGCGACCCGGCGGGAGGGGCCTGATGGATGATGAGACCTCCCTGCCCGAGGCCTGGATGGCGCGTGCCCTGAGGCTGGCGCGCCACGGTCGTTACACCACCGACCCCAATCCTCGTGTGGGCTGCGTGCTGGTTCAGGATGACCGCGTCGTCGGCGAGGGCTGGCATGAGCGGGCCGGCGAGCCCCATGCCGAGATCCATGCCCTGCGGGCGGCGGGGGCGTCGGCGCGCGGCGCCACCGCCTACGTGACGCTGGAGCCCTGCTCCCATCATGGGCTGACCGGCCCCTGTGCCCAGGCGCTGGTCGAGGCCGGGGTGGCCAGGGTGGTGGTGGCCATGCAGGACCCCGACCCGCGTGTTGCCGGGCGGGGCATCGCCCGGCTGCGCGAGGCCGGTGTGGCGGTAACCGTGGGCCTGCTCGAGGAGCAGGCCCTGGCGCTCAATCCTGGCTTCGTGATGCGCATGTCCCACGCGCGTCCCTTCGTGCGCCTGAAGATGGCCATGAGCCTCGATGGCCGCACCGCCATGCGTTCCGGTGAGTCCCAGTGGATTACCGGGCCCGATGCCCGCCGCGAGGTACAACGGCTGCGTGCACGCTCCAGCGCCATCCTCACCGGGGTCGAGTCGATCATCTTCGATAACGCGCGGCTCACGGTGCGCCCCGAGCAGCTCGCGCTGCCCGAGGGCGAGGCGATTGCCGCCCGCCAGCCGCTGCGGGTGGTGGTGGACTCGCGACTGCGGCTGCCGCTGGCCGCCGCCTGCCTGCGCGAACCCGGCCGCACCCTGGTGGCGACCCTGGCGGACCATGAGCCCGAGCGTCGCGAGACGCTGGAGGCCGCCGGCGCCGAGGTGGTGGTGATGCCGGCCGGCCCCGATGGCCGAGTCGACCTCGATGCCCTGCTGCGCCACCTGGCCGAGGCGGAGCAGGCCAACGAGGTGTTGCTGGAGACCGGGGCGACGCTGGCCGGCGCCATGCTCGAGGCCGGGCTGATCGACGAGATGCAGCTGTTCGTGGCGCCGACCCTGCTTGGTGGCGAGGCGCGTCCGCTCTTCGAGCTGCCGGGCCTGACCCTGATGGCCCAGCAGAAGGGGCTGGAGATCCTCGATATCCGCGCCGTGGGCGATGACTGGCGCATCACCGCTCGGCCCCGGCGGCGCAGGGAGATGTCGCAGTGATCTTGTGCGAGGAGCGCCGGGGACAGGTCGTAGAGGAGGTCCTACGCCATGGGTGAGGAGCACTGCTCCGAACGGGCTGACCATGGATGGTCAGCACCGGCCCTGCAAGCGGAGCGGGACGCGAGAGCGTAGCAGGGCGTCGGTAGCGCCCAAGGATGGGTTCACAGCGCCTCCTCGATGGTCCGACACTTCGGGACCTGTTGCCGGGTCAGCTCCGAGCTGGATGAACTTGCGCCTAGCGACGCGGCTCTTTACTGGCGCCCGACGCCGCGCCACGGTACCCTGACGCGGTTTCGAGGTGGCGACGCTCGATGGCGACCCGCGCGTCGTCGGCTGACGACAGCCACCACGCTGAATCAATGGAGACTCCATGGTGCACGCCTCATCCGGGGGCCTGGCCCCTATCGAAGAACTGGTCGAGGATATCCGTCAGGGCCGGATGGTGATCCTGATGGACGACGAGGATCGCGAGAACGAAGGCGATCTCATCATGGCCGCCGAGAAGGTCGAGGCCGAGCACATCAACTTCATGGCGCGCCATGCCAGGGGGCTTATCTGCCTGCCGATGACCCGCGAGCGCTGCGAGCGTCTCGAGCTGCCGCTGATGGTGCGCGACAACGGCTCCGGCTTCGGGACCAAGTTCACCCTCTCCATCGAGGCCGCGGAAGGCGTGACCACGGGCATTTCCGCCGCCGACCGCGCACGTACCGTGCGCGCCGCCGTGGCACGCGATGCCGAGGCGGCGGACATCGTCCAGCCCGGCCATATCTTCCCGCTGATGGCAGAGCCCGGCGGGGTGCTGCGTCGCGCCGGCCACACCGAGGCCGCCTGCGACCTCTCCGCCCTGGCGGGACTCGACCCCAGCGGTGTGATTTGCGAGGTCATGAACGAGGACGGCAGCATGGCCCGTCGGGCGGAGCTCGAGCGCTTTGCCGTCGAGCACGGCCTGAAGATGGGCACCATCGCCGACCTGATCCACTACCGCATCCACAATGAACAGACCGTGCAGCCGGTGGAGTCGACGCCGGTCCAGACCGCCTTCGGCGAGCTCGACCTGCACGTCTTCCGCGACAGCATCCAGGGCGCCCACCACCTGGCGCTGGTCAAGGGGCATCCGCACCCCGAGGCGCTGACCACGGTGCGCGTGCACCTGGCCAATGTCATGCGTGATCTGCTCGCCCTGCAGAAGGGCGAGAGTCCGAGCTGGACCGCCCAGCAGGCGCTCGCCGAGGTGGCACGGGCCGAGCATGGGGTCTTCGTGCTGCTCGACGATGGCCGTCCGCACCAGGACCTCCATGACCTGCTCGAGGTGTTCCTGGAGCGCCGGCGACCGCCACGCACCAGCGATTCCGACGGCGCCGGCAACTACCTGACGATCGGCACCGGCTCGCAGATCCTGCGTCGGCTGGGCGTGGGCAGAATGCGCCTGCTGAGCTCACCCTGGAAGTTCTCGGCCCTCTCCGGCTTCGACCTCGAAGTGGTCGAGCGCCTCGAGCCCGAGGCGTGCGCGCCCGGCGCAGCCAGCGAGGCCTAGCGCCGCCACGCCCCTATCCTGGCATGGCCCCGCGGCCATGCCGTCCGGACCCTCAAGCAGCGTATCTTTCAGGACACAGAACCATGCAACCGATTTCCCAAGTCGAAGGCAGTTTCGTCGACGTCGATGGCCGCTACGTGATCGTGGTCGGCCGCTTCAATCATCATGTGGTGGACAGCCTGGTCGAAGGCGCCGTGGATAGCCTGGTGCGCCATGGCGTGGACCCGCAGGGTATCGATATCGTCCACGTGCCCGGTGCCTGGGAACTGCCACTGGCCATCAAGCGGGTGCTGCAGGTGGCACGCCCCGAGGCGGTGATCGCCCTGGGCGCGGTGATCCGCGGTGGCACCCCGCACTTCGAGTATGTCGCCGGCGGCTGCAACACCGCCATGGGTCAGCTTCAGCTCGAGTTCGATACACCGGTCGCCAATGGCGTGTTGACCGTCGAGTCCATCGAGCAGGCCATCGAGCGTGCCGGCACCAAGGCCGGCAACAAGGGGGCCGAGGCGGCCATGGCGGCCATGGAGATGGTCTCCCTGCTGCGCTGTTTCGGCGACGATAGCGACGCTGGAGGTGAGGCATGAGTGACGAGCGTCTGCGGGCCCCGTCGAAGGGGCAGCAGTCTCGCCATGCGGCCCGCGAACTGGCGGTGCAGGGACTCTACCAGTGGCAGATGACCGGCAAGTCGATCAGTGCCGTGGAGTCGGAGTTTCGTAGCCAGGTGGCCGACGAGGACCTCGAGGATCACGAGAACTGGCACAAGGTCATGGAGATCGCCGACCTGACGCTGTTCCATGAGCTGCTGCACAACGTGGCGAACTATCGTCGTGAGCTCGATGCCGTCATTTCCCCGTTGCTCGATCGTCGCCTCGAGGACCTCGACCCCATCGAGCTGGCGATCCTGCGCCTGGGAGCCTACGAGCTCTCGCGTCGCCTCGAGGTGCCCTATCGGGCGGTGATCAACGAGGGGGTCGAGCTGGCCAAGTCCTTCGGTGCCACCGACGGTCACAAGTACGTCAACGGCATCCTCGACAAGCTTGCCGGGCGGCTGCGATCCGCCGAGGTCGCTGCTCGCCGCCGCTGAAGGCCCAGCTCCCGATGCACAGCGAATTCGACCTCATCACCCGTTTCTTCACGCCCGACCCGCCGGGCGAAGAGGCCGGCGTTACCCTGGGCGTGGGCGACGACTGCACCCTGCTGGCTCCGACCGCAGGGCAGCGGCTGGCGGTCAGTGTGGACACCTCGGTGGTCGGCAGCCACTTTCCCGAGGAGGCGCCGGCGGAGGCGGTCGGCCACCGGGCGCTGGCGGTCAGCCTGAGCGATCTTGCCGCCATGGGCGCTCGTGCCCGCTGGTGCCTGATGTCGCTGACGCTGCCGGCGGCCGATGACGATGCCTGGCTGGCGGCGTTCGCCCGCGGCTTCCATGCCCTCTGCGATGCCACCGGCACGGCCCTGGTGGGGGGCGACGTGACCCGCGGGACGCTTGCCATCGGGGTGACGGTGATGGGCGAGGTGCCCGCCGAGCAGGCGCTGACCCGCTGCGGGGCGCGGCCGGGCGACCTGCTGGCGGTGACCGGGGCGCTGGGCGGTGGGGCCGGGGGGCTGGCGCTTTGGCAGCGTGGCGAACGGGACATCGGCCAGCCGTTGCTGCAGCGCTATCTGTACCCCCAGCCGCGCCTCGAGGCGGGCCTGGCGCTGCGCGGGCTGGCCAGCGCTGCCATCGATATCTCCGATGGCCTGCTGGCCGACCTCGGGCATATCCTCGAGGCCTCGGGTGGCGGGGCCGTGCTGACACCCGAGTCGCTGCCCCTGGCCGAGGGACTGGTCGCGGCGCTGGGTGAGAAGGCGGCCCGGGAAGCGGCCCTGCATGGCGGTGACGACTACGAACTGCTGCTCGGCCTGCCTCCCGAACACCTCGATGACGCCCGAGAGCGGCTGGCGGCCCTGGGCCTGCCCCTTACGGTGATCGGACGCTTTCGCGACGCGCCCGGGGTGCAGGGCGTCGCGTCCACCGGTGAGCGCGGCTGGCAGCATTTCACGGCCGAGGACGGCTCATGAATCAGTCTCCTGCCAGCGTCTGGCGTCGTCCCGTGCACTTCCTGGCCTTCGGCCTGGGCAGTGGCAGTGTGCCCTTCGCACCGGGCACCTTCGGCACCCTGGCCGCGATTCCCTTCTACTGGCTGATCTCCGAGCTGCCGCTGGGCTGGTACCTGGGGCTGATGGCGGTGACCTTCCTGTGGGGCATATGGCTGTGCGAGAAGACGTCCCGCGACCTGGGGGTACACGACCACTCGGGCATTGTCTGGGATGAGTTCGTCGGCTACTGGCTGACCATGACGGCCGTGCCCTTCTCCTGGGAGGCCGCGCTCTGGGGGTTCGTGGTCTTCCGGGTCTTCGATGTCTTCAAGCCCTGGCCGATCCGCTGGGCCGACCGGCGGGTCGCCGGCGGCTTCGGCATCATGATCGATGATGTGCTCGCGGCCGCCTATGCATGGAGTACCATGCACCTCTGGTTCTGGCTCCACTGACCCGATGCCAGGGCACAGGAGTCCGCTTTCGGCGTGACGAGGGCGCGCTCCGGGTATTCCGCTGCACGTGCAGGGGAGCTGGCCCCTCGGGACCTGACGGGTGTCGGTGGCCCGCGGGTGTCGCCCGTTCCATGATCATGCCATCCTGCGAAGAGTGAAAGTTTTCCACCGTCCCGGCGACTCAGGGGTGGTCCGGACAGGTCGCGGGTAAGGAAAGCCATGATACGCAAGGAACGACTGCTCGTCCCGCTGCTGGTCGCACTGGCGCTGCTCTGGGCCGGCGCCCAGTACCTTTCCAGCCTGCTCTTCGAGCGGGAGCTGGCCCGGGCCCTCGATGACCTCAGCGCCCGGGGGGATCTCGCGGTGAGGCGCAGCAATGTCGACCGGGGCTGGCTCGAGTCCCGGGGCACCCTCCACCTGACGCCCCGCTTTGGCCGGGCCTGGCATCTCGAGCTCCCCTACGAGGCACATCACGGGGTGATCAGCACGCGTATCGATGGCGAACTGAGACCGCGTCTCGGGCCCGGCGAGCGACGCCTGTTCGGTGATGCCCTGTCGACGTCGCCCCCCAGCTGGCAGGCCCGCTATCTGACGCTGGGCGCGACCCTGGAAGGGCATCTCGATCTGGCGCCCTTCGTCGTCAGCCAGGGAGGACGAGAGCTCGACTTTCGCGGCGGGCGAATCACCTTCGGCGGTGTCCACGGGGACTGGCGTCTGCAGGCCAGGCTCGACCCCTGGCGGCTCAGCGATGGTCCGGCCAGCCTGGAGGTCGGGCCGATGACCCTGGAGAGTCGCTACGCCTACACCGAGGGCGCCTATCACTTCAACCAGCAGGATCTGCTCAAGGTGGAGCGGCTGGCCTGGCGTCAGCCCGACCTGGAACTGGATACCCACGGGCTCGTCCTGCACAGCCGCGCGGTTCTCGACGAGCGGGAGCTGCGCGTCGAGAGTGAGCTGACCCTGGACAGGCTGGTGACGGCCGAGCAGGTGCTGCTTACCGGTCGCGTCGCTCTGGAGCTGTCGCGGATCAACGCCGATGCCCTGCGCAGCGTGCTGGCCATGCTGCGCGACGAGGCGGCCCGCGGCGATGCCGACCAGGAGGGCCGCGACCTGCTTGTGCGCCTGGAGCCGACGCTGCTGGCCATGCTTCAGGATTCGCCTCGGCTCGACATTCATGCCATCGCGCTGGAGAGCCCGATGCTGGGAATGGATGCGGGCGGCGACGGGGCGCTGTTCTTCGACTCTCGCCAGTTCGCGGAGCTGAATCTGGTCGCCCTGGATGAGCCCAGCGAGCAGGCGCGTTGGCGTGCGCGGCTCTACGGTGACCTGACCTGGTACCAGGTGCCCAAGGTGGTGGCCCTGTGGCTCGGCCTGCCGCTGGATACCGAGGATCTCGAGATCGACGTGGTGCGAGGCCGGGTGCGGATCAACGGTCGTCCCTTGCCGCCGGTCCTCGAGCGCTTGCAATGACTTGAAGTCGAGGGCCGGTGCCCGCATCCCTCAAGGCAGCCACGGGAATCCATCCCGATGATCCAGGATGAGGAACACATGAGCGACGATCACGAAGCGCAGGATGGCCTGGACTGGATCCAGGACAATGCAGATGACACTCCGCACGACGAGGCGGCGGGGGCGAGTTCGGGGCATGCGGTGGTGCCGGCCAGTGACTCTCTGCCCGAGCGCATCTACCTGCTGCCGATCCACAACCGGCCCTTCTTCCCTGCCCAGGTTCAGCCGCTGGTGATCAACCGCGAGCGCTGGGAGGAAACCATTCGCCGCGTCGGCAACACGCCGCACCACAGCGTGGGCCTGGCCTTCGTCGGCGAGACCGGTGTCGAGGAACTCGGCGACGAGGACTTCCCCGAGGTCGGTACCGCGGTCAAGGTACACAAGCTGCAGGGCGAGGAGGAGCAGATCCAGTTCATCGCCCAGGGGATGCGCCGCTTCCGCATCCAGCGCTGGCTTTCACGTCAGCCGCCCTACCTGGTGGAGGTGAGCTATCCCCGCGAGCCGGTGGATGCCGAGGACGAGGAGACACGCGCCTATGCCATGGCGCTGATCAACGGCATCAAGGAGCTGCTGCCCATCAACCCGCTCTACGGCGAGGAGCTCAAGCACTACCTGAACCGCTTCAGCCCCCATGAACCCGGGCCCTTGACGGACTTCGCCGCGGCCATCACCTCGGCCAAGGGGCCCGAACTGCAGGACGTGCTGGAGACCCTGCCGGTGATGGAGCGCATGCAGAAGGTGTTGCCGCTGCTGCGCAAGGAGATCGAGGTCGCGCAGCTGCAGAGCGAGATCAGCGACCAAGTCAATGCCCAGATGCAGGAGCGCCAGCGGGAGTTCTTCCTGCGCGAGCAGCTCAAGGTGATCCAGCGCGAACTGGGCATCTCCAAGGATGACCGCGAGAACGACGTCGACACCTTCCGCGCCCGGCTCGAGGGGCGCGTGGTGCCGGAGCGGGTCATGGAGCGCATCGACGACGAGCTCGACAAGCTGTCGGTTCTGGAGACCGGCTCGCCCGAGTACGGCACCACCCGCAACTACCTCGACTGGCTTACCGCCATGCCCTGGGGGGTGCGCAGTCAGGACCAGCTCGATCTGGCGCATGCCCGCACGGTACTCGACCGCGACCATGACGGTCTCAAGGACGTCAAGGAGCGCATCGTCGAGTTCCTGGCCGAGGGCACCTTCAAGGGTGACGTCGGCGGCTCGATCCTGCTGCTGGTCGGCCCCCCGGGGGTCGGCAAGACCTCGGTGGGACGCTCCATCGCCGAGGCGCTGGGCCGTGAGTTCTATCGCTTCTCGGTGGGCGGCATGCGCGACGAGGCGGAGATCAAGGGGCACCGGCGTACCTACATCGGTGCCATGCCGGGCAAGCTCGTCCAGGCCATCAAGGAGGTCGAGGTCGAGAACCCGGTGATCATGCTCGACGAGATCGACAAGATGGGGCAGTCGTTCCAGGGCGATCCGGCCTCGGCGCTGCTCGAGGTGCTCGACCCGGAGCAGAACGTCGACTTCCTCGACCACTACCTCGACGTGCGCCTGGACCTCTCCAAGGTGCTCTTCGTCTGCACCGCCAACACCCTGGATTCGATTCCACCGGCGCTGCTGGATCGCATGGAGCAGATCCGCCTTTCCGGCTATATCGCCGAGGAGAAGGTGGCCATCGCCAGGCACCACCTCTGGCCCAAGCTGCTCAAGCGTGATCGCATGCCCAAGAAGCGCATCAACCTCACCGAGGCGGCCCTGCGTCAGGTGATCGAGGGCTACGCGCGCGAGGCCGGGGTGCGCCAGCTGGAGAAGCAGCTGCACCGCATCGTGCGCAAGGCGGCCGTGAAGCTGCTGGAGAACGAGCAGCAGTCGGTGCGGGTGTCGGTGAACAACCTCGAGGATTACCTGGGAGCGCCGATCTTTCGCAAGGAACAGGTGATGAAGGGGGAGGGCGTGGTCACGGGACTCGCCTGGACCGCCATGGGCGGCGCCACCCTCTCCATCGAGGCCGGCAAGGTGCATGCCCTGGACCGTGGCTTCAAGCTCACCGGCCAGCTCGGGGATGTCATGAAGGAGTCGGCCAACATCGCCTACAGCTATGTGCTGGGTCACCTGAACGAATATGGCGCCGACGCGGACTTCTTCGACTCGGCCTTCGTTCACCTGCACGTGCCGGAGGGGGCCACGCCCAAGGATGGTCCCTCGGCCGGGGTAACCATGACCACGGCGCTGCTGTCGCTGGCCAGGCACCGGGCCATCGACCGGCCGCTGGCGATGACCGGCGAGCTGACCCTGACCGGCCAGGTACTGCCGGTGGGTGGCATTCGCGAGAAGGTGATCGCGGCCCGGCGCAGCGATATCTTCGAGGTGATCCTGCCCGAGGCGAACCGGCGCGACTACGACGAGTTGCCGGACTACCTGAAGGCCGGCATGACGGTGCACTTTGCCGGTCACTACCGTGACGTGGCCAGGGTGGTGTTCGGCTGACCGGCGACGCCTTGCCGGCTACGCCGGAGCCGTAAGCCACAAGCTGTAAGCTGTAAGCTGGAAGAATCCCCGGAGCCCGCCACCACGCGGGCTCCGGGCCTGTTACCGAGAACGGGACGCCCCCATGATGAGATATCTGGCAGCACTAGGCCTGGGCATGGCGGCGGCGGGCGGCGCCACCGCCGAGGAGCGCACGCTGACCGTCTATACCTACGACTCCTTCGTGTCCGAGTGGGGGCCGGGGCCTGCCATCGAGGAAGCCTTCGAGGCCCGCTGCGGTGACTGTGACCTGCGTTTCGTCGCCCTCGAGGGGGGCGTGGACATCCTCCAGCGTCTGCGCCTGGAAGGACAGGGCACGGGGGCGGATCTGGTGCTGGGTCTGGACATGAACCTGATGGCCGAGGCCCGCGAGCTGGACCTGCTGGCCCCGCATCGGGTCGATACCGCTCCCCTCGCGTTGCCCATCGACTGGGCCGATGACATCTTCCTGCCCTACGACTGGGGCCACTTCGCCTTCGTCTATGACAGCGAGCAGATCAGTGAGCCCCCGGGCAGCTTTCGCGAACTGCTCGAGGCCCCGGAGGAGGTCCAGCTGATTCTCCAGGACCCCCGCACCAGCGTCACCGGCCAGGGGTTGCTGCTGTGGGTCAAGCACGTCTTCGGCGACGAGGCGCCCAGCGTCTGGGCAGCGCTCAACGAACGGGTGCTGACCGTGACCAACAGCTGGAGCCAGGCCTACTTCTCGCTGTTCATGAACGGCGAGGCGCCCATGGTGCTCTCCTATGCCACCTCGCCGGCCTATCACATGGCGGTGGAGGAGAGCGACCGCTACCAGGCTGCCGAGTTCGAGGAGGGGCACTACCTGCAGGTCGAGACCGCGGCGATGCTGCGCTCGAGCGACCAGCCCGAGCTGGCCCGGGACTTCCTGGCCTTCATGCTGACGCCCGACTTCCAGCGCCACATCCCGCTGGGCAACGTCATGAATCCGGCCATCGATCTGGGAGATGAGCTGCCCGAGGCCTTCGAGCGCCTGATCCAGCCACGCAGCCTGACCTTCACCCCCGAGGAGGTACACGAGCACCGGCGCGGCTGGGTCCGCGAGTGGCTCAACGCCAGCGTGCGATGAGCGCTCGCTGGGCCACGCTGTCACGCTGGCCGCCGGGGCTCGGCTTCGCGGCCCTGGCGGCGGTGGCGGGGCTCGGGCTGGGCAGTCTGGCGGCGCTGCTGTGGCAGGCCCGGGCCTTGCATCCTGCCATGCTCTGGCAGGAGCCATGGCTGGTCGCCGTGCTGCGCTTCACCCTCTGGCAGGCCACCCTCTCCACCCTGCTGGCGATCGGGCTCGCCGTGCCGGTGGCGCTGGCCCTGGCGCGCCGTCCGCGCTTCCCGGGGCGGGCCCTGCTGCTGCGGGCCATGGAACTGTCGCTGGTGCTGCCGACGCTGATCGGCCTGTTCGGACTGGTCGCCGTGCACGGCCGGCGCGGCTGGGCGGCGCCGCTCTGGGAATGGCTGGTCGGCGCGGAGGCGGGCTACCTCTATGGTCTCTCCGGCATCGTGCTGGCCCATGTCTTCTATAACCTGCCGCTCGCGGCCCGGCTGATGCTGCAGGCCCTGGAGACGGCGCCTGCCGCGCATTGGCGGCTGGCCGCCCAGCTGGGGCTGACGCGGGCGACGCTCTGGCGCACCCTGGAGTGGCCGCGGCTCAAGCCGCTGCTGCCGCGCCTGGCGGCGCTGGTCTTCACCCTCTGCTTCACCAGCTTCGCCATCGTCATGACCCTGGGTGGCGGGCCGCGCTCCTCGACCCTGGAGGTGGCGCTCTATCAGGCCCTGAAGTTCGACCATGACCTGGCCCTGGCGGCCCTGCTGGCGCTGACCCAGCTGGCCATCTGCCTGTCGCTGTGGCTGCTGGCGCTTTCACGGGGCGGGACGCCCTCGCTGGTGGTGGGCAGCGCCGCCCTGCCGGCCGGGGGCCGTTGGCACCGCCGCGACGGTATCGGCGTTTCGCGGCTGACCGATGCGGTCTGGCTGAGCGCCCTGGCGGCGCTGCTGCTGCCGCCGCTGCTTGCGGTGGTGCTGGCCGGGCTGACCGGGCTGCCCGACCTGCCGCGCAGCGCGAGCCTGTGGCCGGCGGCGGCGCGCAGCCTGGTGATGGCACTGGGTGCGGGAGCCGGGGCCCTGGTGCTGGCCATGGCGCTGCTGGTAGGCAGCCGCTGGCTGCGAACCCGGCGATGGGGCTGGGCGGCACTGCTGATGGAGGGGGGCGGCCAGCTGATCCTGGTGATCCCCTCGCTGGTGCTGGGCACCGGGCTCTTCCTGCTGCTGCGGCCGACCCTGGGCAGTGGCTGGCAAGGCTACGCTCTGGTGGTGCTGGTCAATGCCTTCATGGCGCTGCCCTTCGCCATGCAGGTGGTGCGTGGGGCCCTGCCGGGGCTGTCGGCGCCCGAGGCGCGTCTGGCCGACCAGCTCGGCATCCGTGGACGGGCCCGACTGCGCTGGCTGGTCTGGCCGCGGCTGCGTCGTCCCCTGGCCCTGGCGCTGGCCTACGCGATGACCCTGTCGCTGGGGGATTTCAGCGTCATCGCCCTGTTCGGCAGTCCCTCGGCCCCGACCCTGCCGATGCTGCTCTACCAGCAGCTGGGTGGCTATCGGTGGCAGGGTGCCGCCGCCACGGCGCTGCTGCTGCTGGTGCTGGTGGTACTGGTGTTCGTGCTGCTGGGGTGGCTTGCCCGTCGGCCACCTCGCTATCCCTGGACCCGCCATGTTCGCGAGGAGTGCCATGCTCGAGTGTCGTGACCTGAGCTTTCACTACGATCGCTTTGAGCCCGGCGAGACGCCGGATTTTCACTTCACCTTCCGGCTCGCCCCGGGGGAGTGCCTGTCGGTGGAGGGCCCCTCGGGGTCCGGCAAGAGCACCCTGCTGGGCCTGCTGGCGGGGTTTCTCGAGCCGGCCGGTGGCACGCTTGTCTGGCAGCAGCAGGACCTGCTGGCGCTGCCGCCCTGGGAGCGCGGCATCACCACTGTCTTCCAGGAGCACAACCTCTTCGACCAGCTGCCGGTGTGGCTCAACGTGGGGCTGGGCCTGGCGCCCGACATGAAGCTCACCCGCGCTCAGCAGGCCCGGATTCGCGAGGGCCTGGCCGAGGTGGGGCTCGAGGGGTTGCAGGACCGCCTGCCCACGCAGCTCTCCGGCGGCCAGCGACAGCGGGTGGCACTGCTGCGGGCGCTGCTGCGCGGCTCGAGACTCCTGCTGCTCGACGAGCCCTTCTCCGGCCTGGACGAGACGACCCGCAGCGGGCTCTGGGCCCTGGTGCGACGCCAGAAGGACGAGGGTGCCGCGGTGGTCCTGGTCAGTCACGATCGCGACGATATCGAGGCCCTGGCCGATCGGCGCTGCCGGCTCGAGGGGGGGCGGCTGGTGCCGGTCGCCTGAGCGACGCTTGACGCTAGATCGCCACGCTGGCGGCGCCATCGACCACCAGAGTGTCGCCGGCGATGAAAGTGTTGTCGGGCGAGACCAGAAACGCCACGGCGCGAGCCACCTCGTCGGCAAGGGCGACCCGCCCCAGCGGCGTGGCGGCCTGCCAGCGGCGCCGGGATTCGGAAGCGGCGTCCTGCATGCCGGCACTCACCGGTCCTGGCGCCACCGCGTTGACCAGGATGCCCCGGGGGCCCAGCTCCACGGCCAGGGCCCGGGTCAGCGCCAGGATGGCCCCCTTGCTCATGGCGTACGCGCTACGCTCGGCCCCGGTGCGCAGTCCATGGGCCGAGGCAACGTTGACGATGCGGCCGCCCTCGGGCATCAGCGCCACCGCCTGCTGCAGGGCCTGGAAGGGGCCGGTCACGTTGATGGCCATGACGCGGGCCAGGTCCTCGGGAGAGGTGTCGATGAAGCGGGCGCGGTGGATCACCCCGGCGGCGTTGACGCAGGCGTCGAGGCTTCCCTCGCCCTCGGCAATCGCGGCGAAGGCGGCGATCAGCGTGGTGGGGTCGCGCAGGTCACAAGGCTGGACCCGGGCCTGACCGGGCCAGCGGTCGGCCATGGCCTGCAGCGCGGCGTGCTGCGTCGGCAGGTCCAGCAGCCAGACCCGATGGCCTGCGCTGAGCAGGCCTTCGGCGATGGCCGTCCCGATGCCGCCGGCGGCTCCCAGCAGGGCCAGGCGTCGTGCTGTCATGGCAGCAAGGTTCCTCAGGTGGCGATGGGATATTATAGTGATTGCTGAAGTATCCAATCACAAGACCATCACTGGACACCCAGGGAGAGTTGCATGCCACGCTTCACGCGAACGCTGCTGGCCACCAGCACGGCGATCCTGATGGGCGCCGTGGCCGTTCAGGCCCAGGCCGAGACCCGCGTTACCTACAAGTCCGCCTCGGCGGGGACCGCCTATTACCAGATGGGCGTCGAGCTCGCCGAAGCGATCCAGCAGGGCACCGACGGTGAGGTCGTGGTCACCCTGGAGGAGAGCCAGGGTTCGGTGCAGAACGTCATGGAGGTAATGGCGCGACAGGGGAACTATGTGTTCACCACCCCGCCGGGGCTGGTCGAGAGTGCCCTGGCGGGCAGTGGTCCCTTTGCCGAGCGCCAGAGCCCGCGCTTCGAGGAAATTCGCGGTCTCTTCCCGATTCCGGCCATCACCATGCACTTCGTACTGGCCGGCGACGAGGGCGCCGTCGGCATCGAGGCGCTGGAAGGCCAGGAGATCCTGATCGGCCAGGGCAGTTTCGGTGCCCGGGAAGCCGAGCGCTATCTGGAGCTCTTCGAGCTGAGCGACCGGGTGGAAGTGGCCAACGCCAATATCGGCAGCGGCCCGGATGCCCTGAAGAACGGCCAGATCGATGCCTTCGTCACTGCCAGTTCCTTCCCCACCCCCAACGTCATCGAGACCGCGGCCAGCATGGACGTGAGCCTGGTCAGCCTGAGCGACGAGCAGATCGAGATGACCGGTGCGGCACCCCAGACCATCCCGGGGGGCACCTATGCGGGAATCGATGCGGACGTGGAAACCACGTCGTTGCCGGTCATCGCCTATGCCACCAGCGACATGGACGAGGAAACGGCCTATACCCTGACCCGGACATTCTGGGAGCGCCGTGACGCCATGGCCGAGGAGACCCCCTGGTGGGGCAGCATCACCCACGACATGGTCGGCAACATCGCCGGGACCCTGCATCCGGGCGCCGTGCGCTACTACGACGAAGCCGGCATCGAGATCCCCGACGAGCTGCGCTGATGGCACACACGACATCGTCTCCTGCATCGCCGGCCTCGGCCGGCGATGTCGCGTCTGTGCGCACGCATCCCGTCTGGGTGGGACTGGGCGCGGCCAGCGTGGTCTTTCATCTGGGGCTGATCTTCTACGGCCTGGCCCCGGCACTGGTCAGTCGTCCCATTCACATGGCGCTGCTGCTGCCCTGGGTGCTGATCTTCCTGGCGCGGACCCGCGTCGAGCGCATCAGCGGCGGGATGCTGACCGTCCTGGGCATTGCTGCCTGCGGCTATATCGCCTTCAATCATGCCGCCTTGATGCAGCAGTACGGTTTCATCGATACGCCGCTGCAGATGGTGATCGGGGGCTTCCTGGTGCTGCTGGCTCTGGAAACGGCGCGCCGCGCCATCGGCTGGCCGTTGCCGCTGGTGGCGCTGGCGGCGTTGCTCTACGGGCTGTTCGGTGACCTGGTGCCGGGCCAGTTCGGTCATCCCGGCATGCCGTTGTCGAGCTTCGTGGGCACCCTGACCCTCACCGAAGGGGGGCTGTGGGGCAAGCTGACCGGCGTCAGCGTGGGGGTGATCGCCATCTTCGTGATCTTCGGTGCGGTGCTCAATGCCGGCGAGGCAGGCCGCGGCTTCATGAACATGGCCGGCGCCGTGGCGGGTCGCCTGACCGGTGGCGGGGCCAAGGTGTCGGTGATCTCCTCGGCGCTGATGGGGTCGATCTCCGGGTCGGCCTCGGCGAATGTGGCCTCCACCGGTGCCATCACCATTCCCAGCATGGTACGCCTGGGGTATCCGCGGGCGCTGGCCGGTGGCGTGGAGGCGGTGGCCTCCTCGGGCGGGCAGATCATGCCGCCGCTGATGGGGGCCGGGGCCTTCGTGATGGTGGAACTCACCGGAACCCCCTATACCCAGATCATGGCCGCGGCGATGCTGCCGGCGATTCTCTACTTCGCCACCGTATGGTCGGGGATCAATGCCTATGCCACCCGCCACGACCTCCAGCCCGTTGCCGAGGCTGACCGACCCGCGGGGCGCGAGGTACTGATCACCTCGCTGTTCTTTGCGGTTCCCTTCGCGATCCTGCTGGAGCGCATCTTCCTGGGCGGCTACACGCCCCAGTATGCCGCCAGTCTGGCGATCTTCGCCGGCATGGCGTTGCTGTTCCTTGACGTGACCCTGACATTCTCCCCGCGGGGCTTTGCCTCGCGGCTGGCCGAGGCGCTGGTGACGGCCGGCCGCCAGGTCGCGGTGATTGGCTCGATCATCATCTGCGCCTCGCTGGTGATCGGGGTGCTGTCGATGACGGGGCTGGGGGTCAAGATCACCTCCGGCATCCTCTCGCTCTCCAACGACATGCTGTGGCCGGCGCTGCTGCTGACGGCCCTGGCCTGCCTGGTGCTGGGCATGGAGGTGCCGACCACCGCGGCCTATGTGATCTGCGTCTCGGTCGCGGGGCCGGCACTGACGACACTGGGTCTGGACCTGCTGCTGGCACACCTTTTCGTGTTCTGGTTCGCGCTTCTCTCGACCATCACGCCGCCGGTCTGTGGCGGGGTGTTCATCGCCGCCGGCATGGTGGGGGAGAGCTGGCTGAAGGTGGCCTTCAGGGCCATGGCGCTGGGCATCGGGCTCTACATCATCCCCCTGGCCATGGTGGCCAACCCGGATGTGATCCGCCTGGCCAGCGACCCCGTCGCGGCTCTGCTCGATATGCTGCGCATCGGCGTGGGGCTGGCCGCCATCTCCTTCGGGGTGATCGCCCGCCGTGCCGCCTGGGTCAGGGGGCTGCTGGTGGTAGTGGGCGTGCTGCTCATCTTTCTGTTTCAGGAGGTGTCATGACGTTTGCCACGCTGGGGCCGGCCGGCAGCAATCATGCGCTGGTGCTGCGCCGCTATCTCGAGCGGCGCGGGCCCGCGGATGCGCGGGTCGAGCTCTTCGAGGCCTTTCCCGAGGCCTTCGAGGCGCTGCTGGCAGGCCGCGTCGATCGCGTGCTGCAGTGCACGGCGCACCCCAGCCATGCCGATTGCGTGGGCCGCACCATGCATCGTGCCTTCCCGGTGGATGCCTTCGTCGCCGGCAGTCGCCCCCTGGCACTGCTGAGACGCGCCGCAGTGTCAGAGCCGGTCAGCGTGGGGCGGCAACCGGCCACCCGCCACTACACCGATCTCTCGGCGTTTACCGAGCAGCGCGACTACGCCACGATCGTGGCCGTTGCCGAGGGACTCCTGGCAGGGGAGGTCGACGCCGGCATCTGCGCCCACGAGGCGCTGGCACACCATCAGGGGGCGCTGTGCCTGATGAAGGATCTCGGCCCGGCACTGGATGTCTGGGTGCTCTACGGCCCTCGAGCGCTGCCCGAGGCGCACCCACTGGTGCTGGCCTGACGGCGGAGCGCGTGCAAGAATCACGCCTTCACTGAAGACCCGAGCCGCCGGCACAGGCGGACAGCGTAAGAAGAGGACACCATGCCCGAGTATCGTTCCCGCACCACCACCGCCGGTCGCAACATGGCCGGCGCCCGCGCCCTGTGGCGAGCCACCGGCATGCAGGATGACGACTTCCACAAGCCGATCATCGCCGTGGCCAACTCCTTCACCCAGTTCGTGCCGGGCCACGTGCATCTGAAGGACATGGGACAGCTGGTGGCCCGCGAGATCGAGAAGGCCGGCGGGGTGGCCAAGGAGTTCAACACCATCGCCGTGGATGACGGCATCGCCATGGGCCACGACGGCATGCTCTACTCGCTGCCCAGTCGCGATCTGATCGCCGACAGCGTCGAGTACATGGTCAATGCCCACTGTGCCGATGCCCTGGTGTGCATCTCCAACTGCGACAAGATCACCCCCGGGATGCTCAACGCCGCCATGCGCCTGAACATCCCGGTGATCTTCGTCTCCGGCGGCCCCATGGAGGCGGGCAAGACCAGACTGCTGGACCATGGCATCGATCTGATCGATGCGATGATCTCCGCCGCCGACGACCGCTACAGCGACGCGGAGATCGAGGAGATCGAACGCAGTGCCTGCCCGACCTGCGGCAGCTGCTCGGGGATGTTCACCGCCAACTCCATGAACTGTCTGATGGAGGCGCTGGGTCTGGCACTGCCGGGCAACGGCACGCTGCTGGCCACCCATGCCGATCGCCGCCGGCTGTTCGAGGAGGCGGGCCACCGCATCGTCGAACTGGCCAAGCGGGTCTACGAGGGCAACGAGGCGCACTTGCTGCCGCGGGCCATCGGCGCGAAGGCGGCATTCAAGAACGCCATGACCCTGGACATCGCCATGGGCGGTTCGACCAACACCATCCTGCACCTGCTGGCCGCCGCCCAGGAGGGTGAGGTGGACTTCACCATGGCCGACATCGACCGTCTCTCCCGGGAAGTGCCGCAGCTCTGCAAGCTGGCCCCGAACACCCAGCAGTACCATATCGAGGACTGCCACCGCGCCGGCGGCATCATGGCCATCCTCGGCGAGCTTGAGCGTGCCGGGGTGCTGGATACCCGGGTGCCCACCGTCTATGGCGATAGCCTCAAGGAAGCCCTGGACGCCTGGGACATCATGCGCTCGCCGAGCCCCGAGGTGGTGGAGTTCTACAAGGCCGGCCCCGGCGGCATCCCCACCCAGCAGGCCTTCTCCCAGGCCGCCCGCTGGCCGAGCCTCGATGGCGACCGCGCGGGCGGCTGCATCCGTGACCTGGAACATGCCTTCTCCCGCGAGGGGGGGCTGGCGGTGCTCAAGGGCAACATCGCCGAGGACGGCTGCGTGGTGAAGACCGCCGGCGTCGACGAGTCGATCCTGGTCTTCGAGGGCCCGGCCCATGTGGTGGAGTCCCAGGACCAGGCGGTGGCGCATATCCTCGGTGGCCAGGTGAAGGAGGGCGAGGTGGTCGTCATCCGCTACGAAGGCCCCAAGGGCGGCCCCGGCATGCAGGAGATGCTCTACCCGACCTCCTACCTCAAGTCCAAGGGGCTGGGCAAGGCGTGCGCGCTGCTCACCGACGGGCGCTTCTCCGGCGGTACCTCGGGGCTTTCCATCGGCCACGCCTCGCCGGAGGCCGCCGCCGGTGGCGCCATTGGCCTGGTGGAGAGCGGCGACCTCATCCGTATCGACATCCCCAATCGGCGCATCGACGTGAAGCTCCCCGACGAAGAGCTCGCCCGCCGTCGCCAGGTGGAGGAGGCGAAGGGCGGCGAGGCCTGGAAGCCGAGCATCACCCGCGACCGCAAGGTCTCGTCAGCCCTCAAGGCCTATGCGCTGCTGGCGACCTCCGCCGACAAGGGCGCGGTGCGCGACCTGACCCGGCTCGACTAGCAGCTGCCTGGGCACCTCCGTGGCGGCTGCGGACGGGCCCACCGTGACGCGCGGCGCGGAAGCGGGAGCGTCTTCCCGCCGCGTTCACCAGAGCCCGGTATCGACCGGGGCTTCGCTGCGCAGCTTGTCCCGGGCAATGAACAGCGCGGCGATGGCGCGCGCCTCGTGGAAGTCATCCCTGGCCAGCAGGGCGGAGAGCTCGTCGATGGCGTGGGTCTCGACGATCAGTGGCTCCGGCTCGTCGCCGGGTAGACGCTTCGGATAGAGGTCGCTGGCGAGAAGCACCTGCATGCGATGGCGCATGTAGTTGGGTGCCAGCGAGAGTTCCACCAGGGGCTCGATGCGGTGGGCGCCGAAGCCGCACTCCTCCATCAGCTCGCGATTGGCGGCGGTGACGATATCCTCGCCCGGGTCCACCAGCCCCTTGGGCAGGGTCAGCACGTAGTCCTCGAAGCCGGCAGCATACTCGCGGATGAGCAGCACGTGTTCAGGGTCAGGCATGGCCACGATCATGACCGCGCCCACGCCCTGGCCGGTGCCGGTGAGCCGCTCGAAGGTGCGCTCGGCGCCGTTGGCGAAGCGCAGCTCCAGTTCCTCGACGTGGAAGAGGCGACTGCGCGCCACGCTGCGCCTGTCCAGGATCTGCGGTTTGACGGGCCAGGACCGGGAGGTATCGTGCGGATCGGACATGGTGAGGTTCCGTATGGCAGGCGTTGGGGAGCAGGTGCTGTGCGCCCTGCATGGCGATTCGATACAATACTATTTCCCAACGGCCCAATACCACGTCTCGACGGCCCTCGACCCACCTCTGGAGTTGCGATGATCGACTGGCGCGACATCGACACTGTCCTGCTGGACATGGACGGCACCCTGCTGGACCTGCACTTCGACAGCCATTTCTGGCTCGAGCATCTTCCGCGGCGCTATGTGGAACTGCATCGCCTCGATGAGGCGACCCAGGAGGCGGTGCGCTCCCGGATCATCCGTGAGCAGGGTACCCTCGACTGGTATAGCCTGGCCTACTGGAGTCGCGAGCTGGGGGTCGACGTGGTAGCGCTCAAGCGGGAAGTGCAGCATCTGATCGGCCTGCGCAGTGATGCCCTGGACTTCCTGCGCTGGCTGAAGGCGGCTCATCCCCGGGTCGTGCTGGCCACCAATGCCGACCGTGCGAGTCTGGCGCTGAAGCTGCCGCTCACCGGCCTGGAGGCTTACCTGGATGCCATCGTCTCCTCGGCGGATCTCGGCGTTCCCAAGGAGGAGCAGGCCTTCTGGTTCGCCCTGCAGGAGGTCGAGCCCTTCGACCCGCAGCGGACCCTGTTCATCGACGACAACGCCGCGGTGCTGGAGAGCGCCCGGGAGTTCGGCATCCGCCACCTGCTGGGCATCAAGCAGCCCGACAGCCGCCGGCCGGAGAAGGAACTCGAGGAGTTCATCGCCCTGGATCGCTTCGCCACCATCCTGCCTGATAACCTGCCGCCTGCGTCGAGCGATGCGCCCGTGGCCGGTGAAGCGCCTGCGGCGGCTAAAGCGCCTGCGGCGGCTAAAGCGCCTGCGGCGGCTAAAGAGAAGGAGAAGGGCAGCCATGAATAGCGTGCGACTCGACAAGTGGCTGTGGGCGGCGCGCTTCTTCAAGACCCGTGCCCTGGCCAAGAAGGCGATCGAAGGCGGCAAGGTTCACTATGCGGGGGGGCGGGCCAAGACCAGCAAGAGCGTCGAGGTCGGCGCCTTGATTCGGGTGCCCCAGGGCCGGGACATCCTCGAGGTGGAGGTGCTGGCGCTCTCGGACCAGCGCCGTGGGGCCCCCGAGGCGCGAGCGCTCTATCGCGAGACCGAGGCGAGCGTCGCCCGGCGTGAGCGCGAGGCCGAGGCGCGGCGTCTCAGCCACCAGGCCATGCAGCACCCGCTCAAGCGCCCCGACAAGAAACAGCGGCGGGATATTCGACGCTTCAAGGAGGGCGGCCAGGAGTAGGCCTGAGACCGCACCCTCCATCACTCACCACTCACCACTCACCATTCACCATTCACCATTCACCACTCACCATTCACCACTCACCACTCACCACTCACCACTCACCATTCACCATTCACCATTCACCATTCACCCCTCGGGCCCCCTATGACCGATCAGATCCAGCGCTTCCTCTTCGAGCGCACCAATGTGCGTGGCGAGATCGTCAGCCTCGAGCGCGCCTATGGCGAGGTGCTCGAGCGCCACGACTATCCCCCCGCGGTGAATCACCTGCTCGGCGAGCTGCTCGCCGCGGTGGCGTTGCTCACCGACACCGTCAAGCTCGACGGCACCCTGAGCCTCGAGGTGCGTGGCCAGGGGGCGCTCACCCTGCTGATGGCCGAGTCCAATCCCGGCGGCGAGCTGCGCGCCATTGCCCGCCTGGCCGAGGATGCGGCGATTCCCAGCGAGAATGCCGGTTTCCGCGAGCTGGTGGGAGAAGGACAGATCATGATCACCTTCGATCCTGCCGAAGGCCATCGCTATCAGGGCATCGTGGCCCTCGAGCATGACAGCCTGGCCGGCTGTCTCGCTGCCTATTTCGCCCAGTCCGAGCAGTTGCCGACACGGCTGTGGCTGGCCGCCGATGGCCGTCGTGCCGGGGGGCTACTGCTTCAGCGCTTGCCCGCCGAGTCGCAGAACCAGGATGACGACGCCTGGGGACGCACCGTGCACCTGGCCGATACCGTCAAGGCAGCCGAGCTGCTCGGTCTCGAGCCGCTGGAGGTGCTGCGCCGGCTCTACCATGAGGAGACGGTGCGGGTCTTCGATCCCAAGGTCCTGCGCTTCGGGTGTACCTGCTCGCGCGAGCGTGTCGCCTCGGGGCTGATGACCCTGGGCGAGCAGGAGTTGCGGGAGGTGCTGGCCGAGCAGGGCGGCATCGAGACGCAGTGCCATTTCTGCCATACCCTGTATCACTTCACGGCGCCCGAGATCGAGGCGCTGCTGGCGGCTGGCGACACACCGCCGACCCTGCATTGAGACGGGGGATGCATGCTGCAGGGCAGCAAGGCGCTCCCGCTGTGTGGTAGTGAACGGCGCCGATGTAGTAGTAAAACTACATGAACTTCGCCCAAGAACGGCGTTTCCCGGCGGCCGGGTTTTTGCCATAATGACGCCGTTTTTCCGGTCCGATCGCCCTGCCATCGAGACGGCAATGACCCGCCCAGGGTGATTCTGGCAAGACCCACGTTGCGTCACCGACGCCCGGCACACGAGAGAGAAGCGGCCGCAAGGCCCAGGAAACGACATGACCACGACTCAAGCCGCCCCCGAGCAAGCCGCCATTTCCCACGTCAATCTCTGCAGCGCCCAGCTGATCGAGCGGGCAGTGGCCAGTGGGGAAGGGCGCCTGGCCGCCAATGGTGCCCTGGTGGTGAATACCGGCGTGCGCACCGGCCGCTCGCCCAAGGATCGTTTCATCGTCGATGAGCCGAGCACCAGTGGCCAGATCGACTGGGGTAGCGTCAACCGCCCGTTCGATGCCGAGAAGTTCGATGCCCTCTGGGCCCGTGTCGATGCGTACCTGGCCAGCGGCGAGCACTATGTGTCCGAGCTCCACGTGGGGAGCGATCCGGACCACTACCTGCCGGTGCGTGTCACCACCGAGACCGCCTGGCATGGTCTCTTCGCGCGCACCATGTTCGTGCGGCCCGAGGCTTTCAACCCAGCCGTCAAGGATGAGTGGACCATCCTCAATGCCCCCTTCTTCGCGTGCGATCCGGCGCGTGACGGCACCAACGCCGACGGCTGCGTGATCCTCAACTTCGCCCAGAAGAAGGTGCTGATCGCCGGGATGCGCTATGCCGGCGAGATGAAGAAGGCGATGTTCTCGGTGCAGAACTTCCTGCTGCCGGATGCCGATGTACTGCCCATGCACTGCTCTGCCAACGTCGGCGAGGATGGCGAGACCACGCTGTTCTTCGGCCTCTCCGGCACCGGCAAGACGACCCTCTCCGCCGATCCGGCCCGCTATCTGATCGGTGACGACGAGCATGGCTGGGGGCCGGGCACTGTCTTCAACATCGAGGGCGGCTGCTACGCCAAGTGCATCGATCTTTCCGAGAAGAACGAGCCGATCATCTGGCAGGCGATCAAGTTCGGCACCGTGCTGGAGAACGTGGTCCTCGACGACCGCCGCGAGCCGGACTATGCCGACGACAGCCTGACGCAGAATTCCCGCGCTGCCTACCCCCTGGAGCATGTCGAGAAACGCGTGCCCGAGAACCGCGCCGGCGAGCCCAACGCCATCGTCTTCCTGACCTGTGACATGTCGGGCGTGCTGCCGCCTGTCTCGGTGCTCTCCAAGGAGGCCGCGGCCTACCATTTCCTCTCCGGCTACACCGCCAAGGTGGGCTCCACCGAGGTGGGTTCCTCCGCCGGCCTCGAGGCGACCTTCTCCACCTGCTTCGGCGCGCCCTTCTTCCCGCGCCCGGCGCGCGAGTATGCCGATCTGCTGATCAAGCGTGTCGCCGAGAAGGATGCCCAGGTCTATCTGGTCAACACCGGCTGGACCGGTGGCGCCTACGGGGAAGGCGGCTCGCGCTTCTCCATCCCCACCACCCGCGCCATCATCAGCGCCATCCAGTCCGGCGTGCTGCGTGACGTCGAGACCCGGCAGGTGGAGGGTCTGAACCTGGACGTGCCCACCGCCGTGCCGGGTGTCGACTCCCAGTTGCTCGACCCGCGCGAGACCTGGGAGGACCAGACCGCCTACGACCGCAAGCGTCAGGAACTGGCTGCCAAGTTCGTCGACAACTTCAAGAAGTTCGAGGGTGTCAACGAGGCGATCGTCAAGGCGGGCCCCAGCCTGACCTGAGGCATGATGGCAGCGAACCGTCGGCGTCGCTGGCGGTCTGAACGGGGGAAGGGCTCAGGTCCTTCCCCCGTCTCGTTGTGCATCCGAAGGGAGATGCGGGCCGTACATCAGAGGGAAGCAAGCCACCAACGGAGCGACGTCATGCAACGACGGCATTTTCTGAGCGTCCTGGGGGTGGGCGGTCTCGCCGGCCTGCTGCCGGGACTGGCGGTAGCCCGACCAACGCCCGATCTTTCGCGTGCCGAGGGGCTCGAGGTGCTGGAGCTCTCCGAGGCCGAGTGGCGTGAACGCCTCAGCGACGAGCAGTTCGAGATCCTGCGCAACAAGGGCACCGAGCCGGCCTTCTCGAGCCCGCTGGACAAGGAGGAGCGCGAGGGCGAGTTTCGCTGCGCCGGTTGCGACCTGCTGCTGTTCACCAGTGCCATGAAGTATGACTCCGGGACCGGCTGGCCGAGCTTCTTCGCGCACGTCGAGGGCCATCTGCTGACCAGCATCGATTTCTGGATGGTCATTCCGCGCACTGAATACCACTGTGCGCGCTGTGGCGGCCACCAGGGGCATGTCTTCGATGACGGTCCCGAGCCCACCGGGCTGCGCTGGTGCAATAACGGCCTGGCCCTGACCTTCAGCCCGACATAGCCCGGCTGAGCCGGGAGCTGGGCCGGGAGCTTGAAGCCATAAGCTGGAAGCTTGAAGAAAAATCTTGACACCTGGTTGGGTGGCAGCTTCCAGCTTCCAGCTTCCAGCTTACGCCTCCCGGCGAGCCTGGGCTTGTGGTACCTTGTCGCGATCGTCTGGACGTTTGATTGCCAAGGATTTCATGGACGCACACGACAAGATCATCAGTCGCCTCGCCGAGGAGCTCGCCGTTCGCCCGCCGCAGGTCAAGGCAACGGTGGAAATGCTCGATGGCGGGGCCACCGTGCCCTTCATCGCCCGCTACCGGAAGGAAGTCACCGGCGGGCTCGATGACATCCAGCTGCGCCAGCTCCACGAGCGCCTCGCCTATCTGCGCGAGCTGGAGGAGCGCCGCGAGACGGTGCTGGCTGCCATCGACGAGCAGGGCAAGCTGACCGAGGCACTGGCGGCCAGCATCCACGCGGCGCAGACCAAGCAGCGCCTCGAGGACCTCTACCTGCCCTACAAGAAGAAGCGGCGCACCAAGGCGCAGATTGCCCGGGAAGCCGGGCTGGAGCCGCTGTCTGACGCCCTGCTGGCCGACCCCACCCTGGACCCGGAGGCCGAGGCGGCCCGCTACCTTCGCGCCGCCGAGGGCGACATCCCCGCCGTGGCGGATGCCAAGGCGGCCCTGGACGGCGCCAAGCAGATCCTCATGGAGCGCTTTGCCGAAGACCCGGAACTGGTCGGCCAGCTGCGCGAGCGGCTGTGGCGCGAGGGCGAGCTCTCCTCCCGGGTGATCGCCGGCAAGGAGGGGGAGGGCGCCAAGTTCTCCGACTACTTCGAGCACGATGAGCGCCTCGCCAGGGTACCCTCGCACCGTGCGCTGGCGATGTTCCGCGGCCGCAACGAGGGCGTGCTGGCGCTGACCCTGCGCCTGCCCGACGAGGAGGAGGCGCCTGTCCACCCGGCTCAGGTGGCCATCGCCAGGCATTTCGCGATCCGCGACCAGGGCCGGCCCGCCGACCGCTGGCTGGCCGAGGTGGTGCGCTGGACCTGGCGCGTCAAGCTCTATACGCATCTCGAGACGGAGCTGATGGGGCGACTGCGCGAGCGGGCGGAGCTGGAGGCCATCGAGGTCTTTGCCGCCAACCTCAAGGACCTGCTGCTGGCGGCCCCGGCAGGGCAAAAGGCGACGCTGGCCATCGACCCCGGCCTGCGCACGGGCTGCAAGGTAGCGGTGGTGGACGCCACGGGGCAGTTCCTGGCGCACACCACTCTCTACCCCCATGCCCCGCAGAAGCGCTGGGACGCCGCGCTTGCCGAGCTGGCCGCGCTGGTGGACAAGCACGACGTGGCGCTGATTGCGGTGGGCAACGGCACCGCCAGCCGCGAGACCGACAAGCTCGCCGGCGAGCTGGTGAAGCGGTTTGCAGGGAAGCGCGCGCTTTCCAAGGTGATGGTCAGCGAGGCGGGTGCCTCGGTCTACTCCGCCTCGGCGTATGCCTCCCGGGAGCTGCCCGACCTGGACGTGACCGTTCGCGGCGCGGTCTCCATTGCCCGGCGCCTGCAGGACCCGCTGGCCGAGCTGGTCAAGATCGAGCCCAAGTCCATCGGCGTGGGCCAGTACCAGCACGACGTCTCGCAGCTGCAGCTCTCCCGTAGTCTGGAGGCGGTGATCGAGGACTGCGTGAACGCCGTGGGGGTGGACCTCAACACCGCGTCGAGCGCCTTGCTCTCGCGGGTCGCCGGCCTCAACGCTGCGCTGGCCGACAACATCGTTGCCCGCCGCAATGCCGAGGGACCCTTTACCAGCCGCCGGGCGCTGCTCGATGTCAGCCGCCTGGGACCCAAGACCTTCGAGCAGTGTGCCGGCTTCCTGCGCATCATGAATGGCGACAATCCGCTGGATGCCAGCGCCGTGCACCCCGAGGCCTATCCGCTGGTGGAGCGGATTGCCGAGCGCAGCGGGCGCCCGCTGGCCGGGCTGATCGGCGACAGCGCCACGCTGAAGGCGCTCGAGCCTGCCGAGTTCGCCGACGAGCGCTTCGGCGTGCCCACGGTCACCGACATCCTCGCCGAGCTCGACAAGCCGGGACGTGACCCCCGCCCCGAGTTCAAGGCGGCCGAGTTTCGCGAAGGGGTCGAGACCCTGAAGGACCTCGAGCCCGGCATGATCCTCGAGGGCAGCGTGACCAATGTCACCCACTTCGGGGCCTTCGTCGATATCGGCGTTCACCAGGATGGCCTGGTACACATCTCGGCGCTTTCCGAGACCTTCGTCGAGGACCCGCGCACCGTGGTCAAGGCAGGCGATATCGTGCGGGTCAAGGTGATGAGCGTGGACCTTGCGCGCTCGCGCATCGGTCTTACCATGCGTCTCGATGATCAGCCGGATCAGCAGGCCGATGACAGGGGGGGCGAGACGCCGCGCCGTGGCAGCGGCAATGCCCGCGGCCGCGGGCCGGGAAAGACGCGCCGCGGCGACAGGCAGCCCGAGCCGGAGAGCCAGATGGGCGCCCTGGGGGCGGCCCTGCTGCAGGCAAGGCGTGAACGCTAGATCGACGAGCGCCGGACGACGTGCCTGACCTGCAGCTCGAAGCCCGACGCACGCTGACCTTGAAGCGCCGCCTGACGGCACCATAACCTGACCTTTGCCTGGCGCCATGGCGCCGGCCTTTCCACACATGGGGTGACCATCTTGTCCGAATCGCTCACCAGTCGCGTCGATCGACTCAAGGTTCTGGCCGACCAGGGGCAGGTCGGCCGCCTGCGCCGCGGCATCGAAAAGGAGGGGTTGCGCGTCGACGACGAGGGACGCATCGCCACCACTCCCCATCCCGCCGCGCTGGGCTCGAAGCTGACCCACCCGCACATCACGACTGACTACTCCGAGGCGCTGCTGGAGTACATCACCCCGGTCACTTGTCGGCCGGAGGATGCCATGGCCTTCCTCGCCGACCTGCATCGCTTCAGCTATCGCCATCTGGATGGCGAGCTGATCTGGCCGGCCAGCATGCCGTCGCGCCTTGACGGCAACGATAGCGTGCCCATCGCCGACTACGGCCGCTCCAACGTGGGCACCATGAAGCATATCTACCGCAAGGGACTGGACCTGCGCTACGGGCGGATCATGCAGTCCATTGCCGGGGTGCACTATAACGTCTCGTTGCCCGATGACCTCTGGGAGCTGTTACGCGATCTCGACGGTGATCACGACACGCCGCTACGCGACTACCGTTCGACGCGCTATTTCGGCCTGATCCGCAACTTCCGCCGCCACAGCTGGCTGCTGCTCTACCTGTTCGGTGCCTCCCCGGCGCTGGACCGCAGTTTCCTGCCCGGCGGGGCGGTGCCGGAGAAGCTCCAGCGGCATGGTGACGATACCCTGGTGTCGCGCCATGCCACCAGCCTGCGCATGTCGGACCTTGGCTATCAGAACAAGGTCCAGGAGCAGTTGAAGATCTGCTTCAACTCGCTCTCCAACTACGTCAATACCCTGCGCCACGCCATCGCCACGCCCTGGCAGGACTACCAGACGCTGGGCGTGAAGGAGGGCGACACCTGGTGCCAGCTCAATGCCAACATCCTGCAGATCGAGAACGAGTACTACAGCGACATCCGTCCCAAGCGGGTGGCGCGCCACGACGAGACCCCCAGTCAGGCGCTCGAGGCGCGCGGCGTGGAGTACATCGAGGTGCGTTGCCTGGACCTCAACCCCTTCCTGCCACTGGGGGTGGATGAGCCACAGATCCGTTTCATCGATACCTTCCTGATGTGGTGTCTGCTCAGCGAGAGTCCCTGGATTCCCGATGAGGAGTGCGACCGGCTGGACGACAATCGCCGACTGGTGGTCGAGCGCGGCCGGGACCCCGAGCTGCGCCTGCTGCAGGATGGTCGACACCGTTCCATCGCCGACTGGGGCGGCGAGATCGTCGCCGAGATGGCAGCGGTGGCGGAGCTGCTTGACCGCCTGGAGGAGGGAGAGCCCCATGGCAAGGCGTTGGCGGCCCTGTCGCCGCGCCTCGACGACCCGGGCCTCACGCCTTCGGCACGCCTGCTGGCGCACCTTGACGCGACCGGTGAATCCTTCCTCGAGGCCATGCTGGGGCTCGCCCGGGAACAGGCCGCGGGCTTTGCCCATACGCCCATGGATCCCTCCCGTGAGGCCCTGTTCGAGGAGCTGGTACCGATGTCCCTGGCGCAGCAGGCGGACATCGAGGCGGCAGATACCGAGGACTTCGCTACCTTCCTGTCCCGCTATTTCGAGCGCGCCCGGGAGGTGCGAAGCACCACGCCGCTGCAGGCCGGAGAAACCTCATGATCGATGACCTGCGGCGCCTTTCGGTTCGCGAATGGAGTCTGGGGGGGCTCGCCTTCTGTGTGCTGATGATGGCCGTGGCCCTGGGTCTCGAGCATGTCGTCGGGCTGGAGCCCTGTCCGCTGTGCGTCTTCCAGCGCGTGGCCGTACTGGCCGCTGCCGCCGTTTTCCTCGTCGCTGCGATCCACGACCCCGAGGGACGCGCAGGGGCGGTGAGCTACGGCCTGCTGTCGCTGGTGGCCGTGGTGGGCGGTATCCTGGTGGCAGGACGCCACCTGTGGCTGCAGTCGCTGCCGGCCGACGAAGTGCCGAGCTGTGGCCCCGGGCTCGACTACATGATGGAGATCCTGCCTCTGCAGCAGGTGCTGGCCCAGGTGCTTGCCGGCTCCGGTGAGTGTGCCGAGGTCGATTTCCTGGTGCTCGGACTCTCGCTGCCTGCCTGGACCCTGATCGGCTTTGTACTGCTCGCCCTGGCACCACTGGGCCTGCTGCTGGCGGCCAATCGCCCGCCTCGCGGCTATCGCTGGCAGGGCTAGGGCGCTTCCATGCTCTATCGCGACCTGGCGACTCAGGAAGAGATCGACCGCGCCTACGATCCCATGCGAGGGCGCGACCCGGCGGCGTTGCTCGAGGAGTGGCGTGCGCGCAGTGCGCTGTCCTGCCAGCGCCACCGGGTGATGCTCGATCTGCCCTATGGGCCGACGCGTGCCGAGTGCCTGGATCTCTTCCATGCCGAGGGGCTGGGGCAGGGCGAGACGGCGCCCTGCCATCTCTTCTTCCACGGCGGCTACTGGCGCTCCCTGAGCCACAAGGAGTTCGGCTTCATCGTCGATGGCCTGGTGGCGTCGGGCATCACGGTGGCGGTGGTCAACTATGCGCTGTGTCCGGCGGTGCGCTTCGGCGAAGTGGTGCGTCAGAGTCGCGCGGCGCTAGCATGGATCCATCGCAATGCGAGCTCACTGGGTGTCGACCCGCATCGGCTCAGCCTCTCGGGGCACTCTGCCGGCGGGCATCTCTGCGCCATGCTGCTGGCGACCGACTGGGAAGCCGTCTATGGTCTGCCCCAGGACCTCATCAGCGGGGCCTTGTGCATCAGTGGCCTGTATGACCTCGGGCCCTTTCCCTGGTCATGGCTGCAGCCCAAACTCCAGCTCACCGGTCGTGACGTGATCGACTTCAGCCCCGTGCTGCAGCCCTGCCGCGTGCCGACTCAGGTGCGGCTGGTCGCCGGCGGCGAGGAGTCCAGCGAGTTCGCGCGCCAGATGACGGAATATGCCGCCCATCTGGGAGAGCAGGGGGTCAGCCTGGAGCAGGCCGTGCTGCCCGGCGACGACCATTTCTCGATTCTCGAGCACTATCGCCCCGGCGGGCGCTTCGTCGAGGGCATCACCGCCTTCCATTCCTGATCCATCCGGCCGCGAGGCCTTCAGCGGTCTTGGCGAGGGGCGCCGGGGGATATCGCCCGGCGCAGGGCCGGGCGGGTGATGTGACGCAGGGTTCGGCTCGCAAGCCTGCTCAGCCCGGCACCACCGCGGTGGCCTCGATCTCGACCTTGGCGCGATCCTCCACCAGCTCGGCTACCTGTACCATGGTCATGGCGGGGAAGTGCTTGCCGAGCACATCGCGGTAAGCCCCCCCCACCTCCTTGAGCCGGTCCAGGTATTCCCTCTTGTCCGTCACGTACCAGGTCAGGCGCACCAGGTGTTCAGGCCCGGCGTCCGCTTCCTCGAGTATGGCGACGATATTGCTCAGTGCCTGATGAACCTGCGCGACGAAGTCGTCGCTCTCGAACTGCTGTGCGGCATTCCAGCCGATCTGGCCGCCGACGAACAGTGAACGGCCGCTGGCAAGGATGCCGTTGGCATAACCCACGGCGGGCTTCCAGTGGGAAGGGTGAAGCAACTGGTGGGGGGAGGCGTCACTCATTCTTGGGATCCTTGTTGTCTATCCATGGCGAAGCGCTGGCGCATGGTGTCGGGCCAGGGGACGGGGGTGCCGTTGCTGAGGTCAACGAAGACCAGGGTGGAATCGGATGTCAGGCGATGTTCGTCACCGCAGTGGGCGGTTACCCTGAGCGACAGGCTTGTATGCCCGGTCCTCGAGGGGGTCAGGCGGAAATCCAGCCACTCGCCGAGGCGGCTGGGCGCATGGAAGCGGGTCTCGATGGCGGCAGTGGGCACGCCGCTGCCCAGCGTGACATGCAGCTGCTTGAAGTCCTGGCCGACCACCTCGGCGAACCAGTCTTCGACCACCGAGTTGATCATCTCGAAATAGCGTGGGTAGTAGACGATGCCGGCCGGGTCGCAGTGGCCGAAGCGCACCTTGCGGCGGGTCATGAATGACGCCGGACGGATCTGTCCGGCGTCATGTGCCGTGGTAATGGTCATGTATGAGCTGCTCGCAATGGTATTAAATGCCGAGATAGCGGTCACGGAGGGTGGCGTCGAGCTGGTCAGGCGTGCCCGCCCAGGCATTGCGCCCCTTCTCCAGGATCGTGCAGCGGTCGGCGATGGGCAGAAGTTCGCTGAGCGACTTGTCGACGATCAGGATCGACTGGCCCGCCTGCTTGAGCACGCGAATCGCCGCCCAGATCTCCTTGCGGATCACCGGGGCAAGCCCTTCGGTGGCTTCATCGAGTACCAGCAATCGTGGGTTGGTCATCAGCGCCCGGCCGATGGCCAGCATCTGCTGCTCGCCTCCGGAGAGGGTGTCGGCCATCTGCAGGTGGCGTTCGCCCAGACGCGGAAACAGCTGCTCGACCCTTTCCAGGGTCCACTCGCCGGGGCATGCGGTCACCAGCAGATTCTCCCGCACCGAGAGGTTGGGAAAGCAGCGCCGTCCCTCCGGCACCAGGCCAAGCCCCGCCTTGGCAATGCGATGGGCGGGCAGCCGACGCAGGTCTTGGCTCTCGAACTCGATACTGCCGCGTTTAGCAGGCGTGAGGCCGAAGATCGAGCGGATGGTGGTGGTCTTGCCCATGCCGTTGCGGCCCATCAGCGCGACCATTTCGCCCGCCTGAACCTCCAGGCTGACCCCGAACAGCGCCTGGGAGGGCCCGTAGAAGGTTTCGATATCGGTGATCTTGAGCATCTCAGTCTCCCAGGTAGGCGTCGCGGACGCGCGGGTCCCGACGAATGGTGGCGCTGTCGCCATGGGCGATCACGGCACCCGCGACCAGTACCGAGACGCGGTCGGCAAGCCGGAACACCGCATCCATGTCGTGCTCGATCAGCAGTATCGGCACCTCCTGCTTGAGGGTTTCGAGCAGTTCAGTGAGGTGGGCCGAGCCTTCCGGGCCGAGGCCCGCCATGGGTTCGTCGAGCAGCAGAGCCCGGGGTTTCAAGGCCAGGGCGCAGGCGACTTCGACCTGGCGGCGCTCTCCATGGGAGAGCTCCGAGACCGGTGTCCAGGCGCGATGGGTCAGCTGCATGCGCTCCAGCGCCTCGTGGGCGGGCGCGAGCAGGCTACGGTCGCGGTTGACCGGCTTCCAGAAGCGGAAGCTGTGGCCTTGCAAGGCCTGAACGGCGACCATCACGTTGCGCATCACCGACAGGGGTTCGGCAAGCGACGAGACCTGGAAGCTGCGGCCAAGCCCCAGGCGGGCGCGCTGGGCGACACTCATGGGTGTCAGCTCCTGGCCCGCCAGCCGGATGCTGCCCTCGTCGGGGCGCAGGTTGCCGGCGATCTGGCCGACCAGCGTGGATTTCCCCGCCCCATTGGGGCCGATCAGCGCGTGGATCTCGCCTGCCCGCAGCTCCAGCGACACCTCCTGGGTGGCCTTGAGGGCACCGAAGCGCTTGCTGAGGTTGTCGAGTGCCAGCACGGTCTCACTCATCACGTTCCCTCCCGGCGAGCCAGCCCATCACGCCATGCTTGGCGAACAGCACGACCACCAGCAGCAGCAGACCGAGGAACAGCTGCCAGTACTCGGTCAGGCCACCCAGCAGGGTTTCCATCATCACGAACAGCACGGCGCCGGCAAGCGGCCCGTAAAGGCGTCCGACCCCGCCGAGAATCACGATCACCATCAGCTCACCGGAGAAGTGCCAGCTGAGCATCGAGGGACTGACGAAGCCGTTGAGGTCGGCGTACAGGGCGCCGGCAAGACCGGTGATCACCGCCGAGATGACGAAGGCGGCCAGGCGGATCGGGTAGGGGTTGATGCCGGCAGCGGCGAGCCGCGTATCGTTGAGCCGGGCCATCGTCAGCGCGGCGCCGAAGCGGGATTTCATCAGCCGGGAGGTGACTGCCATGGCCAGCACCAGGCCGACGAAGCTGATCAGGAAAAAGGTCAGTGCATCACTGGTATCGAGCCCCGGCAGGCCGTTGCGCAGGTAGATCGGCAGGCCGTCCTCGCCACCGTAGGAGGGCCAGGAGTTGGCGAAGTAGTAGACCATCTGCGCGAAGGCCAGGGTGATCATGATGAAGTAGACCCCGGTGGTGCGCAGCGAGATGGCGCCGATCACCAACGCCAGCAGGCCGCACAGCACGATCGCCGCCAGCCAGACCACCAGCATGTTGTCGCTGCCCGGGATGCTGACCGGCCAGCTCATGAACGGCGTGGCGTCGAAGGCGTGGTAGGCGCTGATGCCGGCCACGTAGCCGCCCAGCCCGAAATAGGCGGCGTGGCCGAAACTCACCATACCGCCGTAGCCGATGGCCAGGTTAAGCCCGACGGCGGCCATGGCGACCAGCGTGACCTTCGAGGCCAGGTTGACGTAATAGGTGTGGCCGAGCAGGTGCAGGCAGAGGGGCACCAGCAGCAGGCCGCCCAGTAGGGCGATCTGGACCAGACCCTTGCGGTCGAGCCAGCGTGCGCGGTGTGCCACAAGATCCGGCGCTACGGTGGAAGAAGTGTCGAGGTCAGTCATGGGCGGCAAACAGTCCCTTGGGCTTGAACGCGAGGATCACGGCCATGAGGATGTAGATCAGCATGGCGGCGAGGGCGGCACCGATGGCGGTGGCTTCGGAGGCGGGCATGACATTGCTCAGCAGCGCCGGCAGATAGACCCGCCCCAGGGTATCCACCAACCCGACCAGCACGGCGCCGAACAGGGCACCCTTGATGGAGCCGATGCCGCCGATCACGATCACCACGAAGGCCAGGATCAGCACCGGTTCGCCCATGCCCACCTGAACCGACTGCAGGGCGCCCACCATGGCCCCGGCGAGCCCGGCCAACGCCGCTCCCATGGCGAATACCAGGGTATACAGCCTGGCAATGTTGATCCCCAGTGCCCCGATCATCTCACGGTCGCTTTCCCCGGCGCGGATGCGCATGCCAAGGCGAGTGCGCGAGATGACGACGTAGAGGGCAGTGGCCACGGCAATTCCCACGCCGATGATCACCAGGCGATAGATGGAGTAGCGTGCCCCTCCTGGCAGGGTCGCGTAGCCGTTGAGCCAGTCCGGCGGACTCAACCACAGGGGCGAGGAGCCGAACAGCCAGCGTGTGCCTTCCGAGAAGATCAGGATCAGGGCGAAGGTGGCCAGCACCTGGTCGAGGTGGGGGCGATGATAGAGGCGCCGAATGACGATCAGCTCGACCAGTGCCCCGGTGGCGGCCGCGGCGATGATGCCCGCGGCCAGGCCCAGCAGGAAGGAGCCGCTGGCGGCACTCACCACGGCGGTGGCATAGGCGCCGACCATGTAGAAGGAGCCATGGGCCAGGTTGATCAGCCCCATCACACCGAACACCAGGGTCAGACCGCTGGCCATCAGGAACAGCATGGTGCCAAGCTGAAGACCGTTGATGAGTTGCTCGATAAGCAGAGTCACGGACACGTCGGGCATTCTCCGGGTAAAGCGTGAGTTGTGGGGGTGAGTGGTGAATGGTGAGTGGTGAGTGGTGAATGGTGAGTGGTGAGTGGTGAGTGGTGAATGGTGAGTGGTGAATGGTGAGTGGTGAATGGTGAGTCGTGAATGGTGAGTGGTGAATGGTGAATGGTGAATGGTGAATGGTGAATGGTGAGGAGTGAGGAGTGAGGAGTGAGGGGTAACTACTCACTATTCACAAGCGCGAAGCGCGCTCACTCCTCACCCCTGACAAGCGCGAAGCGCGCTCACATCTCGCACTGGGTGTGGTAGATGTCCTGGATGTCTTCCACGGCCACGCCCCTCAGGCGATTGGTGGGCTCGCCGTCCTCGCCCTCGACCACCTCGCGGACATAGATGTCCTGGATCGGGTGCTGGTTGGGGCCGAACCGGAACTCGCCGCGCACCGAGTCGAAGTCGGCCTCGCGCAGTGCCTCGCGAAAGGCGTCCTTGTCACTGGGGTGTGCCTTGTCCAGTGCGCTCAGGACCAGGTTGGCGGTATCGTAGCCCTGGGCGGCATACAGTGTCGGCATGCGCTCATGCTCGGCCTGGAAACCTTCGACGAAGGCCTCGTTGGCGGCGTTGTCGAGGTCGTGAGCCCATAGCGAGGTGTTCATCGCGCCGATTGCCGCGCCGCCCACTGCCTTGATCAGCGTCTCGTCGAACGAGAAGGCCGCCCCGAACACCGGCATCTCGACGCCCGAGTTCTCCCATTGCTTCATGAACGAGATACCCATGCCGCCCGGCAGGAAGAAGAAGAGGCTGTCGGCATCGCTGGCGCGGATCTGGGCGATCTCGGCGGCGTAGTCGGTCTGGCCGATCTGAGTGAAGAGCTCGTCGGCCACCTCGCCTTCGTAGAGATGCTTGAAGCCGGCCAGGGCATCAGTGCCCGCCGGGTAGTTGGGCGCCATGATGATGGGGTTCTCGAAGCCCTGCTCGCGCATGTAGGTACCCATGGCGCCGTGCAGGTTGTCGTTCTGGTAGGCGACGTTGAAGTAGTTCTCGTGGCACATGCGCCCGGCAAGATCCGACGGGCCGGCGTTGGGCGAGAGGTAGAAGGTGCCCTGGCGGACGGCGGACGGCACTACCGCCATGGCCAGGTTGGACCAGATGATGCCGGTCAGGATATCGACCTCGTCGCGCTGCATGAATTCGTTGGAAAGCGTGCGCGCCAGATCGGGGCGCCTGGCATCATCCTGGATCAGTACCTCGATATCGTCGCGACCGGCCTGTTCCATGGCCAGCATGAAGCCGTCGCGGACATCGACGCCGAGGTGGGAGCCGCCCCCGGAGAGCGTGGTGATCATGCCGACCTTCACGTCGTCGGCGTGTGCGGTAACAAGGCTTGAGGAAAGCAGCAGGCCAAGGCCAAGTCGAGCGATAGGGTTCATGGGTGTCCCTCGTTGCGTCAGCAGTGTTGTTTTACGGATGTGGCGATACGGGTGATACCGGGTGCTACGGGTAGTGCTCATGCCGCAATCGGAAGCGTTGTACCTTGCCGGTTGCGGTCTTGGGCAGCATATCGATGAATCGTATCGAACGGGGATACTTGTAGGGAGCAATCGTCCGCTTGACGTGCTCCTGTAGCTCACGCTTGCAGCCATCATCGCCCTCGACATCGTCGACGAGCACCACGAATGCCTCGACGATCTGGCCGCGTTCGTCACTGGGCGCGCCGATCACCGCGCATTCGCTGACCGCAGGGTGGGCGAGCAAGGCGGCTTCCACTTCGGGGCCGGCGATGTTGTAGCCGGCCGAAACGATGATGTCGTCATTGCGGGCGGCGAAATGGAAGTCGCCCTCCTCGTCCTGATAGAAGGCGTCGCCGGTGAGGTTCCAGCCATGCTGCACATAGCCCAGCTGGCGCGCATCATCGAGGTAGCGGCAGCCGGTCGGCCCACGTACCGCCAGGCGGCCTACCTCGCCACGCGGAAGCTCGCGCATGTCGGCATCGACGATGCGCGCCTCGTAGCCGCTGACGGGCTTGCCGGTACTGCCGGGGCGGTGATCGTCCAGGCGGTTGGAGATGAAGATGTGCAGCATCTCGGTGGCGCCGATACCGTCGAGGAGCGGCGTGCCGGTTTGCTGGATCCAGTCGTGATAGATAGGCGGAGGCAGTGTCTCGCCGGCGGATACCGCCACGCGCAGGCTGGCCAGGTCGTCGCGGCGCTCGAGATGGTTGAGCATGGCACGGTAGGCGGTGGGGGCGGTGAACACCACCGTGGCGCGATGGTCACGAATGATGTCCATCATGTTGGGCGGCGAGGCATGTTCCAGCAGCACCGCCGTGGCACCGAAGCGCAGCGGGAAGACCGCCAGTCCCCCCAGGCCGAAGGTAAAGGCCAGGGGCGGTGAGCCGACGAAGACATCGTCGGGTGTCACCCGAAGCACCTCGCGAGCATAGCCGTCGGCGATGATCAGCAGATCGCGGTGGTAATGCATGGTGGCCTTGGGCCGGCCGGTGGTGCCGGAGGTGAAGCCCAGCAATGCGACGTCGTCGGCGGCAGTGGCAACAGCCGTGAACGTATCGGGCTTGCCGAGCGCCAGGCGGTCGAGTTCGGCGTCGTGGTCGGCGCCGCCGTCGAAACCGACCACCCGGGCGAGCACGTCGCACTGTGTCTGGCAGGCCTGGATGTCGTCAAGCAGGCGAGTGTCGCACAGCGCCAGCGTCACCTGGGCCTTGTCGACCACCTTGGCCAGTTCATCGGCTCGCAGCATGGGCATGGTGTTGACCACCACGGCGCCCGCCTTGGTGGCGGCAAGCCAGCAGGCCACCATGGCCGGGGTGTTGGCGGAGCGAATCAGGATGCGGTTGCCGGGGCGAATGCCAAGGTCATCGACAAGAGCACGGGCGAGCCGGTTGGTCCAGCATTGCAGTTCCGTGTAGGTCCGGCTGCGCCCGTTGCCGACCAGCGCCACCCTGTCGCCGTGACCGTTATCGACCTGCCGGTCGCAGAGCTCCGCCGCGGCGTTGAGCGACTCGGGGTAATCGAACCCGGAGAGCAGCAGGTCGGGTTGCCACTCGGCGGGGGGTAGATGGTCCCGCGCGAAGGTATCGGCATGGGCCGATCGTGTGTACATGACCAATCTCCGTATGTCGTGTGGTTGTTATTCGCCATACCCGGAGGTGTCGGCAGGGGATACGGTACCTGGTGCGTCTTGACTGACCCGATGTCAGCTGCTGTCGGCCAGCATGCTGCGGGCGATCACCACCTTCTGCACGTCGGATGCGCCTTCATAGATGCGCAGCGCGCGAATCTCGCGGTAAAGGCTCTCGACGATGTGCCCCTTGCGCACGCCATCGCCGCCGTGCAACTGAACGGCCTTGTCGATCACCTCCTGAGCATGGTCGGTGGCATACAGCTTGGCCATGGCCGCTTCACGGGTGACGCGTTCGGCGCCCTGATCCTTGGTCCAGGCGGCGCGATAGACCAGCAGGGCGGCGGCATCCACGTCCAGCGCCATCTCGGCCAGGTGTCCCTGCACCATCTGCAGGTCGGCAAGGGTATTGCCGAACAGTTCGCGGGTTCGGCAGCGCATCAGCGACTCGTCGAGGGCACGACGGGCGAAGCCCAGTGCCGCGGCGCCGACCGTGGAGCGGAACACGTCCAGCACCGACATGGCGATGCGAAACCCCTGGCCGGGCTTGCCGATCAGCGCGTCCCCGGGCAGATACATGTCACTGAAGCCGAGCCTGGCGAGGGGATGGGGCGAGATCGTTGCGAGGCGTTCGCGAACCTCCAGGCCCGGGGTGTCGGCGGGCACCAGGAAGGCCGACAGCCCCCTGGCGCCCGGGCCTTCGCCGGTGCGTGCGAACACCGTGTAAAGGTCGGCGATGCCGCCATTGGAGATCCAGGTCTTCTCGCCATTCAGTCGGTAGCCGTCGCCGGCACGCTCGGCGGTGGTGTCGATCTGGGCCACGTCGGAGCCCGAGCGCGGCTCGCTCAGGGCAAAGGCGGAGATCGCCTCGCCGCGGCGCGTCCTGTCGAGCCACTCGCGTTGCCGGGGGCTGCCGTACAGGCTGATCGCACCGGTGCCTAGCCCCTGCATGGCGAAGGAGAAATCGGCCAGGCCGTCATGTCGGGCCAGGGTCTCGCGAATCAGGCACAGGCTGCGCACATCGATGTGCTCACCCGCCGTGCCGTCGAGAAAGCCGGCCTGGCCGAGGTCGCGCACCAGGCGGGTGCAGGCGGCATCGACATCGCTGTGATCGCGCGGCAGCTCACGTGCGCACCAGGCCTCGAGTGCCTCGGACAGTTCACGGTGGCGCGGCGCGAAGAATGGCCACTCCAGAAAGCCCTTGTCGCTCATCAGTCCCCCTCGAACTCTGGCCGTTGCTTGGCAACGAAGGCGTGGTAGGCGCGCTCGAAGTCGCGGGTCTGCATGCAGATCGCCTGGGCCTGGGCCTCGGCTTCGATGGCCTGGTCGAGGCTCATCGACCACTCCTGGTTGAGCTGGTTCTTGGTGATGCCGTGGGCGAAGGTCGGCCCCCGGGCCAGGCGGGTCGCGTAGGCGATCGCCTCGTCCTCCAGCGCATCGGGTTCCACCAGACGGTTGTAGAAGCCCCAGTGATGACCCTCCTCGGCGCTCATGCTGCGTCCGCTGTAGAGCAGGTCGGCGGCGCGCCCCTGACCGATGATGCGGGGCAGCATCGCGCAGGCTCCCATGTCGCAGCCGGCCAGGCCCACGCGGCTAAACAGGAAAGCGGTGCTGGCGCGTGGGGTGGCGAAGCGGATGTCGGAACTCATCGCGATGATCGCGCCGGCTCCCACACAGACGCCATCCACCGCCGAAATCACCGGCTTGCCGCAATGAAGCATCGCCTTGACCAGGTCACCGGTCAGTCGGGTGAAGGCCAGCAGCCCCTTCATGTCGCGGCCCACCAGCGGGGCGATGATCTCGTGCACGTCGCCACCGGAGCAGAAGTTGCCGCCGTTGGAGGCGAATACCACGGCCTTGACGTCGTCGTCATGGGCAAGCGCACGGAAGGTGTCGCGCAGCTCGGCGTAGCTGTCGAAGGTCAGCGGGTTCTTGCGTTCGGGGCAGTTGAGCCGGATGACGGCCACATCGCCCGCCATGCGCCACAGGAAGTGCTCGGGTGCCAGGTCGGCCATGCTCATGTCGGGTCTCCGGTATGGGTCGGCAAGCGGTGCAGCAGCTCGCCGATATGGTGGGCATCCGCGGCGGTGACACCCTCGAGAAGGTCGTTGACCCACTGCTCGTGGGCTTCCGCCATGAGGGTGAACGCGTCGCGGCCGGAAGTCGTGAGGCGTACCCGGGTCGCGCGGCGGTCGCCTTCGATGGCGATGCGCTCGACGCTGCCGTCCTCGACCAGCCGGTCGATGATGCCGGTGACATTGCCGTTGGAGACGCGCAGGCGCCTTGACAGCTCGTTCATCTTCAGTCCGTCCGGCGCCTGCAGCAGCGCAGCCATGACATCGAAGCGCGGCAGCGTGGAGTCGTATTCAGTGCGCAGCTTATCGCGCAGTGCTGCCTCCACCTGGCGGGTGACCCGCAGCATGCGCAGCCACAGCCGCAGGCGTTCCTTGCTCGAGGCATCCTGCTGTGTCGCTGGCGCCTTCATGTCTCACCTCCGGAAATCGAGATCGCCTGGCCGTTGATGGCGCCGCTGTGCGCACCGCACAGCCACAGTGCAGTGGCCGTGACCTCGGCGGGCTGTACAAGCCGGCCACTCGGGTTGACCGAGCGGAAGTGCGCACGTGCCTGCTCGCTGTCCTGGCCGGTCTTGCTGACGATGGTCTCGACGCTCGCCTCGAGCAGCGGGGTGTCGGTGAAGCCCGGGCACAGGGCGTTGACGGTGATGCCGCGTGTGGCGGTCTCCCGGGCCAGGGCGCGCACCAGCCCCACCACGCCGTGCTTGGCGGCGCAGTAGGGCGCCACATAGGCATAGCCCTTGAGCCCAGCGGTGGAGGCGACGGCAATCAGTCGGCCATTGTCGGCAAGGTGCGCCAATCCCTCGCGCAGGGTCAGGAACACGCCGGTGAGATTGACATCGAGCATGCGCTGCCACTGTGCCAGCGAGGTTCGGGATAGCGGCGAGCTGTCGGCGGCACCGGCGTTGGCGATCACGATATCGAGTTCCCCCAGTCGACCGAACAGCGTGGTCATGGCGGCTTCATCGGTCACGTCGACCACTTCGCCGCGAATCCCCGGGTGGCAGTCCGCCATGGCGTCAAGCGGGCCCGGGCGACGTCCGGTGATGGTCACCTCGGCGCCTGCCTGGGCGAATGTCAGCGCCATGTCGGCGCCGATGCCGCTGCCGCCGCCGGTAATCAACACGCGCTTGCCGCCGAGCGGGTTGTCACTGGCCGAGTTGGTGCCTGACCGGTTCATGTCGTCTTGCTCCATCGTCCTAGACCCACCCTTCACCGCGTTCGGCCAGCCGCTGCAACTGGTCGGCGCCGGCGCGGTAGGGCGCGGGCCATGCCGCCTCGCGGTCGCCAAGTGCTGCGGCCACGTGCAGCGTCCAGTACGGGTCGGCCAGGTGCGGGCGCGCCAGGCAGGCGAGGTCGGCGCGGCCCGCCATCAGGATCGAGTTGACGTGGTCGGCCTGGTAGATGTTGCCCACTGCCATGGTGGCCATGCCGGTCTCGTTGCGGATGCGATCGGAGAACGGCGTCTGGAACATGCGACCATATACGGGCCTGGCCCGGGTCGAGGTCTGGCCCGCCGAGACATCGACGATATCCACCTCGGCGGCCTTCAGGCGACGGGCGACCTCGACGGCGTCGTCCGGGGTGATGCCTTCCTCGCCCACCCAGTCGTTGGCCGAGATACGCACCGATAGCGGCTTGTGCGCGGGCCAGGCCTCGCGCACCGCGCAAATCACCTCCAGCGGATAGCGCAGTCGATTGTCGAGGCTTCCCCCGTATTCATCGTCGCGGCGGTTGGTGAGCGGTGTAATGAAGGATGAAAGCAGGTAGCCGTGGGCGGCGTGCACCTCGAGCATGTCGAATCCGGCGCGGTCGGCCATGCGTGCGGCATCGACGAAGGCATCACGCACGACGTCCATGTCGGCGCGGTCCATGGCCCTGGGGACCTGGTTGCGCTCCGACCAGGGCACCGCCGAGGCAGCCAGGATCGGCCAGTTGCCTTCCGGCAGCGGGGCATCCATCTCCTCCCAGCCGAGCTGGGTCGAGCCCTTGGGGCCAGAATGACCGATCTGGGCGCACAGCTTGGCGGGTGTCTCGGCGTGCACGAAATCACACAGCCGCTTCCAGGCCGTCTCGTGGGCCTCGGTGTAGAAGCCGGGGCAGCCGGGGGTGATACGCCCCTCGGGCGTGACGCAGGACATCTCGGTGTAGACAAGACCGGCACCGCCCTTGGCGCGCTCCGCGTAGTGCGTGAAATGCCAGTCCGTGGGGCAGCCGTCGACGGCCTTGTACTGCGCCATGGGCGATACCACCACGCGATTGTCCAGGGTCATGTCGCGCAGCCGAAAGGGGGCGAACATTGGCGGGCGGGTGCTGCCAGGGTTACCGGCCCGGGCCTGAAACCAGCCTTCCGCACTTGCCAGCCACTCGGGGTCGCGCAGGCGCAGGTTCTCGTGGCTGATGCGCTGCGAACGGGTCAGCAGCGAATAGTTGAACTGCACCGGGTCGAGGTCGAGGTAGCGCTCCACCTGCTCGAACCACTCGGTGGAGTTGCGTGCCGCCGACTGCAGGCGCAGCACTTCCGTACGGCGCTCCTGCTCGTAGCGGTCGAAGGCCGCGGGCATGTCGGGCGCGCTGTGCAGGTAGTCGGCCAGCGCGATGGCGCTCTCCAGGGCCAGCTTGGTACCGGAACCGATGGAGAAGTGCGCGGTGGCCGCGGCATCGCCCATCAGCACCACGTTGTCGAAGCTCCAGCGTTCGCACAGCACGCGCGGGAAGTTGATCCACGCCGAACCGCGGATGTGGTGGGCATTGCTCATCAGCGAATGGCCGCCCAGGTGGCGCGCGAAGATGCGCTCACACACCGCGATCGATTCCTGCTGGTTCATCTCGCCGAAGCCGAAGGCCTGCCAGGTCGCTTCGCTGCACTCGACGATGAAGGTCGCGGTGTCATCGTTGAACTGGTAGGCGTGGGCCCATACCCAGCCATGCTCGGTCTTTTCGAAGATGAAGGTGAAGGCGTCGTTGAAGGTCTGGTGAGTGCCCAGCCACACGAACTTGCAGGCACGCACGTCGATGTCGGGCCTGAAATGTTCGGCATGTCGCATGCGAGTGCGCGAGTTGAGGCCATCGGCGGCCAGCACCATGTCGTATTCATGGCGCAGGGACTCGATCTGCTGTTCGTCGAGCTCGCAGCCGAAGCGCAGTTCCACTCCCAGCTCTCGGGCGCGTTCCTGAAGCAGCAGCAACAGTCTGTGGCGGCCGATACCGCAGAAACCATGCCCGGTGGAGACCGTCTTCACGCCCTCGTGGATCACCGCGATGTCGTCCCAGTAGGCGAAGTGCTCGCGGATGCGCTCGGCGCTGGGGGCGTCGTTGGCGGCCAGGTTGTCCAGCGTCTCGTCGGAGAGCACCACGCCCCAGCCGAAGGTGTCGTCGGGCTGGTTGCGTTCGATCACCACGATCTCGTGGGACGGGTCGTGGCGTTTCATGCTGATGGCGAAGTAGAGTCCCGCGGGCCCTCCACCCAGACAAGCGATTCTCATTGATGCCTCCAGACTGCGCTGTCTCCGGACGGATCCTGGCGTTTAACCGAGCGTAGGAAAGCGGCTTTAAAAATTCAAGTATAAAAATTTCAAGCTTGAAATATATTGTCCCCTTTTCTCCACGGGATAGAGAACGCTATGGCAGCGAGGGGGCAGGGCGTTGCGTGGGATTGACAGCGGACCCGGCAGGCGCGAGTCTGGCATTCCGCGGTTCGAGTTTCCCGAGTGGCTGGCCGCATCGGGCAAGGGAGGCACCCATGCTGGAAGACTGCAAGAATGCCCTGGAGCGTTGGGGCGGTGTGCATGAGCTGATCGATCGCTGGCTTCACGAGCGTCGGGAGATGCTGATTCACCTTGCGGCACTGAAGCAGGCCTGCGATGCCGAGCTGGAGGCGGTCGACAAGGCGCGCATCGATGCCTTCAGCGAGCTGCTGATGGATTACATCAGTGCCGGTCACTTCGAGGTCTATCCACAGCTGCGTGAAGAGGCCAGGGCCTTCGACGATCACCAGGCCCTGGAACTCGCGGACCGCCTGCTCGAGCGCCTGGAGATGTCCACCGAACTGGTGCTTGCCTTCGATCGCGACTTCGACAGTCCTGCCCGTGCCGAGCACCACCTGCGGCGACTCCCCGCCTGGCTCGATCGCCTGACCCGTGGCCTGAGCGAGCGCTTCAACCTCGAGGATCAGCTGATCGCCCGCCTGCATGCGTCCCATTCACCGGATGCCGCTCGCGCCGAGCTGCGCTCCTATGAGGAGTGAGTGCTTCGCTGTTGAGCGCGCTTGGCGCTTGCAAGGGGTGAGGAGTGAGCGCGCTTCGCGCCTGTAAGGGGTAACCCCTCACCCCTCACCCCTCACCCCTCACCGCCCCGCCCCTTCGGGCCAAGCACCAGCATGCAGGGGGTCAGCAGCAGGGTCAGGGCGGTGGCGAAGGTCAGACCCCCGGCGATGGCGCTGGAGAGCTGGGTCCACCATTGGGTCGAGGGTGCGCCCAGTCCCAGGCTCGGGGTGAGCAGGTCGACATTGATCCCCAGGACCATGGGCGTCAGGCCCAGCACCGTGGTGACCGCGGTAAGCAGCACCGGGCGAAGGCGCAGGCCGCCGGCCTCCAGGGCCGCCTGACGCGGTGCAAGCCCCTCAGCGCGCAGCTGGTTATAGGTGTCGATCAGCACGATGTTGTTGTTCACCACGATCCCCGCCAGGGCGATGATGCCCATGCCCACCATGACGATGCCGAACGGCTGGGCATTGGCGAGCAGGCCGAGCAGCACGCCGGCGGTGGAGAAGACGATGGCGGTCAGCACCAGCGCCGCCTGGTAGAGGCTGTTGAACTGGGTGACAAGTATCAGTGTCATCAGGCCGATCGCCACCAGGAAGGCCGTGGCCAGGAATCGTGCCGCCTCCTGCTGGTCCTGCTGCTCGCCGGCCACCTTGACGCTCACGCCCTCGGGAGGCGCATCCGCCGCCTGGAGCAGCGCCCCCAGCCGCTCATCGGCGCTGTGGTCCGGCGCCACGTCGGCCTCCAGGGTGATGGCCCGGCGGCCGTCGATGCGATGCAGGGTGCCTACCCTGGGAGCGGGTTCCAGCGAGACGAAGTGGGCGATCGGGACCTGTCCACGCTGGGTGTTGATGCTCAGCCGGCCCAGCTGGTCCAGCGTGCGGGCGCCACGTGGCAGGCGTACCCGAATGTCCACCTCGTCGCTGACCCCGGCGGGGCGGTAGCTCGCCACCTGTAGTCCGGTGGTGATCAGCTGCACGGCACTGCCTACGCTTGCCACGTCGGTACCGAAACGGGCGGCGGCTTCGCGGTCCACCTTCACCCGCCACTCCACCCCCGGCAGGCTGCGGTTGTCCTCGACGGCGCGGAAACCGCCCAGCTCGTCCATGGTGCGGCGCAGCCCGGTCACGGCCCGGTCGGCCAGGGCCGGGTCCCGGGCGCTGACCTCCAGCACGATGGGCTTGCCGCCGCCCGGCCCCATCTCCTGCTCGCGAAATTCCAGCTGGATACCCGGCAGGTCGCGGGTTCGTGCGTCCATCTCGGCGAGTATTGCTGTGGCCGGGCGACGCTGCTGCCAGTCGATCAGCTGGAACTGCAGCACGCCCACCACGTCGCCCCCCAGCTGCTGGTCGGGGACGGCGAAGGAGCGTGCGTAGAGTGCCTGGACCTCGCTCATGCCGGCGAGGCGGGACTCGACGCGACGCACGATGGCATCGGTCTCCACCGCGGAGAAGTCGCCCCGGGCACGCACCAGCACCTGGGCGGTATCGGGTTCGACGCTGGGGAAGAACTCGACGCCGTGGTTGAAGCGCGCGTAGGTGGTATAGATCAGCGCGATCAGCAGCAGGGCGACGAGCAGCGTCAGGCCCGGCCAGGCCAGCAGTCGGCCGAGCAGGCGACGATAGAGCCGTCCTCCCGCGCTGATCAGCTCGCCATCGCGAGCCTTGGCACTGCGCACGCTCAACACGCCCCCCAGGGTGGGCAGGAACACCAGCGCCATGGCCAGCGAGGCGAGCAGGCAGAGGATCACCGTGATCGGCAGGTACTTCATGAACTGGCCCACCACGCCGGGCCAGAACAGTAGCGGTACGAAGACCGCCAGGGTGGTGGCCGTGGAGGCGATCACGGGCCAGCTCATGCGCGTGGCGGCCCTGATCCAGGCATCCCGTGGCGGCGCTCCCTGGCGCAGGTGTCGGTCGGCCAGTTCGCTGACCACGATGGCGCCGTCCACCAGCATGCCGGCGACCAGGATCAGCGCGAACATCACCACGATGTTGAGGGTGTAGCCGAGTGCCCAGATCAGCAGGATACCGGAGAGAAAGGCCCCGGGGATGGTCAGGCCGACCATCAGCGCGCTGCGCAGTCCCATGGCGGCCAGGATCAGCACCAGTACCATCACCACCGCGGTGACCACATTGTTGAGCAGTTCCGAGAGGATGTCGCGCACGGTATCGGACTGGTCGAGGATGGTGGTGATCTCCAGCTCGTCGGGCAGCAGGCCGGCCGCGTCGTCGAACAGCCCCTGCACCTGGGCGACGGTGTCGATGATGTTGGCACCGGCCCGCTTGGAGACCTCCAGCACCAGGGCTGGCTGGTCATCGATGCGGGCAAACCCCTGTGCGTCCTTGAAGGTCGGGCGGATCCAGGCCACGTCGCCGAAGGTCACCACCCGGTCACCGTCGATCTTGACCGGCATCGCCATGACGTCATCGAGACGCTCGATGATTCCCGGTACCTTGAGCGCCTGGCGCCCGGCGCCCGTGTCCAGGCTGCCTGCTGCCACCAGGCGGTTGTTGCGGCTGACCAGATTGAACAGCGTGGTGAAATCGACCCCGTAGCTGTCGAGCACCATGGGGTCGACGACGATCTCCAGCAGGTCCTCGCGGTCGCCGCCGATATCCACCTCGAGCACCTCCGGGATGCCCTCGATCGCCTGCTGCAGGCGGCGCGCCACGGCCAGTCGCTGGCGCTCTTCCAGTGGCCCCGAAAGGCCAATGGAGAGTACCGGAAAGAGCGCCACGTTGACCTCGGTGACCCGCGGCTCGTCGGCCTCGGCGGGCAGCTCGGCGCGGGCGATGTCGACCTTCTCGCGCACGTCGGTGAGCGCCTGGTCGGGGTCGAAGCCGGCATCGAACTCCAGGGTCACGGCGGCATGGCCCTCGCTTGCCTGGGCGGTCATCTTGCGCAGTCCCTCGATGCTGCGCAGCTCCTGCTCCATGGGGCGTACGAGCAGCCGCTCGCCGTCCTCGGGGCTGACGCCCTCCAGCGACATCGCGACATAGATGATGGGGATGGTGACGTCGGGGTTGGCCTCCTTGGGGATCGCCTGCCAGGCGGCAACCCCCGCCAGCAGCAGCGCGGCCAGCAGCAGCAGGGTGGTGCGCGAGCGATCCAGCGCTGCCTCGATCAGGGTGCGCATGTCAGCGTGTTCCCTCGGGCCGAGTGGCGGCCGCTTCGACGGCTTCCACGCGTTCGCCGGCCTCCACAAAGCCACCGCCCAGCGTGATCAGCCGGAGATACGCGGGCAGCCCGGCCACCCGGGCAACATCGGTATCGGCGCTGACCAGCTCGACCGGGGTAAGGCGCACCCGATCGTCGGCATCAAGGTGCTTGACCGCCAGCTGGCCGTCGCTGTCGAGCTCGAGCAGGGCAGGGGAGAGCCGGTGCACCTGGCGTTCGGGCAGGCGAATGACCAGGGTGGCACTGGCGCCGGCCAGGCGGCGCCCCTCGGGATTGGCCAGCGTCGCCTCGACATGGAAGCTGCGGGTGCTGTCGTCGGCGCGGCGGGCCACGTGGCTCAGTTCGCCGGGAAGGCGGGTGCCGTCGAGCAACTGGATCTCGGTGGGCAGTCCGGGGACCAATGACAGGGCCTCCCGCTGAGGGGCGGCGGCGAGGGCGGTGAGGCGTGTGTCGTCGACGAGTCGGCCCCAGGTCTCGCCGACCTGCAGCTGGTCGCCGAGTTCCAGGTCGAGGCGGTCGAGAACGCCGTCGAAGGGGGCCTCGGGGCGGGTGTCGTCCAGCTGGTGACGCAGCGTCGCCACTTCGGCCTGCGCGCGGCTGACGCCGCTCTGCAGGCGCAGATAGTCGGGATTGGAGATCAGTTCGCGACGGCGCAGCGTCTCGGCGCCGGCCAGTTCGCCCCGTGCCAGGGCCAATTCGGCCTCGGCCTGCTCGAGTCGTGCCGGCAGCTCCTCCTGGGCCAGGGCCAGCAGCGTGTCACCCTGGCTGACCCGCTCTCCCGGCGCAACGGGCAATGCCGCCACGCGGCCCGGTCGACGGGCGCGCAGCTCCACCTCGCGATCGGCCTCGAGCTGGCCCTGCAGCACCAGCCTTGGCGAGTGGGCCTCTGCCCGTTGCTCGATCACCTCGACCCGGGGCAGTGTGGGTCCTTCGGGCGTCTCGGCCTCGGGTGCGCTGTCGCGAAACCCCTCGATGTCGCCCAGCGCCAGCCACACCAGCAGCAGGCAGGCCAGCCCGATGGCGAGCAGGACGGATAGCGGGGGGAGGTGGTGGCGGGGCATGCAGTATGGCCCATCAGCGTCATGGAGGTGTCAGCATACTATCGTTAGCGCTTCGCTGGTGAGTCGTTAGCACTGCGCCTGTGGGGGGGAGGGGTATCCCTTACAGCTTATGGCTCAAAGCTTATAGCTCCCGGCGCAGCCGGGCACACCATTCACCTAGGTCGAATTGAGTTTTGTGCACTGCAGGCATACCATCATGGCGGTTCAGATTCGGGTCAGGGCAGGCGGCACGCCGGCCCGTCCTATCCTCACGGCGACAACCCGCGCGTTGACAACCCAAGGAGCCACCATGAAAGATCCCGTTCGTATTGCGATTACCGGTGCCGCCGGCCAGATCAGTTATTCCCTGGCCTTTCGCATCGCCTCCGGCGACATGCTGGGCAAGGACCAGCCGGTCATCCTGCAGCTGCTGGAAATCCCGCCGGCCATGGACGCCCTGAACGGCGTGGTGATGGAGCTCAATGACTGTGCCTTCCCGCTGGTCCAGGAGATCATTGCCAGCGACGATCCCAATGTTGCCTTCAAGGACGCGGACTTTGCGCTGCTGGTCGGTGCTCGTCCGCGCGGCCCGGGCATGGAGCGCAAGGACCTGCTGGAAGCCAACGCGGCGATCTTCTCCGTGCAGGGCAAGGCCCTGAACGACAGTGCCAGCCGTGATGTCAAGGTGCTGGTGGTGGGCAACCCGGCCAACACCAATGCGCTGATCGCTTCCTGCAATGCGCCGGATCTGGATGCGGGGCAGTTCACCGCCATGACCCGCCTGGATCACAACCGCGCCCTGACCCAGCTGGCCCAGAAGACCGGCAAGCATGTCACCGACGTCGAAAGCCTGATCGTCTGGGGCAACCACAGTGCCACCCAGTATCCCGACATCGCCCACTGCAAGGTGGACGGTACACCGGCTGCTGAACTGGTCGAGCGAGACTGGTACGAGAATACCTTCATCCCCGACGTGCAGCAGCGCGGCGCGGCGATCATCAAGGCCCGTGGTGCCTCCTCCGCGGCCTCCGCAGCCTCTTCCGCCATCGATCACATGCGCGACTGGGCGCTGGGCACCGACGGCAAGATCGTCAGCATGGCCATCCCGGCCGATGGCAGCTACGGCGTGGAGCCGGGTATCATCTACTCCTACCCGGTGACCTGCCAGGGCGGCAAGTACGAGATCGTCCAGGGCCTGGACGTCGACGAGTTCAGCCGCGGTCGCATGAAGGCCACTGAAGACGAGCTGCGCGAAGAGCGCGCCGCCGTGGAGCATCTGCTTGGATAAGCTTGAAGCCTGAAGCTGGAAGAGCGGCGCTTCGCGCCTGGAAGAACATGCCCCCACAGCCTGGCTGCGGGGGCATGTTCTTTGCTAAGGGGAACGCCAGGCTGATACTGATATTCAGCTTCCAGCTTCCAGCTTCCAGCTTCCAGCTCCCGGCGTAGCCGGGTCAGTTGCGCAGGCTGATGACCTTCCAGCCGCGGGTCTCGGCGACGTCGCGCAGGGTGGGGTCGGGGTCCACCGCCACCGGGTGCTCGACCTGTTCCAGCAGCGCCAGGTCGTTGTGGGAATCGCTGTAGAACCAGCTGTCGTCCAGGGTGAGGTCCTTGTCGGCGAGCCATGCCGTCAGGCGCTTGACCTTGCCCTCCCTGTAGCTGGGAATGCCGGTGGCGCGACCGGTATAGCGGCCGTCCACCACTTCGGGCTCCACGGCGATCAACTCGTCGATGCCCAGACGCTCGGCGATGGGGCCGGTGATGAAGCGGTTGGTGGCGGTGACGATCAGCAGGGTATCGCCACGGGTGCGATGCCGGGCCACCAGCTCCTCGCCCTTGGGCAGGATATGCGGTTCGATCTTGCTGGCCATGAACTGCTGATGCCAGGCGGCGAGCTGTTCGGGGCTGTGCTCCGCGAGCGGGCGCAGCGCCACCTCCAGGAAGGCCTGGATATCCAGGGTGCCGGCCTCGTAGTCAGCCAGAAAGCGATCATTGGCCTCCCGGTAGGCCACCGGGTCCACGGCGCCCTGCTCCAGCAGGAACTCCCCCCAGGCATGGTCGCTGTCGGTGGACAGCAGGGTGTTGTCCAGGTCGAAGATAGCCAGGCTCACTGCATACCTCTCTGGTATTGATGGAGTGTGTCGAGATCGAGACAAGGCCGGCGAGTATGGCAGAAGCGCCGTCCGGCTTCGAGCGTCAGACTCGCGCCGAGGGTGACACTGGCGCCGCTTAAAGGATGGTCGTATTGATGCCCTTCACGGCCTTGTGGAAGAATGGCGGTAATAATGGATTCATAAGGTGAAGTCCGTGATCGACGCTGACGGCTTTCGCCCCAATGTTGGCATCATCATCGCCAACGAGCAGGGGCAGCTGCTTTGGGCGCGTCGGGTTGGACAGAATGCGTGGCAGTTTCCCCAGGGAGGCATCAAGGCTAACGAGACTCCGCAACAGGCACTTTTTCGTGAGCTGCACGAGGAGATCGGCCTGACCGCCGATGACGTCGAGATCCTTGCCTGCACACGGGGCTGGCTGCGCTATCGCCTTCCACGACGCATGGTGCGTACCCACTCGAGGCCGGTGTGCATCGGCCAGAAACAGAAATGGTTCCTGCTGAGGATCCGTTGCCAGGAGAGCCGGATCTGCATGGATCTCTCCGGCAAGCCGGAATTCGACGGCTGGCGATGGGTCAGTTACTGGTATCCTCTGGGGCAGGTCGTGCCGTTCAAGCGGGAGGTCTACCGTCGCGCTCTGCGCGAGCTGTCGCCTCGCGCGCAGCGACTGGCACTGGGCCATGGATAAGCGCAGGCCGAGTACCCCGGGTGGGGCCTGGGCCTGACGGCCGCGCCATCCCTCAGCGAGGCGAGAGACAACCACGATGGAAAAGAAGACGCCGATGCTCGAGGTGTTGCGACGCATCATCCAGGAGGTCAACGGGGCCCGCAACCTGGAAGCGGCCCTGGCCACCATGGTGCGGCGTATCCGCAAGGCGATGCGCACCGACGTATGCTCCTTCTATCTCCACGACAAGACCCTCGATCGGCTGGTGCTGATGGAGACCATCGGTCTGCGTGCCCAGGCCGTCGGGCGTGTGAGCCTGGAGGTGGGAGAGGGGCTGGTGGGCCTGGTGGCCAAGCGCGAGGAGCCACTGAACCTGGAGAACGCCCAGGACCATCCTCAGTTTCTCTATTTCGAGTCCACCGGCGAGGAGCGCTATTCGAGCTTTCTCGGCGTGCCCATCATCCACCAGCGTCGCATGCTGGGGGTGCTGGTGGTCCAGCAGTCCGAGAAGCGCCGCTTCGACGAGGAGGATGAGGCCTTCCTGGTCACCATGGCGGCGCAGCTGGCGGGCGTGCTGGCGCACGCTCTGGCCACGGGAGGTCTCAACCAGCCCAGCCTGTCGGGGGGGACGGCACGCTTCACCGGCGTGGCAGCCGCCCCCGGCATCGCCATCGGCGAAGCGGTGGTGATCACCGCGCCGGCGGACCTCAACAGCGTGCCCGACCTGATCCCTACCGATGTGGATTACGAGATCGCCCGGCTCAAGGAAGCCATCGGACGGGTGCGCAACGAGATTCGCGCCGCCGGTGAACGCCTGGCCAGTCGCATATCCGCCCAGGAGCTGGCGCTGTTCGATGTCTACCAGCAGATGCTCGGCGAGGCGGCCCTCTCCCGGGAGGTCGAGAAGCGCATCCGCGAAGGCCAGTGGGCACCGGGCGCCCTGGCCGACGTGGTGCGTCGCCACGTCCAGTACCTGGAACGGGTCGACGACAATTATCTGCGTGAGCGGGCCGCCGACATTCGTGACCTGGGGCGGCGTGTGCTGGCGCACCTCCAGGAGGAGACCCCCCAGACCCCGGCGGTCTACCCCGACAGCACCATCCTGGTGGGCGACGAGATCAGCGTGGCGATGCTCGGTGAGGTACCCCGCGACAAGCTGGCCGGCCTGGTTTCCGTGCGCGGCTCCAGCACGTCTCATGTGGCCATCGTCGCTCGGGCCATGGGGATTCCTACCGTGCTTGGCATGGTCGACCTCCCGCTGCCGCGTCTCGGTGGCAACCGCATGGTGCTGGATGGCCACCGCGGACGCCTCTTCGTGAGGCCCGGGGCTGAGCTCGAGAGCCACTATCAGAGCCTGATCGACGAGGAACGGGCACTGATGGCGGTGCTGGAGCATGAGCAGGACCTGCCCAGTCGCACCCCGGACGGTCATGACATGCCGCTGATGGTCAACACCGGGCTGACGGTGGATGCCGTGGCCTCCCTCAAGTCACGGATCGGCGGTGTGGGCCTGTATCGTACCGAAGTGCCCTTCATGATCACCGAGCGCTTCCCCGGCGAGCAGGAGCAGACTCGGCTCTATCGTGACCAGCTCGAGAGCTTCGCTCCCTTGCCCGTGGTCATGCGGACCCTGGACATTGGCGGTGACAAGGACCTGCCCTACTTTCCCATCGAGGAGGCCAATCCCTTCCTGGGCTGGCGCGGCATCCGCGTCACCCTTGACCACCCCGAGGTGCTGATGGTGCAGCTGCGTGCCATGCTGCGCGCCTCCCAGGGACTGGACAATCTGCAGGTGTTGCTGCCGATGGTGACCAGTGTCGAGGAGGTTGACGATGCCCTGCGCCTGCTCGAGCGTGCCATTCTCGAGCTTGGCGAAGAGGGGGTGGTGGTGTGTCGGCCGCGGGTGGGGGTGATGATCGAGGTGCCGGCGACCCTCTACCAGCTCGATGCCCTGGCTCGGCGGGCCGATTTCTTTTCGGTGGGCAGCAACGATCTGACCCAGTACCTGCTGGCGGTGGACCGCAACAACCCGCGGGTCGCCGAACTCTACGACGCCCTTCATCCCGCCGTGCTCTCGGCCATGGCCCAGCTCGCCAAGGATACCGCACGCCTGGGCATGCCCACCTCGGTATGCGGCGAGATGGCCGGCGACCCGGCGGGGGCGCTGCTGCTGATGGGCATGGGCTTCAATGCCCTGTCGATGAACGCGCCCAGCCTGCCGCGGGTGAGGGCATCGATTCGCCGGGTGCCCCTCGACAGTGCCCGAGAGCTGGTCGATGAGACGCTGGCCTTCGAGTCTCCCGCTGAAGTGCGCCGCCACCTCGCCCGGCGTCTCGATGGCTGGGACCTCGCCCACCTGCTGCCGCCCAGCGACTGACCCGGCTTCGCCGGGCTTGAGCTTGAAGCTAGAAGGAGCTGTAAGCCATAAGCTTTAAGCTGTAAGAAGCCCCTTGATTTGCAAGGCTTGATGGCTACTTTCCGGCTTACGGCTTACGGCTTACGGCTTACGGCTTACGGCTTACGGCTTACGGCTCTAAGCGAAGCTGGGTCTCTCCCAGCCTGACCCCTTCCGGCCCGAAGCGCCGCTCTCCGATCTCGATGCGCCCGTCGGCGTGCCAGGCCAGCCAGGTGGAGGCACGGGTGCCGTAGTCCTGCCCGATGATGAAGGGGGAGGAGAGGCGGCGTTCGGTCTCGAGCCCCACGCCGGTTTCCGGTAACTGCGCGTCAGCGGCCGGGTGAGGGTCAGCGAGCACGGCCAGGGCATCCTCCGGCCAGCGGCCATGACGCAGGCTGGCGGCAAGCCCCTGACGGGCGGCGACAAGCTTGGGCCAGGGGGTGTCCAGGCTGGCATTGGAGAGGCCATGCAGGCCCGACGGGACCTGCCGCAGCCGGATGTCATCGCGTCCTCGATGGAGATGCCAGAGCCTCTCGCCATCACCGGCCAGCAGGTTGAACCCTGCGTAGCGAGCGGCACGCCCGTCTGCGAGCCGGCTCAGCCAGACCGGCAGGTCGTGGCACTCCAGGGCCTCGCGCACCAGGGCACCGCGGCTAGGTGCGTCAGAGGACGCCTTGTGGTGTGGGTCGCGCACATTGGTCACCGCAGCGAAGCGGCCGCGGCGATGTACCGCCAGCCAGCTGCCGCCGGCCTCCAGGTCACGACCGCCGAGTATCTCGGGCGCGTCTTCCCAGGTAGCCAGCGGCGCAGCAGGGCGGGCATGGAATTCGTCACGATTGGCCACCAGGCGCAGCGGGCAGGGGCTGCCGGGGCGATGGTCGAAAGCGATCAGACACATGCGGCCAGCTTAGCCGGATGGCCGGCCGGGGGGAAGGCGCTGTCATGACAGTCCCGGTCCCGCCGCGTACACTTTGTTGACTATCGTGCTTGCACAGGGATGACAATGCAGGACGACATTCACCTGAAACGTCTCTGGTCGCGTCTGGTCCGGCCGATTGTCTGGCCGGTACTGCTCGCGCAGGCTGCCCTGGTGGTGCTCTGCCTGGCGGTCGGCGTCATGCTGTGGACGATGATGCCCTCTCATGCTTCCTGGGGTGCCACATTCTGGTTGCCGCTGGCACTCCTGCTGGGCAGCAGCCTGAATGTGGCTGTCTTCCTGACGCTGCTGAGACAGCGCTTGCGCGACACCCAGCGTGAGGTCAACGATGCCCTGGCGGGTATCGAGGCTCGGTTGGCCCGCCACCAGTGCCTCCCCCCAGGCGGCCATGCGTCGTTGACGCAGCGCCTTCAGGCCCTGTCGGGCGCCTGCGAGGCATTGGTAGAGGGGTGGCAGAGCGAGCTCGAGGAGAGCCGGGTCGCCGAGCGGCGACTGGCCGGTGACCTCCAGGTCTGCCGGGGTGAACTCGAGCGTCTGGAGGCCGGCCGCGTGCGGGCCCGCGAAGAGTCGCGGCTTAAGTCCAGCTACCTCGCTCACCTGCAGCAGTCACTCGCCCCGTTGGTGAGCTCGGTTTGCCAAGCGGTCGAGAGTGGTACCCTGCGCCAGTGCAGCGGCGAGCGTGACCATGCCGCGCTTGTGGCGCTGCATGAGCGCCTGACCGAGGCCGTGCTGCTGCTGGACAACCTGGGCGAGTCCACCGCCATCTCCGCGGCGCGGCCGCGGGCCTCGGGCAAGGGGCGGGTACTGATCGTCGATGATGGGCCGGTGAACCTGACCCTGGCGCGACAGGTGCTGGAGCGCCAGGGGCTCGAGGTCGAGACCGCCACCAGCGGCGAGGAGGCCTTGAAGTGGTTGGCGGGCCCCCCCTTCGACCTGGTCCTGATGGATATCTTCATGCCTGGCATGGACGGCATGGAAATCAGCCGTCACTGGCGGGAGCAGGAGTCCCATGACGCCAGTCGCCAGCGCAGTGTCCTGGTGGCGCTGACCGCCAACGCCAGTGACGAGGATCGCCGTCGCTTTCTCCAGGCCGGGATGGACGACTATCTGGCCAAGCCGTATCGTCCCCAGGCGCTGGTCGATCTGGTACGCCGCTGGCTGCCCGATATTCTGGTGCCGGGATCGGCATGAGCCTGCTGGCAAGCTATCTGGTGCTGGGGGCCCTGGCCGGCACCATGGCGGGTCTCTATGGCGTGGGCGGTGGCCTGATCATCGTGCCCACGCTGACGCTGGCCTTCGGGTGGCAGGGCGTGGCGCCGGACGTGGCCATGCATCTGGCGGTGGGCACTTCGCTGGCCACCATCGTGGTCACCGGGGCTTCCTCGGTCCGGGGGCATCTGCGTCACGGAAGCCTTCGCCGCGACGCCTTCGTGGCGCTGCTGCCGGGGCTGGTGCTCGGTGCCGTGGCCGGGGTCTTCGTCGCCGGCAGCCTCTCCGGCGGACGCCTGGGGACCCTGTTCGGACTCTTCGTGATCCTGGTTGCCCTGAAGCTGGCGCTGGGCCGAGGTCCGCGGCCCGGCAGCGTGGCGCCCGGGCGTGCCGTGATGGGGCTGGCGGGGGTGGTGATCGGTGGTGTCTCGGCGCTGTTCGGCATCGGTGGCGGCACCCTCAGCGTACCCTGGCTGTCGCGATGCGGCCTCAGCATGACGCAGGCCGTGGGGACCTCCGCGGCCTGCGGCCTGCCCATCGCGCTCTTCGGTGCCGCCACCTTCGTGGTGGTGGGATGGGCCCATCCGCTGCTCCCCGACGGGGCGATCGGCTTCGTGATGCTGCCCGCCCTGCTGGGTATCGTGCTGGCCAGCGTGCCCTGTGCGCGTCTTGGTGTCGTGCTCGCTCACCGCCTCTCGGCACGAGCGCTGCGACTCTCGTTTGCCGCCCTGCTGACGGTGGTGGGGCTCAAGTTCTTGATATAGCTGTAAGCCGTAAGCTCTAAGCTGGAAGAGCCCGGCTGCGCCGGGAGCTTGAAGCTTGAAGAGCGGCGCTTCGCGCCTGGAAGCTGGAAGAAAACCCTCCCCAGCTTAGCCGGGAGCTGTAAGCCTGAAGCTATAAGCTGGAAGAAAAACCTTGACCCCATAGGTGCTGGACTTATGCTGCGCTTCCAGCTTCCAGCTTCCAGCTTCCAGCTTCCAGCTTCCAGCTTCCAGCTTCCAGAGGACCTTCATGCTGAGCTATCCCGAGATCGACCCCGTGGCCATCTCCCTCGGTCCCTTCCAGGTTCACTGGTATGGCCTGATGTACGTCATCGGCTTCGTCGCCGCCTGGTTCCTGGGGCGCCGGCGGGCCGAGCGCATCGGCCTGACCCGCGATGACGTCGGCGACCTGCTGTTCTATGCCGCCATCGGCGTGGTGGTCGGTGGCCGGCTCGGCTATGCGCTCTTCTATGGGCTCTCCCAGTGGCTCGCCGACCCGCTGTGGATCCTGCGTGTCTGGGACGGCGGCATGAGCTTCCATGGCGGCCTGGTCGGGGTGCTGCTCGCCGCTCTCTGGTTCGCCAGGCAGAAGGGGCTCGCCTTCTTCACCCTGACCGACTTCGTCGCACCCCTGGTGCCCATCGGCCTGGGAGCGGGGCGCATCGGCAACTTCATCAACCACGAGCTGCCCGGCCGCGTCACCGCTCTGCCCTGGGGCATGCCCTTTCCCGGCATGGGCCCCGAGCCGCGCCACCCCTCATCCCTCTACGAGGCACTGCTGGAGGGGGCGGTGCTCTTCGCGGTGCTGTGGTGGGTCTCTGCCCGGCCGCAGCGCCGCGGGCTGGTCTCCGGGCTTTTCCTCGTGCTCTACGGCACCTTCCGCTTCCTGGTGGAGTTCGTGCGCCTGCCGGATGCCCATATCGGCTACCTGGCCTTCGGCTGGGTGACGATGGGCATGCTGCTGACCCTGCCGATGATCGCCGCCGGGCTCGCGCTGATCGCCTGGTCGCGCCGCCAGCCCATCCCCTGACCCGGCTTCGCCGGGAGCTGGGCCGGGAGCTTGAAGCTTGAAGAGCGGCGCTTCGCGCCTGGAAGCTGGAAGAAAACCCTCCCCGGCTTAGCCGGGAGCTGTAGGCCTGAAGCTATAAGCTGGAAGAGCCCGGCTGCGCCGGGAGCTTGAAGCTTGAAGAGCGGCGCTTCGCGCCTGGAAGCTGGAAGAAAACCCTCCCCGGCTTAGCCGGGAGCTGTAGGCCTGAAGCTATAAGCTGGAAGAAAACCCTTGACCCAGGCAGTGGAGGTTTCATGCTGCCTTCCAGCTTCCAGCTTCCAGCTTCCAGCTTCCAGCTTCCAGCTTCCAGCTTCCAGCTTCCAGCTTCCAGCTTCCAGCTTCCAGCTTCCAGCTTCCAGCTTCCAGCTTCCAGCCTGTAGAATGTCTCGCTCATTTATCAGCCATGATGCCGCCGTGACCGACGATACCTTGCACGCCCTCGAACAACCCTATCTCGACCTGATGCGCCAGGTGCTCGATCGCGGCGTGGAGCGCGACGATCGCACCGGCGTCGGGACCCGCTCGCTGTTCGGCCACCAGATGCGCTTCGACCTCTCCCGCGGCTTCCCGCTGGTCACCACCAAGAAGCTGCACCTGCGCTCGATCATCCACGAGTTGCTGTGGTTCCTGGCCGGCGACACCAACATCGCCTACCTGAAGGAAAACGGGGTGCGCATCTGGGACGAGTGGGCCGACGAGAACGGCGACCTCGGTCCGGTCTACGGCTACCAGTGGCGCAGCTGGCCCGACCCTCGCGGCGGCCATGTCGACCAGATCGCCCGCCTCCTCGAGCAGATCCGCACGAACCCCCGCTCGCGGCGGCTGATCGTCTCGGCCTGGAACCCGGCGCTGGTGGAGGAGATGGCGCTGCCACCGTGCCACTGCCTGTTCCAGTTCTACGTGGCCGAGGGGCGGCTCTCCTGCCAGCTCTACCAGCGCAGTGCCGACATCTTCCTGGGCGTACCCTTCAATATCGCCAGCTATGCACTGCTCACCCAGATGATCGCTCGGGTCTCGGGACTCGAGCCCGGCGACTTCGTGCACACCCTGGGCGATGCCCACCTCTACCTGAACCACCTCGAGCAGGCCGAGGAGCAGCTCTCACGCACGCCGCGGGCCGCACCGCGACTGCTGCTCGACCCAGGTGTCGATAGCCTCTTCGATTTCCGCTTCGAGCACATCGCCATCGAGGGCTACGACCCCCATCCCCATATCAAGGCCGAGGTGGCCGTATGAGCGGGATTGCCGACGAGACGCTGATACCCGTGGCGATGATTGCCGCCATGGCAAGGAACCGGGTGATCGGCGTGGACAACCAGCTGCCCTGGTACCTACCGGAGGACCTCCGGTTCTTCAAGCGCATGACCCAGGCCAAGCCGCTGGTGATGGGGCGCAAGACATATCAGTCCATCGGCCGGCCGCTTCCCGGACGGCTCAACATCGTGGTGACCCGCAACCTCGACTTCCAGTCCGAGGGCGTGCGGGTCTGTCATGATCTCGAGTCGGCACTGCGGCTCGCCGACCAGCAGGCCACCATCGATGGCGTCGAGGAGATCATGGTCATGGGGGGCGCGCAGATCTACGCACAGGCGCTGCCCTTCGCCAGCCGGCTCTACCTTACCGAGGTCGATATCGAGGTGGCGGGCGATGCCTGCTTCCCCGAACTCGACATGAGCGAGTGGGAGGAGGTACAGCGCGTGCCCGGCAAGGCGGCCGAGGGCCAGCCGGCCTACCAGTTCGTGCAGTACCATCGCTGTCACGGGCAGTGACGCTAACGCTGTCGCCGGTCGGCGACATTTGTCACCGCGCCACGCCTGGCACAGACTGACCAGCAGGTGCCGTGGTCGGCCGCCGTCGGCCGCGGCCCGAGTCATCACCGGGAAGGCGCACTGGAGGGCCAGGACTTGATCGAGGAACGCTCAACCCGCCTGCTGGAACAGCTGGAAAGCCGCGCTGCGGCCTTGCTGGGCGTATTGCGGGAATCCCGCGTACAGCAGGATGCCCTGCACAGCCGGCTGGCCGAGCTGGAACGCCGTCGCGTCGAGCTGGAGGCGAGCAATGCCGAACTGGCCGCCGAGGTCCGTGAGGAGCAGGCCGGCCGGGAGGCCCAGGCGACGCGCTGTGCCGAACTGGAGGCGCGTGTCGCCGAACTCGAGGCGACCCGCCTGGAGCTCGCCGAGGAGAACCGCGAGCTCGACGAGCAGAACCGTGAGCTCGAGGCGCACAACCGTCGCCTGCTGGAGCCGGAGACCCCCGAGCCCGGCGCGCCGCTTTTCCACCGCCAGGCGCGCCGCGCCCAGGGGCTCTCCGCGCTGATCGGTCATCGTCCCCGGCGGTCCACCGGCGAGGCCGCCGGCGATTCATCTGCCACCCCCGAGAGGCCTCACCCGTCGCTACCGGAACCGGCGCATGCCAACCCTGAACCCGCCACCGAAGCGAAGACGCCGGACGAGACGTCTCCGGCGGAGGTTCCCTCCCCCCAGGCGCTGCTGGAGCAGTGGTACCAGCGGTATGCCTCGACCTTCTTCAAGGGCCACACCCGGCCGCTCAAGGTCGGCATCCACGAGGATCTGACCGCACGCGAGCCCTGGCCCGAGAAGCTGGTGCGCCGAGCCCTGGCCTGCTATGTCAACCTGCCGCGCTACCTGAAGTCGGTGCGCGAGGGCGCCGAGCGCCTCGATCTGGCCGGCGAGCCGGCGGGGCGGGTGGATGCCGCGGCCGCCGAGCATGCCCACAGGAAGCTCGAACGCCTGCAGGCCGACCGCAAGCGGAAGGGCCATCCGGCCCGGCGGCAGGGCAGGCAGGAGGGTGCCGCCAAGGGCGGCAGGTCCGGTGGGCCGTCTGCCCAGACCGGGGTGGAACTCCGGGGCCGGGGAGAGGCAGCCGTCCCGACACCGCGGCGACCCTCCGCTCCGGCCGCCAGTGTCGAGCAGGGCGGCTCGCCTGCGCGTGAGCCCGTCACCCTGGAAGAGAAGCTCTCCGCGCTGCTCGCCAAGCACAACCAGCGTTGAGGCCCTGACTTGCCCTTGCCATATGCGCAGGGCATGATGTGCCGGCCCATCGCGCCAGTTGCCTGATTCGTCCTGCGGATCGAAGGGTGGGGGCATGGGTGCCAGGCTCGCCGGGATGGTGCCCGATGCGCCAGGGCAGGAGAGGCACCGGATAGGGGACGCCACGAATGAAAACAGTGTTTTTTTCTTGTTGCGTTCCTGCATATCCCGGTATAGAGTTTCTTCTGCGAGCATTGGACTATAACAAGGCTTTGCCGAGGTCTGGCTCGCGACCTGCCACCTCCCGTGAGGGAGCGGCAGTCTCGAGAACCGGCACCAAGACCGGCCAAGCCCGCTGACCCGCTCACCAAGAACGGGCAGCCACGATCGAAACAGCAAGCTAGTCAATAAGGAACTATCGCAATGAAAAAGACACTGTTAGCGACTGCCATCGCTGGTGCCCTCGCCGCTTCCGGCGCCCAGGCCGCCACCGTCTACAACCAGGACGGCACCAAGCTGGACCTGTACGGCAACATCCAGATTGCCTACTACAACACCAATGATGCCGCCGGTGATGAGTCCGATGGTATCGCCGACAACGGCACCACCTTCGGCTTCGCCGCCGAGCACGTCATCAACGACGGCCTGACCGGCTACCTGAAGCTCGAGCTCGACGACATCGAAGCCGACGAGATGGCAACGGCCAGCGATGCCGACGATTCTGGCGACACCGCCTATATCGGCCTGAAGGGCAACTTCGGTGATGTTCGTCTGGGCTCCTACGACCAGCTGATCGACGACTGGATCCAGGACCCGATCACCAACAACGAAGGCTTCGACGTCTCCGATTCCACCACTGCCCATGGTAGTGGCGGCGACCAGCAGACCGACAAGGTGACCTACACCTCGCCGTCCTTCAACGGCATGCAGTTCGCCGTGGGTACCCAGTACAAGGGCTCCTTCGACTCCGCGGACAGCGGCGTGGATCAGGGCGGCGGCAACGCGTCCTTCTTCGGTGGTGCCAAGTACACCGCCGGTGCCTTCTCCATTGCGGCTGTCTACGACAACCTCGACAACGTGGTGTACAACAACAACGGCAGCGCCGACAGCGTCGGCGACCAGTACGGCATCACTGCCCAGTACACCGTCGACACCCTGCGCCTGTCCGCCAAGGCCGAGCGCTTCGATTCTGACGTTCAAGATGGTGATGACACCAACTTCTACGGCGTGGGGGCGCGCTACGGCTATGGCAACGGCGACATCTATGCCGCCTACCAGTATGTCGACGTGGGTGCCGGTAGCTTCCTGAGTGAGCTGGACGAGACTGTCCAGGGTGACCAAGAGCGTGACGAGACCTACAACGAGGTCATCCTCGGCGCCAGCTACAACATCTCCGATGCCATGTACGTCTGGTCCGAAGTGGCGTTCTACGACCGCGAAAACGACGAAGATGACGGCGTCGGCATCGGTGCAACCTACATGTTCTAATACCCCTTTGCAGGGCACTCCTGCCTGAAGGGTGGAACAACGAAAGCCGATCCTCAGGGGTCGGCTTTTTTCATTTGCTGATGCGAGGTTCCATGAAACAGCCGATGATCACCGCCGGCCTGCTGGCGCTGGGTCTGTCCCTCGTCAGTACCGCGGCGGCAGCCAGCGAGATGGAAGAGCGTTTCCGCGAGGAGGGCAGGCAGCTCGACCTGACCGGCTTCCTGCAGGCCGAGAACGACGCCCGCAGCCGCAGCTTCCTCTACGGCACCCCCCGCGAGCATGACTTCACCGTCAGCGAGGCCGGTCAGTATCTCTTCGAGAGCCGGGTGCCGGGCGGGTTTGCCGAAGACTACCGGGTAGCCGCCGTGCTGCTGGATGAACAGGGCCGTGAGATTGCGCGTGGCGAGGCGCTGGGCCAGAATGGCGGGCTGTCCATGCGGCAGCGCCTGGAGCCCGGGGACTACACCCTGCGTGTCGAGGGGCAGAAGTTCGGCACCCGCAGCAAGGCAGGCGACAACTTCTATATCAGCGTGACGGGCCTGGACGGCCAGGGGCGTCGTCTGGAAGACGGCGTCAGCGATGGGCAGGGGCTGGCCTTTACCGGCAACGAGCGGGAAGGGGGCCGCAGCGTCTTCGTGCGCAGCCAGGACGATGTGGCGACTGTGTCTGCGCCTGGCCAGGCCGAGATCGGGGCGTCGGCGACGGCCGCCACCGCCAGCGGTGACGGGTCCGAAGCACCGGAATCCGAGGATCGGGCGGAGCCTGAATCCGAGGCTCGGCCGGAACCGGAAGTCGCTTCCCGGGAGAAGACTGCCTCCCCCGGCAGCGTCGAGACCATCGTCACAGACGTCAAGCTTCGCGCCAGTGGCGAGGTAATGACCTTCGAGGTTGCCGAGCGCGGCACCTTGGCCATCACGACCTCGACCTACCCGAGCGGCTACGAGGATACCTACCGCATCGAACTCGAGGTGCTCGACGAGAACGGCCGCACAGTGGCGGAAGGCGCCGGCAAGGGCTTCGATGGCGATGTGGATATGACGACCGAGCTGCCCCCCGGCCGCTATCGCATACGCGTGAACGGCCAGAAGTTCGGCAATGCACGGGATGGCGTCAATAACTACGAGCTCAAGGTTCAGCAGCTGGAGCGTCGCTGAGCCTGGCGGCTCTCGAGTTCAGGAAACAGACGAGGCCCACGGGGCAATGCCTCGGGGCCTCGTTCGGCATTCAAGAGCCTGACGGCCGTCAGGCATCCTGCTCGTCGATGATCATCTGGATCATTTCCTCGAGTTCCTCAACCTTCTGTTCGAGCGCCTTCCGTTCGCCCTCCTCCTCGGCGGCCTGAATGTAGTTGTCGTTGATCTTGGCCCTATGCTTCTCGATGGTCTCGGAATCCATGGCCAGGGCAGAACCGGCCATCATCAGGCTGGCGATCAGGCCGGCAAACAGCAGCTTCATCTTCATGGTGACACCTCGTCGTATCGAACTGTGGAGCGCTTGAGACCTGCCGTCAGGTCTATGGCTTGGTGTAACGGGACAGGGGCCCCTTACATGCCGGCCTCGGTTCCAGCGCGCCTTCGCCCCGCAGGGAGCGCGTCAGTTCGCCAACAGGCGGGGTCGCCTGGACGTGGAAACGCCGCTTGTGCACAGCAAGCTGCGCCCCCAGGGGCAACCCACGACAAAAAAGCCCCGGCTGCGAGGCCGGGGCTCAAGGATCGAATTAGCGTTTGTCCGTGCTCTAAAGTGCTATCGCAATGACGGCGGGGCGGGCCCCGCCATCGGGCTCGCTTAGAAGCTGTACATGGCCATGCCCTGGATACGGATGGCATCGCCCTCGTCGCCACCCTGGGTCTCGCGGCTGGCCCAGCTGGTCTCGACACCGTAGCTGATGCGATCGGCCGGTGACCAGATATAGTTCAGGTAGGCGGTCTCGTGCGTATCGGTACCGGAAACCTCCTCATCGTCGAGGTCGACAGTGGCGACGTTGTAGGAGGCATTGATGGTGCCCGGGCCGGCCTTGAGGCTGGCGCCGAGTGTGCCGCCGGTGCTCTCGAGGGTCTCGAGGTCGCCGTTGCTCGCCAGGTAGGCCGGCGATGTCTGCGGGCTGACGTTCTGGTAACCGCCCACGCCGTCACCGTGGGTGATGCCGGCGCGCAGGGTCAGTGCCTGGGAGACGTCCATGGCGGCCTCGAGCGCCACGCCCCACCCGAAGGCTGCGTCGTCGTCAACGGTGGCCGTGGGGTCGCCTTCCGCATCATACTCGAGCCGACGCAGCACGGTGGAAGCGGAATACTTGAAAGGGCCTGAGGTATCGGTGTAACGGGCGGTCACATCCGGAAGGCTGCTCTTGGCAACGTCCTCGCTCACCTGGGTCGCGTTGACGGTGTCTTCAGAGCCGCCCAGGGTGTCCGGGTCCTCGATCGCCACGGAGAAGTTGCCGGCAGAGTAGCGCAGCTGCGGCTGGCGAGCCTGGTTGCCGACACCGGGAGGGCCGGTGAAGTCGATGGTCGGAGTACCGGCCACGAAGCCGTAGAAGTTGGTCCAGGTCTGGCCGGCCAGGATGCCGTTCCAGCTGCCATAGGCGTGGCGCAGACGGAAGGAGCCGCCGCCGCTGCCGTAGAAGTCACCCTCGATCTTGGTTTCCAGGGTGCTGCCGGATACTGGCGTGGACGTGCTGAAGCCGATACGGCTCTGATAGGCATGCATGTCGAAATGCCCATCCTGGCTATCTTCGCCATCCAGGGCGATGTTGCCGTGGCCGATGGAGTTGCCCAGTTTGGCATCCACGTCGTAGATGATGTCCAGCTTGGCGTAGCCGTAGACGCTGGCGGTGGTGTCACCCAGCTCGAAATCGGCGGCGTGAGATGCGCTTGCCACGGCGAGAGCCAGGGCGCTGGCGGTGAAGACGGCGGTCTGCTTGAAACGGTTTTGAAGTGTCACTTGCGGTTCCTTTCGATGCGTGACTGCCCCATCACGTGGGCAGATCGTTTATTGTAGTAGCCTTGACGTAAGCGTAAGATTTTGCTCACTGCAAAGGTTACCTTAACGTCAATATCAAACATAACGACCCCATGCAGCGCTGGCAATTGAGGATGTCAGTTTTACGACAAAAGGATGAGGAACCTTTCTGTAAGGTCTACCGAGATCACGCCCATCGTTAGCATGAAGGCAGGACTGGCGCCATGGCACCACAACGGCAAGCGGGGGGTTGGGAATCCCGTGTTGCATCGACGGATTCATGCGGCATCCTGACCCATTCCAGCGCCTTTCATCCCGTCTTAATATTCCTGTGACTTATAAATTGATTCGAAATAGCACGGGATCATGACCATGCCAACTCTCCGTCACCTGCCGGTGGTAGCCTGCATCGCCGCCGTCTGGGCGGGTGCCGCCCAGGCCGAAACCGAGACCCTTGCCACGATGATCATAGAGGGAAGCGCAGGCGTGCCCGGTGAGCTCTCGATCACGCCCCGCCAGTCCCCCGCGCCAGCGGCGGATGCCGGCGACTGGCTGCGCCGGATCAACGGCATCGAGGCGGTGCGCATGGGCGGGCACGGCCTTGACCCGGTGATCCGCGGCCAGCAGGGCAATGCGCTGAATATCCTGGTGGACGGCGGGTATGTCCTTGGCGGCTGTCCCAACCGCATGGACCCGCCCACCGCCTATGCGCCGCTGCACAGCTTCGACCGGGTGACGGTGAGCAAGGGCGTGACGACCCTGCAGCACGGCGCCGGCGGCAGCGGGGGCACCGTGCTCTTCGAGCGCAGCGCGCCGGACGTCGATGGCCGTGAGGTGCAGCAACAGGGCAGCGTGGGGGCGAGCCACGACGACAACGGTGAGCGCGCAGGCCTCTATGCCACCCTGCTGGCCGGCAACGAGAACGGCTACTGGCGGCTGTTTGGCGAGCGCCAGACGGCCAGCGACTATGAGGATGGCGATGGCCGGCGCATCCACAGCGGCTTCGAGACCACCAGCGGCGGCCTGACCCTGGGCTTCACGCCCACGGCCGACACCGAGCTGGCATTCGGCTACGAGGGCGTACGGGAACGCGACGTCGAGTTCGCCGGCGCCGGCATGGACGCCCCGAAGAGCGACAATGACACCCTGCGGGGCCGCTTCGACCATGCCTTTTCGGACACCCTGCGGGTAGAGAATCGCTTGCAGTTCACCACCATCGACCATGTGATGGACAACTATTCGCTGCGTGAACCTCCCGTGAAGATGGGAATGCCGATGAAGATGCGCTCGCCCACCGAGTCCGACACCCTCACCTGGAAGAGCATGGCCGTGCAGCAGCTGGCCGACAGCGACCTGCGCTATGGGGTCAATGTGCTGCAGAACGGGCGCGATGCGCGGATCATCAACGACACCGCCGACAAGGTGGCCTTCCTCTCCTGGCCCGACGTGACCACCCGCCAGTCAGGCGTGTTCGCCGAACTGGATCACTACCTTGGCGAGCGCACCACCCTGAGCGGCGGCCTGCGCCTGGACTATTCCGAGGCCAGCGCCGATGCTGCCGATCGGGCCAGCGACACCGGCGTGGTGGCGGCCGATCTCTACCGCCGCGAGTATGGCGTGGCAGGCGGCCTGGATCATGACGCCTGGCTGGTGGGCGGTTTCCTGCGCGGCGAGCAGCGCCTTAGCGACACCGATACCCTCTACGCCAGCCTGAGCCGTGCCGAGCGCGACGCCGATGCCACCGAACGCTACTTTGCCAAGGGCGACTGGGTGGGCAATCCCGACCTCGATCCCGAGGTGCACCACCAGCTGGACCTGGGGCTGGAGCGGCGCCTGGCCCATGGTGGCCTCGAGATGGCAGCCTTCGCCGACCGTGTCGACGACTATATCTTCCGCGACACCGTGGACGGCGTCAGCGTCTACCGCAATATCGACGCCACCCTCTATGGCGTGGAGCTCTCCGGCGACCTGCGCTGGGCCCACCATTGGGAGACCCGCGGGCAGCTGAGCTGGGTGCGCGGCGACAACCTGGATGACGGCGGGGCCCTGGCGGATATCGCCCCGCTGCGCGGCCAGCTCTCGCAGTTCCATGTGCGTGATACCTGGGAAGCCGGCCTCACGGCCCGCTTCTCCGACGCTCAGGACCGCCTGGGGCCGGACGAGGTGGCCACGTCGGGCTATGTGGTACTGGATGCCGAGGCGGCCTGGCGCTGGCAGGCCATGACCCTGCGCATCGGTATCAGCAACCTGCTCGACAAGACCTACAGCGATTTCCTCAACCGCAACCGCAACGCCAGTGATCCCTTCCTCGCCGAGGATCCGGCGAGCCTGTCCCTGCCCCTGAACGAGCCTGGCCGCAGCCTCTGGGCGGGCATTGACTATAGCTTCTGAGCGGGCAAGGAGGGCACAGCGGTTGGCACTTGAGCCGGAAGAGCGGAGTACAGGCGATACTCGAGGGAGGGTGGCGCCCCCATCAGGATTCGAACCTGAGACCTTCCCCTTAGGAGGGGGACGCTCTATCCAGCTGAGCTATAGGGGCGCGGCGCGGCATAGTATAGGGAAGTGCGCCGCCGAGATAAACCGCTCCGAGCGGTCTGGCAGGGCCAGCGCGGCTGCCTCAACGTCAGGAGCGCCAGGGGCGGGCCGAAGGTGAGGTCCTGCGCCGGTGGGAGGAGGCGTTCTCCGCACGGGATGGCCAGCACCGGCCCTGCACGCATTGCCCTGACCGGTTCTGGCGGTACTGGGGCCGGCGAGATAGGCTGGTGCCAGCCACCCGGAGCGAGGAGTGTGCATGGACGTGCGGGAGTATCGCGCCTACGACGGCCTGGGGCTGGCGGCGCTGGTTCGCCGGGGTGAGGTGAGCCGCGAGGAGGTGGCCGCCGCTGCTCGGGCGGGTATCGAGGCCGACAACTCGGCGCTGGGGGCGGTGGTTCGCACCCGCTTCGCACAGGCGGCCGTGGAGGGGCGTGCCGTCAAGGCGAAAGCCCCCTTCGCCGGCGTTCCGACCCTGACCAAGGATCTGCTGATGGCCATCGGCGGCGAGCCGCTGGCCTTCGGCAGTGCGGCCATGGTCGACTGGCGAGCCCCGGCAGATTCGACCCTGGTGCGCCGGCTGCGCGAGTCGGGCCTGGTGATCCTGGGGCAGAGCGCCACCCCGGAACTGGGGCTGATGGGCATCACCGAGCCTCGTGCCTTTGCGCATCCGGTCAATCCCTGGCAGCCCGCGCGTTCCCCGGGCGGCTCCAGTGGCGGCGCCGCGGCAGCAGTGGCCGGCGGCTTGGTGCCGATGGCCCTGGCCGGTGACGGGGGTGGCTCCATCCGCATTCCGGCGAGCCATTGCGGGCTGTTCGGTCTGAAGCCGTCTCGCGGACGGGTGCCGCTGGGCCCCATGTTCGGCGAGGTGTGGCAGGGCGCGGTGGTCGAACACGCCTTGACGCGCAGCGTGCGTGACAGCGCGGCGCTGCTGGATGCCATCAATGGCATGGATGCGGGGAGCCCCTGGCCGCTGGCGCGGGAACAGGGCTTTCTGGCGTCGCTGGAGCAGCCGCCGAAGGCGCTGCGGATCGCCGTCTCGTTCGGTGAACCACTGGGAGCGCCGCTGGGTACCCGGCTCGACCCCGAGGTATGCCGCGCCGTCGAGCTGGCCGCCCACCGTCTGGCGGGGCAGGGTCATCACCTCGAGTGGGTCGACCCGCCTGTCGAGGGCGGTGCCCTGGCCGACAGCTACTTGACGCTCTATCTGGGGCACCTGGCGGCGGACCTGGCCTGGATCAGCGACGCGACCGACGTCCCGGTCTCGCGGCTTGCGCTCGAGCCGGCCACCCGGGCCATCGGCCGCCTGGGGCGCTGCCTGCCGGCGCGGGACTACGAGACCGCCAAGCGATACTGGAATCGCCTGGCGTGGGACATGGCGGCCTTTCATCGCCGCTTCGACCTGCTGCTGATGCCGGTGGCGGCCACCCCGGCGCCGCTTCGCGGTGCCCTGTATCCGACCCGGGCGCGTGAACGGCTGATGGCGCTGCTGGCGATTCCCGGCGCTTCGCACCTGGCGCTCAAGGCGGGCCTGCTCAAGCAGCTGGCCACTGACTCGCTGCGCATGACGCCCTTCACCCAGCTGGCCAACCTCACGGGGCAGCCGGCCATGTCGGTTCCCCTCCACGTCACGCCGGATGGCTTGCCGGTGGGGGTGCAGCTGCTGGCCCCCATGGGCGGGGAGCGGCAGCTGCTGGCACTGGCCGCCCGGCTCGAGGCCGAGGTGAACTGGGCCGCTCACCTGCCGCGACCGATCGCACCGCCGGGGGGGACCGGGTAGACTATGGCGCGTTCTCAGCCGGTGCAGCGACCATGACGCGACAGCCCCCGGGGCCCCACGCCTCTCCCTTTTCCGCGCAGGGCGATCGCCATTTCGATGGCCTCGCCGACAAGTTCGCCGCGAGCCTCTATGGTGGAGTTCGCGGCGAGCTGCGCCTGGCGATGCTCGATCGCCTGCTGCCCGAGATGCTCGAGCTTCACGGGCAGCCGCTGCTCGATGTGGGCGGCGGCCTGGGCCAGCTGGCCGGCTGGTTCACCGCCCGCGGTCATGGGGTGACCCTGACCGAGCCCTCCGGCGAGATGCTGGTCAGGGCGCGGGAGCACCTGGCGGGCCGGGACGTGAGGATGCTGCAGGCCCCGCTCCAGGCGCTGCCCGAGCTTGTTCCCGGTCCCTGGTCACTGATCGCCTGCCATGCCGTGCTGGAGTGGCTGGCGGACCCGCGCGGCGCCCTGGCCACCCTGGCCGGCCTGCTGGCGCCGGGCGGGCAGCTCTCGCTGATGGTGTTCAACCGCGATGCGCTGCGCCTCTCCAATGTGGTCAAGGGCAATCTGGAGAAGGTCCTGGCCGACCGGCTCGAGGGCAAGGGGCTGCGCAAGCGGTTGACGCCGATCTCGCCGCTGAGCCACGGTCAGGTCGTTGCCTGGAGCGCCGAGAACGGCCTGGTACTTCGTGAGGTGGCCGGCATCCGGGTCTTCGCCGACTACCTGCGCCAGCCCCCCCGGGACGATGCCGAGCGCGAGCAGCTATTGGCACTGGAGCAGGGCTATTGCCGTGTCGACCCGCACTGGCGGCTGGGACGCTATCTGCTTTATACCCTGGAACGCCCCCGCGAGGAGGCGAGCACATGAGTGCCGATACGCCCGTCTGCCAGCTGCTGGCGCGACAGGAGGCCGATTACCGTGGCTGGCTGTGGGTCGCGCCGCCCCGGGACACCTGGCTGGAAGCAGGGGAGGGGAGCCTGCTCACCGCCGACCAGGCCGTGCTCGCCGCCTGGCGGGCCCGGGGGAGGGCGGCGCACTCGCCCTTCGAGGGCGTCGACCCGGCCCCGCCGGGGGCGGTGCTGTTCTGGCCCAAGAGTCATGCCCAGGGGGAGTGGTGGCTGCTGTGGCTCTGTGCCCACCTGCCACCGGGGACCCCGCTGCAGCTGGTGGGCGAGAACCAGGGCGGTATCAAGCGGGTCCTCAAGGCGCTGGCGGCCCTGGGACTGGGGTGCCGCAAGCTGGACAGCGCCCGGCGCTGCGGTCTCTATGCGACCCGCCTGGAGCGGGTGGCCATCGACCCTGACGCCGCCTGGATCCGCTTCGAGGCCGAGGGCATCCGGCTGGTCAGCCATCCCGGCGTGTTCGGCCACGGCAAGCTGGATGAGGGGACCCGGCTGCTGCTCGAGACATTGCCTGCCTGTCTCCCGGCGACGCAGCATGATGTGCTCGACGTGGGCTGCGGCGATGGCATCCTGGCGGCCTGGCTGGCGCGCCGCGGGGCGCGGATCACGGCGGCGGATGTGAGCCACTTCGCGGTGGAAGCGACCCGACGCACCCTGGCCGCCAACGACCTCGTGGGCGAGGTCCTGGCGAGCGATGTCTACGCGGCACTGGTGGAGCGCTGCTTCGACGCCATCGTCAGCAATCCGCCCTTCCACCAGGAACGGGCGGTCGACTATGGCCCGGCAGGGCGACTGATCCTCGAGGCACCCGACCACCTGCGATCCGGGGGCCAGCTGATCCTGGTGGCCAACGCCTTCCTGCCCTATCCGGATCTGCTGGAGCGCGCCTTCGGTAGTTTCGACATCCTGGCCGACGATCGGCGCTTCCGGGTCTATCGGGCCGTGAAGCGCTGATCAGGCCTGCGGGTCGCGATAGGCGATCTCGGTGATCACGTAGGTGGTCTCGCCGCCCGGGGCGGCCACCGTCACCTCGTCGTCCAGCGCCCGGCCGAGCAGGGCCTTCGCCAGCGGCGCGTCGACACTGATCCAGCGCTTCGTGGTGTCGGTCTCGTCGTGGCCGACCAGGCGGATGTGCATCTCCTCGCCTTCCTCGTCCTCCAGGGTGACGAAGGCACCGAAGAAGACCTTGCCGGTGTCCGCCGGCAGACGGTCCACCACCGTGAGTTCGTCGAGGCGCTTGGTCAGATAGCGGATGCGGGCAATGACCCGGTTGAGCTCCTTCTTGTTGTAGGTGTAGTCGGCATTCTCGCTGCGGTCGCCCAATGCCGCTGCCTCGCCCACCTTGGTGGAGAGCGCGGGGCGCTTGACCCGCGTGAGATGGTCGAGGATGCCGCGCAGCCGCTCGGCCCCTTCGGCGGTAATCAGGTTGCTCCTGGGTTCCTGGCGCGGGTCCTTGGCGGGGTCCCGCCAGCGCGTCATGTTGCGGCCTTTCATGAGTGCCTCGCAGTCTGGTGGTCGGGAGCCTGTCGGCGAACATACGTCACTCGAGCGCAGTGGCCAAGCCGGGACTCGGCTGGCGAGTCATTCAAACGTTCGTTACATTGTTGGGGGACGACAATGCCAATATCCCGAAGGAGATCCGACATGATGCGACGCCGACTGCTGGCCACCGCCCTGGGCCTGAGCCTGGCCACCCTGCCGCTGGGAAGTGCCCACGCCTGGGAGGCCCGGGTGGAAGGGATCAAGAACCATTGGGAAAGGGTGATCACCGAACAGCCCGAGGGCGAGCGTGGCGATGGTCTCAAGGCGTTGGCCGGCCAGGCCGAACGGCTGGTGGCCGAGCACCCGAACGCGGCCATACCGCTGGTATGGCAGGGCATCATCGAGGCCTCCTGGGCCCGCGAGCGCAGTGGCCTGGGCGCGCTCTCCGCCGCCAAAAATGCCCGCGATGCCCTGGAGCGTGCCGTCGAGCTCGACCCCGAGGGACACAACGGCTCCGCCTGGGTGACCCTGGGGGCCCTCTATCACCGTGCCCCGGGCTGGCCGGTGGCCTTCGGCGATGACGAGACGGCGGAGCGGATGTTCCAGCGCGCCCTGTCGGTTCGCCCGCAAGGGATCGACGTCAACTACTACTATGCTGTCTTCCTCGCTGATCAGGGCCGAACCGACGCCGCCCGCGAGCATGCGCGACGCGCCGCGGACGGTCGGGCCAGGCCGGCTCGCCATGCCTCCGATGAAGCGCTGCGCGAGAAGGCCAGGGCGCTGCTCGAGCGCTTCTGACCTCCGGCGAGGGGCGGGAGAGTTGGCATTCCCGCTCCCGGTCCCGATAATGGAGCCTTTGCGCGACCCGGAGATCGGCATGAGCGAGACCCGCCCACCCGCAGGCGTTCAGGATCTGACCCTTGCGGCACCCTTCACGGTCGCCGATGTGGAGCTGACCGAACGTCGCTGCCTCCACCAGGGCTTCTTCCGGCTGGAGGAGCTCCACCTCCGTCACCGTCTCTTCGAGGGGGGGTGGAGCGGTAGGGTGGTGCGCGAGGTGCACCATCGGCACGATGCCGTGGGGGTGCTGCTCTACGATGTGGAGCGCGATAGCGTGGTGCTGGTCGAGCAGTTCCGTGCCGGCGCCCTCGACGACCCCGATTCCCCCTGGAAGGTGGAGGTAGTGGCCGGGCTTGTCGAGCGCGGCGAGAGTGCCGCCGAGGTCGCGCGACGCGAGACCCGCGAGGAGGCCGGCTGCGAGGTGGGCGAGCTGATTCCGCTTCACACCTACTACCCGAGCCCCGGCGCCTGCGACGAGCGGGTGACGCTCTTCTGTGGTCTGGTCGACAGCCGCGGTCTCGGCGGGGTGCACGGCCTCGACGAGGAGCACGAGGACATCCGCGTTCTCGTGCTGCCGTTTACCCGGGCCTGGGAACTCCTGCAGGCCGGACGACTCGACAATGCCATGTGCCTGATCGCCTTCCACTGGCTGGCCGGTGAGCGTGCGTCGTTGCGAGCAAGGAGGTAGCGTGCCCAGAAACGCCTATGTCACCGACCTGAAGACCCTGCAGGGGGAGTGTGCCGCCAACTTCATTCGGCTGACCCGGTTGCTGGGCGACCTGGAGGTCGGCGAGACCCGCGAGGTCGAGCTGGTCCATCATGGCCGCCGCCTGGGAGCGCTGTGCCTCAAGCTCCAGGAGCGCGCGCCCTACACCAGCGTCGTACGCGTGTCCCAGCGCGGGGGGCTCGAGACCATGATCGATACCCCGCGCATGCGCGTGCATCTCTACCATGACGTGCGCATGGCCGAGGTCACCGACTTCCAGCGCCAGCGTCACTTCGATGGCCGCTACCGCTATCCCAACTCGCGCATGCACCAGCCTGACGAGAAGCTGCAGCTCAACCGCTTCCTCGGCGAGTGGCTGGATCATGGCCTGGCCCATGGGCACTCCCTTGACCTGCCCCAACTGCCCTGACGAGAGCCCTGTGCCGATGCGACTGGTCCAGATCACCGATTTTCACCTCAAGGCCGATCCTGCGGCCTCGGCACGTTCGGGCTTGCCGCTGCCCCAGCTGGAAGCCGTGGTGGACGCCGTGAACCGGGAGCGGCCGGCACGGGTGCTGGTCACCGGCGATATCAGCCAGGACGAGTCGGCGGCGTCGTACCGGCTGGCCGAGGAGGTGCTGGCGCGGCTCGATGCGCCCTGGTTCTGGCTTCCCGGCAATCATGACCGGCCGGCGCTGATGGCTGAGCGTCGCGCGTTGTACCACGAGCTGGACATGGGCCGCTGGCGGGTGCTGCTGCTGGATACCCATGTCAGCGGTCAGCCCCATGGCGCGCTCGGCGAGTCCGGTCTGGACGCGCTGGCCGAACGCCTCTCGGCCGACGATCGCCCGACCCTGCTGGTCATGCATCATCCGCCGCTGCCCGTCGGCTCGGCCTGGCTCGACGCGATCGGCCTGGTTGACGGTGAGGCCTTCTGGCGAGTCGTGGCGCCGCATCGCCATGTCCGGGGGGTCTTCTTCGGCCATGTTCACCAGGCCTTCCAGGGTGTCCATGACCTGGCCGACGGCGAGGTGCCGGTCTACGGCTGTCCCTCTACCGTCGATCAGTTCCTGCCCGGCTCGGTTCACTTCGCCCTCGACGAGGCCGCGTGGCCGGGCTATCGACTGATCGAGCTCGGGGACAGTGGACTGACGACCCGGGTGGCGCGCGTCGACCCATCCATGGGTAGGGCAGGTCCAATGACCTGACCCTCCCCGGAGCCTGCCCTCATGATCGTCCTGGCAATCGCCCTGCTGCTGGCCCTCTTCCTGCTGCCCAACCTCTGGGCGAAGTGGGTGCTGGCGCGCCATGCCCGCGGGCGCGAGGAGTACCCCGGGACCGGGGGCGAGCTGGCGGACCACCTGATCCGGCGCCTCGGGCTCGAGGGGGTCAGGGTCGAGATGACCGACCAGGGCGACCACTACGACCCCGAGGCGCGCCGGGTGCGCCTCTCCCGGGAACACTACGAGGGCCGCTCGCTCACGGCGGTGACGGTGGCGGCCCACGAGGTGGGCCATGCCATTCAGCACCAGCAGGGCTATGCGCCGCTGCTGGCGCGCTCCAGGCTGGTGGCGGTGGCGCAGAAGGCCGAGAAGCTCGGCGCGCTGCTGATGATGGCCGCGCCTTTCCTGTTTCTGTTGACCCGCCTGCCGGGCGGCCTGGCCATCGTGGTGGCCGCCGCGGTGGCGAGCTTCGGCACTGCCGCCCTGGTGCACCTGGTGACCCTGCCGGTGGAGTTCGATGCCAGCTTCCAGCGGGCCCTGCCGCTGCTCAAGGAGTACATCCCGCCTCGCGACCTGGCCGGCGCCCGCCACGTGCTCACCGCCTGCGCCTTCACCTATGTGGCGGCTTCCCTGGCCAGCATCCTCAACCTGGGGCGCTGGCTGGTGATCCTCAGGAGATAGTGGGGTTGTCCAGTTTCAATGCTGGCCGCTAGAGGCTGTTGCGGCGACAGGCCCCGGAGCGCCGGACCGTCGATGGGGCGCTGTGACCCCTCTCCGGCCTGTCCCCGGCGCCTCTCGCGGTTGCGAATGAGATTATCTGGGCCTGTTGGCCATGACCACCGCGCGGCGCGGGGCGGGGTAGCCCTCGCGGGTCCGGCTCGGGTCGTCGGGGTCGAGGAAGTCGGCCAGCGACTGGAAGGTCATCCACTCGGTGGCGCGCTGTTCTTCGGTCGTCGTGACCGCCTCGTCCACCACCCGCACGTTCTCCAGACCGCAGCGTTCGAGCCACCCGCAGAGGGCCTTCGAGGAGGGCAGGAAGTAGACGTTGGGCATGGCGGCGTAGCGCTCTCCGGGGAGCAACACCGTGGTGGCGTCGCCCTCGACCACCAGGGTCTCCAGCACCAGCTCGCCGCCCGGGCGCAGGGCCTCCTTGAGCTGCTGGATATGCTCCAGCGGCGAGGGGCGGTGGTAGAGCACGCCCATGGAGAACACCGTGTCGAAGAAGGCGAGCCCGGCGGGCACCGCCTCGATGCCCACCGGCAGGAAGTGGGTGCGCCCGCCGTCGGCGTCGCCGACGAAGTGACGCACCGCCCGGAACTGCCAGAAGAAGCGCGGCGAGGGGTCGATCACCAGCACGAAGTCCGCCCCGCTACCTGCCATGCGCCAGGCGTGATAGCCGTTACCGCCGCCCACGTCCAGCACGCGGCGACCGGCCAGCGGCGCCAGGTGCGGCGCCAATCGCTGCCATTTCCAGTCCGAGCGCCACTCGGTGTCGATGAAGGTGCCGCCGAGCCGGTAGGGCCCCTTGCGCCAGGGCGCGAGCTTGCCCAGCAGGTTCGCGACCTGGCGTCGCCGGCCGTCGGTGAGGTCAACCTCGACGCTGACGGTGTCGGCGGCCAGGCTCACCTGCCTCTCGTCGGGCAGGGTGGGCAGCTTGGCCACGGCCTTCTCCCAGGCGGGCAGGTCGCCGAAGCGCTGGCGGTCCAGGCCGCGGGCGAGCTGGTCGGGGAGGCGGGCCAGCCAGGCGTCCAGCCCCTGGTCGAGGAAAGCCTGGTAGAGGGCGCGGTGTTCGGTCGCGATCGGCATCTCAGGCCTCCTTGAAGGCGATCAGCGAGGCGAAGTTGAGGAACTGGAACCAGGTGTGGGCGCGGGAAAAGCCGGCTTCGGCCAGGCGCTCGTGATGGCTCTCCAGGGTGTCCGGCACCAGGACGTTCTCCAGGGCCGTGCGTTTCTGGCTGATCTCCATGTCGCTGTAGCCGTTGGCGCGCTTGAAGTCGTGGTAGCGCTCCACCAGCCAGGCGTTCTCCTGCTCGTCGGCGGCCTTGATCTTCTCGGAGAGCACCAGCACGCCGCCGGGCTCCAGGACCTGGAACAGTCGCTGGATCACCGCATCACGATCCCCGGGGGCGAGGAACTGGAGGGTGAAGTTGAGCACGATCATGCCGGCAGGGGCGTAGTCCAGGGTGCGGATATCGCCCTCGATCACCTCCATGGCATGGTCGGGACACTCCGCCGAGAGGGTCTCCCGGGCGCGGGCGACCATGGCGGGCGAGAGGTCTACCCCGGTGTAGCGGAAGGCGTCCGGCGGCAGCGTCCCGGCCAGTGCCAGGCCGGTGGCGCCCAGCGAGCAGCCCAGGTCGTAGACCCGGGCCCCGTGGCGCAGATGGCGAGCCGCAATCAGGCCCAGCATGCCCAGTATCTGGCCATAGCCGGGAACCGAACGGCGTATCATGTCGGGAAAGCAGGCGACGACCTTCTCGTCGAACGAAAAGCGTGCCACCCGGTCCAGGGGTGTCGAAAAGATCGCGTCACGGTAAGATGCGTCACTCATGGAACTGGCCGGATAGAATAGGCAAAAGTCGTTATTCTACGCCCCGCCCGGGCCCGCTGCACGACAGGACGTCAAGGAGAACGCCATGACACACCCCACGATCGACCAGCGCGATGCCTGGCAGGCCCTGGAAGCACATGCCCGCGAGATGCGCACCACTCATCTTGGAGCGCTGTTTGCGGGTGCGCCGGCGCGTCATGCGGCCTTCACCCGTCGAGCGGCGGGCCTGACCCTGGATCTCTCCAAGCAGCGCTGGAGCGACGAGACCCTGCAGCGGCTGCTCGACCTGGCACGGGAGGCCCAGGTGCCCGAGGCGATCCGCGCCCTGCTCGCCGGGGAGCGTGTCAACCGCAGCGAGGACCGACCGGCCCTGCATACCGCGCTGAGACTGCCGCCAGAGGCAAGCCTGGTGGTAGAGAACGAGGATCTGGTGCCAGCGGTGCACGCCACCCTCGAGCGCATGGCGACCATGGTCGAGCGCTTCCATGCCGGCCAGTGGCGCGGTGCCACCGGCCGGGCAATCCGCGATGTGGTCAACCTGGGGGTCGGCGGCTCGGACCTGGGCCCGCTGATGGTGACGCATGCCCTGGCCGACTACCGACTGGAGGGCGTGCACCGCATCGATGTGCACTTCGCCTCGACCATGGATGGTTCCCAGCTGGCCGACTACCTGGCACGGCTCAATCCCGAGACCACGCTGTTCGTGCTCTCCTCGAAGTCCTTCACCACCATCGACACTCTCTCCAATGCCCGTACCGCAAGAGACTGGCTGATGGCGCGGCTGATGGGCGAGCACCGCGAGGAAGGGGTCGATGCCGAGCTGGTGATGCGCCAGCACTTCATCGGCGTCTCGGCGAGCCCCGGGAAGATGAACGAGTGGGGCATCGCCGAGGCGCACCAGCTGGCGTTCTGGGAGTGGGTCGGTGGCCGTTACTCGCTGTGGGGCGCCATCGGCCTGCCCATCGCCCTGGTGGTGGGCATGGACCACTTCCGCGAGCTGCTCGCCGGAGCCCATGCCATGGACCGCCACTTCAGCGAAGCGCCGCTGTCCGACAACCTGCCGGTGCTGCTGGCCCTGGCGGGGGTCTGGAACGTGAACTTCCTCGACATTCGCGCCCACTCGATCCTGCCCTACGACGGCCGCCTGGAGTTCTTTGCCGCCTACCTCGAGCAGCTGGAGATGGAGTCCAACGGCAAGTCGGTGACCCATGACGGGGACGAGGTCGGCTACTCCACCTGTCCGGTGCTGTGGGGCCAGCTGGGGCCCAATGCCCAGCATGCCTTCTACCAGCTGCTCCATCAGGGCACTCAGTCCGTGGAGTGCGACTTCATCGCCCCCAAGGTGCGCTATGACGACGTGGAGGATCCTGCCACCCGCGACCACCTGATGGGGCAGCACCGCCTGACGCTCGCCAACTGCTTCGCCCAGTCGCGGGTGCTGATGCTGGGCGACGAGGCCATCAAGGACGATGGCCCTCGCCCGGTGCACAAGCGCTACCGCGGCAACCAGCCCTCCAGCACCCTGCTGCTCGACCGGCTGACACCGGCCACCCTCGGATCGCTGATCGCGCTCTACGAGCACAAGGTGTTCGTCCAGGCGACGATCTGGGACATCAACCCCTTCGACCAGTGGGGCGTGGAGCTGGGCAAGAAGATCGCCGACGAGACCCAGCGGATCCTCGAGCATCAGGCGGACATCGCGGATATGGACGATTCCACCCGGGGATTGATCGAGTCGGTGTGGGCCGCGGAGCATGACTCGCGATGATACTGGCTGCATGTACAGGGGTTGCGGTATGCTGAGGGACGCCTGGCACCCACCTGCCGCCAGCGGGGTCCTCTACCTCCATGGGTTCAACAGCGGCAGCGCCTCGCCCAAGGCAGTGCTGATGCGGGAGGCCTGTGCGTCACTCGGCCTGCCCTGCGCCACGCCGCAGCTGCCGCACCGACCGGCGGCGGCCCTGGCACTGGCCGAGTCGCGGCTGGCCGGGCTCGGGCCTCGGCCGCTGGTGGCAGGCAGCTCCATGGGGGGCTTCCTGGCGACCCTGGTCGCCGAACGGTTCGACCTGGCGGGCGTACTGATCAATCCGGCGGTGGCGCCGGCGGGGCTGGTGGCAGGCTGGGTCGGCGAGCGTTTCGACAATGCCTATACCGGTGAGCATTTCGCCATCGAGACGGCGCATCTCGAGGAGCTCGAGGCGCTGACGCCCGAGCATGTCACGGCCGAGCGCTACCTGCTGCTGCTGGGGACCGCCGACGAGACCCTGGATCCGGCCCAGGCCTTCGCCCTGTATCGGGGTGCCAGGACGCTTTTGCATCCGCAGGGGGATCACGGCTTCGCGGCGCTGGCCGACCATCTGCCGGCGCTCCTCGCCCACGGCGGCCACTGCCTGCCGCCGGGGTGGTCCGGCGGCCAGGCCACCGTAACCGAAGGCGCCGGCATTCCGGGCGACACGAATGATCGCAACCACTTTGGATGAAGCATGACGCAATACAGTGCCAGCTCCATCGAGGTCCTCTCCGGCCTCGAGCCGGTGCGCAAGCGCCCCGGCATGTATACCGACACGTCGCGGCCGAACCACCTGGTTCAGGAGGTCATCGACAACAGCGTCGATGAGGCACTGGCCGGCCACGCCCGGGAGGTCAGCGTGCGGCTGTTCGAGGACGGTGGCGTCGAGGTCGCCGACGATGGCCGCGGGATGCCCATCGACATCCATCCCGAACATGGCGTCTCCGGCGTCGAGCTGATCATGACCCGGCTGCACGCCGGCGGTAAGTTCTCACAGTCGAGCTACCGCTTTGCAGGCGGCCTGCACGGGGTCGGGGTCTCGGTGGTCAATGCCCTGTCGAAGCGCCTGGAGGTCGAGGTACTGCATGATGGCAGCCGCCACGGCATGGCCTTCGAGCATGGCGACAAGGCCTCCCCGTTGCAGGTGATCGGCACGGCCCCGAAGCGGGCCCGCGGCACGGTCCTGCGCTTCTGGCCCGAGGAGGGCTACTTCGACAGCCCCCGACTCTCGCTCTCGCGGCTCAAGCACCTGCTGCGTGCCAAGGCGGTGCTCTGCCCGGGGCTCAAGGTCACCCTGGTCGAGCCAGATGGCAGCGAGAGCGTCTGGCAGTACGCGGATGGCCTGCGCGACTACCTGGCCCAGGCCACCGATGGCTATGCAGTGCTGCCGGCTTCACCCTTCATCGGGCATTTCGCCGACGAGGAACACGCGGTGGACTGGGCGATCCAGTGGCTGCCCGAGGGGGGCGAGCCGCTGCTCGAGAGCTATGTGAACCTGATTCCCACGACCCAGGGGGGCACCCACGTCAACGGCCTTCGCGCCGGCCTGCTCGATGCCCTGCGCGAGTTCTGCGAGTACCGCAACCTGCTCCCCCGGGGGGTCAAGCTCACCGCGGAGGATCTCTGGGAGCGGGTCTCCTATGTGCTCTCGGTGAAGATGCTCGACCCGCAGTTCGCCGGCCAGACCAAGGAGCGCCTCTCCTCGCGCACCGTGGCGGGATTCGTCTCCGGCGTGGTCAAGGACGCCTTCTCGCTGTGGCTCAACCACCACGTCGACCAGGCCGAGGCCCTGGCCGAGCTGGTGATCAATGCCGCGCAGCGCCGCCAGAAGAGCGCGAAGAAGGTGACGCGCAAGAAGGTGACCTCGGGGCCGGCGCTGCCCGGCAAGCTGGCCGACTGTTCCGGGCAGGACCCGGCCGGCAGCGAGCTCTTCCTGGTGGAGGGCGACAGTGCCGGCGGCAGCGCCAAGCAGGCACGCAACCGCGAGACCCAGGCGATCCTGCCGCTGCGCGGCAAGATCCTCAATACCTGGGAAGTGGAGCCCCATGACATCTATGGCTCCCAGGAAGTCCACGACATCGCCGTGGCCATCGGCATGGAGCCGGGCAGCGATGACCTCTCCAAGCTGCGCTATCACAAGATCTGTATCCTCGCCGATGCCGACTCGGACGGCCTGCATATCGCGACCCTGCTGTGCGCGCTCTTCGTGCGCCACTTCCCGGCGCTGGTGGATGCCGGCCACGTCTTCGTGGCCATGCCGCCGCTCTACCGCATCGACCTGGGCAAGGAGGTGCACTATGCCCTGGACGAGAGCGAGAAGGCGGCCATCCAGCGCAAGCTCGAGGGCAGGCGGGGTACCGTGAACGTGCAACGCTTCAAGGGGCTGGGCGAGATGAGCCCGCTGCAGCTGCGCGAGACCACCATGGCCCCCGAGACCCGCCGCCTGGTCCAGCTGACCCGCGAGGTCGACGACGGCACCATGGAGATGATGGACATGCTGCTGGCCAAGAAGCGTGCCGGCGACCGCAAGAGCTGGCTCGAGGACTACGGCAACCTGGCCGACATCGAGGTTTGAGCTGGAAGCTCGAAGCCGGAAGCTGGAAGAAAACCCGCGATGGTCAGGGGGTAACTTCCAGCTTCAAGCTTCCGGCTTACAGCTCTTCCAGAACGTATCGTGCGGGCACTCCCCGCGAATTTTCCATGATGGCAGATAGGGCCCCGAACCCATGACCATGGATATCCAGGTGGCGGAGGGCGACGTCGAGCGCCTCTCGCTGCGCGAGTACACCGAGAAGGCGTACCTCGACTATTCGATGTACGTCATCCTCGACCGGGCGCTGCCGCACATCGGCGACGGCATGAAGCCGGTGCAGCGGCGCATCGTCTACGCCATGCGCGAGCTGGCGCTGGGTGCCAATGCCAAGTACAAGAAGTCGGCGCGTACCGTCGGCGACGTGCTGGGCAAGTTCCACCCCCACGGCGACAGCGCCTGCTACGAGGCGATGGTGCTGATGGCCCAGCCGTTCAGCTACCGCTACCCGCTGGTGGACGGCCAGGGCAACTGGGGCAGCCCCGACGATCCCAAGTCCTTCGCCGCCATGCGCTACACCGAGGCGCGGCTGTCGAAGTTCGCCGAGGTGCTGCTCGCCGAACTCGGCCAGGGCACCGTGGACTGGACCCCCAACTTCGACGGCACCATGAACGAGCCGGTGGTGCTGCCGGCGCGCCTGCCCCACGTGCTGCTCAACGGCGGCACCGGCATCGCCGTGGGCATGGCCACCGACATCCCGCCGCACAACGTGGGCGAGGTGGTCGAGGCCACCTGCCACCTGCTGCGCCATCCCCAGGCCACCACGACCGACCTGCTCGCGCACATGCCGGCGCCCGACTTCCCCACCGAGGCGGAGATCATCACCCCGCGCAGCGACCTGAGAAAGCTCTACGAGAGCGGGCGCGGCTCGGTGAAGCTGCGTGGCCGCTACGTGCGCGAGGCGGGCAACGTGGTGGTCACCGCGCTGCCCTTCCAGGTGAGCGGGGCCAAGGTGCTCGAGCAGATCGCTGCCCAGATGCAGGCCAAGAAGCTGCCCATGGTCGCGGACCTGCGTGACGAGTCGACCCACGAGGAGCCGACGCGGCTGGTGATCGAGCCGCGCTCCAGCCGCGTCGATATCGAGGCGCTGATGGCGCACCTCTTCGCCACCACCGACCTCGAGAAGAACATCCGTGTCAACATGAACGTGATCGGCCTGGACGGCCGCCCGCGGGTCATGGCGCTGCCCGACCTGCTCGGCGAGTGGCTGCGCTTCCGCCGCGCCACGGTGCGCCGGCGCCTCGAGCACCGCCTGGGCAAGGTCGAGGACCGCCTGCACATCCTCGAGGGCCTGCTGGCCGCCTACCTCAACATCGACGAGGTGATCCGCATCATCCGCGAGGAGGACGAGCCCAAGGCGGCGCTGATGGCGGCCTTCGGGCTCTCCGACCGCCAGGCCGAAGCGATCCTCGAACTGCGCCTGCGACACCTGGCCAGGCTCGAGGAGATGAAGATCCGCGGCGAGCAGGACGAGCTCGAGGCCGAGCGCAAGCGCCTGCAGGAGTTGCTGGGCAGCGAGGCGGCGCTCACCGACCTGATCGAGGAGGAGTTGCGCGCCGCCGCCGAGGCGCACGGCGATGCGCGTCGCTCGCCGATGGTCGAGCGCGAGGAGGCCCGGGCGCTCTCCGAGGTGGAGCTGGTCGGCGCCGACCCGGTTACCGTGGTGCTCTCCGAGAAGGGCTGGATCCGCAGCGCCAAGGGTCACGAGATCGACCCCGCCGGCCTCTCCTACAAGGCCGGTGACCGCTTCCACCTCGCCGCCCGGGGCAAGACCAACCAGCCGCTGGTACTGCTGGATGACACCGGGCGGGCCTACACGCTGTCGGCCCACAACCTGCCCAGCGCCCGTGGCCAGGGTGAACCGGTCACGGGGCGCGTCAACGTGGCGGCCGGGGCCCACATGGCCGGCCTGATGCTGGCACCGCCGGACAGGCGCTTCCTGCTGGCCTCCGACGGCGGCTACGGCTTCATCGCGCCCCTCGCGGCGCTGATCGGCAAGAACAAGTCGGGCAAGGCGATCCTCAGCGTGCCCAAGGGCTGCAACGTGCTGCCGCCGCTGGAGGTGCCGGCCGAGGAGGGCGCCAGCGTGGCGGCGGTCTCCAACGAGGGACGGCTGCTGGTCTTTCCTCTCGAGCAACTGCCCGAGATGGCCAAGGGCAAGGGCAACAAGATGCTCGACATCCCCGGCGCCCGGGCCAGCCGCCGCGAGGAGTTCGTGCGCGACCTGGTGGTACTGCCCGCCGGTGCGGCGCTGGTGGTGCACGCCGGCAAGCGCCACCTGACCCTCAAGGCCGGGGACCTGGACTACTATCGTGGCGAGCGCGGCCGGCGCGGCAGCAAGCTGCCCCGCGGCCTGCAGAAGGTTGATCGCCTAGCCCCTGACGGGGAGCTGTAAGCTATAAGCTGTAAGAAACTCTGGCCGCAAGTCCTGGTGGCTACACCCTGGCTTACGGCTTACGGCTTACGGCTTACGGCTTACGGCTTACGGCTTACGGCTTACGGCTTACGGCTTACGGCTTTTTTTTGGTTCTATGCAAATTGGCGTGATGCTGTCCAGTGGGAGCGATCTTCAGATCGCGAAAGAAGGCCGAAGGCCTTCCCGGCAATAAGCACTCAGCACCGGGGCGCCTGTCGGCACCATTCGCGCAATGAATTGCGCTCCCACAGGGGGCTTCGCCTCCTTCACGCCGAAATGCGATGAACCTCTTTTTTTGAGGTTTGCAATGACACGTAGAATCCTGATCCGCGCCACCGGTGTGGCGCGTCCGGGCCAGCTGGCCGGGCTGGGCAAGGCGCTGGCGGCCAGCGGCGCCCGGTTGCTGGACATCAACCAGAGCGTGACCTTCGGCATCCTTTCCCTGGAGGCCCTGGTGGGGCTCGACCGGGAGAGCGACCTGGAGGGCGCCCTGACCGCAACGGGCGAGGCCCTGGGCCTGGACATCCAGGCAATCCAGGTGAGCGCCGAGGACTACCAGCGCTGGAGCGTTCAGGCGAGCCAGCCGCGGCTGATCCTGACGCTGCTGGCGCCGCACCTGCCGGCCGGGATCCTCGCCGAGGTGGGCGCGCTGACCGCCGAGCACGGCCTGACCGTGGAGCTGATCCATCGCCTCTCCGGTCGCGAGCCGCTGGACGGCGGCATGCCCGAGCACGGTGCCTGCGTGGAGTGCTGGCTCCGCGGCGAGGAGGTCGACCTCGATGCCCTGCGCGAGAAGGCCCTGGCACTGGGTGCCATGCACGGCGTGGACATCGCCCTTCAGGAGGACTCCATCTGGCGCCGCCATCGTCGCCTGGTCTGCTTCGACATGGACTCTACGCTGATCCAGACCGAGGTGATCGACGAGCTGGCGCGGCGCCACGGCGTGGGGGACGAGGTGGCCGAGGTCACCGAGCGGGCCATGCGTGGGGAGCTGGACTTCCAGCAGAGCTTCCGCGAGCGCATGAGCAAGCTCGAGGGGCTGGAGGAGTCCGTGCTCGCCGAGATCGCCGAATCCCTGCCGTTGATGGACGGCCTCGAGCGGTTGATGCGTCACCTCAAGCGGCTGGGCTATCGCACGGCGATCCTCTCCGGAGGCTTCACCTACTTTGCCCGCCACCTTCAGGAGCGGCTCGGTTTCGACGAGGTCCATGCCAACGAGCTGCTGATCGAGAATGGCAGGGTCACCGGCGAGGTGCGCGAGCCGATCCTCGACGCCGACCGCAAGGCGGAGCTGCTCCACGAGATTGCCCGCCGCGAGGGCCTGACCATGGAGCAGACCATCGCCGTGGGTGACGGCGCCAATGACCTCAAGATGCTGGCCGCCGCCGGGCTCGGTATCGCCTTCCGGGCCAAACCGCTGGTGCGGGCCCGGGCGCGCCAGTCGATCTCCACCCTGGGGCTCGATGCCGTGCTCTACCTGATCGGCTATCGCCAGGGCGATCTGGAGGAGTCGGGGCAGTGAGCACGACCTTCGAGACCTGGCGCGACCGCTTCGAGCGGCTGCGTGCCCACAAGGCCTTCGAGCTGACGGTGATCGCCATCATCGTCGTCTCGGCACTGCTGATCGGGGCCAAGACCTACGAGGAGGAAGTCAGTCCCTTCCAGCAGTGGCTGCTGGTCATGGACGTGGCGGTGACGGTGTTCTTCCTGGTGGAGATCCTGATCCGCATGGCCGCGGAAAAACGCCTGCGCGACTTCTTCCGCAAGGGCTGGAACATCTTTGATTTCCTGATCGTCACCGCCAGCCTGATCCCTCTGGATGACTCGGAGATGGTGCTGCTGGCGCGGCTGCTGCGCATCTTTCGGGTGCTGCGCCTGGTCTCGATGATTCCCGAGCTGCGCATGCTGATGGCGGCGCTGATCAAGTCGATCCCGCGCATGGGCTACGTGGCCCTGCTGATGTTCATCATCTTCTACATCTACGCGGCCCTCGGCAGCTTCCTGTTCGCCGAGGTGGACGACTTCCTGTGGGGCAACATCTCGATCGCCATGCTGACCCTGTTCCGCATTGCCACCTTCGAGGACTGGACTGACGTGATGTACGCCACCCAGGAGGTCTATGCCTGGAGCTGGATCTACTACCTGACGTTCATCTTCCTCACCGCCTTCATCTTCCTCAACATGATGATCGGCATCGTGCTCGACGTGATGCAGAAGGAGAGCGTGCAAATGGAGATCGAGAGTGGCCAGGGGGAAGCCGCCGAGCTGCACGGCCTGCGCAGCGACGTGCGAGAACTGCGCGATCAGCTCTCGCGGATGGAGGCACTGCTTGAACGGCGGAGTTGACAAAGCCTCCCAGCCTTGATTCTCTATGGCTATGAACATGACGGCGTACGACCTCGACCTACGACTACTAGCCCGCTCCTGAGAGCGTGGGCGATGCCGCCTGCATCGCCATTGTCCTTCGCCAGAAGGTCCCGGTCGAAACGAGGTCGTACCATGTCAGCCATCACCAGACGTCCCGCCATCAAAGCCCATGCCGTGCCGAGTCGTCACGAATGCCATGTCGTTCGTGTCCAGGGTGCGGTTGTGTCCGATACCTCGCGTGACGCCCCGACAGGCCCCCGGCCGTCGGGGCGCTGCCGTTTGTGAGCCGTATTCGCAAGAGTGCCGCATCGCCAGTCCAGGGAGAACGCCACCATGATGCTCGATAACCCCGCTACCAAGTACCGCCCCTTCGTGGCCGTCGACCTGCCCGACCGCCAGTGGCCGAATCGTCGTATCGAGACGCCACCCCAGTGGTGTGCTGTCGACCTGCGCGACGGCAACCAGGCCCTGATCGATCCCATGGACCAGGAGCGCAAGCAGCGCCTCTTCGACCTGCTGGTCAAGATCGGTTTCAAGCAGATCGAGGTGGGCTTCCCCTCCGCCTCTCAGACCGACTTCGACTTTGTGCGCGCCCTGATCGAGGAGGGCAGGGTGCCCGATGACGTTCAGATCCAGGTGCTCACCCAGGCCCGCCCGCACCTGATCGATCGCACCTTCGAGGCGCTGAAGGGGGCGAGGAACGCCATCGTCCACGTCTACAACGCCACCGATCCGGTATTTCGCCGTGTCGTGTTCAATGTCGACAAGCCCGAATGCATCCAGATCGCCGTGGATGCCACCACGCAGATTCGCCGCCGCATGGAAGAAACCCCCGGGACAAACTGGACCTTCCAGTACTCGCCTGAGCTGTTCAGCACTACCGAGATGGACTTTGCCGTGGAGATCGTCGACGCGGTGGAGGCGGCCTTCGGCGCCAGCACCGATGCGCCGATGATCGTCAACCTGCCGGCCACCGTGGAGTGCGCGACGCCCAACAACTACGCCGACCAGGTGGAGTGGTTCTGTCGTCACGTTGCCCATCGCGACCACCTGGTCGTCAGCGTGCACCCGCACAATGACCGCGGCACCGGCGTGGCGGCCGCCGAGCTTGCCGTGATGGGCGGTGCCGACCGGGTCGAGGGCTGCCTGTTCGGTAACGGCGAGCGTACCGGCAATGTCGACCTCGTCACCCTGGCCATGAATCTCTATACCCAGGGAGTGCATCCGGGCCTCGACTTCTCCAACATCACGCCGATCATGCGCGAGGTGGAGCACTGCAACCAGCTGCCGGTGCACCCGCGACACCCCTATGTGGGTGACCTGGTGTTCACCGCCTTCTCGGGCTCCCATCAGGACGCCATCAAGAAGGGCATGGCCGCGCGCCGCGAGGCCGAGAATGACGTCTGGGAGGTGCCCTACCTGCCCATCGATCCGCTGGATGTGGGTCGCAGCTACGAAGCGGTGATCCGCGTCAACAGCCAGTCCGGCAAGGGGGGCGTCTCCTACCTGCTCGAGCAGGAGCACGGGATCGAGCTGCCGCGTCGGCTCTCCATGGAGTTCAGCCAGGTGGTGCAGGAGGTGGCTGACCGGCTGGGCAAGGAGATCACATCGCAGATGATCTATCAGGCCTTCGTCGACGAATACCTGGCCAAGGATTCGCCCTTCGGCCTGGTCGGCCACCGTCTCTCCTCCGAACCCGACAGCCCCCGGGTGCACCTGGAGGCCACCATCGAAGAGCAGGGCGAGCGTCGCACCATCGAGGGTGAGGGCAATGGCCCGCTGGCTGCCTTCGTCAAGGCGCTGGCCGCGGCCGGCCACGACGTGGAGATCATCGACTACCACGAACACTCCCGTGGCCAGGGCGCCGATGCCGAGGCAATCGCCTATGTGGAGGTTCGTGCGGGCGACGAGGCGGTGTTCGGGGTCGGAACCGACGAGAGCATCACCAGTGCCTCCATGAAGGCCGTGATGAGCGCCCTCAACCGCCATCTCTCCACCCGCGCGCCGGCGCCCAACGTCACCGCCGACTCTTTAGCTTGAAGCCGGAAGAGCCGGGCTGCGCCCGGAGCTGGAAGAACGCCCGCTGCGCGGGCTTGAGCTTGAAGCTGGAAGAGCCGGGCTGCGCCCGGAGCTGGAAGAATGCCCGCTGCGCGGGCTTGAGCTTGAAGCTGGAAGAAAAACCTTGGCCCAAGCAGTGGAGGTTTCATGCTGCCTTCCAGCTTCCAGCTTCCAGCTTCCAGCTTCCAGCTTCCAGCTTCCAGCTTCCAGCTTCCAGCTTCCAGCTTCCAGCTTCCAGCTTCCAGCTTCCAGCTTCCGGCTTACAGCTTATAAGGGTGTCTTGCTTGCCTCGCCGGGAATCTCCCGCACCAGCCGCGGCATCAGGAAGCCCGGCAGCACCTTGCGCAGGCCCGCGACCAGTTCGCGGGCATCAAAGTCGGCCACGTCGAAGTGCGCCGCCCCGGCCACCGGGTCGAGCACGTGGAGGTAGTAGGGCAGGATGCCGGCCTCGAACAGCCGCTCGGAAAGCGCGGCCAGGGCCTGCTGCGAGTCGTTCACTCCCCGCAGCAGCACGCTCTGGTTGAGCAGGGTCACGCCGGCCTCGCTCAGCCGGCGGCAGGCGGCGATGACGGCCTCGTCGATCTCGTTGGCATGGTTGATGTGCAGCACCATCACCGTCTGCAGGCGGGTGTTGCCGAGCCAGCCGAGCAGGGCGTCATCGATGCGCTCGGGGATCACCACCGGCAGCCGGCTGTGGATGCGCAGGCGCTTGAGGTGGGGAATGGCGTCCAGCCGCTCGACCAGCCAGGCCAGCTGGCGATCGCTGGCTGCCAGGGGATCGCCCCCGGAAAGGATGGCCTCGTGGAGCGTCGTATCGCCGCGCAGATAATCGAGGCTGGTCTCCCACTGGGCTCGCGAGGGGGCATTCTCCTCGTAGGGAAAGTGCCGGCGGAAGCAGTAGCGGCAGTTCACCGCGCAGGCGGGACTCGCGATCAACAGGACCCGGCCGGCATACTTGTGGATCAGCCCCGGTGCCGGTGCATGCTCGGCCTCCTCGAGGGGGTCGGCCACATAGCCGGGCGCCACCAGCGCCTCCTCGGCCAGCGGCAGCACCTGGCGCAGCAGGGGGTCGGACGGGTCGCCGGGGCGGATGCGAGCCAGGTAGGCCTCGGGGACGCGTACCTCGAAGAGGGTGTGGCCGCGTTCGGCACCGGGCCAGAAGGCCTCGTCGAGTTCCAGGCGGCGGCACAGCTCGCGGGGATCGCGAACCGCTCTGGCCAGCTGGGTCTGCCAGCGCGCCTGAACGAGCAGGGGGCGAGTCTGCGGGTCGGGACGCTGCAAAAGGGCGCTGCTTCGGGTTATCATGCGACACACCAGTCAATATGAACGGGGGTGAGTGCCCCGTTGAACTTCATTTGCTTGCGCGCGCCCCTGGCCAGTGCCGGTGGCGCGCTTGAATATGGGTAAGCGATCATGGCCAATTATTCTACCAATGAATTCAAGGGCGGTCTGAAGGTGATGCTGGACGGCGATCCGTGCAGCATTGTCGAGAACGAGCTGGTCAAGCCTGGCAAGGGACAGGCCTTCAACCGTGTCAAGCTGCGCAACCTGATGACCGGCCGGGTCCTTGAGCACACCTTCAAGTCCGGCGACTCCCTGGAGGCCGCCGATGTCCTCGAGCTGGAGATGGAGTACCTCTACACTGACGGGGACATGTGGTATTTCATGAAGACCGACGGTTCCTTCGAGCAGTATGCGGTCGACAAGAAGGCGCTGGGGGACACCGAGAAATGGCTCAAGGAGCAGGTCCCCTATACCGTTACCCTGTGGAACGACAACGTGATCAACGTGACGCCGCCGAACTTCATCGAGCTGGAAGTGACCGAGACCGACCCGGGCCTCAAGGGGGATACCGCCCAGGGTGGTTCCAAGCCGGCGACACTCTCCTCCGGTGCCGTGGTGCGCGTGCCGCTGTTCATCAACGAGGGCGAGGTGCTGAAGGTGGATACGCGGACGGGCGAGTATGTTTCCCGCGCCTGAAGTGCCAAGGCTGAAACGGCGCCTATAGGCTGTAAAGCTTCTTGTGGGAGCGCAGCTTCGCTGCGCGAATGTGGTGTTACCTCAAGCCTCGCCGGCTCGGCATTCGCGATCTGAAGATCGCTCCCACAGGGCAAGAGGCGCCCAGGTGCCGCCTAATGCAAGGCCACGCCTATACGCGTGGCCTTGCCGGTTCTGGAGGTTGGAAAATGACGGACGACTGGCGACCCTCGGCCACCATCGAGACCCTGCGCGAGCGGGCGCGCCTGCTTTCAGAAGTGCGCGCCTTCTTCGCCCGGCGCGGTGTGCTGGAGGTGGAGACACCGGTACTGGGCCATGGCGGCAGCACGGAAGTGCACCTGGCCTCGCTGCACACGCAGGCCGCTACCCCGGCCGGGCGCGAGCGGCTCTGGCTGCAGACCTCCCCGGAGTTCGCCATGAAGCGGCTGCTGGCTGCCGGCTCGGGGCCGATCTTCCAGCTGGCCCGAAGCTTTCGCGACGGCGAGGTGGGGCGGCGCCACAACCTCGAGTTCACCATGCTGGAGTGGTATCGCCCCGGACTTGCGCTCGATGCGCTGATCGAGGAGACCGCTGCCCTGGTCAACGCCGTGCTCGGCCAGGAACTGGGAGATGCGCCGCGGCGGCGGCGCTATCGCGAGCTGTTTCGCGAGACCTTGACCATCGATCCCTTCACCGCCCCGCTTGCCGAGCTGCAACGCCTGGCGGGCGAGCGCGGCGGTCTGGACATGACCGACAGTGGCCGCGACAGCTGTCTCGACCTATTGATGAGTTTCGAAATCGAGCCCCGTCTCGGGCGAGATGGGGTCGAGGTGGTCGTGGACTATCCGGCCAGTCAGGCCGCCCTGGCGCGTCACCATCGCGACCCCGAGGACGGCGCCTGGGTGGCCTCGCGCTTCGAGCTCTACCTGGAAGGGCTGGAGCTGGCCAACGGCTACGACGAGCTCACCGATGCCGAGGAGCAGGCGGCGCGCTTCGAGCAGGACAACGCCGCCCGCCATGCCGCGGGCCTGACCGAGGTGGACGTGGACCAGCGCCTGCTGGCCGCCCTGGCCCACGGCCTGCCCGAGGGGAGCGGCGTTGCCCTGGGCCTCGACCGGCTGATCCAGCTGGCGCTGGGCAAGTCGAGCGTGGCGGAGGTCATGGCCTTCGCCACGCCCCGTTGTTAGGTCTGAGAGGTAGGGCGCCGGGGGGAAGTCGAAGCGGAGGTCCTATGCCAGGGGTGAGAAGTTCTGCTTTGAACGGGCTGGCCATGGATGGCCAGCACCGGTCCTGCAAGCGGAGCAGGATGCGAGAGCGCAGCAGGGCATCGGTAGCGCCCAGGGAAGGGTTCACAGCGCCTCCGCGATGGTCCGGCACCCCGGGACTTTCCGCCGGAAAAGCCCTTGCCCTAGCGAGACAGTTGCCCCAGCGACTGCCCCATCCGTACCTTGGCGCGGGGCGCGAGGTCGTCAGTGAAGGTGACCGGCTCGCTGAAGGCCATCACCACCGTGGAGCCGAGCTTGAAACGGCCCATCTCCTGGCCCTTCTCGAGCCGCACCGGGGTATCGAAGCGCACGCGCTGCACCTCGCCGGAGAGCGGGGTGATCTGGCCGGCCCAGACCGTCTCGATGGCGGCGACGATCATCGCCCCGACCAGCACCACCACCATGGGGCCGTGCTCGGTATCGAAGTGGCACACCAGCCGCTCGTTGCGGGCGAAGAGGTTGGGCACATGCTCGGTGGTGGCAGCGTTCACCGAGAACAGCCGGCCCGGCACGTAGACCATCTCGGTGAGGGTGCCGGAGAGCGGCATGTGGACCCGATGGTAGTCGCTCGGCGAGAGGTAGACGGTGGCAAAGCTGCCACCCAGATAGCGGCGCGCCGCCTCGCCGTCGTTGCCGAGCATCTCCATCATCGAGAAGCGGTGGCCCTTGGCCTGGAGCAGCTGGCCGGCCTCGATGGCGCCGAACTGCGAGAGGGTGCCATCGGCGGGGGAGGTCAGGCCCTCGCCGAGGGGGCGGGCATCCTCCTTCAGGACGCGGGTGAAGAAGTCGTTGAAGGTGGCATAGGCCGTCGGGTCAGGCTCGGCGGCCTCATCCATGTCCACGCGGAACTGCCGGATGAAGGCGCGGATACAGGCGTTCTTCAGCCAGGGCTGCCGGCAGTCGGCAAGCCGTCCCACCAGCCGCGACAGCAGATGGTGGGGTACCGGGTACTGGATCAGTGAAAACAGCTTGGCGGGGATCACGAAGGATGAGCTCTCTCGAAGGACTTAGGGTCGATGAAGGGGAGGTTTAGCTTGGCCACATCAAGCTTGAAGCTGGAAGAGCGCCGCTTCGCGGCTGGAAGCTGGAAGACCCCCCCCGGGCTTCGCCCGGAGCCTTAAGCCCCAGGCTGGAAGAAAAACCTGACCCGGCTTCGCCGGGAGCTGTAAGCCTTTAGCTATAAGCTGGAAGAAAAACTAGATCTCTAGGTTAGCGGGATCATGCTGCTTTCCAGCTTCCAGCTTCCAGCTTCCAGCTTCCAGCTTCCAGCTTCCAGCTTCCAGCTTCCAGCTTCCAGCTTCCAGCTTCCAGCTTCCAGCTTCCAGCTTCCAGCTTCCAGCTTCCAGCTTACCTTTCGATGGGCGTATCGTCGCGATTGCCCCACTCCTTCCAGGAGCCGGCATAGCCGCGGATCCTCTCGAAGCCCAGGGCCTTGCCCACCAGCCAGGTGAAGCCGCTGCGGTGGTGGCTCTGGCAGTGGGTAACCACTTCCATGTCAGGCGTCAGGCCAAGGGCCTCGAGCTCGGTAACGAGCTCCGCATAGTCGCGGATCCGCAGGCCGTGCTCCCGGTCCATGGCGTCGGTCCACTCCATGTTCACCGCCCCGGGGATATGGCCCAGGCGCGCGTTGCTGCCCTTCTCGCCATCGTATTCGGCGCGGGAGCGGGCATCCCAGACCGCGAAGCCCTTCTCGCCCAGGCGCTCCTGGAGTTCGAGGCGATCGATGGCGACCTCGGGGTGCAGGATCTCCGCCTCGTAGTCGCTGGGGCGGGGAGTCCCCGGCTCGGTGGAGACGGGCCGGCCGGCCTCCCGCCAGGCATGGATGCCGCCGTTGAGATAGGAGTAGCGGGTGTGGCCGATCAGTTCCAGGGTCCACAGCAGGCGTCCGGCCCAGCCGCCGCCCTCGTCGTCGTAGGCGACGACGTGGGTGTCCCGGGTCAGACCGAGCGACGAGAACAGCCGGGAGAGTGCCTCGAGCGTTGGCACGTCGTTGGGGACACTGTTGCCGGCCGGGTCCTCACCGCGCATCAGCAGGCGATGATCCAGGAAGATGGCGCCGGGGACGTGCCCCTCGCCGTAGCTCTCGGCCCTGAGCGGCACGTCGATGATCAGCAGCGACGGCTCGTCCAGGTGGTCGGCGAGCTGGTCGGGCTCGATGATCAGCGGGAGCAGGTTGTCTTCGGAACTCATGGCAGTTTCTCCTTAATTTCAGCTCCGTAAAATCGACTCCTGGGTTCAGGCTCCCTTGAGTCAGGTGCCTGGCGTCAGGCCTCCCCGAGACTCTCGAGGATGCGTCGGTAGCTGGCAAAGCGCTGGGGATGGATGTCGCCATGCTCCACGGCGGCGAGCAGGGCGCAACCCGGCTCGTGGCGGTGGCGGCAGTCGCGGAAGCGACACCGGCCCAGGAAGTCACGGAACTCGACGAAGCCCTCGGTGACCTGCTGCTCGTCCAGGTGGCCCAGGCCGAATTCGCGGATCCCCGGCGAGTCGATCAGCTCGCCGCCGCTTGCCCCGGCAATCTCACCCGAGGTGGGGTCAGGAAGGGGGTAGAGACGCGCGGTAGTGGTGGTGTGCGTACCCTTGCGCGTGTCCTTCGACAGCGCCCCGATGCGAAGCTCCTCGTTCGGGAGCAGGCGGTCGATCAGCGAGGACTTGCCCACGCCACTCTGGCCCACGAACACCGAGGTGCGCCCGGCCAGCCGGGCATGCAGGGCCGATAGTCCCCCCTCGCGTTCGGTGGTGGTGGTGACCACCGGATAGCCCAGGGTCTCGTAGCGCCCCAGCAGGTCGCGCAGTTCACCGCCGTGTTCCGGCAGCAGGTCGATCTTGTTGAGCACCAGGACGGGGGCGATGCCGGTGGCCTCGGCGGCGACCAGGTAGCGGTCGATCAGGTTGGCGTGGGGCGCCGGCTCCACCGCGAAGACGATCAGGAGCTGGTCGATGTTGGCCGCCACCGGCTTGATCTGGCCGCGCGCATCGGGGCGCTCAAGGACGCTGTCGCGTTCGCCGCGGGCCACCACCACGCCGTCACTGGCGTCATGGGCGGCTCGCCAGATGACCCGGTCGCCGGTCACCAGTCCCTCGAGGTTGGCGCGCAGATGGCAGCGCACGGCAGTATCGCCTCGCTCTGGCCGCACATCCAGGGTGCGGCCGAAGTGAGCGATCACCCGGCCGTTCTGTTCGGGCCCGTACTCGCCGGCGGCCAGTCTCTCGCCGTCCCGGGCGTCGCGTCGATCGGCGCGCTGTGCGCGTTCCGCCTGGACCTTCTCGATGCGCCAGCGCTGCTGGCGACTCAACTTGCGTTTGCTCATGGGGGGCCGAAGCTCGCTACAATGGGCACCATTGTACTCACCCAAGGTGTCCGCTGTCGCCAGCGGACGCCCATGCAAGGAAACCGCAATGGCAGAGCACTCTCCCGCCGAGTCCCCCGATGCCCAGGACCCGCGTCGCCAGCGCCTGGTCTGGATTGACCTGGAGATGACCGGACTCGACCCGAACCGCGAGCGGATCATCGAGGTGGCAACCCTGGTCACCGACAGCGAGCTCAACGTCATTGCCGAGGGGCCGGTGATTGCGGTGCACCAGCCGGACACCCTGCTCGAGGCGATGGACGACTGGAACACCCGGACGCATGGCGGCTCCGGCCTGGTGAGGCGTGTGAAGGAGAGCCCGGTCGATACCGCCGAGGCCGAGCGGCAGACGCTTGCCTTCCTCAGGGCCCATGTCGAGCCCGGCAGCTCGCCCATGTGCGGCAACAGCGTTCATCAGGACCGGCGCTTCCTGGAGCGGGAGATGCCCGAGCTGCTGGCCTTCTTCCACTACCGCAACCTGGACGTCTCGACCCTGAAGGAGCTGGCCAGGCGCTGGAACCCGGGCGCCCTGGCCGGCTTCGACAAGCGCAACGTGCATCTCGCCATGGACGACATCAAGGAGTCCATTGCCGAGCTGGCGCACTACCGCGAGACCTTTCTCCGCCTAGAAGATGACGCGCGCGACGAGGAAGAATAGCCCGGCTGCGCCGGGAGCTGTAAGCCTTAAGCTTGAAGCTGGAAGAAAACCCTCCCCGGCTTCGCCGGGAGCTGTAAGCCTTAAGCCTGAAGCTGGAAGACAATCCTCCCCGGCTTCGCCGGGAGCTGTAAGCCTTAAGCTTGAAGCTGGAAGAAAAAGCTTGACCCATAGTTAGCGGGATCATGCTGCCTTCCAGCTTCCAGCTTCCAGCTTCCAGCTTCCAGCTTCCAGCTTTCAGTTTACGGCTATGAGCCCCTGGCGCTTCTCCTGTTGGCGGGCCAGGGCCCAGCGCACGTGTTCGCGCACCAGGTCGGAGGGGTAGGGCAGCCGCGCCCTCAGGGCGGCCTCCACGGCCTCGCTCCAGGGGGCGTTGCCGAGTCCCACCGCGAGGTTGCGCAGCCAGCGCTCGTAGCCGATCCGGCGGATCGGGCTGCCGGCGGTCTTCTCCAGGAACTCCCCCTCGCCCCAGGCGAACAGCGAGACCAGGCTCGCGCGGTCCAGGTCATGGCGCGGCGCGAAGTCGGCCTCGCGGGAGGCCCGGGTAAAGCGGGTGAAGGGACAGACCAGCTGACAGTCGTCGCAGCCGAACACCCGATTGCCCATGGCTTCCCGGTAGCGCTCGGGAATGGACCCGAACAGTTCGATGGTGAGATAGGAGATGCAGGCCCGGGCATCCACCACCCGGTCCTCGACGATGGCGCCGGTAGGGCAGGCGGTGCGGCAGGCGCTGCAGCTACCGCAGTGGTCGCTCTCGAACGGGGCGTCCACCGGCAACGGCAGGTCGGTGTAGAGTTCGCCCAGGAAGAACAGCGAGCCGGCCCCGGGGTTGAGCAGCATGGCGTTCTTGCCGAACCAGCCCAGCCCGGCCTTGCGCGCCAGGGCCCGTTCCATCACCGGCGCGGAGTCGACGAAGGCACGGTAGCCGAAGGGGCCGACCTCGGCCTCGAGCCATCTCGCCAGGGTGGCAAGCCGCTTGCGCATCAGCTTGTGGTAGTCGCGTCCGGTGGCATAGCGTGAGACGTAGGCGGTCTCTGGCTGGCCGAGTACCTTCGCTGTCTCCACCTCGGCGGGCAGGTAATCCAGGCGTACACTGATTACCCGAACCGTGCCGGGAACCAGCTCCGCTGGTCGAGTGCGCTTGGTGCCGTGCTTGGCCATGAAGCCCATCTCGCCGTGGTAGCCGGCGGCCAGCCAGCGTTCCAGATAACGTTCGTCCTCGGCCAGGTCGATGTCGGTGATGCCGACTTGCTGGAAGCCGAGCTCGCGGCCCCAGGTCTTGATCTGCTCGGCAAGGGCGTGCGTGTCGAGTGCGTCACCCGAAGCGGACAGGGGGCTCATGATCGAGATAACACCATGCAGATCGGCCCCGCGACTTGGCGTGGGGCCCAGAGAATTTACACTCCTATGGTAAAGCATCCCGAACGAGGAGACACCGGATGAGCCGGAACGCCCCCCACCCCGAGCGGCTATCGCGGCCGCTCTATCGCGCCGACCAGGTACGCGAGCTCGATCGGCGAACCATCGCAGGGGGCATCGAGGGCTTCGCCCTGATGCAGCGCGCGGCGTCGGCCGCCTGGCAGAGCCTCAAGGCCCGCTGGCCCGAGGTGCGCTCGCTCAGCGTGCTCTGCGGGGGCGGCAACAACGGCGGCGATGGCCACGTGCTGGCGGCGCTGGCGGCCGCCGAGGGGCTCGCCGTGCAGCGCATCCTGCTCAAGCCGCACGACGAGCTGTCGGGTGATGCCAGGTGCGCCGCCGACATGGCCACGGCGGCCGGGGTGGGGGCCGAGCCCTGGCGGCCGGATCTCGTCCTCGAGGGCGAGCTGATCGTCGACGCCCTGCTGGGCACAGGCCTCGGTGGCGAGGTGCGTGGCGCGGCCCGCGAGGCGATCGAGGCCATCAACGCCAGCGGCCTGCCGGTGCTGGCCATCGACATTCCCTCGGGGCTGCATGCCGACACCGGCGCCGTTCTCGGCACGGCGGTCCGGGCCAGTCGCACGGTGACCTTCATCGGTGACAAGCTGGGGCTGCACACCGGGGCGGCAGCGACCAGGGTGGGCGAGGTGGGCTTTCGGGCCCTGGGCGTGAATGCCGAGGCCGAGGCGGACCTGGTCCCGGCGGCGCACCTGCTCGATGCCGAATGGATAGCGACCTGGCTGCCTCCTCGGGCGCGCAGTGCCCACAAGGGGGATTTCGGCCATGCGCTGGTGCTGGGCGGCGCCCCGGGCTTCGGCGGCGCGGCGCTGCTCGCTGCCGAGGCCTGTGCGCGACTGGGCGCTGGCAAGGTGAGCCTGGCCACGGCGCCCGAGCATGTCACCGCAAGCCTGGTGCGCTGCGCCGAGGTGATGGTCCACGGTGTTCGCGGCAGCGGGGACCTCGGCGGGCTGCCGGGGCGGGCCGACGTGCTGGTGGTGGGGCCGGGACTCGGCCAGGGCAGCTGGGGGCAGGGCGTGCTGCAGGCGGCCCTGGCGACCGACAGGCCGCTGGTGGTGGATGCCGATGCCCTCAACCTGCTGGCGAATCGCTTCACTGGCCAGCGGCGCGAGGACTGGGTGCTGACGCCCCATCCCGGCGAGGCCGCCCGCCTGCTGGGGCTCGATGCCGGCGAGGTCGAGGCCGACCGGCCCGCGGCCGCCCTGGCCTTGCAGCAGCGCTATGGTGGGGTCGTGGTACTGAAGGGTGCCGGTAGCCTGGTGGCGGGTCCCGAGGGGCTTGCCGTCTGCCCCTACGGGAATCCGGGCATGGCCAGCGGCGGCATGGGCGATGCGCTCTCCGGCATCCTGGGCGCGCTGCTGGCTCAGGGGCTGCCTCTCGAGCCGGCGGTTCGGGTTGGTGTGCTGGTGCATGCGCTGGCAGCCGACATGGCGGCCCGGCAGTCGGGCGAGCGTGGCCTGCTGGCCGGCGATCTGGCATCCTGTGCACGAATTCTGGTCAACCCGACGATGGGCGAGAACGATGCAGTTGCGACTCGATGACGAAGCGTGCCAGGTTGCCCTCGGCGAGTGCCTGGGGCGAGCCCTGGAGGGTCATGGTCGCGTGCACCTGGCCGGTGAGCTCGGGGCCGGCAAGACGACCCTGACGCGTGGCATCCTGCGGGCCTGTGGCCACCGCGGAGCGGTCAAGAGCCCTACCTATACCCTGGTGGAGCCCTATGAGCTGGACGGGGTGCTGGTACACCACTTCGACCTCTATCGCCTGGGCGATCCCGAGGAGCTCGAATTCATCGGCGGCCGCGACCTGCTCGCCGAGGATGCCCTCTGCGTGATCGAGTGGCCGGAGCGAGGCGAGGGGTGGCTGCCGGCCCCGGATCTGGACGTCGTCCTGCGGCTGGCCGGCAGCGGACGCGAGGCGACGCTCTCGGCGCGCAGCGACCTTGGCCGGGCGGTGCTCGAGCGCCTGACGGTGATGCCGGCACTGGCTGGCTGGATTCTCGACAGGGAAGGTGAAGCGGCGCCATGATACGCACGATTTCGGCAGGGCGCCTGCTGGCCGGGATGCTAGGGCTGGCGCTGTGGTTAGCCAGCGGCCTGGCCTCGGCCGCCAGCGTCGACAACCTGCGTCTCTGGGCGGCGCCCGACCACGCGCGTCTGGTCTTCGATCTCTCCTCCCCGACGCGGGCCAACGTCTTCAGCCTCGACAACCCGCGCCGCCTGGTGATCGACCTGGACGACAGCCAGCTCAATGCCGACGCCGAACGGCTGGACCTGGAGGGAAGTGCCATCAGCACCCTGCGCACCGGCGTGCGCGACGGCAACGGCCTGCGCGTGGTGCTGGAACTCGAGCGGGAAGTCGAGCCCCGCCACTTTACCCTGGCGCCCAATGACCAGTATGGCCACCGCCTGGTGGTGGACCTGGAGTATCCCGGCGAGAGTGCCGTGGAGGACCCGATCGACCCCATCGAGGCGATGATCCGCGAGCAGGAGATCGCCGCCGAGCGTGCTCGCAGCGAGGCCGTGGCGGATGGCGCCGACCCGGCCGACATTGACGCCGCCCAGGTGCTGGAGCCGGCCAAGCCCCATCCCAGGCGCGACATCATCATTGCCATCGATGCCGGTCATGGTGGCGAGGATCCGGGGGCGATCGGCCCGGCGGGCACCCGCGAGAAGGATGTCGTGCTGGAGATGGCAAAGCGCCTGGCACGCCTGGTCAATGACGCGGAGGGGTTCCGGGCGGTGATGGTCCGCGATGGGGACTACTACATCGGCCTGCGTCAGCGGACTCGCATCGCCCGCGAGCAGAAGGCCGACTTCTTCGTATCGCTCCATGCCGATGCCTTCAACAGTCCACGGCCCAACGGCAGCTCGGTCTATGCCCTCTCCCAGCGGGGGGCCACGTCCGAGACGGCCCAGTGGCTGGCCGCCAGCGAGAACGAGGCCGACCTGATCGGCGGTGTCGACGGCAGCCTGTCGCTGGACGACAAGGACGAGGTGCTGCGTGGCGTGCTGCTCGACCTGACCATGACGGCGACCCTCAATGACTCCCTGACCATCGGCGGCCAGGTGCTCGATCAGCTCGGGCGGGTCAATCGCCTGCACAAGTCGCGGGTCGAGCAGGCCGGTTTCATGGTGCTCAAGTCGCCGGATATCCCCTCGCTGCTGGTCGAGACCGGCTTCATCTCCAATCCCGAGGAGGAGCGTCGGCTGCGTGAGGGTGGCTATCAGCAGCGAATGGTCGAGGCGCTGTTCGGTGGTATTCGCAGCCACTTTCAGCGTAACCCCCCGCCGGCCAGCCTGCTGGCCTGGCAACGTGACAGGAACCGCAGCCCCGAGGGCAACGAGTATCGTATCCAGCCCGGTGATACCCTGTCGGAGATCGCGGCGCGTCACGGCGTGCCGGTCGCCCAGCTCAAGCAGGCCAATGAGCTCAATGGCGACGTGATACGGGTCGGGCAGGTGCTGCAGATACCCCGCACATGAGCTGGAAGAGCGCCGCTTCGCGGCGGGAAGCTTGAAGAAAACTCCTTGAAGACCAGTAAGGAGGTTTTATGCTTCCCTTCCAGCTTCCAGCTTCCAGCTTCCAGCTTCCAGCTTCCAGCTTCCAGCTGTGATGGAGTGATATGACAGACAATCGCCATATCCAGATCCTCGACCCGCGTCTGGCCAACCAGATATCCGCCGGCGAGGTGGTCGAGCGTCCCGCCTCGGTGGTCAAGGAGCTGGTGGAGAACGCCATCGATGCCGGCAGCAGGCGCATCGAGGTCGAGCTGGAAAATGGCGGTGCCCGTACGATCCGGGTGAAAGACGACGGTAGTGGCATCGGCGAGGCCGACCTGCCGCTGGCCCTGTCGCGCCATGCCACCAGCAAGATCGTCTCCCTGGAGGAGCTCGAGGGCGTGGCAAGCCTGGGCTTTCGCGGCGAGGCGCTGGCCTCGATCAGCTCGGTGGCGCGGCTGGAGTTGACCTCCAATACCGACGAGGACCCGCGCAGCGGCTGGCGCGTGGTGGCCGAGGGGCGGCGCATGGAGCCGCGCGTGACCCCGGCTCCGCACCCCCGCGGTACCTCGGTGACGGTCCGTGACCTCTTCTTCAACACCCCGGCTCGGCGCAAGTTCCTGCGCACCGAGAAGACCGAGTTCGGCCATGTCGAAGAGGCCTTCCGGCGCCAGGCGCTGTCACGCTTCGACATCGGCTGGGTGCTGCGCCATAACCACAAGACCCTGCACCAGCTGCCGCCCGGCGACGATCCGGTGGCTCGTGAGCGGCGCCTCGAGTCCCTCCTTGGCAAGGCGTTTCTGGAGAACGCCCTGCATGTGGATCTGGAAGTGGGTGGCCTGCGGCTGTGGGGCTGGGTCGGACTGCCCACCCACTCCCGTGCCCAGGCCGACCAGCAGTACTTCTTCGTCAACGGCCGCGTGGTGCGTGACCGACTGGTTGCGCATGCCATCCGCCAGGCCTACCGCGACGTGCTCTTCCATGGTCGCCATCCGGTCTTCGTGCTCTATCTCGAGGTTGACCCCAAGGTGGTGGATGTCAATGTCCATCCCACCAAGCATGAAGTACGATTCCGCGACGGGCGGATGGTCCACGACTTCCTGTTCTCGAGCCTGCACCGTGCGCTGAGCGAGGCCAGGCCCGGCGAGGAGGGGGGGCGTGACGACATGCCCGGGACGGCCGAGCCCGGGAACGACGTGCGTGAGGCGGCGCCCGCCTGGCAGCAGCAGCCGATGGCACTGCCGGGGCATGCGGAGCGTGAGGGGGCCCGTGATAGCGTGACGCCCGACCGGGTGCGGGCCTTCATGGAGGGCTACCGGGCCCTACACCCCGATCATGAGGAACGCCTGCTGACCCCGCAGCCCGCCGCCCCGTCCCCCGGCGGCAGCGCGGCGGGGGTAGCCCTCGAGGAGCGTCGCGCCTCCTCGGCGGCCCGAACGCCGCGTCCGGCGATGCCCGAGGAGGATGCGACCCGTGCGCCGCCGCTGGGCTATGCCGTTGCCCAGCTGCACGGTGTCTATATCCTCTCGCAGACCGAGCGTGGATTGGTGGTGGTGGACATGCATGCCGCCCACGAACGCATTGTCTACGAACGGATGAAGGCGCAGGTTCACGGCGGTACGGGGGACGGCGGTGGGTTGCAGGCCCAGCCACTGCTGGTGCCGGTGTCGCTGGCAGCGACTCCTGCTGAAGTGGCCACTGCCGAGGCCGAGCATGACGCCTTCGCGCGCCTCGGTGTGGAACTGGACGTGGCGGGGCCCGAGACCCTGCTGGTGCGTCAGGTGCCGGTGCTGCTTGCCGAGGCTGATGTCGAGCCCCTGGTGCGTGACATGCTCGCCGACCTGGAGCGCTACGGCCGTTCCGACCGGCTCGAGGCGCGCATCAACGAGCTGCTGGCGACCATGGCCTGCCATGGCAGCGTGCGGGCCAATCGCCAGCTGGGGCTCGAGGAGATGAATGCCCTGCTGCGCGATATGGAGCGCACCGAGCGCAGCGGCCAGTGCAACCATGGCCGCCCCACCTGGACCGAGATGAGCATGAAGGAACTGGACCGCCTCTTCCTGAGGGGGCAGTAGACCCATGAGTGATTCGCGTCCTCCCGCCATCCTGCTGATGGGGCCCACCGCCGCCGGCAAGACCGACCTGGCCATCGAGCTCCACGAGCGACAGGGCTGCGAGCTGATCAGCGTTGACTCGGCCATGGTCTACCGCGGCATGGACATCGGCAGTGCCAAGCCCTCGACTGAGGAGCTGGCCCGGGCGCCGCACCGGCTGGTCGACATCCGCGACCCGGCCGACACCTACTCGGCCGCCGACTTCCGCGAGGACGCCCTGCGCGAGATGCGCCGGATCAGTGACGCCGGCAGGGTGCCGCTGCTGGTGGGCGGGACCATGATGTACTTCAAGCACCTGCTCGAAGGGGTGGCCAACCTGCCGGCGGCGGATCCGGGGGTACGCGCCGAGCTGGAGCGCAGGATGGCGCGCGATGGCCTGCCGGTGCTGCGTGAGGAGCTGTCCCGGGTCGATCCGGCCTCGGCGGCGCGGATCCATCCGAATGATCCGCAGAGGATGATGCGGGCGCTCGAGGTCTACCGCCTGGCGGGTCGCCCCCTCAGTGAGCTGTGGCGCGAGCAGCGTCCGGAAACCTTTCCCTGGCGAACGCTGTCGATAGGTCTCGCGCCAGCCGATCGAGGGGTGCTGCATGGGCGGATCGCGCAGCGCTTCACGGCGATGCTCGATGCCGGCCTGATCGACGAGGTCGCGACCCTGAGGGCGCGCGATGACCTCGATGCGGCCCTGCCGTCCATGAAGAGCGTGGGCTATCGTCAGGTCTGGGCCTATCTCGATGGCGAATACGGCCGCGCGGCGCTGGAGCAGCACGGTATCATCGCGACCCGCCAGCTGGCCAAGCGCCAGCTGACCTGGATGAGGCACTGGCCGGGACTGCACTGGGTCGACAGTCTGGCCCCAGATCCCCTGGGTGAAGCATTGAAACTCGTGCGCGAATTCGGCACTTAGCGTAAGATGGGCCCCCCGGCGGCCGGATGAGCAGGCCCCCCAGGTTATCCAGCGTTGCCCCCTGGCGGGAGCGACGAAGATCGACATAACATAAACCCCCAGAGACACTTCAGGGAGAGCAACATGTCCAAAGGGCAGTCCCTTCAAGACCCGTATCTGAACATCCTGCGCAAGGAGCGCATTCCGGTCTCGATTTTCCTGGTCAACGGCATCAAGCTGCAGGGCCAGATCGAGTCCTTTGACCAGTTCGTCATCCTGCTGCGCAACACCGTCAGCCAGATGGTCTACAAGCACGCCATCTCTACCGTGGTGCCGTCGCGCAACGTGCGCCTCCCGGCCCCGGATGCAGCGGCGCAGCCGGAACATGATGCGTGAGGTATTGATTGTTTTTTGAACGTCCCGACGCCGGCGAAACGGCGCTTCTCGTCCACGTGGATTTCCAGGACGAGCAGGAACGCGAGGATGCGGGCGAATTTCTCGAGCTCGTGCGTTCGGCCGGTGCCGAGCCGGCCACTCTGATCACCGGCAGCCGCAAGAGACCCGACTCGCGTACCTTCGTGGGGTCCGGCAAGCTTGAAGAGCTTCGCGAGGCGAAGGCCGTGCATCACGCCGAGCTGGTGATCTTCAATCATGGCCTGAGCCCTTCCCAGGAACGCAACCTGGAGCACGAGCTGAAGTGTCGGGTGCTCGACCGCACCGGTCTGATTCTCGATATCTTCGCGCAGCGTGCCCGGACCCACGAAGGCAAGCTGCAGGTGGAGCTCGCCCAGCTCGAGTACATGTCGACCCGGCTGGTACGTGGCTGGACCCACCTGGAGCGCCAGAAGGGCGGCATCGGCCTGCGGGGGCCTGGCGAGACCCAGCTCGAGACCGACCGCCGCCTCTTGCGGGCACGTATCAAGGCGATTCACAAGCGGCTCGACAAGGTGCGTATGCAGCGCAGCCAGAATCGCCGGGCCCGCTCTCGAGCAGAGATCCCCAGCGTCTCGCTGGTGGGCTACACCAATGCCGGCAAGTCCACCCTCTTCAACGCCTTGACCTCCGCCCGGGTCTATGCCGCCGACCAGCTCTTCGCTACCCTCGACCCGACACTGCGGCGCCTGGAGATCGAGGATGTCGGACCGGTGGTGCTGGCTGATACGGTGGGCTTCATTCGTCACCTGCCTCACAAGCTGGTCGAAGCCTTCCGTGCCACCCTGCAGGAGGCGGCCGAGGCTTCCCTGCTGGTGCATGTGATCGATGCCGCCGATCCTGATCGCGAGCTCAATGTCGCTCAGGTCGAGGCGGTTCTCGACGAGATCGGTGCTCTCGAGGTGCCGACCCTGAAGGTGATGAACAAGATCGATCTGCTTGACAGCGCACCGCGTATCGAGCGCGATGGGGAGGGTCGGCCCGAGGTGGTCTGGCTCTCCGCCCGCGAGGACAAGGGGCTCGAGCTTCTGGAGCAGGCGCTCTCGGAGTGTCTGGCCGAAGACATCATCGACTTCGAGGTCTGCCTGGCCCCGGAGCAGGGTCGGCTGCGTGCCGGACTGCACGAGCTCGGTGCGGTTCGCGAGGAGCGCTTTGACGACGAGGGGCATACCCTGCTGGAGGTGCGCCTGCCACGGCGTGACTTCCTGCAGCTGATGTCGCGACTCGGCGAGCATGCCGACGACTATCTGCCGGTCGCGCTCCAGGCGCCGCCGGTCTGGGAAGCATGATGCGCGACGTTTGCCCCCGGTCGAGTGGGTCAGCAGCCACAAGACGAAGAATCAGGGACGCCGGGCTGCGCCGGGCGATATCTGCAGGTTCGCAACCGATGCCCGCCGCTGGGTCGCCTGGTGGCGGGATGCAACGCATAGTGGAGACGACGTATGGCCTGGAATGAGCCTGGTGGTGGCAACCAGCACGACCCCTGGAGTGGGGGTGGCCGCGGTGGCAACGGCGGTGGAGGCAAGGGCGGCGGCAATCAGGGGCCGCCCGACCTCGACGAGGCCCTGAAGAAGTTTCAGGACAAGCTCAACAACATGCTTGGCGGCCGCGGTGGCAAGAAAGGCGGTTCCGGCGGCAAGGGAGGCAGTGGCAAGCCACGCAATGCCTTCACCCTGCCGGGCCTGCTGATCGTGGTGGCCCTGGCTATCTGGGCGGCCTCGGGCTTCTACCTGGTTGATCAGTCCGAGCGCGGGGTGGTACTGCGCTTCGGCAAGTTCCAGGAAGTCGTCACGCCCGGTCTGCAGTGGAATCCGCCGTTGATCGATGACGTGCGTATGGTCAACGTGACGCGCGTGCGCTCGCTGACCCAGACCCAATCGATGCTGACCCGCGACGAGAACATCGTCGAGGTCGAGATCTCCGCCCAGTATCAGGTCGCCGATCCGCGAGACTTCGTGCTCAACGTGCGCGACCCGCAGCTCTCCATCGAGAATGCTCTGGACAGCGCGCTGCGTCACGTGGTCGGCGGTACCGACATGATCGATATTCTGACCTCGGGTCGTGAGATTCTCGGCAGCTCGGTGGCCAGCCGCCTGCAGTCCTATCAGGACAACTACGGCACCGGCATTCGGCTGCAGACCATCAACATCGAGTCCACCTCGGCACCGGACCAGGTCATCGATGCCTTCGATGACGTCATCCGGGCCCGCGAGGACCGTCAGCGCACCATCAACCAGGGCATGGCCTATGCCAATGCCATCATCCCCGAGGCTCAGGGCCAGGCCCAGCGCATCGTCGAACAGGGACAAGGCTATCGTGAATCCGTGGTCGCCGAGGCACGAGGTCAGGCCAACCGCTTCAATGCGCTGCTCGGCCAGTACGAGACTGCGCCGTCGATCATGCGCGAGCGCCTCTACCTGGATGCTCTCAGCGAGGTGTTTGCCAAGACCTCCAAGGTCATGGTCGACGTCGCCGATGACAGCCCGCTGATGTACCTGCCCCTCGATCAGCGTCCCGGCGGTGGCAGTGCCGGAAGCGACGCCAGCGAAGGCGAGCAGGGCGAGCTGGATCCCCGTGTGCTCGAGCGCATGCGCACCAGCCAGTCGTCGAGCAGCAGCAACAGCAGCAACAGTGGAATCCGCAGGGAGGGCCGCTAAATGATCAATAATCGTTCCCTGCTCATCGTCGGTGGGCTGGCCGCCGTGGCCTGGCTGGCCAGCAACAGCCTCTACGTGGTCGACGAGACCGAACGGGCGGTCAAGCTGCGCTTTGGTGAGATCATCGAGGAGAACATCCAGCCGGGCCTGCATTTCAAGGTGCCGATCACCCAGACGGTGCGTACCTTCGATACCCGCCTGCTGACGCTGGATACCGACCCCAGTCGCTACCTGACGCTGGAGCAGAAGGCGGTGATCGTCGACTCCTACGTGAAGTGGCAGGTGGTCAATCCGACCCAGTACTACGAGGCCACGGCGGGTGACGAGCTGATGGCCAGCCGGCTCATCCAGCCGCGGGTCGACGAGAGCCTGCGTAACGAGTTCGGCCGTCTCGACCTTCAGCAGATCATCGCCGAGCGCCGCGACGACCTGATGACCGGTCCCACCGAGGACCTCGACGACCTGATGCGCGAGGAACTGGGTGTGGCGATCCGCGACATCCGGGTAAAGCGCATCGACCTGCCCGAGGATGTCTCCTCGGCGGTCTACGAGCGCATGCGCTCCGAGCGTGAGCGTGAGGCCCGTGAATGGCGTGCCCAGGGCCAGGAGGAGGCCGAGCGCATCCGTGCCAACGCTGATCGCCGCCGTCAGGTGCTGCTGGCACAGGCCAACGAGCGTTCCGAGACCTTGCGCGGTGAGGGTGACGCCGAGGCAGCGGCGATCTTCTCCGAGGCCTACAGCAAGGACGAGGAGTTCTTCAGCTTCTGGCGCAGCCTCAACGCCTATCGCGACAGCTTCGAGGGTGACGACAACATGCTGGTGCTGGACCCCTCCAGTGAGTTCTTCCAGTACCTCAAGAGTCCTCAGGGCACGGGCGACGAGTGACGCCCCGGCGGGCGGTGCGCCGCCCGCCGGTCGGGGTTCAACCGCTGCACAAACATGGTAGAATCCTTCAACCGGGCGTGGCCCGGTTTTTTTGTGGCCTCTCCCTTCCCGGCGCTCCCGTTCGCCAGCACGCCTCGCGCGACTCGGGCATCGTCGCAGGCCAACCATCGTCTCGCAGGATGAACGACATGACCATCGCTGACCGCTGGCTGCTCCCCGACGGCATGGACGAGGTACTGCCTCCTCAGGCCAGCCGCATGGAGGAACTGCGCCGTGCGCTGCTCGACCTCTACGACCGCTGGGGGTATGACCAGGTGATGCCCCCGCCGGTGGAGTTCCTGGACTCCCTGCTTACCGGCACCGGCACCGACCTCGATCTGCAGACCTTCAAGCTGACCGACCAGATGACCGGCCGCATGATGGGGGTGAGCGCCGATGTCACGCCCCAGGTAGCGCGCATGGATGCCCACTCCCTGCGCCGCCAGGGGCCGGTGCGGCTCTGCTACTGCACCAACGTGCTGCGGGCCAAGGCCGATCAGCATCAGGGCGGTCGCAGCCCGGTGCAGGTTGGCGTGGAGCTGTTCGGGCACGCCGGTCTGGAGGCTGACCTGGAGATCCTGCGCCTGGCTCTGGCCAGCCTCGAGACCGCCGGAGCAACGGAGATCCACCTGGCACTGGGTCATATCGGCATCTACCGCAGCCTGGTGCAGGCCGCGGGGCTGGACGCCGACCAGGAGCGTGCGCTCTTCGACGCCCTGGCCCTCAAGTCGCCGGGCGAGCTGGCGGCACGCGTGGAGGAGAGCGTGCGCGATCCGGGACTGGCGGCGATGTTCCGCGCCCTGGGCGACCTCCACGGCGGGCTCGAGGTGCTGGAGGCGGCCCGCGAGGCCTTCGAGGAGGCGCCCCAGCCCGTGGGCGCGGCGCTGGACCAGCTGCGTGCCCTGGTCGAGGGGGTGCTTGCCGAGTACCCCGGGGTCGAACCCTACTTCGACCTGGCCGAGCTGCGAGGCTACCAGTACCACACCGGCATGATGTTCGCCGCCTATGTGCCGCACTACGGTCAGGCCCTGGCCAAGGGCGGGCGCTACGACGATACCGGTCGCGCCTTCGGCCGCGCCCGGCCGGCCACCGGCTTTTCCATGGACCTCAAGCTGCTGGCCACCCTGGCCCCCGCTGAGCCCGAGCCGGACGGTATCTGGGCGCCGGCCGAGGGAGAGGGGCTGGTGGCGGCTATCCAGTCGTTGCGCCAGGAGGGCGAGCGGGTCATCCAGGCGCTGCCCGGACAGCGAACGGGGCCGGTGGAGCATCGCTGCAATCGCCGGCTGGAACGCATCGAGGGTCGCTGGGAGCCCCGCTTCCTGGAGACTTCACGTGACCGCGCCTGACGGCCTGCGGTCAATGACCTTGGCCCTGGGCCTTACCATGGGCGCGGTGCCGCAACGAGAGACGAGAGCACAATGGGCAAGAATGTAGTCGTACTGGGCACCCAGTGGGGTGATGAAGGCAAGGGCAAGGTGGTCGACCTGCTCACCGAATCCGCGTCCGCGGTAGTGCGCTTCCAGGGCGGGCACAATGCCGGCCACACTCTGGTCATCGACGGCGAGAAGACCGTCCTGCACCTGATTCCCTCGGGCATCCTGCGCAATGACAAGACCTGCGTGATCGGCAATGGTGTGGTGCTGTCGCCCGAGGCGCTGATGGAGGAGATCCGCGAACTGGAAAGCAAGGGCGTGCCGGTTCGCGATGGCCTGCGCCTGTCGCCTGCCTGTCCGCTGATCCTGCCCTACCATGTGCGTCTGGACCAGGCCCGCGAGAAGGCGCGCGGCATCGCCAAGATCGGCACCACCGGCCGTGGCATCGGTCCGGCCTACGAGGACAAGGTGGCGCGGCGTGGCCTGCGCCTCGGCGATCTGCTCCACCGCGAGCGCTTCGCCTCCAAGCTCGGCGAGGTGCTCGACTACCACAACTTCGTGCTGACCCAGTACCACGGCGAGAAGCCGGTGGACTTCCAGCAGGTGCTCGACCAGGCGATGGCCATGGCCGAGGAGCTGCGCCCGATGGTCTGTGATACCGTGAGCCTGGTCCACGAGATACGTCGCGCCGGCGAGAACATCCTCTTCGAGGGGGCCCAGGGCTCGCTGCTGGATATCGATCACGGTACCTATCCCTTCGTGACCAGTTCCAATACCACTGCCGGCGGCACTGCCACCGGATCAGGCGTCGGCCCGCTCTATCTGGACTACGTGCTGGGCATCACCAAGGCCTACACCACCCGAGTCGGTTCGGGTCCCTTCCCGACCGAACTGTTCGACGACCACGGTCGCCACCTGGCCGAGAAGGGCCACGAGTTCGGGGCCACCACCGGCCGCGCGCGGCGCTGTGGCTGGTTCGATGCCGTGGCGCTGCGCCACGCCGTGCAGATCAACTCCGTCTCGGGCATTTGCCTGACCAAGCTCGACGTGCTCGACGGCCTGGAGAATATCCGCGTCTGCGTGGGCTATCGCGGCAAGGATGGCGAGGTGCTCGACACCCCGGTGGACTCCGAGGGCTATGAGGCCATCGAGCCGCTCTACGAGGACCTGCCGGGCTGGAGAGAGTCGACGCTCGGCGCCCGCTGCATCGAGGACCTGCCGGCCAATGCGCGTTCCTACATCAGCTTCCTGGAGGAGAGGGTGGGGACTTCCATCGACATCATCTCCACCGGGCCGGACCGCAACGAGACCATCGTGCTGCGCAACCCGTTCGAGGACTGAGCGATTGCGCGGTGGCCCGCGCATTCGCCCGTGCAACGAGGCCCCACTCGATGTGGGGCCGTCGCGCGCCCGGTAGCCGGCCGATCAGAAATCGATGCCGCGCCGCGCTTGAACTCCTGAGTTGAAGGCGTGGCGAACCTCCTGCATCTCGGTGACGGTATCGGCCATGGCGGTGAGCTCGCGGTGGGCGTTGCGCCCGGTGACGATCACCGTCTGCTCCGGGGGGCGGTTCTCGATGGCGCGCTTGACCGTGGCGATGTCCAGATAGCCGAACTTGAGCATGTAGGTGATCTCGTCGAGTACCACCAGATAGACGTCGGGGTCGGCGAGCATCCGCTCGGCCTCGGCCCATACCTCAAGGCAGGCGGCGGTGTCGGCCTCGCGGTTCTGGGTATCCCAGGTGAAGCCGGTGGCCATGATGGCGACCTCGAGGTTGGGGTCCTCGACCAGCCGCTCGCGTTCGCCGCACTCCCAGAGCCCCTTGATGAACTGCACCACGCCGACCCGGTAGCCGTAGCCGAGTGCCCGGGTCACGGTGCCCCAGGCGGCAGTGGTCTTGCCCTTGCCGTTGCCGGTGAAGACCAGCAGCAGTCCGCGCTGCTCGGTGGCCTCGGCGACCTTCTCGTCGACGCGGGACTTGAGTTTCTGCATGGATTGCTGGTGGCGGGTATCGCGATCGTTCATCGGGGCCTCATGCCTTGTACAGAGTTTGTCCAGGAAAGCGTCAAGCATACGCGAGCCGTGCGATCTCGTCAGCACCCCTGACGGACCCTTGCCTGCATGCGCGCCAGGAAGACCCCCATGATGCGATCAAAGAGCGTGCGTCCGAGCACGGTATCCTCGATACCGGCATCCACGTTGGGGTTGTCGTTGACCTCGATTACCACCACCCGGTCACCGGCCTGCTTGAGATCCACGCCGTAGAAGCCGTCGCCGATCAGCCGGGTGGCCTTGAGCGCCGCCTTGATGACTGCCGGCGGGACCTGGGCGGGGTCATGGGTGGTGAAACCGCCGCTTTTGACGCTGGCGCCGGAATGGTCATAGATCTGCCAGTGGCCGCGGGCCATGTAGTAGCGGCTGGCGAACAGCACCTGCCCGTCGAGCACCCCGATTCGCCAGTCGTATTCGGTTGGCAGCCACTCCTGTAGCAGCAGCAGGGCCGAGGTGGCGAAAAGCCGGTCGGCCTCGCTTTGGAGCTGCTCCGCCGATTCGACCTTGACGATGCCCCGGGAGAAGGCGCCGTCGGGAATCTTGAGGACCAGGGGGAATTCGAGGCCAGCAACCCGTTTTTCCAGAGGGCGGCGGTCACCCCGCTTGAGCAGGATCCCCTGCGGCGCCGGTACACCACGAGCCTGCAACAGGGCATGCAGGTACACCTTGTTGGTGCAGCGCAGGATGTCGCGAGGGGCGTCGATCACCACCAGTCCTTCGTGTTCCGCTTGCCGGGCCATGCGGTAGGTGTGGTGGTCCAGCGCGGTCGTCTCGCGAATGAACAGACCGTCGAACTCGGCGAGCCGTCCTGTATCCTTGCGGGTGATCAGCGAGACATCGATGCCGAGTTTGCGTCCGGCGCGGATGAAGGCCTTCAGCGCCCCACGGTTGCTGGGGGGGCAGGGCTTCCTGCGGATCCACCAGGATCGCCATGTCGAAGCGGTAGCGGCGTCGGGCCTTGGGGCTCCGCCATACCTTGCGGGAGTGGCGATTGAGAGCAGAGGCGAACAGGTCCTGCTCCGCGGCCGCCAGATCGCGCAGGCGCAGGGGGCGAAGTCGTGTCAGCCGCCACACCGCGTGACGACGCACCAAACGTGCCTCCAGCAGGGGGCAGGGCAGCCGCTCGAAGAGTCGGCGTGCCAGCCTTGCCAGGCCAGGCTCCCGGCACTCACCGAACAGCACGCGCAGGGCCAGCTGGTCACCAGGCAGCGATCCCTGGCGTGCCAGGTCGCCCAGCAGCGGAGCGAGGCCATCGAGCTGCAGGTCGACCAGTGCCTTGCGGCCGAGGGCGTTGAGGGTCTCTCCCGTGGGGAGTGACCGCTGCCCTCGTGCCTGGGCCAGCAACGAGACATAGTAGCCCGTGCCCAGGTAGTCGAGTTCGCTGCACAGGTTGATCACATGAGTCGTGCGGTCCTGAGCGTCACCGCCACGTTGATAGCGGTCCTGGTCAAGGAGTCGTCCGCGGTGATCAGATCCTCGGAGGGATAGTAAGGCTGCCAGTCTTCCAGGCGGTCGACGACAATTTGCAGCGCGCACATGGGCAAGGCGTCCGGTATGGGCGGCGGGAGGCCGTCGACATGCGCTCAGCATGCCGCTGAGCTTGCTTACGGACAAGCCGGGCATCGCGTGAAAATATTTCATGGCCAGCGGCGCTGACAGCGATATTGACCCTGATCACAATCATCACTGGACTTCCGGGGATTTGAAATGACCGCAACGCTGCGCCAGGCCCTTGGCCATGATCTGGATGCGCTGTACCGGCTGGAACAGGTGGCCTTTACCGGCGACCGCTTCAGCCGCCGTCAGCTCTGGCATCTTCTCAATCGTGCCCATGCCCTGACGCTGGTCGCGGAGTCTGAAGGAGCCGACGGCGGACCGCCACGCCTTCTGGGATACGGCACCCTGCTGTTTCGCCACGGCACGCGTCGAGCCCGGCTCTACTCCTTCTGTGTGCACCCCGAGGCGCGCGGACTGGGACTGGGTCGGCGGCTACTGGAGGCCCTGGAGGTCGAGGTACGCGCCCGTGGGGCCGAGGTGCTGGTCCTCGAGGTGCGTGCCGATAACCGAGTGGCGCTGGGGCTCTACCGGCGCATGGGGTTCCGCCTGGAGCGCTGGCTCGGCGATTACTATGAAGATGGCTGTGCGGGCTGGCAGATGACCAAGCCGCTGTTGGCGGAACGGGAGGCCGCACTGGCTGGTGAGGGCTGATAGAATCGTAATATTCGTCACCCTTCACCCCCTTTCAGGATACCTCCATGCCCTCCTTCGATATCGTCTCCGAGTTCGACAAGCATGAAGCCAGTAATGCCGTGGATCAGGCCAATCGGGAGATCCAGACCCGATTCGACTTCAAGGGCGTTACCGCGAGCTACTCGCTCGTCGGCGAGACCGTTTCTCTCGAGGCCGAGGTCGACTTCCAGCTCAAGCAGATGCTCGACGTGCTGCGCAACAAGCTGATCAGCCGCGGCATCGATGCCCGCTGCATGGACATCCAGGAGCCGGTCCTCTCCGGGGTCCGCGCCCGCCAGGAGGTGACCCTCAAGCAGGGCCTGGACCAGAAGGAGGCCAAGGATATCGTCAAGCGCATCAAGGAGAGCAAGCTGAAGGTCCAGGCCCAGATCCAGGGCGAGAAGGTCCGGGTCACCGGCAAGAAGCGCGATGACCTCCAGGCGGTGATGGCGCTTCTGCGCGGAGAGGACGGTCCCGACCTGCCGCTGCAGTTCGACAATTTTCGTGACTGACAAGCGCCTTGACCCAGGTCAGATCGATGCTTCCCATAGGCGTTGGCGATTGGCACAGGGAGGCAGAATGCTCTTAAATGAGAGGCATGATTGAACCTCGGGAGTGAGCGATAGATGCCAGTCGTTCGTCGTGTCGCCTTCCTGACCCTGGCCTGGGTCAGCTTCGGGCTGGGCGTGGTAGGCGCCTTTCTACCGCTGCTGCCGACCACCTGCTTCATGCTGCTGGCGGTCTGGGCGGCCTCCCGGGGGTCGCCGCGCTTCGCTGCCTGGATCCGCGAGCATCCCCGCTTCGGCCCTGCCGTCGTCTCCTGGGAGTGCGAGCGGGCGATCCCCCGCCATGCCAAGTGGCTCGCCACTGCCATGCTGGCCGCTTCGATGCTGGTGCTGGGGCTCACCGTCGGCACGCTGTGGCTCAAGCTGACGCTGATCGCCGGACTCTGCCTGGTGGGCGCCTGGATCCTGTCGCGCCCGGAGCCAGCTGTCGCGCGCTGAACGCGGCCCGTCGCAATGCTTTGAGCTTCGGGCGCGCAGCGCCGTACAATGGGTGGCAATCACCGACAGGAGCCATCCTCGATGCCAGAACCGCAGCCGACCCACCTGAGCGACTATCGTCCGCCCGCCTACCGTGTGACCCGTACCGAGCTGACCTTCGACCTCGACCCTGTCGCCACCCGGGTGAAGGCGCGGCTGCACCTCGAACGCCATCCGGAGCACGAGGCGCCGTCTCCCCTGGCGCTCGATGGCGAACAGCTTGCGCTGAAGGCCATCGCCGTCGACGGTCAGCCGCTGGAGCCGGACGAGTACGAGGTCGACGAGACCGGACTGGTCGTGCATCGGGTGCCCGAGACCTTTCTGCTCGACACCGAGGTAGAGATTGCGCCTGACGGCAACACGGCCCTGTCAGGGCTCTATCGCTCCGGCGGCATGTTCTGCACCCAGTGCGAGGCCGAAGGCTTTCGTCGCATCACCTTCTATCCGGATCGCCCCGATGTCATGGCGACCTTCTCGACCACGGTCATCGGCCGCCAGGTGGAGGAGCCGGTGCTGCTCTCCAACGGCAATCCCGTCGAGCGCGGCGAGTTGCCCGGTGGTCGTCACTTCGTCACCTGGGAAGATCCGCACCCCAAGCCCAGCTACCTGTTCGCTCTCGTGGCCGGCGACCTGCACAAGGTCGAGGAGAGCTTCACCACCATGAGCGGACGTGACGTCACCCTGCAGGTCTGGGTCGAGGAGGAGAACCTGGACAAGACCGATCACGCCATGGCCTCGCTGAAGCGCGCCATGCGCTGGGACGAGGAGGCCTACGGGCGGGAGTACGACCTCGATCTCTTCATGATCGTGGCGGTCAACGACTTCAACATGGGTGCCATGGAGAACAAGGGCCTCAACATCTTCAACTCGGCCGCCGTGCTGACCCACCCCCACACCGCCACCGATGCGGCCTTCCAGCGTGTCGAGGGCATTGTTGCCCACGAATATTTCCACAACTGGTCAGGTAACCGGGTCACCTGTCGCGACTGGTTCCAGCTCTCCCTGAAGGAGGGCTTCACGGTGTTCCGTGACCAGTGCTTCTCCGCGGACACCAACTCGGCGCCGGTCAAGCGGATCGAGGACGTCTCCTTCTTTCGCACCGCCCAGTTTGCCGAGGATGCCGGCCCCACCGCCCACCCGGTGCGCCCCGACCACTATATCGAGATCGGCAACTTCTACACCCTGACCATCTACGAGAAGGGCGCGGAAATCGTGCGCATGCTCTCGAACCTGGTGGGCAAGGAGGCCTTTCGCCGAGGCAGCGACCTCTACTTCGCGCGTTTCGACGGACAGGCCGTGACCATCGAGGACTTCGTGGACTGCATGGCGGAGGCCTCGGGCCAGGACCTCAGCCAGTTCATGCTCTGGTACTCCCAGGCGGGGACGCCCGAGATCGACGCTCACGGTGAGTACGACTATGCCAACGCCGAGTACCGGCTCATCCTGCGTCAGCGAACCCCCGCCACTCCTGGTCAGCCGGACAAGGAAGCCCTGCATATTCCGGTGCGCCTGGGCCTGGTGGGGACCAAGTCCGGCCGTGATCTGCCGTTGACCCTGGAGGGCGAGACGCTTGGCACCGATGCGGTGATCCACCTGCGCGAGGAGGAGCAGGAGTTTCGTTTCACCGATGTCAGCGAGGCGCCGGTACCCTCCCTGCTGCGCGGCTTCTCGGCGCCGGTGAAGCTGCACTTCCCCTACGGCCGGGAGGACCTGGCCTTCCTGCAAGCCCATGACTCGGATGGCTTCAATCGTTGGGACGCCGGGCAGCGTCTGGCCCTGCTGGCGCTGGATGACCTCATCGCGGCCCATCGCAATGGTGTCGAGAAGGTAATGGATCCGCGGGTCATCGAGGCGTTCCGCACGCTGCTGGCGTCAGAGGTCGATGACAAGGCGGTGCTGGCCCAGATGTTGACACTGCCCACCGAGGCCTACATCGCCGAGCAGCAGCCGCTGGTCGACGTGGATGCCATCCACGCCGCGCGAACCTTCGTCAAGCAGAACCTGGCCCTGGCGCTGCGTGACGACTTCCTGCGCATCTATCGCCAGAACCAGGACGACGCTCCCTATGCGCCGGAGCCCGGGCAGATTGCCGCGCGCAGCCTCAAGAACGTGGCGCTCTCCTATCTCATGGCCATCGAGGACGAGACGGGGGTCGAGCTTGCCCGCGAGCAGTTCGAGGCGGATCACAACATGACCGACGTGCGCCATGCCCTGACGCTGCTGGTGCACAGTTCACGCGGCGACATCGCCGACCCGGCTCTCAAGGCCTTCGGCGAAAAGTGGGCCCATGACCCCCTGGTGATGGATCAGTGGTTCGCCATCCAGGTGACCCGCCCGCAGCCGGACGTGCTCGACCGTGTCAGCTTCCTGATGGACCACCCGGCGTTCTCGCTGAAGAATCCCAACAAGGTGAGGGCGCTGATCGGTACGTTCGCCAACCAGAACCCGGTGAACTTCCACCGTGACGACGGCGCAGGCTATCGGCTGCTGGCCGACACCATCATCGAGCTCAACCGCCTCAACCCGGAAATCGCCGCTCGCCTGGTCACCCCGCTGACGCGCTGGGCACGCTTCGACGAGGCCCGCCAGGCGCTGATGAAGGGCGAGCTCGAGCGCATCCGTGCCGAGGAACTCTCGCCCAATGTCTACGAGGTCGTGGAGAAGGCCCTGGCCTGACAGCAGGCAGTCGCCCCGTGTCCTGGTCCCCGGGTATAAAGCGCCGCCTTCAGGGGCGGCGCTCCGGCATCGAGGGGACGGGTTACCGAATCAGCCAACTGAGTACCGTGACCCCCAACAGCCACCACAGCAGGGTGGCGATGATGGCCCGACGCATCAGGGCGGCCAATCCCTTCCAAAGTAGCCACAGGCCGATCACCAGCACCCCCAGGCTGATCAGGGTAGGGGGAATGCCCAGCGACTCGGAAAGCCCCTCAAGGAAGCTACCAGTGGCGTTGCCGAGGTTGGTGAAGAAACCGCTGAGGCCATCGACGATGAAGCGGATGAGCTGGCCGAGGAAGGCGCCGATCGAATTGAAGATGTCTGACATCCAGGCCGTTGCCCCTATTCGATCATCTCGAGCACGGTGCCGACGATGTCATCCATGGTGACCAGCCCGAGCAGCCGATTGTCGTCCATTACCAGTACCCGCTTGACCACGTTGCTGGTCATCAGTCCGGCCACGTGGCGCACGTCCAGAGACTCGCCGACACCGATGGCGGGCTTGGCACAGACGTCGTAGACATTGATCAGGTCGATGTCGCCATTCTCGGCAACGATGGTCTTGAGGATGTTGGTATAGGTAATCAGTCCCCAGGCATCATGGGGGTCCTGCTGCTCCACCACCAGGCACTTGAGGTCATGCTGCTTCATCAGGCTCAGGGCGTCCCGCAGGGTGGCGAAGGGTGATACCGTCACCACGTCGCGCATCATGATGTCCTTGACCAGCATCGTGTTTCTCCGTCGGTGGAAAAAGGTCAGGCTTCGTGCCTCAGGTGCTCCTCGAAGCGCTTGAGCTGTGACATGTCGATGCCACCCAGGTGCTCCACGGGCAGCGTCATCACCAGTCCCTTGGAGTCCTCGCCCGAGGGGTTGAGGACCTGGCGGATGGCCTTGAGCACCTTCAGGGACAGCCCTTTCTCCAGGGTCATCAGCATCACGCTCTGGCTGCCCTCGTAGGTGAGGCCGAAGAAGGTCTTCTTGCGTTCGCCACCGATGCCTCGGCCCGTCATCAGGGTCATGCCCACGGCGCCTGCCTCGGTGGCGGCATCGATGCACTCCTGTTCCATATCCTCGGGGACGATGGCGACCAGCAGGGAAAACTTCATGGCATCTTGCCTCTCATGTGGGCCACTCTCTCCATCAGAATGGCATAGCTCATCACGGTCACGATAGGAAATATCGAGGCGAAGGCGATCAGCCCGAAGCCGTCAATGAGCACGTTGCGCCCCTCGATCTGGCTGGCCAGGCCGATGCCCAGTGCCGTCACCAGGGGGACGGTCACCTCGGACGTGGTAACGCCCCCCAGGTCGAAGGCCAGGGCCACGATATAGCGGGGAGCGAGCAGGGTCAGCAGAATCACCAGCAGGTAGCCGCCGATGATGTAGTGGTGAATGGAATCACCACTGATGATGCGGTGCACGCCGATGGTGATGCCGATCGCCACGCCCAGCGCCACCAGCAGGCGAATGACATGGCCCTGGATCTTGCCGGCAGCGGCTTCCTCCGCTTGCCGGCCTACCGCAAGCAGGGCCGGCTCGGCCATAGTGGTGGCGAAGCCGATGCAGAAGGCGAACAGGTAGACCCACAACCAGTTGTCGAAGGCGATCAGCTGCTCAGCCATGCTCCGTCCGATGGGAAAGAGCCCCAGCTTGAGGCCGACCACGAAGGCGTAGAGCCCGACGATCACCAGGGCGAAGCCGGCGGCCACCCTGAGAGGGTTGGCCAGCGGGCGCTTGAGCACGAGGTACTGGAAGAACAGGATCACCAGAAGAATCGGCAGCACGTCGCGCAGCATGGCGAACATCTCGAGCACCATCGATAGCAGACCGCCGGGTGCTTCGACCTCCGCCTTTGAGGTGATCAGCTCGGCGTTTGCCGCCGCGCTGCCCGGGTCGCCATAGACCAGGATGCCATAGAGCTGCACGCTGATCATCGGCACCATCACCGCCAGGGCCACCAGGCCGAAGCCGTCGATCAGCGGGTTGCGCCCTCGGATCGAGGAGGCCAGGCCGATGCCCATGGCCGCTATCAGTGGCACGGTGACGATATTGGTGGTCACACCGCCGGAGTCGTAGGCGAGGCCGACGATCTCCTCCGGGGCGAAGAAGGTGACCAGCACCACCAGCACGTAGCCGCCGATCATGTACCAGTGCAGGGGGTGGCCGAGGATCACCCGGAATACCCCCAGTGCCATGACCAGCCCTACCGAGGTGGCGACGATCAGGCGCAGGGTCAGGGCGTCGATGCGCCCCCCGCTGATCGCCATGGCCTGCTCCGCCACGGCGATCAGGGCGGGTTCGGCGACCACGGCCGAGAACCCCATGGCGAAGCCGAACAGCATCAGCAGGGGCATGGAGCCACGCCGGGTGAACTGGTTGGCCAGGCGCTTGCCCACCGGAAAGATGCTCAACTCCAGCCCCTGGAGAAACAACGCCACCCCAAGGGCGACGATCAGCAGGCCGCCGGCCATGGTCAGGCCACCCTCCGGCCACTGGCGCAGCAGCAGTGCCTGAAAGGCCACCACCACCACGATGATGGGCATCAGGTTGCGCAGGGCGTGCAGCAGGGCGTGGGCGAAGTCCCTGAGTTGCTCAGCCAAGGCCGACTCCCGGGTTTCCTTGTTGACCGACAACCTGTCTGGTCGGGGCGGGTACGACTCGCCACAATCTATCATCAATCGCGCGCCCGGGCTGCAGGTCAGGGGTGATATGCATCAGGACGTATCCTGCGCCTTCAGCCCAGCTGGCGCGTCATGGACTCGACACCGGACTCCTCGGCAGCGCTGTCGGCCAGTGCCCGGCCGGCCTCGTCGTAGACGTGGAAGACCGCATTGGCACCGAGTGCCATGATCGGCTCGATCTCCTCGGGGTATTCCACGATGGCGGTGATGCGCCCCCTGAAGGCCCGCGACTTGAGCTGCTTGAGGGCAAAGAGGTTGCCCGCATGGTGGGGCATGGCCAGTACCACCATCTTGACGCCCCTGGACATCAGCAGCTTGTCCCAGAAGTCCGAGTCGACGGCATCCCCCTCGAGAATATTGAAGCCGCGCTTGTCGAGGGTATCGACGGTACGGGTGTTGCTGTCGATGCCCAGCACGCGCAGTCCGTACTCCTTCTGCAGGCGACGGTAGACACTGCGGCCGATGCGGCCCATGCCCAGCACCACGGCTTCGGCGTCACCGACCTCGATGGGCCGGTCGCGAGGTGCCAGGTGTCGAGGATCAGGCTGTGGAAGCATGGGCTCGAGCCGACGATAGAGCCCCTCGCTGAAGCCATTGAGAATGGCAGAGGCAGCGAAGCTCAGGGCCACGGACAGGGACAGGACGACCAGCCACTGCGCATCCAGCCAGCCGCTGGCCACGGCGATGGTCCCCACGATGAGGCCAAACTCCGAATAGTTGGAAAGGCTCAGGGTGGCCAGCAGCGAGGTGCGGTTGCGCATGGGGAAGCGCATGAAGACGAGTTGATAGAGCAGGCTCTTCAGGGGGAGGATCAGCACCAGCATCAGGGCCAGGCCGAGGTGTGTCCAGGTCGGCATGGCGGTCAGCCCGATGCTCAGGAAGAACCCGACCAGCAGCAGCTCCTTCAGGTTGAACATCGAGCGGGCGAGAGTCTGGGCGGCGGGGTGAGGGGCCAGCAGCAGCCCGATGATCAGTGCCCCCAGGTCACCTTTCACGCCCACCGATTCGAAGAGGGAATAGCCCAGCACCAGTGCCAGCAGCATGCCGAAGAGCATCTGCATCTCGCCGTGGCCGAGACGGTCGAGCAGCGCACGCAGGGCCGGCGCGACAGGTATCAGCAGCACCAGGCCCAGTGCCCAGAGGCTCGGCAACTCCCCCGTGGAGGCGGTCAGGAAGATGACGGCGAAGATGTCTTGCATGATCAGTACGCCGATGGCCAGTTGCCCGTAGGCGGTCTGGCTCTCGCTGCGCTTGTCGAGAATCTTGACCACGAAGACGGTGCTGGAGAAACTCAGCGCAAAGCCCAGCACGGATAGCGTCTGCCAGTCTGAAACTTCCAGCAGGCCAAGCCCCGGCACCAGCCACTTGAAAAGGGACAGCAGCACGAGCATCAGCAGGGTCGATGCCAGCATGTGCAGGGAGGCGCTGCCCCACACATCGCGGCGCAGCAGAATGCGGACGTCGAGCTTCAGGCCGATGGTGAACAGCAGCAGGGTAACGCCGATATCGGACAGGGTGTCGAGCAGTGGTGTCTTGTCGTAGCCCAGTGCATTGAGCGCGAACCCGGCGACGAGAAAGCCCACCAGCGGCGGGAGCCGGAGGCCCATCGCGGTGAAGCCGCCAGCGAAGGCTGCCATAAGAAAGGCCGGTTCGATCATGCACACTCCCTGTTCGGCACGCGTCGGCGAGTCTGACATTGTAGGGAAGTCGCAGGCGGATTGGCATGCATGATGGGCATCGACCGGCATCCGGCAACGCTGCCATGGATGAGATGGATAATGCAGGCGAGAGGAACGCGAATGGCCAGGTTGATCCTCAATGGCAAGTCGGCACAGCTGCCGGCGGTGAGGGAGGCGGTCTTCGCCCGTCGTGCGGCGGGCGACGACATCGAGGTCAGGGTCACCTGGGAGCAGGGCGATGCCGCGCGCCTGGCGGAAGAGGCCGGCCGCGTCGGGCTCGAGCGGGTGATCGCCGGGGGTGGCGATGGCACGGTCAACGAGGTGGTCAACGGCTTGATGAGGCTGTCTCCCGAGCAGCGGCCCGTTCTGGGTATCCTGCCCCTGGGCAGCGCCAATGACCTGGCCACTTCGCTGGGTCTGCCGCTGGACGGCGAGCCCGCGCTGGCCGACGCCCTTCACCTTCCCCCGCGGCGCGTCGATGTGCCACGACTGGATGACTGGCACTTTCTCAACATGGCCACCGTCGGCTTCGGGGCCGAGATCACCTCCTCCACCCCCAAGGCCCTCAAGCGGCTGTTCGGCGGCGGTGCCTATTCACTCATCGGTGCGGTCAAGGCCTGGAACTTCCGGCGCTATCCCGCGGTGTTGCGCTGGGGGAGCCATGAGTGCCGCGCAGAGGTCTTCATGCTGGTGGTTGGTAACGGCTCTCAGTCGGGGGGTGGTCAGGCGTTGACACCCGACGCCCTGCTTGACGATGGCCAGCTCGAGGTGCTGTTGCTGCACGATGTCGCCTCCCTGGCGCAGCTGCACGCCATGCGCCAGGAGCTGGCGTCACGCCCTGTCCGGGGCAGTCACGTCGATGCCTTCCGTGCGGACTGGCTCGTCCTGGAGGCTGAAGAGGCGCTGCCGGTGACCCTGGATGGCGAGCCCCTGCATCGGCGGGGATTTCAGGTGGCCATCAGTCCCGGGGCGCTGGCACTGGCGGCGCCGCCGGACTGTCCGCTCTTCTCGCGCCCTCCATGAGGCATGTCCGACTGTCGGGCAAGCGCCTCTGGTGGGCGCTCTCTTTCGGTCGGGATGCGATGGCAGGGACCTCTCGCGGGTCGTTTCCATCTCGCTTCCCTGCTGGCCAGGTGAGCAGCGGGACGGCATGATGAGGGAACCGAACATTCCGACCACCCGGAGGATTCCGTGATGCTCACTCCCTTCCACCTGGCCGTGCAGGTCCGTGACCTGGCCGAGGCGCGTCGCTTCTACGGTGAACTGATGGGTTGCCCGGAAGGGCGTTCCAGCGAAACCTGGATCGATTTCGACCTCTATGGTCATCAGTTCGTCTGTCATCTGAACCCTGCGCTGGGGGAGCGGGGGATCGAGGGTCACCGCAACCCGGTGGATGGTCATGGCGTGCCGGTACCACACTTCGGGGTGGTGCTGGAGATGGCCGACTGGGAAGCGCTGGTCGATCGTCTCACCGCGGCGGGCATTCGTTTCGAGATCGAACCCTGTATCCGCTTCCGTGGTCAACCCGGCGAGCAGGCCACCATGTTCTTCCGCGACCCCAGCGGCAATGCCATAGAATTCAAGGCTTTCCGCGACATTGCGGGCCAGCTGTTTGCCACTTGAGGGGTACCGCCACCTTGCGAGAGCGGGGGGGCTCTGGTGCAATAACGTCCCTTTCGTCAGGAGCAAGAAAATGGCAATGAAACCCTGGATGCCGCTGGTGGTGGCCATGGCGCTGGCCACCGGACTCGCGGGTTGCGGCAACGGTGAGGACGAGCCTGCTCCAGCCGAGGTCGAGGAGACGCAGGAAGAAGAGGCTTCGCAGTCGGGCGAAGAGACCGATGACGCCCCGGTCACCGATGACCCGGCATCATCTGCCGACGCCCCCGAGGAGGACCTGACTGTCGAACGGGATGAAACAGACAGCACTCTCGAGGCCGAGGAGGAGCTGGACCTCGAGTCCGAGGATGAGGTTGATGCCGAGGCCGAGACGCTGGGTGAGTCGCCGACCGATACCCTGGATGAGGATTCAGCTCTACCCGGCGAGACGACTCGTTCGGATGTCGATGCCATCATCGAGGAAACGGAGCGGCGCTTCGAGGAGGCCAGTCGTCGCATCGACGAGCAGTTCGAGAACGCCGAGGACGGGGCGCCAGAACTCGAGTCGATGGAATCATCCCCCGAGCTGGAGCCCATGGAAGCGACCGACTTCGAGTCGGATACCGGTCTCGACCAGTCCCCGGGAAGTGACCTGGACGAGCAGGAGGCGTTGCCGGGGGAAAGCACCAGTTCGGATATCGATGCGATTCTCGAGGAGACCGAAAAGCGCTTCGAGGAAGCGAGTCGCCGGATCGACGAGCAGTTCGAGGAGGCCGAGCGTCAGGCTCCGGGTGCGGCGTCGGATCGCGATACGCTCGAAGCGGAGCCGGCTAGCGACTGAGGGACCACCGCGAGCACCTGTCGGGAACGAAAAAGGCCCACCTGATGGTGGGCCTTTCCTGTGGCGACCGCTCGGCAGGGCCTGGCGGTCGTCTCCGGCTCGGCCGAGGATCAGTCGGCGGTCTGGATATTGGAGGCCTGAAGGCCTTTCTTGCCCTGGGTCACTTCGAAAGTGACCTTCTGGCCGTCCTGCAGGGACTTGAAGCCTTCAGCCTGAATCTCGGAGAAGTGAGCGAACAGGTCATCACCGCCGTCGTCCGGAGAGATGAAGCCGTAGCCCTTGGTGTCGTTGAACCACTTGACAGTGCCAGTTGCCATCGTCGATTTCCTTAACTAACTAAATAATGGTGCTGGGTCAGGCAGGGTATGACCTGTCCATGAGCCCGTCATGCGTGGGCAAGGCAAGTAGGAAGTGCGCACCCGGTGTATCGAAGGAATCGAAGTACATCTGACGACATTTCTGCTTGCTGACCAACGCAGCGGATAGTGCAACAGCGCCAGGGTTGCGTCAACAGGGTGTCAAGGCGAGACTGGCGCTGCGCCCGCAAGGTTACTGTAGATGCAAAGCCGTTAGGCGTCCAGCCTTCAGCCCGTTCGTCAGCCCCATGGAAGAGCCCGCTATGACCCATACCCGAATCGCCTCCCGGGATACCCACCACAAGCTTGTTGGCTACCTGCTGTGGCTGTTCGGTTTCCTCGGTGCTCATCGCTTCTACTATGGCAAGCCGGTCACCGGCACGATCTGGTTCTTCACCCTGGGGCTGCTGGGCATCGGCTGGTTGATCGACCTCTTCCTGATCCCGTCCATGGACCGGCAGGCGGATCTGCGCTTCCAGGCCGGCCCTACCAACTACTCCCTGGCCTGGTTGCTGCTGACCTTTGTCGGGGTGTTCGGCATCCATCGCTTCTACCTGGGCAAGTGGCTGACGGGACTGCTCTACCTGCTGACCTTTGGCCTCTTCGGCCTCGGGGTGCTTTACGACTTCTGGACCCTCAATGAGCAGATCTCGATGCGGCACGCTCGTCGCGGCATCTTCAACCACTGAACGCGATTCATCCTGATCGATCGCTGAGGCGCCTGCCATGTTCGTCGATGCACAGTTCTGGCCCTTCCTGGTTGCCATCACCCTGCTGAGCATGAGCCCGGGGGTCGATACCCTGCTGGTGATTCGCAACACGGCGCGGGGAGGCTGGCGTGACGGCGTGGCGACGAGCGTGGCGATCTGCTGCGGGCTTTTCGTGCATGCCGCGGTCTCGGCCCTGGGCATCTCGTTGATCCTTTTGCAGTCGGCCTGGACGTTTGGGCTGCTAAAGCTGGCCGGTGCCGGCTATCTGGTCTGGTTGGGCGTGAACAGTCTGAACGCTGCCCGCCGGGGGCAGGGGGTTCCCGTGGGGGGCGTACAAGTCGGCCGGCAGGCCGTGCCATTGTGGCGCCCTCTGCGCGAGGGGCTGCTCTCCAATGTGCTCAACCCCAAGACAGTGGTCTTCTACATGGCCTTCCTGCCCCAGTTCATCGCGCCCGGCGAGCCTGCGCTGACCAAGTCGCTGTGGCTGGCCGGGGTGCACTTCGTGGTGGCCAACCTGTGGCAGATAGCCATTGTGGCCATGGTGGGAAGCGCCGGGCGCTGGCTGGCGAGCCCGGCGTTCTCCCGCTGGCTCAACGGTGCCACCGGTGCGGTGCTGGTCGGCTTCGGCATCAAGCTGGCGCTGACGCGTCAGCCGACTTGACCCCGGCTTCGCCGGGAGCTGTAAGCCTTAAGCTCTAAGCTGGAAGAGCCCGGCTGCGCCGGTAGCTGGGCCGGGAGCTTGAAGCCATAAGCTGGAAGCTTGAAGAAAAAGCTTGACCCAGGCGGTGGGGGTCTCATGCTGCCTTCCAGCTTCCAGCTCAGTTCTTGGCCAGCAGCGAGCGATCGTAACGCACCGTTTTCTCCGTCGGGCTCAGCATCGATACGCCTTCGCTCTCGCCGCCCCGGGACAGGCTCTCGAAGATCACCCGGTAGGCAAGCACGGCCTGGACATAGTTGCGGGTCTCGCGGAAGGGGATGCTTTCGACGAAGAGGTCGAACTCCCGCGGGGCGCCCTCCTCGAGCCAGCGGTCTACGCGGCCGGGGCCGGCGTTGTAGGCGGCCGCCGCCGCCAGGCTGTTGCCCTGGTAGCGCTCCAGCATGTCGCGGATGTAGGTGCTGCCCAGGCGGATGTTGGTCTCCGGGTCGAGCACGCCGTAGGTACCGGGGTCGTCGATGCCCAGCTGGCGGGCGAGCTGGGTGGCGGTGCCCGGCATCACCTGCATCAGCCCGCGCGCCCCTGCCGGGGAGACGGCGGTAGGGTTGTAGGCACTCTCGCGCCGGGCGATTCCCATCAACAGGTAGGGGTCGACGCCGGTCAGGCGGCCCCAGTGGAGGAAGTGCTCGCGGTAGGCCTCGGGGAAGCGCCACGCCAGGGCGTCCCACAGCTCGCCGGTAATGGTGGTCTGCACCAGCTTGGCGAGCCAACCTCGTTGCGCGGCGTAGTCGGCCAGGGCCCGGGCCTCCTCCGGGGTGGCGCGCGCCACGGCCCGATACCATTCGCTGTTGGCCAGGCCGGGCTCATCGATTCGCCGCAGCGCCTCGGTGCGCTCTACCGAGGGCCACTCGGCGACACGCTGGCGAGTGGCTGCATCGATCGAGTAGCGTTCCAGGTTCAGGGAGTAAGGGCGTCCCAAGCGGTCAGAAGCGGCGAAACCGAAGAAGTTTCGCTCATCGGCGGCTGCGGCATAGGCCTTTTCCGCGGTAGCGGAATCGCCCTGCTGTTCCAGGGCGCGTCCCAGCCAGTATTGCCAGCGTGCCTCCTGGCGGGTTGCGTCGGGCATGCGATGTACCCAGTCGATGACTCCCGGCCAGTCCCGCTCGGCCAGCGCCCTGCGCACGCGCAGCTCCAGCAGTTCGGTGTCACCGAGGCGTGCCACGACGTCGTCGCGCCAGCCACCGTGCTGGTCGACCTCGCGCACCATGGCATAGAAGGCCAGATCACGCTCGATGGCATCGCGATGACGAGCTTCCAGCGAGAGGTGAGGGGCGACCTTGCGCCAGGCTTCCAAAGCCGCTTCAGTGTCGGCCCGGGTGAAGCCGTGCATGGTCGCTGCGAACAGCGGCCCGCTGCCCCGGCAGCCAGGCCCCGTGCAGGCCGGGACCTCGGTCACGGCCGCATAGTCCTTGCGCAGTCGCTCGAGGCTGGCCCTGGCGGACTGCCAGTCAGCGTTCAGTTGCCGACCCAGATAGTTCATCAGACCTGTCTCCCCGGCCTGCCAGGCGAGCATCATGCGCTCCCAGACATGGGCCTGGCCGATCTCTCCCCGGGCGCGCAAGGTGTCGAAGAGGGTGTCGCAGGCGTCCGGTTGGGAGTGGCCGACAAGCCAGAGGTCGCGCCCCCCCCGGGCGGCATCCTCCGGCTCACGCTCAAGCAGGGCAGAGTAGTAGTAGCATTGGCGGCGGGTGCCCTCGGGCACGCCGTCGGCAACCGCCAGCAGGCTGGCCGGGCGCCCGGCCTTGCCGTATTGAGTGATTGCCTGACCGCGCATCCAGTCGCTGAGCGGGGAGTCTGCATGACGTTCGATGTAGGCCAGTACCCGGTCGGGATCCAGCTCAGGCAGGCCTTGGCGCAGCCGGTGGTAGTCGACGTAGCCGGCGAGGACATGATCCTCGATGGCGTCGCGGTCGATCTTTTCCCATTGGGTGTTGCGGGCAGCCTCCAGGGCATCGCGCATGGCGCGGTCGTCGGCCTGTCCAGCCAGGGGCAGGCAGCACAGGGTAGCGGCGATCAAGGCCTTGCAGCGGCCGATTGAGAGGGGCATATCTGACCTCTTGGGGTTCGCGCTCGTCGATCCGCCATGGTGGCCGATGGGTGGGCACTTGAGTAGTGTTGTCGATTACCGACAGGTAGCGTCTGTTCGTCAGGGCAGGGATACCCTATCGTTTAGCGGTATTCTCTCCGGTCGGCAAGGAGTTCGAGATGGCCATGTTCAGCGGCGGTGTCCTGTTGGCGCGGCTGCGGCGCCGCACCCGCGTGTTCGGCCAGGTCGGCCGCGCTCTGCGGCTGTTCCTGCCCATGACGCGGGATGTGCTGTTGCGACGCTACCGTCCGGTACCCTGGGGGGCCTTGCTGTGGATGCTGGCGGCCCTGACGTATCTGGTCTCGCCCCTCGACCTCATCCCCGACATGCTCGTGCTGGTCGGGCTGGTGGATGATGTGGTGATCGTCGGCTGGCTGCTGACCCGGGTCGACCGTCGCCTGGCCGGCTATCGTGCCTGGCGGGAGCGCCGTCAGGGTGGTGAGCCGCCCTCGGGCGAAGATCGAGGCGACGGGGAGGCCTCGCTCTGATACGATCGTTTGAATTCGCCCTTTCCCGCTGCTCCCTGCGAGGTCCGGATGACGCATGGCCATATGCCGAGTGACGATGACTGGCGCCGTGCCCTTGCGCGCTTCGTCACGGTGATACCGCATACCCGTGAGCTCGGCCTCGAAGTGCTGGACGTCACCCCCGAGGTGACCACCATGCGCCTGCCCTGGTGCGATGACCTGTGCGGTGACACTGCCCGTGGACTGGTGCATGGAGGGGTGCTGACCATGCTGCTGGATACCGTCTGTGGCTCGTCAGTGCTCCCGGCCCTGCCGGCGCCGGAGGTCTGCCCGACGCTGGACCTGCGGGTCGACCATTTCCGACCGGGGGTGGCAGGGCAGGCCATTTTCGCCGAGGCGCGCGTGGTCCGGGTCACCGAATCGGTGGTGTTCACCGAGGGCACCCTGTGGCAGGAGGCGGGACGACCGCTGGCACGGGGCATCGGCAACTTCGTGCGGCTGGGGCCGCGCAATACCCCTGAGGGCTTCGCCAAGGCGCTCTTCGCCTGGGAGGATGACCATGCGTGAGGGCTTCGGCAATGTCGAGTGGCTGGCGCGAACCCGTGCGGAGGGTGATGTCGAGGCCTGGCTGGCCCTGATGCCTTATGCACGGCGCATCGGTGTCTCGGCGGCTCCGGATCCGCAGGGCGAAGGACTGCTGTTTCGCCTCGACCCTCGCGAGGGCAATGTCGGCAACGTTCTGCTGCCGGCTCTGCATGGTGGCGTTGTTGCCGCCTTCATGGAGACCGCGGCGACGCTGGACCTGATGCTTGCTGCCCGTGCACCGCGCTTGCCGCGCATCGTCGACATCTCCATCGACTACCTGCGCACGGCGCGGTTCGCGCCGACCCTGGCACGCTGCAGCCTGCAGCGCGAGGGGCGACGCCTGGGCAACGTGCAGGTCCTCGCCTGGCAGGAAAGCGAGGCGGTGCCGGTGGCCACCGCGCGGCTGCACTTCGTGCTTGGCGATCCCGGGCAGACAGGCGCTTGAAAAACCCTGCACGGACCCCATATCGACGACAGTCTCGAACCGGTGGCCTCGCCACCATCGTCATGTCGAAAGAGGGGCCCAGCCACATGACTACCGCAACTCATGAGGAAACTCTCGGCTTCCAGACCGAGGTCAAGCAGCTACTGCACCTGATGATCAACTCCCTGTACTCCAACCGGGAGATCTTCCTCCGCGAGCTCATTTCCAACGGCGCCGATGCCTGCGACAAGTTGCGCTATCAGGCGCTGGATAACGACGCGCTCTACGAGGGCGACAGCGATCTGCGCATCGAGATCGATCACGACGTCGAGGCGGGCACCGTGACCGTGCGCGACAACGGCATCGGCATGAGCCGCGACGAGGTGATCGAGAATCTCGGCACCATTGCGCGAAGCGGCACCGCCGAGTTCCTCAAGCAGCTCTCCGGAGAGCAGCAGAAGGATGCCCGACTGATCGGCCAGTTTGGCGTCGGCTTCTACTCCGGCTTCATCGTTGCCGATGACATCACCGTGCGTACCCGCAAGGCCGGCAGTGACTCGGGCGAAGGCGTCGAGTGGCACTCGAAGGGCGAGGGCGAATTCACCGTCGCTGATATCGATCGTGAGGTTCACGGTACCGAGATCGTGCTGCACCTCAAGGAGGACGCCCGGGAGTTCGCCGATGACTTTCGCCTGAAGAGCCTGGTGCGCAAGTACTCCGACCACATCGAGGTACCGGTGCGCATGCCGAAGGTCGAGAAGGCCCGCGACGAGGACGGCAACGAGATCGAGGGCAGCGAGACCACCACCTGGGAGACCGTCAACGAGGCCACTGCGCTATGGGTGCGCCCCAAGAGCGAGATCTCCGACGACGAGTACAAGGCCTTCTACAAGCACGTGGCCCACGATTTCAGTGATCCGCTGACCTGGAGCCACAACAAGGTCGAGGGCAAGCTCGAGTACACCAGTCTGCTCTACGTGCCGGGGCGCGCGCCCTTCGACCTCTACGAGCGCGACGGTGCCCGGGGCGTGAAGCTCTACGTGCAGCGCGTCTTCATCATGGACGACGCCGAGCAGTTCCTGCCGCTCTACCTGCGCTTCATCAAGGGCGTGCTGGATACCCGCGACCTGTCGCTCAACGTCTCACGCGAGATCCTCCAGCAGGATCCCAAGGTCGAGAAGATCAAGTCGGCGTTGACCAAGCGCGCGCTGGACATGCTCAAGAAGCTGGCCAAGGACCCGGAGGCCTACCAGACCTTCTGGAACACCTTCGGCAGCGTGCTCAAGGAGGGCCCGGCGGAGGATCACGCCAACCGCGAGAAGATCGCCGGCCTGCTGCGCTTCTCCTCCACCCATACCGACAGTGCCACCCAGGACCAGTCGCTGGCCGACTACGTCTCGCGCATGAAGGAGGGTCAGGAGAAGATCTACTATATCGTCGCCGACGGTTTCAATGCGGCCAAGTCGAGCCCGCACCTGGAGATCTTCCGCAAGAAGGGCATCGAGGTGCTGCTGCTGCACGATCGCATCGATGAGTGGCTGATGAGCCATCTCGACGAGTTCGAGGGCAAGCACTTCGTCGACGTGGCCAAGGGCGAGCTCGACCTCGGCGACGTCGAGGACGAGGAGGAAAAGCAGGCCCAGGAGGAGACCGCCAAGGCCAAGGAGGACCTGGTCAAGCGTGTCAAGGAGGCACTGGGTGAGGAGGTTCAGGAAGTCAAGGTGACCCATCGCCTCACTGATTCGCCGGCCTGCGTGGTACTGCCCGAGCACGAGATGGGCTTCCAGATGCGCCGTATCATGGAGGCCGCCGGGCAGAAGATGCCCGAGGTCAAGCCGATTCTCGAGCTCAACCCCGAGCATGCGCTGGTAGCGCGCCTCGAAGGCGTCGAGGGCGAGGGCTTCGAGGATCTGGCGCGGATCCTGCTCGACCAGGCGATCATCGCCGAGGGCGGCCATCTCGACGACCCCGCCGCCTACGTCAAGCGTCTCAATGCCCTGCTGAGCGCCTGATCGGCGAAAGTGACTGCTGCCTTGCGGTAATTGACCGCATCCCCCCGTCGGCTCCAGCTGCCGACGGGGGTTTTTGTTGGTGAGGCGCTGGTGGGGCAAAGGCGTTGGCGAGTCACGACTTAAGCCGACTTGATCCGATGGCGGCGGTGTGGTGCTCTATAGCGTTCTGGTTATTAGCACCGGCCATCGGGCCGGTCCTGTCATTGTGAGGCCGCCCAGGCGGCCGCGAGCAAGGAGGTCTAGCGTGAAGATAGGCGCACCGAAGGAGACTGCCCGGGGGGAAGCGCGCGTCGCGCTCACCCCCGAGAGCGCGAAGCAGATCCAGAAACTGGGGCACGAATGCCTGATCGAGGCCGGGGCCGGGGTGGCCGCGGGCTTCAACGATGAGGCCTACCGCGAGGCCGGCGTCACCGTGGTCGAGGGCGCCGAGGCGCTCTGGGCCGAGGCGGAAGGGGTCATCAAGGTCCGCGAGCCCTCCGAGGAAGAGGCGCGTCGGCTGCGTGACGGCCAGACCCTGATCGCCTTCTTCTGGCCGGCGCAGAACGAGGACATGCTCGAGCTGTGCAAGGCCCAGGGGGCCACCGTGATCGCCATGGACATGGTGCCGCGCATCTCGCGGGCACAGAAGATGGATGCGCTCTCGTCCATGGCCAACATCGCCGGCTACCGGGCGGTGATCGAGGCGGGCAACAACTTCGGTCGCTTCTTCACCGGCCAGGTGACCGCCGCGGGCAAGGTACCACCCGCCAAGGTACTGGTGATCGGTGCGGGCGTGGCGGGGCTTTCCGCAATCGGCACTGCGACCAGTCTGGGGGCCGTGGTGCGCGCCTTCGACGTGCGCCCCGAGGTGGCCGAGCAGATCGAGTCCATGGGCGCCGAATTCCTGTTCCTCGACTTCGACGAGAGCCAGGATGGATCGGAAAGCGGCGGCTATGCGGCACCCTCAAGTCCCGAGTTCCGCGAGAAGCAGCTCGAGTGCTTCCGTGAGCAGGCCCCGGACGTCGACATCGTCATCACCACGGCGCTGATCCCCGGCAAGCCGGCACCCAAGCTGTGGCTGGAGGACATGGTCGAGGCCATGAAGCCCGGTTCGGTGATCGTCGACCTGGCCGCCGAGAAGGGCGGCAACTGCGACCTGACCAAGCCCGACGAGAAGGTGGTGACCGACAATGGCGTGACGGTCGTCGGCTATACCGACTTCCCCTCGCGCATGGCCACCCAGGCCTCGCTGCTCTACTCCACCAACATCCGCCACATGCTCACTGACCTCACGCCCGAGAAGGATGGCAAGGTCGTGCATGACATGGAGGATGACGTCATCCGCGGGGCCACGGTGACCCACCAGGGCGAAGTCACCTTCCCGCCACCGCCCCCCAAGGTGAAGGCTATCGCCGCGGCCAAGCCCAAGCCCAAGGAAAAGGAACCGACCCCGGAGGAGAAGAAGGCCGCGGAGCTCGCGACCTTCAAGGCGCAGACCAAGCGGCAGGTGACCCTGCTCACCGTGGGCGGTATTCTGATGCTGCTGCTCGGCCAGGTGGCCCCGGCCTCCTTCATGCAGCACTTCATCGTCTTCGTGCTGGCCTGCTTCGTCGGCTTCCAGGTGATCTGGGGCGTCAGCCATTCGCTGCATACGCCGCTGATGGCGGTGACCAACGCCATCTCGGGCATCATCATTCTCGGGGCGATCCTGCAGATCGGCTCCGGCAGTGTCGTGGTCGGCGTACTCGCGGCGATCTCGGTGCTGATCGCGTCCATCAATATCGTGGGTGGCTTCCTGGTGACACGCCGGATGCTGGCCATGTTCCAGAAATCCTGAGCGGCGGAGACACGACATGTTGGGTCAAGGATTCGTATCTGCCGCGGCGATCGCGGCAAGTGTATTGTTCATCCTCTCGCTGGGGGGACTGAGCAACCAGGAGAAGGCCAAGCGGGCCGTCTGGTATGGCATCGTGGGCATGGCCGTGGCGGTGTTCTTCACCGCCTTCGGGCCGGGGATCGGCGGCTACTGGTGGATGATTCCGATGATGCTCATCGGGGCCGGTATCGGCGTCTATGTCGCGGGCAAGGTCGACATGACGGAGATGCCCCAGCTGGTGGCGGCACTGCACAGCTTCGTCGGCCTCGCCGCGGTCTTCGTGGCCTGGAATGCGGACCTCGAGCGGCGCCGGGTGATGGCCGTTCAGGCCGTGGAAGGGGCCACTGATCAGTTCTCGGCCTTCGCCGCCCTGGTGGCCACCAAGGCACCGGACGAACTGATGTTCCTGCAGATCGAGGTGGTACTGGGTATCTTCATCGGCGCGGTGACCTTCACCGGCTCGGTGATCGCCTTCGGCAAGCTGGCCGGCAAGGTCGACGGCAAGCCGAAGCAGTTGCCTGGCGGGCACATGCTCAACGCCGGCGCGGCCATCCTGTCGCTGCTGCTGGCCATCCTCTATCTCAATGGTGCCGGTTTCTGGACCCTGCTGGTCCTGGCGGCGCTGGCCTTCTTCATCGGCTATCACCTGATCATGGGCATCGGCGGCGCCGACATGCCGGTGGTGGTGTCAATGCTCAACAGCTACTCGGGCTGGGCCGCAGCCGCCATCGGTTTCACGCTCTCCAACGATCTGCTGATCGTTACCGGGGCCCTGGTGGGTTCCTCCGGTGCCATCCTCTCCTACATCATGTGCAAGGCGATGAACCGCAACTTCATCAGCGTGATCCTGGGGGGCTTCGGTGGTACCCAGGGGCCTGCCGCCGAGATCGAGGGCGAGCAGGTCGCCATCGATGCCGGCGGTGTGGCGAGCAGTCTCAACGATGCCGACAGCGTGATCATCGTGCCGGGCTACGGCATGGCGGTGGCCCAGGCCCAGAATGCGGTCAGCGAGCTGGTGCGCAAGCTGCGGGCTGCCGGCAAGGAGGTGCGCTTCGCCATTCACCCGGTGGCCGGACGCCTGCCGGGGCACATGAACGTGTTGCTGGCCGAGGCCAAGGTGCCCTACGACATCGTCATGGAGATGGACGAGATCAACGACGACTTCCCCTCCACCGACGTGGCGATCGTCATCGGCTCCAACGACATCGTCAATCCGGCCGCCCAGGAGGACCCGAACAGTCCCATCGCCGGGATGCCGGTGCTGGAGGTGTGGAAGTCCAAGGCCGTGTTCGTCTGCAAGCGGGGTCAGGGTACCGGCTACTCCGGTATCGAGAACCCGCTGTTCTTCAAGGAGAACACGCGCATGCTCTACGGCGATGCCCGTGAGAGCATCGACTCCCTGCTGCACCTGATCGACTGAGTCGCGTAAGCCCGGGCCGGACTGTCGGCTCGGGCAGCGATCGATTGATACGCCCCTTCGCGGGGCGTTTTTTCGTTACACTCTCTGTCACCCATTCAACTTTTCGGGGCGACCATGTCAGACCAACCCATGCGCGTGGCGGTGCTCGGCGGCGGCAGCTTCGGTACCGCCCTGGCCAGCATTGCTGCCGACAACGGAGCCGAGGTGCGCCAGTGGCTGCGCGACCCGGAGCTGGCGGCGCAGATCACGCGCGAGCACCGTAACGGCCGCTATCTGCCCGACTACGCCATCAATGCGGCGGTGGTGGCCTCCACCGAGATGGCCGAGGTCCTCGAGGGCGCCGAACTGGTGCTGGTGGCCATTCCCTCCAAGGCCTTTCGCCAGGTGGTACGCCAGGCACGGCCCTTCCTGCACGAGGCACAGATCCTGGTCAGTACCACCAAGGGGATCCAGGAGGAGGGGTTCAAGCTGATGAGCCAGATCCTCGAGGAGGAGACCGGCTTTGCGCATATCGGTGTGATCTCGGGGCCGAACCTGGCCTCGGAGGTTGCCGACAGGCAGCTCACCGCCACGGTGATCGCCAGCGATGACCCCCAGACCCGTAACTGCGTTCAGTCGGCACTGGGCTGCGACTACTTCCGTGTCTATGCCAGCAATGACCGTTTCGGCGTGGAGCTGGGGGGGGCGCTCAAGAACATCTATGCCATCGCCGCCGGCATGGCGGCGGCGCTTGGCATGGGCGAGAACACCCGCAGCATGCTGATGACCCGGGCATTGGCCGAGATGAGCCGCTTCGCGGTCGATCAGGGAGCCAATCCCATGACCTTCCTGGGGCTGGCCGGGGTAGGGGATCTGATCGTCACCTGCTCCTCGGCGCTCTCGCGCAACTATCGGGTCGGCCAGGCCCTGGGCGAGGGCAAGACACTGGACGAGGCGGTTCAGGCCCTGGGCCAGGTCGCCGAAGGGGTCAACACCGTGCGCCTGGTGCGGGACAAGGCCCATGAGGCTGGCGTCTACATGCCGCTGGCCGAGGGCCTCTATCAGGTGCTGTTCAAGGGCGTGCCGGCCCGTGACATGGCGCGGCTGTTGATGCTCGGCGAGCAGAGCAGCGACGTGGAATTCGTGCTGCCCCGCAAGGACGTCCAGCAGGACCGTCGCGACGGGAGCGAGCGCCATGGCTGAGCGACTTCTGGTCATGCGCCATGGCGAGGCGGGGTCGGGCCGGCCTGACGCCGAGCGCACGTTGAGCCCACGGGGCGAGGAGGAAGCGCGGCGCATGGGGCGCTGGCTCGCCGCTCGTGACGACCTGGACCTTCGACGGCTGCGCCTGCTGACCAGTCCCTATGTGCGGGCCCGACAGACGGCGGCGTGGATCGCCGAGCCCCTGGGGCTTTTGGTCGAGTCCCTGCCGATCATTACTCCCGACGACCTCCCCGAGGGGGTGGTAGAGTGGTTGCTGGAGCAGCCGGAGGGGCAGCCCTTGATGCTGGTCAGCCATATGCCGCTGGTGGGGAATCTGGCCGGGCTGCTGGTGGAGGGCCGCGTCGACCGCGGCTTCGGTTTCCCCACCGCCGGTCTGGCAGAACTCGATGCCGATGTGCTGGCAGCCGGCTGCGCGCGGCTGGCGCGTTTCACGGCACCCGCCGATCTTGACTAGATCAGCCCGGCCACCTGCAGGCCGAAGGCGCCCAGGGTGATGGTCACGCTGGCCATCAGCGTGGTCAGGGCGATGATGTTGGCGGTGAGGGCGGCATTGCCGCCCATCGCCTTGGCCATGACGAAGGCCGCGGCGGCAGTGGGGCTGGCGAAGAACAGGAACATCACCCCGAGCTCGCGGCCCTCGAAGCCGACCAGCCAGACGGCGGCGGTGGCCAGGGCAGGCAGGGTGACCATCTTCATCAGGCTGGCGCTGACCGCCAGCCTGCCCGAGTCGCGGATCTCGCCAAGCGACAGGGTGGCACCGACGCAGATCAGCGCCAGCGGCAGGGTCAGCGAGGCGAAGTAGTCGCCGGAGGTCATCAGCCAGCCGGGCAGGGGACGTCCCGAGGCGGCCACGGGGATGGCGGCGACCACGGCGAGGATCAGCGGGTTGGTGGCGATCTGCCCGAGGATGCGGCGCCAGCTGGTGCGCTGGCCCTCCCGGTAACTGGCCAGGGCGATGACGGATAAACCATTGTAGGTAAGGATCACCACGCCCAGCAGCAGGCCACCGGCGGAAAGTCCGTAGTCGCCGTACATGCCGGCGGCCAGCGCCAGCCCGACGATGCCGCAGTTGCCGCGGAAGGCGCCCTGGACATAGACGCCGTGCTCCTCGCGGGGCACGCGCAACAGCGCCCAGCCCCAGCTGAACAGGAAACTGCCCAGGGTGGCCAGGGCGAAGGCGCCGAGCATCGCTGGATTCAGGGTGGCCGCCAGGTCGGCACGAATGATGCTGAGAAAGATCAGCGTCGGCAGGGTGGCCTTGAAGACCAGCAGCGAGGCGGTAGCGACGAAGGCCTGGTCGATCCAGCCGGCGCGCTTCAGGCCGAGGCCGATGAACACCATGGCGAAGACCGGCAGGGTGATCTCCAGGGTCTGCAGGAAGAGGGCGGAGAGTTCCATGGGTGGTCTAGCGTGTCAGCCAGGCGCCGACGACGATAGCGGCTATGACGGTGGCCAGGAACACGCGATTGCGGGTGCGGGTATCACGGACGGGCTTGCGGGGGTGTTCTTCCACGGGGGCTCCTGTTGGCTGGTCTGTCGTCGCCGGGCGACTTGGCGAATCATGGTAATCCCGTTAGCCTGCTATCGCCAGAAGGGTGCCTGCCGGGTGCCCGCCAGCAGGAAGAGTCAATGAGCCGATCCGACCATACCTCGCGCCCCCCACTCGTCTTTGCCCACGCCAACGGCTTTCCGGGACAGAGCTACCGCAGCTTCCTGGCGCCGCTGGCCGAGCGCTTCGACCTGCACCCGCTGGATCGTCTGGGCCATCATCCCGACTTCCCGGTTGGTCACAACTGGCTGGCCCTGCGCGACGAGCTGCTCCAGCACCTGGCCCACCTTCATGGGCCGGTGATCGGTGTGGGCCACTCCATGGGCGGTGTACTGCTGGCCATGGCCGCCGAGTACTCTCCAGAGCGGTTTCGCTGCGTGGTGATGCTCGACCCGCCCCTGATGCTGGGCCTGGAGGCCTGGGCAATGAAGGTGGCCAAGCGTCTCGGCCTGGCCGATCGGGTGACGCCCGCGGGCAGGAGCCTGGGGCGCCGCGACAGCTGGCCTGACCGCCAGGCCATGAGCCACTACCTGCGGCGTCGGGGGCTCTTTCGTCGCTTCACCGAGGCGGCGCTCCATGACTATGTGGAGGGCGGTACCCGCGAACTCGATGACGGACGGGTGGTGCTGATCTATGATCCGGACATCGAGGTACAGATCTTCCGCCACCTGCCGGATCATCTGGGTGACCTGCCCGGTCGCATCAGGGTGCCGCTGGGGGTGCTGGCAGGGGCCGAGTCCGACCTGCTCACGAGGCGTCGCCGGCGTCGCCTGGCGCGGCGGGGCGTGAGCGTGGCCGAAGTCCCGGGCGGGCACATGTTTCCCATGGAGTACCCCGACCCGACCCGCTCGGCCCTGCTGGCCATGCTCGACGACCTGCTGGAGCGGTCGCCATGAGCGAGCCGCGTTCCCTCAGGCTGGCCGGGGGCCGCCTGGCGGCACTGACCTGGGGCGATGCCCAGGCCCCCACCTGGCTGGCGCTTCACGGCTGGCTGGATAATGCCGCCAGCTTCTCGCGCCTCGCTCCCCGGCTGGTCGCTGCCCTCGGCATCCGGGTGGTGGCCATCGATTTTGCCGGTCACGGCCTGTCCCGCCACCGCCAAGGTGACTATGCGCTGTGGGACTACTGTCACGATCTACTCGATGCGTGCGACCAGCTGGGCCTTGAGCGAGTGCCCCTGCTGGCCCACTCGATGGGGGCCGGCGTGGCCTGCCTGACGGCTGCCGCCCTGCCGGAACGGGTCGAGAGGCTGATGTTGCTCGATGGCCTGGGGGCGCTGACCACCGAGGCCGGTGAAGCGCCCGCCCAGCTGCGCAAGGGCCTGCTTGCCGACCGGCGCCCCCTTTCCCCGGCGCCGCGCTATCCTGATGGCGACACCGCCGTGGCGGCGCGTGTAGCCGGCGGGGCGACGCCCATCGATGCCGAGACGGCACGCCCGCTGGTTTACCGTAACCTCGAGTCGTTGCCCGATGGCCGCCTGCAGCTGCGTACCGATGCCCGTCTGCTGCGCCCCTCACTGGTGCGGTTCTCTCCCGAGCAGGGTGAGGCCATGCTGGCGGCGATCCGCTGTCCGGTGCTGCTGGTAGAGGGGAAAACCGGCATCCTGGGAGAGCGGGCGCGGGCACGCCATGCCCGGGCGTCGGTTGCGAGGCTGACCCGCCGCGTGCTGCCGGGGGGCCATCACCTGCACCTGGAGCCGTCGAGTAACGCGGCGGTGGCGGCTGCCGTCGTGGCATGGCATGAGGCCCTGGTGGAAACCGAGATGGGGGGAGCGTCATGAACCAGCAACGAGGTGGCAAGCACCCACGGGGCAAGCGTGTGGCGCTGGTGCTCGGCAGTGGCGGTGCTCGCGGCTATGCTCACATCGGCGTCATCGAGGAGCTCGAGGCGCGGGGCTACCGTGTCGTGGCCATTTCCGGCTGCTCCATGGGGGCCCTGGTGGGTGGCGTCTACGCGGCGGGAGAACTGGCCGCCTATCGCGACTGGGTCTGCCGGCTGGACTACTTCGACGTGCTCAGGCTGGTCGATGTCACCTGGAGCCCCATGGGGGCCATGAAGGCCAACAAGGTGATGGGCAAGCTCGAGAGCCTGATCGGCGGCACCCTCATCGAGGACCTGACGATCCCGGTGACCACCGTGGCCACCGACCTGACCCGGCAGCGCGAGGTGTGGTTCCAGAGCGGCTCGCTGCTCGAGGCGATCCGCGCTTCCATTGCCGTGCCTGGGGTGATCACGCCGGTTCATCGTGGCGATCAGGTGCTGGTGGATGGCGGGCTGCTCAACCCGCTGCCGATCATCCCCACGGTATCCGCTCAGGCGGACTTCGTGCTGGCGGTCAACGTCACCGCCCATAGTCCACGCCCGGTCAGCCTGGAGGAGCTGTTGCCTCCCGAGGAGGCCGCCGAGGAGCAGGCGCGGGAGAAGGCTCGGGATGCCGGCGGTGTCGACTTCACCAGCTGGATCGACGGGGTCCGCGGCGCCACCCGGCGGCTTTTCGATGGCTTCGGCAACGGCAGCACCAGTGGCGGCCCTTCGCACAAGAGCGAGGAGGAGGAGGCCCTGGAGCGCGGCCGCCGCGAGTGGGGACGCCTGGACATGGTGCTGGCCTCCTTCGACATCACCCAGGCGGCGCTGGCCAAGTACAAGGTGGCGGGCTACCCGCCGGATGTGCTCATCGAGGTACCCAAGACGGTCTGTGGCGCCTACGAGTTCCACCGTGCCGAGGCGCTGATCAGTCTTGGCAGGCACCTGGCCGTGGAGGCGCTGGACCGCTTCGAGGGGCGTGCCCATCCCGGCCGGGGAGCTCCGTCCATCGTCGTGGAAGCGCCGGCCAAGGCAGGTCAGGAGGGCGAGGAAAGCGCTTGAGCGGGCATCATGCCTGGTGGCCGCGTCGCCGGAGCAGCACATAGACCGCTCCGGTGCCGCCGTCGATCGCGGTCGCCGAGCAGAAGGCCAGCACGCTCGGCCACTCCCGTAGCCAGGCATTCACGTGGCTCTTGATCACCGGATAGTCGCTGGTGGTGCCCCAGGCCTTGCCGTGGACGACCAGCACGCAGCGCCGGCGGCGGTCTGTGGCGTCGCGCAGGAAGGCCTCCAGCTCCGCACGGGCCTCCTCGAGGGTATGGCCATGCAGGTCGAGCCCCGCCTCCCAGCCGAGGCGTCCGCGCTTGAGTTGCTGGCGGGTTCGCCAGGGCAGGTCGGGCAGCGCGAAGTCGAGGAACTCGGAGGGTCGCACCGGCTCCACGCGGCCGTCAGAGGTGCGACCGGCCGCGGCGATATCGTCGCTGGGCGCGGTCGCCGCGGCCCGTCGTTCGGCCGCGGCGGGATCCCCCCGGCGCCGGCGCCCTGGGTCGGCCCGGTTGCTGGCGATCGGGCGCACGCCGGCCTCCTTCAGGGCCTGGCGAAAGGCACTGATCTCGTCCTCGTCCGGGGCGTGGCGGTCTCGACTCATGGGACCTTCGTCTTGTCAGGCAAAGCGCCAGTATACCGCCCCTGCCGTGGCTGTGAACCGCGGGCCCGGTTACAATCGGCTCTCGTCCCGACCCGAACCCTACGACTCCAGGATGCCCCGTGGCTGAATCTCTCCCTGATGCGTCTTCCTCCACCCTCGTGATGAGCGACGAGGCTCTGGCCGATGGTCTGATCACCCTGCGCGACTGCCTGCGCTGGGCCGCCAGCGAGTTCCATCTGGCAAGTCTCTTCTACGGCCACGGCACCGATTCCGCCTGGGACGAGGCCGTGGCACTGACGCTCGGTGCCCTGCACCTGCCCTGGAACGTCGACCCGGGGGTCCTCGACGCGCGGCTGCTGCCCATGGAGCGCGCTCGCATCGTGGCGCTGGTACGTGCCCGCATCGAGACCCGCCGCCCGCTGCCCTACCTGCTGGGCGAGGCCTTCTTCGCCGGTGTTCCCTTCAGCGTCGACGAGCGGGTGTTGATCCCCCGCTCGCCCATCGCCGAGCTGATCGAGCATGGCTTCGCCGCCTGGTTTCCCGTCGAGCCGCCGGCACGGGTGCTCGACCTCTGTACAGGGTCGGGCTGTATCGGCATCGCCACGGCGCTGCACCTGCCCGGCTGCGAGGTCGACCTGGCCGACATCAGTCCCGACGCCCTGGCCGTGGCCCGACGCAACATCACCCGCCACGAGGTGGGCGAACGGGTGCGGGTCGTGGCGTCCGACCTCTTTGCGGGGCTCGCCGGGCAGCGCTATGACCTGATCGTCTCCAATCCCCCCTATGTGGATAGCCGCGACCTGACCACCATGCCCGCCGAGTTCCGCCATGAGCCGGCCCTGGCCCTGGGCGCCGGGGCCGATGGCCTCGATATCGTGCGGCGCATCCTGCGCGAGGCCCGCGACCATCTCAGTGACGCGGGCGTTCTGATCGTCGAGGTCGGCAACTCCGACCACCACCTGGAGGCCGCCTTCCCCGAAGTGCCCTTCCTGTGGCTCGAATTCGAGCGCGGCGGCCAGGGGGTGTTCGCCCTGACCGCCGCGGAACTCGACGCCCATGCGGCGTCCTTCGCCTGATTTCCATCTCCCGACCCAGGAGGAGCGCCCATGTCCGGCAACACCTTCGGCAAGCTGTTCACCGTCACCACCTTCGGCGAGAGCCATGGTCCTGCCCTGGGAGCCATCGTCGACGGCTGCCCGCCGGGGCTTCCCCTCTGCGAGGAGGACCTGCAGCGCGACCTGGATCGTCGTCGTCCCGGCAGTTCCCGCCATACCACCCAGCGGCGCGAGGCCGACCGGGTGAGAATCCTCTCCGGGGTCTTCGAGGGCGTGACCACCGGCACGCCCATCGGCCTGATGGTCGAAAATACCGACCAGCGCTCCAAGGACTACTCGAAGATCAAGGACCAGTTTCGCCCGGCCCATGCCGACTACAGCTACCACCACAAGTACGGCATCCGTGACTATCGTGGCGGCGGGCGCTCGAGTGCCCGCGAGACCGCCATGCGGGTGGCGGCCGGCGCTATCGCCAAGAAGTATCTTGCGGCCCAGGGGATCACCATTCGCGGCTACATGAGCCAGCTTGGCCCGCTCACGATCGACTTCAAGCAGTGGGACGCGGTGGACGAGAACCCCTTCTTCTGTCCCGACCCGGACCGCGTGGCGGAGCTCGAGGCCTACATGGACCAGCTGCGTCGTGACCAGGACTCGGTGGGGGCACGCATCAGCGTGGTGGCCGAGGGCGTGCCGCCGGGGCTGGGCGAGCCGGTGTTCGACCGCCTGGATGCCGAGCTGGCCCATGGCTTGATGAGCATCAATGCCGTCAAGGGCGTGGAGATCGGCGACGGCTTCGCCGCCGTGGCGAGCCGTGGCAGCGAGCATCGCGACGAGATGACCCCCGAGGGGTTTCTCTCCAATCACGCGGGCGGGGTGCTGGGCGGCATCTCCAGCGGCCAGGCGATCGTCGCCCATCTGGCACTCAAGCCTACCTCCAGTATCACCACGCCGGGGCGCAGCATCGACATCCATGGACATCCCGTCGAGGTCGTGACCAGGGGGCGCCATGACCCCTGTGTCGGCATCCGGGCGACGCCGATCGCCGAGTCGATGATGGCGCTCACCTTGATGGATCATCTGCTGCGCCAGCGTGGCCAGAACGGCGAGGTTCATGTCTCGACCCCCCGGTTGCGATGAGCCTTGCCATCCTGCATGGCTGCTACACTTCAGGGGACCAACGAAAAGAGTGACGCCATGAAGATCAACGTCGAGTTCGACCTGACCCCCGAAGAGTTTCGCCAGGCGCTGGGCCTGCCCGACGTGGAGGCCTTCCAGAAGGACCTGCTGAACCGGATCTACAAGCAGATGGAGTCGGGAACGGAAGGGTACGACCCGATGAGCCTGATGCAGCCCTTCCTGCAGCAGCCCGGCCTGTCGCAGAACCTGTCTCAGGGCCTTTCCCAGGGATTGTCCAGCTTCGGCAACTACCAGCAGATGATGCTCGACATGCTGTCCAAGGCCGCCAGTTCGGCGGGAAGCAGTGGCGGTTCGGCGGGCAAGGGGGAAACATCGCAAGCGGGGGATGCCGACCGTCCGGAAACCTCTCCCGGGGAGGCTTCCGGAACGTCGGCGACCGGCAGCGGCTCTCGCAAGTCCGCGGCCAGTGCTCGCTCGCGTACGAAGCGTGAGAGTTGATGAGGGAAGTGACGAGGCTTATTCGACCTTCGCAGGGGCGAGACGTTAATACGGTTGCAACAGTTGAGGTGGCAGACTAGGCTTTGTGCAGCGCAGCAAGTCGTTCGGTACCGTTCCTTGAGGAGGGATTCGACATGCAGGACAAGATGATTGATGCATTCAACGAGCAGACCCGTCAGTTCTTCGAACCGATGCGCAGGCTCAACTCGCTGATGCTGAACAACATGGAGAAGATGACCCAGTATCAGATGGAGTCCATGAAGCGCTACAGCCAGATGGGCACCGAGCGCATGCGGGACGCCAGTGAGGTCACCGATGCGGAGAGCATGCGCGACTTCGGTACCCGCCAGGCTGAAATGATGAACGAGCTCTCCAAGCAGATGCTCGAGGATGCCAAGGCGATGAGCGAGATGAGCCTGGAGTTTAAGGCCGAGCTCGAGAAGCTCTATGCCGAATCGGGCAAGCAGCTCGCCGAGCAGGCCCAGAAGGCTGGCCAGGCCGCCAAGGACGAGACAGCGACGTCGGATGAACCCGCCAAGGCGACCAGTCAGTCCGCGTCGCGCAAGCGTTGATATCACGATAATCTCATCGCACTGTCCGGTGTCCGCGACGCGGGGGCTGGGCAGTGTCGTTGCTGGCCATGCCTTGCCCGACGCGGGTGGGGCTGTTTCAGGCGTAGAGGGTCTGGGCCCGTGTCAGTCTTCGGCCGTGCCGCAAGGAACACCGGCCTTGTTGAATAACAGGAGAGGTCAATGCAGTCAGGGGTACAAGCACCGACACAGGCCGAGCTCGAGGCGTGGAACGCCCAGCTCGCCGCGATCGGCGAGGAGTACAAGGCCTTGATGCAGGATCTGCTGGAACGCATGGTGCCCAGCGATGCCGCGGAATCGGTCCACGAGGACATGCGCCGGAGCTTCCAGGCCGGTGCCGAGTCGCTGATGCAGAACCCGCCCCTGCTGTGGCAGACCCAGTCGCGGCTGCTTCAGGACCAGTTTCAGCTATGGCAGCAATCGCTGCGCAGTCTCGCCGGTGAAGATGTGGAGCCGTTGATCACTCCTGACAAGGGCGATCGGCGCTTCAGGGACGAAGCCTGGCGCGATGACCCCTACTACCTGGCGATCATGCAGCAGTACCTGCTGTTCTCGCGCATGGTGGAAGAACTGATCGAACGCCTGGAGGGCCTCTCCGAGGATCAGAAGCGCAACCTCGGTTTCTATGCGCGCCAGCTGGTCAACGCCATGGCACCGACCAACTTCGTCACCACCAATCCCGAGGTGATGCGCAAGACCATGGAAACCCGTGGCCAGAATCTGGTCGAGGGCCTGGCACGGCTGCGTGAGGACCTGGCCAACTCCGCCGAGGGCCTCAACGTCACCATGACCGACCGCAGCGCCTTCGCGATCGGCGACAACATTGCTGTCACTCCGGGGGCGGTGGTCTACGAGAACGAACTGATCCAGCTGATCCAGTACACACCGACCACCGAGCAGGTCTACAAGACCCCGCTGCTGGTGGTGCCGCCCTGGATCAACAAGTACTACATTCTCGACCTTCGCCAGGACAACTCCCTGGTGAAGTGGCTGGTGGAGCAGGGTCATACCGTCTTCCTGATCTCCTGGCGCAATCCCGGCCCGGACCAGCGTGACCTGACCTGGGCCGACTACATGCAGATGGGGCCCATCGACGCCATGGGGGCCATCGAGCAGGCCACCGGCGAAAAGTCGGTCAACCTGATGAGCTACTGCATCGGCGGAACGCTGGCTGCCTCCACCCTGGCCTACCTGACCAGTACCCGGCGTGGTCGCAAGGTCAAGTCGGTGACCTACATGGCCACCCTGCAGGATTTCCGCGATCCGGGCGAGATCGGTGTCTTCCTTACCGAGCCGGTGCTCGAAGGGATCGAGGCCAAGCTCGAGCGCGATGGCTACCTGGACGGACGGGTCATGGCCTACTCCTTCAACCTGCTGCGCGAGAATGACCTCTTCTGGTCCTTCTACATCAACAACTACCTGAAGGGTGATGCACCGGCCCCCTTCGACCTGCTCTACTGGAACACCGACGGCACCAACCTGCCGGCCGGTACCCATGCCTGGTATCTGCGGCACATGTACATGGAGAACCGCCTGGTCCAGCCGGGGGGCATCGAGCTTGACGGGGTCAAGATCGACCTGCGCAAGATTTCCACGCCGAGCTACTTCATCTCCACGCGTGAAGACCATATCGCCAAGTGGAACAGTACCTACTATGGAGCCCTGCTGCCCAAGGGGCCGGTCAAGTTCGTGCTGGGAGGGTCCGGCCATATCGCCGGGATCGTCAATCCCCCCCACAAGAACAAGTACGGCTACTGGACCAACGATGCGTTGCCGGAGACCCACGAGGAGTGGCTGGAAGGCGCCCAGCCCCACGAAGGCTCCTGGTGGCCTCACTGGCAAGCGTGGATCACCGAGAACGGCTATGTGGACACCGAGAAGCTGGTGCCGGCGCGCCAACCCGGTGATGGCGAACTCGATATCATCGAGCCGGCCCCGGGGCGCTATGTGCGCATGACCATTCCCGAGGTGCTGGGCGACACCAAAGCCTGAAGCTGGATGGAAGAGCGGCGCTTCGCGCCTGGAAGCTGGAAGAAACACCTTGACCCAGGCGGTGGAGGTTCAATGCTGCCTTCCAGCTTCCAGCTTCCAGCTTCCAGCTTCCAGCTTCCAGCTTACGGCTTACGGCTTACGGCTGCGCAGCCGCAGGCCGGGCAGCACCAGCAGGGCGGCCAGCAGCCAGGTCGGCCAGCTGCCCGTTCGGGTGAAGGGGGTCAGGCCGTCCATGGGCGTGACCTCGCCCTCGAGGACGGCGGCCTCGAACTGCGGGGCCCGTGCCGTGACGCTTCCTTGCGAGTCAATCAGGGCGGTGACGCCGTTGCTGGTGGCGCGCACCACCGGCAGGCCGTTCTCAAGGGCCCGCAGGCGAGCCATCTGCAGGTGCTGCAACGGCCCGATGGAGCGCCCGAACCAGGTGTCGTTGGAGACCGTGAGCAGGACACCGGCCTCGCGAGCGCGCGCGGCCACCAGGTCGGCATAGATGATCTCGTAGCAGATGGCGTTGCCAAGGGTCAGCTCGCCGGCGCGAATCGGTGGCTGGTCGGTCGGTCCCGGGGTCATGGTCGGTGCCGGCAGGTCGAAGAAGGCGATGGCCCCGCGCAGCAGGCTCTCCAGAGGCAGATATTCGCCGAACGGTACCAGGTGGGCCTTGCGGTACTCGCCTTCCACGTCGCCCCGTCCGACAACGCTGTTGTAGTAGAGACCGCTTTCGTCACGCTGCAGGATGCCGGTGAGCAGGTCGGTGCCTGTCGGCAGGCTGGCCCGAGCGCGGTCGAGGTGGGGGGAGGCCTGGTCCTCGAACATGGGCAGGGCGGCCTCGGGCCAGATCACCAGGTCGATGTCTGCTTCCAGTTCGCGGGTCATCGAGAGGTAGGTGTCGATCGCCCGGCGCTGCCCCTCGGGCGTCCACTTGAGCAGCTGGGGAAGGTTGCCTTGAAGCAGGGCGACGCGCACCGGCTCTCCTGCCGGGGAGGTCCACTGGGCGGGCAGGGCCAGCGGTACCAGCCACACGACGACGAGCGGCGCGGCGGCCCAGGCGCGGCCTCGCAGGAGCTCGACGCCCAGGCTGCCGGTCAGGGCGGTGATCAGCGTCAGCAGGTAGACGCCGCCCACCGGGGCCCAGGGGGCCAGCGGAGAATCGACCTGGGCACTGCCGAGCAGCAGCCAGGGGAAGCCGGTGAACAGCCAGGTGCGCAGCCATTCACCGAGCACCCAGGCCCCCGCAAAGCTCAACGCCGCGAGGCGTGGCCCGCACAGTCGCCGGTAGAGCCAGAGGGTGACGGCGAAGAACAGCGACAGCCCGGCGACGAACAGCGCGGTGAGGATGAGCGCCAGGGGCACACCGGTGTAGCCGTAGTCATGGATCGAGACGTAGACCCAGGAAGCGCCTGAGCCGAACAGCCCCAGGCCGTAGCAAAAGCCGCGAAGGGCCGCCTGGGCGGGGGTCAGGGCATGCAGGCCCAGGTAGACGAGGCCGGCGGCCACCGGGCCCAGCCACCAGAGCGAGAAAGGGGCGGCACTGAGGGTAGTGAGGCCACCGGCGAGCAGGGCCGCCAGGTAGCCCAACCACGCGTTCAGGCGGGCGTCAGCCATGGTGTCCATCCGTGGTCATGGGCCGCGTCACTCCTCGGGGCTGGCCTTGCAGGGCTCGGCCTCGAGCAGGCGTATGCGGCGGTTGTCGGCGTTGAGTACCGTGAAGCGCCAGCCACCGATCTCGGTGTGTTCGCCACGTCCCGGCAGGTGACCGAAGCGCTGCATCACCAGGCCGCCGAGGGTATCGAACTCGTCGTCGGAAAAGCGGGTGCCAAAGCGGTCGTTGAAGTCCTCGATGGGCGTCAGGGCGCGAATCGCGTAGCGCTCGTCCCCGAGTTCGCGGATATCGATCTCCTCGTCGATGTCGTGTTCGTCCTCGATCTCGCCGACGATTTCCTCGAGGATGTCCTCGATGGTGACGATGCCAGCCGTACCGCCATACTCATCCACCACCACTGCCATATGGTTGTGGGTGTCCTGGAACTCCTTGAGCAGGCTGTTGAGGCGCTTGGATTCGGGGACGAACATCGCCGGCCGGAGTACCTCGTCAAGCTGGAAGGGCTGGCCGTTGCCCTGGCCGCCACGCAGCAGCGGCAGCAGGTCCTTGGCCAGGAGGATCCCCTTGACCTCGTCGAGGTTTTCGCCAATGACCGGATAGCGGGAGTGGCCGGTCTCGAGTATCACCGGCAGGTATTCCTCGAGAGGCTGGTCGAGGGCGATGGCGGTGATCTGGGAGCGCGGGATGAGGACCTCGCGTACCTGCTGGTCGCTGATGTTCAGGGCGCCCTCGATGATCATCATGGCGTCCTGGTCGAGCTTCAGGCGAGCACCCGCCTGGCGGAGGAACTCCAGTAGCTCGTCGCGTGAGCTGGGTTCATCACTGTCGCTGGACAGGGCGCTGAACAGCTTGTCGAGCCAGGTCTTGTTGCCCTGGCTGCTCGATCGGTCTTCGCTCATGCGTCGGCTCTCTCATCCTCGTTGTCGGAATCATGATTCGACGGCGCATAGGGGTCGGGAATCCCCAGCGACGCGAGTACCTCTCGCTCGATGGCTTCCATGGCTTCGGCCTCGGTATCCTCCTGGTGGTCGTGGCCCAGCAGATGCAGCGTGCCATGGACCACCATGTGAGCGTAGTGAGCGTGAAGCGACTTGTCCTGCTCGCCGGCCTCGCGCATCACCACCGGATGGCAGATCACCAGGTCGCCGAGCAGCGACAGCGTGATGCCGGGCGGCGACTGGAATGGGAAGGAGAGCACGTTGGTGGGCTTGTTCACGCCGCGATAGTCGCGGTTCAGGGCCTGGCTCTCGGCATCATCGACGAAGCGGATGGTGAGTTCGCTGTCCGCGGCAACCGCGTGGCGGGCCAGCACGGCGGTTACCCAGGACTCGAGCTCGGCCTGTGACGGCAGGTCGCCGGCTTCCAGGGCAACCTGGCAGTCAATGCTGGGGCGGCTCATGAGTCGGCTGGCCCCTGGTCAATGTGGCGCTGCTTCTCCTGTCGGGCGCGCTCCAGGCGTTGCTGGCGCATGGCCTCGCGCTCCTCGCGCTGGGCCCGTTCCGAGGCCTCCTGCTCGGCCTCGAAATGGTCATAGGCTTCGATGATGCGCTGTACCAGAGGATGGCGCACCACGTCCTTGGCCGCGAAGTGGGTCACGCCGATCCCCGGCGTTCCCTTCAGCACCTCGAGTACCTGGATCAGCCCTGATGTCTGGCCGCGGGGCAGGTCGACCTGGGTGACGTCGCCGGTGATCACCGCGGTGGAGCCGAAGCCGATGCGGGTCAGGAACATCTTCATCTGCTCGCGGGTAGTGTTCTGGCTCTCGTCGAGGATGATGAAAGCGTTGTTGAGGGTGCGGCCGCGCATGTAGGCCAGCGGGGCGATCTCGATCACCTGGCGCTCGATCAGCTTGGCGACCTGCTCGAAGCCGATCATCTCGTAGAGAGCGTCGTAGAGCGGGCGCAGGTAGGGATCGATCTTCTGGGCCAGGTCACCGGGCAGGAAGCCCAGCTTTTCGCCGGCTTCCACGGCCGGGCGCACCAGCAGGATACGTCGAACCTCCTGCTGGTTGAGCGCCTCCACTGCCGCTGCAACGGCCAGGTAGGTCTTGCCGGTACCTGCCGGGCCGATGCCGAAGTTGATGTCGTGGGCACGGATACTCTGCACGTAGCCCTGCTGGTTGAGGCCGCGGGGCTTGATCAGGGTGCGTGGCGTGCGGATCAGCACTTCGTCCCCGGGGGCGGTGCTCTCCTCTTCGTCCAGGGCCTCCAGTCCCGACTCCTGCAGAAAGAGGTGCACGGTATCCGGGTCCAGGTCGCTGGCCTCGGTCTCGCGGTAGAGGTGTTCCAGCACGTTGGCGGCCGCCTTGACCCGAGGGGTCGGTCCGGCGAGCTGGAAGGTGTTGCCGCGGTTGCGCAGGGTGATGCCCAGGCGTGACTCGACCAGCTTGAGGTGTTCGTCACGCTGGCCACAGAGGTTGGCCAGGCGACGTGGGTCGTTGGGCTCGAGGTTCAGAGTGACGATGCGATTGGCCGTATTGGATGGCTGGCTCAAGACAGGGAGATCCGTGCAGGAAGAATGTGGGTTCAGCTTACTGCCCCGGCGCTGGCCGGGGCAATCGTGATACTCAGAAGCGTGCGGGGGAGGCCAGTTCACCGCGCAGCGAATTGGGCAGTGCCTCGCTGATCTCCACGTCAACGAAGTAGCCGATCAGCTCGAAGGGATTGGCGGCACGGAAGTTGACCACGCGGTTGTTCTCGGTGCGCCCGGAGAGCTGGCCGGGATCCTTCGGCGAGAAGCCGGTGACCAGAATGCGCTGGGTCGTGCCTACCATGCGCCGGCTGATCTGCATGGCCTGCTGGTTGATGCGTTCCTGGAGGATCGCCAGGCGCTGCTTCTTGACCGCCTCGGGCGTATCGTCCTGGAGGCTGGCCGCTGGCGTCCCGGGACGTGCCGAGTAGACGAAGCTGAAGGAGTGGTCGAAGCCGATACGGTGGATCAGGTCCATGGTGGCTTCGAAATCCGCCTCGGTCTCGCCGGGGAAGCCGATGATGAAGTCCGAGGAGAAACTGATGTCCGGACGTAGAGCGCGGATGCGCTCCAGCTTCGCGACATACTCCTCGACGGTATGGCCGCGTTTCATGGCGGTGAGTACCTGATTCGATCCGGCCTGCACCGGGAGATGCAGGTGGCTGACCAGTTCGGGGATCTCTCCATAGGCTTCGATCAGGCTGTCGGAGAATTCCACCGGGTGGGAGGTGGTGAAGCGGATGCGATCGATGCCCTCCACCGCAGCCACGCAACTGATCAGCTCGGCGAGGTCGATCTCGTCGCCCAGCTGGTTGGTGCCGCAGTAGGCGTTGACATTCTGTCCGAGCAGGTTGATCTCGCGCACGCCTTGGTCGGCCAGATGGACCACCTCGTCCATGACCGCCTCGAAGGGGCGTGAAACCTCCTCCCCGCGGGTATAGGGCACCACGCAGAAGGTGCAGTACTTGGAGCAGCCCTCCATCACCGAGACGAAGGCCGTGGCACCGTCAGAGCTCGGTTTGGGCAGGTGATCGAACTTCTCGATCTCCGGGAAGGTGACGTCGACCACCGAGATCTGGTCCTGGTGGCGCGAGTCGAGCATCGAGGGCACCCGGTGCAGGGTCTGGGGCCCGAATACCATGTCGACGTGGGGCGCGCGCTTGCGCAGCGCCTCGCCCTCCTGGCTGGCCACGCAGCCGCCTACGCCGATCACCAGGTCGGGGTTGGCCTCCTTGAGCTTCTTCCAGCGCCCCAGCTGGTGGAACACCTTCTCCTGGGCCTTCTCGCGGATGGAACAGGTGTTGAGCAGGATGACGTCAGCATCGCGCTCGTCGTCGGTAAGCTCGAGCTGGTGGGATTCGCCGAGCAGATCCGCCATGCGTGCGGAGTCATACTCGTTCATCTGGCAGCCTTGCGTCTTGATGAAGAGTTTCTTCGCCATAAGAATAGGTCGCGGCAGCTGGCGCGACGGTGCACCGGTGGGTGAACGTTGGCGGGTGGTCGAACGGCCACCCGGGACAAGACACTCCATTATACGCGGTGGCCGCCATCGGGGCCAGCAGCCGACCAGCGTGACTGTGGTACCCTGTAGGCTATCGAGGGCGTGCGCGGGCGCGCGCCCTGGTCAGAAAGTGACCGGCAGCGGCAAGGGGCGGTTGGCATGCCGGTTGCCGGTGGCTTTCCAGCGGTTTTCCCGATGGTTGTCCACAGACGCTGTGGGTAACCCGACACCACGAACATCAGCATCGCTGCCCCGGCGGGCAGGGGCGTCCTCGCATGGCGCCTCAGTCTCGTGACACCGCCGCGATGCGTGAGCCTTGGACAGCCAGGACAACGGCATGACGATACACAGATTCCAGAGACTGACACTGGGCGTGGCGCTGGCAGCGCTCTCCCCCATCTTGCATGCCCAGGAGGCGGACGACGGTTCTGCCTGGGTATCCGATGAGCTCACCACCTATGTGCGCAGTGGCCCGACCGACGGTTATCGGATCGTCGGCACCCTGACGGCCGGTGAGCCGGTCACGGTGATCGAGACCCGCGGCGACTACAGCCGGGTGGAGGACGGCGACGGTGATGACGTCTGGGTGCTCAGTAGCGAGCTCCAGGAGACCCCCAGTGCGCAACAGCAGCTGCCGGCGCTGGAAGCTCGAGTGGAGGAACTGACCGAGGAGCTGTCCAGCATCAATGACACCTGGGAGAGCCGTACCGCCTCGATGACAGAAACCCTCGAGGTTCGCGAAGCGCGTATCGAGGAGCTCGAGGCGCGCAATGCGACGCTGGAGGGCGAGGCGGAGCAGTCGCGCACCACCATCCGTGAGCTCCAGGCCCGTCTGGATACCCAGGAGGAGGACCTGCTGATGCGTTACTTCATGTACGGTGGCGGCGTTGCCGGCGCCGGTCTGCTTGTCGGATTGATCGTGCCTCACCTGCCGCGTCGTCGTCGCAAGCGCGACCGCTGGTTCTGACGCCGGTCCGGCAGGGGGAGTGATGGCCAACGAATGGCTGGAACGCTGGCGTGCCGGGCGTATCGGCTTCCACCGTGACCGGCCCCACCCGGTCCTGGCGCGCCACTGGCCCGGACTCGGCGTGCGGGCTGGCACCAAGGTGCTGGTGCCGCTGTGCGGCAAGAGTTTGGATATGCGCTGGCTGGCCCACCATGACCACCCGGTACTGGGGGTCGAGCTGGCCGAGCAGGCCGTCGAGCAGTTCATCGCCGAAGGGAGGGGCGAGGTGGCACGCTATCACCAGGCCGGCTTCGATATCTGTCGGCAGGGCAGCGTGGAGCTGTGGTGCGGTGACTTTTTCCACTTTCATATCGAGCAGGCGGCGGAGGTCGGCGCCTTCTACGATCGAGCCGCGCTCATAGCGCTCCCTCTCGCCACGCGGCAGCGCTATGCCTTTCACCTGGCCCAGCTGGTGCCGCCGGGGGCCCGGGGCTTGCTGATCAGCCTGACCCGGGCTCCCGGAGACGACGGCGGGCCGCCCTTCAGCGTGACGGCCGAGGAGGTACGCGAACTGTTCGACCCCAATTTCCGCATCACCCACCTGGAAGACGGCGAGCCCGAATCGGGCAGCGGCTTTCGCGAGAGTGCCTGGGCCCTGGAACGCCGCGGGCCGCGGACCTGATTCAGCGTGCCAGCAGGCGTCCCAGCTCGGGGTCCCGGAAGGCGCGATCGAGGCCGTCGGACAGCAGTTCGTTGACCATGCGTGTGTTGGCTTCCTTGCCGGGGCGAACGGCATAGCGCTGGGTACGGCGCGAGGTATAGGTGCCGGTATAGGTCTGGCCCGCGTTGATCGCCTCGGCGACGAGCACCGCCTCGATGCGGGCCTCGTCGACAACCGGACGGCTCTCGCCTCGCTCGTAACCCAGGTGGTCCAGTGTCAGAGTCAGGCTGGGCCGTCCCTCGGCACGTGCCGTGGTCGGCGTGAAGCCCATTTCACGCACGGCGCGTTCCGCCTCTGCCTGCAGTCGCGGCACCAGCTCATGAGCATTGACGGTGATCACTGCCGTCGACATGGCGCTGCCGGTGCGGGTGCCGATCACCTCGCTGTCGCGCTGGTCCACGGCCGTCACGGTCACGGCCTGTCCGCTGCCGGTCTGTGGCACCGGGGCCGTGCGCTGGGGGGCGAGCTGCAGGTAGTGTGGGCTGGAGCAGCCGGCCAGCCAGCCGGTGGCGAGAAACAGGGCGCAGGCCCCCAGAGCGCGACGACGCTGCATGGTACATCTCCTGATGATGGCTGGGTCCCGAGTATAGACGCCGCCCCCGAGAGCGGGAACCGGTGATGCGACGCGTCCCGTGAGAGCGGTTAGACTGCAGTCACTGTCACAGGAGTTCCGACATGATCCGACCTGCCACGCGGGAGGAATTCCCGCATCTTGTCGATATCTGGCTGCGCGCCTCGCAGCAGGCCCACCCTTTCATCTCCGAGGCCTGCTGGAAGGCACGTGCCGATGACATGGCGCATCGCCGTCTTCCCGCCTGCGAGGTGCAGGTGCTGGAGGCCGGTCGGCGCGTGATTGGCTTCAGCGCGATGCACGGGGATCATCTCGAGGCGCTGTTCGTGGATCCCGATGTCCAGAGCTTCGGGCACGGCACCAGCCTGATGGCCCAGGCCATGACGGGCCACCCATGCATCACGTTGTGGGTCTATTCCCGCAACGTGCGGGCCGTCTCCTTCTATCGACGGCTGGGCTTCAGTATCGTCGATGAGCGAGAGGACCCGGAGACCGGGGAGGCTGAGTCGCTCATGGGCTGGTCTCGCTGAAAGCGCGGCCGGCCATGGCAACAGAGCCTCAGCCACAAGAGGCGCTCCACATGATGCCCCGGACAGGCTCCTGTCGCTGCGTGGGGTTCTGGTAGAATGTGCGGGATTGCGCGATCGCCTGCCCACCTGCATGACGGACGACCCCATGACCGACACGACCCGCGACTACCTCATCGCTCCCTCCATCCTCTCGGCCGACTTCGCCCGGCTGGGCGCGGAAGTGAATGACGTGCTGGCTTCCGGGGCCGACATCGTCCACTTCGACGTGATGGACAACCATTACGTCCCCAACCTCACGATCGGCCCCATGGTCTGCGAGGCGCTGCGCAAGCACGGGGTAACGGCGCCCATCGATGCCCATCTGATGGTCAAGCCGGTGGATCGGCTGATCGGTGACTTCATCGATGCCGGGGCCACCTATATCACCTTTCATCCGGAAGCCTCCGATCATATCGACCGCTCTCTGCAACTGATTCGCGATGGCGGCTGCCGGTCGGGCCTGGTGTTCAACCCGGCCACGCCGCTCTCCTTCCTCGATCACGTCATGGACAAGGTCGACATGATACTGCTGATGAGCGTCAACCCCGGTTTCGGGGGGCAGTCCTTCCTTCCCGGTACCCTGGACAAACTGCGCGAGGTGCGTCGCCGCATCGATGCATCGGGTCGCCCTATCCGTCTGGAGATCGATGGCGGGGTGAAGGTCGACAACATCGCCGAGATCGCGCGGGCCGGGGCCGATACCTTCGTGGCCGGCTCGGCGGTGTTCAAGTCGCGCAACGAGACCGACCCGCACCGCTACGACAGCGTGATCCGTGAGTTCCGTGACCGACTCGCCGGTGTTCGCTGAGCCGATGAAGGAGCAATGTTCGGCGGGCGGCGAGGGAAACGAGCACCAGGTTCCGCTCTGGCACCTCTATGTGCTGGAGACAGCGGGCGGAGCGCTCTATACCGGGATTACCACCGACGTGGCCCGGCGCCTGGCGGAGCACCGTGCTGGTCGCGGGGCCAAGGCGTTGCGCGGCAAGGGGCCGCTGACCCTGCGTCATCACGAGCCGGTGGGGTATCACGGCGAGGCGCTGCGCCGCGAGGCAGAGCTGAAGCGACTTTCCGCCACGAGGAAGCGGGCCTGGCTGGCGGCGCGGGTGCATCCACAGGCCGGGTCCGCAGAGCGCCAAGCGCAGAGAGCACAAGGAGCGAGCATGCACCCCATTCTCGACGGCATCGAGCTGGTCGCCTTTGACCTCGATGGCACCCTGATCGACTCGGTGCCCGACCTGGCCATCGCCGTGGACGCGGCCCTTGCCGAGCTGGGCCTTCCCGCCGCCGGTGAGGCGCGGGTGCGCGACTGGGTGGGCAACGGCTCGCGGGTACTGATGGCCCGCGCGCTGCAGTTTGCCACCCACGGCCTGGAACCCCCTCTTCGGCCAGCCCCCGGCGCCTCGCCCAGGGAGCCGTCTTCCGGTGATGACAGCGCCCTGCTGGAGCGCGCCCACCAAGCCTTCCTCGAACACTACGGCCGCGACCCCGGGGCCCATACCCGGCTCTACCCCGGGGCGCGCGAGTGCCTGGATGCCTTGCACGGCCGAGGGCTGCCCATGGCGCTGGTGACCAACAAGCCCCAGGCCTTCATTGCGCCCATTCTCGAGGGCTTCGGGCTGGAGCGGCATTTCACCCTCTGCCTGGGAGGCGACAGTCTGCCGGAGAAGAAGCCCGACCCGGCACCCCTGCGGCATGTGGCGGTCCACCTGGGTGTCCCGCCCGCGGCCTGCCTGATGGTCGGTGACTCACGGCATGATATCGCCGCAGGCAAGGCGGCCGGCTTCCGTACCTTGGCGGTTCCCTACGGCTACAACCACGGCGAGCCGGTACGCGACAGCGGCCCCGACGGTGTGGTTGAATCGCTTGCGGAACTCGTTTAACGTGATTTCGGCTTATGCGATAAGCGCGGCCTAATCAATATGTTATTGCCACAACACGCGGACCCTATTCAATGATCAGCCGCTCCCTGTCGAATACCCTCTCGACCCGCGGCGGCCCGCGGGTCGCTGCCCGCCATCTGTCCCGGGTACCTGTCCGCGGCGGTTGGCGATGGTGACGCTGCCTCGCCGAGAATGACCCGGCGCCACCGCGCCCACCACCGCCACCCGCTACATCGAGGATTCCGGGCATGATGACCCCCGAACGCTTTCGCGAGCTGGCAGACGCTGGCTACAACCGCATTCCGGTCACCCGCGAGGTGCTGGCTGATCTCGATACGCCGCTCTCGACCTACCTGAAGCTGGCCAACGCTCCCTGGACCTTCCTGCTCGAATCGGTCCAGGGGGGCGAGAAGTGGGGGCGCTACTCGATCATCGGCCTGCCCAGTCGCGAGCGGGTCGAAGTGCGCGGCTTCACCGTCAGCCACATCGTGGATGGTGAGCTGCAGGGGGCTGCCGAGGTGGATGACCCCCTGGCGTGGATCGAACAGTTCCAGGCGCGCTTCAAGGTACCGCGGCTTGACGACCAGCCACGCTTCGACGGTGGTCTGGTGGGCTACTTCGGCTACGATACCATCCGTTACATCGAGCCGCGTCTGCGCAGCGAGGCTGCCGCCGACAAGCCCGATCCGCTGGACGTGCCGGATATCCTGCTGATGGTCTGTGACGAGCTGGTCGTGTTCGACAATCTCTCGGGGCGCCTGACCCTTTGGACCCATGCCGATCCGGCGGAGCCGGGTGCTTATCATGGCGCCCTGGAGCGTCTTGAGCGTCTGGAGATCCGCCTGCGCAGCGCCACGCTCAACACCGTCAGCCCCGGCACGGGCAGTGCTGCCGTGGAGGAGGGCGACTTTACCTCCGGCTTCACCGAGGCGGGCTTCAAGGCCGCGGTCGAGCAGATCAAGGAGTATGTGCTGGCCGGTGACGTCATGCAGTGTGTGCCTTCGCAGCGCATGTCGATCCCCTATCGGGCGGCCCCTCTGGACCTCTATCGCGCCCTGCGCAGTCTCAATCCTTCGCCCTACATGTTCTACCTCGATCTGGGCGATCACCAGGTAGCGGGTTCCTCACCGGAGATTCTCACTCGCCTGGAGGAGGGCGAGGTAACGGTGCGCCCCATCGCGGGTACTCGCAAGCGTGGACGCAACGAGGAAGAGGATCGTGCCCTCGAGGCGGAGCTGCTGGCCGACCCCAAGGAGCGCGCCGAACACCTGATGCTGATCGACCTGGGGCGCAATGATGTCGGCCGTATCAGCGAGACCGGCTCGGTCAAGGTGACCGAGGAGATGGTGGTGGAACGCTACTCCCACGTCATGCATATCGTCTCCAACGTCACCGGCCGCCTGAAGCCGGGGCTTTCCGCCATGGACGCCCTGCGTGCCACCTTCCCGGCAGGCACGGTCTCCGGCGCCCCCAAGATACGTGCGCTGGAGATCATCGATGAGCTGGAGCCGGTCAAGCGTGGCATCTACTCAGGGGCGGTGGGGTACCTTTCCTGGCACGGCAACCTGGATACTGCCATCGCCATCCGGACCGCGGTGATCAAGGATGGCCAGCTGCACATCCAGGCGGGGGCCGGCATCGTTGCCGACTCGGTCCCCGCGATGGAGTGGCAGGAGACACTCAACAAGGGGCGCGCCCTGTTCCGCGCCGTGGCCATGGCCGAGCACGGCCTGGACAACCTCGAGTGACACGCCATCCCTGAATCCCATCGCCTGGCCATGGCCGGGCGCTAGCCCAGCAGGGCCGGAGACAAGATCCATGAACGTCTGCATGATCGACAACTATGACAGCTTCACCTTCAACGTGGTGCAGTACCTGGGGGAGCTGGGCGCCGAGGTGGAAACTCACCGCAACGATGTCATCACTCTCGAGCAGATCGAGGCCATGGCCCCGACCCATCTGGTGATTTCGCCGGGGCCCTGTACGCCCGATCAGGCCGGCATCTCCATGGCGGCCATTCGCCATTTTGCCGGTCGGCTGCCGATACTGGGGATCTGCCTGGGGCACCAGGCCATCGGCCAGGTCTTCGGCGGCCAGGTGGTGCGTGCCCCCCAGGTGATGCATGGCAAGACCTCGCGGGTTCGGCATCTCGGACAGGGCGTCTTCGAGGGGCTCGAGGAGCCGCTGGAGGTGACGCGCTACCATTCGCTGGTGGTGGAGCGTGAGGGTCTGCCCGACTGCCTCGAGATCACCGCCTGGTGCGACGATGATGATGTCACCCCGGGGGTGATCATGGGCCTGCGCCATCGTGAACTGGATGTCGAAGGTGTGCAGTTCCACCCCGAGTCGATACTCACCCGCCAGGGCCATGAGCTGCTGGCCAACTTTCTCCAACGTCATGTCTAGGCGCTGCTGAGCCGAGCCCGGGCCGCGGCTGATTAGAGGATAGTGATTATGCGGATGCGAGAGGCCATCGGCGCGGTGATGCGCCGAGAGAACCTGAACTTCGCCGAGACCCATGAAGTGATGCGCCAGATCATGACCGGTGAGGCAAGCGATCCCCAGATCGCCGCCTTCCTGGTAGGCATGGCCATGAAGGGCGAGACCGCCGAGGAGATCAGTGCCGCCGCCCAGGTGATGCGAGAGCTCATGAACCCGGTCCGGCTGCAGGCGGACAATGTGGTCGATATCGTCGGTACCGGGGGCGATGGCGCCAACCTGTTCAACGTCTCCACGGCCGCGAGCTTCGTGGTCGCGGCGGGCGGTGCCCATGTCGCCAAGCATGGCAACCGCGGGGTCTCCTCCTCGTCGGGCAGTGCCGACCTGTTCGCCGTGGCGGGGATTGACCTGGACCTGGATGCCGAACAGGTGGGCCGCTGCATCGAACAGGTGGGCGTGGGCTTCATGTTCGCGCCCAACCATCATCCAGCGATGCGCTATGCCGTGGGCCCGCGTCGCGAGATGGGGGTGCGCACCCTGTTCAATATTCTCGGACCGCTGACCAACCCCGCCGGGGCTCCCAACCAGGTGCTGGGGGTCTATACCCCCGAGCTGGTGCCGCTGATGGCCGAGGTGCTGCGGCGCCTGGGCAGCGAGCACGTGCTGGTGGTCCATGCCGAGGATGGTCTTGACGAGATCTCGCTGGCGCAGCCGACCCTGGTCGCCGAACTCAAGGGCGGTGAAATTCACGAGTATACGATCACGCCCGAGACCTTCGGCATCGAGCGTCAGTCGCTGGACCCGCTTCGGGTGAAGACAGCCGAGGACAGCCTGCGGCTGGTCGAGCAGTCTCTGGTGGGCGAGGGACCGGCGGCGGATATCGTCGCGCTCAATGCCGGCGCTGCCCTCTACGCCTCGGGTGTGGCAGACAGCCTCGCCGAGGGCGTGGTCATGGCCCAGGATGCCCAGGCCTCGAAGCTGCCCCTCGAGAAGCTTCGGGAACTCGCCAACTTCACCCGTGTGTTCACCCAGTGAGGTCCGCCATGACCGAGACGCCTTCCCTGCCCACCATCCTCGAGCGCATCCTGTCCCGCAAGGAGGATGAGGTCGCCGAACGGCGGCGGGTCGTCTCCGAGCAGGAGCTGCTGCGCCTGGCGGCCGAGCAGTCCAGGCCGCGTGGCTTCGTTGCCGCCCTCGATAGCGCCGCTGAGGCCGGTGATCCCGCGGTGATCGCCGAGATCAAGAAGGCCTCGCCTTCGAAGGGCGTGATCCGCGAGGATTTTCATCCTGACGGGATCGCCGCGAGCTATGCCGAGGGCGGGGCGGCCTGCCTCTCGGTGCTCACCGATGCCGATTTCTTCCAGGGCCACGAGGATTATCTCATCGAGGCGCGCGATGCCTGCTCGTTGCCAGTGATCCGCAAGGACTTCATCACCCACGGCTATCAGGTCAGTGAGGCCCGCTCCATCGGCGCCGACTGCATCCTGCTGATCGTCGCCGCCCTGGACGATGCCCGGATGGCGGATCTCAACCGCCAGGCCATCGAGCTCGGCATGGACGTGCTGGTGGAGGTTCATGACGCCCGGGAGCTCGAGCGCGCGTTCAAGCTCGACCTGGCCCTGGTAGGCATCAACAATCGCGATCTGCATACCTTCGATACCCGGCTCGAGACCACCCTCGAGCTGCTGCCGCGGATACCCGCCGGGGTGACCGTCGTTACCGAGTCCGGCATTCATACCCGCGACGATGTGCTGCGCATGCGCGAGCATGACGTCAATGCCTTCCTGGTGGGTGAAACCTTCATGCGCGACGTTGATCCTGGCCAGGCCCTGCGGCGGCTTTTCTTCTGACGTCGCGCCGGCAATGGCTGCCTAACGGTTAAAGAGCCACAGAATGCCCGACAGGACCACGCTGACCAGGATCATGGTGGTGATGGGAAAGAAGAGGGAGACGTTCCCGCGGCGGATGACGATATCGCCAGGGAGCTGGCCTAGCGGCAGGCGCGAGAGCCATGGCCACAGCAGCCCGACGGCGACGATGCCGAGGCCGATCAGGATCAGGGTACGGTTCATGGGATCGCCTCCTGCTCACGAAACGTTTGCACGCGGCTGGCAGACCACCGGCGATGTCCGGTTGAGTGCCAGGGTGCTGGCTCAACCAGACCGCCGCAACACGTCAAGCAGTCCCTGCAGCGGGTGGAGCAGGGGCGTGTCGGACAGGCGCCTGGCCTGGCTGCGGCAGGAGTAGCCGGTAGCCAGCAGTCTGCCGGCGTGGTCCGCGTTCTCCACCACCGGCTGCCAGGATTGCGCATAGATGGTCTTCGAGGTCTCGAGGTTGCGCGCCTCGTGGCCATAGGTGCCGGACATGCCGCAGCAGCCGGTCGCGACCAGCTCGAGCTCAAGGCCGAAGGCGGCGAACACCTGCTGCCATGCCCGGGGGCTGCTCGGTGCATTGGTCTTCTCGGTGCAGTGGGAGAGCAGCCTGAAGCCGGGGTCGTCCAGCGCTAGGCTGTCCGGTACCAGGGCATCGGCCCGCGAGACCAGCCACTCCTGCAGCATCAGCACTTCGGGTACGGCGTTCGGCCCCAGTGCCTTCACATACTCCTGGCGATAGGTCAGGGTCATGGCCGGGTCGATGCCCACCAGCGGCACGCCGAACTCGGCCAGCGTCCGGAGGCGCCTGGCCTGCTTCTCGGCGGTCCGCTCGAAGGCGCCCAGAAACCCCTGGACGTTGAGGGGCTTGCCGTTGGGCGAGAAGGGCGCCACGAACACCCGGATATCGAGCCGGGCGAGCAGCTCGACGATATCCATGACCAGGCGGGCCTCGAAGTAGCTGGTGAAGGCGTCCTGGACGATCACCACGCTGCTCGCCTTCTGGGCCTCGGTGAGCAGGCCAAGCGAGGTGGGCGTCGCCTCGGCCACGCCCCAGGCTGCCAGCTGCTTGCCGAGACCGGCGCGTGAGAGCCGCGGGCTGTCCACCATGCCGATGGGGCCGGCCAGCAGCCGCTCGACCAGGCGGTTGCCCAGTGCAGCGTTGTAGAGCGGCGCGATGCGTGACAGCACGGGCACCATGAACTCCAGACCGCCAATCAGGTAGTCGCGCGGCGGCCTCAGGTAACGGCTGTGGTAGACCTCCAGGAACTGCGAGCGTGAGTCGGGCACGTTGACCTTGATCGGGCACTGGCCGGCACAGGACTTGCAGGCCAGGCATCCCGCCATGGCGTCATAGACCTCATGGGAGAAGTCGGCTTCCCGGCCTCGTCGCAGGGTGTTGAGGGTGCGTCTCGGCAAGTGCTTGACGAAGCCCCAGGCGCCTTCGGCCTTCGTCCTGCGCGACAGCTCGATCAGGTCGGTACCAGCGTCGCCCTGCAGGCGCAGCCATTCGCGAATCAGGCTGGCGCGCCCCTTGGGCGAGTGAATACGATCCCGTGTGGCCTTCCAGGAGGGGCACATGGCGTCATCGGGGTCGTAGTTGTAGCAGGCCCCGTTGCCGTTGCAGTAGACGGTGGCGGCGTGTGCCTGCCAGGCCTGCTCAGCGACGGTGCGGTCGAGCTGGCCGCGGGTGGTGACCCCGTCGATGGTCAGCAGGCCCGGGTCGACCCAGGTGACGGGCTGTTCGTCCTCCCCGTCGTTCGCCGTCCGGCCGCTATCGTCGGGCTGACTTGCCACGGAATCGGGCGGGGGAGTCAGGGGGAGCGGCGTGGCGATCTTGCCCGGGTTGAGCTGGTTGTAGGGGTCGAAGGCCGCCTTGACCCGCTGGAGGCTCGGGTAGAGCTCGCCAAAGAAGCGGGGCGCATACTCGGAACGCACGCCCTTGCCGTGCTCGCCCCACAGCAGGCCGTGGTACTTTTGGGTCAGCGCGGCCACCTCGTCGGAGAGCTCGCGAATCAGGCGCGCCTGTTGCGGGTCCTTCATGTCGATGGCTGGGCGCACGTGGAGCACGCCGGCATCCACGTGGCCGAACATGCCATAGGCCAGGCCGCGGGCATCCAGGGCGGCGCGGAACTCGCCGATGAAATCGGCCAGGTGTTCCGGCGGTACCGCGGTATCCTCCACGAAGGGGATGGGACGCTTCTCGCCCCTGGCGTTGCCGAGCAGGCCCACGGCGCGCTTGCGCATGGCGTAGACCTTGTGGATCTGTGCTCGCCCCTCGGCCAGGGTGAAGCCCAGGCGCTGGACGCTGGCATCGGCCTCCAGGTGGGCGCAGAAGGCGTCGACGCGTGCCTTGAGCCGCTCGGGGTCGTCGTCGTTGAACTCGATCAGGTTGATGCCGCGTACCGGCGTCTCCCCGGTCGTGGGAAAGAACGCGGCGACGCTGTCCCAGACGAAGTCCTCCATGGCCAGCATCAGCACCTTGTCGTCCACCGTCTCGATGGAGGTTGGCCGGGCGGCACTCCCCATCAGCGCCTTGGCGTCGCGCAGCGCGTCCATGAACCCGGCATAGCGCACGTTGACCAGGGTGGCGTGCTTGGGGATGGGGAGGACATTCAGCACGGCTTCGTCGAGAAAGCCCAGCGAGCCCTCCGAGCCGCACAGCAGGCTGTTCAGGTCGAGACGACCCTCCGCGTCCCTCAGGTGCGCCAGGTCATAGCCGGTCAGACAGCGATTGAGCGGCGGGAACGTCTCCTCTATCAGTTCGGCTCGTGTATCGATGATGTCCCGGGCGGTGCGGTAGGCGCGGCCGGTTGCATCCTCGCGGGCGCACAGCGTGTCCAGTTCGTCATCAGTCACCGGTCGGGTCTCGAGGCGCTCGCCCCCCAGCAGCAGCACGTCCAGTGAGAGCACATGGTCGCGGGTCTTGCCGTACTCGCAGCTGCCCTGGCCACTGGCGTCGGTGGAGATCATGCCGCCGATGGTGGCACGGTTTGAGGTGGAAAGGTCCGGGGCGAAGAAGAGCCCAAAGGGCTTGAGTGCTGCGTTGAGCTGGTCCTTGACCACGCCGGCCTGCACGCGTACGCGGCGATGTTCCACATCGATGTCGAGAATTCGGTTCATGTGCCGGGATACATCCACCACCAGCCCGTCGGTGAGTGACTGGCCATTGGTGCCGGTGCCACCACCACGGGGCGTCAGCACCACTTGGCGATGCGCCTCCTGACCGGCCAGCCGAGCGATGCGCGCGAGGTCCTCGCTGCCCCAGGGATAGAGTACCGCCTGGGGCAGGCGCTGATAGATGGAGTTGTCGGTGGCCAGCACGGTTCGGGCAGCATAGTCAGGGGCAATCTCACCCTCGAAGCCGGCCGCCTTCAGGGCGTCCAGGAAATGCAGGTATGGGGCAGCATGGCTTGCGGCGTTGCCGGCGTCAGCGGTGTCCAGTCGTGCGATCATGGGCATCTACGTGGGGAAGCGTGAGGGTATCTACTTTACCGTGCGAGGCCCGAAGGCGCACCCCGGTGGCGGGTGTGTGTCAGGGCGATCGCCGTTACCCGAAGCGAGAGGCGCCGGGGAGAGGCCGCAGGGGAGGTCCTCCGCCAGGGAGGGGGAGCACAGCGTCGCCTCGATGGTCCGCTAAGGGGCCTGTCCGCGGGTCAGCCTAGAGTGTTCCTTCCAACGGCGATAACCCTGGAGTGTGCGTGGCGCCCCTGTGGCCTTTTGCCTACAATGGACGGCCTGTCGGCGCTGCCGTTCCCCACGTCCGACACTTCCAAAATCACCGACTGCAACGGACCGGATGCCATGCTCGATCCAAAACTGCTGCGCAGCGACCTCGACTCGGTCGCTCAACGCCTGGCCACGCGAGGCTATGCCCTCGACACTGCCCGTCTCGAGGCGCTGGAGTCCCGGCGCCGTGAGCTGCAGGCCGAGACCGAGTCGCTGCAGGCCGAGCGCAACACTCGCTCCAGGGCGATCGGCAAGGCCAAGGCAGCGGGCGATGATATCCAGCCGTTGCTCGATGAGGTATCCGACCTGGGCGACCGGCTCGACGCCGCCAAGGCGCGCCTGGCCGAGGTGCAGACCGAGTGGGATGCGCTGGTCAGTGAGCTGCCCAACCTGCCCCACGAGAGTGTTCCGGTGGGCGAGAGCGAGGCGGACAACGTCGAGCTTCATCGTTGGGGCGTGCCGCGTGCCTTTGCCTTCGAGGTCCAGGACCACGTCGACCTGGGGGCGGTAAAGGGCGACCTGGACTTCGACCTTGCGGCCAAGTTGACCGGTGCGCGTTTCGCGGTAATGCGGGGCCCCATCGCGCGGCTGCATCGCGCACTGACCCAGTTCATGCTCGACAAGCAGACGCTCGAGCATGGCTACGAGGAGTGCTATGTCCCCTACATGGTCAATGAGGCCTCGCTGCATGGGACCGGCCAGCTGCCCAAGTTCGGCGAGGACCTGTTCCGCCTGGACGATGAGCGTGATTACCACCTCATTCCCACTGCCGAGGTGCCGTTGACCAACTTCGCTCGTGACGAGATCCTCGACCACGGGGCGCTGCCGATGAAGTTGACGGCTCACACGCCGTGCTTTCGCAGTGAGGCGGGGTCCCACGGCCGCGATACCCGCGGCATGATTCGCCAGCATCAGTTCGACAAGGTCGAGATGGTGCAGCTGGTGGAGCCGGAGAAGAGCTACGAGACGCTGGAGGAGATGCGTGGCCATGCCGAGGCGGTTCTCCAGGCACTCGAGTTGCCCTATCGGGTGGTAACGCTGTGTACCGGGGATATGGGCTTCGGGGCGACCAAGACCTATGATCTGGAAGTCTGGCTGCCCAGCCAGGAGACCTATCGTGAGATCTCCTCGATTTCCAACTGCGAGGACTTCCAGGCCCGGCGCATGCAGGCGCGCTTCCGCCATCCCGAGCAGAAGAAGCCGCTGCTGCTGCATACCCTGAACGGATCCGGCCTGGCAGTGGGGCGGTGTCTCATTGCGGTGATGGAGAACCATCAGAACGCAGACGGTTCGATCAGCGTTCCCCCTGTTCTGCGCGCCTACATGGGTGGCGTCGACACCATCAATGCCTGACCCGGCTTCGCCGGGCCAGGAGCTTGAAGCTGTAAGAGCGCTGCTTCGCGGCTGGAAGCTTGAAGAAAAACCGTGACCCTTTTGGTGCTGGACTTATACTGCCTTCCAGCTTCCAGCTTCCAGCTTCCAGCTTCCAGCTTACGGCTCTATGTTCCAGCTCACGCTGACGCCCGCCTCGATGGTGATGGTGCCGGGGCGGTACTCGGCTTGAGGCAGGCTCTCACGGGCATCGTTGCTCATGGCCATCATTCGCGGCTGAAACACCGGCGAACGGGTCTCGCTCACGGCAGTCACCTTACCCAGTTCAATGCCCAGTGTTTCGGCCATCAGGGTGGCCTTGTGGCGTGCCTTCTCCAGTGCCCGGGTGAGCGCCTCGTCGGTAGCAGCATCGCGGTCGGCCAGGTCATAGCGGATTCCGTCCAGGGTATCCACACCGGCGTCGGTCAGAGCGTCGAGCAGCACGGGCAGTTGCTCGAGGTCATCGACCTGCAGGTGAAGGGGACGCTCGAGGCGGGTACGTACCCGGGCTTCTTGCTCGTCTTCCCTGCGTTCTCTGCCCGGCAGGTGCTCGGGGTGCACGTTCAGGGAACCGGCACGGATCGCCTGGCGGTCCAGCCCCGCCTCTTCCAGGGCACGTATCAGGCGGGCAGCGCGTCTTTCCAGTCTATCGCGGGCCTCGCGCAGGGCATCCGAGTCGCTCGTGGATGCGTCTTCCTGGGCGATGGCCGGGGTGCGTTCCCACAAGCGGGCACTGAGCGTGGCACGATCCGGTACTACCTGCAGTTCAGCCTCGGCCTGGACCTCCAGCCGGTTCGGCGTCTCCGCGGCGAGGGCCGAGGCGTTCATCGGCAGCAAGGCGATGGCCATCAGCACGGCCATCGCCGGTATCAGCAGTGGGCGCAACGCTCGGGTCATCGGCATGGCGCTCTCCTTGTCGCATGGCAGACATGCCGTTTCGAATCCCCGGCTCAGGAATGGTTCCTGTCCTTTGCAATTGCCGTGGGCCCCGGCATCATGGGCAGACCTTCAACGGTCGTGAGTTCGGGCATGCCCCATCCCCAAGGCAGTGAGCAGAGCACCATTCCCCTTAACCTGACCCTGGCGCTGGCCGCCCTGGTGGTCATCATCGCGGGGATGCGGGCGGGCTCCAGCCTGCTGGTGCCATTGCTGCTGGCGCTCTTCATCGCGGTCGTATGCACGGCGCCCGTGCAGTGGCTGCATCGGCTCGGGATGAGCACGCGGCTGGCTGTATGGCTGACGCTGGTGGTGATCGGTGGCTTGCTCTCTTTGCTAGGCCTGCTGGTGGTCAACAGCTTCGGTACCTTTATCGACTCACTGCCGGGTATCGAGGAAAAGCTCTACCAGTATTATCTGGGGCTCCTCGACGGTCTGGCCGGGATGGGGCTTGCCATCGATACCAATCGGCTGGCTGATCTGCTGGAGGCCGAACAGTTCGGTAACTGGATTCCCGCGGTGCTCGGTGAGGTGGGCAACCTGGTGATGCAGAGCATCGTGGTGGCTCTGCTGGTAATGTTCCTGCTGTTCGAGACGCTCAATTTCCGCGACAAGGTCTCCCGTGCCCTCGTCAATCCGGCCCCCAGCCTGCGACGCTTCAGTGAATTCAGCCTTACCCTCAAGCGCTACCTGGCCGTGAAGACGCTGATCAGCCTGGCCACCGGGGCCCTTATCTGGGTGGCCTGCAAGCTGGTGGGAGTGGAGTTTCCCTTGCTGTGGGCGGTGCTGGCTTTTGCGCTGAACTATATTCCCAACATCGGCTCAGCCATCGCGGCACTGCCACCGGTCATGCTGCTGCTGGTCTCACCGGACGGCGGCCTGTTCGATGCGGTAATACTCGCTGCGGCCTATCTGGGCGTCAACTTCGTGATGGGCAATATCGTCGAGCCGCGGGTCATGGGCCGGGCGCTGGGCCTGTCTACCTTCGTGGCCTTCCTGTCACTGGTGGTGTGGGGCTGGATCTTCGGGGCAGTGGGGATGCTGCTCTCGGTGGTGCTGACCATGACGTTGAAGATTGCCCTGGATAGCCACCCCGAGACGCGCTGGATCGCCCATCTGCTGGGGCCGGGGGATGGGGCGCCGATCGAGAGGGCGGATCGTCCGATCTCCGAGCGAGACGAGAAATAGCGCTTGTGAACAAGCAGACAGGCATGAAACGTCGTCGCCCCAGCCTGGGCCGGGGCGACGGAGCGCTCTCGGGGCGGCGGGATCAGGCGTTCTGGTCGATGAACTGGCTCAGCTGGGATTTCGACTGAGCGCCGACCAGGGAGGCAACCTTCGTCCCGGACTTGAACAGCATGACGGTCGGTACGCCGCGGACGCCTTGCTCGGCGGCGATCTCGGGCGCATCGTCAACGTTGATGCTGACGACCTTGAGGTTGCCGTTACGCTCTTCGGCGACCTCGTCGACGACCGGTGCCATCACCTTGCAGGGGCCACACCAGGGGGCCCAGAACTTCAGCAGGACCGGTGTTTCGGCCTTGAGGACCTCCTGCTCGAAGTTCGCATTGGTGACATCGACGTTGTTGGCCATGTGATTCTCCAGTTTCGTTGCGCTGCATCGAGCGGATGGGGTGACATACGGCGCATGCCAGGTCGCACGATGTTAGCGGTCGACCGAAGTGCTGGCAAATGCCCGCTATGTGGCAGGGCGTAGGCGAACGGTTGTGCGTCCCCGGAGGTTATATGCTATAAAGCGATTATAGGTTATTTTTATATGTCTATAGGGTATTTTAAAGTCCCTGACAAGCGCGAGGGAGAGCGGCCATGAAGCTTCAGCAGTTGCGTTACATCTGGGAGGTGTCGCGCCACAACCTCAACGTCTCGGCCACTGCCCAGAGCCTCTTCACCTCGCAGCCGGGTATCTCCAAGCAGATCCGCCTGCTCGAGGACGAACTCGGTGTCGAGATCTTTGCCCGCAGCGGCAAGCATTTGACTCGCGTGACGCCTGCAGGGCAGGCCATCATCGAGCTGGCCGGACAGGTGCTGAGGATTACGGAGAACATCAAGGAGGTCGCCCAGGAATACAGCGACGAACGGCGTGGTAGCCTGGCGATCGCCACGACCCATACTCAGGCACGCTATGCGCTACCACCGGTGATCAGCGACTTTACCCTGAAGTACCCCGATGTCGCGTTGCATATGCAGCAGGGGACTCCCAAACAGATCGCCCAGATGGTCAGCGATGGCCAGGCCGACTTCGCCATTGCGACCGAGTCCCTGGAGCTCTTCAATGACCTGGTGCTGCTGCCCTGCTATCGCTGGAATCGCTGTATCCTGGTGCCCAAGGGGCATCCGCTGGCCGAGCTGGAGACCCTGACCCTCGAGGCCCTGGCTGACTATCCGCTGGTCACCTATGTATTCGGCTTCACCGGACGCTCACAGCTTGATGATGCGTTCCGTGCCCGGGGCCTGACACCCAACGTCGTGCTCACCGCAGCCGATGCCGATGTCATCAAGACCTATGTGCGTCTGGGGATGGGGGTCGGCATCGTTGCTCATATGGCGGTGGATGCCGAGCAGGATGCCGACCTGGTAGCGCTGGAGGCTGGCCACCTCTTCGCGAGTTCCACCACCAAGATCGGCATTCGTCGCGGCACCTTCATGCGCGGCTACATGTATGACTTTCTCGAGGGCTTTGCCGCTCACCTGACACGGGAGCTCGTCGACGCGGCGCTTGTTGCCGGTCCGCGTCACGAAGAAGTGCTCTTCAAGGATATCGAGCTGCCGTCTCGCTGACCGACGGCATGTTCTTGTCGTCCTCCTCGATGCCGATTCATGGGGTTGATATTCATTAAAAGCTTTAAAAGTGCTTATCTTATTCTTTTTCTGGCTTGTCGCTAGCTGCCATAAGGGCTTTCATCAGGTGGCGTATCTTGTCCAGCGTCTCGGTATACTCCTCCTCGCCCCGGGAGTCGGCGACCAGACCGCCGCCGCCCCATAGGTGCAGCTCCCCCCCCTCTGCAATCACGCTGCGAATGGCGATAGAGGTGTCCATCTGGCCTCGGACGTCGACATAACCGAGACTGCCGCAATAGGCGCTGCGTCGGCTGGGCTCCAGCTCGTCGATGATCTGCATGGCCCTTACCTTGGGTGCGCCGGTGATCGAGCCGCCGGGGAAGGCGGCAGCCAACAGGTCCAGGGGCGAGGCGCCCCGCGCCAGCTCACCGGTGACCACGCTGACCAGGTGGTGCACGTTGGCATAGGTCTCCAGGCCGCAGAGCTGGGGAACCTGCACGCTGCCGGGCCGGCAGACCCGGCCGAGATCGTTGCGCAGCAAATCGACGATCATCACGTTCTCGGCACGATCCTTGAGGCTTTCTCTCAGTTCCCTGGCCAGCTTCCGGTCCTCTGCGCGGGTGGCGCCGCGTGGCCGCGTGCCCTTGATCGGCCGGGTCTCGACGCGTCCCTCCCGGCAGAGCAGGAAGCGTTCCGGCGAGAGTGAGAGGAGCGCCTTGTCACCCCAGGCCAGATAGCCGGCGAAAGGGGTGGGGGTGGTGGAGCGCAGTCGACGATAGGCCGCCCAGAGGTCTCCCTCGAAGGGGGCGCTGAAGCGCTGGGCGAGATTGATCTGGTAGCAGTCACCGGCGCGGATATAAGACTGCACGGCACTGAAGCGCGTCAGGTAATCGTCGCGGCTGAGCTCGGCGGCAAAGGGGGCAGTGAGCCGAAAGCTCGTCTCCTGGGGCGTCGATGCCTCCAGCCACTCATGCACCTGGCGGCGTCGCTTGGCACTGCCCACCAGCCAGCTCTCTCGACACTCGTGATCCTGGATCAATGCCCAGTCATAGAGGCCGACCCGGCTGGCCGGCAACGTTATCGCCTGCCGTGCTTGTCCGCTCACCGGTTCCAGTCGCCGGGCAAGGTCATAGCTCCAATAACCGATCAGCCCGCCGAGAAACGGCAGCCGGCTATCCGGGACATCACCGGGCAACCGATCGAGAAGCGCCTGCTGGGCGGCGAAGGGAGAGAGTCCTGCCAATGCTGGGTCGCCCTGCAGCTGGCCATCGCCGTCAACCTCGAGAAGCTCGAGGGGGTCGCAGCTGAGAATATCGTAGCGGCCCCCTGGCGCCATCGGACGACCGCTGTCGAGTAACACGGCGCCAGGCCTGTCGCGCAGCGCCGCGAAATAGGCCAGCGGGTCCTCGCAGTAGGGCAGGGGGACGATGTCGATCGAAGGTGTCATCACGTCGTCTACTCGAAACGGGCGCTCCATTCTAGGCGTCGTGTGGTCACTTGTCCTTCCCGCGGCCTCACCTGAGCCATGTCCGTCCTCTCGTGGGCGCATGATCATTGTCGACATTGGCAGTCAGTAGTGGCATGTTGTCTACAACCAAAGGCTAACCACTTCCTGTCGCTGGTCTGTTGACCCTGGGAAGTGCAATGTCTACAGTTTCTTCACCACTTGATTGTCGACAATTACCATGAGCTCAGTCGCACCGGAACAGGCTAATTCCCCCGAAGTTCGTACCCTGGCGGAACGCGTCTTCCAGCAGTTGCAGGACGCCATCGTCAGAGGTGAGCTGGCGCCGGGAAGCAAGATTACCGAGCCGGGCCTGTCACGGTCCTATGGGATCTCGCGAGGTCCGCTTCGCGAGGCCATGCGGCGCCTCGAGGCACACCGGCTGATCGAGCGTGTCCCGCATGTCGGGGCCCGCGTGGTCAAGCTCTCCATGAAGGAGCTACTTGAACTCTTCGATGTGCGTGAGGCCCTGGAGAGCATGGCGGCTCGGCTGGCCGCGGAACACATGGCCGCCACGGAAATTGCCGGGCTGCGTGAGGTGCTGGACGTGCACGAGCGCCAGGCTGACCTGCGCCGCGGTGAGGCCTACTACCAGCGCGAGGGCGACCTGGACTTCCACTTCCGCATCGTCCAGGGCAGCCACAACAGGATGCTCACGGGCATGCTCTGCGATGACCTCTACTATCTGGTGCGGCTCTACCGCACTCAGTTCAGTGCCAGCGGCACGCGTCCCCAGCGCGCCTTCGTCGAACACCATCGCATCGTTGATGCCATCGAGGCCGGAGACGCCGAGCTGGCAGAGCTCCTGATGCGCCGACACGTCAGCGCCTCCCGGTCCAATGTCGTCGAGCGCTATGCGGCATCCCTTGAACTGCAGGACAGCGAGACGCCTGCCTGAGGCGCTCGAACCACTCACGGAGACCTACCATGTTGCAACCGACCCCCGGTGCTCGCTTCCGCGCCGCTCTCGAGGCCCATCGTCCGCTGCCCATCGTCGGCACCGTCAATGCCTATACCGCCATGATGGCCGAGAAGGTAGGCCACCCGGCGATCTACCTCTCCGGCGGCGGCGTGGCCAATGCCTCTTTCGGTCTGCCGGATCTCGGCATGACCACCATGAATGACGTGGTCGAGGATGCGCATCGCATCTGTGGTGCCACTGACCGGCCACTGCTGGTGGATATCGATACCGGCTGGGGCGGTGCCTTCAATATCGCCCGCACCGTCAAGGAGATGCAGCGCGCCGGCGTGGCCGCCGTGCACCTCGAGGACCAGGTGGCCCAGAAGCGCTGCGGCCACCGTCCCAACAAGGCGATCGTGTCCCAGCAGGAGATGGTCGATCGCGTCAAGGCAGCCGCTGATGCGCGACTCGACCCGGACTTCTATCTGATCGCGCGGACTGATGCCTTCCAGAAGGATGGCCTGGAGGCCGCCATCGAACGGGCCAACGCCTGCATCGAGGCCGGAGCCGATGCGATCTTCGCCGAGGCGGTCCATACCCTCGACGACTACAAGGCGTTCTGCGAGCGCGTCGATGCGCCGATCCTTGCCAACATCACCGAGTTCGGCGCTACCCCGCTGTTCACCCAGCAGGAGCTCGGCGAGGTGGGGTGCCGCATGGTGCTCTACCCGCTCTCTGCCTTCCGCGCCATGAATGCCGCAGCGCTCAAGGTCTACCAGAGCATTCACGACAACGGCCACCAGCGTGATGTCGTCGACATCATGCAGACCCGCGACGAGCTTTACGACTTCCTCAACTACCACGACTTCGAACGCAAGCTCGATGCCCTGTTTGCCGAGAAGGGCGAGGATGCCTGAGCGCGGCGCGCTCGGCGATGACGGGAACAAGAGACAAGACAGCAAAGGAGAGACAGCATGGCAGAGAAGACCAACAGTGGCGCTGGCCTGCGCGGCCAGAGTGCCGGTACCACCGCCCTGTGCACCGTCGGCAAGACCGGCTCGGGCCTGACCTACCGCGGCTTCGATATCAAGGAGCTGGCAGAAAAGGCCAAGTTCGAGGAGGTTGCCTACCTGCTGCTCAAGGGCAAGCTGCCCAACCAGGCCGAGCTTGACGCCTATATTGCCAAGCTCAAGGGCCTGCGCGGCCTGCCCGATGCGCTCAAGACCGTGCTCGAGCAGATCCCCAGGGATGCCCATCCCATGGATGTGATGCGCACCGGTGCTTCCATGCTGGGCAATCTGGAGACCGAGCAGAGCTTTGACGAACAGCAGGATGTGTCCGACCGTCTGCTGGCCGTGCTGCCCTCGATCATCTGTTACTGGTATCGCTTCAGCCACGATGGCGTGCGCATCGAGACCGAGACCGATGATGCTTCCGTGGGCGGCCACTTCCTGCACATGCTGCGTGGCGAGCCGGCCTCCGAGCTGCACGCTGGGGTGATGAACGTCTCCCTGATTCTCTACGCCGAGCACGAGTTCAACGCCTCCACCTTCACCGCACGGGTGTGCGCGTCCACGCTCTCCGACATGCACTCCTGCGTGACCGGCGCCATCGGCTCCCTACGTGGTCCGCTTCACGGTGGTGCCAACGAGGCGGCCATGGCGATGATCGAGAACTGGACATCGCCGGAAGAGGCCGAGCGCGAGATCATGGGCATGCTCGAGCGCAAGGACAAAATCATGGGCTTCGGTCATGCGATCTACCGCGATTCCGACCCGCGCAATGCCATCATCAAGCACTGGTCGAAGCGACTGGCCGAGGACGTGGGCGACAGCGTGCTCTACCCGGTCTCCGAGCGCGTCGAGGAAGTGATGTGGCGCGAGAAGAAGCTGTTCTGCAACGCCGACTTCTTCCATGCCAGCGCCTACCATTTCATGGATATTCCCACCAAGCTGTTCACCCCGATCTTCGTCTGTTCGCGGGTCACCGGCTGGGCGGCGCATGTCTTCGAGCAGCGCGCCAACAACCGCATCATCCGCCCGAGTGCCGACTATGTCGGTCCCGAGAAGAGCGAGTGGGTGCCGATCGAGGATCGGGGTTGAGTATGAATACGGACTACCGTAAACCGCTTCCCGGCACCGAGCTGGACTACTTCGACGTGCGTGCGGCCGTCGAGGGTATTCAGCCCGGTGCCTATGACACTCTTCCCTACACCTCGCGGGTGCTGGCCGAGCAGCTGGTGCGCCGCTGTGAGCCCGGTCTGCTCACCGACGCGCTCAGGCAGCTGATCGAGCGCCGTCGTGATCTGGATTTTCCCTGGTATCCGGCTCGCGTGGTGTGCCACGACATCCTTGGCCAGACGGCCCTGGTCGACCTGGCCGGCCTGCGTGACGCCATCGCCGAGCAGGGGGGCGATCCCGCCAAGGTCAACCCTGTGGTGCCGACCCAGCTGATTGTCGATCACTCGCTGGCCGTGGAACATGCCGGCTTTGATCCGGATGCCTTCGACAAGAACCGAGCCGTCGAGGATCGACGCAACGAGGATCGCTTCCACTTCATCGAGTGGACCAAGACCGCCTTCGAGAATGTCGACGTGATCCCCGCCGGCAATGGCATCATGCACCAGATCAACCTGGAGAAGATGTCGCCGGTGGTGCAGGCGCGCCCGGACGAGAATGGAAAGCGTGTCGCCTTTCCCGATACCTGTGTGGGCACCGACAGCCACACGCCACATATCGACTGCCTGGGCGTGATCGCCATCGGGGTGGGCGGTCTCGAGGCCGAGACCGTGATGCTGGGCCGTCCCTCCATGATGCGTCTGCCCGATATCGTCGGCGTGGAGCTGACCGGCAAGCCCAGGCCCGGCATCACCGCCACCGATATCGTGCTGGCGATCACCGAGTTCCTGCGCCGCGAGCGCGTGGTGGGGGCGTATCTGGAGTTCTTCGGCGAGGGGGCCAAGAGCCTGACCATCGGCGACCGCGCCACCATCTCCAACATGACCCCCGAGTATGGTGCCTCGGCGGCGATGTTCTATATCGACGAGCAGACCATCGACTACCTGACGCTGACTGGCCGCGAACCGGAGCAGGTTGAACTGGTCGAGGCCTATGCCAAGCAGACCGGCCTGTGGGCCGACAGCCTGGTCAATGCCCAGTACGAGCGGGTGCTGACCTTCGATCTTGCCAGCGTGGAGCGGAATCTGGCCGGCCCTTCCAATCCGCACCGCCGCCTGCCCACCAGTGCCCTGCACGACCGCGGTATCGCCGTGGACTACGACAAGGCCCAGGCGGAGGAGAAGTCGGGCAGGATGCCCGATGGCGCAGTGATCATTGCCGCCATCACCAGCTGCACCAACACCTCCAATCCGCGTAATGTGGTGGGTGCCGCTCTGCTGGCCAAGAAAGCCAACGAGCTCGGCCTGACGCGCAAGCCCTGGGTGAAGTCTTCCTTCGCACCGGGGTCCAAGGTGGCGCGCCTCTACCTGGAAGAAGCCGGCCTGCTGTCCGAACTGGAAAAGCTCGGCTTCGGCATCGTTGCCTACGCCTGCACCACCTGTAATGGCATGTCCGGTGCTCTGGATCCGAAGATCCAGCAGGAAATCATCGACCGGGACCTCTATACCACCGCGGTGCTCTCCGGCAATCGCAACTTTGATGGCCGCATCCATCCCTATGCCAAGCAGGCCTTCCTGGCCTCGCCGGCGCTTGTGGTGGCCTACGCCATTGCGGGTACCGTGCGCTTCGATATCGAGAAGGATGTGCTGGGTACCGACAAGAACGGCACCCCGGTCACCCTCAAGGACCTCTGGCCCTCCGACGAGGAGATCGATGCCATCGTCGGCGAGTTCGTCAAGCCGGAGCAGTTCAAGCAGGTCTACATTCCGATGTTCGACCTGGACGCCGTAGAGAAGGCCGAGAGTCCACTCTACGACTGGCGCCCGCAGAGCACCTACATTCGCCGTCCACCCTACTGGGAAGGCAACATGGCGTCCGTGCGAGCGCTCAAGGGGATGCGGCCGCTGGCGATTCTTCCGGACAACATCACCACCGATCACCTGTCGCCGTCCAATGCCATCATGAGGGACAGTGCCGCCGGTGAGTATCTGCACAAAATGGGCCTGCCGGAGGAGGACTTCAATTCCTACGCCACCCACCGCGGCGATCACCTCACCGCCCTGCGGGCGACTCTCGCCAACCCCAAGCTCTTCAACGAGATGGTGCGGGACGAGAACGGTGACATGAGGCAGGGCTCGCTGGCACGCATCGAGCCGGAAGGCGAGGTGACGCGCATGTGGGAGGCCATCGAGACCTACATGGCGCGCAAGCAGCCGCTGATCGTTATCGCCGGAGCCGACTACGGCCAGGGCTCCTCTCGTGACTGGGCGGCCAAGGGCGTGGCGCTGGCCGGTGTCGAGGCGATCGTCGCCGAGGGCTTCGAGCGCATCCACCGTACCAACCTGATCGGCATGGGCGTGATGCCGCTGCAGTTCCAGGAAGGCACGACCCGTCATACCCTGCAGCTCGACGGCACCGAGACCTATGACGTCGAGGGCCAGCCGGCGCCGGGCGCGACTCTCGAGCTGGTGATCCACCGCACGACCGGCGAAGTCGATCGCGTGCCGGTGACTTGCCGCCTGGATACCGCCGAGGAGGTGACCGTCTACTCCGCCGGCGGCGTGCTGCAGCGCTTTGCCAAGGACTTCCTGGCGTCCGAGGAGGTCGTGGCATGAGCCAGGTAGCGCAGATCCGGATTCCCGCCACCTACATGCGTGGCGGTACCAGCAAGGGGGTCTTCTTCAAGCTGAGCGACCTGCCTGAGGCCGCACAGGTACCGGGCGAGGCCCGTGATCGTCTGCTGATGCGGGTCATTGGCAGCCCCGATCCCTATCAGAAACAGATCGATGGCATGGGGGGGGGCGACCTCCAGTACCAGCAAGACGGTGATCCTGAGCCGCAGCGATAGTCCCGACCACGACGTGGACTACCTCTTCGGCCAGGTGTCCATCGACAAGCCCTTCGTCGACTGGAGCGGCAACTGCGGCAACCTCTCCGCGGCGGTGGGGCCCTTCGCGATCAGCAACGGCCTGGTGGACCCGTCACGCATCCCGGAGAACGGCGAGGCCGAGGTGCGCATCTGGCAGGCCAATATCGGCAAGACCATCGTCTCCCGGGTGCCCATCACCGCTGGTCAGGTGCAGGAGACCGGCGACTTCGAGCTGGACGGGGTGACCTTCCCGGCCGCGGAGGTACCGGTAGCCTTCAAGGACCCGGCGGATGGCGAGGGTGCCATCTTCCCCACCGGCAACCTGGTGGATGACCTGGAAGTGCCGGGTGTGGGCACCTTCAAGGCGACCATGATCAATGCCGGCATCCCCACCGTCTTCCTGAATGCCGTCGAACTCGGCTATACCGGCACCGAGCTGCAGGAGGCGATCAACGGTGACGCCAAGGCGTTGGCGATGTTCGAGACCATCCGCGCCCATGGGGCGGTGAAGATGGGGCTGATCGCCGATGTCAGCGAGGCCGCGGCCCGCCAGCATACCCCCAAGGTGGCCTTCGTGGCGCCGCCGGCCGACTACCTCGCCTCCAGCGGCAAGCGGGTCAAGGCCGCGGAGGTCGACCTGCTGGTGAGGGCGCTCTCCATGGGCAAGCTGCACCACGCCATGATGGGCACCGCGGCGGTGGCCATCGCCTCGGCGGCGGCCATCGAGGGCACCCTGGTCAACCTGGCCGCCGGTGGCGGCAAGCGCAACGCGGTGACCTTCGGTCACCCCTCCGGCACCCTGCGGGTCGGCGCCGAGGCCAGCCTGGTGGAGGGTCGCTGGGTGATCGACGAGGCAGTGATGAGCCGCAGCGCCCGGGTGCTGATGGAGGGCTGGATCCGCGTCCCGGGCGACAGTTTCTAGGGCCTGCCTGGTCAGGGTCCTGCTGAAGGATAAAGACGCCCCGGGTCCTGGGACCCGGGGCGTCTTCTATAGTGATGGTGACGTATCAAGGGCGTTTGCTCGACAAGGTGACAGGAGAAGTTCATGAGTACCGTGGAAGCCAACGTGCGGCCGGACTATGACGCCGAGCTGCAGAAGATCGCCGACTATGTCCTCGGCTTCGAGATCGAGAGCGGCGAGGCGCTGGACACCGCTCGCCACTGCCTGATGGACACCCTGGGGTGCGGCCTGCTGGCGCTGCGCTTCCCGGAGTGCACCAAGCACCTCGGGCCGCTGGTCGAGGGCACCGTGGTACCCCATGGCGCCCGAGTACCGGGGACCTCGTTCCGGCTGGATCCCGTCAAGGCGGCCTGGGACATCGGGGCCATCATCCGCTGGCTCGACTACAACGATACCTGGCTCGCCGCCGAGTGGGGTCACCCCTCCGACAACCTGGGGGGGATCCTGGCCATCGCCGACCACCTCTCCCAGAAGCGGTTGGCCCAGGGGGATTCGCCACTGACCATGCGCGAGGTGCTGGAAGCCATGGTCATGGCCCACGAGATCCAGGGCGTGCTGGCGCTGGACAACGCCTTCAACCGCGTGGGCCTCGATCACGTGGTGCTGGTCAAGGTGGCCTCGACCGCCGTGGTGGCCAAGTTGATGGGCGCCGATCGCGAGCAGCTGCTCTCGGCGCTTTCCCATGCCTGGGTCGATGGCCAGAGCCTGCGGACCTACCGTCATGCCCCCAATGCCGGTTCCCGCAAGAGCTGGGCGGCGGGGGACGCCACCTCGAGGGCGGTGCGCCTGGCCGATATCGCCATGCGCGGCGAGATGGGCATCCCCGGAGTGCTCTCCGCCCCGCAGTGGGGGTTCTACGATATCCTCTTCAGCCATACCAATCGGGACCTGGCCCTCAAGCCCGAAGCGGAGCGCAAGTTCACCTTCCAGCGCGAGTTCGGCAGCTATGTGATGGAGAACATCCTCTTCAAGATCTCCTTCCCGGCCGAGTTCCACGCCCAGACGGCCTGCGAGGCCGCCGTCACCCTGCACCCCCAGGTCAAGGATCGTCTGGATGAGATCGACCGCATCGTATTGACCACCCACGACTCGGCAATACGCATCATCTCCAAGAAGGGCGAACTGGCCAATCCGGCCGACCGCGACCACTGCCTGCAGTACATGACCGCCGTGCCGCTGATCTTCGGCAACCTGACCGCCGAGCACTACGAGGACGCCTTCCATGAGGCAAACCCGCTCATCGACGAACTGCGTGCGAGGATGGAGGTGGTCGAGGATGTGGCCTATTCGAAGGATTACCATGATCCCGAGAAGCGCTCCATTGCCAATGCCATCCAGGTGTTCTTCAAGGACGGTAGCGCCACGGAGAAGGTCGAGGTCGAATACCCGGTGGGCCATCGCCGCCGCCGGGCGGAGGGGATTCCGCTGCTGGTCGACAAGTTCCGGCGCAACCTCGCGACGCGCTTCCCGGCTGGTCGTTGTGAGCAGATCCTGGCGCTATGTGAGGAGCCGACACGCCTGGAGAGCACTCCAGTCAATCGCTTCGTCGACCTCTTCGTGATCTGAGCGTTTCCTGCTCTGTTCGCACGAAGGACATGCGTTGGAGCAGGTTCCACAACCCATTCTGACGCCGTGCGGGGATCTTTATGGCGTGACCGGGATTTCTGAGCTACATTTTTTGGATGAAGGGTTGCATGCCTCGGCCAACATCCGTAGAGTACGCACTCGCTGCCGGCGACGGGCACACGTTGCAGGCGGTGGAAGGCGGTAGAT
>JBNJIL010000002.1:0-228638 GCA_051749325.1 Pseudomonadota bacterium | reverse complement strand
TGTCGGTATCCACCACCGTGATGTCGTTCTCTTCCCGGGCCAGGTGCTCGGCCAGGGTGCCGCCGACCTGGCCGGCGCCAAGGATGATGATCTTCATGGTCGTTGCTGTCCGCTCCGATCAGACCGCGGGGAATCGAGAGCGGCGCACCTTGTGCACCGCAACATTACGGCGCAAGCCTAAACCAGCCGCCAGGATAAGAACAGCTCTCGTCGGGGGTCAGTCCAGGGTAAACCCGACCCTGATGGTGACCTGCCAGTGGGCGACCTGCCCGTGCTCGATGTGGCCGCGCGTCTCGAGGACCTCGAACCAGCGCATGCCATGCAGGCTCTCGGCCGCCTTGCTCAGGGCGCTCTGAATGGCGTCCTCGATGCCCTTTTCCGAAGAGCCCGTTAGCTCGATGTGCTTGTAGGTGTGGTGGCTCATGCGTCCTCCCGAATCGTGGAATCGAAAGCCCGCCCCCTCAGGCGCGCGGCTTTCCCAGTCTGGCATAGAAGAAGCCATCATGACTGTCGAGCTGCGGCAACAGCTGTCGCCCGCTGCCCGACGTACGCCCCCAGGCCATGTCGGCCGGTGTGGTCGCCATCGCCCCCGGGGTGCGGGCAAGGAAGCGATCGATCTGGTCGGCATTCTCCTCGGGCAGCACCGAGCAGGTGGCATAGAGCAGGGTGCCGCCGGGACGCAGCAGCGGCCAGAGGTTGTCGAGCAGCCGGGCCTGAAGCTCGGCCAGTCGAGGGATGTCTGCGGCGCGGCGCAGTCGCTTGATATCGGGATGGCGACGGATCACGCCGCTGCCGGAACACGGGGCATCGAGCAGGATGGCATCGAAGAGCGTGCCGTCCCACCACTCGCGGGTGGTCGCGTCGCCTTCCTTGAGGGTCGCGGCGAGTCGTAGCCTGGCCAGCGTATCCTCGACCCTGGCCAGGCGAGCGGCATCGCTGTCGATGGCCTGCAAGTCGATGTCGAAGAGCTCCAGCAGATGGGCCGTCTTGCCCCCCGGGGCGCAGCAGGCATCCAGTACCCGAGCGCCTGGCCGAGGCGCCACGGAGGGGCCGAGCAGAACGGCAGCGAGCTGGGCCGACTCATCCTGGACGCTGACATGGCCCTCGGCGAAGCCGGGAAGTGCCTCGACATCGCAGGGCTCATCGAGGGTCAGGCCGTCCGGGGCATGTGCACAGAGACGCGCCGGTATGCCGGCGGCGGCGAGGCGGTCCAGGTAGATCTCGCGGTCGCCGTGGCGGCGGTTGATCCGCAACGTCATCGGCCCCGGCGTATTGTTGGCCTCGCAGATGGCGCGCCAGTCATCGGGCCAGGCCTGGCGCAGGGCCTTGAGCCACCAGCGCGGGTGCAGCAGGGCCACGGCCGGGTCGCGGTCGACCTCGGCCTGGAGTTCCGCGCTCTCGCGCTGCAGGCGCCGCAGACAGCCGTTGAGCACCCGGGTGGCCCACTCCTTGCCGAGCAGGCGGGCGGCGCCTGCGGTCTCACCCACGGCAGCATGGGCCGGGATGCGCAGGTAGAGCAGCTGGTGGATGCCCAGCAGCAGCAGGGCCTGGACGTCGGCGTCGCGTGCCTTGAAGGGCTTGACCAGCAGCTTGCCGGCCAGCGCCTCGAGGCGGGGCAGGGTGCGACAGGTGCCGTAGCAGAGGGCCTTGAACAGGGGGCGGTCACGGGTCACCACCTGATGGTCGTCGAGGCCGGTGAGCGAGCCCTTGCCGGTGATGACAGGCGCCAGGGCCCGGGCGGCGGCGGCTCGCACGGCCAGGCCGTTGTCACGGCTGCCGCCCCGGGAGCTGTGCGCGGGGAGCTCCTGGCTCATGCTGTGCTCTCCTCATCGGTGTGTCCCAGTCGTGTGCCTGGCGCCAGCCGGTCGGCGCGGGCCTTGAGCAGCTCGCTCACCGCCAGAGGCTTGCCGCCGGGCAACTGTGCACGCGTCACCTCCAGCACCTGGTCACCGCTCTCGCCGCAGGCGATGCGCAGGGCATCGGGGCCGTGGGCGAGCAGGATGCCGGGTGGCATCGCGACCTCGCCCGGTGCGGGAGGCGCGGCTCGCGCCATCAGCAGGCGCAGGCGGTCATCACCGAGGGCACACCAGGCCACCGGCCAGGGATGGAAGGCGCGGATCCGGGCGGCGAGTTCGGCGGCGGGGCGGCGGAAGTCGAGTTCCGCCTCGGCCTTGGAGAGCTTGGCGGCATAGGTGACGCCCGCCTCGGGCTGGGGCGTGGCGTCGAGCCCTTCGCCGGCCAGCGCATCCAGGGCGTCGACAATAGCCTCGCCGCCGAGGCTCGCCAGGCGGTCGTGGAGTTCGCCGCCGGTGGTGGTGGCCGAGATCGGGGTACGCCTGACCAGCAGCATGTCGCCGGTGTCCAGCCCCGCATCCATCTGCATGATGGTCACTCCGCTCTCCTCGTCGCCGGCCTCGATGGCCCGCTGGATGGGGGCTGCGCCCCGCCAGCGCGGCAGCAGCGAGGCGTGCACGTTGAGGCAGCCCAGCCGGGGGATGTCCAGCACGGCACGCGGCAGGATCAGCCCGTAGGCCACCACGACCATGACGTCGGCCTGGTGGCTGACCAGTTCGGCCTGTACCTCGGGGGTCTTGAGGCTCGTCGGCTGGTGGACTGTCAGGCCGTGCGCCTGCGCAAGAGCCTTCACGGGGCTCGGCGTAAGCTTGCGGCCGCGGCCGGCCGGCCGGTCGGGCTGGGTATAGACGGCGACGACGTCGTGGCGGCTCGCCAGCAGTGACGCCAGGCTCTCCGCGGCGAAGTCGGGAGTGCCGGCGAAGATGACGCGCAGGGGTCGGGACATGTTCAGTGCCTTGCCAGTGGGCGATGTCCCTCATGATAACGGAGCTGGCCGGAAACGACGAAGGCCGACGCATCAACGTCGGCCTTCTGGATGTCAGGCGGCAGGCGATGATCAGGCGGGCTGCATCTGCCGGTGTCGCTTCTGCATCTTCTTCATCACCCGGTCGCGCTTCAGTGCGGAGAGATAGTCGACGAACAGCACGCCTTCAAGGTGATCGTATTCATGCTGGATGCAATGGGCGAGCAGCCCCTCGGCTTCCATTTCGTAGGGCTTGCCGTCACGGTCCAGGGCCTCGAGGTGAACCTTCAGGGCGCGAGGAACCTCGGCATAGTACTCCGGGATCGACAGGCAGCCCTCCTGCATCGGCTCGCGCTCGTCGCCGATGGGCGTGAAGGTCGGGTTGATCAGCACGAGAGGGCGCGACTGATCGTCACTGACGTCCATGACGATCACGCGGCGATGAACGTCCACCTGGGTGGCGGCCAGTCCGATGCCGCGCGCGTCGTACATGGTCTCGAGCATGTCGTCGACCAGCTGGCGCACCTCGTCGTCTACCGTCTCGACCGGCGCCGCGATGGTGCGCAGCCGCTCGTCGGGAAATTCGAGGATGGGTAATTTGGCCATGGCGTAGCAACCACCGTTATGCTGTCATTTTCGAGATGACACTATTCTAGAAGTACGCGCAGGGGGGCGAAACCGCCGGGCGCGCATCACGTCGATAGCATCAGACTATATCACGTCGCCGTCGTTCCGTGGCGTCGAGCATGAGGTCAACAACGCGGGGGAGAGCAGGGATGAGACAGACAGGATGCGCTGCGGGATGGTGCCAGCGACTCGAGACGGGGCTCAAGACCCTGCTGTTGGGTGGCGTGCTCAGCCTTGCCACCGCGCTTGCCCAGGCCCAGGGACTCTCCCGGGAAGAGGGCGTGAAAGGCGATGCCCCGGATCGCTACACCGTAACCAGGGGAGATACGCTCTGGGACATCGCCGGACGCTTCCTGCACAAGCCCTGGCAATGGCCCGAGGTGTGGCAGGTCAATCCACAGATCGAGAACCCGCACCGCATCTATCCCGGCGATGTCGTCTACCTTCACGAGTGCAATGGGCATCCCTGTCTTGGCCTGGAGCGCGGACAGGGCGTGGTCCGGCTCTCCCCGGAGGTCCGGACCACGCCCCACCGTGAGGCCATCGAGCCGATTCCCCTGGATACGGTACGGCATTTCCTTCGCGAGCATCGCGTCATCGACGAGCGCGAGGCGCTGGACGAGCTGGCCTATGTCGTGGCCGGGGATGACGGCCGACTGATCAGCGGTGGCGGTGACCGCTTCTATGCCCGCGGGCGGGTCGAGGGCGGCGGCCGCTTCGGCATCTATCGGGTGGGTGAGCGCTATGTCGACAGTGGCAGTGGTGAGTCGCTCGGGCTCGAGCTGGAAAGCGTCGGTCAGGCGCGACGCCTGCGCCAGGAAGAGGATATCGCGGTGATGGAGGTGACCTCCTCCCGTCAGGAGGTGCGCAGCGATGACATCGTGCTGCCGCTCGAGGATCGCCGGCTGGTCACCGACTTTCTGCCTCGGGCCCCCGATCGGGTGGTCGAGGGGCGCATTCTGGCGGTGCCCGGCGGTGTGCGCTTCATCGGCCGCCTGCAGGTGGTGGCGCTCGACCGCGGTCGGCGCGACGGCCTGGAGGCGGGCCATGTGCTGAGGGTCGAGCAGCGTGGCGAGCGGGTCAGTGACCCGCGCACCGGCGAGGCGCTGAGCCTGCCCGGCGAGGATGCCGGCCTGGTGATGGTCTTTCGCCCCTACGAGAAGATGAGCTATGGCCTGGTGATGCAGGCCAGTCGGACCCTGTCCGTGGGCGATCGCGTGCATAGCCCGCAGCGCCTGCTGGATGCAGCGCTGCGCTAGGGGCCGACGGTGCAGGCGCGCGAATGGATGGCGCTGGCCCGGCTGCCCGGAATGGGCGCCACGCGCCTGGCCGAGCTGGCAGCGGCCCGTCCTGACTGGCCGGACGGCTGGTTGGCCGTGCTGCCGCATGAGGCGCGCATGGCGCTGCGGCTGTGGCTCGATCATCCCTCCCGTAGTCCCCTTGCCGCCGAGCTGGCGGCTGACGAGGCCTGGCTCGCTGCCGAGCCAGGACGCCAGCTGCTTCATCCCGATCATTCGGCCTGGCCGAGGCTGCTCGGGCAGATCGCCGACCCCCCGCCGGTGCTCTGGGCGTCGGGTGACCTCGGGGCCCTCGGCCCACCGCGGCTGGCCATGGTCGGCTCGCGGCGGCCGACCCGCGAAGGGCTGACCAATGCGGCAGGCTTTGCCCGGGCGCTGGCCGAGCGGGGGTGGTGTGTGGTCAGTGGCATGGCACTGGGCATCGATGCCGCCGCCCAGCAAGCGGCACTCGACGCCGGCGGCGTGAGCGTGGCGGTGCTCGGCTGTGGGGTGGACGTCATCTATCCGCCGCGCCACCATCGCCTCTATCAACGCCTGCAGGAGCCCGGCGGCCTGCTGCTCTCCGAGTATGCCCCCGGCACCCCGGCGCGTGCCGGTTACTTTCCGCGCCGCAATCGCATCGTGACCGGTCTGTCGCTGGGCGTGCTGGTGGTGGAAGCCGCCGAGCGCAGCGGCTCGCTGGTGAGTGCTCGGCTGGCCCTCGAGCAGAATCGCGAGGTCTTTGCCCTGCCCGGCTCGATCCACAATCCCACGGCTCGGGGCTGCCTGCAGCTTATCCGCGATGGCGCCGTGCTGGTGCGTGACCTGGACGATATTCTCGCCGAGCTCAGCCAGTGGGCCGTCGCCGCTGCGCCGGTGTCGACCCCGTCGCTCGGGCGGGCAGATGCGCAGGAGAGCTCGCTGCTGCGCTGGCTCAGCGATACGCCTACCCCGCTGGATGCCCTGGTAGCACTGACCGGCCGCGACGTCGCCGACTGCCAGCGTTGCCTGCTCGAGCTGGAACTCGACGGCGTCGTGACTCAGGTGGCCGGTGGCTGGGTGCGCCTGCCGCCCCGGCCGGGAGCGTGATAGCATGGAGGGTCGTAGCCGGGCCATCCGGCATGTCGAGCTCAGGCGAGGAGAGCCATGATCGAGGACCTTGAGGAGGCTGTCGCGGCCCTGCGGGCGGGAGGCGTGGTGGCCTACCCGACCGAGGCTGTCTGGGGGGTGGGGTGTGATCCGGATAACGAGCAGGCGCTGACCCGTCTGCTGCGCATCAAGGCCCGCGACCCGTTCAAGGGCGTGATCCTGGTGGCAGCGAGCATTGACCAGTTTGCCCCCTGGCTCGAGGCTCTGCCCAGTGACTTGCGCGCGACCCTGGCGGCGAGCTGGCCGGGCCCCGTGACATGGCTGGTCCCCGACAACGGTCGTTCCCTTGCACTGGTGCGTGGCGACCATGATCGAGTGGCGCTGCGGGTCAGTGACCACCCGCTGGTCGTGGCGCTGTGCGAGGCCTTTGGCGGCCCGGTTGTCTCGACCTCGGCCAACCGGGCCGGCGAGCCGCCGACGATGAGTGCCGATCAGGTCAGGGCGACCTTCGGTGCCGAGCTCGATGCGGTCCTGGACGGCCCGCTGGGCGGCCGCGAGCGTCCCAGTACCATCCGCGACCTGGCCACCGGCCGGGTGCTGCGTTCCTGACGCGAGACCTTTCCCGCTCATCCTTTCTCCTGCCCAGGAGGCTCCGTTGGCTCACGCCCATCTCCACGACGTCAAGACCTATCTCCTGGATCTTCAGGATCGGCTCTGTGCAGCCCTGGCCGACGAGGATGGCCGCCCCTTCCGCGAGGACGCCTGGGATCGCCCCGGGGGCGGCGGCGGCCGTTCACGCGTGCTCGAACACGGCAGGCTCTTCGAGAAGGGGGGCGTCAACTTCTCGCACGTCCACGGTGAGAGCCTGCCACCCTCGGCCACCGCGGCGCGGCCGCAGCTCGTCGGGCGCAGCTTCCATGCGGTCGGCGTCTCCTGGGTACTGCATCCGGAGAACCCCCATGTGCCCACCAGCCACGGCAACGTGCGCTTCTTCATCGCCGAAAAGGCAGGCGAAGACCCCGTCTGGTGGTTTGGTGGCGGCTTCGACCTGACGCCCTACTACCCGGTACACGAGGACGTCCTGCACTGGCACCGGAAGGCACGCGAGGCCTGCGTGCCATTCGGCGACGAGGTCTACCCGCGCTACAAGGCCTGGTGCGACGACTACTTCTACCTGAAGCATCGCGACGAGACCCGGGGCGTCGGCGGGCTCTTCTTCGACGACCTCAACGCGGGCGGTTTCGACGAGTGCTTTGCCTTCCAGCGCGCCGTGGGCGATGCCTTTCTCGATGCCTACCTGCCCATCGTGCGTCGCCGTCGCGACACCCCCTGGGGCGAGCGCGAGCGCGACTTTCAGCTTTACCGCCGCGGGCGCTACGTGGAGTTCAACCTGGTGTGGGACCGCGGCACCCTGTTCGGATTGCAGAGCGGCGGGCGCAGCGAATCGATCCTGATGTCGATGCCGCCCCTGGCGCGCTGGGAATACGACTGGCACCCCGAGCCGGGCAGCGCCGAGGCGCGGCTCTACGACGACTACCTGCGCCCCCGCGACTGGCTGGGAGAAACCGATGGGGACCATCATGGAGGAACGGTAAAAGGGGGCGCCGGTGACAGGTTGTAGAGGAGGTCCTACGCCAGGGATGGCGTCGGTAGCGTGCAAGGATGTATTCACAGCGCCTCCGCGGAGACCTGTTACCGGACCAGCGCCGCAAAATACAGCTATCAGCGATGGCTCTGAAGGAGAAAAAATACCATGACCGATCGCTACTGCGTCTTCGGCCACCCGGTCGGCCACTCGAAGTCGCCGGCCATCCACGCCGCCTTCGCCGACCAGACCGGTGATGACATCGAGTACGTCGCGATCGAGGCGCCGCTGGACGACTTCGCCGGCGCCTGGCAGCGCTTCGTGGCCGAGGGGGGGCGCGGGGCCAATGTCACCGTGCCCTTCAAGGAGGCCGCCTTCCGCCTCTGCGATACCCTCAGCAAGCGCGCTCGGCGGGCCGGGGCGGTCAACACCCTGATCCTGGGGGGCAATGGCCAGACATATGGCGACACCACCGATGGCATCGGCCTGGTACGCGATCTGCAGCGGCATGGGGTAGAACTGGCCGGCGCAAGGGTGCTGGTGCTGGGCGCCGGGGGGGCGGTGCGCGGCGTGCTGGAGCCGCTGCTGGCCGAGAGGCCGGCGAGTCTCTTCGTGGCCAACCGCACGTCAGCCAGGGCCCAGAGCCTGGCTGACGACTTCCGTGACCTGGGCAGGATAGCCGGTGGCGGCTTCGCAGCGGTGGAAGGGCCTCATGACCTGGTGATCAACGGCACCAGCGCCAGCCTGGCAGGTGACCTGCCGCCGCTGCCCGATGGCCTCTTCGCGCCGGGCGCCACCGCTCACGACATGATGTATGGGGCCGAGCCCACGGTCTTCCTGCACTGGGCCACCGAGCGTGGTGCCCATCCCGTGGACGGCCTGGGCATGCTGGTGGAGCAGGCCGCGGAGTCCTACTTTCAGTGGCGCGGCAGGCGTCCCGACACCGCCCCGGTGCTGGAGAGGCTAAGGCAGTCGCTCAGCGTCTCTTGACGTGGAGCCTTCAGCGTCGTTTGACATACAGTCCCACCATGCACAGCGCCACGCCGACCACGGAGGTCAGCATGCCGCCGTTGACCAGCCAGGGGTGGCGGTCGACCCAGGGCACGAAGGGCTGGGCGGTCTCGCGGCAGACGCCTGCCCGGTAGTCCCAGTGTCCGTCCTGGGCGAGCAGGCAGTCGCGCACGTCACCCAGTTCCATGAAGTAGGCGCCCATCAGGACCAGGATGGGCACTACCAGCAGCAGTAATCCGATCTTCAGCATGCGAGTCGAGCCTTCTTGTCAGGGGCGTGGGCAGCTGGGCGTGCGGCCGCTGCTGCGAGCCTGCTCGTAGCGACCCAGGGCCTCGCCCATGGCGGCTTCCAGTCCATCGATGCGTTGACCGTGGCTGGGGTGGGTGGAGGCCCAGGCCGGTGGCTGTGCTCCCCCCGCGGAACGGCTCATGTTCTCCCACAGTGCGATGCTGGCCCGCGGGTCGAAGCCGGCCTCGGCCATCAGGTTCAAGCCCACGGAGTCGGCCTCGCTCTCGTGGCGCCGCGAGAAGGGCAGCAGGATGCCGTACTGGGCCCCCATGCCCAGCGCCGCCATCATGGTCTCGCCACCTGCGCCCTGCATGCCCGAGGCGGAGGAGATCACCGACAGGCCCAGCTGTGTCGCCGTCTGGGTGGAGGCGCGTTCATTGGCGTGGCGGGCCATCACGTGGGCGATCTCGTGGCCGATGACGGCGGCGAGCTGATCCTGGTTCTCGGCGATCTGGAGCAGGCCGGTGTTGATGCCCACGTAGCCGCCGGGCAGGGCGAAGGCGTTGGCCTGCTCGGACTCGAAGACCTTGACTTCCCAGTTCTGGCTACGCGCCTGCTCGGGGAGGGCGCGGACCACGGCTTCGGTCACGCACTGCACGTAACGCAGCGATGCGCCGCCCACCGTCGGCAGCTCCTGCTGGTACTGGGCGAAGGCCTTGGCCCCCATCTGGTCGAGTTGCTCGTCGGACATCAGGGTGAGCTGTGACCGTCCGGTGGGCGAGGTGGTACAGGCAGCGAGGCTGACGCTCAGGGCGGCAGCGGCGAGGCAGTGGATCCAGCGCATGAAGGAGCTCCTGTCGGTTCCAGATCATTGAGACTCTGGACGGGGCATCGAGGTTCGCCACAAGATACCCCGAACGCCATTCAGGTCAACCGTGAATATGCCCCGGGAGGAAGCCCCATGGACGCCGAGCTGTCGCGTCGTTTGCTCAAGCTGCTGGACCACGTCGACCACTGGCTGCCCCCCTCGCCAGTGGCAGTGGACTGGGAACGGGACATTGCCGCCCTGTGGCAGCGCCATGCCCTGGGCGGGCGGTTGCTGCCGGTGCCGCCCCGGGATGCCCTGGCACTCGACGACCTGCTGGGCATCGAGCGTCAGAAGCTGGCGCTGGTGGACAACACCCGCGCCTTCCTGCAGGGTCATCCGGCCAACCATGCCCTGCTCTGGGGCTCGCGGGGCAGCGGCAAGTCATCCTTGATTCGCGCCCTGCTCAACAGCCTGTCCGGGGAGGGGCTGCGCCTGGTGCAGGTTGACCGCCACGACCTCTCGGCGCTGCCCATGCTGGTGGAGCAGCTGCGCCATCAGCGCCAGCGCTTCGTCGTCTACTGTGACGATCTCTCCTTCGAGGGGCACGACGATGCCTACAAGGCGCTGAAGAGCGTGCTGGACGGGGCCCTGACCGGCCCCCCGCCCAATGTGCTGCTCTACGCCACCTCCAACCGCCGTCACCTGTTGCCGGAGTCAATGAGCGACAACGAGGGCTCGCGGCTGGAGGGCGACGAGCTCCATCATGGCGATGCCGTGGAGGAGAAGATCTCGCTTGCCGACCGCTTCGGCCTGTGGCTGGGGTTCCACCCCTTCAACCAGGACGTTTACCTGGAGGCTTGCTGTCACTGGGTCAGCCGGCTGGGCCACCGCGAGGACTGGAACGCCGAGGCGCGCGCCGAGGCGATCCGCTTCGCTACCCTGCGCGGCGGGCGCAGTGGGCGAGGCGCCTGGCAGTTTGCCACCCAGTGGGTGGGCAGGCGCCGCCTGCACGGCACCTGGCCGCCACAGGACCGTTGAGGAGGGGCGAGCGCTAGCGGCGGCTCCTGCGCGCTTCCCGGGTGCGTCCCAGCTCGCGCTTCTTGGCTTTCTCCTTGTCGCTGGCACCGGCCATCTGGTCGTAGGGGTTCTCGCCCGAACGGAACTCGAAGCGCATGGGGGTGCCGCGCACCTTGAGCACCTTGCGGAAGGTATTGGTCAGGTAGCGCTTGTAGGCCTCCGGCAGCGAGCCGGTCTGGTTGCCGTGGACCACGATGATCGGCGGATTGCTGCCGCCCTGGTGAGCCATGCGCAGCTTGATGCGCCGCCCGCGCACCAGGGGGGGCTGGTGGGCGTCCACGGCATCCTGGAGGATAGTGGTCAGGCGGTTGGTGGACCAGTGGGCGTTGGCCGAATCGAAGGCGCGCTCCAGCGACGGGTAGAGGTCCCCCACCCCGGTGCCATGCAGTGCCGAGGTGAAGTGCAGGTCGGCATAGTCGGCGAAGCCCAGGCGGCGCTTGATCTCGGTGCGCATCCTCTCCTTGGCCTCGTGTTCCAGACCGTCCCACTTGTTGACCGCCAGCACCAGGGCGCGCCCGCTGGTCAGGACATAGTCCAGCAGGTGAAGGTCCTGGTCGACGAGGCCAGTGCGCGCATCCAGCACCACGATGGCGACGTGACACGCCTTGATCGCCTCCAGGGTCTTGATGATCGAGAACTTCTCGGTCACTTCACGGACGTTCTTGCGGCGCCTGACGCCCGCGGTATCCACCAGCACATAGGGCTTGCCACGCCGCTCGAAGGGAATCTCGATGGCATCGCGGGTGGTGCCCGCCTCGTCGAAGACCACGACCCGCTCCTCGCCGAGCAGGCGGTTGACCAGGGTCGACTTGCCGACGTTGGGACGGCCGATCACACCGATGCGGATGCCCTTGGTGCCGGTGTCCGCGGGGATGCTCTCATCCCTTGCGGGGAAGGGCTCGAGCACCTCCTCGATCAGTGCGGTCACGTTGCGGCCATGGGCCGCCGCAATGGGGTGCGGGTCGCCCAGTCCCAGCCGCCAGAAGTCGGCCATGGCGCTGTGCTCTTCCAGGCCATCGATCTTGTTGACCACCAGCCAGGTCTTCTTCTGGTTGACCCGCAAGTGGTTGGCGATGGCCTCGTCGGCCACGTTGAGGCCGTCGCGGGCATCAACCAGGAAGAGCACGATATCGGCCTCGTCGATGGCTACCAGGGACTGCTCGGCCATGGCGGCATCGATACCTTCCTCATCGCCGCTGATGCCACCGGTATCGATCACGGTGTACGCCTTGTCGCCAAGCATGCCGTTGCCGTACTTGCGGTCGCGGGTCAGTCCCGGGAAATCCGCCACCAGGGCATCCCGCGAGCGGGTCAGGCGGTTGAAGAGCGTCGACTTGCCGACATTGGGGCGGCCGACCAGAGCAATGACCGGGCTCATTGGCGAAGCTCCAGCGCTTCGAGGGTGCCGTCGTTGGCCAGCGCGTAGATCCGCCGGCGGTCAGTGAGCGGACGTACCCCGATGCCCGAGCCATCGACCCGGGTGCGTCCGACGATTTCGCCTTCACGGGCATCGACAAGGTGCAGGTAGCCCTCCCCGTCGCCCATCACCAGGTGGTCGTCGGCGAAGGCCGGTGCCGTGAGCGAGCGCCCTTCGAGTTCCTCGTTGCGCCAGATCTCGTTGCCGGACCCGGCATCCACGGCGATGACGTGGCTGGCCTCGTCGACCACGAACAGAAAGTCGCCTACCAGGATCGGGGTGTGGTAGCTGGAGAGCTCCCGTGCCCACTGCACTTCGCCGGAAGGGGCATCGAGTGCGGCCAGGCGGCCATTGAAGCTGGTCACGAAGAGCCGGCCGTCCTGGGTCAGGACCGGCTGGCCGGCGAGGTCGACCAGGCGGTCGATCTCGCTGCGCCCCTGAGGGATGGCGATAGGCCGCTCCCAGAGCGGCTGGCCGCTGCGGTTGTCCAGCGTCACCAGCCGGCCGTTGGCGAAGCCGGCGAAGGTCACCGGGTCGATCACCGTGGGGGTGCCGGTGCCGCGCAGGGTCAGCGAGGGGCGCGGACCACTGTAGACCCAGCGTTCGTCGCCGCTCTGGCGGTCCAGGGCCGTGACGCGGCCATCGACCGCCTGCACCACCAGCAGCTGCTGGTTGGCCTGAGGCGCCGCCAGCACCTCGCTGGTGACCCGCGCGCGCCACTGGACCTCGCCGTCGGCCTGGTCCAGCGCGAGCACCTCGCCGTTGCGCGTGGCCAGGAAGAGGCTGTCGGCCACGGCGGTCAGGCCGCTGGAAACCGGCGTATCGAGCTTGACCTCCCAGCGGGTTTCACCGCTGTCGGCATCCAGTGCTTCCACCAGGCCGCGGTCGTCGGCGGCAAAGAGGGTGTCCCCGTCCCGAGCCGGGGCCACCGGGTAGCCATCCTCGCCCAGCCCCTTGCCGATGCGCTCGCGCCACAGGGTCTCGACGTCGGTCGTGGCGTCCAGCGACTGCAGTTCGCGTGGCGGGTACTCGGGTTCGGCCGTGCCGGCGCAGCCGGCCAGCAGGGCCAGCGCAGTGGTGGCGACAATCAGCAGGGTCGGTCTCATAGGGTGGCCTCCTCGGCGCCGAGGTCGTCCAGCTTGAGCTGGACGCCGTAGAGCGGCTGGTCACGCTGCTCGGCGAGGGACAGTGCCTCCTGCCAGGCCTCACGGGCCCGGTCGGTGCGGCCCAGGGCATGCAGCGCATCGCCGCGGACCTCGGCGTGCTGGGCCGCCAGCGATTCGGGCACGCCCTCAAGGGTCGCCAGGCCCTCCTCGGCACTGCCCTGGGCGAGCTGCAGGCGGGCCAGGCGCAGGCGCGCCAGACCCTCGAGGTAGCGGCGTTCGCTGCCCTCGATCACGGCCTCCAGGGCGCTCCGGGCCCGTTCCCGGTCAGCCGCGTCGACGGCCAGGCGGGCGTCGAGCAGCCGCGCCAGGTCGGCATACAGGGTCTGGCCGTGTTCATCGGTGATCTCACCGATCAGTTCGCTGGCACGCTGCCGGGCCTGCTCGTCCAGGGTATCGCGGCCGGTGAGGTCCAGCAGCTGCTGGTAGCGCATGGAGGCGGCCTCGGCCTTGCCCGCCTGGTAATCCTGCCAGGCGTTCCAGCCGAACACGCCGGCCGCAGCGATGACCACGCCGGCGATCAGCGAGGTACCGTTCTCCTTCCACCAGCGCTTGATCGCCTCAAGCTGTTCTTCCTCGGTTTTCAGCTCCGCCACGGGCGGTCTCCTCTAGATGCAGGTGGCCGTCAGGCGAAGGATTCGCCTTCCAGCAGGGATGTCAGGGTCTCGGCAAGTGCTGTCTGGGGGAGACGCTGCTGCTCGCGCTCCTCGCGCAGGAACTTGAGCGTCACGCTGCCTTCGGCCAGCTCGTCCTCGCCGAGCAGCAGTGCCAGGCGAGCGCCACTGCGGTCGGCCTTCTTCATGCGGCTCTTGAAGCTGCCTCCTCCGCAGTGAAGCTGCAGGCGCAACTCGGGGAGGGTCTCGCGCAGGCGTTCGCCGAGCAGCAGGGCGGCAGGGGTGGCGGCCTCGCCCATGGGGACCAGGTAGAGGTCCAGCGCGTCGTGGACGGTGTCGGGAACCACGTCCAGTGTCTCGAGCAGCAGCACCAGTCGCTCGATGCCCATGGCGAAGCCCACCGCCGGGGTCGGCTTGCCGCCGAGCTGCTCCACCAGGCCGTCGTAGCGGCCGCCGGCGCAGACGGTGCCCTGGCTGCCGAGTGCCGTGGTGGTCCACTCGAAGACGGTGCGGCCATAGTAGTCCAGGCCGCGCACCAGCCGAGGATTGATGACATAGTGGATCCCGGCGGCGTCGAGCAGTGAGCAGAGCTGTTCGAAGTGGGCGCGGGAGGCATCGTCCAGGTGGTCCATCAGCCTCGGTGCGGCGTCGAGCATCTCGGCCATGTCGGGGTTCTTGGAGTCGAGGATGCGCATCGGGTTGCTGGTCAGACGTCGGCGAGAGTCCTCGTCCAGCAGGGCATGGTGCTGCTCGAAGTAGGCCACCAGGGTCTCGCGGTAGGCGGCACGCGCTTCGGCAGAGCCCAGGGAGTTGAGCTCCAGGGTAACGTGCTCATGAAGGCCCAGCGCCTTCCACAGGCGGGCCGAGAGCAGGATCGTCTCGGCATCGATATCCGGTCCCTCGAGGCCGAAGGCTTCCACGCCGACCTGGTGAAACTGGCGGTAGCGGCCCTTCTGGGGGCGTTCATGGCGGAACATCGGGCCCTGGTACCACAGGCGTTGGGTCTGGTTATGCAGCAGGCCGTGTTCCATGGCGGCGCGAACGCAGCTTGCGGTGCCCTCGGGGCGCAGGGTCAGGCTATCGCCATTGCGGTCGTCGAAGGTGTACATCTCCTTCTCGACGATGTCGGTCACCTCGCCGATGGAACGCTTGAACAGCGCTGTCTGTTCGACAATGGGCGTGCGAATCTCGGCGTAGCCATAGCGCTTCATCAGCGCCTGGACCTGGCCCTCCAGATACTGCCATAGCGGCGAGTGCTCCGGCAGCAGGTCGTTCATGCCGCGGATGGCCTGGATCTTCCTCGGGCCGGGGTCGTTTTGATGCGCTTGGGACTTGCTCAATGCTGGCTCCTTGTCTGCTCGCCGGACACCTCCCGGGAATTCAGGCGTCCCGGGCGATGACATCCTGTTCGGCCTGTTGCTTCTCGCGGACCTTATCGCGAATCAGCCGCTCCAGATCGTCTATCAGGTGGTCATTGCGCAGCTTGCTTGCCGGCTTGCCGTCGATGTAGACGAGGTTGGCAGGGCTGCCGCCGGTAAGGCCGATGTCGCTTTCCTTCGCCTCGCCCGGACCATTGACCACACAGCCGATCACCGAGACGTCCAGCGGGGTCATGACGTCCTCCAGGCGCTCCTCGAGGGCGTTCATGGTGCCGATGACGTCGAAGTTCTGGCGCGAGCAGCTCGGGCAGGCCACGAAGTTGATGCCCTTGCTGCGCAGGCGCAGGCTCTTGAGCATGTCGTAGCCGACCTTTATCTCCTCGACGGGATCGGCGGCGAGCGACACGCGGATGGTGTCGCCGATGCCGTCCATCAGCAGCATGCCCAGCCCGATGGAGGACTTGACGGTCCCCGAGCGCAACCCGCCGGCTTCGGTGATGCCCAGGTGCAGCGGCTGCTCGATGCGGGCGGCCAGGTCGCGGTAAGCCGCCACTGCCATGAAGACATCGGACGCCTTGACGCTGACCTTGAAATCGGGGAAATCGAGGCGGTCGAGGTGGTCGATGTGGCGCATGGCCGACTCGACCAGGGCCGCTGGCGTGGGTTCGCCGTACTTCTTTTGCAGGTCCTTCTCGAGCGAGCCGGCATTGACGCCGATGCGGATCGGGATACCGTTGTCCCGGGCGGCCGAGACGACCGCGCGCACGCGCTCTTCCTTGCCGATGTTGCCCGGATTGATGCGCAGGCAGTCGACGCCGAGCTCGGCGACGCGCAGGGCAATCTTGTAGTCGAAGTGGATGTCGGCGACCAGCGGGACCTCGACCTCGCGCTTGATGCGGCCGAAGGCCTCGGCGGCGTCCATGTCGGGCACCGAGACGCGGACGATATCGGCACCGGCGGCCTCGAGCTGGCGGATCTGGGCCACGGTGGCGGCCACGTCCAGGGTATCGGTATTGGTCATGCTCTGGACGGAGATGGGGGCGCCACCCCCGACCGGCACCTTGCCGACATGGATCTGGCGTGACGTGCGGCGAACGATGGGGGATTGTGCGTGCATGGTCACCGGATCATTCTCCCAGGGTGAAGCGGGCAACGTTGTTGGCCCCGGCGCGAGCCTCGAGGTCCACGGGCTCACCGGCCCAGGTCAGCTCGACACCGGTGGCGTTGCCCACGGTCAGGCGGAAGGGCGGCTCTCCTTCGACGCGTGCCGTGGTGCCGGGTTCCTGGAGGCCGACGAAGACGCGTTCGTTGCTGGCGTCGAAGATCTCGGTCCAGGACTGCTCGTTGAAGGTCAACTCCAGCACTTGTGCATCGCCGGTGGCCGCCTCGGCCGGCTCCTCGGACTCGGCGGCGGCCTCGGCCGGCTCCTCGGGCTCGGCGGCGGCATCGGCCGGCTCCTCGGTCTCGGCCGGCTCCTCGGTCTCGGCGGCGGCGTCATCAGGGGCCGCCGTATCGGCACGGGTGGCCGTATCGTTGACGGCGGGCACATCCTCGACAGGTGCCGGCTCGTCCGCCTCGTTGGCGCCCGAGGCCTGAGAGTCGGCCAGGGCCGATTCGTCCACCACGGCATCGTCCTCGACCAGGCCGAGGTCGTTCTCTTGCTCGGGCAGCGGCGGCAAGGACTCATCGGCATCGCCGTCGTCCGCTGTGCTGTTGCTGTCTTCCGTGCCGCTGCCGTCCTCGGTGATCGTGGTGCTGCCGTCCAGGCTGTCCACCGATACCGGCCCACTGTCGCCGGGGGACGGGGGGTGGCTACCGCCCCGGCTCTGCCACCACATCAGCGTCAGGCCGATCAGGCCGGCGATGACCAGGACGGTGATCAGGCGAAACAGCCAGGCGCCCAGGCGCGAGGGTGGCCGGGTGACCTGGACCGGGGTGATGCGGTGCTCGGTTTCCTGCCCGCCGAAGCGTGCCCGATAGGCCTCGAGCACGGGGCCGTCATCGATACCGAGCAGGTTGGCGTAGCTGCGCAGGTAACCACGGCGATAGGCGGCTACCGGGACCTCTTCGTAGCTGTCGCTTTCGAGTCCCTGGATGACTGCCGGGCGCAGGTTCAGGGCACTGGCGACCTCCTCGCGCTCCAGGCCCTGGGCCTCGCGCTCACGACGCAGCAGCTCTCCCGGTGAGGCCTGGCGTGGCATGGTTTCGCCGGCTTCATCTGTGTGAATGTCGCTCATGGCTGAGCATCCTTCGTCAGAAAACGGTGGTCAGGGCCCGGTACGGGATCACTCCAGCTGGTCGGCATAGAAGCCGGCGGTGGCCGTGTCGCCGCGATCCCGGGCAATGTCGCGGGCCAGGCGCAAGGCCTCGGCACGGGGGCCGGCCAGGCGCATGTAGGTCTCGAGCTGCTGCTCGGCGCGCTCGAGGTTGCCCTCGGCATGCTCGAGTTCGGCCAGCAGCAGGTAGCTGCGCGATCGGCGCGGGGCGATGGCCTGGGCCCGGGTCAGGCTATCGCGGGCGGCGTCGACGTCGCCCATCTCGAGCCGGCACTGGCCGAGGTTGGTAAAGAGCTGCGCTCGATTGTCGTACTGGGTATCGCGGGAGGCCTGTTCGAGCTGCTCGCAGGCCTCAGTAAGGCGGCCACGATCATACAGGAATGCGGCGTAATTGTTGCGCGCCCGGGTGAGGGCGGGATCGGCCTCGACGGCACGCCGGAAGGTCTCGTCGGCCAGCTCGGCCTCGCCCTGGCGCTGATGGACCATGGCCATGGCCTGGAGGGCCTCGGCATCATCGGGGGCGATCTCCAGAGCGCGATCCAGGGCGTTCATGGCGCGCTGCAGGTTGTCCCGCTCGAGGTAGGCAGTGCCGAGACGGGTATAGGCCTCGGCGGCCTCGTTGCCATTGTCTCCCGACAGGTTGGCCTGGGTGGCGCAACCGCTGAGCCACAGGGTCCCCAGCAGCATGGTAGCGGCGGGTATCTGCCTCAGGCCGATCATGCATGGGCGACGGGTCATGACATCCTCTCCGGGTGGACACGGAACCGATGGCCGTGACGAGCGCTCGATTCGCGGCCGATGGTGTAAAAAAGGCCCGTCCATCAAAGCGCCGCACCCGATTGAAGTCAAGATGACCCCCGGTCAGTCCGCATCTATCTGGATGGACTGGATATAGCGCTCATGGCGCCGGGTGCGGTCCTTGACGCGACCCACGAGCTGTCCGCAGGCGGCATCGATGTCGTCGCCGCGGGTGGTGCGGATCGGTGCCGTGTAGCCCAGCTCATAGAGCCACTGCTGGAAGCGCATCAGCTGATTGCGTGACGGCTTCTCGTAGCCTGAATGCGGGAAGGGGTTGAAGGGGATCAGGTTGATCTTGCACGGCAGTTCCTCGAGCAGGCTGGCGAGCTGCTCGGCGTGTTCCTGCTGGTCATTGACGTCCTTGATCACCGTGTACTCGATGGTCACCATCCGCGTATCGTGGCACTTGGCCAGGTAGCGGTGGCAAGCATCGAGCAGGGCACGGATGTTGTACTTGCGGTTGAGCGGCACCAGCTCGTTGCGCAGCTCGTCGTTGGCGGCATGCAGCGAGATGGCCAGGCTCACGTCGAGCTCGTCGCCGAGCTTGTCGAGCATCGGCACCACGCCGGAGGTGGAGAGCGTGACGCGGCGCTTGGAGAGGCCGTAGCCGTCGTCGTCGAGCATCAGCTTCATCGCCGGCACGACGTTGTCATAGTTCAGCAGCGGCTCGCCCATGCCCATCATGACCACGTTGGTGACGGGGCGGTTGGTGGTGTCGCGGCGCGGCCCCACGCTGCGCTGGGCCACCCACACCTGCCCAATGATCTCGGCGGCGGTGAGGTTGCGCTGGAATCCCTGCTTGCCGGTGGAGCAGAAGCTGCAGTCCAGCGAACAGCCGACCTGCGAGGACACGCACAGGGTGCGGCGCTTGCCGTTGTCGGCGGGAATCAGCACCGTCTCCACGTAGCTTCCGTCCTCCACCTCGAGCACCCACTTGCGGGTGCCGTCGCTGGAGCTGCCCTCGTAGACCACGCCCGGGCCGCGGATTTCGGCGACCTCGGCGAGACGCGTACGCAGCGCCTTGGAGAGGTTTGTCATGGCCGCGAAATCGTCGCAGCCTTCGATATGGATCCACTTCAGCACCTGGGCGGCACGGAACTTCTTCTCGCCTATGGAGAGGAAGAAGGCTTCCAGCTCCTCGCGGGTCATGCCGAGCAGGTTGGTGAGACGGGGAGCAGTGGTGGAGGTCATGGCGGTCAGCGAGTCGTTGGGGCGGGGCGGGGGTGGCATCACCCCCGCGAAAGAAGCGTGATCAGCCGCGCGGGCAGATCTCGTCCGCCTCGAAGAAGTAGGCAATCTCGCGCTCGGCGGATTCCGGGGAATCGGAGCCGTGCACGGCGTTGGCGTCGATGGTCTCGGCGAAGTCGGCACGAATGGTGCCCGGGGCCGCTTCCTTGGGATTGGTGGCGCCCATCAGGTCACGGTTCTTGGCGATGGCATCCTCGCCCTCGAGGACCTGCACCACCACCGGTCCGGAGGTCATGAAACCGACCAGGTCCTTGAAGAAGGGGCGCTCCTTGTGCTCGGCATAGAAGCCGCCGGCCTTCTCCTCTGAGAGCTGGAGCATCTTGGCAGCCACGATCTTCAGGCCGGCCTTCTCGAAGCGGCTCTCGATCTCGCCAATCACGTTCTGGGCGACGGCGTCGGGCTTGATGATGGACAGGGTGCGCTGGTTGGCCATGGGGCATGTCTCCGGTTGGCTGGGTAATGGGGCGACGGATAGCACGGCGCCGCCCCTGGCTCCGCGGGGGAGAGGGCGGCGCGGCGGTTCGGGTCGAACGGTCGGCGCCTGTCATCATGGTGCGCCGAGGATGCGGCGCTCCAGTGGTCTGGCAGCTCGCGCCGACTGGGCCGGAAGTATAACGTCCAGAGGCGGCGTTGAACAATCGTTCAGACGCTGAAGCTCTCGCCGCAGCCGCACTCATCCTTGACGTTGGGGTTGTTGAAACGGAAGAAGCGGTTGAGCCCCTCCGAGACATAGTCGACCTCGCTGCCATCGAGCATCTCCAGGGCCTCGGGGGCGACGAAGACGGTCACGCCGTGCTCCTCGAAGGACACGTCGTCATTGGCCGCCTCGTCGGCGAAGTCGAGCACGTAGCTGTAGCCGGAGCAGCCGCTGGGCTTGACCGAGACCCGCAGGCCAAGGCCGTGGCCTCGCTCATCGAGCACCCGATGGATCTGCTCGGCGGCGGCAGTGGTGATCGAAAGGTGCGCCATGGTCTCTCTCCTGAGCGTGGTAGGGTCAGACCGCCCGGCGACGCAGCCCGTCCAGGGCGTGTCGCAGAGCATCCAGTGTGCGGTCGATGTCGGCCTCGGTGGTGAAGCGGCCGAAGCTGAAGCGCAGCGAGGCCAGCGCCAGGGGGCGCGGCAGGCCGATGCCCTTGAGGACATAGGAGGGCTCGACGCTCGCCGAGTTGCAGGCCGAGCCGGTGGATAGCGCGATATCGCGCAGCGCCATCAGCAGTGACTCACCCTCTACCCCCTCGAAGGCCAGGTTGAGGATGTTGGGGACTGCCACCGCGACGGCCGTGTTGTGATGGATCCCGCCGATGTCGTCAAGGCCGGCGAGCAGACGGTCGCGCAGGGCGGTGATGCGGGCCTGGTCGCCCTCGCCCTCGGCGGTGGCGATGGCGAAGGCCTCACCCATGCCGGCGATCTGATGGGTGGCCAGGGTGCCCGAGCGCATGCCGCGTTCGTGGCCCCCGCCATGGATCAGCGCGTCCAGCCGAAGGTCGGGGCTGCGTTTCACATAGAGGGCGCCGATGCCCTTGGGGCCGTAGGCCTTGTGGCCGGAGAGTGACATCAGGTCGATGCCGAGTCGGCCGGCGTCCAGCGGAAGGCGGCCAACTGCCTGGGCGGCGTCCACGTGGAAGGTCGCGCCGTAGGCATGGGTGACCTCCGCCAGCGCGGCCAGGTCGTGGATGACGCCCAGCTCATTGTTCACGGCCATCAGCGAGACCAGCACGGTATCGTCCCGCATGGCCTCGCGCAGCTGCGCCGGACTGATTCGCCCGTCGCGCCCCGGGGTCAGCCAGGTGACCTCGAAGCCCTCGTCCTCCAGCGCCGCAGCGGTGTCCACCACCGCCTTGTGTTCGACGATGGAGGTCACCAGGTGCCGGCCGCGCGCCCGGTTGGCCCGCATGTAGCCGGTCAGCGCCAGGTTGTCGGCCTCGGTGGCGCCGCTGGTCCAGATGATCTCTCGGGGGTCGGCCGCGATCAGGTCGGCGACCTGGCGGCGGGCGCTCTCCACGGCCTGCTCCGCCTGCCAGCCGAGCATGTGGCTGCGCGAGGCGGGGTTGGCGAAGATGCCGTCCAGCGTCAGGTAGTGGCTCATGACGTTCGCGACCCGCGGGTCGACCGGGGTGGTGGCGGCATAATCGAGGTAGACGGGTGCGCTCATGGGCTCGCTGCTTTGACTGTCGAATCGGGGCTGTGGGCTGGGCCGAGGTTTTCGGGCGGTAGCGTCGGTGTCAGGTCGTCGAGGCCAGGATGCTGCTGTCCCACCGGCCGCGCTGGCGGCTGGCAATGGCCTGGATCTCCCCGCGTCCTGCCAGCTGGGCCAGGGTGATGTCCTGGAGGAAGTCGTGGATGTGCTCGGAAAGCTCGCACCACAGGTGGTGGGTCAGGCAGGTATCTCCCTGCTGACAGTCCGAGAGGCCGCCGCAGCGGGTCGTGTCCACGGACTCGTTCACTGCCTCGATGACCTGGGCCACGGTGATGCTCTCTGCTGTCTCGGCCAGCAGGTAGCCGCCGCCCGGACCGCGTACGCTGTCCACCAGGCGGGCACGCCTCAGCCGCGCAAACAGCTGCTCCAGATAGGAGAGCGAGATCTCCTGACGCCTCGAGATGTCGGCGAGACTGATGGGGCCCGTGTCGGCATTCATCGCCAGGTCGAGCATGGCGGTAACGGCATAGCGTCCCTTGGTGGTCAGGCGCATGAGGAACTCACCTCGGCACCGACACGTGGGTCGGCAGTCAATGAACGTGATCCGGCATTATGGTAAAGACCCAGTGTCGTGGTCAACCATTTTGCCGCCGCGTGGCGGCCCCGGGGTCTCGCTGTGGCGCCTCGCCCTCGTCTTGCCTGTCCGACTCCTCCCGGGGTGGGCAGCAGCTGTCCACGTCGGCGAGGATGTCGGCGAAGTCCTCGTCACGCAGCTCCGGCAGACGGCCATCCCGGTAGCTGGCATCGACCTTGCGCAAGGTCGTGCACATGCGCTCGATACGCTCGTCCACGGCGTGCATGTGGTCGAGCATTGCCTGGATGGAGCGGGCCACCGGGTCGGGCATGTCCTGGCTGACGCCATAGGCGTCGAAGCCGAACTTGCGGCGCATCGCTTCACGCCGCGCGGGATCCACCTCCAGCTCCTCGGCCTGGTCCGGGTCGACGCGCTGGACGACCTTGCCGGGGATGCCCACCACGGTGGCGCCGGCGGGCACCTCCTTGGTAACCACGGCGTTGGAGCCGATCTTGGCTCCGGCCCCCACGTTGAAGGGGCCCAGTATCTTCGCGCCCGCGCCGACGATCACGCCATCCTCCAGGGTCGGGTGACGCTTGCCCTTGTTCCAGCTGGTGCCACCCAGGGTCACACCCTGGTAGAGGGTGACGTCGTCACCCACTTCGGCGGTCTCGCCGATCACCACGCCCATGCCGTGATCGATGAAGAAGCGACGCCCGATCGTCGCCCCGGGATGGATCTCCACGCCGGTGAGCCACCGCGAGAAGGTCGAGAGGGTGCGCGCCAGCCACTTGAGGTTCTTCCGCCACAGCCAGTGGCTCAGGCGGTGAATGAGCAGGGCATGCAGGCCCGGGTAGTTGGTCAGCACTTCCAGGAAGTTGCGTGCCGCCGGGTCGCGGGCGAATACGCTGTTGATGTCTTCGCGCAGACGTTCAAGCATGCAGCAGTCCTTGGGTGGCGGGCGATGGGGGTGGCTTCATAGTGGGGGCGCGGCGAGCCGGCTTCAAGCCGCGTCCGCCACCTACTCGCGGCGCTCTACCTGCCGCTCGGTGGCGGTGAGGATGCCGCGCAGGATGTTGAGCTCCATGCGCTCGGGGCGGGCCCGCAGGGTGAAGCGGCGCAGCCGGGCCATCAGCTGTCGCGGGGTGGCCGGGTCATGGAAGCCGATGGCGACCAGGGTGCGCTCCAGGTGCTCGAAGTAGTGCTCGAGTTCCTCGTGGCTGGCCAGCGGCTGAGGCGTTCCGGCCGGCTCGCTGGCCTCCTGCTGGCCCAGCCAGGCCTGCCGGCACTCGTAGGCTAGCACCTGTACCGCGGCGGCCAGGTTCAGGGAGCTGAAGTCCGGGTTGGTGGGGATGTGCACATGGGCGTGGCAGCGCTGCAGCTCGGCGTTGGTCAGGCCGCTGTCCTCGCGGCCGAAGACCAGGGCGACGCACGCCTCGGCGCTAGCCAGTTCCGCCGGCAACCGCTCGCCGAGGGCACGGGGAGAGGTCATCGGCCAGGGCAGGGTGCGCGAGCGGGCACTGGCCCCGACGACCAGGGTGGCATCGCCCACCGCCTGCTCGAGGGTTTCCACCGTCCGGGCACCATGGACGATATGGTCGGCCCCCGAAGCACGGGAGACGGTATCGGCGGTGAGCGGCTCGCAGCGCGGCGCTACCAGGGCCAGGTCGGAAAGGCCCATGTTGTGCATGGCACGGGCGGTGCCGCCGATGTTGCCGGGATGGCTGGTGCCGATCAGGACGATGCGGATGCGCTCGAGCATGGTGGGCCTGTAGATCCGGGACGGGTAGGCGGGCGATTCTATCATGCCGGCCGGGTGCGTCGAATGGCGCGTCCCGCGCGCTTCTGCTAGGATGCGCGCCGACCCGTTCTTTAACACCACCGACTCCCCAAGGTCCGATCATGCATCCGATGGTCCAATTCGCGCTGCGTGCGGCACGCAGCGCCGGCGAACAGTTCCTGCGTATCCGCGAGCGAATCGAGAACTCTCACCAGGAGCACAGCCTCGACCGCCTGCTGGAGGATGCCGCCCGCAACGCCGAGACGCTGATCGTCCGCCAGCTTGCCCGCGGTTACCCCCAGCACGGCGTCCAGGGGCGCTTCACGCCTCACCGCGCCGGTGAGGGAGAGGGGGCGGACACCCTGTGGAAGATCGACCCCTTCCATGGCTACTCCAACCTCAGCGTCGCCGCTCCCGGCTTCGCGCTGTCGGTGGTGTGTCTCGTCAAGGGCCGCCCGGAACATGCGGTGGTGATCTGCCCCTTCAGCGACGATGAATACCTGGCCAGCCGCGGTCGCGGTGCCCAGCTCAACGGCAAGCGACTGCGTGTCTCGAAGCGCACCACCGTGGACGGTACGCGTATCGCCATGAGCCTGCCGGAGACCTGGCAGCGCTCGCGCTTCCTGCCCTCCTATCTGACCCTGGTGCAGCAGCTCGGCCCGCAGATCGAGCTGCAGCGTGCGTCGGGCAGCGGTCTGCTCGACATCGCCGAGCTGGCAGCGGGTCGTGCCGATGCTGCCTTCGTGCTGGGCCTCGAGGAACAGGACCTGCATGTCGGGTCGCTGCTGCTCAAGGAGAGCGGTGCCCTGATGGGCACCCCCGATGGCCAGCCCAGCGTCGAAGCCGGGGGGCGCCTGATGGCCGCCGGTCCGCGGCTCTACAAGGCCCTGGTGCAGCAGCTCAAGCCGCATTTCTGAAGCCGTAAGCTTCAAGCCTGAAGCTGGAAGAAAAAAATCCGCCCCCGCAGTCTGACTGCGGGGGCGGATTTGGTTCAGGCTCTGTACTTCCAGCTGTCAGGGCAGCTCCTCGGCCTCGGGGTCTTCCTTCTTGGCCGGGATCAGGTCCTCGCGATCCAGCTTTACCGCCAGCAGCAGCGCCGCCGCCACATAGATGGAGGAGAAGGTCCCTACTGCCACGCCGGCGATCAGGGCGATGGAGAAGAAGTGGATCATGTCGCCGCCCAGGAGGAAGAGCGCGAAGAGCACCAGCAGGGTCGTGCCGGAGGTCGCCAGGGTGCGCGACAGGGTCATGTTGATCGCCTCGTTGAAGATCGTCGGCATGTCATCGATGCGTGACTTGCGGATGGTCTCGCGGATGCGGTCATAGACCACGATGGTGTCGTTGAGCGAGTAGCCGATCACCGCCAGCAGGGCGGCGAGCACGGTGAGATCGAACTCCCACTGGAACAGCGAGAAGAGGCCGACGACGATGATCACGTCGTGCAGCAGGGCCAGCAGTGCGCCAACGGCGAACTTGTACTGGAAGCGGAAGGCCACATAGAGCATGACGATGCCCAGTGCCACCAGCAGGCCCATGCCGCTCTGGTCGCGCAGCTGATCGCCCACCTGGGCGCCGACGAACTCGGCGCGCACCAGTTCCACCTCGTCGCCGGCATCGCGCAGCAGGGTCACTACCTGCTCGCCGACATCAGGGTCGAAGGCCTGCTGCAGGCGGATCAGTACCTCGGTGGAGGCACCGAAGGTCTGCACCGAGACGTCACGGAATTCGGCGTCTTCCAGGACCTGGCGGACGGTATCCAGGGAGGGCGCCACCGCGTAGCGGACCTCCACCAGGGTGCCGCCGGTAAAGTCCAGCCCCAGATTGAGCTGCTGGAACAGCAGCGAGGCGACCGACACCAGCAGCATCAGGGCCGAGATCGCGAAGGCGATACGGCGCTTGCCCATGAAGTCGAGCTGTCGATTGACGAGGGATTTCATTGCCACCTCTTATATCCAGAGCTTCTTGACCGGCTTGCCGCCGTAGGTCAGGTTGACCATCGCCCGCGTCACCATCAGGGCGGTGAACAGCGAGGTGATGATCCCCAGCGAGAGGGTCACGGCGAAGCCCTTGACCGGCCCGGTGCCGATGGAGAACAGGATCACCGCCACCAGCAGCGTGGTGATGTTGGCATCGATGATCGAGGAGAAGGCACGCTCGTAGCCGGCCTTGATGGCCTGCTGCACCGAGAGCCCCGCGCGCAGCTCCTCGCGTATTCGCTCGAAGATCAGCACGTTGGCGTCCACTGCCATGCCCAGCGTCAGCACGATGCCGGCGATGCCGGGCAGCGTCAGGGTGGCGCCGAGCAGCGACATGACCGCCACCAGCAGGGCGAGGTTGAGGGCCAGGGCGACGTTGGCGAAGATGCCGAACACCTTGTAGCGCACCAGCATGAAGAGCACCACCAGCAGCAGGCCGATCTGCACCGACATAAGGCCGCGCTCGATGTTCTCGGCGCCCAGGCTCGGGCCGATGGTGCGCTCCTGCACGAAGTACATGGGCGCGGCGAGCGAACCGGAGCGCAGCAGCAGGGCCAGCTCCTCCGCCTCGGTGGGCGACTCCAGCCCGGTAATGCGGAAGCTGTTGCCGAGCGCGCTCTGGATGGTGGCGAGGCTGATGATGCCGCGCTCGGTATAGGTCTCGCGCTCGGTGACCTCCTCGCCGTCCTCCTCCACGGTGCGCTCGCGGCTCTTGTGCTCGATGAACAGCACCGCCATGTTGCGGCCGATGTTGGTGCGGGTGGCGCGGTTCATCAGGGTGCCGCCGGTGCCATCGAGATCGATGTTGACCTGGGGACGGCCGTTCTCGTCGAAGTTTCGGCTGGCGCTGGAGACGCTATCGCCGGTGATGATGACATCACGCATCAGGTCGGCGCTGCGCGACGCCTGGTTGCGGAACGGGAAGGACTCGGTCTCGTTATCCGGGGTATCGGGGCGCGCCTCGAGGCGGAACTCGAGGTTGGCGGTGGCGCCGACGATGCGCTTGGCAGCCACGGTGTCCTGCACGCCGGGCAGTTCGACCACGATGCGCTCGGGGCCCTGGCGCTGGACCATCGGCTCGGCAACGCCCAGTTCATTGACGCGGTTGCGCAGGGTGGTGAGGTTTTGGTTGACGGCGTAGTCCTGGAGCTCCTGAGCGGCCTGGTCGGTCATGGTCATGACCAGCCGGGCGCCGCGTTCCTCGCCTTCGCTGGCGTAGTCGAAGTCGGGAAACTCGGGGGCGATCAGCCGACGCGCCTCGTCACGGTCCTCGGCATTGGCGAAGGCCATGGAGAGGGTTCGCTCCTCGATCTGGGTATCGCGGTAGCGGATGCGCTCGTCGCGCAGGAGCTCGCGCATGGCGCTGGCGTTGGTCTCGAGGCGCTGCTCCAGAGCGGCGTCCATGTCGACTTCCAGCAGGAAGTGCACGCCGCCGCGCAGGTCCAGGCCCAGGGTCATGGGGGAGGCGGAGAGCGACTGCAGCCAGGCGGGGGTGGACTCGGCCAGGTTCAGTGCCACCACGAATTCGCCACCCAGCATGTCGCTGATGCGGTCGCGGGCCCGAATCTGATCGTCGGCATCGGACAGGCGGATCAGCACGCTGCTGGGATCCTCCTCCACGGCCTTGATATCGATGTCGGCCTCGTCGAGGGAGGTGCGTATGCGTTCGAGCTGGCGCGCGTCGATGGTGGCGTCGCCCCGTTCGCTGCTGATCTGGATCGCCGGGTCCTCGGGGAAGAGGTTGGGTAGGGAATAGACCAGGCCAGCGAGGAGGACGACGAGTATCAGCAGATACTTCCACAGGGGGTAACGGTTGAGCATGGGGGCCCTGCCCTCAGGTTGCGGACGTTGGAGGCTGACGAGGCGACCGGTAGGGGCGGGAGCCGGTCGCGCGGCTCCTGCCGCACCGGACGCAGGGCGGCCCCGTCACGAGCCGGGCAGGCTCGCGACGGGGCGGGACGACGCCCTGGTCAGATGGACTTGAGCGTGCCCTTGGGCAGCACGGCGGCCACGGCGTTCTTCTGCACGCTGACTTCGGTGCCTTCGGCGATCTCCATGCTCAGGAACTCGCTGTCGTCGCTCACCTTGGTGATACGCCCCAGCATGCCGCCGCCGATGACGATCTCGTCACCCTTGGAGAGGTTACCGATCAGCTGCTTGTGCTGCTTGGCGCGCTTGGCCTGGGGGCGCCACAGCAGGAAGTAGAAGATGGCCACGAAGCCGACCAGCATGACGATCTGGGCGATGCCGCCACCGGCAGCGCCGGCGTCCTGGGCCATGGCCGGGGAAATGAAGAAATCCAGCATGTATGACGATCTCCTGAGTGATGAAAGCGGGATGTTCGACGGCCGGCCATGGGGCCGGCCGTGGGTCAATTCGGTACGGGAGGAGCTGGCAGACCGCGCTGCGCATAGAAGCCTTCCACGAAGTTCGCCAATGTACCCGCTTCGATGGCACCGCGCAAACCGGTCATCAGGCGCTGATAGTGGCGCAGGTTGTGGATGGTATTGAGCATCGAGCCGAGCATCTCTCCGCAGCGGTCGAGGTGGTGCAGGTAGGCGCGCGAGAAGTGCTGGCAGGTATAGCAGTCGCACTCCGCCTCGAGCGGGCGAGTGTCGAAGCGGTGCTTGGCGTTGCGGATCTTGACCGTGCCCTCGGCGGTAAAGAGGTGTCCGTTGCGGGCGTTGCGGGTGGGCATCACGCAGTCGAACATGTCGACTCCGCGGCGCACGCCCTCCACCAGGTCCTCGGGCTTGCCGACCCCCATCAGGTAGCGCGGTGTGTCGTCGGGCATCCAGGCCGGCAGGTAGTCGAGCACCCGGATCATCGCCTCCTTGGGTTCGCCCACCGAGAGGCCGCCGATGGCCAGGCCGTCGAAGCCGATCTCCAGCAGGCCCTCGAGGGAGCGCTCGCGCAGCCCGGGGTACATGCCCCCCTGGATGATGCCGAACAGTGCCGACGGGGAGTCGCCGTGGGCCTCCCGGGAACGCTGCGCCCAGCGCAGCGAGCGCTGCATGGAGAACTCGGCCTCCGCCTCGGTGGCGGGGTAGGGCGTGCACTCGTCGAAGATCATCACCACGTCCGAGCCCAGCGAGCGCTGCACCGCCATGGACTCCTCGGGGCCCATGAAGACCTTGGCGCCATCCACCGGCGAGCGAAAGTGCACGCCCTGCTCGGTGATCTTGCGCATGGCGCCCAGCGAGAAGACCTGGAAGCCGCCCGAGTCGGTGAGAATCGGCCGCTCCCACTGGGCGAAGTCATGCAGGTCGCCGTGGGCCTCGATGACCTCGGTGCCGGGGCGTAGCCAGAGGTGGAAGGTGTTGCCGAGGATGATCTCGGCGCCGATCTCCGCGACCGACTGGGGCGTCATGCCCTTGACGGTGCCGTAGGTGCCCACCGGCATGAAGGCGGGCGTCTCCACCTTTCCCCGGGGGAAGGTGAGGCGGCCGCGGCGCGCCCGGCCATCGCTGGCCAGGCGCTCGAATGTCATGAAGCTGTCTTTACGCATGGGGCGTCTCGTGGCGTATCAGGGCGGCGTGTCAGGGCTTGCGCGTCAGGAACATGGCATCGCCATAGCTGAAGAAGGCGTAGCGCTCGGCCACCGCTTCGCGATAGGCCGCCAGGGTCGTGTCGAAACCGGCAAAGGAAGCTACCAGCATCAGCAGGGTCGACTCCGGCAGATGGAAGTTGGTCACCAGCGCATCGACGCAGCGCCATTCGTAGCCGGGATAGATGAAGATGTCGGTCTCGCCGCTGTAGGGGGCGATTGCTCCGGCGGCGTTGGTGGCGCTCTCCAGGCAGCGCACGCTGGTGGTGCCCACGGCCACCACCCGGTTGCCCCGGGCGCGGGCGGCGCGCACCTGCTCGCAGGCGGCCTCGGTAACCTCGATCCACTCGCTGTGCATCTGGTGCTCGCGGATGTCGTCGGCGCGCACCGGCTGGAAGGTGCCGGCACCCACGTGCAGGGTGACGTAGGCACTCTCGACGCCCCTGGCGGCCAGCGCCTCGAGCAGCGGCTCGTCGAAGTGAAGCCCGGCGGTGGGGGCGGCAACGGCCCCGTCACGGCGCGCATAGACGGTCTGGTAGCGCTCGCGGTCGGACAGCTCGTCCTCGCGGGTGATATAGGGCGGCAGTGGCATGTGCCCGTGCCGCTCCAGCAGCGTGATCAGCGGTGTCTCGCCGAGGAAGCGCAGCTCGAACAGCGTCTCGCGGCGCCCCTCCACCACGGCGCGGATGCCCCCCTCGAAGACCAGTTCGGTACCGGGCCTGGGCGACTTGCTCGAGCGCAGGTGGGCCAGGCCGCGATGGGCGTCCAGGGGCCGCTCGAGCAGCATCTCCACCTTGCCGCCGCTGGCCTTGTGGCCGTGCAGGCGGGCGGGAATCACCCGGGTGTCGTTGAACACCAGCAGGTCCCCGGGGGCGAGCAGTTCGACCAGGTCGGGGAAGCGGCGGTGGGCGAGCGCGCCGGTGGTGCCATCGACGCATAGCAGGCGGCAGTCGCTGCGCTGCTCGGAGGGGTAGCGGGCAATCAGCTCCTCGGGGAGCTCATAGTGAAAGTCGGCGCGCTGCATGGTGGGTTTCGGTCCGGCTCAGTGGCGTGTCGGGGGCTTGGCAAGCCGCGCAAAGCCCGACAGGATACCGTTTCAGGGCGAGGAAGTCAGCCGGCCGATTGACGTGCCCGGGCGCCCACGTATAATGCCCTCGCGTTGCCGGCGTGGCGGAATTGGTAGACGCAGCGGATTCAAAATCCGCCGGGTGCAAGCCCTTGTCGGTTCGAGTCCGACCGCCGGTACCACAAAATCAGCTGGTTATCCTCCTTCCCTTGCATCACCCCCTATCACGGCATATCTTCCAATGACAGTTCCATATTGGGACAGGTATTGGGACAAGCTGCTATGCCGAGGAAAGCCCGCGAACTATCCGCACTCGAGGTCCGACGCCTCACCATCCCTGGTCGCCATGCGGTCGGCGGTGCCGATGGTCTATTCCTTCGTGTGACCCAGGCTGGCAGCCGGTCATGGGTGTTGCGCTATCCCACCGGCGAAAGGCGCGAGTCAGCCAACGGCAAGCCGTTCTTTGTCTACCGCGATATTGGGCTGGGCAGTTTTCCCAATACCAGCCTGGCCAATGCCCGCAAGAAGGCTGTGGAGATCCGCGAGAAGCTTGCCGAGGGTATCGACCCCCTCACCGAGAAGAAGGCTGCCAAGCAGTCGCGTCGAGCGGCTGAGCTGCGCCGGCTCACGTTCGCCCAGGCGGTTGAGGCCGTGGTGAAGATCAAGCAGGCCGAGGCCAGCAACGCCAAGCACGCCCGCCAGTGGGAGACCTCGCTGGCTACCTTTGCAGTCCCCGAGCTTGGAACCATGGCGGTGAGCGACATCGAGTTGGTCCACGTCAAGCAGGCGCTTGAGCCCATCTGGCAGAGCAAGCCCACCACCGCCGCCCGCGTCCGCCAGCGCATCGAGACCGTGCTGGCATGGGCAACCGCTCACGGCCACCGCGCCGGCCCCAACCCCGCCGCCTGGAAAGGCAACCTGGATGCCGTGTTGCCGGCACCTTCCAAGATTAAGAAGGTAGAGCATCACCCCGCACTACCCATCGACCAAGCCCCCGAGTTCTGGCAGCACCTGTGCCAGCGTGATGATACATCCGCCCAGGCGCTCGCCTTACTGATACTTACCGGCAGCCGGACTGGCGATATTCTGGGCGCCCGCTGGGAAGAAATAGACCTGGACAGAGCCACCTGGACGATACCGGCTGAGCGAATGAAGCGCCGCCGAGAGCATCGCATCCCCCTGTCGCCGGCTGCCGTACAGCTATTGGGTGCGCTGAACCCGGCAGCAGAGGGGCTGGTATGCACCCGCGATAATGGTCGGATGCTGGCCGATAGGGCGATGAGTGACCTCATCAAGAGGATGCACAAGCGGAGTTTAAGCGAAGGCGGCAAGGGCTTCACCGACCCCACCGATGGTCGTGTGGTTGTGCCGCACGGCTTTCGTTCCACCCTGCGCGACTGGATGTCCGAGCGCACTGCGACGCCGCACGACGTAGCTGAGGCTGTGTTGGCGCATGCCATCGGCAATCAGACAGAGGCCGCCTATCGGCGTGGTGACCTGATGAAGAAGCGTGCGCGTGTCATGGAGCAGTGGGCTGACTTTCTGGCCACCGCGCCAGCCCAGGGCGAGAACGTGACCCCGATCCGCGAGAACAAGCTGGCCGCCGAGTAGTCGGCGCCACCGATCCCGTTGGCTAACCTAGGGTAGCTCCCGAACGTGCGGGAAACTCCACCGCGCTGGCCAGCCTTCCCCCATGGAGTGAGCGCGAGGAGTAGCGCGATGCCGGACGATTCACGCCCACCTTTCATCTTGCCTGACAGTGTACTGAAGCGCCGCCGTGGCTTGCTGGAGGGCGCCATGCCTGAAGCGCCGCCGCGACAATGGGCTGAGCACCTGGAGCTGCTGAAAGCAGACGGGAAGTTGACCAGCGTAGACGACATGCTGGCGCTGATGCGCATCGAGCTGGACAGGCTGCAAGAGCAAATTGACCCCGACGTGGAACCGGATAGGCATTCCGAGGCGGTGCTGGCCGCTGCTATGGCAGAAATGCTCGACGCAAAAATCGGTTCAGAGCAGCGCGAGAGTCGCCAGGAAGTGTACTTCACCCTCCTGCTTGGCTACCTCTATGGACGCCTGACGAAGTCAGGCGTGAAGCAGGAGAGAGAAACTGCTATCGAGCTTCTGCAAGGACGATTGCAGATGCAACAGGTGCAATCAGAGCTGCAGGCGGATCGAGAGAGCAGGTCCAAAGGTGGAAAAAAAAGTCGAAAGATGAATTTGGATGAGTTTGAAGAAGCCTGGCTCGAATGGGTGAAAGCCGGAAGCCCGGGGACGAAAGCCAAATTTGACCTCGACATGGCGGAGCGGTTTGGCGTATCCGAAGAAAATATTGAGCGTGAGAGGCATAAGCTGCAAAGGGAGCTGGCAGCACTCAATAAGAAGACGCAGGAGTAGTCCCTAGCAACTAGTTCCTCTGGAGACGAGACGGAAAACGGTCCCTAGCCTTGGTCGTGCAATCCCATACCGTGAGGTATTAACGCATGACCCCCGAGACTATTCGTACCTGGCTCACCGCCAAGCAAGTCGCAACTCGCTATGAGGTTGGCATTGCCACCGTCTGGCGCTGGGCACGCGAGCGTGACGACTTCCCGAAGCCCAAGAAGCTGGGCGACAACTGCACCCGTTGGAGCCTTGCATCCCTAGAGCAGTTTGAAGATGAGCGGGAGGTGGTCTGATGCTTGCCCCTATCATCCCGTCTCGCTATGCTCGGAAGGTTGCTGTAAATCCAGCAGCCGACCTTGGCCGGTCGAATCACACACGGCGCACCAGCGCCACCACCATGACGGGCGCTTTTTTTGTACCTGTCATGTGCTATGGCGGCTGTGCGTGGGACACCTCCGGGTGTGCCGGTTCCCGTGTGTGCCGGTCGGCCAACCCGCGTACAGTCGCCCCCATCCGCTGTTTGGCCGCAGCCGGGGACGACTCCTCAACACACGGAGTCTCACCAATGTTCCCTACCCGCAATCCGTCTGCACGCGCTGCCGCGCATCGAGCGATGGCGAAAGCCGCGTTGTTCTCAGACTCCAGCGCCGCCGTCCGGCTCAAGCGCTACAACTCTCACATCGAGAAAGCACGCCGCCTGGAAGCCCGCGTCAGCGAGCAGGGAGGCGCAGCATGACCCCCACCGACATCGTGATGGAGACCGGCGCCCTGAGCCTGGGCAATGCCATAGACCACACCCGCTGGGCGATCCGCGAACAGGTCCCTACTGCCTTCCAGATCACCACCGAGCATGGCGTTATCGTGCTTTCGGAGCGAGAGAAAGCCGACCTCCGGCAGTTTCTCGCCAAGCTCCTCGCCCGGCGCCTGGAGACCCTGGAGGCCAGTTACTGATGCTTTCCATCGTCTTCGCTCTGGCCACTTACCGGCGCTGGCTGGTCGGAGCGATCCATACGAAGCGCCACCTCAATCACCACCACCGCCGTGAGGCGAAGGAGCAGTGATCTATGCAGACCTCAGACACAAAGACGCCCGCCCCGGCTAGGGGGCAGGCGCAGAACAGTATCACTATCGCCGATCATTCTAACCATGCCTACCTCCAGCTCAAAGAGATCGACCTGACTGACCTGCAAGCGGTCTGCAAGGCGAAAGTGACGGTCGAAGTGGGAAAGGTCCATCGGCATAGCGCCCCGGACTGGCACGGCATGATGATCTACCGGGAGCTGGTGGATGCTGCAGGCGAGCATGCCGGGTTCGAGCGCATCCTGCCGGAGAAGATCCAGAAGGAGGAGGATGCCAAGCCGAACGACAAACTTGTGACGCCCGGCAGCAAGGTTTCCGGCACCTTCACGCCCATCGGGTTCAACCCTGCCGATCTGCTGAGCCTGTCCGGACCGCTGATCGTCTGCGCTGGCCTGGCTGACGGCTACTCGATCCACCTGGCCACCAGCTACCCGGTGGCCTGCTGCGTGGGGGAGATGATGGTCGGCAGTGTGGTCCGTGTTCTGCGCACTGTGGCCGGGCGCGCCGACTTGCTGGTCGCAGTGGACAATGACGACGCGGGACGCCGTGCCGCCGAGTCTGCCGGCATCGAGTGGGTGTGCCCGGAGCGCCTGAAGGACTGGAGTGATGTCCGCCAGGAGGAAGGGCTACAAGCAGTGAGGGAGCAGCTACTGGCTACTCGGGAGGTCAAGCCCGAGCCCACCCCCCTCGAGATCCAGCAAGATGGCGAGGAGGAGGACAAGCGGCAGTCGCAGACGGATCTTATTGTGGCGTTCGTCCAGACCTGGAATGACCTCTCCCACGATGACAACGACGTGGCCTATGCCCGGAACCGAGCGACCGGCGAGGTCCGTGCCCTCGGCAGCCGCGCCTTCCGGCACTGGCTGACGGCTGAGTTCTACGCCCAGCACGAGAAGGCCGTTCGTGACCAAGCCCTGCGCGAAGCGAAGATGACGCTCGAGGGGTTGGCCATGCAGGCACACCGGCCGGTGCATATCCGTGTCGCCGGCAGTGGTGGCCACTACTGGCTCGACCTCGGCACCCCTGGCAGTAGTCGATGCGTCTACCTCCGGGCCGGCGCCTGGTCGCTGGAGGACCAGAGCGACCTGATGTTCTGCCGTTCCGAGAGTGCCCAACCGCTGCCGGAGCCGGTGACGGGCGGCAAGCTCGACCCGCTGTGGAAGGTGGCTAACGTCCCCGAGCAGTCGCGTCTACTGGTGATCGCCTGGCTGATCGAGTGCCTACGCCCGGATACGCCATTTCCTGTGGTTGAGCTTCTGGGGGAGCAGGGCAGCGGCAAGTCGGGCACGCAGTCGGCGCTGCGCCGACTGATCGACCCCAACGCCGCCGACCTCCGTAGCGCCCCCAAGTCGGCAGAAGACCTGTTCGTGAGTGGTGGCGCAAACCACATTATCAGCCTCGAGAACGTGAGCCATCTGCAGGCACCACTGCAAGATGCCATGTGCGTGGTGGCGACCGGGGGCGGTTTCGCCAAGCGCAAGCTGTACACGGACGGCGACGAGAGCGTTATCCAGCTCAAGCGCCCGATTGTGCTCAACGGCATCGCTGCCGCTGTCACGCAGCAAGACCTCGTGAGCCGTGCCATCACCGTCGAGCTGCCGGTCATCCATGACGCTCAGGCCAAGGACAAGATGGAATCTGAGTTCGAGGCTAAGCGCCCGGTGATCCTCGGCGGATTGCTCGACATCGCGGCCAAGGCCCTGGAGCACCTGCCAGAGATGTCGCTGCCACCCGAACGCCGACCGCGGCTGGTGGAGTTCGCCTACCTCGGCATGGCCGTCGCCAAGGCCATGGGACACGCCCCCGAGGACTTCATGCAGCAGCTCGATGCCGCTCGGCAGGATGGTCTCGAGCGCACCCTCGAGGCGAGCCCGGTGGCGACCGCCATTCGCGATTGGGCCGAGATCCACCCCGGTGAGCTGCGTGACGAGCCGGCGAAGCAATGGTTGTCGATTCTGACCGACTTCAAGCCGCTCGGCTGCGATACCTGGCCGAGATCCGCCAAGGGGCTGGGCGATGCCATGCGACGCGCCGCGCCCGCCCTCCGGCAGCTCGGCATCGAGTGTAAGAGCCTCGGGAACATCGGCGGTAAGGTCAAATGGCGCATCGGCCAAAGAAAGTTACCGGACCAACGTCATTCACGTCATGAAGTCATGGCCCAGCCAGGCGGACAGCATGACTTTATGACTTCCAAGACATCGGTTCGGGAAGATTCTGTGAATGATGCCGACCGGGAGGTGTTCTGAGATGACTGCTATCGACTACCTCAAGTTGTACCACCTCGAGGCCGAGATCGAAGGCGGCGGCAAGCTGGCCGTGTGGCCAAGGAAGAATATCACCCCGGAGGTGCGTGACTGGATCAAGGCTCACCGCGAGGCACTCCTGCGGGAGCTGACGGCCACCAACGACTCGGAGCCACGCAGCCTACCGGCTGGCGTCAGGATGGCGTGGATGATCCGCGTGGGCGACAGGCGCCTGACCCTGGCGGGCATTCCGTATACCCGAGAGCAAGCCCAGCGTGCAGCCATGGCTCGCTGGCCCGGTGCAGACGTGGAGGTGCTGGACAATGATTGATGATGCCCTCCATGAAGCCCGCCGCCTGCAGGCCAGCCTGCGCTCGATGAGACTCGATGAAATCGCGCTCGGTGAGGCAGCACTACTTGGCCGTGCTCTGGAACACGACCCTATCGACAATGTCCTGGAATTCGCCCTCGATGCTCTGGAGCGCATCGACGCTCATCTGCCGGAAGGTACACTGGCCGGGCTGGTCAGGATTCGACTGAGGAGCCTAGTCGGTATGGTGCTGGCACTCTCGCGACAGGCAGGCGCAGCAGATATTGATGACAGGGAAGTCGTTCCGTGGGACGCCTTGAGTCACGTCTCCGGCAACAACGTCGCCTTCCTCAGCCCAGATCAGGCCTGGGCGGCCTGGAAGCTAGCGATTCCCCCAGAGCGCCTGCAGCGGCCTTTCTCGCCGCGTATCGCCGCCGTTGTGGATGCTGTCAGCCAGATGGAAGAGGCTCGGTTACGGTAACAGGACTGGCCACCTGAAGGGCTACAGTGTCAGCGAGCTGACTTCACTCTCGAGTACTCCTCGTGACACGGAGTTGACGACCACCGGCCCCGGCGTAAGCTGGGGCCATCAACGCCATCCGGGAGGATCGCACCATGAGCAAGTACGACTGGGAGGCCATCGAGCGCGACTACCGCGCGGGCCAACTCTCCATCCGCCACCTCGCCGCCAAGCACGAGGTGCCCGAGTCCACCGTCCGCAGCAAGGCCAGGACGCTGGGCTGGCAGCGGGATCTCACCGACGAGGTCCGCACCGCCACCCGAGCCAAGCTTTCGCGCGGTTCGCGCACCGAGATCGCGCACAGCGAAGATGCGCACATCATCCAAGCCGCCAGCGATGATGCCGCCTCGATCGTCGAGGCACACCGCCGGTCCATCGCCCAATGGCGGATCATCGCCGAGCGTCTCGCCCAGCATCTAGCCACCATGGAAATCACGGACGAGAACCACGACAAGTTCTCGCGCAGCCTCAATGCCGGCATCGACGCCCTGATGAAGACCGTGAAGGGAGAGCGCCAGGCCTATCAACTTGATGAAGAACAGCCAGCCGACCCCGAAAAGCCCTACGCGCATCTGAGCGACGAGGAGCTGCACGTCCGCATTAGCGAGCTGACCCACAAACTTGGCATCTCGGGACCCTAACAATAGCGGCGGCCAGCACCGCTGGCTGCCACACCAGTCGCTACGTCAGTCCGAACAGCTGGAAGACCCACGTTAGCCGAGTAATGGCTGGTCAAGAGCGGTTTGTCGTAGCAGACGGTGGCGCTTACCCCTCAAAAGCCGTGGTCGTCTATGCTGAAAGCCTATCTGCCAGAGGAGGAAGTCAGCCATGAAACAATCATTTGTGTGGAGGCCGACCAACCTCTCCGAAGAAGCCCAGCGAGTTCTGATGGTGCCTAGCAGCCCGACACGGCAGATGAGCCGCGGCGCATTAGAGATGGAGATCATCAGCAAGGTGAAACGCTTGGCGGAGGATGCCGAGGATAACGGCGGGGACGTGCAGAGCCTGCTACATATCGACCCTGATATCTCGTCCGTGACTTGGGGCGTGGCGTTCACCCCTGACGAAATTGCCCAGAATGTGATGTTCGCTGATAGCCTGAGCCAGCTGTTCCATGCAGCCGAGCTGAAAAGCGCCCCCGTGCAGGATCCCGACCTACGGGAAGAGCTCGAGTGGCAATCGCTGAGCGAGTGGCTCCAGGATCTCAATAACGCCAGCACCTACTAAATCACCACCGGCAGCTGCGTGATTACACCCCCTCCACCTCGATCCCGTACCGGGCAAGCCAGCCCTTGCGCTGCTCATAGTCAGGCATGGCGCGCTCGAGGCGGCGCCAGAAGGCGGGGGTGTGGTGTGGCTCGTGCAGGTGAACCAGCTCGTGGACGACCACGTACTCGGCAATATGCCGGGGCAGCAGGATGGTCTTCCAGTGGAAGTAGACCCGGTTGCCTTTGCCGCAGGAGCCCCAGCGGTAGCCGAGGTCCTGCACCGTCACCCCGGCGGGCTCCACGCCCATCCGCCGGACGTGCTCCTTCACCTTGGCGGTGAGCCAGTCGCTGGCGCGGGCGCTGTACCAGCGGACGAAGTGTTCCCGGGCGTCTGCCAAGGCGTCCTCACGTAGCTGGAAGCGACCGGCGACGAGCTTGAGCGGGGCATCCTGGGCGTCGTTGGCCACCCGCTTCAGCCGATAGCTGCGCCCCAGGTAGAGGAAGCCCTCGCCGTTGATGTACTCCTTGCGCGGCAGCTGGCGGCGGCGCTCGGCCTTCTGCGCCAGCTTCTGGTAGATCCACAGCCGCTTCTCGAGCACAAAGTCGCGCAGGTGCTGTTCATCAGTGCCGCTGGGCGCGGCGATGATCAACTCACCGTCGCGGTCCACGGTGATCTCCAAGGTCTTGCGGCGCGCGCTCTCGCGCACCTCGAAGGTGAGGTCGTCCACGGCCAACTGCGTCATGCGCTCACCAGCTTGTGGTGGTTGCTGCGGGCCAGGTCGAAGAGCCGCTCGGCGGTGGCCTCGGCCTGGTCCATCGGCACCAGGCTGCCCATCATCAGCTGGCTGAACAGGTGCTGCTTGAGGCGCTCCTGGTCCGGGATGTGGGAGGGCTTCCAGAAGTCGGGGATGGCGATCTCCTGCTGGATCGTGACCACCACCTCCTCGGTAGCGTCGAGCAACCGCTGGGCGGTGGCGGCGTCCATCTGTTCCACCTCCAGATCGGCGCTGGCCATCAGCTCCCGCCAGAAGGGCTCGGCGTGGGCCGGCATGTCGGGGATTGCCTCACCATCGACGCTGGCGCCGTCACGCAGCTGCTGGATCAGCGTCTTGAGCGCTTCCACCTGCTCGGCCCACTGGCCATCGAGCTGGTCGAGTAGCTCCTCCAGGCGTTCGCTGAGGCGGCCGTATTTCACCGGGTCCTCGTCCAGGTGTTTGCGCACGTGGGAGCGCACCGCGTGCTCCATCTCCGAGGCCTTGGCCCGGTCGCCGACCTGGCGGCCGATATGCGCGTCAAACTCGGCATCGGTGAGCTGCACCGGCGGGATGCGCGGGTCGATGCCGAGCGAGATCACGTAGTCGTCGATCAGCTTGCGCACCTTGTTGCCGATGTCGCGGCCGAGCTCCGGGGTGTCCTTGTAGCGATTGCGCGCCAGCGCGTGGATATAGGCGAGCCGCTTGGCGTCGTTGACGAACTCCAGCCCCTCGGGGCGCGGCAGCACGTCGTCCAGGCCGCGGTTGAACTCCTTGAGCTTGACCATGAACTCGGCCCGTACCCGCTCGTCGGCGAGTGCCTGCACCGCCTCCTCGGCGTCGTCCAGGTCGTCCACGCCCTGGGCGCGAAGCACGTCGATCACCCGCAGGTGGCGGTCGCGCAGCAGCGGGATCTCGTCCTTGAGGCTCTGCAGGGCGCCCTCGATGTCCTCCTCGCTGTAGGCGGCCAGCGCCTCCTTGAGGTGGTTGGCCACGCCGAAGTAGTCCACCACGATGCCGTGGGTCTTGCCGTGGCCGGTGCGGTTGACCCGGGCGATGGCCTGCAGCAGCTCCGCCTCGCGCAGCGAGCGGTCCAGGTACATCACCCCCTCGATGGGGGCGTCGAAGCCGGTGAGCAGCATGCTCTTGACGATCAGGAAGGCCAGGGGATCGTGCTTGGCAGGGTCCTGGGGGGTTGCCCCATTCAACGGCGGTAGCGGCTTCTTGAAGCGCTTGATGTGGTTCTCGACGGCGGCGCGATCGCTCCACCTGGCCCAGGCAGAATCGTCGTTGTTGCCGCTGCTGAACACCACCGCGAACTCCAGCTCGCGCAGCACCTTGCGGTAGCGCCAGGCCTGGATCGCTGCCTTGACCCGCAATGGCCGTACCAGCAGCTGGGTGTCGTCGAGGGCCTTGTCCTCGGAGGAGAGCGCCATGGCCTCCTCCAGCAGCTCGGCCTTGGCCTGCTCGAGGGCCTCGAAGTAGCGTAGCGCGGCACGGCGGCTGTAGGCCACCAGCTGGGCCTTGTAGCCGTTGGGCAGGATATGGGTGACGTAGTGGCGCAGGATGTCCTGGGCCTTCTCCTGGATGAGCTGTGGCGCCTCGAAGATCTGCCCCTTGGTGGCGTACTTCTTCTTGATCGCCTCCAGCTCCTCCTTGGTCTGATCGCGGAACAGGTCCTCGAACAGGCCATCGAGGCTGGCACCGTCCTTGATCGCCCCCTTGGCGGTGCGCCCCTCGTAGAGGATCGGCACCGTGGCACCGTCCTGCTCCGCCTCCTTGATGGTGTAGCGGTCGATGTACTCGCCGAAGATGTCGTGGGTGCGCTTCTTGTCGCCCATGATGATGGGCGTGCCGGTGAAGCCGATGCGGGCGGCGTTGGGCAGGGCGCGCATCATGTTGGCGTGCAGGTCGCCGGCCTGGGTGCGGTGGGCCTCGTCCACCAGGATCAGGATGTCCTCGCTGGTGTTGAGCACCTCGAAGGGCTCGCTGAAGGTCGGTTTCTTCGGCGTGCTGCTGCCACTCGAGTTACCAGGCTCGGCGGCATCGCGTCGGCCGCTGTCCAGCCCGCCACCGGCGCCAGCCTCATCCGGCTCTGCCTCGCTCTCGTCCTCGGCGTCCGGGGCGCGATACTTCTGGATGGTGCCGAATACCAGGCCGGGGCCATCGCGGCCCAGCAGCTTCTTGAGCTGGGCGGTGTTGCCGGCCTTCTCGACGCTCTCGCCGGTGAGCTCGGCGGTGGCGGAGAGCTGGGCCTGCAGGTCCTTGCGGTCGGTGATCACCACCACCTTGAAGCGGCGCAGCGCCGGGTCGGTGCGTAGCTTGCGCACCAGGAAGACCATGGAGAGGCTCTTGCCGCTGCCCTGGGTGTGCCAGATGATGCCGCCACGGCGATCGCTCTCGCCGTCCTCGCGGCGCGTCTTGCCCTGCTTCAGCCGCTCGACGGCCCGGGTGACGCCACGGAACTGCTGGTAACGGCAGACCAGCTTGATCTCCTGGCCGCCGATATTCATGAACAGGGAGTAGTGGCGCACGATGTCGAGCAGGTTGGCCCGGGTGAGCATGCCGGCGACCAGACGCTGCTGGGCGGAGAGATCTGCCACGTCGAGATCGATGACCACCTCCGCCTCGCGGCTTGGCGCCACCGTCTTCCAGCTTAGGTAGTGGGCGAAGCGGGCGCCGATGGTGCCGACCCGCGCCTCGTCGAAGTTGCTCGCCACCAGGAACTGGCAGGTGGCGAACAGCGCTGGCGCTCCCTCGTGCTCCTCGACCTCGTTCTCCAGGAAGCGCTGGTCGTGGTAGCGGCGCAGCTGGTCCACCGCCTGGCTGAGGCCCTCTGGCACCGTCCGGCTCTTGCACTCCACCACCACCAGCGGGATGCCGTTGACGAACAGCACCAGGTCCGGGATTACGTGCCCCTTGGCCGAGTCGTGGCCGGGCGGGCACTTCACCTTGAACTGGTTGACCACGGTGAAGACGTTGTTGGCAGGCTCATCCCAGTCGATATAGCGCAAGACCTGCCCGCGGCCGCCGTCCCAGCCCTCTAGCCCCTCGACGGGCAGGCCATTCACCAGCAGCTCGGTGGCCTGCTTGTTGGCCTCCAGCACCTTGCTGGCTGGCAGCCGGGTGATGGCCGACACCGCCTGGTCGAGGCGCGCGTCATCGAGCCACGGCTTGCCGTCGCGCAGGTTGATCTGGCGTAGCCGCTCCCGCAGCAGCGGCTCCATCACCACTTGGGCGAAGCTCTCGCGGTGGGTAACGGCTGGATCGTCCACCGAGCCGGCCAGATACTCCCAGCCCTGACCCAACAGCTGGTCGATGAAGGGCTTTTCGACGTCCGTGTACTCAGGACCTGCCATGCCGTGGCTCCCTGTGTGAATTCACTTCCCTGAGCATACCAGTCCATGGGCCAGCAGCTCGTTTTGGATATTGCGACTTTTGTTTATTTCGAATAGCCTGGCAAGTAACGATAGAACACGAGACGGCAGCCAGCAGTAGCGGGCTGCGTGGAGGTCATGCCATGAACACCGCCGCCCAAGATACAGTGCCCGACAACCTCGAACTCACCCGCCTGGCCAGGGCCAGCGCCACCGAGCTTAGCCAGCTACTCCGCGAGCGGCCCGAGAGCGACCGGGCGCATATCAAGCTGGATGGAGCAGATCTGGTACTGCCCCGTCAGGCGCTGGTGATGCTGCGTGACCTGCTGACTGAGATGGCCCAGGGCAACGCCGTGACCATCCTCCCCACCCATGCCGAGGTGACGACCCAGGAAGCCGCCAACATGCTCAATGTCTCGCGGCCCCACCTGGTCAAGCTATTGGAAGAGGGCGCGATTCCCTTTACCCGGGTGGGCACGCATCGCCGGATTCGCCTGCAGGATCTGCTGGCCTACAAGCGCCAGCAGGAGGAGGCCTCCGAGGCCGCTCTACAGGAGCTGGCCGACCAGGCTCAGGACCTGGACATGGGCTACTGATGCGCTTCGTGGTCGTCTACGACGCCTGTGTGCTCTATCCCGCGCCATTGCGGGACCTGCTGATGCGCCTGGCCACCTCGGGGCTGTTCGCCGCACGCTGGACGGAGCAAATCCACGACGAGTGGACGCGCAACCTGCTCAAGAAGCGCCCCGAACTGGCGCAGGTGCTGCCGCGAACCGTCGAGCTCATGAATCGTGCAGTGCCGGATGCCCTGATCACCGGGCACGAGCCGCTGATCCCCGCGCTTGAGCTCCCTGATCCTGACGACCGTCATGTGCTGGCCGCGGCCATTCGCGCCGGGGCGCAGCTGATCGTCACCTTCAATCTGAAGGACTTCCCTACCGACACCCTGGCCGGCTTCGGGATCGAGGCCGTGCACCCCGATACCTTCCTGGAGCAGCAGTTCGAGCTGAACGAGGGGCTGGTGCTCAGGACCGCCCATCGCCACCGGGCCAGCCTGCGCCGGCCGCCGAGAAGCGCCGAGGAGTACCTCGATACCCTGGCAGCCTGTGGCCTGATCGTCACCGCCGACAGGCTGCGGGAGTTTATCGACGTCCTGTAACGGCTAGGAGACCGACCTCATTTGGCTATCGCCTTCAGCCGCGGGCGGAAGGCGTTGACGACGTGGTTGAGCTGCTTCGCCAGCCAAGCGCGGCACTCGTCGTCGCTGGTGAAATCGCCCAGGCGTGCGTAGCTGGCAAAGCCGGGGCGGTCAGGGTCCAACTGGCTGCGCTCCCCACTGCCACCGTGCAGCTCGGCCAGGATCTGCTCCCGTTCCCCGTTGAGTCGGTCGAGCACTTGAGGAAGCTCGGCCTTCCGGCCAGTGAGGAAGATCCCGCAAACGCCTTCCCCCATGGAGCGGAAGGCGGTGAGCCAGATGCCCGGGTAGGGTAGCGGGACGCGGACATGGTTGCGTACCCGATAGCTGGGCGTCTCCTGCTCAGGGTCATCGAAGCTGACGCGGGTGAGGGGCTCCCACCAGGCACGCTCGTCGGCCACCGAGGCGGGCTCACCGCTGCTATCGGCTCCACCCTCGTCGGTAATGTCACGGAGCACGCCGCTGTCGCCGGCCTGGAGATGCACGAAGGTGCGTTCGATGGTCTCGGTCTTGGCGACTACCCGCGGCTGCACCACCAGCCCCTGGTTGCCGAACTCGTAGAGGGCGACCTCCACCAGCCCGAAGCTAAAGCCCAGGGCGGCGTTGCGGGTGACCAGCTCGGCCATGCCGCTGATGCCCTCGCGGATACCGTCGCCGGCGATCAGCAACAGGAAGCGCCCCTCGCGCAGGGCGCGAGCAGTGGCGTCCACGAAGGCAGCCTCGTCCAGGTCCGGCTGCAGCTCCCGGGCGGCCTCGAAGGGGACATTGCCCTGGCGGCCGGTGGCGGCGGCGACTCGACGCTGCAGGTCGGCATAGCTCCAACTGGAGACGGCCCGGGCGTAGTCGAGGATCTGGGCGATGACCTTGCGCCGCGCCTCGGGATTACGCCACAGCTTGCACTCCACCAGCGTCAGCCGGCCGGAGGGGTTGATGAAGAAGGATATTTCCGTAAGTCGGCATCTATAACGTTCCGTGTCTGCCCTGATGTCGGCGTTTGCTGGGTTAGGGCGTCCTTGAGCGCAGCTGGTCGAACGAAGGCCTCACAATCCAGGTGTGCTCGGGCTGGCCACCTCAGAACCGCCGTACCATTGGTATACGCCGCTATCTTTCAGCAGCTAGCGCTGGTGGGGTCATGGCTTCGCCGGTCAGTCGTTCTAGCGCCAGCACGATCAGGCGATCCGAGAAAAGTCGCAGCTTGCGCTGGCCGGCAATGTCATCGGGCCAATGCCGCAGACCCTCCTTGATGGCATCAACGGTTGGCTCGACATGCTCCTGACTGATCAGCCAGTCCAGGGTGGCGAGCGCTTCCATCCCCAGCGGCGACTGGAAGCCGTCGATCAGGGCATCGACCTCCTCGAGCACCTCGGCATAGGGGCGTGCCTCGGCGCTGCGCAGATAGGCATTGAGGTGCTCACGGCGGGACTCATCGAACCACACCACTTCCTCAGGCGAGGCATCGTTGATCCGCTTCTCGCTATGCAGATAGCTGCCATCCAGGCTGTTGAGCAGGTGACGAAGTGGGTCGGAATAGGGGCCGTACCGGTTTGGCTGGAACTGGAAGTTGAGCGGGTTGCTCAGCTCATGTTCGGTGATGCGCTGCTCTATCAGCCAACCCAGCTTCTGGACCTCCAGCAGCGAGCACTCGATGCCCAGCACCCAGTACCGGCGCACCAGCTCTGCCATCAGCGCCCGCGCCGGCGTCAGCTTCTCGACGCCTGAGCGCTTGGCGACATTCTGGTATTCGGCGGTGGGCTCGAAGACCAGCACCCTGACGTCATCTAGCTCACCTAGCGCGGCCTCGATGCGCGGGCGCACCTTGTCCCAATCGAGTCCACCGTTGCCGCAGCCCAGTGGTGGCAGGGCGATGGAGCGAATACCCTGCTCGCGAATCACCCGCTTGAGGTCCTCCAGCCCGGACTCGATCCATTCCATGCGCGTCCTGGCGCGCCAGTGCTGCTTGGTGGGGAAGTTGATGATCCAGCGCGGTCCCAGCAGGGCATCCCGCTCGGTGACGAACATGCGGCCTGTCACCAGCTCCTGACCCTTGCAGGCGGCCTCGTACGCGGCGAAGTTCTCGGGGAAGGCCTCCTTGAACATCAGGGCGATCCCCTTCCCCATCACACCGACGGTGTTGACGGTGTTGACCAGCGCCTCGACGTCGGCCTCGAGGAGGTTGCCACAGGTGTACTCAATCATCGGAAGAACCAGTTGGGTCGTGTCACTACCTTCAACGGAAGCTGGTGTGCCGCCACCTGTACTTCGACGGCAGCTCGCATCTCGTCAGTATACGTGCCAATGCCCAGCAGTGCCGAGGCCGGGAGGTGTTGATGGATCAGGGCCTCTGCCTGATAGCGCTCGGTCTTCTCAGGGTCCTCACGGTCCCGACTGAAGTCCTGGGCTTGCAGCAGCGGCCATGGCACGAGTTCTTCCAGATCCTCCAGCCGGCTACTAAAGCGGGCCAGGGGCAGGTAGGCGTGGCGGTCGGTGAAGACGAAGGCCGAGCCGATCTCCTGCAAGCGTGGCAGTGAGCAAACAAGCACCAGGATGTCTTCCTTGCGCTGAATGGGCACGCCGCGACCAGTCACGATGTTCAGCAACATGGGCGAAGCTGGCGTGAAGTAGAAAGGGATATAGTCGCTGAGAGTGCCACCCGGAGGGATTGGGACGTCTCGTGTTGCCCTGCGCCCTATCAGGTCGCGATTCCCGATGGTGACAAAGCCAGGGTCCTGCTCTGCTGCCGAACGGCAATAGAGACCATGCGCCAGCAACCACGGCAGGTTGTCGCGGTGCGTAATGCGGAAGATCAGCGCCTTCCGAGAGTTCAGGCTGCGTGAGAGATCGGTCGCCACTGATCCGGGTCCTTGGTCACTTTGTCCGGGGCGATGCCCTCCACCGGGCGCGTCTCGAAGCGCACCTCGCCGCCGGTCTCCATCAACATCACCGCGCCGACGGGGAAGGAGCGGGCAATGCTGACCAGCAGGCTCTGCACGTGGTCGTCGTCCCATACCCAGCCGCGCTGAAAGTCCGGCAGCTGGGTCTTGCCGGTGGTGATGTCCTTGAGCCCGACCTTCTGTAAAGAGGGGGCAGCGAGCGCTTGGTACTGTCGAAGGTGGTCATGGCGGTTCCCTATGCGCTGTGGTCTTGATGTTCTTATGGAAGCCCCGGTCTATGCCGGGGTGGTGGCCTGGTCCTGGTCGAGCAGCGGCGTGACGCGAACGCGGCCGGTAAGTAGATCGTCCATAAGTGCCATTTTTTGTAATTTGAGCTTGGCCAGCACCTCCCTCTCTTCCTGAACTCGCCTCCCTATCGGCTCAAGACTTTCAGTGCAACTGACCTGTTCTTCCTTGCTGGGCATTTGAACTTTCATTTTCGCTACAACGTTATTCATCAGCTTGTCGTTTCCGACCCTGGAAACATGTCGGTCAGTTAGCCGATCTAGCGCCCAAGCGAGAAAAGGCATGTGGATCATATCTTCACGAGCCTCTAGAGTTCCGCAAACATTTGTACAGTTAAACCTACCCTCTCGGTAGGTTACTGTTCCTGCGTTTGCTCCATCAGTAGTCCATGTCACGTGGGGGCCTTCAAAATCGAAGCTGTCGATTCGCCCAAAAACACCATCGTTTTTTGTTTGCGAGGAGTACACGGGATAGGGTCCGGGGTGGGCGTCCAAATAACCTTGGCTGATCACCCGGCCTCGTCCTAGCTTACAGATCGATTGGATTTCTTTGATCACCCACTCCCTCGGAATCAACCCCAGCGGCGACTCTTTGTAGAGCTCTGGCGCCTGCTCGGGGCTGGGGCGGAGATAGCCGTTCTCGTCGATGCCGCGGGTTAGCAGGTCGTGGAGCAGGCCCTCCTTGACCTTCTCCAGCTTGGCGATCAGCGCCTCGGTCTTCTGGATCTGGGTGTCGAGGGTGTCGAGGAGGTGGGCAATTTGCACCTGTTCAGCGCGCGGTGGCACTGGGACGGAGATTTTTCGGAACTGAGAGCCGGAGATCTCCAGGAAGGTTGTGCCTGAGGCAAGACGCACCAGCTCGTCTTTCAACTTCGATGCCCAGTGATAATAATAATCAGGGCTGAAGTTATTGATGAAGGCGATGCTCTTGAAGCCTTGGTTTGTGGTTGCCGGAGCCGCATTAAGGACCGCTGCACCGAGAGAGGCACGAGTTGTCACTAGGAGGCTATTAGCCGGCAGGAGTTTCGCACCACTTTGTGCAAGGCCTTCGGTAGAGATCTTCTCATCTGTTTCCTCTAAGTGCTTTCTGCCGAGTCCTGTCACCTCGCCAGGAGTTACCCATGGGATATCACCCTCCCAATAGCGGGGATTGTTTCGGCTCGGTGTGCCGCCGCTGAGGACCTCTCCAATCTCTTCGATGGGAAGGGTGGTCCAGTCACATGGCAACTCAGCGAGAAGCTGCTGGTAATCAGACATACCCCAGCCCCTCCAGATACTGCTGCAACTCCTTGGCGGCGGCGTCACGCTCGGCCTCGATATCGGCCAGCGTCACCCGATACTTGTCCCACCAGGTCTCGAAGGCGGCGATCATTTGCTGGCGCTGCTGACGGATATAGCGCTCGAGGATGGCCTTGAGATCGTTGTGCAGGATGGTGCCGACGAGCTCGGCGGCGGCGGGCTCGTCCAGGGCGTCCGCGGCGGCGTTGAGGTGGGTCTCGAAGCTAGCAATCTTGGCCTTGTGGGCCTTGCGTACCTGGGTGCGCTCGCTCTTCCAGGCCTTGATCTCGGCCGGGGTGGGGGCGTCGTCGTCTTCGCCGTCGCCCGACTCTGATTCGTCGCCGTCGTCCCCCTCGGGCTTGGCCTCGGAGGCCTTGATCTGGGCGTCCAGCTCCGCCTTGCGGGCGGCGAGCTCCTCGAGCTCGGCGACGTACTCCTCCAGCAGGAAGTGGACCAGGCGGTGGTCCAGCGGGTTGGCCTTGCTCTGCTCGTCCTCCAGGAGGCTCACGATGCTGGTGCGCCAGGCGTCCACCACGCCCAGGCAGCCGCGGGCCTGCAGAGTGCGGAACTCGTTCTTGTTGTCGAACCAGAAGCCCGCAATGATGCCGCGTACCGCGAAGCGGTCGAGCATGGCGGTGGGCTCCAGGGCCGCGGTGAAGCTGCCCAGCAGCTCGTCGCGCAGCTGGGTGAGGCGACCGCCGTTGCCGGAGAGCGTGGTGATGCTGGTGCCGTGCTCGGCCCACCAGGCCTCGAAGGCGGCCATCACGCTGGCTTCCTTGTGCTGCAGGCCGGCATCGGCCTCGATGGCGGGCTTGAGGTCGCGCTTCTCGCTCAGGGGCTCGACGAAGTCCACGTAGTCGGGATCGTTCGCCCTGGGTGTGAAGAGCGCCATGGGGTCGAGGCCCTGGGCGACGAAGAGCGGGCGCCTGGCGTCGATCTCGGCCACCGGCACGCCGCCCTTGAGGTGGGCGCGCACTTCCTGGGGCTCCGGCGGCGGGGTGTTATCGGCGTAGCGCCGGATGTTGAGGTTGTAGTCGTTGTCGCGCAGCTCCGTGATCGGCACCACCCGGGCGAAGCCGGGCACGTCCTCGAAGGCCTCATAGGTGCTGGCGATCTTCTCGATGTGCTCGGGCAGCAGGTGGTTCTGCGCACGGCCCTCGTAGTATTCGCGGTCGGCGTTGATGAACAGCACCTTGCCCTGCCGCTCCTCGGGCTTGGCCCCCTTGGCACGGAGCACCAGGATGCTCGCCGGGATGCCTGTGCCGTAGAAGAGGTTGGGGGCCAGGCCGATCACCGCCTCGACCAGGTCGTCCTCCAGCATGCCGGCGCGGATGCGCTTCTCATCGCCGCCGCGGAACAGCACGCCGTGGGGCATGACGGTGGCCAGGCGGCCATCGGACTTGAGGCAGGCGACCATGTGCTGCAGGAACATCAGGTCGGCCTTCTTGGCGCCCTCCGGGACGCTGCCGTAGTGGAAGCGCTCCGGGAAATTCTGGCTGGACGTGTAGCCGATGGAGAAAGGCGGATTGGTGAGGATGCGGTCGAAGCGGACCAGCTCGCCCCCCTCGACGTGTTGCGGATCGGTGAGGGTGTCGTCGTTGCGCAGGTCGGCGGAGCTGACCCCGTGTAGCAGCATGTTCATCTTGGCGATGGCCCACACCGAGCCGGAGGCCTCCTGGCCGAAAAGGTTGAGCCGGCGCGGATCGCCACCCTGTTCCTCCAGGTACTCCTTGGAGAGGATCAGCATACCCCCTGACCCCATGCAGGGGTCGTAGACGCTGTGCCCCTCCTGGGGGTCCATCAGCCGCACCATCATGCGGACCACCGGGCGCGGGGTATAGAACTCGCCGCCCTTCTTGCCGGCGGAGTCGGCGAAGTCGCGGATCAGGTACTCGTAGGCGGCGCCCAGCAGGTCGGGGAACTCGAAGTCCTCGTTGCGCAGGCGGTACTCGCTAAAGTGGACGATCAGATCCCGGAGCTTCTTGTCCGGCAGGGTGGTGGAGCCCACCTTGCGGGTGAAGTCGATATGCTCCAGCACCCCGGCGAGGCTGGGGTTGTGCTCCTCCAGGCCCGCCAGCGCCTTGTTCAGTGCATTGCCGACGCCCTGGTGGGCCTCCTTCAGCAGGTAGGGCCAACGCGCCTGCTCGGGCACGTAGAAGGTGGCCTTGTACCAGCTCGGCATCTCGATCACCTGGGCGATGTCGATGTCGCTCTTGCCGGCCTGCCTCAGCTGCTCTCGGACCTCCTCCTGGCGCTGCTCGAAGACGTCCGAGCAGCGCTTCAGGAAGAGCATGCCAAAGATGTACTCCTTGAACTCCGAGGCGTCCATGCGCCCGCGCAGGATGTCGGCCGCCTTGAAGAGGTGCCGTTCCAGCTGGTTGAGGGTGAGGATCATGTACAGCGGTTCCCTGTGTTCGATGAGCCGGCCGCTTCGTGCGGCCGTGGTACTTGGCACCTATCTCATCAAACTTGGGGACAGAAGGCCACGCGCGATTGGTGGAAGCAGGATGTAGATCACCGGAGGAAGGTGGACGAAGTGGACGGTGCTGGCTGTTCGCGCACCTTGGTCGCGCTGCGAACTGCTGCTCTAGTTACCATCGCTTGGAAAGGGATTCGGTGACCCGGTGATTGCGATGCGTTTTTCTCTTTCATTGAGATACTGAAACTGGGGCTCTTGCTTCATTGCCTCGAATAGACGCCTGTCGCTCACCCCTTCCAGTTGAGTGAAGTCTCGCTGGGCCTGGCGCAAGAGAGAGTTCGGCTGAATACCCACTGGATATGTGGGAAGGGGCTCGCCATTGACCGTGACAGCGTGCCTTCGAGCGCAGGCATTCCGTACAGTTGCTACGGCCGCTCGGCCCATATCACCCTTCACGTGCTCAAGAATGCAGTCATTGAACCCCTCTGGGTCGCCTTGCTGCTCGCCAGTAGCCACAGAAGGCAGCATGACCATGGCACTGAGGAAACAGATTATTGTGGTTCGCATGGGCTCATCCCTTTGCACTCATGGAAGCCTTCAGCGTAGTTGAACACTGCCAGTGAGTCTCTCACCTTTGGCGCGCAAGAGAGCGTTCCTATGGACGTGACCGCTCGCCCGTATGGTGGCTCAGGCTCTGGAGCGCAACGTCAGACTTGGGATCGTGCCGGACGCAGATGCGGACAGCGAGCTGACAAACCGGACGGCTCCGCCTGATCCCTTCCCGTAGCTTTTAAGCTACAATGCTTCCGATGATGGAGCTGACGCACTACCTCACCGCTGATGGTCATGATCCATTCCAAGCCTGGCTGGACGCCACCAAGGCCAAGGATCGTCAGGCCGCCATGCGTGTGCTGACTCGCCTCAACCGCTTGGCCGCTGGCAATGCCGGCGATACTAAAGCCGTTGGCGACGGGGTGCTGGAGCTGCGAATAGACTACGGCCCTGGCTACCGGGTGTATTACGCCAAGGTGGGCAGGCGCCTGGTGATGTTGTTGATCGGGGGTACCAAGAAGCGCCAGCAGGCCGACATCGAGCAGGCCAAGGCGTTTCTGTCCGACCACCGAAGGAGAGCCCGGACATGAAAAGCCACGACGATGCTGTGATCGAGATGCTGCGCGATGACCCGGCGATGGCCGTTGACTACCTGCGCACCGCCTTCGACGAGCTGGACGAGGAGGGCGGAGAGTCGGCGTTTCTAATGGCGCTGCGTCATGTGGTGGAATCTCAGGGCGGCATGGCGGCCGTGGCCGAACGTGCCAAGGTCTCACGCGAGAGCCTGTACCGGGCACTATCGCCCAAGGGGAATCCGACCCTGCGCACCATGACCGCCGTCATCAAAGCGACCGGCATTCACTTCCACGACCTGACGCATCATGCCTCGTGAGGTGGTCGGCAAGCGTGGCAAGGCGTGGCATCCCGTATCGCCCAAGCGTATTCTAAGTATTGGGACGGGAATTGGGATTTTCCCTATAGGCAACTGCAAGGTGCTGATTACATTGGCTACGCAGCGGATTCAAAATCCGCCGGGTGCAAGCCCTTGTCGGTTCGAGTCCGACCGCCGGTACCAGCCTGACGCCAGATCTGAAACAGCCGCCCTCGGGCGGCTGTTTGCGCTTCTACCCTTCCATCCAGGCGAGGCTCTGCGTGAGTCGTGTCCCGGGGGGGGGTGGCCGTTCCTGAAGCCGGGGCTGTTGAACGATCAGATCAGGTTGAGGATCACCAGCGCCAGGGTGCCGCCGGTCAGGGCGTAGCCGAGCAGGGCCATCAGGCCGTCGTTGGCGAGCAGCGCCAGGGCGAAGAGCGTCAGGGCCAGGCCCGCGCCGTTGGCGGTGAAGGGCACCACCTCCATGGGCGGCATGGCCAGGGCGATCAGCAGGCAGGTCAGCGCCACGGCGAGGTGCGCCGGAGGCCGGGTGAGCTGGATGAGGCGCTGCCTGAGCAGGCTGTCGATCCAGCTGGCCGGGCGCTCCATCCAGCGTACCGCCTTGACGAAGCGCACCCGCGAGACCCGGCGCTCCAGTAGCCAGGCCGGTAGCCAGATATGGTCCCGACCCAGCAGCAGCTGGACAGAAGAGAGCACCACCAGGATGGCCATCAGGGTTGGCACCCCGGGAATGTCACCGACCAGCGGGGCCAGGGTGACCAGTCCGGCGATCAGCAGGAAGGGGGCGAAGGAGCGTCGGCCCACGCTGTCGAGGATCGCGCCGAGGCTGACGCTCTCCTGGTGTTGTCCGGCCTGCTGGATCTTCTCCAGCAGGCCGGTCAGGTCGGCCGGAGACGACTGCTCCGAATTGAAGGTGTCGTCACCGGCCATGCTGCCTCCCGGTCCGCAGGAGCAGGACGCCGAGCAGCAGCAGTGCCGGCCCCACGAAGGCGACCGGGCTGGCGGTCCACCAGCCGATGATGGGGAGCAGCGCGCCGATGATCAGCAGGGCGATGGCAAAGGTCCGGACCGTCATGGGTAGCGTCTCTGTTGGAATACGCCCACAGTGTAGCGTTGCAGCCGAGTGGGCTGCAGCCCTGTGGGGCTGTTGCCTCGCCCCGGGATGGCGTAAGGTGGAAGAAACACAGTCCTTCGCCCGTTCGCGGGTGGAGGGCTGTTTTCGTTGGTTACCCCGGCAACGTGCAATCAGCGTTGACGGTACCCAGGAGGTTTCATGGCAACGCGTCCCCCCATCATCATCAACCGTCTCGATGCCGAGCGGCTGCAGCGGCTCATCGATGAGGCAGACAACGAGGACCTGGCGGTGGCTCGCTCCCTGGAAGAGGAGCTGGCGCGCGGTGAAGTGGTCGACCCGGAGCAGATTCCGGATGACGTGGTGAGCATGTGCAGCCAGGTGCAATTCACCGACCTCGATCGTGACCGGCAGATCATCCGCACTCTGGTCTATCCGCATGCGCTGTCCACCACCGAGGACGGCATCTCGGTGATGGCCCCCGTGGGGGCGGCCCTGATCGGCCTGCGCATCGGTGACGCCATCGACTGGCCCCTGCCGGACGGGCGTGAGGCGCGGCTGCGTATCGATGCCATCCTCTGGCAGCCCGAACGGGAAGGCCAGTTCCACCGGTGACCCCGGGCCCATCCCGACCAATGGAGGTTCTTTCATGCCCCTTTCGCTCTGGCTTTCACTGGCCGCGGTCTGTGCCATGGGCGCCATGTCGCCCGGTCCCAGCCTGGCCCTGGTGCTTCGTCACACGCTCGGCGGAGGCCGCCTGCCGGGTGTCGCGGCGGCGCTAGCCCATGCCCTGGGCGTGGGCTTCTATGCGCTGCTCACGGTCTGGGGCCTGGGGGCGTTGATCGTGCGCTTCCCGCTGCTGTTCCAGGCGATCACCTGGGGCGGGGCGGCCTATCTGGCGTGGCTGGGGATCAAGGCCCTGCGCGCCGGGCGGGCAGGCGCCCTGGATGCCGCGGCCATGGCCACCAGTCGCCGCCAGGCGGCCCGCGAGGGCGTGTTGGTGGCGCTGGGCAATCCCAAGTTGATCCTCTTCTTCATCGCCCTGCTCAGCCAGTTCGTGACCCCCGAGATGAGCCTCGCGGCCAAGGCACTGGTGGTGCTGACGGCGATGGTCATCGATGGTGGCTGGTACGTGCTGGTGGCGGTGGGGCTGTCCCACTCGCGGGTGCTGCCCTGGCTGCAGGCCCGAGCCCAGTGGCTCAACCGCATCACAGGCGTGCTGCTTCTCGCGCTGGCGCTGCGCGTGGTGGTCGGGCCCATCAGCTGAATGCCTGCGTTGATGAAGGTCAGGCTGGCCAGGCCGGTAGTCGCAGTTAGCATGGCACCGGCCGGCTGTCAGTCGCCGATACGCGCCAGCAGGGCCGCCAGCGGTGCATCCCCGGGCAGCACCCCGTAGGCCGGTCCGGCCTCGTCACCCAGCCGCGAGCGACAGAAGGTCTCTGCCACCTCCGAGGGAGCGTGGCGCAGCAGCAGGGTGGCCTGCAGGCACTGGGCCAGCCGCTGGGCCAGCCAGCGAGCACGCGGCTCCAGCGAGGCGGCTGGGGCGGCCAGCTCGGCGTCCAGCCGGGCAAGGGCGCTGTCGAGCTCGGCCTGCTGGCCACGCACCGCGTCGAACTCGGCCCGCAGTGCGGCCAGCGCTTCCGGGTGGCGGCCCAGCACGCGCAGCAGGTCCAGGCAGATCACGTTGCCCGACCCCTCCCAGATCGAGTTGACCGGTGCCTCGCGGTAGAGCCGGGCCAGCGGCGCCTCCTCCACGTAGCCGATGCCGCCCAGGCACTCCATGGCCTCGGCCATGAAGGCCGGCGCGCGCTTGTTGTGCCAGTACTTGGCCAGGGTCGGCAGCAGTCGTGCCAGGGCACTTTCGGTCGCGTCACCCCGGGCGGCGCCATCGAAGGCCCGGGCGGCACGCATCACCAGCGCCACTCCGGCCTCCACCTCCAGCGCCATGTCGGCCAGCAGCATTTGCATCAGTGGCTGCTCGGCGAGCGCCCGACCGAAGGCGTGGCGTTCCCGCACATGTCGCAAGGCCTCCACCAGGGCCTGGCGCATCATGCCCACCGGTGCGGTGGCGGCATCCAGCCGGGTCTGCTGGACCATCTCGAGGATGGTGGCGATGCCTCGGCCGAGCTCGCCCACCGGCTCGGCCCGTGCGCCGCGGTACTCGATCTCCGCCGAGGCATTGGCGCGGTTGCCGCACTTCTCCTTAAGGCGCTGCAGTTCGATGGCGTTGCGCTTGCCCGCCGCGGTGACGCGCGGCACCAGGAAGCAGGAAAGCCCCTCGTCGGTGCGGGCCAGGGTCAGGAAGGCGTCGGACATGGGGGCGCTGCAGAACCACTTGTGGCCGGTCAGCCGCCAGCCGTCCGCCGTGTCCTCGGCGCGGGTGGTATTGGCGCGCACGTCGCTGCCGCCCTGCTTCTCGGTCATCGCCATGCCGAAGGTCAACCCGCTCTTCTCTCCCGCGGGCAGCGTACGCGGGTCGTAGTCCCAGGCCAGCAGTCCCGGGGTCCAGTGCGTCTCGATGGCGGGCGTCTGGCGCAGAACCGGCAGCGCGGCATGGGTCATGGTGACGGGGCAGCAGAAGCCGGGCTCGGCCTGCGTCAGCAGGTAGAGGGCGGCGACATGGGCCTGGTGACCGCCACCACCTTCCTCCTGCCAGGCCACCGCGTGCCAGCCATGGTCGATGGCCAGGTGCATCAGCTCATGGTAAGCGGGATGGTAGGCCACCTCGTCCAGGCGCCGGCCGTGACGGTCGAAGAGCCGCAGTTCGGGGGGGGAGCGGTTGGCCGCCTCCCCGAGTTCCTGGACCCGGACGCTGCCGGCCTCGCGCCCCAGGGGGGCGAGGCGTCTGGCGACCCACGCCGGGGCCTCCCGGGCCAGGGCCTCCCGCAGCGGGGCATCCCCGCCGAGCAGGTCGCGGTCGGTGGGTGGCGAGGGCTGGTTGGTCACCTCGTGGGTGGCCAGTCGGGTGCGGGCAGCGGGGTCGGACATGGACGAGCTCCGCGGTTGAGGCCTTGCCTGAGCATGGTCGCCGCGTCGGTGGCGGTCAACGCGTGGCGTGACGCTGCCGCCGTGACTGGGTAGGCTGAAGGCATTTCCCCGGGAGTCCTCCATGACCGTCGATGCGCCCCTGCCCGAGCCGCATGTCGCCGATGAGCAGATCCAGCTGGTGGATGCCCACAACCGTCCCTGCGGCAGCGCCCCTCGCGCCGCCATGCGTCGCTTCCGGTTCTGGCACCGGGCCACCTATGTGGTGGTGCGCAACCGCCGCAGCGAGCTCTGCGTGCAGCGTCGCACCCTGACCAAGGAGGTCTTCCCGGGTGGCCTGGACCTTGCCGCCGGCGGCGTGGTGGGGGCCGGCGAGGCGGTCCATGTGGCGGCACGCCGCGAGCTGGCCGAGGAGCTCGGCATCCGCGGCGTGCCGCTGCGCCCGCTGGGCGGGTTCGTCCATGACGCGGGCGGCAACCACATCTTCGGCAGCCTCTTCCTGGTCGACCACGACGGCCCGCTGGCCCTGCAGGCCGAGGAGGTGGCCGAGGCCTTCTGGCTGCCGCCCGGCGAGGCCCTGGCCCTGGAGGGCATCACGCCGGATACCCGCCAGGCGGTGGAGATCCTGCTGGCCGGCGGCGAGCTGGAGCCGGGGCGATGAACCGGCCGGAGCGACTCCGCGACCTGGAAGCGGTGCTTGCCGCCCTGCAGGGGGTGGTGCTCGGCAAGCCCCGAGAGGTGCGCCTGGCGCTCTGCTGCCTGCTGGCCCGCGGCCACCTGTTGATCGAGGACCTGCCGGGGCTCGGCAAGACCACCCTGGCCCAGGGGCTGGCGCGGGTGGCGGGCCTGGACATGCAGCGCCTGCAGTTCACCAGCGACCTGCTGCCCGCCGACGTGCTGGGGGTCTCGGTCTTCGACCCGCGGGAGGCGCGCTTCCGTTTCCATCCAGGGCCGGTCTTCCATGGCCTGGTGCTGGCCGACGAGATCAACCGCGCCACCCCCAAGACCCAGAGCGCGCTGCTCGAGGCGATGGAGGAGGGGCGGGTGAGCGTGGAGGGCGAGACCCGGGCGCTGCCCGATCCCTTCTTCGTGATCGCCACCCAGAACCCCCAGGAGCAGGCGGGAACCTTCCCGTTGCCGGAGTCCCAGCTCGACCGCTTCCTGATGCGCCTTTCGCTGGGGTATCCGGACCCCCGGGCCGAGCGCGAGATCCTGCGCGGCCGGGCCGGCCGGGTGAAGCTCGAGGCGCTGATGCCACTGCTCGACGCCGAGCGCCTGCGAGCCTGGCAGGTGCGACTGGACGAGGTCCATGTGGCGGATGCCCTGCTCGACTACGTGCAGGCCCTGGCCGCGGCCAGCCGCGAACATCCCGAGCTTGCCTGGGGACTCTCCACCCGGGGGGTGCTGGCCCTGCTCCGGGCAGCCCGGGGCTGGGCGCTGCTCGAGGGGCGCGGCCATGTGCTGCCCGAGGATGTCCAGGCGGTATGGGTGCCGGTGGCGGGCCATCGACTGAGCAGCGGTTCCCGGGAGGAGGGCGAGGCCCTGGCCCGCCACCTGCTGAGCCGCGTGGCGGTGATGGCGTGAGCCTGGCCACCGCCGCACCCCCTGGCCGCCGCCTTGTCGGGCGGCTGCGCCACTGGTGGCTGCGTCGCCTGACCGCCTCGATGGAGCACCCTCTGCCCCAGCGACGTCTCTTCCTGATACCCACCCGCTTCGGCCTGGGCTGGGCGGTGCTGGTGGTGGTCCTGCTGCTGTTCGGCATCAACTACCAGAACAGCCTGGCCTATGGACTGGCCTTCTGGCTGTTCAGCGTCGCTGTGGTGGTGCTGCTGCGCGGCTGGCTCAACCTGCTCGGCGTCATTCCGGGGCTGCGCCTGCCCCGCGAGGCCTTCGCCGGCGGCGAGGCGCGGCTGGGGGTGGTGCTGAAGGCAGGTCGTGATCGCACGGCCCTGGAACTCCACTGCGCTGGCGCCCGGGGGCAGGTGGATATCGTCGACGGCCTCGGCGAGGCCGAGCTGGCCCTGCCGACGCCCCGGCGCGGCGTCCAGGCGCTGCCCTGGCTGCGCCTTGAGACCCGCTGGCCGCTGGGGCTGGTCCGGGTGGTGGCCTGGGTCCATCAGGATGCCGAGCTGCTGGTGTGGCCGCAGCCGGTGGCGGAGGATGAGCCGGTGGTGCGCGACGCTGGGGTTAGCCTGGACGCCAGCGACTTCGCCGGGCTGCGTCGCTTCCAGTCCGGCGATAGCCCCGGACGGGTGGCCTGGAAGCAGTGGAGCCGCACCGGCGTGCTCGCCACCAAGGTGTTCAGTACCCCGCCACGCCGGCAGCTGTGGCTCGACTATGCGGCCTGTCGCGGGGACCCGGAGCGGCGCCTCTCGGCGCTCTGTGCCCGGGTGCTGGCCCACCACCGCGCCGGCGATCGCTATGGACTCAGGCTGCCGGGCCTCACCCTGGCTCAGGGGGAGGGGGAGGCCCAGCGTCGCCGGGCGCTGGATGCCCTGGCGCGCTTCCCGGCGACTCGGCCGGAGGGTAGGGCATGAGCGCCCCGCGTCCCGCCAGGCCTTCGGTGCCGGCCGTGCTGGCGGATGGCCGGGGGCTGAGCGGGGGCATGCTGCGCCAGCTGTTCATCGGCCAGTGTCTGGTGCTGGCCCTGCACCTGGCCTGGATGCCAGCCTGGCTGGTGGCGCTGGCCCTGGCGGTGGCCGGCTACCGCCTCGTGCAGCTGCGCCGCGGCCTGCCCCGTGCCGGCATCCTGCTGCGGCTGGCCGCGGTGGGCGGGCTGGTGCTGGCGCTGTGGCTGCAGTTCGGCACCCTGGGCACCATGGACGGGCTGGTCGGCCTGCTGCTCGGTGTCTACCTGCTCAAGCTGCTCGAGACCCATGACCGGCGCGATGCCCGGGTGGTGGTGGTGATCGGCCTGGTGACCACGGCCGTGGCCTTCCTGCATGACCAGGGGATTCCCATGGCCGCGGGTGCCCTGCTGGCGGTGGCCTGGTTGCTGCAGTCGCTGGTGTGGCTCTCCGGTGCCACCGGCCTGCGCCAGGCCTGGCGGGAGACGGCCTGGCTGCTGGTGCTCTCGGCCCCGCTGATGGTGCTGCTGTTCGTCGCCTTCCCGCGCCTGGGGCCGCTGTGGAGCATGCCCCAGATGGACCGGGCCTCCACCGGCCTTACCGACGAGATCTCCCCGGGCGATATCGCTCAGCTGTCGCGTAGCGATGCGCGGGCCTTCCGCGCCCGCTTCGAGGGGCGCGAACCGGCCGCCGACGAACGCTACTGGCGGGTCTACACCCTGTCGCACTTCGACGGCATCCGCTGGTCGCGGGCCACGCCGGACCAGCTGGCCGTCGCCCTGGAGCGCCCGGTCGATGCCTTCGTCCGCGAGGCGGCGCGCTCCCCCTGGCAGGCGCAGGAGGGCGCGCGCTTCAGCGCCGAGCTGCTGCTCGAGCCCGACAGCCGCCCCTGGCGGCCCTCGCTGGGCACGCCGCTGGCAAGCGAGAGCCCCCAGCGCTTCCTGGCCGACGGCACTCTGGAGGGGCTGACCCCGCTGAGCTCGCGCAGCCTGCTGAGACTCTCCAGCAGCGGGGCGCCGCCGTCCCACCCGGACCCTGTCGGGTCTCGCTGGCACCGCCTGCTGCCCGACGGCGCCAACCCCCGTACCCGGGCCCTGGCGGAGCGGCTGTGGCGGGAGGGCGACGGCGACCCGGACGCCTATCTGGCGGCGATGATGGCGCGCTTCGGCGAGGCCCCCTATCGCTATACGCTCTCGCCGCCGCGTCTCGCCGGCGAGCACCGCGTCGATGACTTCCTGTTCGACAGCCAGGCCGGCTACTGCACCCACTACGCCTCGGCGGCCGCCGTGATGGCGCGCATGGCGGGCATTCCGGCGCGGGTGGTGGCGGGTTTCCTGGGCGGCGAGCGGCACCCGGATGGTCACTTCACGGTCCGTGACTATGATGCCCATGCCTGGGTGGAGGTATGGCGTGCCGGTGCCTGGCGGCGCCTGGATCCTACCGCGGTCATCGCCCCGGAACGCATCGAGCAGGGGCCCCAGTCGGTGGATGGCGGTGCCGAGGCCGAGGCCTTCCTGGCGGATGCCCGCTTCTCCCCGCTGCGTCTGCGCGAGGTGGGCTGGGTGAACCGCCTGCGTCTGGAATGGGAACGCCTGGAGTACCGCTGGCAGCGCGGCGTGGTCGGCTACCAGCGCGAGTCGCGCCGCTCCCTGATGGCGCAGCTTGTCGGCGAGTGGCGTGAGGCATGGGGCTGGCTGGATGCACACTTGCCCGGACGAGGCGTCATGGCCACGGCGCTGGGTCTGGCAGGCGTCCTTGTGGTGATGGCGGGCATCGCCTGGCTGGCCCTGCGTGGCGGTCGATACCGTCCGCGTGACGAGCGCTGGCTGGCGGGCCGTCTGCAGGCCCGGCTCGCTCGACATGGCCTGGCGGCCCATCCGGGAGAGTCTCCCGCGGCACATCTGCGTCGGGTTGCGCCTCGGGCCGGGCCGGCGGGGCGCGCCCTCAATGACTGTGCCGAGGACCTCGAACGGCTTGTCTATGCCCCCCTCGAGGAGCATGAGCGACGCCAGCGTCGGCGTCGGCTGGCGGGCAGGGTGGCCGAGGTGCACCGTCGGCTGCAGCGGCAGCGGCGTGGGCCGGGCGGGGCTGGCGCGTGAGGGGCCAGCATGTCATCGTAGGGGTTCAGAGAGCGAGTTCGACCCATGTCCATCCATGATTACGAATGCCGCACCCAGAGCGGTGAGCCCTTCAACCTTCGCGCCCTGCGTGGTCAGGTGCTGCTGATTGTCAATGTGGCCAGCCAGTGCGGTTTCACGTCCCAGTTGCGCGACCTCGAGCACCTCTATGTTCGCTATCGCGACCGGGGGTTCACCGTGCTGGGGTTTCCCTGCAACCAGTTCGCTCGTCAGTCGCCGGAGTCGGCGCTGGATTTCTGTCGCTTCGCGGAGCGGGCGTACGGGGTTTCCTTCCCGCTGATGGAGAAGGTCAAGGTCAACGGGAGCGGCGCCCATCCGCTGTTCGTCGAACTCAAGCGCCAGGCACCGGGAATCCTGGGGACCAGCCTGATCAAGTGGAACTTCACCAAGTTCCTGGTCGGCCGGGACGGCCGGGTGATTCACCGGTTTTCCCCCCGCGACGGCGAGGTGGCGCTGCGCGAGGCGCTGGAGAAGGCCCTTGACGAGCCCTGAGGGGCATCACGGGTCCTGGTCAGGGCATGTCGCCGCGTTCGACCATGACGCGCCCCATCAGCTCGTTCCAGCGATGGCGGGTCATCATGGTGGTCAACCCCGAGAAGAGCGCCCAGGTCTTGCGTCGCCAGCCGTTGAGACGCAGGTTGTGGGCGACCAGCTGCTTCATCAGCTTGTAGTCATCGAACGAGCGCCACTCGCCGGCCACCGACATCTGGTGGCGCGCCAGCACCGGGGCCAGCTCCAGGCGGAAGACCCACTCCAGCTCGCGCACGCTCAGGTCGTGGCGCTGAATGACGGCGACCATGTGCGCATAGTCGGTCTCCCGTGGCTCCCGTTCCAGCCATAGCGGGGCCAGGGCCAGCCACAGCTCGCCGCGTTCGTCGACCAGCGTCTGTGCATCCATCGCAACCCTCCTGCCACGCGCGTTGTCCGGGACAAGCATCCTGCACCAGCCGGACGGGAGCCTCAAGGGCGGACAGCTGCGGCCGTGGCCGCTAGAATGTCGCCCACTGTTTCTCTCATTCATGCTCATAGCGCATTCATTCCCCATGCGGGCGAGAGCGCTCGCTCCGTCCGCCGGACAACAACGAGGTCTGTCGTGATCATCAAGCCCAAGGTACGCGGTTTCATCTGCACCACCACCCATCCTGTCGGCTGCGAGAAGAACGTGCTCGAGCAGATCGAGGCGACGCGCGCCCGCGGCCTCGACAGGACGAGCGGGCCGAAGAAGGTGCTGGTGATCGGCGCCTCCAGCGGCTACGGCCTGGCGGCACGCATCACCGCCGCCTTCGGCTACGGGGCTGACACCCTGGGCGTGTTCTTCGAGAAGCCCGGCAGCGAGAAGAAGCCCGGCACTGCCGGCTGGTACAACAGCGCCGCCTTCGACCGGTTCGCCAAGGCCGAGGGGCTCTACAGCAAGTCGATCAACGGGGATGCCTTCTCCCACGAGGCTCGCGACAAGGCCATCGAGCTGATCCAGCAGGACCTGGGTCAGGTCGACCTGGTGGTCTACTCGCTGGCCTCGCCGGTGCGCAAGCTGCCCGACAGTGGCGAGCTCAAGCGCTCCAGCCTCAAGCCGATCGGCGAGACCTATCGCGCCACCGCCATCGATACCAACAAGGACGCCATCATCGAGGCCGAGGTGGAGCCCGCCACCGAGCAGGAGATCGAGGACACCCGGGCAGTGATGGGCGGCGAGGACTGGGAGCTGTGGATCGATGCCCTGGACCGCGCCGGCGTGCTGGCGCCGGGCGCCCGCAGCGTGGCCTTCAGCTACATCGGCACCGAAATCACCTGGCCGATCTACTGGCACGGCGCCCTGGGCAAGGCCAAGGAGGACCTGGATCGCGCCGCCGGCGAGATCGACAAGCGCCTCTCGGCCTCGGGCGGCGGCGCCAACGTGGCGGTGCTCAAGTCGGTGGTGACCCAGGCCAGCGCGGCCATCCCCGTGATGCCGCTCTACATCGCCATGGTCTACAGGGTGATGAAGGAGAAGGGCCTGCACGAGGGCACCATCGACCAGCTCAACCGCCTGTTCGGCGAGCACCTGTACGGTGGCAGCGCCGAGACCGACGAGGCCGGCCGCCTGCGCCTCGACGACTGGGAACTGCGTGATGACGTCCAGCAGGCCTGCAAGGCGCTGTGGCCGAAGGTGACCACCGAGAACCTCTTCGAGATCACCGACTACGCCGGGTACAAGCACGACTTCCTGAAGCTGTTCGGCTTCGAGCGCGACGACGTGGACTACGACGCCGATGTGAACCCGGTGGCGGACTTCGATGTCGTTAACGTGTAGGCCCCGCGCGTCTGGCCACTGCCGGGGTGCGGGACGCGGATCCCAGCCAGTGGAGGTGTGCCATGGATACCCGGGAGAGCAAGACACCGGAAGAGGAGCTGCAGCATTTCAGGGAGGTCAGCCAGCCCGAGGATTTCGAGCATCCCGAGCCGGATGAGGACCAGCCCGAGGCGAAGGCGTCTCCCCATGGGCTGCATCGGGTGCTGCCCATCGTCATCGTGGTGATCGGTATCCTGGCGGTGGCCATGCTGCTGCTGAGCGGCAACGCTCGATAGGCCGTGGGTCGCCGCTGGCCCGTTCTGGCGCCGGGGCTGTGGATCCGGCCGGCCTTGGGTAAGATGGGGAGCCTTGCCCCGCGTCCCCGGCAACGACCCAAGGCCCGACCCGCATGCCAGAGACCCTTTCTTCCCCGTGTCCGACGTCGCCTCCCCGGCATGTCGGCATGCTGGTACTTCCCGGTTTCTCACTGCTGGCCCAGGCCTGTGCCACCGAGCCCCTGGCGGTGGCCAATCGCCTCGAGGGGCGACCCCTGTATCGGCTTACCACCTTCGCCTGCGTCGCTGGCCCGGTGGCCAGTGCCTCCCAGCAGGCGCTGATGCCCCAGGCGGGCATCAATGAGGTGGACGAGCCCCTGGACCTGCTGCTGGTGTGCGCCCCGGGCCCGCTCTCCGGCAGCGTCCCCGGGCCCCTGATCGGGTGGCTGCAGCGGCTGGCCGGGGCGGGCGTGCTGCTGGGCGGCATCGGCGGTGGCACCGAGGTGCTGGCCCGGGCCGGGGTGCTGGATGGCTACCGGGCGACGCTGCCCTGGCAGCGCTTCGATGCCTTCTCCGCGGCCTTCCCGCGCGTGCGCCTCTCCCGTCAGCTCTTCGAGATCGACCGCGACCGCCTGACCTGCGGCGGTGGCACCGCCGCCATGGACATGATGATGACGCTGGTGGGCAGCCAGCATGGCCCCCGGCTGGCCGAGCGCATCTCCGAGCACTTCGTGCTGGAACGCATCCGCATGGGCGACGAGCCCCAGCAGGTTCCGCTGCGCTCGCGACTCGGCCATGCCCCCGAGAGCCTGGCCGAGGCGGTGGCGCTGATGGAGGCCAATATCGAGGAGCCCCTGACCACCCACGAGCTGGCCGAGCACCTGGGTATCTCCCGCCGCCAGCTCGAGCGACTGTTCAAGAAGTACCTGCAGGCGGTGCCCAGCCGCTACTACCTGGACCTGCGCCTGCAGCAGGCACGACGCCTGCTGCGCGAGAGCGACCGCCCCGCCGGCGAGATCGCCCTGCAGACCGGCTTCTCCTCGGCGGCGCACTTCTCCACCGCCTATCGCAACCACTTCGGCATCACGCCCCGCGAGGAGCGGCTGGCCTGAGCTCGGCTCACGGCCTGGAGGCGGACGCCTTGCGGGCCAGCAGGGCGCGGAACAGCGAGCCCATCAGCACCGGCGTGTCCTGCTCGATGACGAAGCCCGCCGCCTCCAGCAGCGGCGAGGCCTGGCGGGTGATGTCGGTGGCGATGGCCGAGGTGACGGCGTTGAGGCCGCGTCGGGCCAGGCCGGCCGGGTGGTCGTCGGCCTGGAACTTGTCCATCACGCAGAGCTGGCCCTCGGGTTTCAGCACCCGCCGAGTCTCGGCGAGCCCCTGTACGGGGTCGGGCATGACCGCGAGGATCAGGTGCATCACCACCACGTCGAAGTGGTCGTCTGGGTAGTCGAGACGCTCGGCGTCCATGACCTCGGCCTGGACATCGCGGCCCAGTGCCTCGGCGCGACTCCCGAGGCGCCTGACCATGGCCGGGGAGAGGTCGGTGGCGTGCAGCTCGACGTCCCGCGGCAGCCAGGGCAGGTCGAGGCCGGTGCCGGCACCGACCAGCAGCACCCGCATGCCGGGCTCCCAGGTCACCTGGCCGAGGGCCAGGCGGCGGGCCGCGCGGAAGGCGCGGTTGGCCACCAGGTCGTAGACCGGGGCATAGAGCCCGTAGCGGACGCGGTTCCAGGCCGTGGTGTTGAACATCTTGGACTCCTCGTCGGCAGGGGGCCACGGTGTGCGTTGGGCGGCGAGCCGGCTGCCTTTTACACAACTTGCCGTCCCATTGCTGAAAGCTTGCCGGGACGGCGCTCCCTATACTCGAACAAACGCCTATTCGGATGATAGTTGAATCGCATGACAGTTGATCCGTCATGCCAGTAATGGAGAGCGACATGAGCCAGACCCCGACCCGCGCCGACTTCGACCACTACATGGTGCCCAACTACGCCCCCCAGAAGGCGGTCCCGGTGCGCGGCGAGGGGAGCCGCCTGTGGGACCAGGAAGGCCGCGAGTACATCGACTTTGCCGGTGGCATCGCCGTCAACGGCCTTGGTCACTGCCATCCGGTGCTGGTCGAGGCCCTGACCGAACAGGCGAACAGGCTCTGGCACCTCTCCAATGTCTACACCAACGAGCCGGCCCTCAAGCTGGCGCGCAGCCTGGTCGAGCGTACCTTCGCCGACAAGGTCTATCTCTGCTCCTCCGGAGGCGAGGCCAACGAGGCGGCCCTCAAGCTGGCGCGGCGCTGGGCCCATGACCACCATGGCGAGCACAAGGACCGCATCGTCTCCTTCTCGCAGTCCTTCCACGGCCGTACCTTCTTTACCGTCAGCGTCGGCGGTCAGCCCAAGTACTCCCAGGGCTTCGGCCCGGTGCCGGGGGGCATCGTCCATGGCCAGTACAACGACCTCGACAGCGTGCGCAACCTGATCGACGACGACACCTGCGCGGTGATGGTCGAGCCGATGCAGGGCGAGGGCGGTATCATCCCCGCCGACCCCGCCTTCCTGCAGGGGCTGCGTGACCTGTGCGATGCCTTCGATGCGCTGCTGATCTTCGACGAGGTGCAGACCGGGGCGGGGCGCACCGGCTCGCTCTATGCCTACCAGCAGTACGGCGTGACCCCGGATATCCTGACCAGCGCCAAGTCGCTGGGCGGTGGCTTCCCGGTGGGCGCCATGCTGACCACCGACCGGGTGGCGAAGGCCTTCGCCATCGGCACCCACGGCTCCACCTACGGCGGCAATCCGCTGGCCTCGGCCGTGGCCCTGGCCGCCGTGGAATACATCGACACCCCGGAAGTGCTCGAGGGCGTCAAGCGGCGCCATGATCTCTTCCGCGAGCACCTCGAGGCGATCAACCGCCAGCATGGCGTGTTCCGGGAGATCCGCGGCATGGGCCTGCTGATCGGGGCCGAGATGGCGCCGGCGTACGAGGGGCGGGCCAAGGACATCCTGCCGCTGGCCCTCGAGGAGGGGCTGATGGCACTGATCGCCGGCCCCAACGTGCTGCGCATGGCACCCTCGCTGGTGATCCCCGAGGCCGATATCGCCGCGGGCATGGCGCGGCTGGAGCGGGCGGTGGCGCGGCTGGTGGCCGGGCAGTGAGCCCCGGTGCCACGATGCGTGACGATTCATCCCTTTCCGGAGACCCGGCCATGCTGGTCATACGCCCCGTCCGCCCGGCGGACCTGCCGGCCCTGGAGCGGCTGGCTGGCAGCGCGACGCCGCGGCTGACCAACCTGCCGGCCCACCGCGACCGCCTGGAGGAGCGCATCGCCCGCTCCCAGCACGCCTTCGCCGCCGAGGTCGAGGTGCCCGGCGACGAGCATTATACCTTCGTTCTCGAGGACCTGGCGCGTGGCGAGGTGGCGGGCACCGCCACCATCCGCGCCCAGGTCGGTGCCCGCGAGGCCTACTACACCTATCGCCAGGAGACGCTGATCCACGCCTCCCAGCAGCTCGACGTGCGCCGCGAGGTGCCGACCCTGGCGCTCTCCCACGAGGTCTCCGAGGCGACCCTGCTCTGCGCCCTGTCGCTGGATGCCCGCTACAAGGGCACCAGTGCCGAGAGCCTGCTGCGCCGCGCGCGGCTGATGTTCATCGCCCAGTACCCGGAGCGCTTCGCCGGGATCCTGGCGATGGCCTTTCCCGGCTACCTGGACGAGCAGGGCGAGTCGCCGTTCTGGAACAGCGTGGGTCGCCACTTCTTCGTGCGCGACTACCAGGAGATCAACTACCTGGCCGGCGTGCGCTCGAAGAGCTTCATCGCCGAGGTCATGCCGCAGTTCCCCCTCTACCTGGCATTGCTCACCCCCCAGGCGCGGGCCGCCATCGGCCGCGAGCATCCCGACCACGAGCCGGCCCTCGCCGAGATGCTGGCGGAGGGCTTCCTGCGCTCGCGCCACGTGGATATCTTCGATGCCGGCCCGGTGATCAAGGGCGAGCGGGAGCGCCTGGCCAGCTTCCGTCGGGCCGCCTGGCACCCGGTACGCATCCGCCCCGCCCACGCGCTGCCCGACGCCGAGCCGGCCATGGTCGCCAACCAGCGCCTCGCCGACTTCCGCTGTGTGGTGGCGCGCTACGCCCTGTCGCCCACCGGGCAGTTGATGCTGTCACCGGCGCATGCCGAGCGCCTGGGCGTGGAAGAGGGGCGCGCCGTGCTGGCGGCCCCCCTGGCGCTGCCGGGGCTGGGTGACGGCAGCCTCGATGCGCACGATCCGGGCTACGACGAGGGAGAGCTGTGATGCGTATTCGACCGATCGCCGAGGGCGACCTGGACGAGCTCCAGGCCCTGGCCCGTGAGACCGGGGTGGGCTTCACTTCCTTGCCCGACAATCGCGACTTCCTGGCGTCCAGGATCGCCTCGACGGTGGCCGCCTTCGAGGAGCGCACGCTTCGCGACCAGCGACTCTACTTCTTCGTGCTCGAGGACGAGGCGAACGGCCGCCTGGCCGGCTGCTGCGCCATCGAAGGCCAGGTGGGGCGCGAGATCCCCTTCTATCATTACCGACTGGGGACCCTGGCCCACTCCTCGGTGCAGCTCGATCTGCACCGCACCATCGATACCCTCTTCCTGAGCTCCGACCACACCGGCGACGCCGAGGTGGCCTCACTGTTCCTGCGTCCCGAGTATCGCGGCGCCGATCGCCGCCGGGAGCGCAACGGCGCACTGCTGTCGATGATGCGCTGGCTGTTCCTGGCCGAGTTCCGCGACCGCTTCCCCGACAAGGTGCTTGCCGAGATGCGCGGCGTCTTCGATGCGCACGGCAGGAGCCCCTTCTGGGAGTGCCTGGGCAGCCACTTCTTCCCCCTCGACTTCGACGAGGCGGACAGGCTCACGGGGCTGGGTCAGAAGAGCTTCATCGGCGAGCTGATGCCCAAGTTCCCGATCTATACCCCCTTCCTCAGCGAGGCGGCGCGGGCCTGCATCGGCCAGGTCCATGAGCACACCCGCCCGGCACTGGCCATGCTCAAGAAGGAGGGGCTGCGCTGGGAAGGCTATATCGACATCTTCGACGGCGGCCCCACCGTGGAGGCCTATATCGACGACGTGCGCGGCGTGCGGCTGTCGCGGCGCTGCCGGGTGGAGGTCAAGGCCGGCATGCTCGAGCGCTCGCCGAGGCCGCGCTGGCTGGCCGCCACCACCGGGATGGCCGGCTTTCGCGCGGCCTGGCTGGGACGCGGGCCCGACGCCGAGGGCGTGGTGACGCTCGACGAGGCCGAGGCGCAGCGGCTGGAGGTCGCCTCGGGCGACACCCTGCGCATACTGGACACCGAGGAGGAGGCGTGATGAAGGCGAGACGAGAGCTGCTGATCGGCGGCACCTGGCAGGCGGGTGAGGGCGAGGCCTTCACCAAGCACGACCCGGTATCCGACGAGCGCCTCTGGGCGGGCGGTGCCGCCACCGAGGCCCAGGCGCATGCGGCGGTGACGGCCGCCCGCGCCGCCTTCCCGGCCTGGGCGCGGCAGGGCTTCGAGGCGCGCCAGGCGCTGGTGGAGCGCTTTCGCGAGGTGCTGGAGCATCACCGCGAGGAGCTGGCCACGGCCATCGCCCAGGAGACCGGCAAGCCGCTCTGGGAGTCCCGCACCGAGGTGGGCGCGATGATCGGCAAGGTGGCGATCTCGATCCGCGCCTACCAGGAGCGCACCGGCGAGCGCAGCCGCGACCTGGGGGACGCCACCGCCGTGCTGCGCCATCGCCCGCACGGGGTGATGGCGGTCTATGGCCCCTACAACTTCCCCGGTCACCTGCCCAACGGTCATATCGTGCCGGCGCTGCTGGCCGGCAATACCGTGGTCTTCAAGCCCAGCGAGCAGAGCCCGCTGACCGCCGACCTCACCCTGCAGTGCTGGCAGGAGGCGGGGCTGCCCGATGGCGTGATCAACCTGGTGCAGGGCGCGGCCGCCACCGGCCAGGCGCTCTCGGCAAACCCGGGCATCGATGGCCTGCTGTTCACCGGCAGCGCCCGGGTGGGGGGACTCCTGCATCGCCAGTTCGCCGACCAGCTGGACAAGATCCTGGCCCTGGAGCTCGGCGGCAACAACCCGCTGGTGGTGAAGGACGTCCCCGACCAGGAGGCGGCGGTGCTGACCATCCTGCAGTCGGCCTTCCTCTCCGGCGGCCAGCGCTGCACCTGCGCCCGGCGGCTGATCGTGCCCGAGGGCCAGGTGGGCGACCACCTGCTGGACGCCCTGTCTGATGCCATCTCGCGGCTGCGGGTGGCGGGCCAGTTCAGCGACCCCGCGCCCTTCTATGCCGGCCTGGTGAGCGTGGCGGCCGCCGACGGCCTGCTCGAGGCCCAGGACGCCCTGGAGGCGCTGGGGGGCACGGTGCTCGCCCGCATGGCGCGCGTCGAGACCGGCACCAGCCTGCTCAGCCCGGCGCTGATCGACGTCACCGGCCTGGCGGTGCCCGACGAGGAGCACTTCGGCCCGCTGCTCAAGGTGCATCGCTACCGCGACTGGGACGAGGCGCTGCGCCTCGCCAACGACACCCGCTACGGCCTCTCCGCCGGGTTGATCGGCGGCGAGCGCGCCGACTGGGACGACTTCCTGCTGCGCATCCGCGCCGGGATCAATAACTGGAACCGCCAGACCACCGGCGCCTCCGGCGACGCGCCCTTCGGCGGGGTCGGCGAGAGCGGCAACCATCGCCCCAGCGCTTACTACGCCGCCGACTACTGTGCCTACCCGGTCGCTTCCATGGAGAGCGAGGCGCTGGTCCTGCCCGAGACGCTGCCGCCGGGGGTGACGCTATGAGCCGGAACATGATGCCGATCTCGCTCGAAGCGCTCCGAGCGCGCTCTTACAAGACCGCCGCCGACGACTGTGCCTACCCGGTCGCTTCCATGGAGAGCGAGGCGCTGGTCCTGCCCGAGACGCTGCCGCCGGGGGTGACGCTATGAGCCGGAACATGATGCCGATCTCGCTCGAAGCGCTCCGAGCGCGCTCTTACAAGACCGCCGCCGACGACTGTGCCTACCCGGTCGCTTCCATGGGGAGCGAGGCGCTGGTCCTGCCCGAGACGCTGCCGCCGGGGGTGACGCTATGAGCCAGCCGACCCCGGATGCGCGCGAGGTCAACTTCGATGGCCTGGTCGGCCCGACCCACAACTATGCCGGCCTGGCCCTGGGCAATGTCGCCTCCATGACCCACGGCGGCCTGGAGGCCAATCCCCGGGAGGCCGCCCTGCAGGGCCTGGGCAAGATGAAGGCGCTGATGGAGGCCGGCTACGCCCAGGGGGTGCTGCCGCCCCAGCAGCGCCCCGACCTGGGGGCGCTTCGCCAGCTTGGCTTCACCGGCAGCGATGAACGGGTGCTGGCCCGGGCGGCGGGCGAGGCCCCGCAGATCCTGCGCGCGGTCTGCTCGGCCTCGAGCATGTGGACCGCCAATGCCGCCACGGTGACGCCCTCAGTGGATGCACCGGACGGCCGGGTGCACTTCACCCCGGCCAACCTGCAGTCGAGCTTCCACCGCTTCCTGGAGCCCGCCACCACCGCCCGGGTGCTGGCGGCGATCTTCCGCGACGAGGCGCGCTTCGCCCACCACCCGGTGCTGCCGGCGACCCCCGCCTTCTCCGACGAGGGCGCGGCCAACCATACCCGCCTCGCCGCCGACCATGGCGAGCCCGGGGTGCACCTCTTCGTCTATGGCCGCGCGGCCTTCGGCTGGGGAGCCGAGGAGGGCGTGGCACCGCGGCGCTACCCGGCGCGGCAGACCCTGGAGGCGAGCCAGGCGGTTGCCCGCCAGCATGGCCTCACGGAAAACCGGGTGGTGTTCGCCCAGCAGCACCCCGAGGCCATCGACGCCGGCGTCTTCCACAATGACGTGATCAGCGTGGGCAATGGTCCGGTGCTGCTCTACCACGAGCGGGCCTTCCTCGCCGAGCAGGCCACCCTGGACGAGCTGAGGGCCAGGATGGCCACGCCGCTGGTGCCGATACGGATTCCCGAGGCGGCGGTCAGCCTCGAGGACGCGGTGGCCTCCTACCTCTTCAATTCCCAGCTGCTCTCCAACCCGGACGGCACCATGACGCTGGTGGTGCCCGGGGAGTGCCAGGAACGCGAGAGCGTCTGGCGCACCATCCAGGATCTCCTGCTGGCCGGCCACACTCCCATCAGCGAGGTCGTGGTCAAGGACGTCAAGCAGAGCATGCGCAACGGCGGGGGTCCCGCCTGCCTGCGCCTGAGGGTGGTGCTCTCGGCGGCCGAGCGCGCGGCCCTCTGCGGACGTGTCCTGCTCACCGAGGCCCTGCACGGCGAGCTCACTGCCTGGGTCGAGCGCCACTACCGCGACCGTCTGGCCCCCCGGGACCTGGCCGACCCGCAGCTGGCCGAGGAGACCCTGGCGGCGCTGGACGAGCTGACGGGGATCCTGAAGCTGGGCCCGGTCTATCCCTTCCAGTGCGGATGAGGCACCTGGAGATTCTGCGACTGGGCCCGGACTCGCCGCACCTGGCGCGGGTCGCAGCCTGGCAGCACGCCGAGTGGTCGCACTTGAGTCCTGGCGAGACGCCGGTTTCGCGCCTTGCCGCCCTGCGCGGAGAGTGTGGCCCGGCTGGCGTCCCCTCGGTGTTCGTGGCTCTCGTCCGGGGAAGGGGGGTGGGGACCGCCAGCCTGGTGGCCCATGATCTGGACCCGCGGCCCGACCTCACGCCTTGGCTGGCCTCGGTCTATGTGCGACCCGAATGGCGCGGGCAGGGCATCGCCTCGGCGCTGGTGCGGCGGGTCGAAGCGGAAGCCTCGGGGAACGGCACCACACGGCTGTATCTCTTCACGCCGGACCGGCAGGCACTCTATCGCCGCCTCGGCTGGGCGGATCACGAGACCCTTCGCCACCACGGCGAGACCGTGACCCTCATGAGCCGACGGCTGCTCCCGCCGCCGGACTGAACCGCGGGATCAGTGCAGCCGGGGGGTGGCCGGATGCGCTATGCTGCCGTCCAGCGGGCAAGGGAGTGACGATGTGACGGACGTGGTGTATTGGCTGGATATGGCAGGGGTGATCGTCTTCGCCCTCTCGGGCGTGATCCTGGCCTGCCGCTCGCGGATGGACCCCTTCGGCATGCTGGTGCTGGCCGCGGTGACCGGGATCGGTGGAGGCACCCTGCGTGACCTGGTGCTGGGCGTTCGCCCGGTGTTCTGGGTGACGGACCCGACCTACCTCTGGGTGATCCTCGTCACCGTGGGCCTGTCGATCCTCGGCTTCCATTACATCCATCGCCTCTCGCGGGGCTTCCTGCCGGTGGCTGACGCCTTCGGCCTGGCACTCTTCACGGTGATCGGCGCTCACAAGGCCCTGGTGCTGGAGGCGCCCGGCGTGGTGGCGGTGCTGATGGGGCTGTTGACCGGGGTGGCGGGTGGCATGGTCCGCGACGTGCTGGCCCGTCGGGTACCGATGGTCCTCAGGCAGGAGGTCTATGCCACCGCCTCGATAGCCGGTGGCGTGGTCTTCGTGGGCCTGGAGGCCCTCGCCGTGCCGCTGGCCGTCTCCATCGCCACGGGGCTTGTGATCACCCTGGGGTTGCGGCTGTCGGCGATCCACTGGCACCTGTCGCTGCCGGTCTTCGCCTGGGTGGTGGTGCAGCCGCCGCCGAACGCCTCGGGGAGTGAGGGCGACGAGAGACAGAGAGACACACCCCCGTCGCGCGCCAAGGCCAGGGTCAAGCTGATTCCGCCGGGGCGCGCCAGACGAGGGAGGAAGTCGAAGTGAGCATGACGCTGATGGGAGGGGCCCGCACGCCTGCTGTGCTCGCGACCTGGGTGATGGGGGGGCTCCTGTCGCTGGTCGGCTGTGCCGTCCCCCAGCGGGACCTCGCACAGCGCGAGCAGGCGCCGGACCATGCGGCAGTGGCCGCGGCGATCCGCGAGCGCTACGAGACGGCGCTGCCTGGCCTGCCCCAAGGCAAGCAGCGCCACTATGCCCAGCGACTCTACCGGATCACCGGAGACGCCCGTTACCTGCCCTTCAATCGGGACTATGGTCACCGCCTCGTGGGCCGGATTCGTGCGGAGATCAAGGCGCTGGACTCGCCGGGCCACGCCGAGCGACGCGCCCGGGAGAAGGTGGCGGCCTACCCGACGCGCAGCAAGAAGCAGCGTCGCCGCAAGCGGATGCTCGCCGAGTGGGGCGAGATCGCCTACGCGAAGAGCCTGGCCTTCGACCTGACCCAGGCAAAATATCATGGGCTGCTCAACGAATCCGACCTTCCTGACCATCACCGGGCGCTGGACTACCTGGCAAGCGTCGACTTCCGTACCTTCCTGCTCGATCCCGACGTGATGGCGATCTATGCCGCCCAGGTGGCCAACCTGGCGTATTATCTGGACGAGCTGGGCGTGACCGACCTGCGCGAAGAGGTCATCACGGCCTTCCGCCACCAGTACCCGCCGCGGCGCGATCCGCGGCTCTCGACGGCCGAGTACCGCAACAAGATATACGGCATGACCCACGTCGTGATCGCTGCCAGCGACTACTACCAGCAGCCGGTGTCGGCCGAGGCGTTCCGCTGGGTGCTGGACGAGTTCGCGGCCAGCCTGGATCGTATCCTCGCCGATACCAAGGAGGACATCTACACGGAGGTGGGGATCAGCTTCCTGCTCGCCGGAGAGGAGGATCATCCGGCCGTGACGCGCCTGCGGGATGCACTGCTCGAGGCCTATGACCCCGGAGCGAGAATGGTGCCGTCAGAGCAGGGAGGCACCGACCTGGCCAGCGGAGAGCACCGCAACGTGCTGGCCATCATGCTGCTGGACTGGCCGGACAGGCTCTATCCCGGGCCGAAGCTGTCACCGCTTCATGAATATGAAGGCATCCTGTTCTGATGGACTGAAAGGCTCTCAAGTTGCGGAGCCAGTTGTCGACGAATGTACAAATAAAGCGGCATCAGGTCCTCGTGCATGTCCTGTTCAGCTTTTCGGTGATCGATGTAGAAAGCATGTCGAGAACCATGCATCTCGATGCGTTCGCCGACTCTGGTGAAGTGGAAGCCTGACAACGACAGGAGTCTTGGGAGTCTCGGTTCCATCATCGCGAACACGTGACGCTTCTTCATCAGGCCGACAAGCGCATATGTTGCAAGAAACAACGCAACAATTATCATCGGAAATGTCTTCTTCTCTTCGGGAGTGAAGGTGGGGTTGCTGGTTCTCACGTCCAGGGTTTCATGCTTTATTGGCCTGTTTCGAAACGCTCGAGCTATCGCAAAGCGCGATATTTCGCAAATGCTGTCGTAAGGGAGCCTGGCAGGGTGCAGGGTCTTGTCGGAAAGGCTTCGTTCACCATACTCCTGAAGAGGGAGTCTATGGTCGCTCCCTTTAGACATCGGGGCCGGGAGAACCAGCCTGAGGCAACCCGCCGCCAATCCAGATCGCCGGTGCTCGATCAGGCAGTGAATGGAGTGAGAGTCATGGGCATCGAGCTCGATTCTTTTCGAAGATATGCCGGGGGGAGTATAGCCGATTTCCTGGCAATAGACCTCATGTCGAAGTCTGTATATTCTGTCTTTTTCGTCATCACTTATGGCAACATTAAAGGTAAAGTCTTTAATGAAAGAGTCGAAAAGTTCAGCAGTCGAACTGTCGATGCGTGTTGTTTTCGGGGGTGCTTCCATCGGGAGCTTTCCTTTTCAAGCCATAACCTGACGAGTGAGTGGAGTGCTTGTGCATTCATTTTCAATATCATGAGGAGTCATCGCCGAACGCTTCTTTGACGGGAATCGGACGCCCCAGGTGAAAGCCTTGGCCGTAGGAGATGCCGTAGGATGTCAGCATTGGAATCAATGACTCCTGGTCGACGAACTCGGCGATGGCCTGCTTGCCGAAGCCGGTGGCAATGTCGGCAATGGCCTGGACGATGACCCGGCTCTCGGGGCTGATCAGCAGGCTGCGGATGAAGGAGCCATCGATCTTGATGTAATCCACCGGCAGTTGCCCCAGGTAATGGAAGCTGCTGAACCCGACGCCAAAGTCGTCCAGCGCGGTGCGGCATCCGAGGTCGCGGACGGCCTGCAGCACCCCTCGCGCGGTGGAGAAGTCGGTGACGGCAGCCGTCTCCGTGACCTCGAGGATGAGGTGGTGCGGGTCGGCGCCGCTCGCCGCCAGCTCGTCGGCCAGATACTGCTTGAGGCCTTCATCGTGAAGGGACTGGCCCGATAGATTGACGGCCAGGCTGATGCCTTTCGCCTGCAACTGACTGAGTATCCGCAAGCTCTGGTGCAGCACCCAGCGATCAACCTGAACGATCTGGCCGCTGCGTTCTGCGATCGGAATGAAACAGTCGGGCGACACCAGGCTGCCATCGGCCTCGCGCATGCGCAGCAGCACCTCGTAATGCTTCACGTCGCGATCTTCCAGCCGCATGATCGGTTGAACCATCAGCGCGAAGCTGTCCTCGGCCAGGGCGCTTCGCACGCGCTCGACCCAGTAGACCCGCTCCTGCAGCTCATCCTTGGCATTCTCGGCTCTGGAGAGCAGGTGCCAGTGCTGGATGCCACTCTCTTTCGCCTTGTACATGGCCACGTCGGCACTGGCCATCAGGTCGGCGGGTGTGTCTCCATGAGTCGGGAAGAGGGCTATGCCGATGCTGGCGGTAACCCGGTGGCGACGTCCTGCGGCCTCGAATCCCAGCCCGTCGAGCAACTGGCCGATGTGCTGGGCAACCTGTATGGCCTGCTCCTCGTCCGCCCGCTCCAGCAACAGCGAGAACTCGTCACCGCCCAGCCGGGCGATGACGCCGCGATGGCCGAGGTGTCGCAGCAGGGTCCCTGCCACCTCGCGCAGCAGGCGGTCCCCCACATGGTGTCCGCTGAGTTCGTTGACCTCCTTGAACTGGTCAAGGTCCAGCAGCAGCACGACGCCGTGTGTCTCCCGCCAGAGTGCCTTCTGCAGGGCATCCTGGAAGTGGCGCCGGTTGTAGAGCTCGGTCAGGGGGTCACGCTCGGCCAGCCAGGTCAGGCGAGCTTCCGCAGCCTTGCGCTCAGTGATATCGAGTCCCACCGAGATCCGCGACAGGCTGTCATCAGTGCCGGACGGCAGTGGGGCATGGTACCAGGCGATGGTATGCCGGCGTTGATCCGGGGTCTGAAGGGTTCGCTCTTCCTGCTGGGGAAATGCCAGGGCACCAATGGGGGAGGAGCTTCCGGCCTCGAAGACGTCCACGAAGTGGCGACCCATCAGGGAGGGTTCATCGAGGTCCAGCATCGCGCAGGTATAGTCGTTGACCAGGCTGATCCGTCCCCGGCTGTCCTGGGCAATGATGAAGACCCGGGCAGTGTCCAGCAGGCTGTTCACGAAGTCCCGCTCCTTGGCCAGCTCCTCGACGCGTTCCGCCAGCTGATCACCGCGTTCCTGGACCTCCTCTTCCAGCATCTCGAGTTGTCTCGAGAGTTCCAGTGTCGTGCCTTCCAGCACGTCGATCTCGTCCGCCAGGCGATGTCGATCGGAGGGGATCGCGGCACGCACATCCTCGAATCCGCCGCGGGCCAGCGTCGGCAGCAGGCCAGCGATCCGGCGCAGACGCGCCATGGGCCGCAAGAGTATCAGCAGCAGCAGCAGCTCAGCGGCGATCCAGCCCACCAGGCCAGCCCCCAGCAGGACCCTGGTGTCCTCGTTGATGGCCCTGATCTGAGCCGAGATATCGGAGATCAACAGGAAGTAACCGGTGCTGCGCCGATCCGCGTCCTCATCCATGCGAACGGCACTGATTTCAAGGTGCCGGTCCTGGTCCCGCAGGTGTAAAGGCGCTTGCAGAAGATCGCTGACCGGGTTGTCTATGGCGGCCCGTTGCAGGACGGGCAGGCTCTCTTCCTGACGGGTCAGGGCGAGGAGGTAGCCATTCCAGGGCTCCAGATGGCGCTCCTCGGGAAGGTCACGACTCTCCAGCGGGCCGGTGACCAGCAGGGCCACCTCGGCAGTGGAGACTTCCCTGGCCTGTCGGGTCACATCGGCCAGCGCGCGGGAGAGCACGACCAGGCCGATACTGTCACCCTCGACCAGCACCGGCACGGCCGCATACTGCTTGCAGTCCATGGCACAGCGTAGCGCCGTGATGGGCGTCTCGGTGCTCATGATCTGCTGCAGCCAGGCCTGGATCGGCAGCTTGTCCTCCGGCTGGCCGGCGCCCCAGCGGCCCATGGTCTGTCCCTGACTGTCCACCACCCGTATCTCATCGATGCCGGCCTCGAGTTGCAGGGTCGGCCACTGGGAAGCCAGCGCCTCCTCGACCGCCTCGGCGTCGCCCGCCGCGAGGGGAGGCCCGAGACGCGGCGAGGCCGCGGCCAGGCCCGCCAGCTGTCGAAGGTTCTCCGCAGAGCGCTGGAGCGCCAGGCCGATTTCCCGCTGCTGCCGCTCGTGGTGCTGGTGGCGGCTCTCCTGGAACTGGCGCGTCAGGTTGTCGTGCCCCAGCCAGGTGAACAGGGCCACGAGCCCGACCAGCAGCAGGCTGCTCAGGGCAATGACCCGCCATGTCAGGCTGAGTCGGTGACGAGTCCGGAGCCACGCGGGGAGTGTCATCTCGGCGGATTCCTGTCCAGGAACATGCAGACGTCAGAAGCGCAACGAGAGCTGGAACAGCAGCATGTTCCAGCGGCGGCTGGTTTCTGATGGGTCCGCGTTGTCCTGGACAGGCAGCCAGCCGGTACCGTCGACATGATGATACTCTCCGGCCAGCAGGAGTCTGGGGTGGGGCGTCCATTGAAGCCCCAGCGTGATGTCATCGGCAAACTGCGAGTGGGCGGGAACCCTGCCACCGGTGAATGCTTCAAGTCCTTCCCCGGAACGGTCATCCGTATTACTCGTCAAGCTGTCGTATCGAAGCAGCCATTGCCAGTCGTCAAGAAATCGCCGTGTATATTGGACATACCAGCTTTCGCCAGTGACATCGTTCAGCCAAGGGTTGTCGACGCCTCCCAGCTCAGTCGGCCGGAGCGCGAACTCTCCGGTCAGGCTCCATTGTTCTTCGTTGTACTGCAGCGACAGGATCACGGGGCGAAAGCGAAAGGTCACGTCAGACTGCTGGGGCGTGTTCGAGTCGAATTTCGCCTTTGCCTGAGCGGCGCTCAGGGCGGCCACGATGCGACCTCCATCATGCTCATAGCGAACCTGGCCGATGGCAGACTGCTTCGGGTCCAGCGATCCGGGGACATTCTCCAGACGAAGGGTTCGCCTCAGGTCATCACCCGCTTGTGCTTGCCCGAAACCCACCTGGGTTCTCAGCACGCCATTCGGCAGCCTTTCCTCGTGATAGAGGCTGACGCCATCGCCAGACAGCCCCAGGGAGCGCGTGCGGTCGAAGTAGATGGACTGGGGAAGCAGGATGCTGGGGCGAGTGAAGGCGACATCCCGCGTCTGATTGTAGAAGCCGAAAGGGTTCTTGAAACGGCCGACCTGCACGCCGAAGGTGCGCTGCTGATCGGAGAGCATCTGATAGTCGGCCACGCCATAGTCGAGCACCGGACGCGCATCACTGCCATCGCCTCCAGCTCGGCGGCTCAGTAACTGGGCGGCCAGCAGCACGTCGTCGTGGGGGCGCAGTGAGGCATTGGCACCGACCTCGGTAAACTTGAGGCTGCCTTCGCTGTTGCTGCTGGGACCGAAGAAGTCGTTGTCATCGGTGATGATGAGTGCCTGGCTCAGGAAGCCATGTACCTGGAGGGTATCCAGTACGCCGTCGTCGCCGTGGGCTTGGGCAGACAGGCCTAGGGCCAGGGTGGCGGCCATGGCGGTCGTGGAGCAGGCATCACTCCACCGAAATGACTTGGACGCGATCATCCAGGTACTCCCTTTCAAGATATCCCATGGCACCGGGCGTGGCGGCAATCCGCTCGCGCATCTCCGACTGACTGCGAACCCGATCGGGCGCTTGCCCGGTACCCGAGAAGACCATGCGATCCCAGGCCAGCTGCAGCTGATGGGGGTAGACGGCCAGCTGCTCCTTGGCGAAGCGGGCATGTACCGGATGGTGGTTGTCGAGCACGAAGACTCGCACAGCCTGGCCATCGGGCCAGGTGCGTTGCCTCATGGCGAAGATGGCGCGGGTGGTATCGCGCTTCAGCTGGCGAGTGTTCACATCCGGGTGTGCCACCAGCAGGATCGGTGTCTCCCGGGCCATGGCCGAGGTGTCGCTCAGCGACAGGCAGGCCGGCAGTATCAGCATGGTCAGGATCAGCACGCTCAGGCGCCACATGGGAATCGCCTCCCCGGCTGGCGCTCAGCGGCCATGACGCCTGCAGTCGCCATGATGGAGCTCAGGACGTGCGGAGGCATGGGCGCTTGCGTTCCTGTTGTCCGCTTAACGCCAGGCTCATGCACCATGCGGGTGTAGCCTGCACTTCACGTGTGGATGAGTCGATGACGTCTTCTCCCTGCAGCCCCGAGGGCATCATCCTCGTAAGCTACATCACTTCATGGGAAATTACAGGCTGACGTATCAACGTGGAGCGAGCATCCCGGCGGCGGGCCGCCGCCGGAAAGGCGGGGTCAGTTGAAGACGTGGAAGCTCTCGGCATTGAGCCACAGGTGGGCCATGACGCTGGCGATATAGCCCAGTGCGATGACCGGGGTCCAGCGCAGGTGGCCCATGAAGGTGTAGTTGCCGCGGGCCTGGCCCATCAGGGCGACGCCGGCGGCGGAGCCGATCGACAGCAGGCTGCCGCCGACGCCGGCCGTCAGTGTGATCAGCAGCCAGTGGCCGTGTGACATGTCCGGCTCCATGGTCAAGACGGCGAACATGACCGGGATATTGTCCACCACGGCCGAGATCACCCCCAGGGTGATGTTGGCACCGGTGGCATTCCAGCCGGTGTATAGCGCATCGGAGAGCATGGCAAGGTAGCCCATGAAGCCGAGGCCTCCCACGCACATCACCACGCCGTAGAAGAACAGCAGGGTGTCCCACTCGGCCCGCGCCACGCGGTTGAAGACGTCGAACGGCACCACGCTGCCCAGGCTCTCGAGCTTCTTCCAGTCACCGCGCTGGCTGTAGCGGGTGCGCTTGCGTTCCAGGGAGCGTGGGAGGGTGCGGCGCAGGTAGTAACCGAAGAACTGCAGGTAGCCAAGGCCGGTCATCATGCCCAGCACCGGTGGCAGGTGCAGCAGGGTATGGCAGGCCACGGCGGTGGCGACGGTGAGCAGGAAGAGCGCGATGATGCGACGGGCGCCGCGCTTGAGCCAGACGTCCTCTTCCATGCTGGCCGGCTTGCGATTCTTGATGAAGAAGTTCATCACCACGGCCGGGATCAGGAAGTTGACCAGCGATGGAATCAGCAGGTCGAAGAACTCGTAGAACTGGACGATGCCGGCCTGCCAGACCATCAGGGTGGTGATGTCACCGAAGGGACTGAAGGCGCCGCCGGCGTTCGCCGCCACCACGATGTTGACGCAGCAGAGGTTGATGAAGCGCTTGTCGCCCTCGGCGACCTTGGTCACCACCGCACACATCAGCAGGGCGGTGGTCAGGTTGTCGGCGATCGGCGAGATCACGAAGGAGAGCACGCCGGTGATCCAGAACAGCGAGCGATAGCTGAAGCCCTTGCGCACCATCCAGGAGCGCAGTGCATCGAACGCCCGGCGCTCATCCAGGGCGTTGATGTAGGTCATCGCCACCAGCAGGAACAGCATCAGCTCGGTGAACTCGAGCAGGGTCACGCGGAAGGCGTGCTCCGACTCGGCGGGCATGCCCGCCTTGACATAGACCCAGCCGATCAGCGCCCAGATGATGCCGGCGGCGACCAGTACCGGCTTCGACTTGCGCATGTGGATCTTCTCTTCGGCCATGACCAGGGCGTAGGCCAGCACGAAGACGGCGACGGCGAGCATGCCCACGAAGGAGCTGGTCAGGTCGAGCTCGCCGGTAGCGGCAAGAGCGGGGCCGCTGGCCAGCAGCGATAGCAAGGTAAGCACGAACATGCCCGGCCAACGGGCGAATTGCCGTGGCCTGGGGGATATACGACAGGTTGTCAGCATGGCTGCGATCATCCTGAGGCAGGAGGTGGGGGAAGGGTTGAAAAGCGGCAGAATCTTATCACAGTGTGTTGCGATGCAGTATGCCACTTATTTATGAGTCCCGATTCTTTGGTCCCCGGCTCCCGGTCGGGAGGGGTCAGTCCGTGCTTCCGGAGGTGCGAGACCGGGTGTCCAGGGCCTCCTGCCACTGGCTCGCGGTGACCTCTTCCAGGTCCTCCTCCGGCGAGGGGCGGTGGCGTTCGTACCAGTGTCGCGGACGCAGCAGTCGAACTTCGGGGTGCCCCCTGTCGAGAGAGACGCCGGCGGCGAGGATGCCCAGGCGGGCATAGAGCGAGCCATCCGGCCCCTCGTCATGGAAGAGCAGATCGGCAAGCATCTCCAGGGAATCGCCCGTCAGGCGCGCCTCGCGCAGCTGCAGGGTATCGTCGTCGAGGTGGAGCAGGGCGTTGCCACGGATGTCGTTGACCGTCAGGCGCCGACCCAGCCACTCCCACTCCCGGGCACGGGACAGGAACAGGCGCGCCAGCAGGCCGCTGTCACGCATCGCCATCTGGAGCCGCGCATCCAGTTGCAGAGGGCGGGTCCAGTCGAGACGGCCCTCGATGACGTCGAGCTGTGCCCACCAGCCGGCCTCGCCGCGCGTCTGCTCATCCCGGCGCCGGATGTTGTCCAGCCGCAGCCGGGAGCCTGCGGCATCGAAGCGTCGAGTGATCAGGTTGCCATCACGCAGGCGGGCCTCGAGTCGCAGGTCACCGTCCAGGCGCTGGTCGCCGAGCCGAATGGCCGTGTCGAAGGCCTGAAGGCTCAGGTCCCCGCGGGCCTGGAGTCCTTCCAGTTGGAGGTCCACTTCCAGCCCGGCACGACCGCCCAGCAGTGCCAGACCCGACTCCTCGGGAAGGTAGGCATTGTAGCGTGCGAGATCATCCACCTCGGCGATGGGCAGGCGGATGCGGGTGGTGAAGTTCTGCAGCGAGCGTTCGTCGGGAGCCAGGCCGAAGCGTGGCGTCTCGGTCTCGAGGCTGAAGTGGCGGCCCTCGACGTGGGCGTTTGCCTCGCCGATGCGGTGCAGGCTGAAGCGGGGCAGCGTCAGGGCCAGTCGGGCTCCGGGAGTCTCGCGTTCGCCGTTGATCTCGGACTCGAGGCGGCCCTGGCCTCTTGCGATGAAGTCAAGGAAGCCGACCGCCAGGTCATCCGCCTCGACCCGCAGCTGGCTGCCCGGGCGAAGCTGGTCATCCGCGAGGTGCAGTTCGGCCCGGAAGCGACCGCTGCCTTCCAGGGTCAGGCCGTGGGCAGGCGGGAGGAAGTCGTCGAGGAAGCCGAGGTTGGCGACCAGGCCGTCGAGTTCCAGTTGCCCGTTCATTGCCGGCGCCGCTCCCTCCCGTCCCGGCATCGGCAGCGGCCCGATACGGGCCTTGCGTGCCACGATCCGGGTACGCAGGCGCGGGCCCGCTGCCGCCGCCTGCATCGACAGCCGTGATCCCGAGAGGTCCAGGCGACCGTTGCCCAGGTCGGCCTCCCGTACCCGGAGGTCCAGTCCCAGTTCGCCCTCCACCTCCCTGCCGAGCAGGCGACCAGTGATGCGCTGGCCGGCCAGGTCGGCCTGGCCACGGGCCCGGCCCCCTTCGACCGTGACCCGTCCCCGGGTGCTGCCCTGCCCGGACTGCAGCGTCACTGGAGCGGCCGCAGGCAGGTAGGCCTGCAGCACCGTGACATCAGGCATCGTGGCATCTTCCCAGGCGAGCGACAGGCGGGGTCCCGCCAGCGCGGCACCGAGCCCGGGTGCGTCGCTTTCACCCGTCAGGACCAGGCGTCCATCGCGCATCAGCAGGCGACGGTCGGAGGACCTCGTCACGCGGGTCTCTTCCAGGTGGGCGTCGAGTCGGGCCCTGGGTCGCCCCAGGGCTTCCTGCCAGCTGGCGGTGACGCTGCCCCGTCCCCACGCCTCCAGGTCGAACAGGCGGGCCCGCAACGACTCGGTGGTCACGGCCAGGCGGCTGCCCGAGGCCACCTGGCCCCGTTCCAGTTGCAGGCTGGCTGCCAGGTCACCGCCGCCCTCGAGCGTCAGGCCACCGTCCACGGCGTGGACCAGGAAGTCATCGAGGACATCGAGCCGGGCCACGCGCCCCCTGATCACCACCCGGCCATCCAGCGGCGGTGGGCCCTGTCCCCCGATGAGCCTCGACAGGGGGGCCATCGAGGTCAGGCTGGCCTCTTCCAGGGTGACCTCGGTGGTCAACGGCAGCTCGTCCTCCTCCCCGCGTGCCGAGACCTCGAGGTGGGTGCCCGAGAGGTCGAGACGCCGCTGGCGCGGGTCGACCTCGGGAAGGGCCAGATCCAGTGACATGCTGCCTTCAAGCGGTCGACCGGCCAGGGTCAGGGCCACCCGGTCGCCGGCCAGGTGGAAGCCGCCCTCGAGCAGCCCATCCCGATAGGCCAGGTACCCCTCCAGTCGCGCGCTGCCGCTCTGCAGCGTCAGTGGGCCGCCATCGGGTAGATAAACCGACAGGGCGCCCACGTTGGGCAGCCGGGCATCCTCCCACTCGAGTCGGGCAGAGGCCAGGCGTCGCGGGGCGTCGGCGAGGTCGGCACCAGGCAGCCGCGCGGAGAGCCGGAAGCGCCGGCTGGTCATGAAGGGATCGGTCAGCCCCGCCCGCTGCATCCGCATCTCGTCGAGGGTCACGCCGAGTTCCATGAGCGGCCCCTCGTCGCCTTGCACGACCCGGCCGTCGACGCGGCCACCGCCGCTCAGGCGGTGGCGGCCCGACGTGCTCTCGGCCCGCTCCTGGCCTGGCCGCTTTCCCTTCTCGGGCTCCCGTGGCGGCGACAGCAGTCCCCGTTCGTCCAGCTCGACCATCAGCGACGGGGACTCCAGCGTGAGGTCGCTTCCCGGGGCGAGTTCGCCGCGCTCGAGCGACAGCTCGCCGTTCAGCCTGCCGTGCCCGGCCAGGTCGAGCCAGCCCAGCTGGCGCAGGTAGGGGTTGAAGACGTCCCAGGCATCGGCCGTGGCATCCAGGGACAGTGTGCCCGACACGAAGCGGGCCGCCGCCAGGTCGGGGTGCTCACGCAGGCGAAAGGGGGCCACCTGCAGGTCGGTTGCCAGGCGAATGTCGTTGGCAAGCACGGTGCTGCCGCGCCTGACCCGAGCCTCTTCCAGTGAGAGTTCGAGGTCCTGGATCGATACCCGGCCTTCGTCAAGGCGCAGGTCGGAGAGCGCGACACCACCATCTCCCTCAAGGCGGTGGTGGCCCAGGCGGAAGCGGTGAAGCCCCTGTGCCGTGAAGCTGGAGGCTTCCAGCCGGCGCTCGAGAAGCGCCGGCAGCGAGACCCGGAGACTGGCGCGATCCACCGCGAGCTCAAGGGCCGGATCCTCGCTCTCGACGTGCAGTGCCTCGAGGGCGAGGTGGCCGGGGAAGGCACTCCATCCCGACGCCCAGCGGATCGACATGCCGGACTTCTCGCTCAGCCACGCCTGGGTATCGCGGGCGTTGATCAATCCGTTGGCCACGACCAGGTAGAAGGCCAGGATCAGCAGGGGCAGGCCGATCAGCCAGACCCCGTGTCGGCGACGGAAGGTGTTGGCCTGCGAGTGCTGCATGGGGTTTCCTTTCCTCGACCCACGGTGTCACGCACCATGGTACACGGACTCATTGGCCTGCGTTGCCGCGGTGTTTTGTGGCATCATCAGCCCTCCCGGCAACCGCCGGCAGGCTCCAGACCGCCAACGACGCAGGCATACAGTGCATGTTTCTCGATGATTTTCATACGCTTACGGACGGGCTTACCCGCATTTCCGCACAGCAGGCCAGCCAGTTCGCCAAGCGCATTGCCGGCGACTACAACCCCATCCATAACCCGGATGCACGCCGCTTCTGTGTGCCCGGCGACCTGCTCTTCGCCCTGGTGCTGGCGCGTTTCGGCCTTTCCCAGCGCATGACCTTCCGTTTCCTCAGCATGGTAGGGGACGGAACACCGTTGTGCTTCAGCGAGCAGAGCGACGGTCTGATTCGCGTCTGCGACGAGAGCGGCAAGTGCTATCTGGAAGTCGAACGCAGCGGCGAGACGACCCGCGACGCGTCGATGGTGGAGGCCTTCACCCGCCGCTACGTGGCCTTCTCGGGCAAGAACTTTCCCCACTACCTCAAGCCGCTGATGGAAGAGAAGCGGGTGATGTTCAACCCGCGGCGTCCGCTGGTGATCTACGACAGCATGGGCTTCTGCCTGGATCGCCTGGATGCGCCCGAGCCGGGCCTGGAGTTCGTCAACGCCTCGCTGGAGGTAGCCGGCAAGCGCGGTGATGCACTCCTCGAATTCCGCATTCTGGCGGGCGACAAGGAAATTGGCACCGGCTCCAAGAAGCTGGTGGTCAGCGGGCTCTGTGATTACGATGCCGAGGCCATGGACGAGGTGGTTGCCGAGTTCTATCGCCTCAAGGCCGCCCACGAGACCGAGGCCTGAGGCGGCGCCATGGCGCGTGGCTCAGGCCACCACGGTCACCGGGCAGGGTGCCAGGTCGATGACCCGGTGACTGACACTGCCGAGCAGGGATGACTGCCATTTTCCCAGGCCTCGGCGTCCCATGAGTATCATCGGGGCTGCTCCGTCATGATCTCGGGCGCGAGCGACGATGGCCTCGGGGACGCGCTTGCCTTCGCTCACGACTTCCTCGATGCCGCGCGGCACCTCGCCCAGGGCTTCCCTGGCGCGCAGGAAGGCATCGCCGGACGGGCTTTCGTCAGGACTCTCGGCGTCCACCGAGGTGCCGTCCGGCCGGCAGAAGACCAGTTCGACCGGCACGTCGGCCCTGCGAGCCAGCTCGCCTGCCAGGGCGGTCGCCTTCAGACAGTGCACGGAGCCATCCACCGGCACCAGCACCTGCCCCAGGCGCGCTGCGTCGGACACCCCGGCCTCGGCATGCACGATGGTGACCGGGCCGTGGGCCCGGTGAACCACCTCGTTGCTGACGCTGCCCTGCATGAACTTGCCCACGTCGCTCAGCTGGCGAGCCCCCAAGACCAGCAGGCATCCTGGATGCCGGGCGGCATGCTCGAGGATGGCACGATCGGGATGGCGGATGAAGGTGGTATCCTCGAGGGCCACGTCGGTGGGGGCCTGCGACAGCGCCGGGTCGAGGGCTCGACGTGCGCTGGCGAATGCCTCGGCGGCCATGTCCTGACGTTGCGCCCTGTCGTGATCGGCCTCCGCCTGGCGGTTGGCGGGGATGTCGCTGAGTTCCGCCGGGTTGAGCGGCATCACGTGCAGCAGCTGCAGCGGCGTCTCGAGCAGCCTGGCCAGCAGACTGGCATGACGAACCGCCGCTTGCGCCGCCGCTGAGCCATCCACGGGCACGATCACCAGCGAGATCTGCTCTCTCATCGATACCACCTCCCCTCTGCTGAATCGCGTACAAGAAGGCACTGTAATCCACTGTCGCCATCCAGCGGTAGGTGCCCGACGACAGACGCCTGTCGGTTCAGGCTACCCGCAGCCGCTTGCCGAGCAGCAGGCCGCTCCAGCCAGCGCGATTGGCCAGCCGGTTGAGAAGGATCGAACCGCTCATGCCCACCACCGCCAGGGCGATCACATAGAGCCACAGCGGCAGGTGAACCTGCCAGCCGATGAAATCCACCACCGAGAAGAACAGCGGGTGGGCCAGGTAGATGCCGAAGGAGTACTCGTTGACCTTCTTGACTAGCGGCGTGGCCTTCAGGCTCACCAGCCAGCGCATGGCCCACAGCAGCGAAATGATGAATAGCGGCACCACCCAGGTTTCCTTGGAGGAGTACTCAAGCTCGCCGCGCAAGGTGAAGGTAACGATCCCGGCTAGCAGGGTGATCAGCCAGATGGGGTGCGAGAAGCACCGGAACCAGGTCTGTTGCCGGAGGTTCGGGTAGTGCTTGACGATCAACAGGGCCAGGAAGAACAGGTAGATCCAGCCCAGTGGCGCGATCCAGTGCAGGTAGCCCGGTGGCTCGATCGCCTGCCAGCGGAAGAAGCCCCACCAGCCAATGCTGATCACTGCACCGATGACCAGCCAGGGGCCGGAGGGCAGCCAGCGCTGGAGGTCGAGGCGATTGTAGAGCCAGAACAGCACATAGAACTGCATGGCTATGATCAGGAAATAGCCGTGCCAGCCGGCGAACACCAGATACTCGGTCATGTGGTATCCGAGGCTCACGCGCTCCTCGCTGGCCACCAGCCGCAGATACTCCGCCACCGAATAGACCAGGCCATAGACGAAGTAGGGCACCATCACGTACTTGAAGCGATTGACGAGAAAGTTGTGCGGGGTGGCGTTACCGTAGCGGGCCGAGAACAGAAAGATCGAGATGAAGATGAAGATCGGTGTGCCCAGTACGGTGGGGATCCGTGCCAGGTCGAGGGTGACATGCTCTAGGTAGTTGTCCTCTACGCGCCCGATCAGGTGGAAGACGAAGACTGCAAGGCAGCCGTAGAAGCGTAGCCAGTAGATTTCCTCGATGCGTTTCATGGGCTTTCCTTGGCCTGGTGAGCGTGATGGAACGCGTCGCGTCGATCTGGTGTCCGACCGCGGTTGGCGCCTTGAATTCCCTGCATGGGGAAATTTCCTTTGGCACTCGAGTACACGGAGGACCGCGCATGACCCGCAAGATCGGAGTGACGACCCTGCTCCTGCTTGGCCTGCTGTCGGCCGCCACGGCCTCGGCCGCCGGCCAGGTCAGCGAACAGCGCTTCCACTCCGAGCATCTCGGGCGCGATTATCCCTATACCCTCTACCTGCCCGAAGGCTATGCGGTCAGCAACCTGGCCTACCCGGTGGTCTACCTGCTGCACGGCTCCTTTGGCAGCGAGAGCGACTGGGCCCGGAAGGGGCGCCTGCGCCGCACGGTCGACCGGCTGATCCGGCTCGGGGTCATCCCGCCTGTCGTCATCGTCATGCCCGGCAGTCAGAGCTGGTGGATCGACGGTCACAACGAGCCGGCACGCTCGGCCTTCCTCCAGGATCTGGTGCCCCATATCGAGACGAACTGGCACGTGGTTCCCGAGCGAGAATGGCGCGGGGTGGCCGGCCTGTCGGCGGGGGGCTTCGGCGCGGTGAACCTTGCCCTCTCCTATCCCGCTCTCTTCGGTGCTGCCGCCGCCTTCAGCCCGGCGAGCTATCACCCACTGCCTCCGGATAACTCCTCTGCCTGGCGCCACCCGGCCTTCGTCAGGAATGGCGAATTCGACACTGCCCTGTGGAAGCGGACCAACTATACCGCCCACCTCGACGGCTACCTTTCCCAGGAACTCGTCGTGCCCCTCTACCTGAGCGCCGGCGATCGCGATCGGCTGAACGCCGTGCATCATGCCCGTCTGCTCAAGCGGGCACTGGAACCTCACCAGCTCGGTCAGGTGCACCTGGACGTGCTGCCCGGCGGCCACACCTGGCGAGTATGGCGCGCCAGCTTGCCGCGCGGGCTCGACTTCATGTTTCGCCACCTCAAGGAACCGCTGCCGATCGAGCGCGAGGATGCCCGGATCGAACTCCCCGAATCGGCCTCGACGGATTGAGGTCATCTCCTCCGCCACTGGGCAGGGCACGGCCTCTCCCGTAAGGTGCGTGAATGGTCTCTCCGGAGGATGACAACCCGATGATGCGCACGCTGCTGCTGGAGGCCGATGGTCGAGTGACGCGGGGGGGTGAGGAACTGATCGCCTGCTGGCGCGACGCGACCGAAAGCCGTATCTGGATCGACCTGCAGGGCGAGGGCCTGGCGCGCGAACGCGAGCTGCTCGAGGCCTTCGACTGCCACCCCCTGGCCATCGACGATGCCCACCGTGAGCGCCATCCCCCCAAGATCGAGGAGTTCGAGGGCCATACCCTGGTGCTCTATCGTGGCATCTCCTCCTTCGACGCCGAGCTCAACTTCGCACCTCAGCAGATTGCCTTCTTCCTCGGCGAGCGCTTCCTGATCAGCCTGCACCCGGGCATGGCGCTGAGCATCGACCGGCTGCTGGCCCACGAGGGCGAGACGCTGCTGCGTCGGTCCCCCGAGCATGTGGCGCTGCGGGTCATGTACGTCTCGGCCGGCTACTACCTGGACAGCCTGCTCGAGTTCGAGAATGCCCTCAGCGACCTGGAGGACGAGCTGATGGAGGACGGCAGTGATGCCCTGATGCGCCGAGTCATCGCCTACCGCTCGCGGCTGGTGAAGATGCGGCGGGTGTTCCGCTATCACGTCGGTATCACCCAGGAGCTGACCGCCTATGACTACGAGCACCTGCCCCGCGACAACGAGGATACCCTGCACGCCATCAACGACGTGCACGAACGCTTCGAGCGGCTGCACAGCCTGACCCAGATGTACTACGACATCTGCGGTGACCTGATCGACGGCTACATCTCGCTCTCCTCGCACCAGCTCAACATCACCATGCGGGTGCTCACCGTGATCACCGCCATCTTCGTGCCGCTGACCTTCATCGCCGGCGTCTACGGCATGAACTTCGCGCACATGCCCGAGCTCGCCCATCGCTTTGGCTATTTCGTGGTGCTGGGGGTGATGCTCGCCATCGGCCTCGGCCTGCTGTGGCTGTTCCGGCGCAGGAAGTGGCTGTGAGCCCGGCTGCCGTCGCGGCACGTTGACGCGGCACACTTGGCCCGGGCGAGGTCAGCCTCTAGTCTCGGAGACGTTTCCCCTATCCTGGCCTCGACATGCACCCACAGCGCGCCCGCCTGCACAACGAGCTTCACGCCCGGCCCTCGATCTACTTCGAGGAGCCGGCGCACCTTCACCATTACGCCTTCCTCGATGGCGACGGCATCGCCGAGGATATCCTCGGCCGGGTCGCCGAGGTGGTCGGCAGGACCCCCGACATCGAGGCGGCCCAGGAGATCCTCGAGCTCGGCGACCAGACCCTGAAGTGGGAACGCCACACCGAGTTTTTCACCCTGACCCTGCTGGTGCCCAGGCCAGTCCGGGGTGAGCCCTGGCCCTCTCCGCCGCCGCTGCTGGCGGAGATCGTCGCCGAACACAGCCGGGCGCTGATCAACGCCAGCCTGATCCTGGTGGAGGCCGAAGCCGCCTGGGGCGGTGACGCCGAGGCCTACGGCTTTCGCGACCCTGCCGGCTCCAGCCTGGGCGATGGCGACGCCACCGTGTGGAGCGACTTCAGGCTCACGGCGGCCGGCGTCAACCGCCTGCTGCTGGTCAACCGCGGCCTCAACGCCTTTCGGCTGGGGCGCATGACCCGGCGGCTGCTGGAGATCGAGACCTATCGCATGATGGCCTCGCTGGCGCTGCCGGTGGCCAAGGAGATGAGCCTCGAGCTGCGCGACCACGAGCTTGAACTCGGCGAGCTCTCCGAGCGCAATACCGAGGACGAGCAGGCGAGCTCCCGGCCCCTGCTGGCGGCCATCTCGGCGCTCTCGGCCCGGCTCGAGCGCTCGGGTGCCCGCTCGCGCCAGCGCTTCAGCGCCACCGAGGCCTATGCGCGGATCGTCTTCAACCGCATCGAGGAGCTGCGCGAGGAGCGCCTCGGCGACCGCCCCCGGCTGGGGACCTTCATCCTGCGCCGCTTCCGACCGACGGTGCACTACTGCGCCGCGATCAACCGGCGTCAGGAGAGCCTGGCGGAGAGCGTGGCACGGCTCAACGACCTGCTCAGGACCCGCGCCCAGGTGGAGATCGAGGCGCAGAACTCCGAGATCCTGCAGAGCCTCAACGAGCGCACCAGCAGCCAGCTGAAGATCCAGAAGGCCGTCGAGGGGCTGTCGATCATCGTCATCAGCTACTACCTCTTCAGCCTGTTCAAGCTGGGGCTGCAGAGCCTTGACGCCCTGGGCGTGGCGATCGAGCCCAGCGTCGTCGCCGCCGTGCTGGGGCCGCTGGGCGTGGGGATCATCGGCCTGCTCGCCTGGCGAATCCAGCGCGTCAAGAAGCACTGACGACAGGCCCTGCAAGTTCGGCAGAGGCAGGGCAGGGTGGTGGCACTGTGCTGGGGAAAGGTCCTTCAAGGCCTGTCCGTGCACATTGACTCGTTCGGGAGGTGATCATGCGACTCCGCGATGCGGTGCGGGCCGATGCCCGAGAGCTGGCCTGCCTGATCAACCTGGCGGGCGAGGGACTGCCCGAGTACCTATGGGAGCTGATGGCCGAGGGCGGCGACAGGGTGCTGATGCCCCGGCGCCTGGAGGACGGTCAAGAGCCTTCGGCAGTCGATGCCGAGATGCTGCCCGAGGTGCGCGCCACCCTGGCCCGCAGGACGAACAGCGCCAGCGCCAGCAGCCCCATCAGCGCCATCAGCAGCAGCGGGAAGCTGCGCGTCCCGAGCCCCTCCAGCAGCGGGCCCGCCAGCGAGGGCACCACCATGGCACCGCTGCCGGCGGCCAGGAAGATCAACCCGGTGGTGCGCCCATTCATGACCATCAGCTGGTTACTCAGCCCGAACAGGGTGGGAAAGATCGCCGAGGCCGCCAGCCCGAAGAGCAGCGAGACGACGCTCAGCGGTAGCCAGCCGAGCTGCAGCGCCAGGCTGCTGGCCAGCCCCAGGGCCAGACAGCCACGCAGCACCCACCAGGGCGAGAAGCGGCGCAGCAAGGGGATCGCCAACAGGCGTCCCGCCGAAAGTGCCAGCCAGAACAGCGTGGCCAGCACCGCGGCCTCTCCGCCGGGCATGCCGTCCAGGGTGGCATAGGCAGTGACCCAGCCGGCGAAGGTGATCTCCATGCCCACGTAGAGGCCGAACATGAACAGGAACAGCGTCAGCCGCCAGGTATCGGCGGGCGGCGTGGGGGCATCACTCTCGCGCGCGGCCGGCGCCCGAGGGCTCTCCAGGCGGGCCAGCGGCCAGAGCAGCAACAGCGCGTAGAGCGCTACCGCCCAGAACGCCCAGGCGAAGTGGCCGGTCAGCGTCAGCACGGCCACCAGCACCAGCGGCACCAGGGTGTTGCCCAGCCCGAAGCAGAAGTGCAGGGCGCTGATCCAGGGTGGCGAGTCCTTGCCATGGGCCCACAGCAGCAGGGTATTGGAAGCGGCATTGGCCGAGACCTCGGCCAGGCCCAGCAGGAAGACGACACCGGTCAGTACCCCCAGCCGCTGGCTGAATGGCACGAGTACGAGCCCCGCCGCCATCAGCAGCAGCATGGCGGCCACTACCCGGTGGCCCGGGAAACGGTCCACCAGCCGCCCCGAGAGCAGCGATCCGAGCATGTTGCCCAGCGCCCGGGCAGTGAACAGCACCGAGATCTGGCCCATGGTCGAGCCGGACATTGCCGCCAGGTGTGGCAGTGCTGGCCCCAGCAGGCCGCCGCTCATGCCGACGGCCAGCATGACCAGGAAGTAGCCGAGGGTGACCCGGCGAGCTTGGGACGTCGAGGCCGGCATGTCCTCTCCTTGGCAGGCGGCAAAGTGCGCGATTGTGCCATCTTTCCCGCCTCGTTGGTGCCTCCCTGGCTGCGCCCCGGCATCGCCTGCAGCCTGCCCTTTCCTTGCGCGTGGTCTGTGCCGTTGCCCGCATCGCCGCTCCGGGCCCCTGGTCCGCATGTTGCGCGAGATCGTCCAGGGCGCGTCGATTGAACAGCCCGGTCAAGGCATCCCGGCTGGCCACCTTGAGCAGAGTACGATTGGAGACATGGATGCTATGCACCAGCGCTGCGGTGAGATAGCCCACGATCATCAAGGCGAGGATGCTGGTCACCACCGAGGCCATGGGCTTCCGGCTAGAGCGCGTCGGTCTCCTCTCCGTGCTCCAGCCGGTGCCAGACGGCCTCGCGTTCGGTCTCGCTCATCCGGCTCCAGCGGGCGATCTCGTCCAGGGTGCGGCCGCAACCCTCGCAATAGTGCTTGCCGGCCGGAGCCAGGCGACAGACCAGGACGCAGGGGGAGGGCGGACGCTTGACGTGCGTCATTGATCAGGCCCGGGGCGCAGCGGGTCGAGCAGCTCGCTCAGACCGTTGTGGTCGATCTCGTGCATCAGATGCAGCAGTCGACCGACCCGACCCTCGGGAAAGCCCTCGCGAGCAAACCAGTTGAGGTAAGGCCCGGGTAGGTCGGCGATCAGGCAGCCGGCGTGCTTGCCGAAGGGCATGCGCAGGGTGACGAGAGCTTCGAGGTCATCGGGGGTCACGGTGCGTCCTCCAGAACGCGTGAACAGGACCTTACCATGCTCCCCCCGTTCGCGGTTGCGCCCTCTCATGCTTGGCGCGGGACAGGGCGGGGTCGGCAGGCTCGATCAACGCATCGGCCGCCTCGTTGCCGAGGCGATGGGCGATACCGGCCGAGAGCGTCAGGCTAAGCCGGCCGTCGGTGACGCAGATGCCGATGGGCGCGGCGCAAATGACCCTCGCGGTATTGTCGAACGTCAGCGTCATTCGATGACTCCGGTGGGGCTGTCGAGGACAGCGGAAAAGCGCTCTTCCAGGTCCTCCGCCAGGCTATCCAGGGCCGGCCGGGCAAAGAAGTACCCCTGTTGCAGCGTGATGCCGGCCTGAAACAGCCAGCGTGCCTCCTCACGCGTCTCGACGCCTTCGGCGATCAGGCTGATGTCCAGCGGCTCGGCCATGGCGCTCAGCGCGTGCAGCAGAGCCTGGCGGCGCGGGTCGTGGTTGCACTCCATCACCAGTTGGCGGTCCACCTTGAGCTTGTCGGGTTGTTGGGAGGTCAGGACATCCAGGTTGGCATAGCCGGTGCCGAAGTCATCCAGCGCGACGCCAAACCCCATGCGGCGATAGGCCGTGATGATGTCATGCAGGTGGGCGTGGTCCTGGATCCTCTCCGACTCGACGACCTCGAAGATCAGTCGCTCCAGTGGCCATCCGACCCGGCGCGACACCTCCAGCGTTGCCTGGATGCATGCCTCGGGCTCGTAGACGGCATTGGGCAGGAAGTTGATCGACAGTGCTTCCTGCATGCCCAGTGCGCTGGCCTGCTCGATGGCCTTGACCCGGCAGGCCTGGTCGAAGCGATAGAGCAATGGCTCCGTCACCTGGTCGAGAATCTGGCCGGCCGACTCCCCGCCGGGGCCCCTTACCAGTGCCTCGTAGGCATGCACGCAACGCTGTTGCAGATCGACGATCGGCTGGAAGGCCATGGTGAAGTCGAAGGGCAGTTTCCCCTCACAGCGGGCGCAGTGTCCGTCCCGGTTTGCGCAACGCCCCATGGGGCACCTCCTTGTGAGCATCCGTCAGTGATCCGTCAGGTCGGCGAGTCGCTGATAGATCAATATTTCTTAACATTCTAATCATGTATCGTTCTTGTACAAGTATTTTCAGGCCGATGACTGCCGATGCGGCCATTGTCGGTGCCAGGGTAGCCGAAGGAGGCATTCCAGGCGGGCGGCTATGGCGATGCGACACGTGCTTCCAGCGCCGTCAGGAACGCCCGGATACGTGCCGCGTTGGTCCCTACGTCGCTGCTGCCCAGACGCGAGGCGGAGCGCATGTCCACCCGGACACCGTCCGGCGTCTCGGACAGGCGGATGATCACATCGTCCTTGAAGCCGAACCAGGTGGTGGTGGCGGTAGCCTCGAGCCGGGTGTCGTCCAGCGCAGCGACGTCCCAGCCGGCATCGCGGGCCTCGGCCTCGGCCGCCGCCAGGATATCGGCAGGGGGAGCGTCCAGGAACAGCGGCCGGACGCCCGGGTAGGCGTCGCGCTGCTGGCGCGCCGTCGCCTCTCCGGGATAGTCCACGGCATTGGGGGCGGCGTCGCGGGCATCGACCAGGGCCTCGAAGACGGGGGGATCCTGAGTGTCGGTGGTGATGTCATGGATAGGCGGCACCGACCTGGCCTGCTGCAGCTGCAGCCAGGGCACCGCGACCAGCACCAGGCCGGCCAGGATCACCAGCGCGCCGAGCAGCGCCGGCAGCAGGCGCCGGGAGAGAGCGGCAATGATCAGCCCCACCAGGCCCAGCCCGGCGGCGCCGAGGGCGATGAAGGCGCCGTAGCGCAGCATGCTGAAGGCATTTCCCAGCGAGAGCATGTCGGTGCGATAGGCCGGCCCTGCGCCGACCATGGACAGTGCCGCCAGCAGGGCCAGGATGCCCCCGGCCAATGCCACCTTGAAGGCCAGCCCCGCACTTCGATGTCGCAATGTCATGCGCTCCTGTGTCATGCCGTTCCCCGCGTCGCTTGGCCCATGGTGGTCAGCATGCCACGCTCGCCTCTCATCGGCGAGTGTCCGTCGGGCCACATTTCCGCTGCAGCGAGATCGTGAATCAGCGCAACGTCGCCCGGGCGCTGACCGAGCAATGGCCTTCTGAAACTAGTAGGCTGGCTGGCTACCCAGCCCCGTCGGGTAGCGGGCCACGGCGTTCTTGCCCGTCCCTTGCCAATGTCCCAGGAGATGCCATGAACCCTACCATCGAGCTCTTGAAGTCACACCGTTCCATTCGCAAGTTCACTGACCAGCCGGTCTCCCGCGAGCTGCTGGTGACGCTTGTCGAGGCCGGTCAGGCCGCGGCCACTTCCAGCCACGTCCAGGCCTACAGCATCATCCACGTGACGGATCCCGGGAATCGCGAGGCGATCGCCGAGCTGGCCGGCGGCCAGGGCTACGTGGTCAGCTGTGGCGCCTTCCTGGTGTTCTGTGCCGACATGAAGCGTCCCACCGAGGCCGCCGAGCGCACCGGCGCGCGGGTGGTACGCGGCATGACCGAGCAGCTGCTGGTGGCCAGCGTGGATACCGCCCTGATGGCCCAGAACGTCGCCATCGCCGCGGAATCCGAGGGGCTCGGCATCTGCTATATCGGCGGCATACGCAACAACCCCCAGGCGATCAGCGACCTGCTGGGCCTGCCGGATCATGTCTTCCCGGTGTTCGGCATGTGCCTCGGCTATCCGGCCCACGACCCCGACGTGAAGCCGCGCCTGCCGGTGTCGGCCATCCTCAAGGAGGATGCTTACCACGACGACCACGAGGCGGTGGCCGCCTACGACGATGCCATGCACGCCTACTACCAGAGCCGCAGGGGCGGTCCCAAGGACACCACCTGGTCGCACAACCTTGCCCCGCTGTTCGATACCAAGCTGCGCCCGCACATGCGTGATTTCCTGGTCAAGCGTGGCTTCGAGATGAAATAGCCAGCGCGGCGGGCGTCCCGTCCCGCCGCGGAGCAGGGGCAGGGTCACTCCAGCACGATCAGATGATTGGGCAGTTCGTTGCGCTCGTGGGTGGCCGGCACCTGCTCCTTGAGGTGCTCGCCGCAGGCCTCGATGCACTCCAGGAACCCCTGCAGGGTCTCGCCGGCCTTCACGCGCTGGGTGAAGGCCGTCACGATGGATTGCCAGGTCTCGTCACTGATCCGCGTCGAGATGCCTCGGTCGACCAGGATCTCCACGTAGCGTTCGGCTTCGGAGACGAAGATCAGCATCCCCGTTCCCCCCTCGGTATGGTGCAGGTCCTGTTCCAGGAACTGCCGCCGGGCGAGGTTGGCCGCCCGCCAATGGCGAACCGATCCAGGTATCAGCCGGGTAGTGACCGTCGGTATGCGGAACACCAGACCCAGCACGATGAAAGTCGCCCACTGCACCAGCGTCAGCTCCCAGGCCGTCAACCAGCCGGGAAAGTAATTGATCGCACCGGGCACCACGAGCGCCAGCAGGCCGGCCCAGAGCAGCGGGATATAGGCATAGTTGTCCGCGCGCGGTGCCAGCACGGTGACCAGCTCGGCATCGGTGTCGCGCTCGACCCGATGGATTGCCTCGGCAACCTGTCGCTGCTCGTCTTCACTCAATAAGGCCATGAGGGTCGTGATCTCCGAATCCTGAATGTCATGCCGGTGTCGCCACCGGTCGGAAGGCCGGCTTACCAGCCGCCGGATGCGCCGCCGCCACCGAAGCCGCCGCCGCCACCGCCGAAACCACCCCCGCCGCCGAAGCCACCGCCACCGCGCGACCGGCCGCCGAGCGCACCGCCCAGCAGCATGCCGGCCAGCAGGCCGCCGCGGCCGCCCCGCACCAGCGCCATGACGATGGCGAATATCACGAAGAAGAGGATCGAGGCCGGTCCCTCGGGTCCCTGGTCACGCGCCGGGGCGCTGGAGGTGGCGCTGGTATCCAGGGGCTCGCCGCCCAGCACCCGGATCATTGCCTCCACGCCCTCGGTGATGCCACGGGCGTAGTCGCCCTCGCGGAAGGCCGGGGTGAGGGTCTGGTTGATGATCACCGAGGACTGGGCGTCGGTTAGCCGACCCTCGAGGCCGTAGCCGACCTCGATGCGCACCTTGCGCTCATTCGGCGCGACGATCAGCAGGGCGCCGTTGTCCTCCTCTGCCTGGCCGATGCCCCAGTGGCGACCCAGCTGATAGCCGTACTCCTCGATGGTGACGCCCTGCAGGTCCGGCAGGGTGGCCACCACCAGTTGCTCGGTGGTGGCCTCCTCGTGGGCCGCGAGCCGCCCGCTCAGCCGTGACTCGGTGGCCTCATCCAGCAGTTCGGCCTGGTCCACCACACGGCCGGTCAGCTCGGGAAAGTCGAGTTGCTGTCCTTCACTTTCCTGGGCCTGGAGGCCGAGGGCCGTCGACAGCAGCAATGCCAGTAGCGGAATACGTAGAATAGCGCTCATTCAAACTCCACCTGGGGGGCCTGGTCCGCGTTCTCGGTCGTGGCATCGAAGGTCTCGCGCAGCGGCATGTCGCTGTAGAGGATGCTGTGCCACAGGCGGCCGGGGAAGGTACGGATCTCGGTATTGTAGCGCTCGACCGCGGTGATGAAGTCGCGCCGCGCCACGGCGATGCGGTTCTCGGTGCCTTCCAGCTGTGACTGGAGGGCCAGGAAGTTCTGGTTCGACTTCAGCTCGGGGTAGCGCTCGGATACCGCCATCAATCGGCTCAGTGCGCCGGTGAGTTGCTGCTGGGCCTGCTCGAACTGGCGCAGCTTTTCCGGGTCGTCCAGCGACTCGGCGTCGACCTGGATGGAGGTGGCCCTGGACCTCGCCTCAACCACGGCGGTCAGGGTCTCCTCTTCCTGCCGGGCAAAGCCCTTGACCGTCTCGACCAGGTTGGGGACCAGGTCGGCGCGCCGTTGGTACTGGTTCTCGACCTGCGCCCAGGCTGACTTCACCTGTTCATCATAGGTGGGGATGTTGTTGACACCACAGCCCGTCAGCAGCGTCGCCATGACCAGCATAAGCGCAAGCCGCCAGACGCGAGGTGCGGGCAGCGCGGTGTGTGTCGTCAGCATGGGGCGGTTATCCCTGTGGTTTCGATGCGAGGACATTCACGGTACAGATCAGGGGAATGTGAAGGAAGCGCTGCCATGCCGACACCCTGCCTGGCAGTACAGGGCTGAGTGATGCAGGGCCTTGCGCCTTTCAGCCATGAATGTAGCGCAGGCGGGCATCACGGCGAAGCCTCAGCATGGTGATCACGTTGGTCAGGAAGATCAGACTCTCGGCGATAGTGCCGCCGATCGAACCGGCCAGCAGGTTGCTGGTGACCCAGCATAGCGCAGCGATGGCCAGGGCGGCACGCATGGCGACGCCTCGCAGCATGAACATGCCCCAGGTGCCCAGCAGGCCCGCCATCAGGGCCGGGATGTCGCTCGGGCCGCTCCAGGTCAGTGCTGCCACCGCCAGGGTGGCGCCCAGCATGACCAGCATGAGCGCGCGGTGGCGCGGGAAGCGGCGCACCAGGGCGATGCGCAGCACGATCAGTGCCGAAATCCCGGCCGCCACCCAGCTCTCGAACAGCGCGAACTGCGCGGCGAAGGCGACATTGGCGAACAGCAGCAGCACGAACAGCCTGTCGTCGCGCTTGCTGGCAAAGGCCACCAGGCAGAGTACCAGCGCCACCAGGCTCACGCCCTGGCCCAGGAGCCATCTCAGGCCGATCTCTTCCATGGGGAACATCCGCGGTCACGAGTGAAGAAACGAGGAGGTACGACATGCTATCACGTCGTTAACCTGATCCCGGCTGTACCGTACAATGCGCTTCACCGCCCTGGCTCATGGTAACGCGCTCGGCCCGACAGCCTGGGCGGAGAGGCGATACTGGGCCCCGCTTCCGCCTGCCTGTCACTCTGGGCAAGCTGTGGCCGGTGAGCGCAGTCTGTGCGGCGCCAGTCTGCATCTGCCGCCGAGATGTCCAGCGGTGTCATCCGGCCCGGGAGAGAATGATCATGAACGAGGAAACCGACCTGGTCTCGCGCCTGCGTGACCTGCTCGGGGGTCTGCCCCATGCGGCCGTGCCGATCACCTACCAGCAGGCCGCCGAGGCGCTGGGGCTGACTCCGCCGGGCACGATCCGTCGCGTCGCTCGGGCGCTGGAAGCGCTGATGCGCGAGGACGTTGCTGCCGGCCGACCGATGATCGCCGCCCTGGTGGTCAGCCGTCGCGGCGACTTGCCCCGAGAGGGCTTCTTCGAGCTGGCCGTGGCCCTCGGCCGCTTTCCCGCCGAGGCGTCACGCCACGAAGCGGCCTATCGGCAGGAGCTGGCACGGGTCATGGAAGAGCGCTGAGGGAGGATGGCGCCGGAAGCGATGGCAGCGTCAGGCGTACCTGTCCTTCCAGCCCTTGACCGCAATCTGCTCCTTGAGCAGCTCCAGCATATCCACCAGGACCTGTTCGGTGACCGCCTCGGTATGGGGGTCGGTGTGCAGCCAGGCATCGAACCCGCTTTCGGCCAGGTGCTCGACCAGAGCGGAGAATTCTGGCGACTGAAGTCCTGCCAGCGCCTCGTTGACCAGGCGGCAGGCCAGGTCGGAGAGCGAGGTCTCGAGCCCTCGGGTCAGCTGGCTGCCCAGCGGCAGGCGCGAAAGTCGCTGAATCTCCGGGCTCTCTGCCAGCGTACGGCCGACCAGGCTGCGCACGTAGCGCAGGATATCGGGGCGATTCCGGGTATAGGCGCTACCTGCCATGGCCTCCAGGCGCTGGCAGATCTCGTGGATCAGCGCCTGCTGGCGGGGCCGCACCACCTGTTCCACCATGCCCGCGGAGAGCGAATCGCTGGAGCGCAGCTGGGCCTGGACGTTGTCGAGCATGCGCACGGCGATGCGGTCGGTGAGCTCCTCGAGCAGGATGTCGTAGTACTTGGCGACCACGCCGTAGAGGTACCAGCGGCGCACATCGATCAGGCCCAGCCGTTGCAGCCGATGCAGCAGCGAGATGACGCGCAGGATGCGCAGCACCCGGAAGCCGCCGACCGGGATGCAGCCGAGCACGTCGTACCAGTGCACGAAGGGGTAGAAGAACCAGCGGTGGTAGCGCCGCTCGGCGATGGCCACCGCCCAGCCCAGCAGTACGTCGAGCACGAAGACGGCCACGAACCCCAGGTCGATGGCCAGGAAGCGAGCATGCACGTACCGGTCATAGGCGCCGTGCAGGCCGGGAGACATGGCCTCGAAGGCGGCGTTCAGCGGGGGCAGCAGAAAGAGGCTGTCGACCAGCAGCAGGAACAGATTGACGATCACCAGCGCAATGACGAGCAGGTCCCATGCCAGGTGGGCGCGCTCCAGGGCGGGACTGAGGGATTGCGTGCGGGTGTCAGGCATGGCACCTCCTCGCCAGGCGTTCGGAGGCCAGGTAGTTGCGCACTGCCGAGACCTCGGGGATCGGACTGCCCTGGTCGACCAGGAAGCTATTGTCGACGAGCAGGGTCTTGCGCATGAAAGCCTCCTGGCAGGCAGGGGCGGGGATGGCCAAGGGCCATCACACTATCGAGCGCAGCGCGGGTCAAGCACCAGTCCGGCGAAGTGGCATGCTCCTGCACTGTCCCTGCGAAACCATGTCGCACGACCGGCTCTGGCGGCGCCCGGCCTGTGCCGGATATTCTGCCGGCAGGTCTGGTGTAGCTGTCGGGCTGATATCGGCCGTTCCGGGAGATGACGCATCGAGTGGCAAAGAGGAGTGACGGGTCATGATCATGGCGGTTCCCATGAATACGCAAGGACGAGTGTCGGGGCATCTCGGCAAGGCGCCGCAGGTCCGGGTGCTTGACGGCCAGGAGGGCCGCAGTATCGAGAATCCGATGGAGGCCAGTACTTGCAGTGGCCGCTGCCGGTTGCTGAATGCCTTGGAGCAGGCGGGGGTGACGCACCTTCTGGTGCGACAGATTGGCCAGCGTACCCTGGGTCGCTTCCTGAGAGCGGGACTGAAGGTGTATCGGCTACCGCGCGGCATGACGACCTGCCCCGGGTATGCCCATGTGCCGGAAGGAGCCGAGGCGCTGACCCTGGCAACTCAGGGACGTCCCTCCAAGCCTCGCACGCTTCACCGCCATGGCGAGCGTCGGGACGGTGAGGGGCCTTTTGGCTGTTGCGGTGGGCGATGACATCTTGCCCCTGGGTAGGCAAGGTGGCCCGCCGTGTCCACCATGCAGACCCTGACCTGCCCTGGCGTTGAGGCATCATCAGTCGGCTGGCTTGGCATCCCCGTCGGGATCAAGGATGCTGGCGCATAAACCGCCTCATGGAGAGCGTGCTCGATGCCTGGTCAACCTGCCCGCACCGCTGACACCGCTCGCGGTGAGCTTGCTCCCGTACCCGTGGATACCGCGTGTTGCCTGGCTGCGCTCAGTCGGGGCGGCCGTGCTCTGATGCGTGCGGAGCACTGGGCGGATGGGGTCGACCGGCTGCTGGCGGAGATTGGCCCCGTTACCGGAGCGAGCCGTGTCTGGGTCTTCCAACTGCTCGATGTGCAGCCCGACGCCGTGGTGCAGGATTATGTCTTCGAGTGGGCGGCGTCGGAGCGCTACCGACAGTTGAACCAGCGCCGTTTTCGTTTCTTTTCCTGGGCACTCGGGGATCCTGTCTATCGACGCCTGGTCGAGGAACGCCAGGCGGGGCAGCGACATGACTTCTGCGTCCCCGACATGCCGTCGGGGTCCCTGCGGGCCAATCTCGAGAGTCAGGCGATCCAGTCCATGGCCACGGTGCCCCTCTTCGTGAACGGCCACTGGTGGGGCACCCTGGGGATCGACGACTGCGAGCGTCCTGTCAGCTGGGAAGGGCCAGGTCTGGATCTGCTCGAAGCCGCCGGCCAGCTGATCGCTGCCGCCGTCTATCGATACCAGCTGACTCATCGCTCACGTCAGATCGAGCTGTTCCACAAGGTGGCCGACTGTGGGGTCTGGGAAGTCAGCCTGCGCAACGGGCGTGTATGGTGCTCCCGGGCGCTCAAGACGGTGCTGGGCTATCCCGAGACGTATCCGCGGATGCCGCTGCGCCGCCTGCTGGCCCGTCTTCATCCCGAGGATCGCACCCTGGTATGGACACGGTTGCGAATCCTCCGCTCGGACCCCGGGGCTGCCCAGTTTCGCCTTGACGCAAGACTGCGCCTTGCGGGGGGAGGCTGGGTCTGGCACGAGATCATCGCCGAGATCCAGTACAGCAGGTCGGGCCGTCCCGTCGCGATCGCCGGGCTGCTTCTCGATATCAGCCGGCGCAAGAAGGACGAGCAGAAGGCACTGGCCGCCTCCCGGCGCGATGCCCTGACGGGGGCTCTCAATCGTCGGGGGATGGACCAGTACCTCGAGGCGGTAGATGCTGACACGTCATGTTGTCATCTGATCCTGTTCGATATCGATCACTTCAAGCAGATCAACGATTCCCATGGCCACCAGGTAGGCGATGCGTTGCTGCAACTCATGGTCAGCCGGATCCGCGACGAACTTCGTCCGGTGGATGCCCTGGTGCGTCTGGGTGGCGAGGAGTTTGCCGTTCTGACAGGCGGCATGGACGATCAACAGGCCCTGGCACTGGCCGAGCGTCTGCGCCGGCGAGTGGGCGATGAGCGCTTCGCGGTGGAAGTGCCGGAAGGTGGCATGCCGCTGATGGTGGCGATGTCGATCAGCCTCGGCGTGGCCCGCCTGGGCGATGATGAGTCCCGCGCAATGGCCCACGCCGACGAGGCACTGTACGCCGCAAAGCACGCCGGCCGTGACTGTGCCCTTGCCTATGGCACCAGCCCGGGTGGTCCGGCACGAGCTTCAGTAACCATGTCCCCAGCCCGGCGGCCGTGACCCACCTGCCGCCATGATCCTTTCCCAGAGATCGTCCCCTCGCGTGCCGTCACGCAGATAAAGCTCATAACCCGGTTCACTGGACCAGCCGGTGCGCGAGACAATCAGTGGAATGCCATCGAGTTCGGCCTCGCGCAACCAGTAGTAGCGCAGATCCATGATGCTCTCGCCAAAGAGTGTCTCCATCACCTCGCCCGATGCGGCTGGGGGGCCCCAGCCTTCGGGCGATACGCGGTTGGTTCATGCCGGCGTCAGATCCGGGGTGGATCTGGTACCGTTGGGGGCGACGGTTAATCCATGAAACCAGCAAGCGAGGGATGCATGGTGATCAAGAGCAATCGTGATATCGAGCATCAACGGCCAGGCATCCCGCGGCAGGGGGAGCGTCTGGTACTGGCATGGCCCATGATCGTCGATACCTGTCTCGTGGAGGCATCATGAAGACGCTATCGAGCACAGGGTTTGCGATCTTTGGCGCAGCGCTGGTCGCGATCAGCTACGGGCTCGCGCGCTTCGCCTTCGGGCTTTTCGTGCCCCCTATCCGGGACGAACTCGAACTCACACCGTACGTGATCGGCATCATCGGTGCGCTGCCGCTGATCAGTTTCCTGCTGGCCACGGCGATCGCGCCGTTCACCACCGATCAGCTTGGGGCCCGCAACACGGCAGTGCTCTCCGGGGCGTTCGGCGTCGTCGGCCTGGTGCTGATCAGCCAGTCCGCCGACGCGCTGATGCTGGGCGTGGGGGTATTCTCATGCGGCATCTGCACCGGCCTGATGATGCCGGCGCTCACGGCCGCCATGCAGGCGATGGTGAAGCGCTCGATGCACGGGCGCGTCAGCTCGGTCATGAACGCGGGGACCAGCATCGGCGTGATCGTGGCAGTACCGACGGTGCTGTTCCTGGCCGGCGCCTGGCGGCTGGCATACCTCTCCTTCGCCATCCTGGCGGGCATCGGCGTCATTGCCGCCTGGCTCTACCTGCCCTCGGTGTCGCGGATCACGCCGGGGAACGCCGCGCCGCCGCCACCGCTCAGTGAACTGCCCTGGTCACGTCTCGTCAGGCTCTCGCTGTTTGCCTTCCTGATGGGCTTCATCTCTGCCGCGTACTGGATCTTCGCGCCTGACCTGGTGGTCACCCTCGGCGGCCTGCCGTCCGGCGCCACTGGGTGGCTATGGCTCTCGGTGGGCATCGCCGGCCTCGGCGGGGCCGTGGTGGCCGACCTGGCCGATCGCAACAACCCACCCATCACCCAGGCCCTGATGCTGATGATGCTGGCCGCGAGCCTGGCGCTGCTGGCCGCCAGCCCCGGTCAGTCGTGGCTGGCGGCCTTTTCCGCACTGGTCTTTGGCCTGGCCTACATGAGTCTGACGGGGCTCTATCTGATGACCGGGATCCGCCTGTTGCCGGGTCGGCTGTCGGTGGGACCGGTACTGCCCTTCATGGCGGTATCGCTGGGGCAGGCGTCCGGCTCGCCTGTCGTCGGTGGGCTGGTGGATAGGCTCGGCTACGCCGATGCCTTTGCCACCTTCGCTGCACTCGGCATCCTGGTAGCCATCCTGTCGCCCTTCTACCCGGGCCACATCGCCCAGGCCGAGGAGGACGAGGAGGACACCGGCCTCCAGGCGGCCTACGATCACCAGCTCCAGAACGAGGAGGGCGAGCCACTGGAGCCCGAAGTGGAGGAAGATGAAGCAGTGGAGGACGCTGAAAAAACCGCCGCCAACCCATGATGGCGGCCCTGGGGTGTCCGGGCACCTGAGCCCGTGCCCTGGAACGAAGGAGCCGGTGACTATAAGCGATGCCGGTGTCGAGATGGCAGAGTTGCGAACGAACCACCGAGCTCCCGCCTGGCGGCGCGAACCCCGCGGTTGGATCACGCGCTCGCCGGCAGCGAGAGCAGCAGCGGCGAGCCGACCAGGCCCTCGGAGAGGCGGGTCGTGAGCACCTCCAGAATGGCATCATGCTCCCCCGCCAGGCGCGTGGTGGTGACGCGCAGGCCGGGCGAGTTCGCCATCGCCTGCTCGCAGATCTCCGCGATGTCGCCGCCCTCCCCGGCGTGGCGCCCCGGCGAGAGGAACAGCATGGCGAGTATCACCTCGCTCTCGGCCATGGCCGGCGAGGCCAGCAGGTCGACCAGCAGTGGCTCGTTGAAGCGGTAGGCCTGGCCCTCGCGGCGCTCCATGGAGGCGAAGGTCACGCAGCTGGCCTCGTCGCTCAGCAGCACGCTGAGCTGGCCGGCCAGGTAGTTGCGCACCGCCGTGACCTCGGGAATCGGGCTGCCGTGGTCGACCAGCACCACCTTCGGCGGCGAGCGGCCCGCCATGCGCTCGCGCACGTTGTCGGCCAGCAGCTGCGCCAGCCGCAGGTCCAGCGGCGCCAGACTGTCGACCAGTGGCAGCGCCACCTTGATGGCGAGCCTGGGGTGCTGGGCCTGCACCTCGGCCAGCCGCTCGGGGAGGTAGCGGGTCAACGCCTGGCTGGGGCCGAAGAAGAAGGGCAGGATCACCAGCTCGGTCGTGCCCCCTGCCGCCAGCTGCTCGGCCAGTGGCCCCAGCGAGACCGCCTTCTGGCCCTCCAGTTCCTCCGCAGGGATCTTGTAGGAGTGCAGCAGGGAGGCGGCTTCGACCTCGTGGCCGGTGGTCTGGCTCAAGGCCCGGGCCAGGCGGCGCAGGTTGAGGGTGGCCTGGGGGCGCAGGGAGCCGTTGTCGACGAGCAGGATCTTTCTCATGGTGGCCTCTTGGCTGGCACCGGATACAGGGGCTGGCGCCACTGCGCCAGGGGCCATCACACTACCGGGGGACGTGTCGGTCAAGCCGGAAGCTGGGTCACCTGGTAAGGAAGAGGGGGCCTATCAGCTGTAGGTGGCCTTATCGGCTCGTGTGTTGCGCAGGCGCTGCTCGTCGAGGGTGATGCCCAGTCCGGGGGTTTCCGAGAGAGTCAGCCAGCCTGCGTCGTCGGGGATCAGTGGAGTGGCCAGCGGATAGTCGCGGGCCTCGGGTGTCCACTCCGGTGGGTCGAAGGGGAATTCCAGGTAGGGGCAGCCCTCGGGCCCCACGCTGCCGGCGGTCAGGTGCAGGTTGGCCATCAGGCCGATGCCGTTGCCCCAGGTATGCGGGGTGAACCACTTGCCGTGCGCGGTCACCTCCTGCGCCAGCCGGGAGAGCCCCAGCATGCCGATCGAGCAGACCGCGTCTGGCTGGTAGACGTCAAGGCAGTCGCGCCGCAGCATCTCCTGGAACTCGTAGGGCTCGCGGGTCATCTCGCCGCCGGCGATCTTCAGCCGGTTGCCGGTGTGGGCGTTGAGCGCCGCCATGCCGGGATAGTCGCCCCGGTAGAGCGGTTCCTCCATCCACAGCACGTCATGGCGGATCAGCTCCTCGGCGACCTCGGTGGCCTTGGCCAGGTCCCAGGGGGCCTGGATGTCCCAGGGCATGCGCCAGCCCTGATTGCAGTCCACCATCAGGGTGAATGCCTCGCCAAGCGCCTGGCGCACCGCCGCTAGGGCCGCCAGATCGTCATCGAGCCGGGGGCGGCCGAAGCGCAGCTTCATGGCCGGAATGCCGGCATCGCGCACCTTTTCGGCCAGGGCGACCAGCTGCTCGATCGGGCGATGGGTGCCGCTGGACGCATAGGCGCGTAGACGATTCGAGGTGCCCCCAAGCATGCGCCACACCGGCTCGCCGCGGATCTTGCCGGCGAGATCCCAGAGCGCGACCTCCAGCGGCCAGCATCGCCCGGCATGGTAACCGATGTTGTCGATCACGCCGCTATGCCGTTCCAGCGCCAGCGGGTCGTGGCCGACGAACAACGAGCGGAAGTCCTCGAAGCCGTACATCGCGTCACCGGAGCCGACGCCTTCACGCCCCTCGCTGTCGAGGACCCTGACCAGGGTGGCCGGAAACAGCCGGCGTGGCTGGCTATCCCAGGCCGCCGGAAAGGGCGGCTCGAGCGGTTGCTGATGGTGGGTGATCTCGATGCGTTCGATGACACTCATGCGGACTCCTCCTGGACGACATCGCGGCTGGACAGGCGGCGCTCGAACAGCGCTACCGTGGCCTCGGCGAGCGCCAGCCAGTCGTCGGGCCCCGGGCGACGCGCGGCGTTGTCGGCCATGGGCGCATTCTCCTCGGCCTGCATGGTTGCGGCGAGGGCCTCGACATCCATCTCGAGATTGGCGAAAGGCGCCAGCGCCGTATCGAAACGGGCGGCATCCGCCAGGGCGCTGAAGCGCGCGGGCAGGTCGTGCGCCGTGTCGCCTTTCGCCAGGGCCTCGGCCGCCGGGGCGAAGACCGCTTCGCGCCCCTCGATCGTCCAGGCCAGGGTAGCCTCCACGCCGAGGGTGACGGCGACGCCATGCGGCAGGTGGTAGAGCGAGCCGAGAGCATGGCCGATGTTGTGGCCCAGTCCCGTACCGCCGTTGTCGATCGCCTGACCGGCGAGGCAGGCGGCGACCTGCATCTGCTGGCGCGCTTCCAGGTCGTCGGGCACGGACACGGTTCGGGGCAGCGCCTGCCCGATCAGCCGCATCGTCTGCAGGGCGCTCGCCTCGATGAAGACGTGCCGTCCCTGGCCACTGGTCGCCTCTAGGGCATGCACGAAGGCGTCCAGGCCGGTGGCCGCAGTCAGTGGCGTCGGCAGGGTGCGCGTCAGTTCGGGATCGAGCAGGACCGCCTCGGGCAGCAGCTCGTCGCCCCAGGCCCACTGCTTGCGCCCTCGATCGTCGGCGACGATCGAGGTGCGGGTCACCTCCGAGCCGGTGCCCGAGGTGGTGGGGATCATCACCGCGGGGGCGCGCCCCGTCCAGGGGCTGCGGGCGAGCAGGTAGTCGGCCATGGCGCCGGGGCTCTCGGCCAGGGCGGCCACCAGCTTGGCGATGTCCAGGGCAGTGCCGCCCCCCAGGCCGATGACCAGCGGCGATGCGAGCTCGCGCACGGCCTTGGCGCCGGCGTCGACCGTGGCCAGGGTCGGTTCGCCGGTGGGCGCGGTGAAGCGCGTCACGGGCAGCGTATCGCCCAGCAGCGTGGCGAGGCGGTCGACCAGCCCGGTGGCGGCGATACCAGCGTCGGTGACGACCAGCGCGCTGCTGGCGCCATGGGCCCGGCACAGCTCGGGCAGTCGCGACAGTGCGCCGGCACCGACCACCAGGGGCACCTGCCGGCCGGTCGTGAAGTTCGTCGGCATGTCAGGCATCCAGCTCGATCCAGGTGGTCTTGAGTTCGGTATACTTGTCGAAGGCGTGAAGCGACTTGTCGCGCCCCTGTCCGGACTGCTTGAAGCCGCCGAAGGGGGCATTGATGGAGGTGTGGTCGTAGCAGTTGACCCAGACGGTGCCGGCGCGCAGGGCCCGGGCGGCGCGGTGGCCGTCGCTCAGGCGGTTGGTCCAGATCGCCGCGCCCAGGCCGTAGTCGGTGTCGTTGGCCACTGCCAGGGCCTCGTCGAGGCCATCGACGCCGATCACCACCAGCACCGGCCCGAAGATCTCCTCGCGGGCGATGCGCATGTCGTTGGTGACCTCGTCGAAGATCGCCGGCGTGATGAAGTCGCCGCCGCTGTCCCGGTGCACGCGCTCGCCGCCGAACAGCAGGCGGGCACCCTCATCGCGGCCCTGCTGGAGATAACCCATGACCTTGTCGGCGTGCTGGGGCTCGATCATCGCGCCCATCTGGGTGTCGGGGTCGAGAGGATCGCCGGGCTGGAGTTTGTCGGCCCATCGGCGCACCTTGGCGAGCAGCTCGTCCTTGATAGTGCGGTCGACGATCAGCCGGGTGCCGGCGTGGCAGGTCTCGCCCTGGTTGTACCAGACACCGTAGGCGACATACATGGCGATGCGGTCGAGGTCGTCGACGTAGCGGGTGACGATGTGCGGACTCTTGCCGCCGCACTCCAGACCGATGCGCTTCATGTTGGAGCGCGCCGAATACGCCAGGAATTTCTTGCCGACCTCGGTGGAACCGGTGAAACCGATGGCGTCGACATCGTCGTGCAGGCCGAGCGCCTGGCCGGCCTCGTGGCCCAGACCGGTGACCACCTGGAGGGCGCCGCTGGGGATGCCGGCCTCCTCTGCCAGTGCGGCGACACGCAGGGTGGCCAGCGTCGACTGCTCCGCGGGCTTGAGAATCACCGAGTTGCCGGCACCCAGTGCCGGCCCGAGCTTCCAGCCGGCGATGATCAGCGGGTAGTTCCAGGGCACCACTGCAGCGACCACGCCGATCGGTTCGCGATCGACCAGGCAGACGCTGGAGGCACCGTTGGGTGCGGTCTCGCCATACAGCTTGTCGAGTGCCTCGGCATACCAGCGCAGGCCGCCGACCAGGCCGGGCACGTCGACGCTGGTGGTCTGGCCGATCGGCTTGCCGGTCTCCAGGGTCTCGAGCAGGGCGATCTCGTCGGCGTGGTCGGTGATGGCATCGGCCCAGGCGAGCATGCGTGTCTTGCGCTCGGCGGGCGGCAGGTCGCGCCACTCGCCGCCTTCGAAGGTGCGCCGGGCGATTGCCACCGCCCCGTCGACATCAGTGGCATCGCAGGCAGCCACCTCGGTGAGGGGCTCGCCGGTGGCCGGGTTGCGGGCGGTGAAGGTGCAACCGGACTCGGCATTGCGCCACTCGCCCCCCACATAGGCGTGGCGGGGCAGCGGCAGGCGCTCGGCCAGCTCGCGCCAGCCTTCCAGGTCGTGGCTACGGGGCGTCAGGGCCTTGGTGTCGTTGGCCATGGTGATTGGTTTCCAGAGCTGAAGGATGAAGATTCCGGTGGCCAGTCTGGGCAGCGTCGAATGGGGCGACAAACGAGGATTTGGTACCCTCGGCATGAGTAAAACGCATGGCGTGCCGGGAATACTCGCGCTTCGGAACGCCTCCTCCCGACAAGAACGCATAAGGAGCCGTCGCACATGAGTCGTTACCTGCCACCGCTCAACGCCCTCAAGGCCTTCGAGGCTGCCGCGCAATGCCAGAACTTCACCCTGGCGGCACAGCGGCTGCATGTGACGCAGAGCGCGATCAGCCGTCAGGTGCGTCATCTGGAGGAGCAACTGGGGGTGAGCCTCTTCGAGCGACGACCGGGACAGTTGCGGCTGACCGAGGCGGGGCGACGACTGCTGCCGGCCCTGAGTACCTCCTTCGACCGCATCGCCCTGACGGTGCGCGATCTCGCCTCGCCGGCGGATCTCACCCGGTTGCGCCTCAACGTGCCGCCGACCCTGGCCAGCCGCTGGCTGGTGCCGCGCCTGGACGACCTGCGGCGGCGCTACCCCTCCCTGTCGCTGACCCTGACTACCCGCGAGGACGACGACCTGGCCGCCGACAGCGCCCTGGATGCCGCCATCCGCTTCGGCGACGGCGACTGGAACGACGTCGAGCCGCACTTCCTGATGCAGGAGCACCACATTGCGGTCTGTGCGCCTCGCCTGATACGCGATGGCCAGCCGCTGGACCTTCGCGAGCAGACGCTGCTGCACGTGATGAGAACCAACGAGGATCGCTTTCCCACTTGGCGGCACTGGCTGGATGCGGCGGGCATCGAGGGCATCGATACCGAGGGCGGGCTGGAGTTCGACATGCTGGACCTGGCGATTCGCGCCGCCCTGGAGGGACTGGGCATCACCATCGCCGACCGCGCCATGGTCACCCGGGAGCTGGCCAAGGGGGCACTGGTGCAGCCGCTGGCGGCAGCGATGCCGGGGCATCAATCCTACTGGTTCGTCACCCGGCCGGGTCAGGGCGGGGAGCCTACCCTGAGGCTGCTGCGCGATTGGTTGCTGGGCGCCGTGGCCAGCGATGGCGCCTGACAGCTTCTGTCACAAGGCTTTTGTCAGCTGGCTGCGGGGGTCGCCTTCGCCATCACCTCCTTGAGACATTGCACGAAGGTCTCGAAGGCGGGGTGCGTCAGGCTGGGCGAGCGATGGATTTCCAGTTCGGCGGCGGGTAGGGACGGCAGGCCTTCGGCCTCGCCGAGCACCCGCCAGTGCGCGGGAATCGAGCGCCGGTCGCAGAGCGTCACCGCGCGGGCCTGATCGACAATGACGCGCAGGCCACTGGGGCTCTGGCTGGTCGAGTCAATCTGCCAGGCCAATCCCCGGTCGGTGAGGGCCTGAAGAGCCCGACGCCGATAGATGCACTGCTCGGGGAACAGGGCCAGCGGCAGCGGGCGCCCCGGGGCGTGGCGGAAGTCGCGATGCGCGGCCCACACCACGGCCTCCTGGCCGACCACTTCGCCACCACTGTCGGCGGCGTGGCGCACCGCCAGCACTAGGTCCAGCGAGCCGCCATCGAGCTGGTCGAGCAGTTCGGTGGACATGCGGCAGTGGATATGGACACGCACTTCCGGATGAGCCGCCGAGAAGCGCTCGAGCAGGGCAGGCAGCCAGGTATCGGCGTAATCCTCGGGCAAGCCGAAGCGCAGCGTGATCGGCTCGCGCGAGACGCTCAAGGCCCCCAGGGCCTCGCGCTGGAGCTGCAGCAGGCGCCGCGCGTAGACCAGGAAGGTCTGGCCGTCCGGCGTCAGCGCCAGATGGCGGCTGGTGCGGTTCAGCAGCCGCGTGCCCAGGCGATCTTCCAGGGTGCTCACCCGCAGGCTAATGGTCGACTGTGTCCGGTGCAGATAGCGCGCGGCCGCGGTAAAGCCACCGCTGTCGGCTACCGTGACGAAGGCCAGCAGCAGGTCGCTGTCGAGGGCGGGCAGGCGCGATCGATCGGAATCGCCGATTGAATCCATCGGAATGACTCGTTTCATGAATGGCTGTAGGGCGTCCAGCATAAGGCCAGCCAAGGTCAACCGACACCCAAGGAGGCTACCGATGAGCGCCACCGACCATGGCCTGGCCAACGCCGAGGCCCTGGACCTCTCCGATATCGTCGACACCGAGCGATACCCCCTGCACCGGCCCGATGATCCGGCGCTGCTCGAGGCCATCGAGACGGCCCGCACCCATCTGGATCGTGAGGGCTGCGTCGTGTTGCGCGGCTTCCTGCGCCACGACCGCCTCGAACGCATCCGCGAGGAGAGTGCGCGGATGGCCGAGAAGAGCTTCTACAACACCCGCGAGGTCAACGCCTACTTCACCGCCGACGACCCCGAGCTGCCCGAGGGGGACCCCCGGCGGCTGTTCATGACCCGCACCAGCGGCTTCGTGACTCGCGACATGATCACCGCCGACACCCTGATGCATCGCCTCTATGTCTCCGGCGCCATGAAGTCGCTGGTGCAGCGCTGCCTGGGCGAGCCGCACATCTACGAGTACGCCGATCCCTATGCCGGGCTGGTGCTCAACGTCCTGCCGGACGGCACCGAGCAACCGTGGCATTACGACACCAACGAATTCATCGTCACCATGATGACCCAGCAGCCCGAGAGCGGCGGGGTGTTCGAATACTGCCCCAACATCCGCAATCCCCGGGATGAGAACTACGACGAGGTCGGCGCGGTGATTCGTGGCGAGCGAAGGGAGCGCGTCCGGAGGCTCGACCTGCGTCCGGGAGATCTGCAGCTGTTCAAGGGACGCTTCAGCCTGCATCGGGTGACGCGAGTGGACGGCGACACGCCGCGCTTGACGGCGATCTTCGCTTATTCCCAGGCGCCCGACGTGGTGGGGCGCCTGGAGCGCACCCGCCAGCTCTACGGCCGCGTCTCGGAGCAGCACATGCTGGCCGAGGCGCGCCGCGAGGAGCGTGCCGACGGCCTGATCGACTGAGCCGCCCCCAACGATAACGCCCCCATGACGAGGAGACACCGATGAGAATGGACCTGGCGTCCATGGGCATCCTGCCGCCCACGCACGATCCGGCGGAATGCGAGCCCTCCGCCGACGAGATTCCCCGCATCCTGCTGGACCGGCTCGGGCGGGTGCGCGCCGAGCTGGCCAAGCGCGACATCACCGCCGCGGTGCTGTTCGACCCCGCTCATGTGCGCTACGCCACCGGCTCGCGCAACATGCAGGTCTACAGCTCACGCAACCCCGCGCGCTATGCCTTCGTGCCGGCCCGGGGGCCGGTGGTGCTCTTCGAGTTCTCCGGCTGCGAGCACCTTGCCAGCCACCTGCCCACGGTGGACGAGATCCGGCCGGCCAAGGCGATCTCCTACTACTTCAACGAGAAGAACACCGAGGCAGTGACCCGTGCCTGGGCCGACGAGATCGCCGAACTGGTGCGCCAGTGCGGCGGCGGTGATCGCATCGCCATCGAGAGCGCCACGCCGCAAGCGGCCTTTGAATTGCAGCGTCGCGGCTACCGGGTACTGGACGCCCAGGAGCCCCTGGAGCAAGCGCGTGCCTACAAGGTGCCCAACGAGATCAAGATGATCCGTTCATCGCTGCGCGCCGTGGAAGATGGCGTACGCAAGCTGGAGGCCGCCATCGTGCCGGGCATCAGCGAGAATGCCGTCTGGGCCAAGCTTCACGAGCACATCATCGCCACCGATGCCGACTTCGTCGAGACACGGCTGATGAACTCCGGGCCGCGCACCAACCCCTGGTTCCAGGAGTGTTCCGACCGCCTCATTCGCGACGGCGAGCTGGTCGCCCTGGATACCGACGTGGTGGGGCGGTACGGCTACTACGCCGACTTTTCGCGCACCTTTCTTTGTGGTGATGGCGAAGCCAGCCCGGCCCAGCGGGATCTCTACGCGCTGGCCTACGAGCAGATCCGTACCAACATGGAAAACCTCAAGCCCGGGGTCAGCTTCAAGGAATATGCCGAGCGCGCCTGGCGCATTCCCCCCGCCTACCGGGCAAGGCGCTATTTCGCCCTGGCGCACGGGGTGGGCATGAACGGGGAGTACCCCTATATCGTTCACCGCGAGGATATCGATGACAAAGGCTACGACGGCGTCTTTGCCCCGGGCATGACACTATGCGTGGAGAGCTATATCGGCCACGAAGATGGCGGCGAGGGCGTCAAGCTCGAAGAACAGCTTTACATTCGCGACGATGGCCGGGTCGAGCTGCTGTCGGATTATCCCTTCGATACCAGGCTGATCGGCTAGGCGGTAACCGCATTGCCATTCCCTTTTCTCATGACAGGTATTCTCAATCCAAGGGAGGGGAGTGGCGACGACCTTGTTACTATCAAGCACCGACAAAATAACGCGATAACGGAGAGACCTTCCCAATGAAGAAACTGTCATCTGCACTACTGGCTTTCACCCTCATTCCGGCAAGCCAGACCCTTCTCGCCCAGGACAAGAACCTGACAATTGGCACCAACAACTGGGCCGAGAACATTGCCGTTGCCAACATGTGGAAGATCCTGCTGGAGGATGAGTACGGCTACGATGTCGATCTCTCCAATGTCAGCAAGAATGCGCTCTACGCGGCCATGTCCCAGAACGATATCGACCTCTCCCTGGAGATCTGGCTGCCGATCACCGACAAGCCCTTTCTCGAGCCCTACGAGGACGAACTCGAGGTGCATGACGCCTGGTATGAGGGCACGGGGCTGGGGCTGGTCGTCCCCGACTATGTCGATATTGATACCATTCCAGAACTCAAGGCACGTGCGGACGAGTTCGAATACCAGGGCAGCCCCTCGATCCTCGGTATCGACAGTGGCTCCGCGATCGCCGGCCTGACCGACGATGCCATCGAGGCGTATGACCTGCCGCTGTCTCAGGTCAACAGCTCCGGCCCCGCGATGATGGCGGCGCTGGACGGTGCCTATGCCAGTGAAGAACCTCTTGTCGTGACCCTCTGGAGCCCGCATTGGGCCTTTGCCGAATACGACCTCAAGTATCTCGAGGATCCCGAGGGCGTCTACGGCGAAAACGAGACCATCTACTGGTTCTCGCGCGGTGGCTTCGCAAACGATGACCCCTGGCTGACCGAGGTACTTAACACCTGGCACATGGACGATGACAGCCTCGGAGGCCTGATGGCGACCATCGAGGAGGTCGGCGATCCCGTCGAGGGCGCCCAGCAGTGGATCGACAACCATGGGGATCTGGTCGACGAATGGCTGGCGGTGGAAGCCGAGGCCCCCTGAGAGTGACGGTCCGGCCGACAGGCGGTTGAACACGGCATCCGCTCAGCCGGTCAGCCGGACCCTATCTGCCGTGCCCCTTTTTGCCAGGGGCGCATGAAGCGCCAGCGCTCCTCTCGATGGCTCATGCGTCCTGCTGCGGGTTGTCGACCGTCTGGATGACCTCGAAGCCCTCGAAGCTCGGCGGGCCCAGGTAGAGCCCCTCGCGCTTGCTCTGGCCGGCATTGGCGTGTGCCTTGCGGAAGGCCTCGGAGTGCGTCCAGGCCTCGAAGTCCTCGCGGGAGCGCCAGACGGTGTGGGAGGCGTAGAGCACGTGGTCCTCCTTCTCGGGGCCGCGCAGCATGTGGAACTCGACGAAACCGGGCAGACCCTGCAGGTGCGTCTCCCGCTCCAGCCAGATCTGCTCGAACTCCTGCGTTCTCTCGGGATTGACCCGGAAACGGTTCATGGCGATGTACACGTTGCTCGCTCCTTGTCGTCAGGCAGGGAAGGGAGGGGTGACGATGGCACCTTCACCGAGGCGGGGCAAGGCCACCGCAGGCCGCCGCCTCGACGGGGCCGACGCCGGTCATGAAGGGGGCGAAACGCGCCTCGAGATGGGGGCCGTACTCGGACCCGGCCGCCATCACGAAGAGGACGTCGCGGCCGCCCAGGGGCGTCAGCCTGGCCGCGCCGAACGTATCGGCCAGGGTGTCACGGTGAGGGGGTGGTGCATCGCGGCGCCTGCCCGGTCACTTGAAGCGGGAGCGCGCCTTCTCGAGGGATTCTCTCAGCGAATCCCAGGCCCGCTCGGCACCGGCCCGGATATCGTCCCAGGCGTCGTCGCTGGAGTGGCGCAGTTCCTCGAGCTTCCTGCGCATCTCCTCGCGCTTCGCCTCAAGCCGGTCGATCTCCTCCTCCCGGTCGATGCGTGCATCGGCCTCGGCGCTGCGGGCGCGGGCCTTCAGCTTGTCCACCTCGGCCTGCAGCTCATCGAGCTTGGCGCGCAGCTTCTGTTCGTAGGCTTCCCTGTTGCTCATGGGGCGCTCCTTATCCATTTTCCGGTTCATGGAACCTTGAAGATAGCCTGCCGGCAGGGTGACAGGTAGTTTTCGACTCAGGGTGGCATATCGAACGGGGCTCGACGCAAGCTCTAGCCTATCGGCTTGCCCTATGTCACCGAGAATTGACCGAGTACATGGACTGGCCGATAGGGCACTGATACTGTCGAGTGTCATCCTCACAACACACGCTTGCACCCGGGAGGTGCCATGAGCCACACGCCGCACGAACTGGCCGAAGAGTTTCCCGAGTACGCTGAGCGCATCCATGACCTCAAGCAGTCGGATGCCCATTTCGCGAAACTCGCCGAGGAGTATCATGAAGTAAATCGGCAGGTACACCGCATGGAAACGGAAGTCGAGCCGGTCGCTACCCACACAGAGGAAGACACGCGCAAGAAGCGCGTTGCGCTCAAGGACGAGATCGCCACGTACCTTCAGCGAGCCACCTCGACCTGACGCTTGCTCGATGCCGATGACGGTCGATCAGAGAGTCGATCGTCATGGCCGGATAAGCGCCCTGGGCATGCTCCCGGGGCTCATGCAACGCGCCAGGTCATCAAGGCAGGCGATGGCATCGGTGCTGCCGTGGTAGGCTGCTACCCTGTACTGTCGTACGCGAAAGACCCAGGGGGCCGATCATGGACGACGACTCAGCGCCGCGCATCACGCTGCATCCGCATTTCCACCGGGTAACGGTTGTCATCGACGGCACCCTGCTCGCCGATACCACCGGTGCCATCGAACTCCGCGAGCGCGGCTACCCGCCGCGGCAGTACCTTCCCCGCGACGATGTGCGCATGGACCTGCTGACGCTCTCCGACACCGTCACTCACTGTCCCTTCAAGGGCGATGCCACTTACTACTCGCTTGGCGAGCACAAGGACGTGGCGTGGAGTTACGAGCAGCCGCTTGCAGGGCTGAAGGCTATCGAAGGGAGGGTTGTCTTTTATGATGAAGACGTAAACTGAACCCTCTCGCCTCAGAAGTGGCGCTCAGCGCGGTGATGCCGGTCACGGCAAGGACGATCCCTCCTGCGTGAGTCATTTTCCCTTTAATGGCTCGCAGGTGCAGCCGTTGCTACCCGAAATGCTGTTGCGAAAGGCTGATTGTCGTCATGGCCACTGGCAGCAGGAGTTTCCATGAGCTCGTGCCGTGCTGTCAGTCGATAATGAGGTCGGTGTGTCGACCATATGAGGGTTATTTCACAAGGAAGCTGCACTCGTGCGTCGCGGAAGGACAGTTGCATGCAACCCGCCATGGGTCTCGGTCATGCACCATTACCGACAGGGAGCTGCCTGATCAGCAAGGGCTCATCACGACACGGTTCCTGCCGTCGCGCTTGCCAACGTACAGGGCACGGTCGGCGTGCTGGATCAGGGAAGGCAAGTCGGCTTCCCCCCTGGCAACACCGGCTATCCCGATGGTGACGGTCAGGCGCTGCCCGGGCATTTCCTCGTTCAACGGCAGGTTGGCGACCTTGCTCTGCAGCCGTTCTGCTACCCTTCGAGCGTCTTCCGAGGGCGTATCCGGCAAGGCCACCACGAACTCCTCGCCCCCGAAACGCCCGATCACGTCCTGGGGTCGGAGGGAGCGCTTGCAGGTCTCCGCGATCGCGGCCAGCACCCGATCGCCTTGGCTGTGCCCCCAGGTATCGTTGATGGCCTTGAAGTGATCCACGTCGATCATGAACAGGCTGAATGGCGACTTTCTACATTGGCAGCGAAGCAGCAGTTCCCGGGCTTGTTTCATGAAGTGTCCCCGGCTGTCCAGGCCCGTCAGTGCATCTCGCTCGGCGACCCTGCGAAGCTTCGCTTCCAGCGACTTGCGGTGAGCGATCTCCTCGGCCATCTGCTGGTTCTGGATACGCTCCTCCTGCAGCAGCGAGAACTGTTTTCGCTGCAGCTTTTCCAGGCGCAGCAGGGCAAAGAAGCCCACGGCATTGGTCATGATCAGCAGCAGCATGATGCGCAGCGCTACCACGGCAGGCGTGTCCGCCACCATTAACGCCGAGGCCAGGAAGCCCAGGCTCAGGTAGAGGCTTGCGATGGCCACCACGGGCAGCAGGTTGGGGATCAGCAGGTAGAACGCCATGGTGGCCACGACCACCGCGGTGACCTGGGTGGGCAGGCTCTCGGGGCGCAAGGGAACGATCAGAATGATGCCCGTCGCCAGTATCCAGAGGGGCAGGGCGTGCAGCCAGACCCTGCGGTTATCGTCGCCGACGCGTGCGATCAGGAAGGCCAACACCAGGCAGGCGACCACCACTACCAGGCGCATGGCGAGCAGTAGATAGAGCTCGGTGCCCACGCCGGTATAGTGATAGTCGGAAAGGGCAAACATGCCGAAGACCAGCGCCGCCACGCTGAGCGCAAGGCCGGACTCGCGTCGCACCCCGGGCGCGATGTCACGGCGATAGACCGCTTCTCTGCCTGGGTCGTGGAATTGTCCCGTCAGCCAGTGCAGCGCGTATCTTGTTCTTGGAGATGACAAAGGCTGATTCTCCCCGTCCTTTATTCATTGAATGTTGGCTGTGTCTTCAGGAATATCTGGCCGTCTCAGGGAGGCTGAATATCCCGTTCGAGAATGGCTTTCCTTTACCGCACCTCGCTCGGGGTGAGGGCACTTCCTGCCACTCGAATGCAATATAAGGGTTTCAAGATGGCGGCAAAACGGCGGGGCCATCCTTTACGCAGTTCCCAACCCGCTAACTCGCTAACCCGCTAACCCGCATCACGCGCCTTTCCACCGCCTCCAGCAGCTGGCCGCGCCCGGTCTCGACCAGGGTGAGCCAGTGGCGGGCGCGGGTAATGCCGGTGTAGACCAGCTCCCGCGTGAGGATCGGGTTGGGGGCATCGGGGAGCAGCAGGGCGGTGTGGGTGAACTCCGAGCCCTGGGACTTGTGCACCGTCATGGCGAAGACCGTCTCTACAGCCTGCAGGCGGCTGGGCAGCACCCACTTGATCTGGCCGCTGCCATCGCCGGCGGGGAAGGCGACGCGCAGCGCCGAGCCGTGGTGGCTGCTTTTGGTGGTTGCCGACGAGCGGGACAGCGCCAGGGTGATGCCGATATCCCCGTTCATCAGCCCCAGGCCGTAGTCGTTGCGCGTCACCAGCACCGGGCGGCCGGGGTACCAGGGCCGTCGACCGTCACCGCTGTCGATCAAGCCTTCCTTCTCCAGGGCGGCACGAATGCGCTCGTTCAGGCCCTCCACGCCCCAGGGGCCACGGCGCAGCGCGCAGAGCAGCTGGAACTGGCCGTGGGCGTCGAGCACCGCGCGGGCCCAGTCATCCAGGGCTGCGCGGTCGATCTCGCCATCCTCTCCCACCTGCGGCGCGGCGGCCTGCATGACCTCCAGGTAGTGGCGATAGCCTACCGGCGGTGCCAGCGGTTGGCTGCGCAGCAGGCGGCGTTCACCTGAATCCGGGAAGCCCGCGGCGTGACCCGAGACCACCAGCAGCTCCAGGTACCGGTCCTGGTCGCTCTGCAGCTTGAGATGCGAAAGGTCGGCATAGCCGTGGCCGAGCACGTCGCGGATGGCGGCACGCTTCTCCCTGCCCGGGGCCTCGCGGTTGACGGCGCCGGCCAGCTGGCCGATGCCGCTGGCCGCATCGAAGCGGTGGCTGTGCCTGAGCATGGCGATGGCCTGGTCCAGCGGGCTCCCGCGGGGGTCGAGCATGTTGGACGGCAGTGCCTGGCCGGTGGCCTCGGCGAGCCAGTCGGCGGTCTCGGGCGTGTAGTGGCCGCCCTCGGCGCGGGTGCACAGGTCGCCCAGCACCGAGCCGGCCTCCACCGAGGCGAGCTGGTCCTTGTCGCCCAGCAGCACCAGGCGGGCCCGGGGCGGCAGGGCATCGAGGAGCGCGGCCATCATCTCCACGTCGACCATGGAGGCCTCATCCACCACCAGCACGTCCAGCGGCAGAGGGTAGCGGGCGGTGTGGCGGAAGTGGCGGGTATCGGGGCGTGAGCCCAGCAGCCTATGGAGAGTAGTGACCTCGGTGGGTATGGCACGGAGAAGGTCTTCAACACCGCCTTCGCGCACTGAAGTGCGCTCCCACAGGGGGACACCGTCTTCCGTTGCTTCGGAGGTAGCCAGCAGTGGGGCCAGTCCATCCAGTTGCAATGCGCTGACCTGCCCGGCAATGGACTCGTTGAGGCGTGCAGCGGCCTTGCCGGTGGGGGCGGCCAGGCGGATGCGCAGCGCTCGCTGGCACTCGCCCAGCGCCAGAGTCTGCAACAGGGCGAGCAGCTTGACCACGGTGGTGGTCTTGCCGGTGCCGGGGCCACCGGTGATCACCGCGAAGGTCGAACGGGCGGCCAGGGCGCAGGCGGCCTTCTGCCAGTCCAGGGTGTCGCTGGAGGGGAAGAGGGCGGAGAGTGCGGTCGCAAGGGGGGTGGGGTCGGAGGTGTGGGTGGCTTCCGCCGGGCGCCTGTCGGCGCCATTCGTCGAAGCGTCGAACCGGCAATGAATTGCGCTCCTGCAGGTTTCCTGGTCCAGTCTGGAAGCAATGTGCTGCTGGATCGAGCGCTCGTGCTGCCAGTAGCGGCGCAGGTAGAGGCGAGTACTGTCGAGCACCAGCGGGGTGTTGCCGGGGCCGTGGCCGACGACCAGCGGGTGAGTGAGCGCTGCCTGCCAGTCGGCCAGCGTGAGCTCGCCAAGCAGCTGGCTGGGCCTTGGTGGCGGGTCCTCCAGGCTGTCGCCCTCCGGGGGCAGCGAGAGCGCCAGGTCCGGATGGGTCAGGGTCTGTGCCAGGTCCAGGCAGACATGGCCGCGGCCGAGCTGGTGGCTGGCCAGCGCCGCGGCCAGCAGCAGCGGGGCGGGGGCGTCCGGTACCTCCCGGGCCAGGAAGGCGGCGAAGGCGCGGTCCAGGGCGCGCAGCCAGCCGCGGGCCACCCAGCGGTCGAGCAGGGCGAACAGCGCCCCGGCATCGTGCAGGGCGCCGGCGGTGGCGGCCTCGTCGGTGTGCGGGTGGTCACTCATGGCGGGGCTCCTTTGTCGTGACGTGCTGGGCGTCACGGAACAGGGCATCGAGCTGCTCGATCAGCTGGCGGGGCGGGCGCTCGCGGTGCACGCCGCGGGAGGGCGCGTGCTGGCCACGCAGGAAGACGTAGAGCGCGCCGCCCAGGTGGCGGTCGATGTCGTAGTCCGGCAGTCGCGTTCCGAGCAGGCGGTGCAGGGCCAGCAGGTAGAGACTGTACTGCAGGTCGTAGCGCTTCTCGCGCACTGCCTCCGCCAGGGCCGCCTCGCTGTAGGCCTCGTCGTCGCGGCCCAGGTGGTTGGACTTCCAGTCGATCACGTAGAAGCGCCCCTCGTGTTCCACCACCAGGTCGATGAAGCCCTTGAGCATGCCGTTGAGCCGGTCGCGCTCCAGCGCCGGGCGGCTGGCACCCCCCAGTGTGTGAGTGCTCACTAGGGCATCCAGGCGGGCGGTGTCGACTTGGTGGGCGGCGAACCAGAACTCCAGCTCCACCTGATAGTGAGCGCTCCCCAACCGATCCAGGCGCAGCGGTGTCACTGGCCCCTCCGGGGCGTTCGGTACCGGTAGCTGGCTTGTCAGCAGGCCGCGCAGCCAGGCCTGGAGCGCCGGGATGCGCTCGCGCCAGCCGCGCAGGTTGGCGCGCCGCGCCAGGGTGTCATCCAGGCGCTCGGGATCGGCGGCCAGCCGTGCAAAGTCTTCCTGGCCGGCCCACTCCAGCAGGCTGTGAAGGAAGGTGCCCGCCGCCGGGCCCCGGGGGAAGCGGTGCAGCGAGCCATCACTCACCGGCAGCGTGGGCTGGGGCGGGTCCTGGGGCTCGTCGCGCATCTCACGGGCGGTGGCTTCCAGAGCGGTCTCGGGCGCTTCCACCCCTTCCCCGATGCGTTCACCGCCGAGCCGCAGCGCCGAGTAGCTGGCAATCCACCAGTGCTCCCGGGCGCGCCGTGCCGGCGTCAGCGCCTCGCGCAGGACGTCGCTATGCGTCTCGGCGGGCACGCTGAGGTCGCGGGGTTCCGGCGCCGGTTCCACCGACAGCACGCCATCGCTGGCCTGCGCTGCCAGAGGTGCGAGGGCCTCGCTCAGGGTCTCCGGCGAGAGCGGGGCGCCGGCGGTGAGCACCTGGCCGATGGCGCTGCGTTCCAGCCCCTTGAGCGGGGCGATACCCAGCCAGGTGGCGTGGCGAGCGCGGGTCAGGGCCACGTAGAGCTTGCGCAGGTCCTCGCCCAGGCGCTCGTCGTCGGCGCGGGCCAGCACCGTCTCGTCGGCCTCCAGCGAGAGATGGCGCCGGCCCGCCTCATCGTGCCAGGTGAGCGGCAGGTCGCTGGGCTTCTTCTCGCGGAAGGCGCAGATGAAGGGCAGGAAGACCAGCGGGTACTCCAGTCCCTTGGACTTGTGGATGGTGATCACCTGCACCAGGTCGGCGTCGCTCTCCAGGCGCAGGCGGTGGGTGTCGGCCTGCGCCGGCGGCTGGGCGCGGGCCTCGCCGAGGAAGCGCAGCAGCGCGTGCTCGCCGTCCAGCTCGGTGCTGGCCTCCTGCAGCAGCTCGCCCAGGTGCAGCAGATCGGTGAGGTGCCTTTCCCCACTGGCACTCCTGAGGAGTCGCGTGGGCACCGCGAAGTCGGCCAGCAGCCGGTGCAGCATGGGCAGCACGCCCTGGCGCTGCCACTGGCGGTGGTATCCGCGGAACTGCAGCACGCGCTCCTCCCAGGCCAGCTCGTCGTGCTGCAGTGCGTCGAGCTCAGTGAGCGTGAGCCCAAGACTCGGCTGGGCCATTGCGGCGTGCAGGCGCCGTTCGCTGTCGGGTTCGGCGCAGGCGGCGAGCCACACTTCCAGTTCCAGGGCCGCCGGCGTCTCGAACACCCCCTCCTTGTCGGAGAGGTAGACGCTCTTGATGCCGCGTTCCAGCAATGCGCCGCGGATTGCCCTGGCCTCGTTCGCGTTGTTGACCAGCACGGCCAGATCCGAGGGCTTGATTGGGCGCAGGGGAGTGCCCGGCTCAGCGAAGCCGGTGCGCCCTTGCTGGCCCTCGCGCAGCAGCTCGGCCATCCGGGTGGCGCAGCGCGCGGCCATCTCCTTGAAGTAGGCGCCCTTGCTGAGTCCGTTGCTGGGCCCCTCGGCCTCTTCGCTCGCTAGATGCCCGCCCTTTAAATGCCAAAGTGTCATGGCCGGCAGCGGTTCGCCGTCGCGGGTCAGGGCGTCCTTCCTGCCCTTTGCCGCCACGGGCAAAAAAGGTACCGGGTTGTCCCCCTCGGGGGAGCGGAAGAGGAAGGCGCCGCGCCCGTCGGGGTGGGCCTCGGCGAAGCGGAACATCCGGTTGACGGCCTCCACCATGGCGGTGGCCGAGCGGAAGTTGGTGCCGAGCGTCACGTGGCGCCCGGCGGTGTCGCGCCGTGCCTGCAGGTAGGTGTGGATATCGGCGCCGCGGAAGGCGTAGATCGCCTGCTTGGGGTCGCCGATCAGCAGGACGGCGCTGGGGTCCTCGGGATCCGGCGCCTGGGCCAGCCGGTAGACGTGGTCGAAGAGCCGGTACTGCACCGGGTCGGTGTCCTGGAACTCGTCGACCAGGGCCACCGGGAACTGGCGGCGCACGTGGGCCGCCAGGGCCTTGCCAGCGGGGCCCTCGAAGGCACGATCGAGGCGCTCGAGCAGGTCGTCAGGGCCGAGTTCGGCGCGACGCTGCTGCATGCGCTCGCGCCGGTCGGCCATCCAGTGCACGGCGTGGGCCAGCAGGTCGGCGTGGGCGTCGGGCAGGGCCTCGAGCCGCGCCGGCAACTCGGCCAGGGCGTGCAGTGCCGGGTGCTCCAGCGGCTCGCCCGTCTTCCAGATCTCGGCGATGCCCTCCGGCGTCAGGCGCTTCCAGGCGGTATCGGTCAGCGCCGGGGTGGCGAGTTCGGGGTCGCAGGCCCAGTCGTGCAGCTTCGCCAGCCAGTCGGCACGGCTCTTGCTGTTGAGCTTGCGCTGGTCGAAGGCCTTGGCAGCGGCGGCCGTCTCCAGCCGCTCGGCGAGCTCATCCAGCCAGGCGGGCCAGGGCGCCTTGAGCTCGGAGAGCACCCGCGCGCGCTCGGCCTGCATGGCGGCCAGGGCGCCGGCGGGGGGCGGGGCGTCGGGCAGCAGGTCGGCGTCGCCCTGCAGGCGGCGCACGTCCTCGGCCAGGGCGTCCGGGGTCTCCCAGTAGCGGGTGACCACCGCCAGGGCGTCGGCGTCCAGGGCGTAGTAGAAGCTGCGCCAGTAGTCCCGGGCGACCTCGAGTTCCAGCTCCGACTGGTCGAGGTTCATCTCAAGCGAGAAGAGGCTGCCGCTCTCGAAGGCGTGCTCGCGCAGCATGCGGTGGCACCAGGCGTGGATGGTGGAGACCGCGGCCTCGTCCATCCACTCGGCGGCGAGCTGCAGGCGGCGGGCGCAGGCGGGCCAGCGCTCGCGGGGGTAGCTGTCGCGCAGGGCCAGCAGCGGGTCGCCGCCCGACTTGTCCACCGCCTCCGTATTATCCACAGCCGTTTCGGCGAACAGGTCGTCGATTTCGCCTTCTGATGTGGCTCCCATGGACGGAGCTGATCCGGCGGCAGACCTGCGAGGAGGCGCTGTGAACCCCTCCCTGGGCGCTACCGACGCCATCCCTGGCGTAGGACCTCCTCTTCGGTCTGCCCCCGGCGCTCCTTCGGTGGCATCCTCTGCTGCATTGCTGGCACTGGGGGCTCCCTCCGATTGAAAGGCATCGGCGGCCTCCACCAGCCGGGCGCGGATGCGGTCGCGCAGCTCGCGGGTGGCGGCGTTGGTGAAGGTCACCACCAGGATCTCCGGCGGGGTGAGGGCGCGGGGGAAGCTCCCCGCGTCGGCCTCGTCCCGCGGGCCCAGCACCAGGCGCACGTAGAGCAGGGCGATGGTGAAGGTCTTGCCGGTGCCGGCGCTGGCCTCGATCAGCCGGCTGCCGGTGAGCGGCAGGTGGATCGGGTCGAGGGTGGGGGGCGTCTGGTCCGGTGCGCTCATGCCTGGCCTCCCTTGCCCTTGTCGCCATTGCCCTTCTTCTCCTTCGGCTTGCGTACCGCGTGTAATAGCGGGGCGTAGAGCCGCTCGGCCAGCTTGGCAAAGCCGCCACCTTCCGACGACTGGACCAGCGCCTCGAGCGCCGGCCACTGGCGCATCAGGTAGGGGTCGCGGCCGCGCTCGCCGTGGTCGCCGTTGTAGCCGCTGCCGTGGAAGGCGGTGTCCAGCGCCTTCCAGGCCTTGGCGTCCTCCTCGCTGGCCCTGCCGGCGAGGCAGCGGGTCATGGCATCGGGGGTGCCGCCCTTCTCCAGCCAGGCGAAGGCGGCATCCCGAGCCAGCGGCAGGGGCGTGGCCATGCCGTGCTGCCAGGCCGCGGCGATATCGGCCAGGTGCGCGCGGGCCTGCTCGGCAGAGATCGGGGCCAGGGTGCCGCCGCCGGCACGGGAGAGCAGCCGCGTGGTCATGGGCCCCTCCAGCTGGCCGGCCAGGTGGGCCACCCAGGGGGTGAGCCAGTGTCGCCACTGGTACTTGCTCTTCTTGACCAGGCTGCTGGTGGTGAGCAGCACCCGGCAGCGCTCCATGGCGTCGTTGACGCGCAGCTCGCCCAGCCAGTCCTCCAGGGCCAGGCCCTCGCCCAGTTCCCTTTGCAGGTCCAGCGAGACGCCAAGCGGCTCGTCCATGGCGTGGGGCCACGCCTCGAGCACCTGGCGGTAGTCGGCGAAGAGGGTGTCCATTGGCTCGACGAGCGTGTCGCGCATCTGCTCGGCGAAGCCGCCCATGGCCAGGCGCCCCTGGCGCTCGAGGCGCTCCAGGGTGGCCAGCATGGCGGGCTCGTGGGGCTCGCCGGCCTCCACCGCCGCGCGGCACGACTCGATCAGCGCATGCTGCAGCTGCCAGTGGTCGAGGCCGTTCAGGGTGAAGGGCTCATGGTCGAGCCGCTCCATGGCATCAATCTCCAGGTAGACCTTGAGCCGAGTGTTAAAGAAGGCCTGCACCGGGGCCTTGAGGAAGTGGCCCAGCTGGGACAGGGTCAGCGGGCTCTCCTGCCGGAAGGGTGCCATCGGCGGCTCCGCCGCCGGGGCCGGCGGGGGCTCGGCATCGGGGCGGTGCAGCTCGCGCCACTCGTGGGCGTAGGTGGCCAGGCTTGAGCCTTCGCGGAAGTACTCCACGCTGAACGGCTGCAGCGGGTGCTCGGTGGTCAGTGCCGCCAGCAGTGCCTGGCCATCAGCCTCTTCTTCATGCCCGGCGAGCCGCCAGCCCCGGGCGAGATGGTCACGCAGCTGGCCGAGCAGCACCGAGGGCGGCTGCTCGCTGTTGTCGATGATGCTGCGCCCCACCCAGCTGATGCTCAGCCGGTCGCGGGCCGAGAGCAGCGCCTCGAGGAAGAGGTAGCGGTCGTCCTCGCGGCGCGAGCGGTCGCCGGGGCGGTAATCCTGGGCCATCAGGTCGATGTCCAGCGGGCGCTGCACCCTGGGGTAGTCGGCGTCGTTCATGCCCAGCAGGCAGACGTGGCGGAAGGGGATGGCGCGCATCGGCATCAGGGTGGCGATGTTCACCGCCCCGGCCAGGAAGCGCTGGGAAAGGCTCTCCTCATCCACCTGGGCAAGCCAGTGCTCGCGCACCACCGAGAGCGGCAGGGGCTCGCTGAGTCCGGCCTCCTCGGCGCTCTCCTGCCAGGCGTCCAGCGCCTGCTCGAGCCGGGTCAGCGCCATCAGGTCCTGGTCGGAGTCAGCCTGAAAGCAGGCCGCAAGCATCTCGCGCAGCCGCTCGCCCCAGGTGGGGACATCGCAGGGCTCGGCCAGCGTCTGCCACTGGGCCTCCAGGGTGTCTAGGAGGGCCACCAGCGGGCCGGCCAGCGCCGCTTCGAGTCCGCCGATGTCGTCATAGGGTTCGATGCCCTGCCAGTGGCCCTCGGCGGCATCACCGACCGCATAGCCAAGCAGCAACCGGCGCAGGCCGAAGGCCCAGGTGTTGGCAGTCAGTCCCTCCGGCAGGTCCAGGCTCTGGCGCTGGCGGGCGTCGAGGCCCCAGCGGATGCCGGCGCCCTCGATCCAGCGCCGGAGGGTGGGCAGGCCGCCCTCCGGGATGCCGAAGCGGGCGCGCACCGCCGGCACCTCCAGCAGGTCGAGCAGGTCGCTCACCGAGAGGCGCAGCTCCGGCAGCCGCAGCAGCTGCTCGAGGGCAATCAGCAGCGGCAGGCGGTGGCGGCTGGCCTGATCGGAGAGGGTGAAGGGGATATGGCGAGGGTCGTCGGCGTCGAGGCGGCCGAACACCGCCTGCACCGCGGCGGCGTACTGGTCGACGTCGGGCACCATCACCAGGATGTCGCGGGGCTTGAGGGTCGGGTCCTTGCTGAAGGCGGCGAGCAGCTGGTCGTGGAGGATCTCCACCTCGCGCAGGGCGCTGTGGGCGACCTGGAAACGCAGCGAGCGGTCGCGGGCCGGGTCCACGGCGGGCCAGGCCTCGCGTGTCTCGGCGAGCGGGCGCAGCTCGAGGATGTCATCCTGGAGCTGGCGCAGCAGGCTGGGTTCAGCCTCTTCGGGTGTTTCCCCCAGGGGCGAGTCGAAGAGATCGATGCGCAGCGCCTCGCCCTCGAACAGGCCACGGTAGGCCTGCTGCTCGTCGAATTCATCGAGCAGGCGCAGGTAGTCGCGGCCTTGCTTGCCCCAGGCGGCCAGCAGCGGCTGGGCGTGAAGATGAAGCTCGGTCTCGGCGAGGTCCGCCGGCATGCCGGGGCGTCGTTGCTGACGCTTGCGCTCGGCGCGCAGCAGGTCCTTGTGCTCGATGATGTCCGCCCAGTAGTGGCGGCAGGGGTTGTGCACGCAGAGCAGCACCTGGCTGCCCCTGGCCATGGCGGCCAGCGCCTCCAGGGTCTGGGCGGGCAGCGAGGAGATGCCGAACACCAGCACCCGGCGCGGCAGGCCGGGTGGGCGGCTGGCCGGATCGAGCGACTGGCATGCCTCGAGGAAGCGCTCGTGCACTGCCGCGCGGCTGGAGACCAGGCCCTCGGGGCCCTGGACTTGAAGAATGTCGTCGCGCAGCGCCCGCCACAGCTCGGCCTGCCAGCGCTGCTCCTCGGCCAGCGGGCGGGTTTCGCCACGGGCAGTGAGGATCACGTCCTCGCCCGCCGCCCAGGCGGTGAGCCAGTCGGCGCGATAGACCTGGTACTGGTCGAACAGGTCGGCCAGGCGCTCGGCCAGCTGGTGGCGCTTGCGCAGGTCGTCGTCGTCTTCCAGGAAACGTGCCAGGGGCGCGAAGGTGGGCGAGTCGATCAGGGCGGGCAGCAGGCGCATCAGTCGCCACACCAGCCGCGGCTTGTCGAAGGGCGAGACCGGCGGCACCTGCTCCTCGCCCAGCACGACCCTGTAGGCCTGCCACAGGAAGCGCGCCGGCAGGGTGACGTCCAGGGCCGCGGCAATGCCGGCGCCGCCCTGGGCGCGGTCCTCGGCGAGTGCGAGCTTGAGCCACTGGCTGATGCCATTGCTCTGCACCAGGATCGTCTCGTTCTCCAGCGGCCCCAGCGGGTGGCGGCGCATCCACTCCACCGCCAGGCCGCGCAGGGCCTCCAGGCGGTTGCCGTGGATCACCATAAAGCCGGGTTGCAGGGCGGCGTCGTCAAGGGCGGGCATGGCGCGGTTCCTTCGCTGGGTGCCGAAGCGGTGCCCTCATGGTGCCATATTCGTCGGGCGCGGGTTGCCTCGCGACCTTGTCAGCTGCCTGAGGGGCTGCTTGACTGGCCGTCGTTCCCGCTGACGGATGGAAGCCCGGCATGACCCACCAATCGCTGACCCGCCACAATCGCGCCCGCCAGGTTATTGATGAGATCGCCGCGGCCAATGCCTCGCTCTCCGCTCAGGACCGTGCGGCCAAGTATGCCAAGCTCGCCGAGTCGCCCTATCGCTTCTTTCGTGGCACCAATCACCTCTACTGGCGGGACGTCTGGCACGACTGGCGCTTCGCCCTCTTCGGTGGTCTGCCGGAGACCCAGACCTGGCTGCAGGGCGATGCCCATGCCTACAACTTCGGTGCCTACGGTCATCATGACGATGCCGTGCGCTACGGCATGGACGACTTCGATGACGCCATGATCGGCGACTACCAGTACGACCTGTGGCGCCTGGCCATCAGCCTGGTGCTGGAAACCCGCGAGAACATGGACCTGTCGGGCAAGGCAGTTCGCAGGGCGCTGCAGGTGCTCGTGGTCAGCTATCATGATGAACTGGCACGCCATGCGGGGGGCGAGGTACCCGGGGCCGTGACCCTGGCGACCGCCAAGGGGCCGCTCGGGCCCTTCATGAAGAAGGTGGGCAGAAAGAAGAGCCGGGCGAAGATGCTCGAGAAATGGACCGTGGTGACGGGGGAGGGCCGGCGCTTCGCCGAACGCCCCGACAAGCTGGCGCCCCTGCCGGCGCACCTGGCCAGCCAGCTGCGCAAGGCTGTCGAGGAGGAGTACCGCCAGACCCTGAGCGGTGCACGGGACGTGCCGGAAGATGGCCACTTCCATGTCAAGGACATGGCCCGGCGGCTCGATGCCGGCATCGGCTCGCTGGGCCTCGATCGCTACTACGTGCTGATCGAGGGTGGGCAGGATCACGAGCACGACGATGTCATCCTCGACGTCAAGCAGCAGGTCCCGCCGGAGGGGTGGCGGCTGATGGACGGCGCCGAGAAGCGCGCCTGGCGCCGCGCCTTTCCCCACGAGGGGATGCGTCATGCCGCCGCCTTCGTGGCCATCGCCGAACACCCCGATGTCTATCTGGGCTGGCTGCATCTGGGTGACACGGTGTTCTCGGTGCGCGAGCGCTCGCCCTACAAGGAGGACTTCCCGACCCACAAGCTTGCCGGTGCCAAGCCCTATCGCAAGCTGGTCAGGCAGTGGGGTCGCATCCTGGCGCGGGAGCACTTGCGCGGTGCCCATGCCCTGAACCGCGATGATCCCGGGCGCTTCGCGCGTGCCGTCGGCGCCTGCGTCGAGGGTCGGCTCGACCGCTGCGTGGACATGGTGGCCATCCTGGCACTCAGCTATGCCGATTGCGTGCGCCAGGACTATGCCACCTTTCTCGAGTGGAACGAGGAGACGCCATCATGAGCGACTACCTGCTGGAAACCCACGCCCTGAGCCCGGGCAAGGTCTACCGCCTGCTGTCGGGGAGCATCTGCCCGCGCCCCATCGCCTGGGTATCGACCCGGGATGTGGCGGGCAACACCAACCTGGCGCCCTTCTCGTTCTTCAACGTGGTGAGCGTCAACCCGCCGGTGCTGGGCTTCTCGCCGCTGCTCGACGGTGATGGCCATCCCAAGGACACCCTCCGCAACCTCGACGAGGTGGCCGAGTGCGTGGTGCATATCAGCGGCGAGGGGCTGGTCGAGGAGATGAACGCCACCAGCGCCGGGCTGGGGCGCGGCGAGGACGAATTCGCCCACGCGGGCCTCGAGAAGGTGGCCATGCCCGGCGTCTCGGTGCCGCGGGTAGCCTCGGCACCCGTGGCCTTCGGTTGCCGGCTGCGCGAGATCATCCGCTTCGGTGACCAGCCGCTGGCCGGCAACCTGGTGCTGGCCGAGGTGGTGTCGATCCACGTCGACGACGCCCTCTGGGACGGCCGCCACGTGAGTGTCGAGGGGCTCGGGCCCATCGGGCGCATGGCCGGCAACGACTTCGCCCGCTGCAGCGACCTCTTCGCGGTGGAGCGCCCCGCCTCGGGCAGCGCCATGAGCCGCCGGCAGCGCGGCGGCTGACAGGTGCCTCTTATGGTCTGTTCTCGAATCAGAGTGGGAGCGAACGTCAGTTCGCGAAGAGGCGGTACCGAAGCTGGGCGGTATTACCTTCGCCCCGCGCCGCTCTTCCAGATCCGGGAGGCCTTCGGCCTCCAATCGCGCAGCAAGCTGAGCTCCCACGAGGATGGCGACAGTTTCTAGTGGGAGTGACGGTCCGGCGACCCCGGCTTCAGTTCGCGAAGGAAGACACGCCAAGATTCGATGATCTATTTCTCTTGTCTGACGCTAGCCCGGTAGACCCAGCCGGTCGGCCAGGTCGTGGAAGTCGTCGGCCACCAGGTCGACCCAGGGCGCGACGGCGAGGTCGGGCGTGGCATCCGGGCCGTGCTCCAGGGGGCGTCGGACGAAGGCGGTGCGAAAGCCCTCGCGGCGGGCGGCCTGGAGGTCATCCTGGTGGGCGGCGACCATCAGCACCCGTTCGGGGGGCTGGTCGAGCAGGCGGGCGGCCATGCGGTAGACCTCGGGGTCGCGCTTGTAGTGGCCGGCGAGTTCCGCCGAGAGCACGCAGTCCCAGGGCAGGCCGGCGCGCTTGGCCATGTTCACCAGCAGCGAGACGTTGCCGTTGGAGAGCGTGGCCAGCACGTAGCGCTCGCGCAGGCGGCTCATCCCGGCCACGCTGTCCGGCCAGGGGTCAAGGCGGTGCCAGACGCGGTTGAAGTGTTCCCGCTCGGCCTCGTCGAGGGCATCACTGATGCCGAACGCGTCCAGCAGGTGGTCAAGGGTCGAGCGGTGCAGGTCATCCAGGCGCGTCCAGGGCAGCTCGCCGTGGCGCACCCGGTCCAGGGCGGGCGCATAGCCGCCGCGCCAGGCATCGGCGAAGGCCGCCCAGTCCATGGTCAATCCCAGGCGTTCACCCAACGCCTCACCCTCGCGAATGACGCTGCTGCGCCAGTCCACCACGGTGCCGAAGACATCGAAGGTCAGGGCCCTGACGTCGGCCAGGGCGGCAGGCCGTTGCGACATGGAGACGTTCCTCAGCGGTAGGTGTCCTGGTACTGCTCGCGCAGCTGGTTCTTCTGCACCTTGCCCATGGTGTTGCGCGGCAGGCTGTCGGCGAAGAAGACCCGCCTGGGCTGCTTGTATCTGGCCAGCTGGCCCTGCAGGTGGTCGAGCACCCGCGCCTCGTCGAGGCTCGCCCCCGGTTCGGGCACCACCACGGCGGCGACCCCCTCGCCCAGGTCGGGGTGCGGCAGGCCGATCACCGCGGACTCGTGGACCCCCTCGAGCTCGTCGATGACCTGCTCCACCTCCTTGGGGTAGACGTTGTAGCCGCCGGAGATCACCAGGTCCTTGTCGCGGCCGACGATGTGCACGTAGCCGCGCTCATCGATCATCGCCAGGTCACCGGTGATGAAGAAGCCGTCCTCGAGGAGCTCCTCACGGGTCTTCTCGGGCATGCGCCAGTAGCCGACGAAGACGTTGGGGCCGCGCACCTGGAGCATGCCGATCTGGCCCGTCGGCACCGGCTCGTGGGTCTCGCGGTCGGTGATGCGGACCTCCACGCCGGGCAGCGGCATGCCCACGGTGCCGGCACGGCGTTCACCATGGTAGGGGTTGGAGGTATTCATGTTGGTCTCGGTCATGCCATAGCGCTCGAGGATGGCATGGCCGGTCTTCTGCTCGAACTCGCGGTGGGTCTCGGCGGTCAGCGGCGCCGAGCCGGAGACGAACAGGCGCATGTTGGCGGTGACCGCCGGGGTCAGGCGCTCGTCGGCCACCAGCCGCGTGTAGAAGGTCGGCACGCCCATCAGCACCGTGCCGCGCGGCATCTCCTCGAAGACCACATCGGCGTCGAACTTCGGCAGGAAGCGCATGCTGGCGCCGGCCATCAGGGTGACGTTGCAGGCCACGAAGAGGCCGTGGGTGTGGAAGATCGGCAGGGCATGGATCAGCCGGTCCGCCTCGCTGAAGTGCCAGGCCTCGACCAGGGTGGCGGCGTTGGAGCCCAGGTTGCGGTGGGTGAGCATGGCCCCCTTGGAGCGCCCGGTGGTGCCCGAGGTGTAGAGGATCGCTGCCAGGTCGTTGTCGTCGCGCTCGACGATGGCGTCACGGGGCGTGGCCCGCTCGGCCGCCTCCATCAGGCTGCCGTCGGCTGCCGTGCCCAGGGTCGCGACCCGGGGGCAGCCGGTGTCGGTGGCGATGCTCTGCGCGCTCTCGACATTCGCCGGGCGGCAGACGAACAGCGCCGGCTCGGCATCGGCGAGGAAGTAGTGGATCTCCTCTCCGGTGTAGCCGGTGTTGAGCGGCAGGTAGACCCCGCCCACGCGCAGGGTGGCCAGGTAGAGCAGGATCGCCTCGGGGCTCTTGTCGACCTGCACGGCCACCCGGTCGCCCGGCGTCACGCCCAGTTCGAGCAGTGCGCCGGCCAGGCGTGCGGTGGCGCTCAGGGCCTCGGCGTGGCGGTAGTTGCGGCCCTCGCGGGTGGTGATGAAGTCGGCGTCGCCGCGCTCGCGCATGCGTCGGGCGAAGGTGGCGAAAAGGTTGTGACTCATCTGGGTCTGTCACTCCGTCTTGTTGATAGAGGCCAGAGGCTACAGCAGCATCGGGACTTCATCAGCCTCGAACGCGAGAAGCCACTGCTTGCGCCCCAGTCCGCCGGCATAGCCGGTCAGGCGACCGTCGCTGCCGATCACCCGATGGCAGGGCACCACGATGGCAAGGGGATTCCTTGCGTTGGCGGCGCCCACCGCGCGCTGGCCGCCCTTGCAGCGCAGCTGCTCGGCGATCTCGGCGTAGTTGCGGGTCTCGCCGAAGGGAATGGTGGCAAGTGCCGCCCAGACCCGTTGCTGGAAGTCGGTGCCGGTCGGCGAGAGTGGCAGGTCGAAGTCCTGGCGGGCCCCGGCGAAGTAGTCGGCCAGCTGCTCCCGGGCGCGTTCGGTCAGGGTATTCGGCCGTGCGGGGGCGTCCGTCGTCTCGACGAACTCGATCGCGGTGATGCCCCCGTCGTTGGCACGGATGCGGAGCATGCCCAGGGCGTCGCCGACAGGCGGGTGGTAGTGATCGAGATAGTGATCGGAAGAGACATCGCGGCTCATCGGCTGGCCTCCAGGGTAGCGAGCAAAGCCCTGCTTCGGACAGGGCTTCCGGAGTGGTTCTCCCCTGAGTGTATCGCATCGCGCCGCGCTGTCAGCGTGAGGCGGTCATGCTGCCGGCGAGCACCAGCACGGCCGCCACCGGCAGGCGCCAGTCCGGTTCGGAGACACCGGCCAGTACCAGGAACAGCGTGGCCAGCACCGGCACGGCGTGGGCCAGGTTGCCGACCCGCTGCGCCTGTGGGTCACGCATGGCGCGGTCCCAGGCAAGCATGGCGATGCCGTAGGGGCCCAGGCCCAGCGCCGCGGTGGCCAGCAGCGCCCAAGGCGAGGGCAGCTCGCTGACCCCCTCCAGCACCAGGCTGGCCACGCCGGTCATCACGCTGGCGGTGAGCAGCAGGTGCGGCATGCGCTCGCCCAGGCGCCAGCCCGGGACCTGGCAGGCCAGGGAGTAGAGCGCCCAGCACAGCGCCGCCACCAGCGCCAGGCCGTAGCCGCCCCAGGCGCCGGAGAAGCCGCCCGCCAGAACCTGGGGCGCGACCAGCACGGCCGCGCCCGAGAACGCCAGCAGCGCACCGCCGAGGGTGGCCAGCGGCAGGTTTCCCTGCGCCAGCCAGCGGCTCGCCAGCAGGAAGAGCACCGGCCAGGTGTAGGTGATCAGCGCTGCCTCGGCGGGAGGGGCCAGGGAGAAACTGGCGAAGCAGGCCCCCACTGCACCGGCGACCAGCAGCGACACCCCGACATGGACCATCACGCCATGGGACCCGCAGAGCCGCGCGCGGCGGCGTCCGCCGCGCGCCATGGGCAGGGTGCCGAGCGCCCCGGCCAGCAGCGCGAGGGCCGAGAGGCGCAGTGGCGGAAGCTCACCCGCCCGGTCGACCAGCAGCGGTACCAGTGCCCAGAGCACCACCGCCAGTGCCGCGGCGCTGCCGCCGAGCCAGGGGGAGCGAACGAGCCGAGAGGTATGGAGCTGCATGGTCATGGCCTCCGGTAGCGTGTGAGCAGTTGCGGGTGGATGACCCCGCCATGCTATCCATGCCATATTCATCACGGTAACGATCTTTATTGATTCAACTCATCAAGGATGGTGATGTATCTATGCGTGCCCCGACCCTCGACCTGGGCCTGTTGCGCACCCTGGTGGCCGTGGCCGACACGGGTAGTGTCACCGCGGCCGCGCGGCGCCTGGCCTATACCCAGTCCACCGTCAGCATGCAGCTGCAGCGCCTCGAGAGTGCGCTGGGTGTCGCCCTGCACGAGCGGGAGGGTCGCCGCCTGCGCTTCACCGCCGAGGGTGATCGCCTGCTGGGTCATGCCCGCCGGCTGCTGGCACTCAACGACGAGGCGCTGGCCGACATGCGGGCGCGGCGCGTCACCGGTGAGCTGAACCTGGGGATTCCCGAGGACTATGCCAGCCTGCTCACCTCGGTGTTCTCCTGGTTCCACCAGCTCTATCCCGAGGTGCGCCTGCAGGTGACCTGTGGCACCAGCGCCCACCTGATGGAGCGGGTGCGTGCCGACGAGCTGGACCTGGCCCTGGTGACCCGCCAGCGTCACTCGCCGGGGGGCGAGATGATCCGCCGCGAGCCGCTGGCCTGGGCGGTGGGGCTGCAGCACCAGCCTGCGCTCTCCGACCCGCTGCCCCTGGGGCTCTACTCGCCCGGGGCCGACCTCTTCCGCGAGGTGGCGGAGCAGGCGCTGGCCGCCGCCGGTCGCGACTGGCGGGTGGCCTACATGAGCCAGTCGATGGTGGGTCTGGGGCCGGTGGTGCAGGCGGGTCTGGCCATCGTGGTGGTGACCCGCAGCATGCTGACGCCGCAGCTGCGCACCCTGGACGAGTCGAGCGGCCTGCCGCCGCTGCCTGTCGTGGAGCTGGCCCTGCACCGGGCCGCTCGGCGACCTACCGAGCCGGCCCGGCGCCTGGCCGAGCTGATCCGCGAGCAGCTCTCGCCGGCGGTATCCGCCGATTGAACACATCGGCCGGCTATGGGCACGATAGCTCGAAAGCGATAATTCTGAGCGTTATACTCGGGTATTGATTCCCAGGCCCTGTCTCAGCCGTCGATCGGAGCCGCCATGTTTCCCGCGTTTACCCTTCGCTATGCTCGCCTGCCCGAACATTTCTACCTGCGCTTTGACCCGCTGCCGGTACCCGAACCGCGGCTGGTGGCCTTCAACAAGCCGCTGGCAGAGGAGCTGGGCTTTGAACTGGCCGCCTTCGACGAGCGCCAGGCTGCCGAGTGGTTCGCCGGCAATGCCGTGCCGGAAGGCGCCGAGCCGCTGGCCCAGGCCTATGCCGGACACCAGTTCGGCCACTTCAATCCCCGCCTTGGCGACGGCCGGGCGGTGCTGCTCGGCGAGGTGACCGACCGCGAGGGTCGGCTGCGCGACATCCAGCTCAAGGGGGCCGGGATGACCCCCTTCTCGCGCGGCGCCGACGGTCGTGCGCCTCTGGGCCCGGTGCTGCGCGAGTACCTGGTCAGCGAGGCGATGCATGTACTGGGCGTACCCACCACCCGGGCCCTCGCCGCGGTGACCACCGGCGAGCGCGTGTTCCGGCGTGTGCCGGAGCCCGGGGGCGTGCTGACCCGCGTCGCCGCCAGCCACCTGCGCGTGGGCACCTTCCAGTACTTCGCCGCGCGCGATGATCTGGAGGCCGTGCGTACCCTGGCCGAGATGGCCATCGAGCGTCACTACCCCGAGCTCCAGGACAAGGCTCGAGGCGAGCGCTACCTGGCGCTGGTGGAGGCAGTGTCTGCGCGTCAGGCGGGATTGGTCGCCAGGTGGATGGGGCTGGGCTTCATCCACGGGGTGATGAACACCGACAACTGCAGCATTGCCGGCGAGACCATCGACTATGGGCCCTGCGCCTTCATGGAAACCTACGACCCGGCCACAGTGTTCAGCTCCATCGACGAGGGCGGGCGCTACGCCTATCGCAACCAGCCGTGGATCGCCCAATGGAACCTGGCACGCTTCGCCGAGACACTGATCCCGCTGATCGATGACGACCAGGAGCGTGCGGTGGAGCGTGCCACCGCGGTGATCAAGGCCTTCGAGGGCCAGTACGAGGCCGAGAGGCTGGCGGTGATGCGCCAGAAGCTGGGGCTGGCGGCGGCAGAGGAGGGCGACCGCGCCCTGGTGGATGCCTTCCTCGAGGCCATGCAGGCCGGTCATGCCGACTTCACCCTGGCCTTCCGCCGCCTGGGCGAGGCGGTCGAGGAAGACGCCCCGGCACTGCTCGAGCTGTTCGAGGCCCGGGAAGGCATCGAGGCCTGGCTGCCGCGCTGGCGGGAGCGGCTGGCCCGGGACGGGGAAGGCATGCAGGCGATCGCCGCGCGGATGCGTGCGGTCAACCCGCTCTACATTCCCCGCAACCACCAGGTCGAGGAGGCCCTGGCCGCCGCCGCCGAGGATGATTTCGCACCCTTCGAGGCGCTGCGCGAGGTGCTGGCCGCCCCCTTTACCGAACAGCGCGGCCGCGAGGCGTACGCTCAGCCGGCACCGCCCACCGAGGCCGTCTTCCGTACCTTCTGTGGGACCTGAGTTGGTCCCCAAGTCCATGTGGCAGGCTTACCCTCCGGTGACACCGGTCAAGGCCGTATGCTTTTCCGTGTTCTGCATGTCGGTGGCGTTGTGAACGTGATGCGAGCAGGGGGCATGCCCCGGTGTTGCGGGGGCCTCGCGGCGTCGATGATTTGACAGTCGTGAAACGGCGCACGCATATTTGGGTGGCGGAATAATAAAACTCACCGACACGCGAGAATGCCATGAAAAGTATAAAAGCATCGCTGCTGCCTGCCGCCTTGATGGGAACCATGGTCATCGGCAGCGGACTGGCCACGACTGTCTATGCTCAGGATCCCTACACGGTTGGCGTGGAGGCTTCCTTCCCCCCCTGGGCCTATGTGGAGGGGGGAGAGTTCAAGGGCATCGCCATCGATGCCATGGAGTCGATTGCCGATGAGATCGGTATCGAAATCGAGTTCCAGGACATGCCTTTTCCGTCACTGATCCCGGCACTGGCGGCGGAGAAGATCGATATCCTGGCCACCGGTCTCACCGTCACCGAAGAGCGTAGCGAGAACATCGATTTCACCATCCCCTGGTGGGAAACCAACGATGTGGTACTGGTGCCCGAGGATTCCGACCTCAATGTCTTTACCGCCGTGTGCTGCGGGGCCAGCGTCGGTGTACAGGGTGGCTCTTCCCAGCAGGCCTGGATGGAAGAGAATGTGCTTGACTCCGGCGACATCGACGTCGAGCTTGCCAAGTATGATAACTATGTCACTGCAGTGGATGACATGGCGATCGGGCGTATCTCCTCGGTCATCGTCGACGATACGTCTGCCCAGGAGTACATCAATGCCGGCAAGCCGGTGAAGATGGCGGGCAAGATCTTCATCCGCGCACCGCTGGCGCTGGCGGTCTCCAAGGACGACCCTCAGGAGATCCTCGGTGATCTCAACCAGGGGATCCTGGCCATCTATGAGTCCGGCGAGTGGGGCGAGATTGTCGACGAGTACATCCCCGGTGTCACTGTCCCTGCCATTCCGGGACATATGCCTGACTTCGTCGACACCTACCAGAAACCGGTGGCCGGTCTTCCCGAGCTCGGTAACGAATAAGTCGCTATGACATGGGGCGTCCCTCCACCAGGGGGGGCGCCCGTCACGTCAGGGAAGTCGGCATGGACATCTACGACGTACTGCTTCGAGATTTCCCCTTCCTGTTGAAGGGGCTAGGGGTGGCCATCGTGCTGTTGGCCGCCCTGTTGGCGATCGGCTTCGTGCTGGGCATGGGGATCTGCCTGGTGCAGCTCTATGGTCCAAGGACCCGGCTAGTGCAGTGGCCGTTGACGCTCTACGAGCGCGTCTTCCGGGGTGTGCCGATCATCATCATGCTGTTCATCTTCTTCTATGGCCTCTCGGGTATTGTCGATATCTCGGCCTTCGGTGCTGCCATACTGGCAATGGGGCTACGCTCTGCGGCCTACCAGTCGCAGATATTCCGCAGTGCCTTCCAGTCGGTGCCAGCCGGGCAGATGATGGCCGCCCGTGCCATGGGCATGTCCAGGGTGAAGGCGATCCGCCACATCGTCTTTCCCCAGGCGGCAAGGCATGCCATAGGGCCCTGGACCAACGAGTTCTCCTCGGAGATCAAGGAGACCTCCCTGGCCTATGTCATCGGGGTGGTCGAGCTGACCCGTCAGGCGCACTACATCATTACCAGTACCCAGGGTAACGTCTTGACGGTATTCGCCGTGGTGGCGCTGCTGTATTTCATCCTCAACCGGACGGGCAACAGCCTGCTGTATGCCCTTGAACGCAAGCTGGCCGTGCCGGGCTTCGAGAAATGATGCGAGAGGAAAGCCGAATGGCCGACGATCTGATTCTGGACGTGCAGGATGTGAAGAAGGCTTACGACGGCCTCGAGGTGCTCAAGGGCATCGGCTTCAGCCTGAAGAAGGGCGAGACCAAGGTGTTGATCGGCCCCTCTGGCTCCGGCAAAAGCACCCTGTTGCGCTGTATCAACCATCTCACGGTGCCGGATGCCGGTCGCATCTATCTCAATGGCGATGAGGTGCTGGATTCCAATATCGACGCGATGCGGGCGCGGATGGGGTTCGTCTTCCAGGACTTCAACCTGTTTTCTCACCTGACAGTGCTAGACAACGTGCGCATCTGCCAGGTCAAGGTCAACGGTGCCAGCAAGGAAGCCGCAACCCAGCGGGCGCACCGTGAGCTGGAGCGGGTCGGCCTGGGTGACAAGGCCGACGCCTATCCTGCCGAGCTTTCCGGTGGCCAGCAGCAGCGCGTCTCCATTGCCCGTGCCCTGGCCATGGACCCCGACGTGCTGCTGTTCGACGAGCCGACCTCGGCGCTGGATCCGGAACTGACCGGCGAGGTGGTGAGGGTGATGCAGCAGCTGGCCGTCGAGGGCATGACGATGGTGGTGGTGACCCACGAGATGAGCTTCGCTCGACAGGCCGCGGACGGGATCATCTTCATGGAGAATGGCGTCATCGTCGAGCAGGGGCCGCCGGAGGCCATGTTCAACGACTCCACCCACGAACGGACCCGGGCCTTCCTCAACGTCATTGCGGAGCACGGGTGAACCATGCGCGAATTCATCGAGTTTGGCATCGAGTGGCTGCCTGAGCTTCTCAAGGGCGTCCCGGTCACGCTATCGCTGTGGGTTATCGCCATCACCCTGGGGTTCTTCCTGGGGCTGGCACTGTGTTGGGCCAGGGTCTATGGCAATCGGCTCTTCTACTGGATCAGCACCGTCTACGTGGAACTGTTTCGCGGCACGCCCATGCTGGTGCAGATGTTCTTCATCTACCTGGGGCTGCCTCACATGGGCATCGTCTTCGATGCCTTCACCGCGGCGGTGATCGCGATAACCCTCAATAGTGCGGCCTATCAGGCCGAGTACTTCCGCGGCTCGGTGCTGTCCGTTCCCAGCGGGCAACTGGTCGCCGCCAGGGCCTGCGGCATGAGTCAATGGCAGGCGATCCGCCACATCATGCTACCCCAGGCGCTGCGGCGGGTGATTCCCCAGTGGTCGAACGAGGCGATCATCGAGCTGAAGTTCACCTCCATTGCCTACACCATCGGCGTGGTCGAGATCACGTCCATTGCCTCGGACATCGGTTCGCGCACCCTGGACTTCTTCCTAGTGTTCCTCTGGGCAGGTCTGATCTATCTGGTGCTGACGTCCACGGTGGCAAGCCTGCTGGGCCTCCTCGAGAGGCGTACCTACGTGCCTGGAGTGACCACCCACTGACACGTCAGCGGTAGCCTGGGGCCGTTCGGCGAGACGGCTGGAGGGCAGGGATAGACAAGAAGACGCCCGGGGCTTTACCCCGGGCGTCTCTGTATCACCGGCTTCAGCGGCCAGGTATTGCACCCGGCCCGTGTGGCCTCATGCCGCCTGGAGCTTCTCCAGGTCGAAGCGGTCGGCGTTCATCACCTTGGTCCAGGCCTTGACGAAGTCGTTGACGAACTTCGCCTGGTTGTCATCCTGGGCGTAGACCTCGGCATAGGCGCGCAGGATGGAGTTGGAGCCGAACACCAGATCGATGCGGCTGGCGGTCCACTTGACCTGGTCGGTCTTGCGGTCGCGAATCTCGTAGGCATTCTTGCCCGTCGGCTTCCAGCTGTTGGCCATGTCGGTCAGGTTGACGAAGAAGTCGTTGGTCAGCTGACCCTCCCGGTCGGTGAACACGCCGTGCTTGGTGCCGCCATGGTTGGTGCCAAGCATGCGCATGCCGCCGACCAGCACTGTCATCTCAGGAGCGGTCAGCCCCATGAGCTGGGCCCGATCGAGCAGCATTTCCTCCGGCTTGACCACATAGTCCTTCTTCTGCCAGTTGCGGAAGCCATCGGCCAGCGGCTCCAGCGGCTCGAAGGAGTCGGCGTCGGTCATCTCGTCGCTGGCGTCACCCCGGCCCGGCGAGAAGGGCACCAGGATATCGTGGCCGGCGGCCCTTGCGGCCTGCTCGATGCCCACGCTGCCACCCAGCACGATCACGTCGGCCACGCTGGCGCCGCTGTCGGCGGCGATCTTCTCGTAGACCTTGAGGACCCGGGCCAGGCGGTCAGGCTCGTTGCCTTCCCAGTCCTTCTGCGGGGCCAGGCGGATACGCGCCCCGTTGGCGCCGCCACGCATGTCGGAGCCACGGAAGGTGCGGGCGCTGTCCCAGGCGGTGCTGACCATCTCGCCGATGGTGAGTCCGCTCTCGGCGATCTGTTTCTTGACCGTCTCGACCGAGTAGTCGGTGCTGCCGGCCGGCACCGGGTCCTGCCAGATAAGGTCTTCGTCCGGTACGTCCGGGCCGATATAGCGGGACTTCGGGCCCATGTCGCGGTGAGTCAGCTTGAACCAGGCCCGGGCAAAGCAGTCCTTGAAGTATTCCGGATCCTTCATGAACGTCTCGCAGATGGCCCGGTACGCTGGATCCACCTTCATGGCCATGTCCGCATCGGTCATGATCGGGTTGTGCCGGATGGACGGGTCGCTGGTATCGACCGGCTTGTGCTCTTCCTTGATGTCGATCGGTTCCCACTGCCAGGCGCCGGCGGGGCTCTTCTTCAGCTCCCACTCGTAACCGAACAGCAGCTCGAAGTAGCCCATGTCGAACTGGGTCGGGTTGGTGGTCCAGGCGCCCTCGATACCCGAAGTGACGGCATTGGTGGCCTTGCCGCCCATGTTGGGGTTGTGCCAGCCGAGGCCCTGCTCATGGACGTCGGTACCTTCCGGCTCCGGTCCGAGCGCTTCCGCATCGCCGTTGCCGTGGGTCTTGCCGACGGTGTGGCCACCGGCGGTCAGGGCGGCGGTCTCCTCGTCGTTCATGGCCATGCGGGCGAAGGTCACGCGGACCTGCTCGGCGGTCTTCTGCGGGTCGGGCTGGCCATTCACCCCCTCCGGGTTCACATAGATGAGCCCCATCTGGACAGCCGCCAGGGGGTTCTCCATGGTGTCGGGCTTATCGACATCCTCATAGCGCTCGTCGGAGGGGGCCAGCCACTCCTTCTCCGCTCCCCAGTAGGTGTCCGTCTCCGGGTGCCAGATATCCTCGCGGCCGTAGGAGAAGCCGAACGTCTTGAAGCCGAAGGATTCGTACGCGACGTTACCGGCCAGGATGAACAGGTCGGCCCAGCTGACCTTGTTGCCGTACTTCTTCTTCAACGGCCACAGCAGTCGGCGTGCCTTGTCCAGGTTGCCGTTGTCGGGCCAGGAGTTGATGGGAGCGAAACGCTGGTTGCCGGTGCCGGCACCGCCGCGGCCGTCGGCGATACGGTAGGTGCCCGCTGCGTGCCACGCCAGGCGAATCATCAGACCGCCGTAGTGGCCCCAGTCGGCTGGCCACCAGTCCTGGCCGTTGGTCATCAGCTCGTGCATGTCCCTTTCAAGCGCGGCGTAGTCGAGCTTCTTGACCTCTTGCCGGTAATCGAAGGCCTCACCCATCGGATTGGTCTTGCGATCGTGCTGGTGAAGGATATCCAGCTTCAGGGATTCCGGCCACCAGGCGGTCACATCGGCCTTTTCCTGCGTGTTACCGCCGTGCATCACCGGGCATTTGCCGATGTTCTGCTGATCACCCATGTCGCTCTCCAATCTCGCTATGTTGTTGGGACTGCTATCTGTGTACTGCCGCTGGCTGTCATGCAGGACAGTGGGCGCTCAAACCATCCTGCTGTAAAGCATCGGTGTGGTCGTACCTGCCCCTTTCATCATTCAATCTAGTCGTCATTGGTCCATTAGCTCAATGTGACATTATTGACCTTGGCGATAGGGAACCTTTATCGGCCCGAGCCTGGCGGCACGGCCGTTTTGAACCCTAGGAGATCAGAGCCGAGTTCGACGCCCGGCGCGAGCGAGCAGTAGCTGACGCTGATATAAAAAAGATGTTACCTTTTGTCACAATTTTACAGCCCACCTGCAGTAGTCCGGTATGCCGCCCCATCGGGGCGGTCTGCCAACGTGCCGGAGGTAACGTGCTCAAGCGTTTGATACCCGATGTCGTCATGCGGCATCTCCAGACCCTGGAGAAGCGGCTGCTGATGGGGCTGGTCGTGACCTGGCTGGTCATCATCGGCCTGCTGCTGGGCGTTGCCTGGGGCATCGGGCAGACACTGGTGGGTAATGCCAATCTGACGCAGCTGGGCTATCAGGCGGAAATGCTGAGCCGCGGGCTTCAGGATCGTATCGGGCAGCGCTTCAGTGCGCTGACGTATCTCAGGAACCAGCTCGGCAATGGGTCGGATCAAGAGGTCGCCTCTCGACTGGAAGAGAATCGCAGCTTGCTGGCCGACTTCGAAGGGGTGGTGGTCATCGATGCCGATGGGGTCGTGATTGCCGACATGCCGGAAGTGGCGGGGCGCGTCGGTCTCGATACCGCTACCCGGGAATTCTTCCGGGAGATGCGGCAAGCCCCCTGGCCCTATGTCAGTCGCCCCTTCATCGGCAGAGCCAGCGGGCAGCCGCTGGTCCTGTTGCTGATGCCCCGTTTCACGGCCGAGGGTGAGTTCAATGGCATGGTGGGCGGGCTCCTGAACCTGGCCCACGGCCAGTTCTTCCGCAGTATCGCGTCACTGGCCTTTCAGCACCGGGGACATGTGGCGATCTTCAACGCCGATGGCCAGCGCGTCTTCGTGCCTGGCTCCCTGGAGGACCATGTCGACACTCTGCAGCGCCTGGATCCACCCGACTTCCAGCTGGCACTGGACGGCTGGAAAGGGGAGACCCGCCATGAGCTGGGGGGTGGCGAGAGCATGCTGGTCGCCTATCGACAGGTACGCGAGGCGAGCTGGGTGGTAGCCATGATGATGCCGCGTCACGCGGTGCTGGCCCCCCTGCAGGCCTTTCTGGCGCAGCTGTGGTGGACCTGGCTGGTCGCCCTGGTGCTGATGCTGGTCGTGACCCGCTGGTGGGTCGGTCGTCAGCTAGCGCCGCTGCATCGCCTGGAGGGGCAGATTGCCGAGGTGGGGGCCGGCGCCCGCCATCGGCTGGCACTCTCGAGCGACCTGCGTGAACTGACTCAGGTATCCGATGCCTTCAACCAGCTGGAACATGAACGCAGTGAAGCCCTGCATCGCCAGCGTGACCGTGAAGCCTTTCTCAACGCCGTGCTGGGATCGACACCGACCGGGATCTTCATTGCCGACCTCCAGGGAGAAATAACCTATTTGAACCCTGCCCTCATGGACTTGCTCGGTTTCAGAGACATGCCCTCGGCTCACGACCTGTGGATGCGCTTCCATGTGGATGACCAGGAGGGGGCCCGTGACCTGTGGCGCCATGCCCTTCGCCAGGGGACCGATTTCCTGCGCCAGCTGCGCGTGCAGGACGGCAGCGGCGAGGTGTTGTGGGTCGAGGTGCATGCCCGTCAGGTGCAGAGCACGGACAAGGCACTGGGAGTGGTGGGGACCGTCAAGGACATTACCGAACGCCGGCAGCAGGAGGCGCTGCAGCGATGGGAAGCCGAGCATGATCCCTTGACCGGACTGCTGAATCGGCGTGGCTTCGAACGACGACTCGAAGAGGCCTTTGCCGACTTCGCCAAGACCGGCACGCCTTCCGCCCTGATCCTGTTCGACCTGGACCACTTCAAGCCGATCAACGACGAGGGCGGGCACGCCCTGGGCGACGAGCTGCTGCGGCGTGTTGCACAGGTCGTGGCATGGGAAGTGCGGCGCAGTGACCATCTGGCCCGCCAGGGAGGCGATGAGTTCGGCCTGCTGCTGCCGAGCTGTACGCTCAAGCAGGCGAGTGCCATTGCGGCGGCCCTGCGCGATGTGATCGCTCAGGTCAGCGTGACAGCGACCGGCAAGGAGTATTTCGTCACCGCCAGTATCGGCCTCACGCTCTTTCTGGAGGGTGATGCCTCGACCGAGGCGATCCTGTCGCGAGCCGACACTGCGAGCTATGACGCCAAGGGCCGCGGGCGCAATGCCGTCGTGATCGATGAAGGGAGCTCGAGCCGGGACAGGAGCGACCAGGCCATCGATGCGCTGTTCGAGTGACTCGGCAAGCGCCTGGCGTTCGGCTCAGTGGAAGGGGGCGGGGCAGATCAGCTCTGGTGCTTCCCCCATCAGGAAGGCATGGTTGGCCTCGAGGGCCTCGCGCAGGAAGTCCCACAGCAGGCGCACCCGCGCCAGGCGGCGCTGCTCCTGACGGGCGGTGATCCAGAACTGGCGGTCGATGGCCACGTCGTCGGCGAGCACGTTGACCAGCGTCTCCGAGGTGCTGGCCATGAAGCAGGGCAGCACGCCCAGGCCCGCCCCGTGCAGACAGGCGGCATGCTGGGTGGTCACGCTGGTGCTGCGCATGGTGAAGTGCGGCCCGGGACGGCCCACCACGCTGGGGTCGAGCAGGGGCGCCAGGTAGCTGAGCTGTTCGCTGAAGATCAGGTCGTCCACGTAGCCCACCAGGCGATGTGCGCCCAGCTCGGCAAGCCGTTCCGGCCTGCCGTGGCGGGCCAGGTACCCTTCGCTGGCGTAGAGGCGCAGCCGATAGTCACACAGCCGCGAGATCACCAGGCCGGGGCTGACCGGCCGCTCCACGGTGATGGCCAGGTCCGCCTCGTGGCGGCTCAGGTTGACCACCCGCGGCAGCGCGAGCAGGTCCAGGGTCACCCCGGGGTGTCGGCTGCAGAAGGCCGAGAGCAGTGGGGCGATCACCCAGGTACCGAAACCCTCGGTCACCCCCAGGCGAATCTGGCCGCTGATCTGGTGGTTCTTGTCGGTCAGGCTCTCGCCGGCCTCGAAGGCGTGGCGGGCCATCTCCTCGGCGTGGGCGAGCAGCTGCTGACCGGCCTCGGTGAGGTGGTAGCCGTGGGTGCTGCGTTCGAACAGCTGGGTGTTGAGCGTCTGCTCGAAGCGTCGGGTACGTCGCGACAGGGTGGAGTGGTCCAGGCCCAGCCGGCGGGCCGCATCGGTGAGCCGCTGGCTGCGCGCCACCTCGAGAAAGATCTGGATATCCTGCCAATCGAGCATGGGCCCCTCGTCCTTGCCTGTTCACGCCATCTTGTTGTGCATGGAAGCACAAGCAATGTGCCTGAGTGCCCGTTGTCACGCCATCCGACGTCTGTATAGACTCGTTGTCACTACTTTCCGTGTTTTTATACACATAAAGTCTAATGCCAGGGGGATCCACGGCAGTCATCCAACAACAAGCCGATCCCCGGGCAGTGAGCGCACAGAGGAGCACGCCCATGTCAGTCCGCGAAATCCCCATGTACATCGATGGCCAGCCCGTCCAGTCCCAGAGCCAGGAGTGGCGCGACGTGGTCAATCCGGCCACCCAGGAGGTCGTCGCGCGGGTGCCGTTCTGTACCGCCGATGAGGTGGAGCGGGCCGTGGCCAGCGCCAAGGAAGCCTTCAAGACCTGGCGCAAGGTGCCGCTGGGCAAGCGCATGCGCATCATGCTCAAGCTCCAGGCGCTGATTCGCGACAATACCGACGAGCTGGCCGCGCTGATCACCGAAGAGCATGGCAAGACCCTGCCCGATGCCGCCGGCGAGGTGGGGCGTGGCCTTGAAGTGGTGGAGCATGCCTGCTCGATCACCAGCCTGCAGCTGGGCGAGCTGGCCGAGAATGCCGCCAGCGAGGTGGATGTCTACTCCATGCATCAGCCGCTGGGGGTGGGCGCGGGCATCACCGCCTTCAACTTCCCGATCATGCTGCCCTGCTTCATGTTCCCGCTGGCCATCGCCACCGGCAACACCTTCGTGCTCAAGCCCTCCGAGCAGGACCCGACCTCCACCATGCGTCTGGTCGAGCTGGCCCACGAGGCGGGCATCCCGGCCGGTGTGCTCAACGTGGTGCACGGCGGCCCGGACGTGGCCAACCAGATTGCCGACCATCAGGACATCAAGGCGCTCTCCTTCATCGGCTCCACCCATGTGGGCTCGCTGCTCTACAACCGCGCCGCGGCTGCCGGCAAGCGCATGCAGTCGATGATGGGCGCCAAGAACCACTGCGTGGTGATGCCCGACGCCAACCGCAGCCAGGCCATCAACAACCTGCTGGGGTCCGCCTTTGGCGCCGCCGGCCAGCGCTGCATGGCCAACTCCGTGGTGGTGCTGGTGGGCGAGGCCCGCGAGTGGCTCGACGATATCGTCGAGGGTGCACGCAACATGAAGGTTGGCCCCGGCACCCAGCGTGATGCCGACCTGGGCCCGTTGGTCTCCCCGGCGGCCAAGGAGCGCGTGGAGCGCCTGATCGGTGCCGGCGAGCAGGAGGGGGCCAAGCTGCTGGTGGATGGGCGTGGCTGCCAGGTGGAGGGCTACCCCAACGGCAACTTCGTCGGCCCCACCCTGTTCGCCGACGTGACCCCCGAGATGACCATCTACCGCGAGGAGATCTTCGGCCCGGTGCTCTGCGTGGTGAGCGTCGAGACACTGGACGAGGCCATCGCGTTCATCAACGCCAACCCCAACGGCAACGGTACCTCGATCTTCACCAACTCCGGCTGGGTGGCGCGCCGCTTCGAGACCGACATCGACGTCGGCCAGATCGGCATCAACGTGCCGATCCCGGTACCGGTCGCCTACTTCAGCTTCACCGGCTCGCGCGCCTCCAAGCTCGGTGACCTGGGCCCCAACGGCAAGCAGGCCATCGCCTTCTGGACCCAGACCAAGACCGTCACCGCCCGCTGGTTCGAGCCGGAGAACATCTCCAGCGGCATCAACAGCACCATCTCGCTGTGAGCTGAGAGCGGCCCGCTGGGTAGCCTTCGGCGGCCCTGTCTCCAGAGAGGCGGGGCCGCGCTGTGTCCGCAGGCTGGTGAGGCTTTCGTGGGAGATTCTATGTTGCCCTTCAAGCCACCATGAGGTTCGGAGGGCGATATTCCACCTAGTTTTTCATCAACGCGAACGCAATGCGAGCCAGCTTCCTGGCCAGGATCACCAGGGCCTGGGTGGTCTTGAGGCCTCCCGCGGCGGTTTGCTGTTACCCTGGAGGGCATCTTCAGGGAAGGGAAGACACGCTCATGGAACGGTTGCCGGAAGGACTCTATGAACGATTGCTCGATGAAGCGCTGAGGGAGCAGCTGAGAGCCCATCCTGAGCTCAAGCCAGTATTGCGCAAGCTCGATGATGAGACCGCGCCTCACGCCTACGCGCAGTTTCTCGGCCAACTGCTTTATCAGGCCCTGCGTATCCTCGATGACAAGAGTCGACTGCCGCTTCTTAACCGTCTCATTGAACTGATCTCGGCGACCGATGGCCTGGACTACCTGGCACGCAAGAAGCTACTGGAGGTGGATAAGCCGGTACTCAGTGAGCTGGGCAACCGTCATCATCGGCGACCACGTCCGGTAACGCCGCTGACGACCAGCGCACTGCTGACGGGGCTTGGGCATGACCCTCCTCTTGAGCATGAGCTGCGTGCCGAAATGGCGACGGCGGATAGCGTCGATATTCTGGTCTCCTTCATCAAGTGGTCGGGACTTCGGCTGCTGATGCCTGCCCTTGAGCACCTGGCCGAGCGTTGCGTACCGGTCCGCCTGATCTCCACCAGCTATATGGGTGCCAGCGACCCGACGGCGCTGGAGTGGCTGGCCCAACAGCCCAATGTCACCGTGCGTGTCTCCTACGACACCGGCGGCACCCGGCTGCATGCCAAGGCCTATCACTTTCGCCGGGAGAGCGGGTACTCCACGGCCTATATCGGCTCGGCGAACATGTCCCACTCCGCGATGACCCAGGGGCTGGAGTGGACCGTCAAGGTCACCGCCCAGGACATGGGACATATCCTCGAACGCTTCGAGGCGGAGTTCGCTGCTTACTGGGAAAGCGACGAGTTCGAGCCCTATACCCAAGAGGACTTCAGGCGCTTTCGGGAGGCCATCGCCGCGCACAAGGAGCTTGCTCAAGGTGGAGCAACCTTCTTTGCCGAGATCACACCGCGCCCCTTCCAGCTGAGAATTCTCGAGGCGATCGATGCCGCGCGCCAGCGAGGTTCCCATCGCAATCTCGTGGTGGCGGCGACTGGCACCGGCAAGACCGTCATCTCAGCGCTTGATTACCGGCGGGTATGCGAGAGGGAAGCACAGCGCGTGTCTCTGCTGTTCGTTGCGCATCGCAAGGAGATTCTGGAGCAGGCCCAGGCTTGTTTCCGTACCGTGCTGCGCGATCAGAATTTCGGCGAGCTCTGGGTAGCCGGAGAGGTACCGAGCGAGCATTGCCACCTGTTCGCTTCCGTCCAGACGCTCAATCGACAACGCCCCTGGGAATCCCTTGGCACAGAGCGCTTTCATTACGTGGTGATCGATGAGGCCCACCATGGGACTGCCAGCAGCTACCGGGCGCTGCTCGAGGCGCTACAGCCAGTTGTGTTGCTGGGGCTGACGGCCACGCCCGAGCGGATGGATGGCAGCAGTATCCTGCCGGACTTCGACGGTGATTTCGCCGCGGATATTCGCCTGCCCGAGGCGCTGGAAGAGAAGCTGCTGTGCCCTTTTCACTACTTCGGGGTGAGCGATAGCGCCGACCTCAGTGACGATGTGCTCTGGCGCAACGGCCGCTATGACGCCCGGCAGCTGGAGAATCTGCTGACCGGCGACGACTTTCGTGCCAGGCAGCGGGTGGACACCGTCCTGCAGGCGCTGGAACGCTACCAGCCTGACCTGCAAGGTGTGCGCGCGGTGGGGTTCTGTGCGGGGGTGCGCCATGCCGAGTACATGGCCGATTGCTTCAACCAGCTGGGGGATCAGTACCGGTCTGCCGTGTTGGTCGGCGGTACGCCGCGAGAGCTTCGTGTCGAGCGGCTTCGCCAGTTTCGTGAAGGGAAGCTGCCCTTTCTGTTCACCGTGGACGTGCTTAGCGAAGGCGTCGACGTGCCCGATATCAATCTGGTGATGTTCCTGCGCCCTACCGACAGCCTGACGGTCTTCCTCCAGCAGTTGGGGCGCGGGCTGCGTCATGCGCCCGGCAAGGAGTGCCTCACCGTGCTGGACTTCGTGGGGCAGACCCATCGCCGCTACCGCCTGGACACCAAGTTCACCGCGTTGCTTGCCGGTCGACGCCAGCGACTGGATCGCGAGGTTGAAGCCGACTTTCCGAGTCTGCCGCCCGGTTGCAGCATTCAGCTTGAGCGAGTGGCCCGAGAGCATGTTCTTGGCAAGATCCGGGCGGTGCTTGCCGATCTGAACCAGTTCATTCCCGAGACCCTGCGCACCTGGTCGGAAGAGGTCGGGAAACCACTCACTTTCGGCCGTTTCCTGGAGGTGACGGGGCTCTCGCCGGGGCAGGTGCTCTCGCGCCGTAGCTGGTCTGAGTGGAAAGCATTGGCCGACCGCCAGGCGATGCCCGTTGAACCCGATATCGATCAGGCACGCAAGGCGCTGCCGCGTATCGCACTGCGCAGCGATCCCTGCCTGCTTTCGGCCATTGAGACCCTGGGCCAACCCGAGGGCGTCGAGGAGGTCCTGGAGCGCTATGACACCTCGCGACAAACGGCCCTGCACTATCTGCTATGGGGCCGAAAGGGTGGTTGGGTTGGCGTCGCGAGCCTGGCGCAGTCGCTGCGGAAATGGCGCGCCAATCCAAGTATTGCGGCCGATGCCGCAGAAATCGCCGCTTGGCGGCGAGCCCATCAGCAGGTGCCGATCCAACGATTGAACGAACTGCCTTTCGACTGTGAGCTACTCCTGCACGGCGCCTATGGGTTGCCAGAGATCAAAGCGGCACTTGGGCTGGCGAGCTTGGACAGGCCTGGCGCCACTGGCGTGGGGGTTATCCATGCCAAGGAGATCCGTGCCTATATCCATCTGGTCACCTTCCAGAAGGACGAGAGGGACTTTTCACCGACCACGCGTTACCGCGACTATCCGGTAAGCCGGACCCTGCTGCATTGGGAAAGTCAATCGAATACCGCTCAGGCCAGCACCACAGGGCAAAACTATCTGCACTTCGAGGAACGCGGCTATACGGTTCTCTTCTTCGCACGACTCTCCAAGCGTATCGACGGTGAGACCGCGCCCTTCGTCTTTCTGGGGCCAGCCAAGAGCCTCAAGCGCTACCATGGCGATCGGCCCATCGCCATGACCTGGGAACTGGCGTATCCCATGCCGGCCGAGCTCTTCGAGGCGGCCAGACCCGCTTGAGGTGTCCTTACTGCATGACGCATCAGGTATTAGACTTTCGTTGTTATAGTTACGTTAACGTCAACGTTAACTGCTATCTTGGTTGCCGCGAGAATAACCATAAGCCAAGGAGCTATCATGTCCGCGCCGATCAGCCGTTTCCCTGTTCCCGAGTCGATCCACGACCTGCCCGACGACATCCGCGACACCATGCTGGCAGTGCAGGAGAAGGCCGGCTTCGTGCCCAACGTCTTCCTGATGCTGGCCCACCGGCCCGCCGAATTCCGCGCCTTCTTCGCCTACCACGACGCCCTGATGGAGCGCGAAGCCGACACGCTGACCAAGGCGGAGAAGGAGATGATCGTGGTGGCCACCAGCGCCCGCAACCGCTGCCTCTACTGTGTGGTGGCCCACGGTGCCCTGGTGCGGGTCTACAGCAAGGATCCACTGCTCGCCGACCAGGTGGCGACCAACCATCGCACCGCGCCGATCAGCGAGCGCCACCGCGTGATGCTGGACTTCGCCCTCTACTGCGGCCTGGAGGTGGGGGAACTCACCGACGAGTGGGAGGCCCGCCTGAAAACGGCCGGGTTCACCCACGACGACATCTGGGATATCGGCGCCATTGCCGCCTTCTTCGGCCTCTCCAACCGCCTGGTGACCCTGACCGGCACGCCGCCCAACGAGGAGTTCTACCTGATGGGCCGGGTGCCGCGGGAGAAGTGAGGCGCGGCGCGATCACTCCCTGGTACTTTCCCGGAGCAACGCAAGCACCGGCGACAGCTGGCTCTCGTGCAGGACCAGGATGCTGTCTCCCGGCTCCCCCTGGGTGGGGGCGATGACGGCGAATTCGCCTTCCTCCAGGTGGAACTCGTGGATCTCACGCTCGCCCTGCGGGGTGCGGCAGCGAATCGAGCGGTAGGGGTCGTCCTCGCTGTAGGTCAGGCGATGGTAGACCTTGAACAGGGTATAGAGGGTCAGGCCCTGGGGAAAGGCAGGCCAGCGGGCGGGAATGGTGCGGGTCTCGTCGTCGAGCGCCTGCCCGTTCTCCTCGGCGGTGGCGATGGCTCGGTCCAGGGGCTCGGCCAGCAGCGAGGTGTTGTCGCAGGGGAGGGGGTGCAGGTTCTCGACGGCCTGTCGGTAGTCGTCGACGACCTGACCCAGCTGCGCCAGCGAGCCAGGCCGGTGTTCGCTGTGGCATAGCGCCTCGGGTTCGAAACCGCCGTTCTCCCAGCCATGGATGACACGCACGACCAGCCTGGCGTGGCGCATCGGCCCCAGGATCAGCACCTGGGTGGCCACACGCAGGTGCAGCAGACGCTCCGTGGCGGTGTTGTCGAAGGCGCTGTAGGGGTCGACGAAGATCGCGTGCAAGCGCCCGGGGGCGTGTTCCTTGGCTTCTGTATAGGGCATCACGGACTCCGGTGCGGGGGTGGTCGTCGCGGCGAGGTGGCGCTATGATGCCCCTCGGTCCTGCCTTTATCGGCCACACTCGTGCCGCCTTGAGGCGTGATCCCACAATTCATTCACTGTCGCCAGGGGAGTCCCGGTGCCGTCATGGCGGCCGGGGCTGAGAGAGCCAAGCGCTGACCCTGGAACCTGATCCGGTTCATACCGGCGGAGGAAGAGCGACATGCCCTACCTGACGTCTGCCGTGCTCGGTGCGGCGCTGCTGTGCTTTGCGTTTCTGGGCCTGCGAGCCCGCCGGGCCGATGGCCCCCTCGATGACTACGTGACCGCCCGCAACTCCCAGGGTGCCCAGGCCATCGGCCTGTCGTTCCTGGCGTCCAGCATGGGCGCCTGGATCCTCTTTGCGCCCCCGGAGATCGGTGCCTTCGTGGGGCCGGTGGCGCTGGCGGGCTATGCGGTCGGCTCGTCGCTGCCGTTCCTGGTGCTGGGGCTCTATGGTCCTGCCATACGTCGTCACCTGCCCGAGGGACGCAGCATCGGCGAGTTTGCCGAAGCCTGCTACGGCCCCGGGGTGCGGCGCTGGGTCTCCTGTGTTTCGGTGGCCTACATGGCCTGCTTTCTGGCCGCCGAGCTGACCGCGATCGGCGCCATCGCCGCGCTGCTCTCCGAGGTGCCGCCCTCGCTGGTGATCCTCGGCGTGGCGCTGGCCACCCTGGCCTACACCACCCTGGGCGGCCTGCGGGCGAGCCTCGCCACGGATCGCTGGCAGGCATGGCTGCTGCTGGCCCTGCTGGTGCTGGTCGGTGGTGTGGCCTGGCAATGGCTGCCGCCCATGCCGGCAGCGGCAGTGATGCCTTCGGCGCCCATGGGCAGCGCGCTCTCCGTGGCGCTGACCCTGGTAATTGCCGTCACGGCGGCCAACCTCTTTCATCAGGGCTACTGGCAGCGTATCTGGGCGGCGCAGGATGATCGCGCCCTGGGGCGCGGGGCGCTGCTGGGGGCCGCCAGCAGCCTGCTGGTGGTAATGGCCATCGGCGGGCTGGGCATGCTGGCGGCCATGCAGGCGCTGCCCCTGGGCGAACCGCCGATTCCCTTCTTCGCGCTGCTCTCCGCCGCGCCGGCCTGGCTGGGCGTGCCGGCGCTGGTGCTGGCGGTCACCCTGGTGGCCTCGAGTGTGGACACCCTGCAGAACGCCATCGCCTCCATGGCGGTGGCCAGCGCCGGGCGGCGCGGCCTCTCGGTGCGCGGCGCGCGCCGGGTCACGGTGGCGCTGATGGTGCCGGTGGTGTGGGTGGCCCTGCAGGGCTTCTCGGTGCTGCGTCTGTTCCTGATCGCCGACCTGCTGTGTGCCGCCATCGTGGTGCCGGTGCTGCTGGGCCTGTGGCGACGCATGTCGCCGCTGGCGGCAGTGGCCGGCGGCGTGGCGGGCCTGCTGGGTGCCGTACTGCCGGGCTGGGTTGCCCAGGGCAGTCTGGCCGCCGGTGTGCTGGCGGCGAGCTTCCCGGACAGCATTCCGACCCTGGCGCCCTTCCTGGGGGCGCTTCTCGCTTCCACCCTGGTCAGCCTGCTGATCGCCTGGCGGCGTCCGGGGGCGGCATGTCACCTGGCCAACAAGGGAGACGCCCGATGACCACGCGTACTGACTGGAACACCTGGGCTGCCGGCCGCGATTCTGCGCGGATCACCGACTGGCTGCGCGAGATCAGTGAGCCCGACTGGTCGGCCACCGTGCACCATCCGCTGTTCGATGCCCTGGCCGGAGGGCGCCTCGCCGGCGCCGACTTCGCCGCCTACATGGTGCAGGACTACGGCTTCGTCGACCCCTTCACCGCGCTGCTCGGCCACGCCATCGGCCGAGCGCCGAGCATGGATGATCGAGTGGTACTGGGCCGCTTCGTGGGCATGCTGACCAGCGACGAGAACAGCACCTTCCAGCGCACCTTCGAGGCCTTCGAGGTGCCCGCCGCCCAGCGCGAGGCGCCGGACTACCTGGCGGAGACCCGGGCGTTTCGCGAACTGCTTCACGATACCGGCCAGGACGGCCGTTATGCCGAGATCCTCGCGGTGCTGGTGGTCACCGAGTGGATCTACCGCGAGTGGGCGCTGCGCATCACCCGCGTGGAGGGGCTGCATCCGCTGGTGGGGGAGTGGATCGACCTGCACGACAACCCGGCCTTCCAGGAGTTCGTGGCCTGGCTGTGCCGCCGCCTGGACGAGGAGGCCGAGGCGCTCGATGACGCCGCCTTCACCCGCATGGCCGAGCGTTTCCGCGAGACGGTGGCCAGGGAGCGGGCCTTCCACGACGCCGTGATGCCGGGCTGAGCGAGCTGTGCGAGTAGCCGTCGCCATACCCGCCTTGCTTGCGGTGGGCTTTGCTTGCGGAGAAGAGGGGAGGCCCCCTTAGTCGAGAAAGAGATCGGCGGGTAGCCCGAAGCGCTGGGTCAGGGCCTTGATCTGGCGAACGTTCAGGCGTCGCTTGCCATTCAGGATCTCCGAGATCACCGATTGGGTGCCGACTTCCGGCAGGCTCGACTGATCGAGGCCGTGCCACTGCATCAGGTGGCGAAGCATGTCTGCGCCCTTCACCTCCGGCATCGGGTGGTGGGCGTCGTCGTATTCCTCGATGAGGTCACCCATGTGGGAAGCAAGGCTTGCCAGAGGGTGCTGCTCGTCATCTCCGACCAGCTCCAGCAGCTCATCGAGCGCCGCGACCAGGGCGTCGTAGTCGTCTTCCGTTTCCGGGGCGTTGAGCAGGGGAGCCACGAAGCGCCAGTGGGCGGCCGCCTGTTGGACAATGCTGGTCATGTTCACTCCTTCCAGGTACCCCTGTCGTATTCGGTATGGTCGAGAACGTACTGGATATAGACCTTCCTGAACCGATAGTGCACCACGGCAATGAGACGAATCTTGTTGCCGCCGATATCGAAGATATGCTGTCGGCCGACCTTGTCGGTGGCGGGAAACAGCGCCTTCATCTCGGCAAAGCTGCCGGGCTCGCTCGACTTCATGAGCCGATACCAGGCATCCAGTGCAGAGGCGGCCTGGGGCCATTTCTGCTTGGCTTCCCAGATCCGCTTCTGGGTGATGACATGCATGGCGGCTGCCCTATCGCACTTTGCGATAGAGTATAGGTTTTCCCTTCGGATACGGCAATGACGCCAGGCAAGAGCGCCCCCGTCGGAGAAACCCGGTGGGGCGCTCCATTCGCGAGTGTGCCTGATCGGGTGGCTACATGGGGCCGCCCATCATTCCTGTCATGCCGATGGCGCCGAACAGCATGCCGCCCACGGCGATGGCCAGGTAGATCAGGATCAGCACGCCGAAGATGGTGAAGTAGGTCTTGAGCTTGCCGAGTGCGAACTTCATGTCCCGGGAGTCGCCGCTCTCGAAGACCCGGCCGGCCGCACCCGCCGCCTGCATCAGCACCCAGCCCGCCCAGATCGGAATCCAGGCCACGATCAGGCCGACGATGGAGAGGGCGGTCAGCACCCCCGAGAGGATCAGCATCACGCCGGTGAGCTGCATCCAGAACTTGCCGCGATAGAGCGGCTCGACCATGTCGCGCAGCAGTTCCTGGGAGTGTTGGTCCATGTCACGTTCCTTGTCGTGGTGGATGAGTAGCCGAGTCCAGGGGGTAGCGATGTCGTGGTGCTGGTCACTCTAGCAGCACGTCAGGTGCCTTGCCCGGTCTCGATGCAGGGGCACCACCGCTTGTCATGCCGGGCCTGGAGGGGCACCCTCTGAAGCTCACGCCATCTTCACAGGAGTCCTGCCATGAGCGATACCCCGAAGGATCCACGCCGCCGCCATTCCGCAAGGGTCGTGGATGGTGTCGGCAAGTCCGCCAGCCGTGCCATGTTGCGGGCGGTAGGCTTCAACGATGACGACTTCACCAAGCCCCAGGTGGGCATCGCCTCCACCTGGAGCAACCTCACGCCCTGCAACAGCCATATCGACGAGCTGGCCCGCCGGGCCAGCGACGGGGCCGACACGGCCGGTGGCAAGGGGGTGATCTTCAACACCATCACCATCTCCGACGGCATCGCCAACGGCACCGAGGGCATGAAGTACTCGCTGGTATCGCGGGAGGTGATCGCCGACTCCATCGAGACGGTGGCCGGGTGCGAGGGCTTCGACGGCCTGGTGGCCATCGGCGGCTGCGACAAGAACATGCCGGGCTGCCTGATGGGGCTGGCGCGGCTGAACCGGCCCAGCGTCTTCGTCTACGGTGGCACCATCCTGCCGGGCAAGGGGCACACCGACATCGTCTCCGTGTTCGAGGCCATGGGCGCCCACAGCCGCGGCGATATGGACCTGATCGAGGTGAAGCAGATCGAGGAGACGGCGATCCCCGGTCCCGGCTCCTGCGGTGGCATGTACACCGCCAACACCATGGCCTCGGCCATCGAGGCGCTGGGCATGAGTCTGCCGGGCAGCTCGGCACAGAATGCCGTGTCCGAGGAGAAGCGCGCCGATTGCGAGGCGGCCGGCGCGGCGGTACTCGAGCTGCTCGAGCGCGACCTCAAGCCCTCCGACATCATGACCCGCCAGGCCTTCGAGAATGCCATCACCGTGGTGATCGCCCTGGGCGGTTCCACCAATGCGGTGCTGCACCTGATCGCGATGGCCAGCACCATCGGGGTGTCGCTCTCGCTCGAGGACTTCACCGAGATCGGCCGGCGCGTGCCGGTGGTCGCCGACCTGCGCCCCAGCGGCCACTACATGATGAGTGAGCTGGTGGCGATCGGCGGCATCCAGCCGCTGATGAAGACGCTTCTCGACGCCGGCCTGCTCCACGGTGACTGCCTGACGGTGACCGGCCGCACGCTTGCCGAGAACCTGGCCGAGGTGACGCCCTACCCGGATGACCAGCAGATCATCGCGGCGCTGGACCGGCCGGTGAAGGCCGAGAGCCACCTGCGCATCCTGCACGGCAACCTGGCGCCGGAAGGCGCGGTGGCCAAGATCACCGGCAAGGAGGGCACGCGCTTCGCAGGCTCCGCCCGGGTGTTCGGCTCCGAGGAGGAGGCCCAGGCACGCATCAACGACGGCACCGTGGTGGCCGGCGACGTGGTGGTGATCCGCTACGAGGGCCCCAGGGGCGGGCCCGGCATGCGCGAGATGCTCACGCCGACGTCGGCGATCATGGGCCGCGGCCTGGGGAGTGAGGTGGCACTGATCACCGACGGGCGCTTCTCTGGTGGCAGCCACGGCTTCGTGGTGGGCCACGTGACCCCCGAGGCCTTCGACGGCGGCCCCCTGGCGCTGGTGGAGGATGGCGATGTGATCACCATCGATGCCGAGGCCGATACCATCGATGTCGAGCTGTCCGACGAGGAGCTGATGCGCCGGCGCGCCGTCTGGCGTCAGCCGGCGCCGCGCTACGCGCGCGGGGTGCTGTCGAAGTACGCGCGCACGGTGAGCTCGGCCTCCACCGGGGCGGTGACCGACCTGCCGGAGTAGCCGGGGACGGCACCGTTTTGCCGGCTTCTTCATCAGTTATCACGTCGACAGACGGCGGGCCTTGAGCCCGCCGTCTGTCGTATTGCGGTGCGGCAGGCGCGGTGACGGCTGGCGTCAGCCCGCCAGCTGGACGGGGCTGAGTGAATCGCTCGGCTCGAGGACCCGGCCGATCCGGGCGGCCTGGGCATAGCCCAGCCCGCGCAGGGCTTCCAGGCAGGCCTCGGCGCGCTCGGCGGGCACGCTGGCCAGCAGGCCCCCGGCGGTCTGAGGGTCGAAGAGCAGCGGGTAGCGGGGGTGCTCGACCCAGTCGGCCTGGTCGCGGATGGCCCGGCGCAGGCGCACGTTGGCGGGCTGCAGGGAGCTCAGGATGCCGGCGGCCACGGTCTCCTCCGCACCCTCGAGCAGCGGCAGGGCCGCCAGGTCGAGTTCGGCATCCACGCCCGAGGGGCGGGTCATCTCGACCAGGTGACCCAGCAGGCCGAAACCGGTGAGGTCGGTGCAGGCGGTGGCGCCGTGCTCGCGCAGGCAGCTTGCGGCCTGGCGGCTGGACTGGCACATGCTCGTGAGTGCCGCATCGATCCAGCGTCCGCGGGCACCGAGCCGGGCATGGGCGGCGAACAGGGTGCCGGTGCCGAGGGGCTTGGTGAGGATCAGTGCCTGGCCGGGTCGCAGGCCGCCTTTCGTCAGGATGGTATCGCTCAGGGCGCCGTCGCCGCCGGCATCGATCAGGCCGTTGACGGCAAAGCCCAGCGCCAGTTCGCTGCCCTCGCCGGTGTGCCCGCCCACCAGGGCGCAGCCGGCCTCGTTGAGCACCTCCACGGCGCCGCGCATCATCTGGTAGACGGTGTCCTCCACCTTGGCCTCGAGCCCCTGGGGCAGCGTGGCCACGGTGGTGGCGGTCTGCGCCTCGGCGCCCATGGCGAAGATGTCGCCCAGGGCATGGTTGGCGGCGACCCTGCCGAACACATAGGGGTCGTCGATGAAGGCGCGAAAGAAGTCGATGGTATGCACCATGTCCTTGCCTGGCGGTACCCGTACCACGGCGGCGTCGTCCGGGGCATGCAGGCCGACCCGCACCTCCTCGCGCGCCACCGGCTCGAGGGTCGAGAGGGCCCGGGAGAGCACCGAGGCGCCCACCTTGGCCCCGCAGCCGCCGCAACGCATGGCGATGGCCGAGATCGCCTGGCTGCGCTCCTCCTCGTCCAGCACCACCCGGCTGGGGGGCGGAGCCTTCATGGTGGGCTCCTTCATGGGCGGGAGGTCGTTGAAGGCTGCCATGAAGCGTTGGTCAATGAAGTCCTTCCAGCGCCACACCCAGTCGCCGGCAAGGCACAGCGCACCCCGGGAGGCCACGGCATGGCGGTCACCGGTGCTGATCAGGGCCAGCCATTTTGCCTGGGGACGGTAGGGTCTCAGGGGCTGGCCGGTCACCGCGGCGCGCAGGTTGTCGGCCAGCGGTCGGCCCTGGCGCACGGCGAAGACCCCGGCCTTCTCGCGGGGATGGTTGACCTGGCTGGCGATGTCGCCGGCGGCGAAGATGCGCGGATCAGACGGCGAGCGCAGGGTGTCGTCGACCTGGATGAAGCCGGCGTCGTCGAGGGCCAGGCGGGTATCGCGCAGCCAGGCTGCGCCGCCGGCATTGGTCACCCAGACGATCTCGTCGGCGCCGTGCCAGATGCCGTCGGCGGCCTGCAGGCGGCCCGCCTCGACGTCGACGACTTCGGTGGCGGTGTGCACCGCGACGCCGCGGCGGGCCAGGGTGTCGCGGAAACGCGCTCGTACCCGAGCATTGTGGGTCGGCAGGATCTGCTCGCCGCGGGTGAAGAGCGCGAAGGAGATCTCGGCCGGGTCGCGTCCCCGGGCGGCCAGTTCCCTGCCCAGCCGGTACTGCATGGCCAGCAGCAGCTCGACACCGCCGGCGCCGCCGCCGACCACCGCGACACGGGTCCGGCCGGGGTGTGTCTCGATGCGCTCCAGCAGCGTCTGCCAGCGGTCGTTGAACTGGTGGATCGGCTTGACCGGGACGGCATGCTCGCCGGCGCCGCTGACCGCCTCCACGCGTGGCGTCGAGCCGATATTGATCGACATCCAGTCATAGGGGACAGGGGGGCGCGAGCGGCAGAGCACGGTCTGGGCAGCGTGGTCGATACCGATGGCCTCGTCGCCGAAGAAGCGTGCCCCGGCAAACTCCGCCAGTCGGCGCAGGTCGATATGCACGTCATCGTAGGTGTAATGCCCGGCGACGTAGCCCGGCAGCATCCCCGAGTAGGGGGTATGGGTATCGCGGCAGATCAGGGTGAGGCGTACGCCTGGTTCGGGTTTCATGGCGAAGCGCTTGAGCACCCCCACGTGGGTGTGCCCGCCGCCGACGAGGACGATATCCCGCAATACCGGTTGCTGCGGTAGCTGCATGTCAAGGATTGCTCCCGATGGGTGAGGCGCCAGTCTAAAGCGAAACCGGTGGCACGACGCCATGCCGGCGGTCGGCATGATAGCGGCGCCTGGCGTTGAATGTGCTGCCGGCAGACCGCTGCGCTAGGTCCCGGCCCGTCCCGGGCGAAGCGGGCCAGGGGGGGGTGTCAGGCGTCGAGTCGGCTGACCCGGGTCGGCAGGCCCTGGCGCACGGCGGCACCGCTGATGGGCTCGAGCCAGGTGCCGTCCACGCGGCGGGTCGGGTCCTTGAAGCCCAGGTCATTGATGTTGATGCCGGCGCGCAGCCACTCGAGGTCGGGCTGGGAGTCGCCGTCGATCACGTGGGGGGTGGCCCCCAGGTCGCGGTGGCCGTAGCCGTGCTCGATGCCCAGGGCCCCCGGCATCACCCCCTCGCCGACCAGCGCCAGGGCGACCACGCTGCCGCCGGGGCTCTCGATGCGGATGGTGTCGCCGTGCTGGATGCCGAAGCGTTCGGCATCCTGGCGGTGCATCATCACCGGGTTGTAGGGCTTGATCATGCGTAGCCGTTCGAGGCCGATGGCGTAGGAGTTCATCAGGTTCGACTTGAACGAGAACGCCAGCAGCGGCCACTCCTCCTCGGTGAACACCTCGCGCATGCTGCGGCCGTCGGCCAGCGGCGGCAGGCCGTGGCGTGGCACGCCGCGGTTGGGCTCGCCGGTCTGGGTGTTGATGCTGGTGCCCACCTGCTCGTTGTAGACGCACAGGGTGCGCTTCCAGGCGCTGGTGAGGTTCTCGCCCTTGAAGTGCTCCTTGAAGTCCTCGAAGCGCCCGCCGCGGGCATAGAGATAGGCCACCGGGCCGCGCTCCTCGGGCTTGAGGGTGCGTTCCAGCCTGGGCAGCAGCGGTGCCAGGCCGGCGTGGGCGATATCGCTCTCGTCGGCCGCGGGCAGCGGCTCGCCCTGCAGGGCCACGTTGGCGGCGGCACGCAGGAAGAAGTCCTCGGCGCGGTTCAGCGGGTGCAGGTTGCCGTCGGCGTCGGGGATCGCGCCCTCGCCGAAGCCGGGCAGACCTAGGCGCCTGGCGATGGCGATGAAGAAGCTCTCCATGGAGACCGGCTCGCCTTCCTCGGTCTTCTGCTGGCGCGGCTCCACCACCGGCCAGCAGGCGGTGGTCATCCTGCCAAGGGCGCCCTTCCAGGCGCCGGTGAAGCCCCATACCTCGTACATCACCGAGTCCGGCACGATGTAGTCCGCATAGCGGTTGGTCTCGTTGAGGAAGCCGTCGACGGCGACGAAGAGCCCCAGGCGCTTCGGGTCCTTGAGCTTGTCGGCGATCAGCGCCTCCAGGCCCGCCTGGCCGTAGATGGGGTTGGCCATGCAGCCGATCACTGCCTTGATCGGGTAGGGGTAGCCATCCAGCGCCGAGGGCAGGTGCTCGGTCAGAGTCGGCGGCGCCAGCGAGCGCCAGGGGGCGCGGGCGGGGTAGGGGTTCTCCCCGGCGGCCACCTTGCGCTGGTACTCGGAGGACTTCTCGTAGGGGAAACGCGAGCGGGAGAGGAAGACCCCCTGGGGGCCGCGCTTGCCGGGGAAGTTGGCCAGGTCGTAGCGGGGGCCTTCGCCCACGCCGTTGAACTGGCCGCCGCCCGGGGCGCTGCCGCCCTTGCGGTTGTGGTTGCCGGCCAGCACGTTGAGCATCTGCATGCCGAAGGCGGCGTAGAAGCCATTGCCCGACATCATGCCGCCATGGGAGTTGGTCACCGCGCGACGGCCGTGGCTGGCGAAGCGGGTGGCCAGGTCGACGATGGTGGCCTCGGGGATGCCGCAGTGCTCGGCATACTCGGCCAGCGTGTACTCGTTGGCGGACTCGCGCAGCAGCACCATGCTGCTCTTGACCCGCACGTTCTCGCCAGGCCCTTCCTCAAGACCAGCGAGTTCGACGTCGCGGTCGACGAAGAGCTCGGCGGCCATGGCGTCGGTACTCTTCGCCAGCTCGCCGTTGGCCACCACCATGGGCACGTCGGCATCGCTGTCGGCCTCGGCCAGGCCCAGGTCGCTGGCGCGCAGGAAGCGGCCGCGGCGCGGGTGACCCTCGGACTCGATCACCAGATGGGTGGCGTTGGTGTGGGTCGCCTCGCCGGCGGCGTCCGCGGCGGGTTGGCCGGGCAGCACCAGGAACTCCTTCGCGTAGCCCTCGTGGTCGAGCAGCCACTGGATCATGGCCATGGCCAGGGCGCTGTCGCTGCCCGGGCGGATCGGCACCCAGCGGTTGTGATCGGCGGCATGGGAGGCCGAGGCGTTGAGGCCCGGATCCACGACCACGTAATCCAGGGTGCGCTCGGCGCGCGCCTGGGCGATCAGCCGGCCCTGGCGCTTGAAGGGGTTGCCGGCCTGGCTGGGGGCGGTGCCCACGTAGAGGATGAAGCGAGCGTTCTGGATGTCAGGCTTGGTATGGGCGTTCTTGGCCAGGTCATCCATCACGGCGCCTGCGCCCATGCGATAGGCCAGGCCGCAGTAGGAGCCGTGGTGGCCGTAGTTGCGGGTGGCAAAGGCGTTGAAGGCGAAGCGCTTGAGCAGCGCCGAGCGGCCGTAGTCAGTGGCTTCCATCACCATCAGCTGGTTGGCCTTCGGGCCGTACTCGGGGTTCTCCGGGTCGATCAGGGTGTCGAGGTCACGAATGTCGCGCAGGCCGTCCACGTGGCCCTCGCCGAACAGGTCGCCGCCCTCGCAGATCTCCTCGATGACCTGCTCGAAGGGCACCTTCTTCCACTCGCGGCTGCCGCGCCCGCCCACCCGCTTGAGGCAGTGGGTGACGCGGAAGGGGCTGTCGATCTGCGCCATCATGGCATTGCCCCGGGCGCAGGCGGTGGAGCGGTTCTGCTGGCCCTGGTCACCGAAGGCGCTGACGCTGCGCAGCGCCTCAACCACCGGGGTGCGCATGGGCAGGTGCTCGTCGGCGGAGAGCGGGTGGTAGGGGTTGCCGGCGACGCGCAGCACCTGGTCGGTGGCGCTGTCGACGCGTACCCGCACGCCGCACTTGGTGGTGCAGCCGTAGCAGACGGTGAAGGCCACGCGCTGGTCCGGGTTGAGGGTCAGCTCGCCGCTCTCGGGGTCGACGCTGTATTCCGGCGCCAGGGAGTTGCCGTGGATGCGGTGCTCGGGCGTCTCGCCGGCGCTGCCGGTGACGCCCTTGCCCATCTTGATCAGCGGGTCGGAGTAGCCGGCGGCGAAGGTGGCGGCGCCGCCAGCGGCGACGGCACCCTTGAGGAAGCGGCGACGTGAGGTGTCGGGTGACTTAGCCATGACGGAGGGCTCCTTCGACGTCGGGATGGTCGGCTGCGGCGGGGGAGATATCGGCGGCACTGCCGCCCTGGCGGGCCTGGCGCCACGGCACGAGGAGGTCGACCACCAGGAAGGCAGCGAGCCACAGGCCGAAGGTGCCGACGATACCGAGGATGCCGGAGGACCCGGCAGGAATGCCGTAGTGGTGGAAGCCGGCGCTGTGGCGGGCCACGGTCTGCACGTCCATCAGCACCACCCAGCGGAACATCCAGCCCACATGCAGGGCCACCAGGCCGAGCACCCAGGCCCAGGCATGGAGCGCCGGGCGTCGTGAGGCGGGGCGGGTGAGCAGAGTGAGCACGGCGCCGACCAGGACCACGCCGGTGAGGCCACCCCAGATCGCGGTGCTGCGCCACTCGGCGCTGCCGCGCACGGATTCCATGGCCGCGGCCACCGAGCCGACGTTGGCGTTGATGCCGTCGAGGAACCAGCTGCCGGCGACCAGGCCGGCGACCAGGCAGGCGCCCAGCAGCACCTTGAGCATCTGTCTGCTGACTACCGTGTTGTGCTCACCGGCCACACGGTTGAGCACCAGAATCAGGCCGGTGGCGGCGATGAAACCGGTGGCCACGAACATCGGCGGCAGCCACACGGTGTGCCACAGCGGGCGGGCCTTGACGATGGCCACCTCGGCGCCGGTGTAGAGCATGATGCCGGTGGAGAGGAGCAGGGTACCCAGACCCACCAGCACCACCAGAACGCGCGGTGTCGGGGCGTCCCCCAGCGACAGCCAGCGGGCGACGAAACCGGCAATGCCGGGGGCGTGGCGGTGGGCCTGCAGCGCCGGGCGCCAGGCCAGCCAGGCGAGCACGATCACGCCCACCACATAGAGGGGCAACACCAGGCTGCCGACGGACATCCAGGAGTGGCTGTTGGCGTAGGCATAGAAGTGCCAGAAGCGCAGCGGCTGGTGCAGGTCGGCGAGCAGCGCCACCGGCGCCACCAGGGTGGTGGTGAGGCAGGCGAGCAGCGCCAGGCGTGCGGTGGGCAGCCAGCGCTGCTTGCCGAACACCAGCGCCGGGGCGGCCAGCCACAGGGTGGCGTAGGAGAGCGCGATCATGAAGAAGTACTGCACCGCCCAGGGGTACCAGGCGATGTCGTAGCGCGGGGCGAGCAGCTCAATGGCGGAATTCATAGCCCATCTCCTGGCCGTGGGGATCGAGGACATCCAGGGCGACCGGCTCGGCGTCGGGGCGAGTCACGAAGCGCTCGTCCATGCCGAGGTAGAAGACCTGGGGCAGGGTGTTCTTCTCCGGCTGCAGCACCATCAGCGCGTCGCGGTGCTCGTCGATCATGCGGCTGACCTGGCTCTCCGGGTCGCGCATGTCGCCGATGATCCGCGCGCCGCCCACGCAGCTCTCCACGCAGGCCGGCAGCAGGCCCGCCTCCAGGCGATGGGCACAGAAGGTGCACTTGTCAGCGGTCTGGGTGCGCTCGTTGATGAAGCGGGCGTCGTAGGGGCAGGCGTTGACGCAGTAGGCACAGCCCACGCAGCGGTCGCTGTCGACCACCACGATGCCGTCCTGGCGCTGGAAGGTCGCCTCCACCGGGCACACCGGCACGCAGGGCGGGTTCTCGCAGTGGTTGCAGAGCCGCGGCAGCATGAAGGTGGCCACTTCGCCGGTCTCCTGGTGCGCCACTTCGTACTGGGAGACGGTGGTGCGGAAGCTGCCCAGGGGGGCGGCATTCTCGATATGGCACGACACGGTGCACGCCTGGCAGCCGATGCACTGGCGCAGGTCGATGAGCATGCCGTAGCGCTTGCTGGGGTCGCCTTCACGACGGGGGGGCTGCTGGTTGATGCCGGCGCTGGCGACGCTCGAGAGCGGCACCATCGCGGCGCCTGCGCTGAGGCGGGCAAGCTGGCCGAGCAGGGTGCGGCGAATGGGGTCCATGGCGCCTCCGGTGGCCTGGGTGGGGCGGGATTTCCGCACGACGGGGCAAGGGTGATACCGGAAGGCTACCTGCGACCATGGTCTGGGCGCTTGATGTCGATCAAGAGATCGTTAGCAGGCTCTTAATGTTGGCGTAATGTTTATCCAGGTGCTTGACGCATCAGGAATTTCCGGAGACTGGGGCAGGCGAAAAAATCGCCCCGCCTGCAGGGCGGAGCGTTCGCTGTTCGTCATCGCCTCGGTCTCCCGGGGGAGGGGCGATCAGGGTGGGGAGCCGCTCTGGTCGATGGTGCGGTAGACGAGGCGGAGCTCGTCGATGGTGAGGTGTTCCAGTTTCCCCGAGAGCAGGTCGCTGATCTTCTGCATCGGCAGACCGGCGCGGCGTGCGATTTCTCGGCTGCCGAGGTCCGATACGGCGATCAGTCGCGTGATGATGCGCATGAGGCGCGTACGTTTTTCCAGGTCCCTGACATCGAGGCCAGGGCAGCTTCGCGGAGGGTCGGTGAGTTCCGCGTGGGCGGTATGTCGTGCCGTGCTCATGATGCTCCAGTGGGCGGTTTCGACAGCCATACTATGGGGGGTATACGACGATTTTGCCAGTATCGATTCGGTACTTCCATGGGGTGATACGAGCCCCTTCATCAGGGGGCAAGGGAGGGGTGACCGTGCATAATATTGAACCGAACGAGGGGGCAGGCCATGGCCCGATGTGCCGCCTGGTGGCCACGCGGGTGAAGACTCTCCGCCCATGCCTGATGGGGGGGGGAAGGGGGGAGGAGGCTGTGCCGCCCGAGATGTCCTGCTGGGGCCGGCTGCGACGAATGTCTTATCGATCAGTGTTCAAAATTTCTTGAACGTTTGTCTTTCGTTTACTATTTTTGTCGACGTTTTATGAAAAATTCTCACACCATGACAACTCCCGACTGACGAAGAGGCTGACATGAACAACGAGACGTCCAGAGAGACGCACCTGACGCGAGTCCTGGCCCGCAAGGACGTGCTGGCCCTGGCCTTCGGCGCCATGATCGGCTGGGGCTGGATCGTGCTGACCGGCAGCTGGATCCAGTCTGCCGGCAGCCTGGGGGCGATTGCGGCCTTCCTGATCGGCGGTCTGATCATCGTGCTGGTGGGCCTGACCTACGCCGAGCTGGCCTCGGCGATGCCCCAGGTCGGTGGCGAGCACGTCTACAGCTACCGGGCCATGGGCCACTTCGCTTCCTTCCTGTGCACCTGGGCCATCACCCTGGGCTATGTCAGCGTGGTCGCCTTCGAGGCGGTAGCCTTGCCGACCGTGGTGGAACATCTCTTCCCGAACTATGCCGTGGGCCAGATGTGGAACATCGCCGGCTGGGACGTGAAGGCGACCTGGGTCGCCGTCGGCGTTGCCGGGTCGGTGCTGATGATGTGGATCAACTACATCGGCGTGCGTACCGCCGCCCTGGTCCAGAAGGTAGTGACCCTGCTGATCCTGGCGGTGGGCATCCTGTTCATCACCGGAGCCCTCTTCCAGGGCAGTACCGAGACCATGCAGCCGCTGTTCAGCGTCGAGGAGGGCGTGATGGGCGGCATCATGATGGTGATCATCATGGTGCCCTTCATGTTCGTCGGCTTCGACGTCATCCCCCAGGCCGCTGAGGAGATCAACCTGCCGTTTCGCGAGATCGGCCGGGTGCTGATGATCTCGGTGATCCTGGCGGTGTTCTGGTACTCCTTCATCATCCTGGGGACGGCGCTGATGCTCGATCCCGAGGCGCTGGGCGCCAGCTCGCTGGCGGTGCCGGATGCCATGCAGGCGGCCTTCCAGGCGCCCTGGGCCGGCAACCTGATGATCCTGGCCGGCATCGCGGGCATCATCACCAGCTGGAATGCCTTCTACATCGGTGGCTCGCGGGCCATCTACGCCCTGGCCCACTCCGGCATGCTGCCGGCCTTCCTGGCCAGGCTCCACCCGAAGCACCGCACCCCGACCAATGCCATCCTGCTGATGGGGATCCTGTCCTGCATCGCGCCCTTCTTCGGTCGTCAGGCGCTGGTCTGGCTGGTGGTGGCCGGTGGCCTGGGCATCGTCATCGCCTACCTCTTCGTGGCGCTCTCCTTCGTGGTACTGCGCCGGCGCGAGCCGGAAATGGCGCGCCCCTTCCGGGTTCGCCGTGGCAAGACAGTGGGTGCCCTGTCGGTGATCCTCTCGGTCCTGCTCATCGGCATGTACCTGCCGGGGAGCCCTTCGGCGCTTTCCACCATCGAGTGGTTCATGTTCGCCGGCTGGATGCTGATCGGCCTGGCCCTCTACGCCTGGTCGCGGGCCCGCTATGGTGTCGCCTACAGCGACAGCATGATGAATCGTGAGCTGGCCGGTGCGGACCCCTATCCGGGTCGCTGACAGCCGCGCATGAACGGCCGCACCAGGTTGCCTGGTGCGGCTGCGGAAGTCAGACCGCAAGAGCGAAGGACGGCCGAATGGCCGTCCTTCGCTCTTGTGGTCAGGCGCATCGCTGACGCCGGCGGTGGCCTGCGCTAGCCCGCCGGGCATGTTCGCATCGACCTGTATATCAAGCCCGGGGATTTGAGCAAGGCCAGTTGGCTGACCCACGGGGCTGTCACACGAGCATGAGAAGGCCCCGCTGAAGCGGGGCCCCTTGCAGTAGTATCCTGGAGCTGTGTTAGCTAGCTGGTGCTAGTGGCTGTTGCCAGACGCTGCTCCTGTTGCCAAGTGACCACATTATGTGCGATTGCGACTGCCATCAGTACTACCCCTATCAGTTCAGCAGTAAAGTTTGGCCAGAACACGGCCACGATGCCCACCGTGATTACGACGCGCGGCAGCCAAGACATACGGGTAAATAAATAGCCTTCCAGAGCGGCTGCAAAGGCGCCTAGGGCCAGGATGGCAATCAGCCCGTTCCATGCCAGAACATGCAGCGGCCCACCCACGATGATCTCGGGGTTATAGACCATGAACAGCGGGATCAGGTAGAGCCCCTTGGCGAACTTCCAGGCCTGGACGCCGGTGTCCATGGGCTTGGCTCCAGCGATCGCTGCCCCGGCGAAGCCGGCCAGCGCGATGGGCGGCGTGACGTTGGAGTCCTGGGAGTACCAGAACACCACCAGATGAGCGATCAGCAGTGGCACGCCGAACTCGGCCGTCAGTGCCGGTCCGACCAGCACGATCAGCACGATGTAGCTGGCGGTCACCGGCAGGCCCATGCCCAGCACCAGGCTGGCCAGCAGCACCATCACCAGCGCCAGCAGCAGGTTGCCGCCGGAGAAGGCCATCATCATGGAGGAGAACTTCAGCCCCAGCCCGGTGAGGCCCACCACGCCGACGATGATGCCCGCCACGGCGCAGGCCATGGAGACGGCCACGGCATTGCGCGCGCCCAGTTCCAGGCCACCGACCAGCTTGATCAGCCCGGTCTTCATGGCCTCGCGCAGGGTTTCCCCGGTCACCTTCTGCCCCTGACGCGGGGCAATGAACAGGAACCACACGGCGAAGCGCAGCACCGCCACGGCCAGGATGGTCAGGATGGCGTAATAGCCCACCCGCATCGGCGACATGTTCATCACCAGCAGCCAGACCAGCACCAGCAGGGGCAGCAGGAAATGCCAACCGGCCCCCATCACGTCGCGCATCTGCGGCAGCTCGCTTTTAGCTAGGCCCTGCATGCCCTGCTTGAGGGCGATGATGTGCACGAGGAGGTAGACGGTGGCGAAGTACATGATCGCCGGCAGGATACTGACCTTCACCACCTCCATATAAGGGGTGTTGGTGTACTCGGCAATCAGGAAGGCACCCGCCCCCATCAGCGGCGGCATGATCTGCCCGCCGGTGGACGCCGCCGCCTCGATGCCGCCGGCCTGGTGAGGCTTGTAGCCCAGGCGCTTCATCAGCGGAATGGTGAAGGCCCCGGTGGTCACCACATTGGCAATGGCGCTGCCGGAGATCGAGCCCATGCCCGCCGAGGCGATGACCGATGCTTTGGCCGGACCGCCGCGCTGGCGGCCGGTGGCGGCATAGGCCAGGTCGATGAAGAACTTGCCGGCACCGGTGATCTCGAGAAAAGCCCCGAACAGCACGAAGATAAAGATGTATGTGGCCGCCACTCCTAGTGGCAGGCCGAAGATGCCCTCCTGGCCCAGGTAAAGCTGGCCCACCAGGCGGTCCAGATTATAGCCGCGGTGCTCGAGGATGCCGGGCAGGAACTCGCCCAGCCATGGCAGCTCGCCGCGGGGCCCGGCGAAAGCGTAAAGGATAGCGATACCCCCGATTGCCGTCATGCCCAGGCCGACTGCCCGGCGTGCTGCCTCCAGCACGGTGACGGTGGCGATGCAGCCGATCACGATGTCGGTCTGGGTCCAGAAGCCGGCGCGGTTGATAATCTCGTCAAGATAGAGCGTCAGGTAGCCACCGGTGACTAACGCTCCGGCCAGGAAAAGGCAGTCGATGGTCCAGCCGAGAACCTCACGATGACGGCTGGAGCCGAATACCGGAAAGATCAGGAAGGCCAGCAGCATGATCAGCATCAGGTGGATACTGCGCTGGTAGAACATCCCCAGTGGCTGGATGCCGGCTGAATAGAGCTGGAACAGTGACAGGCCCACCCCTACCAGGGTGATCAGCCACAGTATTGCCTTGGGTTGTGCCAGGGGGGGAGAGGGATTGTTCGAGGAATAAGAATCGCTCACGTCAAGGCCTACGTAATGTCAGAGTGATCAGGATTGAGTCAATGTCTCTCCTGTAATGAGCAGGAAGAGGCATTGGCATCCAGGGGAATATCAGGGGCGCTGGTGGTCCTGAACGTCGGCACCGATTTCCTCGTAGTAGCGCAGCGCGCCGGGGTGGAAGGCGATCGGCGTGGACTCGGTGCTAAACGCCACGGTGGTATCGTTGGCTGCGGGATGCACGTCGATAAGCTTGTCGGTGTGCTCAAAGAGCGTCCGAGTGATCTGATAGGCCAGCTCTTCGTCCATTTCGCTGCTCACCGCCAGGACATTGGGTATGCCGAGTGTCGGCACCGCCTCGTCCACGCCTTCGTAGAGATCGGCCTGCAGCTCATAAGCAGCGAATACAGGCTCGGCCTCTTGAGCGTTGGCGATTTCCTCGTCGGAGAGACCGATCAGGCGGATATCACGGGTCGTCGCCAGGTTCATGATCGAGCTGGTGGGCGGCCCCACGCTCCAGAAGCCGGCGGCGATATCGCCATCGCGGATGGCATCGGCCGTCTCGTTGAAGTTGAGACGACGCGGGTCAATGTCGTCATAGGTGATGCCGTTGGCCTCGAGCACCGCACGGGCATTGAGCTCGGTGCCGCTGCCCGGTGCCCCCACGGAGATCGTCTTGCCCTCCAGGTCGGAGAGAGACTCGATGCCGGAATCGGCCAAGGTGACGATCTGCACCGCGTTGGGATAGACGGACGCCAGGGCACGGATGTTCTCGAGCTGGCGGCCCTCGAAGTCGCCGGTGCCGCTATAGGCCTGATGGACGGTATCGGCCAGGGCGAAAGCGATATCGGAGTCGCCTCGCCAGACCAGCCCCATGTTCTCCACCGATGCCCCAGTGACTTCGGCAACGGCGTTGGCTTCGTCGACATGCTCGCCGATCAGCTCGGCCAGGCCGCCACCCAGCGGGTAATAGGCGCCGCCGGTACCGCCGGTAGCGATGGAAAGCTGCTGGGCACTGGCCAGGTTGGGCAGCGTAGACAGACCAATGGCTATCAGCAGAGATCGAATGTTCATCGTTATGGCTCCGTCAAGTAGGGAGAGGGGCACCGTATTCGGGCACTGGCGACAGAAGTTGTCAATTTCTACTTTAGTCAAAAAAATAGTTATAAGATCTCATGTGGAGATCTAATCCAAAAATGTTGACGCAATAAAAAAATATAGATATTTTTGAAGAGACGACGATGTCGCTGCTGATGTTTCTGCGTCAATACGCTTACTCAACTGGAGCCCCTGACATGACCGTACTGAGCCAGCTGCCCGAAACCGCCATGCCCCTGCCCGCCGACATCCGCGGCTTCACGCTTGCGCCGTCTCCCCAGTCATCACGCCTGCTGCAGCTGACCGTCAGCCGCGAGGTGGTCGAGGCCTTTCTGGAGGCCGTCGCCGAGTGGCCGGTGCAGGCACTGGAGTACAAGTCCATGCTGCGCTTCCGGGTGGCGAGGATCCTCGACGACCTGTGCGAGAACACCCTGCAGCCGGTGCTGATCAACACCCTGGTGGACCGTGCCACCGGCGGCTTCCAGGTCACGCCGGAAGGTCTGGATGAAGTCGCCCAGGCCGACGAGATGGTCAAGTTCGCCACGGCTGTGGCACACCTGATGGGTCGCTCCAACTACGACGCCATGAGCGGCCAGTACTACGCGCGCTTCGTGGTCCGCAACGTCGATGATTCCGACAGCTATCTGCGTCAGCCGCACCGGGTGATGGAGTTGCACAACGACGGTACCTTCGTCGAGCAGGACACCGACTATGTGCTGATGATGAAGATCGATGAGCAGAACATGGAGGGTGGTAACTCGCTGCTGCTTCACCTGGATGACTGGGAGGGACTGGAGCGCTTCTACCATCACCCGCTGGCGCGCCGGCCGATGCGCTGGACTGCACCGCCCAGCAAGAACGTCGCCAAGGACGTCTATCATCCGGTCTTCGACGTGGACGCCAGCGGTCTGCCGATCATGTCCTACATCGACCAGTTCGTGCAGCCCAAGGACTTCGAGGAGGGCAACTGGCTGACCGATCTCTCCGAGTCACTGGAAAACAGCCCGGGGATCCTTTCGGTGCCCAATCCGGTGGGCAGCTTCCTGCTGATCAATAATCACTTCTGGCTGCACGGCCGCGATCGCTTCACGCCCCACCCTGACCTGCGCCGCGAACTGATGCGCCAGCGGGGCTACTTCACCCATGCCAAGACCCTGCGCAACCCGCGTCAAGTCTGAGGTGCCGTGCCCCGGCCGACGGGGTACCCTGACGAGGCCACGCCGTGTTCGCGGCGTGGTCGTCTCATTGGAGGAGCGAGAACGGCATGTACGATTTCATCATCATCGGCGGCGGCATCCTGGGCATGTCCACCGCCATGCAGCTCAAGCAGGCCTATCCGGATCGCCGCATGCTGGTGGTGGAGAAGGAGGATGCAGCGGCCAGGCACCAGACCGGCCACAACAGTGGCGTGATCCATGCCGGTGTCTACTACACGCCGGGCAGCCTCAAGGCGCGTTTCTGTCTGGAGGGCAACCGGGCCACCAAGGCCTTCTGCGAGACCCACGACATCCCCTACGACAGCTGCGGCAAGCTGCTGGTGGCCACCAACGACCTGGAGATGCAGCGCATGCAGGCGCTCTGGGAACGCACCGAGGCCAACGGGCTGGAGCGAGAGTGGCTGGGCCCCGAGGCGCTGGCCGAACGCGAGCCCAATATCACCGGCGTCGGCGGCATCTTCGTGCCATCCAGCGGCATCGTCGACTACGCGGCGGTGACCCGTGCGATGGCCGCCGAGTTCGAGCGGATGGGCGGCGATATCCGCTACGCTGCCGAGGTCACCGGTCTGGAGGAGCGGCGACAGGAGGTGGTGGTCACCACCCGTTCCGGCGAGGTCACCGGCCGCTATCTCGTGACCTGCTCGGGGCTGATGGCTGACCGGGTGGTACGCATGCTGGGGCAGGATCCGGGGTTCACCATCTGTCCCTTCCGCGGCGAGTACTACCGTCTGCCGGAGAAGCACAACGATATCGTCAACCATCTGATCTATCCGATTCCGGATCCTTCCATGCCCTTCCTGGGCGTTCACCTGACGCGGATGATCGACGGGTCGGTCACCGTGGGACCCAATGCCGTGCTGGCCTTCAAGCGCGAAGGGTACCGCCGCCGCGATATCTCGCCGCGGGACCTGGCGCAGATGTTCACCGATCCCGGCATCCTCAAGGTACTGGGCCGCAACCTGCGCCCGGGTCTCACGGAGATGAAGAACTCGCTGCACAAGCGGGGTTACCTGGAGCTGGTGCGCAAGTACTGCCCGAGTCTGGAGATGGAGGACCTGGGCCCCTATCCGGCCGGCGTGCGCGCCCAGGCCGTGTCGCGTGACGGCAAGCTGGTGGACGATTTCCTGTTCGTCAACACGCCGCGCACCGTCAACGTGGGGAATGCCCCGTCCCCGGCTGCCACCTCGGCGATTCCCATCGGTGCCCATATCGTCGACAAGGTCAAGGCGCTGGTCGAGGCCTGAGGCTGGGGGCGACTCTGGATGAATTGCCGAAAAAATTAAAAAACGTAGAAATAGTGGTGTTGGGTTCTCACGCTGTAGACGTGCTAGCGTTAACGCGGTGCCAATCACGCTGGCGCCGAAAAAATTCACAACAAACCTGGTTCCTGGACCGGAGGATTGCCATGCGACTCATCAAGTATGCCGCTGCCGCCACGCTGCTGGCCACGGCTCCCCTGGCTGCTGCTCAGCAGCTCTCCATCGCTACAGGCGGTACCGGCGGCACCTATTACCCCCTGGGCGGCGGCCTAGCCGAGATGATCGGCAAGCACATCGAAGGCTACGAGGCCGTGGCCGAGGTCACCGGTGCTTCGGTAGAGAACATGGGCCTGGTATGGCGCGGTGATTCCGACATGGCGCTGGCCCTGGCCGACACCGTCCACCAGGCCTATAACGGCACCGGCGACTTCGAGGGCCGTCAGCTCGAGAACATCCGTGCCCTGGCGTCCGTCTATCCCAACGCGGTGCAGATCGTTACCCTGGCTGATTCCGGCATCGAGTCTCTCTCCGACCTGGAGGGCAAGACGATCTCCGTGGGGGCACCGGGCAGCGGCACCGAGCTCAATGCCCGTGCGGTGCTCGAGGCCAACGGCATCACCTATGACGACATTGACCCGCGTCGTCTCAACTTCAACGAGACGGCCGATGCCATCCGCGATGGCGATATCGCCGCCGGCTTCTGGAGCGTGGGGCCGCCCACCAGCTCGATCATGAACCTGGCGACGACCCGTGATATCCGCCTGATCGGTCTCTCCGACGAGGAAGTCGCCAACGCCCGCGAGGAGTCGCCGGTGTTCGCCCGCTACAGCCTGCGCGAGGGCCTCTACGAGGGCATGGACGAAGCCGTGCCGACCCTCGGCATCCCCAATGTCCTGGCGGTGAGCAGCGAAATGGATGAAGAGCTGGCCTATCAGGTCACCAAGATGCTCTTCGAGCGGACCGACGAGCTGATCGATATCCATCCGGCGGCCAACGATACCACCGTGGAGTTCAGCACCGAGTCCACCCCGGTGGCCTTCCACCCCGGCGCGCTGCGCTATTACGAGGAGGTCGGGGCCGAGATCGCTGACCATCAGCGTCCCTGAGACGCATGCGTGTATCACGCCTCAGGACGGGGCGGGCCTGGATGCCCGCCCTGCTGCTTTGTGCGGGCCTGCTTGCGGGTGTCCCTTCGGTCGCGGCCGACGAGGCCCGGCTGGAGGTGCGCGACGCTGACGGCGAGCGCCTGGTGAGCCTGCCGATGCCCGAAGGTGAGGGATGGTGCCTGGAGTGGAACCACTCGGTCGAGGGGTTTCCGGTGCAGGACTGTTATCGCCACCGGGAGGGTCGGATGGTGCTGGAGCGGAGCCACCTGCCTGACTTCGCCGCCGGGCTCGACCATATTCCCGGGCGCGGCCGCCAGGTCTCAGACGGGGAGGGGGGCTACTGGATCGAGGCGATCGACGAGCCGGTACCCGGCAACGCCTACCGGCTGCGGGTAGGCTCGATGCGCGTCGACCACCGTCTGGTCGTGGATGGTGAGCGCATCAGCTTGAGCCGCCTGGCCGAGAACCGGCGAGTGACGATTCGCCTGTCCGCCGTCCCCTCCGAGTGAACGACAATCCTGTGAGAACACCACGATGAGCGATTCGGGTAACTCCCCCATCATTCCCGGCAGCCAGGCGAACCATTCCCGCCCGGTGTTGTGGCTGATCACCCTGGTGGCGGTGGGTCTGTCACTGTTCCAGCTCTATTCCGCCGGCATCCAGCCGCTGGGCCTCTTCTATCAACGCAGCATCCACCTGATGCTGATCATGATGCTGGCCTTCCTGATGTTCCCCTTGCCAGGGGCGAAACATGATCGCGGGCCCATCACCGGGCTGTTCGATACGCTCTTTTTCCTCGGGGCGCTGGTCACCGGCGGCTACCTGGTGCTGTTCCTCGACGAGATCATCAACCGCGCCGGCTTCTGGACCCAGGCCGACATCGTGGTCGGCTGTATCGCCACCGTCACCGTGCTCGAGGCGGCACGCCGGGCGGTAGGCCTGGGCATGACCCTGATCGGTGTGGTCGCCATCCTCTACGCCCTCGCCGGGCCCCGCGGCGAGATGCCCTGGCTCGGCGAGTTCCTGCCCGGCATCCTCGAGCACCGCGGCTATAATCTGGACCGCCTGGTGGGCCAGCTCTACCTGGGCCAGGAGGGCATCTTCGGCCTGCCCATGGGCGTGGCGGCCACCTATATCTTCATCTTCGTGCTGTTCGGGGCCTTTCTTGAAATCACCGGTGCCGGCAAGTTCTTCATCGACCTGGCCTATGCGGCCACCGGCCGCCAGCGCGGCGGTCCGGCCAAGGCGGCCGTGATCGCCTCGGCGGGCATGGGCTCGATCTCCGGCAGCGCCATTGCCAACGTGGTGACCACCGGGGCCTTCACCATCCCGTTGATGAAGCGTCTGGGCTACAAGCCCCACCAGGCCGGCGGCATCGAGGCGGCGGCGTCCACTGGCGGGCAGATCATGCCGCCGCTGATGGGGGCGGGCGCCTTCCTGATTGCCGAGTACACCCGGATGCCCTACCTCGAGGTGGTCAAGGTCAGCATCCTGCCGGCGATCATGTACTTCGCCACCGTCTACCTCCTCGTGCACATCATCGCCCTCAAGCAGGGCATGCAGGGCCTGGCGCGCTCGGAACTGCCCCAGATGCGCGACGTGATGGGGGCCGGCTGGCATTTCCTGCTGCCCCTGGCCGTGCTGATCTGGTTGCTGGTGATGAACATGTCGCCGATGCGGGTGGGCTACTACGCCATCCTGACCATCCTGGCCGTGGCGGTGCTGCGCTTCGCTGTATGGTTCCTGTTCATCGCGCCGCGCGACGGGCAGAAGGTGACCGGGGAGACCCTGCGCGAGGCCATGAAGACCGGGCTGATCAAGCTGGTCGGTGGCCTGGAACTGGGCGCGCGCAATGCCGTGGCCGTCTCCATGGCCTGCGCCGTGGCGGGCATCATCGTCGGCGTGGTGGGCCTCACCGGGCTGGGGCTGAAGTTTTCCTCCATGATGATGGCCTTCTCCGGCGGCAACCTGCTGCTGGCGCTGGTGATGGTGCTGCTGGCCAGCCTGGTGCTGGGCATGGGCCTGCCGGTGACCGCCAGCTACATCGTGCTGATCGTGCTGGTCGGGCCGGCACTCACGGCCGAGTTCGGCGTGCCACTGCTGATCGCTCATCTGGTGGTGTTCTGGTACTCCCAGGACTCCAACGTCACGCCGCCCATCGCGCTGGCCGGCTTCGCCGGGGCAGCGATCGCTGGAGCCAAGCCCATGGACACCGGCGTCCAGGCCTGGAAGTTCGCCAAGGGGCTCTACCTGATCCCGCTGTTCATGGTCTATAACCCCGAGATCATCATGGGCGGGTCGTTGCCGGTCCTCGTATGGACCGCCTTCATCGGCTTCCTGGCCCTGGGCGCCTTCGCCGCGGCCCTGGAAGGGTTCCTGTTCACCTGGATGTCCTGGCCGCTGCGCCTGGTGCTGCTGCCGGCGATTGCCGCGGCCTTCTATCCCGACCTGATGGTGGAAGTCGCCGGGGTGGCAGTGATGGTGCTGGGGCTGGCTGGCAACTGGCTGGCCAGCCGCCGAGAGGCGGGGCTGTCCGGGCAGTCAAGATGACGCGACCGGTGGGCGCCGCTAGAATGGCCGGCTTTCCTTTCCGCACGCAGGCAGTTGCCGAGGAGCAGGTATGCAGTCCGATACACAGGCGCCAAAGGTTGGCGTGATCATGGGGTCGAAGTCCGACTGGCCGGTCATGGAGCATGCGGTGGTGATGCTCGAGCGGCTGGGCGTGCCCTGCGAGACCCGGGTGGTCTCCGCCCATCGCACACCGGACCTGCTCTTCGACTACGCCAAGGGCGCGGCCGAGCGCGGTATTCAGGTGATCATCGCCGGTGCCGGCGGTGCGGCCCACCTGCCGGGTATGGTGGCCTCCCAGACGACGCTGCCGGTGCTCGGCGTGCCGGTGGAGTCCAAGGCGCTGAAGGGCCTGGACTCGCTGCTCTCCATCGTGCAGATGCCGGGCGGCATCGCCGTGGGTACACTGGCCATCGGCAAGGCGGGTGCCACCAATGCGGGGCTGATGGCCGCGCAGATCGTCGGCCTTCAGGATGAAGAGGTGCAGGCCGCCGTGGCGACCTTCCGCGCCGAGCAGACGCAGACGGTGCTCGACAATCCCGATCCGCGTCCCGCGGCCGAATGAGAGGAGAGACGACATGAATATCGGCGTTCTGGGGGCCGGCCAGCTGGGCCGCATGCTGGCGCTGGCCGGCTACCCGCTGGCCAACCGCTTCACCTTCCTCGACACCACCGGGCACCCCAGTGCCGGCATCGGCGACGTGATGATCGATACCGACCGCAAGCACCTGGATGTCTTCCTGGAGAAGGTCGATCTGGTGACCTACGAGTTCGAGCACCTGCCGGTCTCGCTGGTCCAGGCCATCGAGGAGGTCAGGCCGGTCTTTCCCTCCAGCGAGGCGATCCGCGTCTGCCAGAATCGCGCCGAGGAAAAGGCGCTGTTCGATCGCCTGGGAATCCCGACGCCGGACTACCGCCTGGTGGAGAACGCTGACGAGCTGGAGGCCGCGGCTCGCGCGCTGGGCACTCCGGTGGTGGCCAAGTCGGTCACCGAGGGCTACGACGGCAAGGGGCAGGCGGTGCTCGAGGACCCCACCGAGGCCCGGGAGGCGTGGCGTGCCCTCAACCACCCGAAGCTGATCGTGGAGGCCTTCGTCGACTTCGTGCGCGAGGTGTCGATCATCGCCGTGCGTGGCCGTGATGGCGAGGTGGCCTTCTACCCCATGGCCGAGAACCAGCACGTGGACGGCATCCTGCGCTACTCCATCGCCCCCATGCCGGACCTCGATGACGGCGTCCAGCAGGTCGCCGACGGCTATATCCGCGCGCTGCTCGACGCGCTCGACTACGTGGGCGTGCTGACCCTGGAGCTGTTCCAGTGTGCCGATGGCAGCCTGCTGGCCAACGAGATGGCGCCCCGGGTGCACAACTCCGGTCACTGGACGATCGACGGCGCGGTGACCAGCCAGTTCGAGAACCACCTGCGGGCCATCCAGGGGCTGCCGCTGGGCGACACGTCGGCGCGCATGCCGACCGGCATGGTCAACGTGATCGGTCGCGAGGGCGACCCGGCGGCGATCCTGGCCCTGCCGGACGCCCACCTGCATCGCTACGACAAGAGCGCGCGCGCCGGCCGCAAGCTGGCCCACATCAACCTGCTGGCGCCCACCCATGAGGCGCTGCTGGAGCGGGTACGCGCCTGCGCGGCCCTGTTGCCGGACGCCCCGGCACCGCGCTTCAGCTTCGAGTAGGCCGGACTCGCCCGCCATCCCAAGGAAACCACACGGTGACGCTCCCCGATACACTCGCCTGGCTGCCCGTCGATCCCAGCTTTGCCGCGGTCAGCCTGATGCTGCTGGGGGGGATCCTCTCCACCAGCATCCTGGCCGATGTAGTCGCCAGCCGGACCCGCCTGCCGCGTATTTCGCTGCTGGTGCTGGTGGGCGTCGGGGTGGCGGTCACCCAGCAGTGGGGGCTGGGCCAGCCCGGCGCCCGACCGCTGGACGGCCTGGCCGAGCCGCTGATCCAGCTGGCCCTGGTGATGGTGGCCTTCCTGCTCGGCGGCGAGCTGACCCTAGACCGCCTGCGCAGCACCGGGCCGCTGATCCTGATCGTCTCGTTGTCGGTGATTCTGGCCGGCGTGCTGTTCGTCGGCCTCGGCCTGCTGGCACTGGGGTTCCCGCTGGCAGTGGCGGTGGCTCTGGCTGCCATCTCCGTGGCCACCGACCCGGCAGCGGTCAGCGAGACGATTCATGAGAGCGGTGACAGCCGGCTGCGTGCCCGACTGCTGCTGGGGATCGTCGCCATCGATGACGGCTGGGGCATCCTGGCCTTCGGCCTGGCCATGGCGCTGCTTGGCTGGTGGCTCTCGGCAGATGGCGGCATGGCACTGCTGCACGCGGTCTGGGAGCTGGGCGGGGCGATACTGCTCGGCACCGCGATCGGGCTGCCGGGCGCCTGGCTGACCGGCCGGCTGCGCCCGGGGGAGCCGACCCAGGTCGAGGCCATCGCGCTGATCCTGCTGCTGGCCGGCACCTCCGCCTGGCTGGGCGTCTCGTCGCTGCTGGCGGCCATGCTTGCCGGGGCCCTGGTGGCTAACCTCTCTCGTCACCATACCCGCTCGTTCAACGAGATCGAGCACATCGAGTGGCCCTTCCTGGTGTTCTTCTTCGTGCTCTCGGGCGCCAGCGTCGACCTCTACCACCTGGACGAGGCGCTCGGCCTGACACTGGCCTATATCCTGCTGCGCCTGGCGGGGCGCTATCTGGGCGGCCTGCTCGGGGTGCGCCTTGCCCGGCAGCGCCAGGCCGAGCTGCCGGCGAACCTCGGCCTGGCGCTGACCCCCCAGGCCGGGGTCGCGATGGGCATGGCGCTGCTCGCCGCCGAGCGCTTTCCCGAGCAGGGTCCGGTGCTGCTCTCGGCAGTCGTGGCCTCGACCGTGGTCTTCGAGATCCTCGGGCCGCTGCTGGTCAGGCGGGTGCTGCGCTGACCGACGCCGACGGGTGGACCCGCAGTGACGGATTGTCCGCAGTCAGTCGGCAGCCGCGCAGGCCGGCGAGGCAGTGGCCCGGGTACTGCCCGGTCGTCATGTCGCGACAGCAAGGTGCCGGGCCATCAGGTTGCGCGAGAATGCACCCCAGAACCCGCCCTGATGGACGGCCCCGAACGCAGGACCGGGGCCGCTGGGGCCCCGGTCGTGTCGGCTGGTGCCTGACCGCTCGGGTCAGTCCGTGCCGAAGTACCTTTCGTGGATCTCGTCGTAGGTGCCGTTCTCCTTCAGTGTCGCCAGGGCCGCGTTGAAGGCCTCGGCCAGCTCCTGGTCGCGCTGGCGGAAGGCGATGCCGAAGCCTTCGCCGAAGTACTCCTTGGGCTCGGTGATCTTCTCGCCGATCAGCTTGTAGTCCCCGGCGTCGCTGTCGAGCAGGGTGGACTTGCCGATCGGGAAGTCGAGGAACACCGCGTCGAGGCGGCCCGAATCCATGTCCAGCACCATGTCGTCGGCGGTAGCGTAGCGATTGACGTCGGCCACGTCGCCGTACAGGTCGGTCACGTAGTTGTCCTGCAGGGTGCCGCGCTGCACGCCCACGGTCATGCCGTCGAGGGTCTCCTCGGACGGGGTGCCGATCTCGACGTCGCCGGGGGCGAACCAGGCCGAGGGCGGGGTGATGTAGGGATCGGAGAACAGCACCTGTTCACGGCGCTGCTCGTTGATGGTCATCGAGGACATGATGGCGTCGTACTTGCGCGCCTGGAGGCCGGGGATGATGCCGTCCCAGCCCTGCACGACCCACTCGCACTGGATGCCGATCTCCTCGCACAGGGCATTGCCCAGGTCGATGTCGAAGCCGGTCAGCTCCCCCTCGGGGGTACGGTACTCCATGGGTTCGTAGGGTACGTCGACGCCGATGCGGATGTCGCGGACCTCGGCACTGGCGCTGCCGGCGACCAGGGCGGCGCCGAACATGCCGAGACTCAGGATCTTGTGAAGCTTCATGGGTGTCTTCCCGTGTTGTTGGTGATTTCACCTCGTGGGTGACGACGCAACCACGATAGCGGATGCCCGGGTCCGTCGGAAGGGGGAGTCGGTCGTTTTCAAACGCTGGTTCCCAACGCTTGTTTTACGCTCCCCGTCGCCTGTCAGCCGCTGGCCGGCTTGAGATGCGCTAGCAGGCGGCGTTCCAGGTAGCGGAATAGGTAGAGGATGGCGAACGTCAGGCAGAGATAGATGGCCGCCACGAACAGGAAGGCCTCGAAGGGCGCATAGTAGCGCGCATAGACGAAGCGGGCCGCCCCGGTTAGGTCCATGATGGTGACCACGCTGGCGATGGCGCTGGCGTGGAGCATGAAGATGACCTCGTTGCCGTAGGCGGGCAAGGCGCGTCGGAAGGCGCTGGGCAGCACAATGCGCCGCAGCATCAGCCGCTGTGACATGCCGTAGGCCCGCGCTGCCTCGATCTCCCCCCGGTCCGTGGACTTGATGGCCCCGCGGAAGATCTCGGTGGTGTAGGCCGCGGTGTTGAGGGTAAAGGCGATCAGCGCCGGCACGAAGGGTTTCTCGAGGATCACCCACAGCCAGGTGTCCTGGATCCCCTCGACGAATACCACGCCGTAGTAGATCAGGTAGAGCTGCACCAGCAGCGGCGTGCCGCGGAACACGTAACAGTAGAGGAAGATCGGCAGGCTGATCCAGCGATGGCGCGAGCCACGGCCGATGGCCAGCGGCACCGCCAGCACCAGGCCGATGATCAGCGACAGGAACACCAGCTGGACCGTGGTGACCAGGCCCTCGCCGTAGTAGCCAAGGGTCTGCAGGGTGAAGATGCTGTTGTCGGCCAGCAAGGCCTCCAGGCGCTCGAGCAGGGTCTCCATCAGTCCGCCTCCCGGTAGCCGACGTCGTAGCGTTTCTGCAGCCGTGCGAAGCCCCACTCCGAGACCGTGGCGATCAGCAGGTAGACGGCGGCGACGATGATCATGAAGGTGAAGGGCTCGCGGGTTGCCTTGGAGGCCTCGGCGGCCACGCGCACCATGTCGGTGAGGCCGATCACCGAGACCAGGGCGGTGGTCTTGAGCAGTACCATCCAGTTGTTGGAGAGGCCCGGAATGGCATGACGCATCATCTGCGGGAAGCGGATGCGCCGGAATACCAGCCAGTGGCTCATGCCGTAGGCACGCCCGGCCTCGATCTGGCCGCTGTCCACCGCCAGGAAGGCGCCGCGGAAGGTCTCGCCCATGTAGGCGCCGAAGATCAGTCCGATGGTGACCACCCCGGCGACGAATTCGTTGACGTTGATGAAGATATCCCAGCCGAAGCGTTCGTAGAGCTGGTCGGTGAGCATGTTGATGCCGATCTGACCGCCGAAGAACAGCAGCATCATCAGCACCAGGTCGGGTACTCCGCGAATGATGGTGGTATAGAGGGTGCCGATGCGGTGGGCCAGCCAGCTTCGCGACATCTTGGCGCTGGCGGTGGCGAGGCCCAGCACGATGGCGAGGACCAGCGAGAGCACCGCCAGCTCGATGGTGATCAGGGCGCCTTCGGCGAGACGCGGGCCGTAGCCGTGCAGGTCGATCATGGGGGTCTCCTCGTCCGGGTCACCTCAGTGCTTGGGCGCCAGGAACTGCTTGAGTCGCTCGGAGCGCGGGTTGTCCAGCACCTCCTGCGGCGGGCCGGCTTCCTCGACCCGCCCCTGATGGAGATAGATCACCTGGGTGGAGACGTCGCGGGCGAAGGCCATCTCGTGGGTCACCACGATCATGGTGCGGCCCTCCATGGCAAGATCGCGCATCACCTTCAGCACGTCGCCGACGAGCTCCGGGTCCAGTGCTGACGTCGGCTCGTCGAAGAGCATCACCTCGGGGTCCATGGCCAGTGCCCGGGCGATGGCCCCGCGTTGCTGCTGGCCGCCGGACATCTGCGCCGGATAGTAGTCGGCATGCTGGGCCAGGCCGACTCTGTCGAGCAGCTGCCGGGCGTGGGCGATAGCCTCCTGCTTCGGCTTGCCGAGTACATGGACCGGGGCCTCGATGACGTTCTCGAGCAGCGTCATGTGGGCCCACAGGTTGAAGCTCTGGAAGACCATGGAGAGCCTGGCGCGCATCTGCACGACCTGCTTCCAGTCGGCCGGTTCGCGGCCGCGTTTGGTCTGCTTGAACAGGATCTCCTCGCCGTGAACGATGACGTCGCCCTCGTCGGGTTGCTCGAGCAGGTTCATGCAGCGCAGGAAGGTGCTCTTGCCGGAGCCGGAGGCGCCGATCAGCGTGATCACGTCGCCCTTGTGGGCCTTCAGGGAGAGGCCCTTGAGGACCTCGGTGTCGCCGAAGCGCTTGGTGATGTTGCGCACTTCCAGCGGTAGCGGAGTATCGGCCATGGAACGGGCTCCAGATCGTGGGCGGACCGCCGCATCAGGTGACGGCCCGCGCGGGTCGGGGTCAGGACCGGGGATCGAAAAAGAGGGCGATTCTAACAGGCCGGAGCATTTCCGGAAGGAGGTCGCGACGCGACGGCTATTCTACCTCGATCCGGGGCGGGGATGGCATGGGGCATGGGGAATCTCCTGGCGATTGTTGTTGTAGGGGGCGGGGTGTCGTCAGGCCGGTGGCGGGCACGGCGCCACCAGCAGCGCTGCCCGAGCACCGATCTCGACGTCGGCATTGGGGAAGACCACTGCCAGCGGCGTGTCGCCCACGCGCGTCTCGCCGCCGATGGCATCCTCCGCGAGCCGGGTGCCCGGGGGGAACTCGGTGAAGTTGGGGGTATCATCGGGAAAGCAGAGCCGGAATGCCTCGCTGTGGCGCAGCAGTTCATGCTCGGCACGGAAGAAGGTCATGGCGCCAGGGTCGCCCGGGTCCGGTGTGTGTCCCTCCACCAGTGCCTCGAGCAGCCGGCCCATGGGGGCCAGCGGTGCCAGATCGTTGTGGCCGAACGGCCGGGCGCGGCCCAGTTCCAGGGTGAAGGATGCCGCGCCGTGGTAGTGCTTGGCGTAGTGCGAGAAGGTCCAGCTGTGGCGGTGCTGGTGCAGCACCGCCTGGATGCCGGCGGCGGCCAGCCAGTGCCAGTGCTCGGGCGGCGTCGACGTCGCGGCGAAGGGCTCGACCACGAAACGCGGGAAGCGGCTGTCGCGGATTGCCGTGTGCAGGTCGTAGTGCAGTCGTTCCCGCCCGGCGTGACGGGTGTAGAAGGTATCGACCTCGGCCATCAACACCCGAGCCCGGTCGGGCTCGTCACCCGTCTCCTCGAGGTCGCGGCGAAATAGCCGGTTGAGGTTGGTGGCGACATAACGTTCGCCCCGCCGGATCGCCTCGGGGTTGCCCAGGATCACCAGCAGCGGGGCTCCCAGGCACAGCAGCCCGGCCTCCAGCCGGGCCAGGACCTCACCCAGCAGTTCGATGGGAGCCGTCTCGTTGCCGTGGACGCCAACCGAGAGCACGCAGGCCCTCGCCTCGGTCGCGGGTGCATCCGGTACGAGCTCGAGTGCCCCGGGAGCGACCAGCCGGAAACGCCCCCCGGCGATCCTGCCCTGGGTGTGCGAAGGGGCGCGACCCTCCAGACCCTGCTCCAGCCACTCAGCCAGCATGGTCGGGCCGGGCGTCGGTGGACTCGAAGATCCGGTCGGCGCTGGCGGCGACGAAGCCCTGGTAGAGCCGGCCGTCGGTATCCGGGTAGCGGCGGGCGAACTCGTAGTAGCAGGTGGGGATCTCCTCGACGCGGCCGCCGGAGAAGGTGAAGGGCATGCGGTCGGCGAGCGTCGAGGCCTGCTCCAGCAGCACCTCGGGAGAGCCCTTGATGCGACCGCCCGAGGCGTTGATGCCGAGTCCCAGCGACTCGACCTTCGCCAGCAGCTTCTCCAGGGTGTCGTGGTGGTGCAAGTGGTTGACGCTGATCGTGAAGTGGTTGGCTCGCAGCCCGATGATCGACAGCCAGGCGGCGTACTCGCTCTCCTCTGCCAGGGTTCGGTACTCGGCCCAGGTCGGTGTCTCCCAGAGGCGGCCGGCCCACATCACCTCGGGCGAGGCGACTCGGGCAATGTCGACCTGCGCCACCAGCTCGTCGATGATCTCCTGGGCACGGGCCGAGAGCTCGCGGCACTTCAGCTCCGAGAGGAAGACCCTGGGCTGGTCATCCCGCGGTGGCAGGTAGCCCCAGGCACGCAGTTTCTTGGCCTCGAAGTCGTAAGGCTCGAGTCGGGAGTAGCCGAGTGCCAGTAGGTGGGGCTCCAGGTCGGCCAGGCGAACAGGACCGCGGTCGAAGGTGCGGAAGGCCACATGGTCGTTGACGATGGTTTCGCCATCGGCGACCAGGGCGTCGTGGATGCGGCGCGCCTGGGGGGTCATGGCGGTGTAGTCGTCCCAGAGGCGGGTGAAGAACTGCTCGAGGCTCATTTCCGAAGGCATGAGAGCACCTGTTGTCGATGTTGTTGTGGTCAGTGCCACCATCCTGCCCCTCACCGGTTCACTCAAGGGGGGAGGTCGGTCGGATGAAAGTGGCGGGGCTCAGGGTGAAAATCGCTGCCCCGTCACAGGGCCGGGCTATCCTCACGCCGCAGGGGCGTTGCGGTCGCCGGCAGGCCATGACCTTTGCAGGATGGGGAATGCGTGTGGCACCGGCTAGACTGGCGGGGTCGTCTGCGACCAGGAGAGTATCGTGACCGATCATGCCCGCCATCTCGATAGCCACTATGATGCGTCCGCCGAGCGGGGCGGACAACGCCTGATGTCGCGGCTGCGAGCGGCCTTTCGCCAGGCGGGGCGCGACCCGGACCACCTTACCCCGGATGAGGTTGCCGGCATCGACCAGTTGCACCTGGGAGGGCGACGCGCCAGCCGCTCCCTGGCGGCCCTGGGGCGCCTCGCCCCCGGCAGCCGGGTGCTGGATGTGGGGTGTGGCACCGGCGGGGCGACCCGGCTGCTGGCGTCGGAGTTCGGTGCCGAGGCGACCGGGCTGGATATCACGGCCTCCTTCATCGAGGTGGCTGGCTGGCTGAGTCGCGCCACGGGCCTCGACGAGCACACGCGCTTTCTGTGCGCCGATGCGGCTCGCGCGCCCCTGCCGGATGGCAGCTTTGACAGGGTGTGGTGCCAGCATGCGCTGATGAACATGCCCGACATCCGCGCGGTGCTTGCCGAGTGGCATCGGCTGCTGGTACCGGGTGGCATGGTGCTGTTGCACGAGGTGGTGGCCGGCGACAGCGCCGAGCCCCTGGTCCTGCCGGTTCCCTGGGCGCGCGGCGTCGAGACTAGCCACCTGCGTTCCCGGCAGGCGCTGGAGGCACTGCTGGCCGAGGGTGGTTTTGCGCCGCTGGCGGTGCAGGACATCACTGCAGCGGCGCTCGACTGGCGTCACAAGCACAGCCGTCGGGAGCGTGATGCGGTGTCGCCTCCCTCCGCGCTGCCGGGGCCGGCGCTGATCTTCGGTGAGGTCTTCGCGACGATGGGGCGCAACCTGCGCGACAACCTGGCCGCGGATCGCGTGCGGATCCTGGAGGGCGTGTGGTGCCGGGCATGACATTTCGACGTTGTAGGTCGATAGCGTCGAATTTCTTCGCTTCCTTTCGTCTGCATCGATCATAGACTGACAGCCGTGACATGAGCGAACCATCATAGGAGGCAAGCGAATGACCCGGATACTGGTGCTCTACCATTCCATGTATGGCCATATCGACACCCTGGCCCGCACCGTGGCCGAAGGGGCAAGTGGGGTCGATGGCGTCGAGGTGACCGTCAAGCGGGTGCCCGAGACCATGGACGCCGAAGCCTTCGCCAATGCCGGCGGTCAGTCCTTCGACACGCCGGAGGCGAGTCCCGATGAGCTGGCCGACGTCGATGCCGTGATCTTCGGGACCCCGACCCGCTTCGGCAACATGTCCAGCCAGATGCGTACCTTTCTCGACCGGACGGGCGGCCTCTGGGCCGGGGGCAAGCTGCGCGGCAAGGTGGCGAGCGTCTTCACCTCTACCGGTACCGGTGGTGGCCAGGAGACGACCATTACCTCCTTCTGGAACACCCTCGCGCACCACGGCATGGTCATCGTGCCGCTGGGTTACGGCATCGGCGAGCAGTATGTCTTCGACCAGGCCGGCGCCGGCAATCCCTATGGTGCCTCCACCATTGCCGGCGGTGACGGCAGCCGTCAGCCCGATGAGCGGGAGCTCCGGATTGCCCGCTTCCAGGGCGAACATGTGGCCCGCATCGCCGTGAAGCTTGCCGGCTGACGCCGCTTCGCCCCGGTAAGACGAGCCCCCGTCCGGTTATCCGCATGGATTGGCCGGACGGGGGCTCGTCGTATCGGGGCGTCTATTCTCCGCGGGGGCCGCGCACCAGGTAGCTGAGCGGATGCAGGATCAGCCAGGTGAGTACGGCAACGCCGACGGCGGCGGCAATCAGTGCAGCCCAGTCAGTGACGGTAGCCACCAGGCCGAGCCGAGAGTGAGTGAGCATGGGTAACCACCACAGGCTTGATAGGCCCGCCAGCAGGGCAACAATGCCGGCCGGTCGACAGTGATAGTGAGTCAGGCGGTAGCCGCGCAGGCGACCGATCAACTGGGCGAGTACCAGCAGGGCCAGGGTGGCCAGGATCAACGGCAGGAAAGGCGGAATGGCGTGGGACAGCACCGCGAAGATGCCGGCAAGCGTGAATTTCATGGCATGTCTCCTCAGACGCGACCTTCGAGCATGGCGTAGTAGGCGGGCTGCAGCATGTAGTCCTTGAGGACCCAGGCGGCCCAGGACTCCTCCTTGGGATCGATGAACGAGAAGGAGGGCAGGAAGGCCATGTCGTTGTCGTAGCCGAACTCGACCAGCATCGCCGTGCCGATGTCGGTGATCAGCGGGCAGGAGGTATAGCCGTTATGGCGTGCGGGCAGCGGCTTGTCCTCGAGGAAGGCCGCGATGTTCTCCTCGACCACCGGGGCCTGGGCCTTGACGCTGGCGGCGGTCTTGTTGATCGGCGCGCCGATCACGTCACCGATGCCGAACACCTCGGGATAGCGGTTGTGCTGCAGGGTGTGGATGTCGGTATCCAGCCACTCGCCGGCGAACGCGCCCTGCTGGGCAATCAGGTCGCTGGCCTTGACGAAATCCGGTGCGCTCATTGGCGGCACCACGTGGAGAAAGTCGTAGTCGCGCGTTTCCGTTTCACCGTCACGCCCGGTGAATTCGGCCTTGCGAGCCTGCGGGTCGATGGCCGACAGGTACTGGCCGTGATGGCGCGTGATGTTGTCGCGGTCGAAGCGCTGCTTGAGGAAGTCGCTGATCCAGGGCTGGCTGAACATGCCGTCGCTGGGGGTGAAGTAGTCCAGAGCGAAATCGTCGCGATCCCCGACCTGCTTGATGCGCGACTGGGTGGTGAAGGCCATCTTGATGGGCGCCCCGGCGCACTTGATGGCCGTCTGGGGGTTGGTGAAGACCCCCTGGCCGCCGCCGGTGGCCAGCCATTCGTCGATGGCAGCGCTGGTGCGGGCTGCCGCCTGCGGGCCGGCATAGACGCTGCCGATGCCGTGGTGGCCGATCAGGTCCGTCGACATGCCATCGATCAGGTGGTAGTTGAGCTGCAAGCCCGTGGCGACCACCAGGATGTCGTAGTCGAGGGTGCTGGCATCGGCCAGGGTGATGCGACGCTCATCGGCATCGATGCCGACCGCCGGCTGGCTGACCCAGTCGATGCCGCCGGGACGGAAGTCGGCATTGGGGCGCACCGTGCGCTCGGCCTCCCAGAGACCGGACGCGACCAGGGTCCAGCCGGGCTGATAGTAGTGCTGTTCCCTGGGCTCCACGACGGTGATCCTGGCGCCGGAAAGGCGCATGGCCAGCCGATTGGCCATGGACATGCCGGCAGCACCGCCGCCGAGGATGACCACGCGAGCGCGGGTGGAGACAGTGTTGGCCTGCAGGCCGGACAGTGGCATCAGAGCGGCGGCGCCGGCGCCCATGCCCAGCTTGAGCAGCTGGCGACGATTCAGGCGCGGCGCATCGAGAGGAAGAGGTGACATGAGGGACTCCTGCGCATGTTGTCAGAAGGTTATTATGCTTATAGTGAATATTGATATAACTTATCATCTATCTTCCGTTTCGTCCTCCTTTACCACGCGACATCTTGACGCAAGTCAGTATTCCGGCCCTGGCTGTTTTCCCCGATTTTCCCCGATGTCGGGCTGGCGGCGGCCATCGTCAGGCGATGACCGTCGTGAAGCGGGAGGGGGGAGCCTGCTTATCTCGTGATGCGCTCGGCAATCGCGCGGCCCAGGGTCTCGGTGCTGCCCTGTCCCCCGATATCCGGTGTCAGGACTGACCTGTCCCCCTCGGCGAGCACCGCCTCGAAGGCAGCGACGATGGCCTGGCCGGCCGCCTGGTGGCCCAGGTGCTCAAGCATCATGGCGGCGGACCAGGCCTGGCCGATGGGGTTGGCGATGCCCTTGCCGGCGATGTCCGGGGCGCTGCCGTGAACCGGCTCGAAGAGGCTCGGGAAGCGGCCGTCCGGGTTGATGTTGGCCGAGGGAGCCACGCCGATGGTGCCCGTGCAGGCCGGTCCCAGATCGGAAAGGATGTCGCCGAACAGGTTGCTGGCTACCACCACATCGAACCAGTCGGGGTGCATCACGAAATTGGCGGTAAGGATGTCGATATGGAACTGGTCCACGGCCACGTCGGGGTAGCTTGCTCCCATGGCGGCCACGCGCTCGTCCCACCAGGGCATGGTAATGGCGATGCCGTTGGACTTGGTGGCCGACGTCAGTTTCTTCCGCGGCCTCGACCGGGCCAGGTCGAAGGCGTACTTCAGCACCCGGTCGACGCCGGTGCGGGTCATCACCGTCTCCTGGATCACCACCTCGCGGTCGGTGCCCTCGAACATCCTGCCGCCGACGCTGGAGTATTCGCCCTCGGTGTTCTCGCGTACCACGTAGAAGTCGATATCGCCGGGAGCCCGATCCGCCAGCGGGCTCTTCACGCCGGGCAGCAGCTTGCAGGGGCGCAGGTTGACGTACTGGTCGAAGCGGCGGCGGAACTGCAAGAGCGATCCCCACAGGGAAACATGATCGGGGACCGTTGCCGGCCAGCCGACGGCACCGTAGAAGATGGCATCGGTGTCCTTGAGCTGATCGAACCAGTCGTCGGGCAGCATCTGACCGTGCTCGGCGTAGTAGTCGCAGCTGGCGAAGCCGAAGTGCTCCAGCTCGAGGTCGATGCCGAAGCGCGTGGCGGCCGCCTCGAGGGCGCGCAGCCCCTCGGGCATTACCTCCTTGCCGATGCCGTCGCCGGGAATGACGGCGATGCGATGGGCCATGGAATTCCTCCTGGGAGTGCGTGGCTGGAACCGACTATTCTACCCCTGCATGGCGTCATGACGAGCGACAGGTCTCCCGCTCGTTGTGGAAGAGCGCAGGCTTGAACAGGAGATGGCCAGCCGCGTTCCCGCTCGGCACAATATCGCCTCTGCACGCCGAGGAGTCTCGTTGCCGTGAATGTGCTGATGTTCACCAATACCTACCTGCCCATCGTCGGCGGGGTCAGCGAGTCGGTGCAGCGGCTCAAGCGCCGACTGCAGGCTGCCGGTCACCGGGTACTGGTGGTGGCACCGCGTCTGGAGGGGCAGCCCCGAAAGGAAGTCGACGTGGTGCGGGTGGTCGCGGTGCAGCACTTCAATGGCAGTGACTTTTCCCTGCCGGTGCCGATTCCCGGCCAGCTCCACGAGGCGATCGAGGCCTTCGATCCCGATATCGTCCACGCCCACCATCCCTTCCTGCTGGGGGATACCGCAGCCCGGGCGGCGGAGACCTACGGTCTGCCGCTGGTCTTCACCCATCACACCCTTTACGAGCACTATACCCATTATGTGCCCGGCGACTCGACGCGCATGCAGCGTTTCGCGGTGGCGCTCGCCACCCAGTACACCTGGTTGTGCGACGAGGTGATCGCGCCCAGCGAGAGCATCCGTGAGCTGCTGCTCCGGCGCGAGGCCAATCCCCGCATCAGCGTGGTGCCCAGTGGCGTGGATACCGCATGCTTTACCCTGGGGGATGGCCGGCACTGGCGCGAGCGTCTGGGCATTCCTGGTGAGGCCTACGTGATCGGCCACCTGGGGCGCCTGGCGCTGGAGAAGAACCTGGCGTTCCTGGCCGAGGCAGTCGCCGAGGCGCTGGTACGCCTGCCCGGGGCTCACTTCCTGGTCGTGGGTGAGGGGGAGGCCCGGGGCGACATCCAGTCGCTGGCCGAGTCCCGAGGCGTGGCGGGGCGCCTGCACTTCACCGGTCGCCTGCAGGGCCAGGCGCTGATCGATGCCTACCATGCCATGGATGTCTTCGCCTTCGCCTCTCACAGCGAGACCCAGGGCATGGTGGTCGCCGAGGCCATGGCGGCCGGCCTGCCTGTGGTGGCTGTCGATGCCTCCGGGGTACGCGAGGTCGTGGTCGACGGCCGTAACGGGCGACTGCTCGGCGAGGATGATGTCGACGCCATGGCCGAGGCACTGGTCACCCTGGTGGACCCCGATGTTCGCCTGCCGCTGGCCGAGGCCGCCCTGCAAACGGCGGCCGACCATGATGAGAGACGCAGTGCCGAGCGTTGCCTGGCAGTCTATCGCCGCGCTATCGCCCGGGGCGGCCCCTTCACCCATGCCGATGAAGGCGGCTGGGAGCGAATGCGCCACCGGCTGGGCGCCGAGTGGCAGATGCTCTGCCACCGTGGCCGTCTGCTGCGCCACCTGGTGCAGGAGGAGTGGGAGCAGGATCGCCCCGTCTGGTGGCCTGGCCACCGGGAGGAGGACGAGGGCGAGGTGCCGCCGAAATAGCCTTCGTCGGCGGGCACGGCGGCGCCCGTCAGCAGGCGACGTATGGCGTTGGCGAAAGGTCTACAGGCCTGCCTGGATGATGTCCCAAGCGGGCTGGCCCTCGCGGCTGGTGACGTTGGCGAGCATGGCCTGGACACGCTCGTCATTGTCGCGAATCCACTGCTCGGCAACGGCCTCGAGGTCACGTTCCGCCTGGCCGTACTCGCGGATCATCCAGCTCTGCTCCTCAGCGCTGAAGGTGAACTGCGAGAGGAAAGTGGCGAGATTGGGGTGCGATTCGGCGTAGGTGCCCCGCATCAGGGTCAGGACCTCGCTTTCGCCGTTGTTCTCGCCGAAGAGATCCTGAGGGTCCTCGAGATAGCGCATCGGCAGTTCCAGGTTCATCCAGTGGGGCGTCCAGCCGACCCAGACGATGGGTTCCTCGCGTGAGATCGCATCCCGGGCTGCACTGAGCATGCCCACGGTGCTGGTGTCCACCAGCCGCCAGTCGCCCAGGCCCCAGGTATCATCGTCGATCGCCTCATTGAGGATCTCGCTGGCTGCGGAGCCGGCGCCGAAGCCGTGGATCCGGCCATCGAACTGGTCGCGGTTGGCATCCAGGTCGGCGAAGCTTCGGACACCCTGGTCATGGAGATATTCCGGTACCGCCAGGGTCATCTGTGCGCCGTCGACGTTGTTGACGACGTTGATGATATCGCCGTTCTCCTCGAGTGGGGTGAACATCTCCCGCTGGGCTGGCATCCAGCCGCCGAGGAAGACATCGATATCGTCGCTTTCCAGGCCCTGGTAGATCACCTGCAGGCCGATGTCATGGCGGCGTGTCTCATAGCCCAGCGGGACGAGCAGCTGTTCGGCGATTTCCGTCTTGACCGTGATGCCCGGCCAGGCGGGGACGCCGAAGTCGAGTGTGGCGTCGTCAGCCTGAGTGGTGGTGACCAGCCCAAGAACCAGGGGAAAGGTGAGGCAAGAGGCACCAAGAGGCAATCTCATGGATGGTTCTCCTTGTCGGGGGCATGTTGTTGTCAGGTGGCGTTCGACGTAGGGGAGCGGCGCATCGTGGCTCAGGTGTCCCGGGCCAGCACGCGCATGCGCGACTCGAGCATGTCGCGGTCGAGATAGGTGCCCTGCAGGTGACGCCGCCCGCTGTTGGGGTCGAAGGCGCCGCGGCCGTGCAGAACGCGACGGTTATCGAAGGCGATCATCTCGCCCGGTGCCAGCGAGAACTCGAGCTGATGGCGTGGCTCGTGCAGCATGTCCCAGAAACGATGATAGGCACGATACCAGGGGGCGATCGTATCCGCCGGCAGACGCAGGGTGTCGCGGATCCAGTTGTTGAAGCGCACGTCCACCACCCGGCCCTCTGTATTGCAGGTCAGGATCGGGGCGCGCACAGCGATGTCCTGCTCTTCATCCTGGAAGCGGAAGTCGATGGGTGTCTCGCTGAGCAGTCGAAACGCCTCGGGGTCTTCACGGCGCAGTGCCTCGGCGACCCGGTAGCCGTCGGCAAACTGCGACTCTCCGCCCTCGGCATCATTCTCCAGGCAGTAGAGCAGTTGAATATCCGGTGGTTGACGCCAGTTGGGCAGATCGGTGTGCAGGGCGAGGCCAATGGCCGTGTAGGCGGCATTGTTGGGGTCGGGCTTGGTCTGGACATCGAAACGGGCACCGAAGTTGGTCGAGCGCAGCGGGCCGATGCGCGTGGCGAGTCGGCTGACTTCCTCATAGGCCAGCGGCCCGTCCTCGAGCAGTACCAGGCCATCGCGCAGCAGCGCCTCCAGCCAGGCGCGTTCGCCGCCGTCACCATCGAGGAAATCAATATGGCGGACCCGGGCGAGGGTATAGGCATCGTCCCAGGGTCGCGGGGCGGGCAGTGGGTCGCGGGGGGCGGCTACGGGGCGGCGCTGATGCAGCCAGCCGCCGTGGAAGACGCTGGTATGGCCGTCCGGCCAGGCCAGGTGAAGATGCCCCTCGGTCACACTTGCCTCCGTGGCCGGTTGGGTCGTGGCACGCGGCAGCACCAGGCGCTCGCGGGTCTGGGGGTGACGGCACTCGTGACAGGCGCAATGGTCTCGCAGCCATATCCAGGGCAGTCGCGCCCGGGCGCCGTCCGTCCAGCCCAGGGCAAGTCCCCAGGACTCGGTGTGAGCCTCCTGCAGGTGCGGTGCCTGCGCGTAGGGAGTGAGTTCATGCATCGCGATCGACGCTGTGCGTGATTCGGGAGCTGGCGCGGTGAGCATTCGGACCTCCAACTTTGCGCATGGGCTATCGAGGCCTGTCAGGGTGGAGGGTCGCCGGCCGGACGACAAACGATTAATCTGGCCCCTATGCCCAAGCTGAGTTGATGGTTGACTTTCCCATGAGTGTTCTTCCCCCCTTGATTTGGTTGCAGGCCTTCGAGGCGGCGGCGCGGACCCTGAGTTTCACCGCCGCCGGCTGCGAGCTCGGGGTGACCCAGGCGGCGATCAGCCAGCGCATTCGGCTGCTCGAGGATCGGCTGGGGCATAAGCTCTTCGTGCGTCATCCGCGCAGCCTCAGCCTGACGCCGGCGGGGCAGGCCTGGCTGCCGAGCATCAACGACGCCTTCTCGCGCCTGACCGAGGGGACCGCTGAGGTCTTCGGTGGCGAGATAAACCACTCGGTGACCTTGCGCACTACGCCGGTGATCCAGCAAAACTGGCTGGCACCACGGCTGCCCCGGCTGAAGCGCGACCACCCGCATCTCGCTCTGCGTCTGGTCAGTGCCATCTGGCCCGCCGATTTCGGCGCGGAGGGGGCGGATATCGAGATCCGCTACGGCCATGGTGACTGGTCGGGGGTTGAGGCGCTGGCGCTGGGCGAGGATCGGCTGGTGCCCGTCTGCGACCCTGCCCTGGCCGGGCAGCTGAACACCCCCGGGGATCTCGCCGGGCATACCCTGCTGCATGCCCTGGGCTTCGGGGCCGGTTGGCCGGCCTGGCTGGAGGCTGCCGGCGAGGGGGGGCTGGAGGCCCGGTGCCATCCTTTGAACTGTGACAACCAGGTGATCACCCTGGCCCTGGCCGCTCGGGGCATGGGGGTTGCCCTGACCCACCAGCGCCTGCTGACCGGTCGTGGTGACCTGGTCATGCCCTTCGAACAGGCGCTGGTCAGTGACGAGCGCTTCTGGCTGGTGCGTCCGGCTCGCGGCCAGCGTCAGGAGGAGGCGTCACTGCTCTGGTCGTGGCTGGTCCGAGAGGTGGAGGCCGGTCGTTGAGCCGCGGCGCTTTGCTGCCAGCGCTGCAGGGAGTCCTGGCAGAAGTAGCGCACCAGCAGTGCGTAGAGTTCGGGATAGGCCGCATGCAGCACGTCCGGGGCGGTGAAGAAATATTCGCAGCAGACCGCGAAGCACTCGCCGGGATGGGTGGCCGCATAGTCGTCGATGGGTGTCGGCTCGCCTCGTGTCAGGCGTGACTGCAGGTCCTCCCAGACGCCCAGGAAGGTCCGGTGCCACTCCTTTGGGTCGATCTTCCGCGGCAGGGGCGGGAAGCCATCCACGTCCAGGGAGTTGCCCAGGTCGAGCTTGTGGGCGAGCTCGTGGATCAGCACGTTGAAGCCCGACAGGTCGCCGCTGTCCATCAGGTCGGGAAAGGAGATCACGACCGGCCCCTGGTGGGAAGTCTCGCCGGCGCGTTCATCGACATACTCGTGGACCACCCCAGCCTCGTCCATTTCCTCCACCTGGCGCTGAAAGGCAGCCGGCAGCAGCAGGATCTCGTGGACATTGGCGAAAGCCTCGTGGTGCTCGTGCTCTTCCCAGCCCAGGGTGAGCAGGCAGGCCTGGGCCGCCAGGGCCAGCCGGGCGGGCGGGTCGAGGCTGGTGGTTTCGGCGAGTTGAGGATGCAGGATCAACTGCTTGGCATGCACGAACTGCCAGGCGCGATGGCCAAGTCGCTCGGCCTCGTCGTCTGGAAGGTCAGCCAGCAGCACCACGCGCTCCCGTGCCTCGCGCCAGAGTGCCTGGGGAAAGGGATGGCGCTCCGCGAAGCGCCGGCTTCTCTGGCGCAGCAGTCGGCCGAGCATGGCGTCAGCTCTCCTCCTGCGTGGCCCCGGACGGACGGCCCCCCGACTTCCAGGACCAGTCCCGCCAGCGCAGGTCGAAAAGATCCTTGCGACGGTCCTTGAGGTTGGTCACCGAGCCCTCGGCCCGCACCACGGTCAGCCGGGTCAGGTCCAGGTCCGAGAACATGATCATCTCGGTGTTGGGCGTGGTCTCGGAGAGCACGGCGTCGTGGGGGAAGGCGAAGTCCGAGGGCGAGAAGACCGACGACTGGGCGTACTGGATCTCCATGTTCTCGATGGAGGGCACGTTACCCACGCTGCCGCACAACACCACGTAGCACTCGTTCTCGATGGCCCGCGCCTGGGCGCAGTGGCGCACACGCAGGTAGCCGTTCTTGGTGTCGGTCCAGAAGGGCACGAAGAGGATATCCATCTCCTGGTCGGCGAGCAGCCGCGAGAGCTCGGGAAATTCCACATCGTAGCAGACCTGGATGCCCACCCGGCCGGCATCGGTCTGGAACACCAGCAGTTCGTCGCCACCCTCGATCACCCAGTCGCGGCGTTCCTGGGGGGTGATGTGCAGCTTGGCCTGGCGCTCGATGCTGCCGTCGCGATGACACAGGTAGGCGATGTTGTAGAGGAGGTCGTCCTCACCCAGCTCGATCATCGAGCCGGCGATGATGTTGATGTTGTAGGCGACCGCCATGCGCGACAGCTCGGTCTTGAACTGCTCGGTGAAGCCGGCCAGGAAACGGATGGCGGCCATCTGATCCTGCTGGGCGGCGCGGTCCTGCAGTCCCATCAATGGGGCGTTGAACAGCTCCGGGAAGATCGCGAAGTCGCTCTGGTAGTCGGCCAGGGCATCGACGAAATACTCCACCTGCTGCAGTACCGACTCCACCGAGTCGAACTCGCGCATCTGCCACTGCACGGCGCCGACCCGGACCTGGGTGGGGCGGTTCTCCAGCACCCGTTCCGCCGGCTCGAAGAGGATGTTGTTCCACTCCAGCAGGGTGGCATAGCCTTGCGACTTCTCGTCCTCGGGCAGGTACTTGCGCAGCAGGCGCTTGACCTGGAAATCGTTGGCCAGCTGGAAGGAGAGAATGGGGTCGTGGATCTCCTTGCGCGCCACCTTGTCGAGGTACTCGGCCGGTGAGAGCTCCTGGGCGTGCTCGTGATACTGGGGGATGCGCCCGCCAGCCAGTATGGCCCGCAGGTTCATGGAACGGCACAGCTCCTTGCGCGCCTCGTAGAGGCGCCGGCCCAGGCGGTAGCCGCGATAGTCCGGATGGATCAGCACGTCCAGTCCGTACATGGCGTCGCCATCGGGGTCATTGAGGATGGTTTCGCGCTTGCCGATCAGGTCGTCGTACTGGTGAGGATTGGAGAAGGTGTCGTAGTCGACCAGCGCGGTGAGGGCCACGCCGACGATGGTCTCGTCATCCTCGATGACGATCTGCCCGTCGGGAAACTCCTTGATCAGCTTGTCGATGGTGGGCCTGGGCCAGGCGCCGCCGATGTCGTGATAGACCCTATCCATCAGCGTCTGAAGCTGGGGATAGTCCTCCGGTTCCAGGTTGCGCAGGTTGAGATGAAGGTCGTCAGGGGCCATGGCAGTGGGTGTCCAGGTCGGTGATGAAAGCGACATCCTAGCATGTGTCCCCGGGCCCTTGACGGCCATTCGGCCGTCACCCGAATGTCATTGTGTCGTCATCCTTTCTGGTAAGGATGGTATCGGAGAGCGCAACACCAGCTAGGCTCTGGTAAGAGCAAGATGACGATATCCTGTCGTCCTGGCACGAGCGCCGGTTACGGATGAACCATGCACGCCAATGACACGCACGATGACAAGCGCATCCGTCTCGAGGCGGTGACCAAGCGCTGGGAGGGTGCACCGGCGGTGGACGGGCTCTCGTTCGCTGTCTCGCCCGGGCAGTTCGTGATCCTGCTCGGCCCCTCCGGCTGTGGCAAGTCGACCACGCTACGCATGGTCGCAGGTCTCGAACAGGCTACCAGCGGCTCGATCCACATCGGTGAGCGCGACGTGACCCGCCTGCCTCCCGGTGATCGCGGCATCAGCATGGTCTTCCAGTCCTATGCGCTTTTCCCCCACCTCAGCGTGGCCGATAACATCGTCTTCGGCCTGCGCAGTCGCAAGGTTCCCAGGCCCGAGCGCCGGGAGCGTCTCGACAGGGTCGCCCGGCTGGTCGATCTGGAGGACTACCTGGACCGCAAGCCCGCCCAGCTCTCCGGTGGCCAGCGTCAGCGCGTGGCTCTGGCCAGGGCGATCATCTCGGAGCATCCCATCTGCCTGATGGATGAGCCGCTTTCCAATCTTGATGCCAGGTTGCGCGGTGAGATGCGACGCGAGATCAAGGCGCTCCAGGAGCGTCTCGGCATGACAGTGATCTATGTCACCCACGATCAGGTGGAAGCCATGAGCATGGGTGACCGGGTGATCCTGATGCAGGACGGGCGCATCGTGCAGGATGGATCGCCCGATACCCTCTACGACCGGCCCGCCTCGGCCTTCGCGGCGAGCTTCATCGGCAGCCCGGCGATGAACCTGGTGCGTCTGGCCGCGGGTGCCGATGGCGCCATCATCGAGGATGAACCCCGAGTCCCGATCGCCGACCATGCGGCGGTCGGCGGCTTGCTGGGGATTCGCCCCGAACAGGTCCGGGTGCTGCCCGAAGACGCCACGGGGGTTCCGGCTCGGGTGCTCGACGAGGAGTACCTTGGGGCCGACACCATCCTGCGCCTGGCCGTCGGCAGCCAGGTCATGCGCGCTCGCCTCGCGGGCAAGCCACCGGTCACGGCGGGATCTCCCTGTCGCCTGTCCTGGCCGCTGGACATTTCTCACCTCTTCGACGCCGAGGGGAGACGCCGCGATGACCTGACGCGTTTCCCCATCGCGGCGGAGGCGTTCCCCGAGGGGACCGGCAGTGTCAGCAAGGCCGCCTCGCGTGCCCTCCATGCCGCGAACCGATACCCGGACCACCATCCCTGACCCTGGAGCCCTGTCATGAACTCTCGCCCTTTCCTGCGTTTCGGCCTGTTGGCCGCCGGTCTGTTGAGTGCCGGAACGACACTCGCCCAATCCGCCGATGACCCTGTCGAGCTGACGATGTACTACCCGGTCGCCGTCGGCGGCGCCCTGACCGATGTCGTCGATGGCCTGGTCGAGGACTTCGAGGCCGAGCATCCCGCGATCAGCGTCGAGGCCATCTATGCCGGCAACTACGACGACACCCGGGTGCGTGCCATGTCGGCCATCGAGGCCGGTGACGCGCCTCAGCTGTCGGTGATGTTCTCCATCGATCTGTTCGACCTCATCGAGCAGGATGCCATCGTCGCCTTCGACGACCTGGTCGAGACCGAGGAGGAGCAGGCCTGGCTGGAGAGTTTCTACCCCGGGCTGATGGAGAACGGTCAGCTCGATGGCCAGACGTACGGGATTCCCTTCCAGCGCTCGACCATCGTGCTCTACTGGAACAAGGATGCCTTCGAGGCGGCCGGTCTTGATCCGGAGACCCCGCCGGAAACCTGGGAAGAGATGGCCGAGATGGGGGCCGCCGTTCGCGAGGCCTCGGGCGGCGAGCAGTGGGGCGTGATGGTGCCCTCCACCGGCTATCCCTACTGGATGTTCCAGGCCTTCGCCTTCCAGAACGGCCATCGACTGATGAGCGAGGACGGTACCGAAGTTCATTTCGATGATCCGGCAGCCATCGAGGCGCTGGAATACTGGGTATCGTTGGCCACGCAACACGAGGCCATGCCCGACGGGACCATCGAGTGGGGGACGCTGCGTCAGAACTTCCTCGAGCAGTCCACCGCCATGATGTGGCACAGCACCGGCAACCTGACGGCGGTGCGCAATGCCGCCGACTTCGACTTCGGCGTCGCCATGCTGCCCATGAAGACCCAGCGCGGCAGCCCCACCGGCGGGGGCAACTTCTACCTCTTCAAGGACACGACCGAGGAGGAGCAGCAGGCCGCCATGACCTTCATCCGCTGGATGACGTCCCCCGAGCGTGCCGCCGCCTGGTCCATCGAGACCGGCTACATGGGCGTGAGCCCGGCGGCCTACGAGACCCGAGCGCTGCAGGACTACATCGACACCTTCCCGCCGGCTGCCGTGGCACGGGACCAGCTCGAGCATGGCACCGCCGAGCTGGCGACCTACCAGGGCGGCCGCGTGCGTCGTGCCCTGGACAACGCCGTACAGGCGGCGCTGACCGGCCAGATGACGCCCGAGGAGGCGCTGACCCAGGCCCAGCGCGAGGCGGAGGCTGCGCTCAGGCGTTACGCACGCTGAGGGATCCCGCCGCCTGGACGGGAACAGTCTCCCGTCCGCTGGGATCGGCACCACGCAAGCCACGTCATACTGACCGCGAGGAGCGGGCATGGCCAGTCTGAATCCCGATCGGCGCATGCAGATCTATGGTGCGCTGCTGATGTTGCCGGCGGCCCTGCTGCTGGCGACCTTCGCCTATCTGCCGACCATTGCCACCCTGGTCAACAGTCTCTTCCTGCCCGGCTTTCGCGGTGAACCCGCCACCTTCGTCGGTCTCGAGAACTACCAGCTGCTGATCGAGGACGACACCTTCTGGCAGGTCGCGCGCAACAACCTGATCTATGCCCTGGGCACGATCCCTACCTCCATCGCCCTGGCCCTGGGCATGGCGCTATTCGTCAATGCCAGGTTGCCGGGACGCGGCTTCGTGCGCATGGCCTATTTCACGCCGACCATCCTGCCGATGATCGCCGCGGCCAATATCTGGATGTTCTTCTATGCGCCACAGATCGGCCTCTTCAATGCCCTGCTCGACGCCCTGGGCCTGCCCGGCGTCAACTGGCTGGGTGATCCTGGCGTGGCGCTCGCGTCGGTGATCGTGATGACGGTGTGGAAGGAAGCGGGCTTCTTCATGATCTTCTACCTGGCGGCGTTGCAGAGCATTCCCCCCGAGCTGGAGGAGGCATCGAACCTGGAAGGTACCAGTCGCTGGAGTTTCTTCTGGCGGGTGACATTTCCGCTGCTGATGCCCACGACCCTGTTCGTGCTGATCAATGCACTGATCAATGCAGTCCGGGTGGTGGATCACCTCTTCATCCTGACCAAGGGAGGGCCCAACAATGCCACCAACCTGTTGCTCTACTATGTCTACGAGAACGCCTTCTCGTTCTTCGACCGCACCTATGCAGCCACCATCACGGTGGTGATTCTGCTGGTGCTGGCGGTGGTGGCAACCGTCAAGTTCACCGTCCTTGACCGTCGGACGCACTACCAATGAATGCGGTAACCCCCTCAGCGATGATAAACCGCCGCTTCAGCGTGCCGCGTCTGGAGACCGTGGCAGCCTGGCTGCTGGCGATCGTCTGGATCTTCCCGCTGCTCTATGCCCTCTGGGCGGCCTTCCACCCGGCGGAGTTCATGGTGCGTTTCGACCTGCTGGCACCATTGACGCTGGAGAACTTCGCTGATGCCTGGGAGCAGGCGCCCTTCGCCCGCTACTACCTCAACACCTTTGCCCTGGTCACCGGCGTGGTGGTGGCGCAGTTCGTGGTCTGTACCCTGGCGGGCTTTGCCTTCGCCCGCTTTCCGGTGCCCGGCAAGGACTTCCTTTTCATGCTGGTATTGATCCAGTTGTTCGTCTTCCCCGAGGTGCTGATCGTCGAGAACTATCGCATTGCCAGCGGGCTGGGGCTGGTCGATACCATCACCGGGATCGGCCTGCCCTACGTCGCCAGTGCCTTCGGCATCTTCCTGTTGCGCCAGACCTTCAAGACGATCCCTCGCGAACTGGAAGATGCGGCCCGCATCGAGGGCTGCGGCTGGATGGCGATCCTGCTCAAGGTGTATGTGCCTCTGGCCAAGCCCACCTACCTGGCCTATGGCCTGGTATCGATCAGCCACCACTGGAACAACTTCCTCTGGCCGCTGGTGGTGACCAACTCGGTGGAGAGCCGCCCGCTCACCGTGGGACTCGGTGTCTTCTCGGCACCGGAAACCGGTGTCAACTGGGCCACCGTCAGCGCGGCCACCCTGCTCAGCATTGCGCCGTTGCTGGTCGCCTTCCTGCTTTTTCAGCGTCAGTTCGTGCAGTCCTTCCTGCGCGCGGGAATCCGTTAATCCTGCAGGCGTGCACTGACGGGCCGGCGCAATGGTCGGGTGAGGGTCTGGGCCATGATGACACCCGCCAGTACCAGGGCGCCGCCGAGGAAGTGGTAGGCGGCGATGCGTTCGCCCAGCAGAACCATGGCGATCAGCGCACTGAACACCGGCATCAGGTTGATGAAGATGCTGGCGCGGCTGGCACCGATCTGGCGGATGGCGCGCATCCACAGGTAGGTGGTGATGATCGAGGCGGGGATGCCGGCGTAGAGGATCAGGCCGATATTGCTCCCGTCCACCGGGGTCATGGGGCCTAGCAGGTAGGGCGGCAGCAGGAAGAGAACGGCGAAGATCACCTGGGCATAGAGCAGGACCCAGGGTGGCAGTTCCATCGGCCAGTGCTTGAGCATCACCCCGTAGAGGGCGTAGCAGGTTGCGGCCACCACCATCAGCAGGTCGCCTCGGGCCACGGTCAATTCCAGCAGCGAAAGCGGGTTGCCTTGTCCCAGCAGCACCGACACCCCGGCCAGTGCCAGTACCCCGCCCAGGGTGCCACCAAGACTCGGTGCCTCGCGCAGGATCAGTGCGCTGAGCAGGACGGTGAGCAGCGGTACCATGGCGGCCAGGATGCCCATGTTGGTGGCCGAGGTGGTCGCGGCGGCCACGTAGGCGAGCCCCTGCCACAGGCCCATGCCCAGCAGGCCCAGCACGGCGATTTTCGGCCACTCCCGGCGAATCGTGGCGCGGTGCTTCCAGGCCATCGGGGCCAGGAAAGGGGTGAGCACCGCCAGTGCCAGCAACCAGCGCAGAAAGGCGATGCTGCTGGGCGCGATGGCGCCTACGGTGAGCTGGTTGATGGTCATGTTGCCTGACCAGATCAGTACGGCGCCCAGCGGTGGCAGAAGGTATAACAGCGGCATCGGAGACCTCGTCAGCAACAAGAAGCCCCTGCGCTTGCAGGGGCCTCACAGCTTACGGCACCCGGAGGGATCAGGCGACAGCCGCGACGCCGGCCCTGGCGACCTGGACGTCCTGGTCGGGCTTGACGCCGGAGATGCCGACGCTGCCGGCCACCTGGCCGTCGACGATCACCGGCACGCCGCCGGCCAGCAGGGCCTGCATGGGGGCCGTCACGAAGGCGGTGCGGCCGTTGTTGATCATGTCCTCGAAGACCTGGGTCTCCTTGCGTCCGATGGCGGCGTTGCGCGCCTTTTCGGTGGCGACGTCGGCGCTGAAGGGCGGGGCACCGTCGAGGCGGCGCAGTCCGAGCAGGTGGCCGCCATCGTCGGCCACGGCCACGGTCACGGCCCAGTCGTTGGCCTGGGCTTCCTGCTGGGCGGCGTCGAGGATGGCGTTGACGTCATCCAGGGTCAGTACGGGCTTGGTCTGCATGGTGTTCTCCTTAGGGGGTTAATGCCTCGTCGACGATCTCGATCCAGTGGCGAACTGGCGTTCTGTTGGCCCCGGCCAGATGGGTCTGGCAGCTGAATGCTTGAGCGCGGTGACGATCCGTCATGCCAGTGCCTCGTCGACGATCTCGATCCAGTGGCGAACTGGCGTTCTGTTGGCCCCGGCCAGGTGGGTCTGGCAGCTGAATGCTTGAGCGCGGTGACGATCCGTCATGCCAGTGCCTCGTCGACGATCTCGATCCAGTGGCGAACTGGCGTTCTGTTGGCCCCGGCCAGATGGGTCTGGCAGCCGATATTGGCGGTGACGATCACTTCCGGGTTGCCGGCCTCGAGGTTGTCGAGCTTGTTGTCGCGCAGCTGGGTGGCGAGCTCCGGCTGGGTGACGGAGTAGGTGCCCGCCGAGCCGCAGCAGAGGTGAGGGTCCTGCACCGGGGTGAGGGCGAAGCCGAGCCGGCCGAGCACCTGCTCCACGGCGCCGCCGAGCTTCTGGGCGTGCTGCAGGGTACAGGGGCAGTGGAAGGCGAGCCGGCGGTGCTCCTTCACCTCGAGGCCGGTGAGGTCCTCGTCGCGCAGTACCTCCACCAGGTCCTTGGCGAGCGCGCTGATGCGCTCGGCCTTGTGGGCATAGTCGGGGTCGTCGGCGAGCATCTCGCCATACTCCTTGACGAAGGCGCCACAGCCGCTGGCGGTCTGCACGATGGCCTCGCAGCCGGCCTCCACCTCGGGCCACCAGGCATCGATGTTGGCGCGCATGCGGGCGCGGCCGTCGTCCTGGGCGTTGAGGTGGAAGTCGATGGCACCGCAGCAGCCGGCCTCGGGGGCCGGGGTCAGGCCGATCCCCAGGCGGTCGAGTACCCGGGCGGTGGCGGCGTTGGTGTTGGGCGAGAGCCCGGGCTGGACGCAGCCCTCGAGGATCAGCATCTGTCGCGCATGTCGCCTGCCCGCGGGGCGGACGCCCGCATCCACCGGGGCAGGCGGCATCTTGTCCCTGAGGGCGCCGGGCACCAGCGGCCGGAAGGTCTGGCCGAGCTTGAGCAGCGCCTTGAAGCGCCCGGGTTCCACCAGCGCCTTGCGCAGCCCGTAGCGCAGGGTGCGGTCGGCGGGCCCACGCGGCACCCGCCGCTCGATCTCGGCGCGGCCGATATCGAGCAGCTTGTGGTACTCCACCCCGGAGGGGCAGGTGGTCTCGCAGTTGCGGCAGGTGAGGCAGCGATCCAGGTGCAGCCGCGTCTCCTCGGTGACCCGGGTGTCGTCCTCCGGGCTCTCGAGCATCTCCTTCATCAGGTAGATGCGTCCGCGCGGGCCGTCACGCTCGTCGCCCAGCAGCTGGTAGGTGGGGCAAGTGGCATTGCAGAAGCCGCAGTGCACGCAGCTGCGCAGGACGCGGTCGGCCTCGCGGATGTGCGGCTTCTTGAGGTCTTCCTCGGTAAAGTGCGTCTGCATCTCAGAGCTCCGCGTAGAGTCGGCCCGGGTTGAAGATGCCCTTCGGGTCCAGCTGGGCCTTGAGGTTTCGATGGTACTTTGCCACCACCGGTGCCAGCGGCATGAAGGGGTCGGTCTGGCCCGGCCCCTCGCGGGTGCCCAGGCAGGTGGCGTGGCCGCCGGCACGGGCGCAGGCCTCGCGGATGGTGTCGGCGTCCAGGTCGCTGCGCAGCCAGCGCTGGGTGCCGGCCCAGTCGTGAAGCAGGTCCGCTTCCGCGACGCCGGCAAGTGCCAGCGAGGGCGTGTTGTGGGGCAGCGAGAGGCGCCACAGAGCGCGGGGGTCCTCGCGGGAGAAGAAGTCCAGCGTCTGTTCGCGCAGCGCCATCCAGAACGCCTCGTCGAGGTCGTCGCCACCCAGGCGCTCGCGGGTGGCGGTGACCGAGCTGGGTCCGCCCTCCAGTCGCAGGTGCAGGGCACCGGCGTGCCAGGCGGCAGCCGTGATGGGCAGCGGGTGGCGACCCCACTCGGCGAGCCTTGCCTGGGCGTCGGTCAGCGGCATCTCCAGGCGCAGGCTGCGGCTGGCGCCGGGCCTGGGCAGGACCTTGAGCGAGACCTCGGTGATCACCCCCAGGGTCCCCTGGGCGCCCACCATCAGCCGCGACAGGTCATAGCCGGCGACGTTCTTCATCACCTCGCCGCCGAAGCGCTGCTGGTGTCCCTCGTGGGTGATCACCCGGGTGCCCAGCACGAAGTCGCGCACGCTGCCGGCCCAGGGCCGGCGGGGACCGGAGAGGCCGGTAGCGACCATGCCGCCCACGGTGGCATCCGTGCCGAAGTGCGGGGGCTCACAACCGAGCATCTGGCCGTTGTCGGCCAGGGTGGCTTCCAGCTCGGCCAGCGGCGTGCCGCTGCGCACCGAGACGATCAGCTCCACCGGGTCGTAGTAGGTGATCCCGCGGTGCTCGCGGGTGGACAGGCTCTCGCCGTCGACGGGGCGGCCGTAGAAGGCCTTGGTATCACCGCCGGCGATGCGCAGCGGGCGGGCCTCGGCCGTGGCCCGGCGAACGCGTTCGGCGAGCGCCTCGCTGATGTCTTGGTCGGTCGGTTGGGGGCGTGTCTCCACCATGGGGCAATCCTCAGAATCGGGGCAGCTCGGGGTGCGGCAGTTCGTTGTTGTGCACGTGCATGGCACCGAACTCGGCGCAGCGGGCCAGCGTCGGAATGTTCTTGCCCGGGTTGAGCAGGCGGTCGGGGTCGAAGGCCGCCTTGACCGCATGGAAGGTGGTCAGCTCGCCCGGGTTGAACTGGGCGCACATCTGGTTGATCTTCTCGCGGCCCACGCCGTGCTCGCCGGTGATCGAGCCGCCGACCTCGACGCACAGCTCGAGGATCTTGCCGCCGAGCGCCTCGGCCTGCTCCAGCTCGCCGGGACGGTTGGCATCGAAGAGGATCAGCGGATGCATGTTGCCGTCGCCGGCGTGGAAGACGTTGGCGACCCGCAGGCCATACGCCTCGGAGAAGTCGGCGATGCCCTTCAGTACCCGCGGCAGCTCGCGGCGTGGAATGGTGCCGTCCATGCAGTAGTAGTCGGGGGCCATGCGCCCCACCGCCGGGAAGGCGTTCTTGCGCCCGGCCCAGAAGGTGGCGCGCTCGGCGTCGTCACGGGCCTGCTGGATCCCGGTGGCCCCGGCCTTCTCGAGCACCGCGCGCACGGTGGCGCAGTCGTCGTCGACATCGGCCTCCACCCCGTCCAGCTCGCAGAGCAGAATGGCCTCGGCGTCGACCGGATAGCCGGCCTTGACGAAGTCCTCGGCGGCGCGGATGGCGAGCCTGTCCATCATCTCGAGCCCGCCGGGAATGATGCCGGCGGCGATGATGTCGCCCACCGCGCGACCGGCCTTCTCGACGTCGTCGAAGCTGGCCATCAGCACCTTGGCGGTCTCGGGCTTGGGCAGCAGCTTGACGGTGATCTCGGTGACCACGCCGAGCATGCCCTCGGAACCGGTGAACAGGGCCAGCAGGTCGAGGCCCGGCGCGTCCAGTGCCTCGCTACCCAGGGTCATGCGCTCGCCCTCGATGGTGATGACCTCCACCTTCATGACGTTGTGTACGGTCAGGCCGTACTTCAGGCAGTGGACGCCGCCGGCATTCTCGGCCACGTTGCCGCCGATGGAGCAGGCGATCTGCGACGAGGGGTCCGGGGCATAGTAGAGGCCGTAGGGGGCCGCCGCCTCGGAGATCGCCAGGTTGCGCACGCCGGGCTGGAGCCGGGCGATGCGAGCGTCCGGGTCGATGTCGAGGATGCGGTTGAAGCGTGACATGACCAGCAGTACGCCCTTCTCCAGAGGCAGGGCGCCCCCGGAGAGGCCGGTACCGGCGCCGCGAGTCACGACCGGCACGCCCAGGGCGTGGCAGCGCTTCATCAGTGTCTCGACCTGCTCGAGCGTCTCGGGCAGGGCGACCAGCATGGGCAGCACGCGGTAGGCGGAGAGCCCGTCACACTCGAAGGGACGCAGGTCCTCCTCGCGGTGCAGCAGGGTGAGCCCGGGCACGGTCTGCTGCAGGTCGGCCAGGACGTCGGCCTTATCGATTGTCGGCAGCTCGCCGTCGAGCCGCTCGTCATGGAGGATGTTCATGTGGATGCCTCGCTGAATGGCCCATGAGCCGCGCAGGCCGGGCAGGTGACTGAGCGTGCCCACCAATCTGTGCCTTCTTGGCAGGCATGTCCAGTCTCTGGTTCTCTGGTCAGACCAGTTGTGGGTATAATTATGGAAGCAATTTCCAATATACCCTCTCGTGCCGCGGGAGGCCATCCCCCGGAGGAGACGTTCATGGCCCGCTACCACGACGAACTGGTCGCCACCTCACGCACCCCCGATGCCATCGCGGCCAGGCTCGAGGAGCTGATCCTCGATGGCGTCTTTCGCCCGGGCCAGCTGCTGCCCTCCGAGCGGCGCCTGAGCGAGCGGCTGCAGGTCTCCCGGGCCTCGCTGAGGGAGGCACTCAGGACGCTGCGCAGCAAGGGAGTGATCGTTACCCGGCAGGGGCGAGGCTCGGTGGTGGCCGAGCTGGTCACGGCGGCACAGGATACGCCGCTGATGCACCTCTTCCGCGACCATCCGCGCACGCTGTTCGATCTGCTGGAGGTGCGCTCTCTGCTCGAGGGCGAGTCGGCCAGTCTGGCCGCCAGTCGAGGCACGCCGTCCGACCGGGTGCTGATCACTCGCCGCTACGAGGAAATGGCGGACTATGTCCAGCGCGCCGGGTCGATCGACGTGGAGCGTCTGGCAAGGCTCGATCATGGCTTCCACCTGGCCATCTGCCAGGCCTCCCACAATCCGGTGCTGGTGCACACCCTGCAGAGCCTCACCGACCTGCTGCTGAGTTCGGTATTCGCGTCGGTAAAGAACCTCTATCACCGCCCGGTTGCCCGCGAGATGATCAATCGCCAGCACGCGCGGCTTCATCGCGCGGTGATCGAGGGCAAGCCGGTCCTTGCCCGGCGGGTCGCCCTGGAGCATCTTTCCGGCGTGGGCGAGCAGCTGCGCGAGATCGAGGCCGAGGACCAGCGGCTGGAGCGTTCGGCGCTGCGTCTCGAGGACTGGGAGTAGCCACCCGGTCGCTCCTGGCGCGCGATGGTTCGTGTGGACACGACACCGCCCCCACGGGCGAGCCATGGGGGCGGTGTCGTCGAGTCGCGCGGCGATCAGCCCAGGGTCAGCAGCGGATCAGCGATGCCGAGCACATAGAAGGCAATCAGCCCGAGGATACCGGCGGCGACCAGGTAGTAGATCGTCGGCAGGATGGTCCTGCGGATGGTCTCGCCCTCGCGGCCGAGCAGTCCCACGGTAGCCGAGGCCGCCACCACGTTGTGGATGGCGATCATGTTGCCGGCCGCGGCGCCCACCGCCTGCAGGGCCACCATGAAGGCGGTGGAGAGCCCGAGCTGCTGGGCGACGTTGAACTGGAAGTCGGAGAGCATCAGGTTGGAGACGGTGTTGGAGCCGGCGATGAAGGCGCCCAGTGCGCCCACGGCCGGGGCGAAGAACGGGTAGACCCCGCCCACGCTGTCGGCCACCAGCTGGGCCATGGCCACCGGCATGGAGACCAGGTCGGCAGCATTGACGCCGGAGTTGATCAGGATGCGCACCATGGGGATGGTGAAGATCAGCACGAAGCCGGCTCCCAGGATGGTCTTGGAGGACTCGCCGAAGGCGGCCTTCAACTCGCCCAGGCGCATGCGGTGCAGCACGGCGGTGAGCAGCACCACCATCAGCAGGATGCCGCCGGGCAGGTAGAGCGGCTGGATGCTGCCGGAGACGCCCGTCTCGCCGAGGATGTTGTTCCAGCTCAGGGCGAACGAGGTCAGCGCCTCCTTGAACGGCTCGATGGTACGTGAGGCAACCAGGATCACCGCCAGCAGTACATAGGGCACCCAACCCATCAGGGTGGACATCGGCACCTTGCCGGTGACGTCATCCAGCTTGATCTCCAGCTTGCCGATCCAGGCGTCGGGCCAGGAGGTGCTCTCCGGGAAGTCCCAGGTGTCCTTGGGGATCAGGAAGCCCTTGCGCGCCGCCGGCACGACGATGGCCAGGCCGACCATGGCGCCGATCATCGAGGGGAATTCCGGCCCCAGCAATACACCAGCCAGCATGTAGGGAACCGAGAAGGCGGCGCCGGCGAAAATGGCGAAGGGCGTGATGGAGAGGCCCTCCTTCCATGAACGGTTGGCGCCAAAGAAGCGCACCATGATCACGACCATGATCAGCGGCATCAGGATGCCAACGATGCCGTGGATCACCGCGACCTCACCGGCGATCAGCCGGAAGTACTCCATCCATCCTGCGCCACCGGCTTCCAGGGTCTCGGTGATGCCGGCGCGGTCCAGGCCGCCGGAGACACCTACCACGATTGGCGTGCCCACAGCGCCGAAGGAGACTGGGGTGGACTGGATCATCATGCCCACCACCACGGCGGCCAGGGCCGGGAAGCCCAGGGCCACCATCAATGGGGCGGCCACGGCGGCGGGGGTGCCGAAGCCGGAAGCGCCCTCGATGAAGCAGCCGAACAACCAGGCGACGATGATGGCCTGAACCCGGCGGTCCGGGCTGATCCCGGAGAAGCCATTGCGGATGGCCTTGATCCCCCCCGAGTGTTTCAGGGTGTTGAGCAGCAGGATGGCGCCGAAGATGATCCACAGGATCGCGATCGTCAGGATCAGGCCCTGCAGGGTCGAGGCCAGTACGCGTGTAAAGGTCATCTCCCAGGCGAGTAGCCCGATGAGTGCGGTGACCACGAAGACTGCCGGCATGGCGATCCGGGCAGGCAATCGCAGGCCGATCAGCAGCACCCCGGCCAACACCAGGGGCGCGAAGGCGAGCAGCGCGAGTGTCGTTTCGTTCATGGAGGGTTCCTTTCGCGTTGGAACGGTTGGTGGTGGAGCTTGCCTCCGCCCGTCCGGGCAGGAAGAGGAGCGCACGATAAGCGGAACTGGCGTGTTTGGCCATTGATGGGTAATTGGTCTAACCAATCGTGATGATTGGCAATGCGCCCCCGGACTGCCTGAAAAAGTCGCTGATTCAGCGGGTTCCGTGGATGCTCGGGGAAATCCAGCTGCCCGGGGGGAGCGCGATCTTAGACTAATAGACAAGTCGCTCTGGAATGACGATTCACACGCGACGGCGTTGGCGGGGGTCGGCAAAGGCTGGCATTATCCTGGCAGACCATGAACGGCTATCAGGAGACAGCATGACACGGGTGCTCTTTGATCTCTGCGGCATCGATGAGGCGCTGCGCTTTTCCCCCTACTGCTGGCGCGTGCGCTACGCGCTGGCTCACAAGGGACTGGAGGTGGAGACGCGGCCCTGGCGCTTCTCCGAGAAGCAGGCACTGGCCTTCGCCGACCATGACAAGGTGCCGGTGCTCGTCGACGGCGACGAAGTGGTCACCGACAGCTACGAGATCCTGCGCTATCTTGACCGCACCTACCCCGAGGCCCCGTTGCTTGGCGAGGGGCTCGCCGAGGCGCGTGGGCATTTCTTCAAGGACTATGCGGATCGTGCGCTGGCTCCGGCGATGATGCGCACCATCATCATGGATCTGCTCAACGCCATCCACCCCGATGACCGCGCCTACTTCCGGGAGACACGCGAGAAGCGTTTCGGCCGGACCCTCGAGGAGTTTCACTCACCCGCCAAGGGGTTGGCGCAGCTGGATGCTGCCCTGGAGCCGTTGCGGGGCCGGCTCAAGAGCGCCGATTTTCTCGACGGCGAGGCCCCGGCCGGCGCCGACTACCTGATCTTCGGCAGCTTCATGTGGGCGCGCTGTGTCTCCAGTGCCGATCTGGTTTCCAATGCCGATCCGGTCCATGCCTGGCTGGAGCGCATGCTCGATCAGCACGGCGGCCTGGGGCGCAAGGCCCTGCGCATCACCGACATCCAGGGGGCCTATCGCTGAGGCGAGCGGCGTCACGGCGATACCGAGAAACCAGACGCCGGCTCCGACCGGCATGCTCAGGCGTCACCCTGGCGTGACGCCCGTGCTCTTCCTCTCAGCCGGGATCGTTGCCCAGCAGCGCGATCACCTCTTCCTCCTCCACCTGTTCGAATTCGGCATAGAACTGTCCCACGGCACAGAAGTCCGGGGGTGACTCCAGGCAGATCACCTCGTCGGCCAGGGGCTCGAGTCGTGCCACGGCGTCGGGCGCTGCTGCCCCCATGGCAGCGATCAGCGTCCGGGGTTCCCGTGCTTTCAGGGTAGTCAAGGCTGCCGCCATGGTGGCCCCGGTGGCGCTGCCATCATCCACTACCACCACGATGCGGCCCTTGGGATCGATGGGCGCCCGCACCGGCGTGTAACGGCGGCGGCGTTCCTCGAGCAGGGCGCGCTGTTGCTGAGTCTCGCGTCTCACTGCCTTCTCGCGGAAGTGCTGCGCGGTCTCTTCCAGGGCCACGCTGCCATCCTCGCTGACGGCGCCGATGGCAAATTCGGGATTGCCAGGCGCCCCCAGCTTGCGTACCAGCACCACGTCCAGATCCCCCTCCAGGGCATCGGCGATCAGCCGCCCCATGGGTACCGCTCCCCGCGGGATGGCGAGGATCAGGGGGTGGTGCCCCTTCAGATGGGACAGTCGATGAACGAGCTGTCGGGCGGCATCGAGGCGATTGCGGAACATCCTGATCTTCCTGTCGAGTTGCCTGACTCCAGTCTAGATGAAGCGCCGTACCGCATCGACGTGCGGCAAAGGTCGTAGTGAAAAATGGAAATATTTTCCGTATACATAATCTAGGTCTATAATGTACACGATAATGATTTTTATGTATCCAATAAACCCAGCAAACGGAGACAACTTCCATGCAGGATCGCCTGCCCCAGCGGCATCTGACCGCCTTCCTGATGCTTGGCGGACGGGGCATGAGTACCGCCGAGGCAATGACCTGGAGTGATACCTTCCAGTTCGACAATCACGGTAAGCCTGGCGTGGCCACCGATGCACCGATGCGGCAGGTCCAGTGGTTCTTTTGAGTGCCACTGTATGACAAAAATTGTATACAATATGTGTCTATAAGGTGACCATTTTATGGTCATTGTATGACGACATGCGGTATCCATTGCCAACGGACAACAACAGCCCCGGATAGTCTCATGACAACCAAGACGCGCAACACCTCGCTTTTCGATTTCCACGGGCGGCCGCCCCTCTTCAGGGCATTGCCCATCTCCCTGCAGCACGTGCTGGCGATGATCGCCGGCGTGATCACGCCACCCATCATCATCGCCGGGGTGGTGGGCGGCACGCCGCAGGAGAAGCTGTTGCTGATCCAGGTAGCAGTGCTCGCTTCGGGGGTATGTACCTTGTTGCACCTGTACGGTGCATGGAAGTTCGGTGCCCGGCTACCGGCCATCTTTGGCGTCGGGTTTGCCTATGTGCCGACCCTGATCGCCGTGGGCGGTCAGTTCGGCATCGAGGGTATCCTTGGTGCCCAACTGATCGGTGGGGTCACCATGATGGTGGTCGGCTACTTCATCCAGTATATCCGCCACCTCTTTCCGCCAGTCGTGGCGGGCACCGTGGTGCTGGTCATCGGTCTCTCGCTCTATGACATCGCCATCCGCTACATGGCGGGCAGCGGCAACGTCGACGCGCCGGAATTCGGGGCGCCACTCAACTGGGGCGTCGGCCTGGTTACGCTGCTCACGGTACTGGTGGCCTCCCAGTTCGGCAGGGGGGTGGTCAAGCTGTCGGCGATCATGGTCGGCATCCTCGTGGGTTACCTGCTCTCGCTGGCCCTGGGCATGGTCAGCTTTACCTCCGTTGCCGAGGCCGAGTGGGTCGCGGTGCCGGAGGTGATGCCGTTCGAGATGGAGTTTCATACTGCGGCCATCGTGTCCATGGTAGTGATCTGCGTGATCAACTCCGTGCAGACCATCGGGGATCTCTCCGCCACCACCGTGGGCGGGATGAACCGTGAGCTGAAGACGGGCGAGCTGACTGGCGGGTTGCTGGGTAACGGCCTGACCACTGCTGCGAGCGCCTTCTTCGGGGCCCTGCCGACCTCTACCTTCAGCCAGAACGTCGGCATCGTGGCGATGACCAAGGTGATCAGTCGCTCGGTACTGGTCATTGCCGGGCTGTTCATGATTCTGGCCGGCCTGAGCCCCAAGTTCGGCGCCATCATGACCACGATTCCCTACCCGGTGCTGGGCGGGGCCACCATCATCGTCTTCGGGATGATCACCATGACCGGCATCCAGTTGCTCATCAAGGATGAGCTCTCGGCCCGCAACATGACGATCGTGGGCCTGGCGCTAGCGCTGAGCCTGGGCATCGCCCAGGTGCCCTCGGCAATCGAGCAGTTTCCCGAGATGCTGCAGAACGTTATCGGCGGCGCACCTATCGTGGTCGCCGCCATCACCGCCTTCGTTCTCAATGTGGTATTGCCCCGCACGTCACTGGCCGACGAGGCTCGGGAGCGCGAGGAGATCGCCAGGGCAGATGCCGAGAGTACCGGCCAGGCCGAGTGTGGCCCCCATGCCGAAGAAGTTGTTGCCACCGGGCGCGACGCGGGATACGCGCGGAGCGGCTGACTCGGGCGCTGCGTGACACCTTCTGCGGAGTGGGAAAGCCCTGCCCGGTACACCTGCAGGCGAGCAGCCGGCCGATCGGCTGCTCGCGCTGCGTTGGGGAACTGGGGGCGGACACGCCTTGGCGCCGTCGGGTGGCGTGCCGGTTGGCTCGTGGTCGAGCAACCCTTGCTCAGCCGAGACGGGTATCCAGGCGGAAGCGGGCGATACGGTTGATCTGCTCGATGGCAGTGCGGCGCTCCTCGGCCGGGTCGTTGGGCAGGCGTTCCTCGAAGGCGGCGAGGATGGCATGACGGTCGCTGCCCTTGACGGCCATCACGAAGGGGAAGCCGAACTTCGCCTTGTAGGCGGCATTGAGGCGCTCGAAGCGGGCCAGCTCCTCGGGCGTGCACTGGTCGAGGCCGGCGCCAACCTGCTCGCGGCTGGAGTCATCGGTCAGCTCACCGGCGACGGCCGCCTTGCCGGCGAGGTCCGGGTGGGCACGGATCACCTCCAGCTGGCGCTCGGGGCTGGCTTCACGCAACACGGCCCCCATCACCTCGGCGAGCCCCTGGGGGGTGTCCTCGGTGGCGGAGAGGCCGCGCTGCCAGGCGAGCTCGGCCACCCAGGGGGAGTGTTCGTAGATATCGCCGTAGTGGGTCACGAAGCTCTGCTGGTCGAGCCGGCTGGGTCGCGGGGTGAGGATCTTGTCGGTCATGCTGGGGCTCCTCTGCTGGGTCGTGCGGCCTGGAAGCCCATGCTGTGGTGGGCAGGCCGTGGCTTGGCGATGGATGGATTCGATGGGCCTTTCATTAAGTGTATACAAAAAAACTTTGAAGTGTACCCTTATAAGAGCTAAAACTGTCTTCATGATGACTGTCCAAGCAGGGCAGCGACAGGCATGCACCGACACGCAAAGGAGACAACCATGGGGTATCTGACCACTCATGTACTGGACACCGCTCAGGGTCGCCCCGGACAGGGCATCCGCATCGAGGTCTTTCGCCTCGAGGGTGGGGCCCGCACTCGGCTCAAGGAAGTCGTCACCAACGATGACGGGCGCTGCGATGCCCCGCTCCTGGAGGGCGATGACTTCGCCGCCGGCGAGTACGAGCTGATCTTCCATGCTGGTGACTACCTGCGCGCCCGGGGCGTCGAGGCCGGGGAGCCGCGCTTTCTCGACGTGATCCCGCTGCGCTTCGGCGTGGCCGATGCCGGGGAGCATTATCATGTGCCGCTGTTGCTCTCGCCCTACGGCTACACCACCTACCGCGGCAGCTGAGGGGCTCTCCCCACCGAAAAGCCCATAACAAGACGCTAGACGAGGCCCCCTGATGCAAGCCTATCTGATGGATTTCCTCAACTTCATGCTGCGCTGGCTGCACGTCATTGCCGCCATCGCCTGGATCGGCGAGTCGATCTACTTCGTGATGCTGGACAATAGCCTGCGCAAGCCCAAGGCCGCCGAGGACCGGGATAAGGGCGTCTTTGGCGAGATGTGGGCGGTGCATGGCGGCGGCTTCTACCATAACCAGAAATACGCCAGCGCCCCCGACAAGCTGCCCGAGGATCTGCACTGGTCGTTCTGGAAGGCCTATACCACCTGGCTTACCGGCTTCGGCCTGTTCGTCATCCTCTACATGGTCAATCCCGGCTTCTACCTGGTGAATCCGGACAGCGACTGGGCCTGGGCGGCGAACATGAGTGGCTGGCAGGCCAACGTCATGGCGCTGCTGTTCCTGCTCGGCGGCTGGGTGGTCTACAACGAGCTGTGCAAGCGGCTCAGCCCCGACATGCAGCGCGATGGCCTGCTGAGCATCGCGGTGGCCATCATGATGGTGGTGGTGGCCTACCTGAGCAGCCAGGTCTTCTCCGGTCGTGCTGCCTTCCTCCTGACCGGAGCCGTGATGGCCACCGCCATGTCGGCCAACGTCTTCTTCTGGATCATTCCCGGCCAGCGTCGCATGGTGAAGGCGATGAAGGCCGGCGAGGCGCCGAACCCCCTGGACGGCAAGCGCGGCAAGCAGCGTTCGGTGCACAACACCTACTTCACCCTGCCGGTGGTGCTGTTGATGATCAGCAACCACTACTCCTTTGCCTACTCCCATGAGCTGGCCTGGGTGATCATGTCGCTGTTCATCTTTGCCGGCGCCCTGATCCGCCAGTATTTCGTGCTGATGCACGCCGGCCAGCGGCGTCCGGCCTATCCGGCAGCCGGGGTGGTCCTGATCCTTTTGGCGTTCTGGATGGCGGCCCCCGTGGGTGGTGGCGAGCCCGATGACTCGGCCTCGGCGGGGCCCGACCTGGAGCAGGTGCATGCGATCGTCGAGGCACGCTGCGTGTCCTGTCATTCCCGCGAACCGACTCAGGAGGGCTTCAATGCACCGCCGGCCGGCATGGCCTATGACTCCCCCGAACAGCTCCGGAACCAGCGGGCGAAGGTCAAGGAGGTGGTGGCGAGCGGCTACATGCCGCTGGGCAACATGACCGGAATGACCGACGAGGAGCGTGCCACCATCGCCGCCTGGGAGGAGTGAGTCGCGCAGTCGCCGGCAGGCCGCCGATATGTATACAATGACGCTGCATGCCGGGACGACCAGGGGAGGAGAAGACTCGATGAACCAGCGCCAGACGGTTACCGAACGTGGCGGCGCGGGCCGCCCGGGCAAGAACGGGGACGGTGCCGAGCGCCACGAGGAGATCCACCGCTCGATCAGCGATGCCATCATCGAGCATCGCCTCAGGCCCGGGGCGCGCCTGCGCGAGGACGCCCTGGCCGAGGTCTTCGGCATCAGCCGGACCGGCATCCGCAAGATCCTGCAGCGCCTGGCTCTCGAACAGCTGGTGACATTGACGCCGCGTCGCGGCGCCAGCGTGACGCGACCCACGGCCGACGAGGCCAAGGACGTCTTCGATGCGCGCCAGATGGTCGAGTGCGGCCTGATGCCGGAGATTGCCCGGCGCATCACTGATCATGACCTGGTCGAGTTGCGTGACATGGCCCGGCGCGAGCGCCAGGCACTCAAGTCCGGCGAGCAGAGCACGGCAATCCGGTTGTCGGCTGACTTTCATACCCGGCTGGCGCGGATTTCCGGCAATGCGACCCTGGCCGACTTCGTCGCGCGGCTCTGCTCGCGCTCCTCGCTGATCCTCGCGGTCTATGGCAACCCCGGCCATCTGGGCTGCGAGTCCCACGACCACGACGACCTGATCGGTTACCTGGAGGCCGGCAAGGGCGATCGCGCCCAGGCCTTCATGAGCCGTCACCTCAAGGCCATCGAGGCCTCCCTCTCCATTGTCGAGGAGGAAGCGGAGACGCCGGACCTTCACCGGATCTTCAGCGTCTGACGCCTTTCGCTGACGCCGCCCCAACGCAGGACCCCGGGCCAGCTGCCCGGGGTCCTGCGTTGAAAACATGCGGTGACGCTACTGGCGAAAACGCTGGCAGGGTGTCCAGTACTGCATCAACAGGTAGTAGGTGAGGCCGGCCGGGATGAGGCTGGCGTACCAGGAGATGGCCGAGAAGGAGAGCGCGGCAAGGATGCCCACGCCGGTGGCAGCGATGGCGGCGAGATTGATGCCCCGATAGGGGCCGGCCTCGTCGTAGAGCTTGCCCAGATCCAGAGTGCGGCGCCGGATCACGTAGTAATCGACCACCAGCACGGCAAAGATCGGACCGAGAAAGGCGGAGTAGGTCTGCACGAACAGCTGCAGCCCATCGGCGGATTCCGGCTGAACCAGCTTCCAGGGGAAGGTAGCGAAGGCCAGCAGGCCAACGATCACCGTGGCGACCGGGTAGGTCATCTTGAAGACGTCCATCAGCACATAGGTCGGTGGCACCACGTTGTTGAGCACGTTGGTGGTGACCTGGGCGAAGGCAATGAACAGCAGGGTGGTCATCAACAGCGGCGTGTTGTCCACGGCGTTGGCGAACACCTGGATGGGGTCGGCGGTACCGGTGGCTTCGGAGACCATGTAGCCGATCAGGCCCATGAACAGGGTGCAGGGCAGGATCGACATGGCGTAGATGGTGGTCAGCAGTCCCGGTCCGGTGCCATGTTTGTGCTCGCGCGAGTAGTCGCTGACGTTGAGCATCATGGTGCTGTAGATGCCCAGGAACAGCATGGTGGCTCCCCAGAACGGCATGCCCCAGGAGCCCTCCATGGTCAGCAGGCTTGCCGAGAGCTCATCGCCGTAGCGCTGCACCGTGGCGTAGAACATGTACATCAGCGAGGCCAGGATGAAGGCGCTGCCGATATTCTCGAGCCACTTGATGCCCTGGAAACCCATCACCGACAGAGCGATCTGCGCTAGCTGGAAGGTGATGAAGTAGAACACCAGGTTGTCGAAGCCGAACAATGTGGCCGAGACCATGTTCAGGGCGCCGGCACCGATCCAGCTCTGGAAGCCGTACCAGACTACCGCGGGCACTGCTCTCACCAGCCCGGGGATGCGCGTGCCGGCGAAGCCGAAGGCGCTGCGCGCCTGGACCATGAAGGGGATGCCGTACTTGTAGCCGGGGGCCCCATTGACGGCCAGGGCGATGCCGATCACGAAACAGCCGATGGCGATGGCCAGGGTGGCCTGGACAAGGTTAAGTGTACCCACGACGCTGGATCCCATGGCAAAGGTGCCGATGGAGACGCAGCCGCCAAACCAGGCCAGGAAGTAGGAGGGGCGGCCCATGATGCGGGTCTGCTGGGGCGCCAGGCTCTCCTGCCCCGGGGCCTTGGTACCCTGGGCCGCCGAGTCGACAGGAACGTCCACTGCTGCCGTCTCGGCCGGTGCGTTGGGTTGTGTCATGGTGATGTCCTCGCAAGTCGGTCGTGTGCTTGTGGTTGTCTTCCGGCAGGCGCCTGCCGTGGAAGGCTTGCGGCGTGGCGTGCGCTGATGGCGGGAGCGTTGTAATTGTTCGTTGCGGTGTTCGGTGCACGAAGCGTGCCGCTCAGCGCTCCGGCGTCAGCTGGGAGAAGCCTTCGAAACGCCCCGTGAAGGGTTTGGGCCGGGGGAAGGCCAGGTCGCCATGCTTGCTGGTGCCAAGCCCCAGGCCGACCAGGGCCTCGGCCAGCTTGACGGCGGCGGTGACGCCCTCGATCACCGGCAGGCCGATCTCGCGGCTCAGGGTGTCGGTGAGGTCGGCCATGCCGCCGCAGCCCAAGACGATGGCGCCGATGTTGTCCTCGTCGCGGGCCCGCCGGCACTCCTCGATGATGCGTACCAGGGCGGCGTCGCCGTTCGCTTCCAGGTCAAGCACCGGGATCTCCGCGGCGCGCACCCGGCGGCAGTGGTGGGAGAAGCCGTACTGCTCGAGCAGGTGCTCGGCGATGATGCCGGTGCGCCCCAGGGTGGTGACGATGGAGAAGCGGGTGCTGATTAGCGTCGCCATATGAAAGGCAGCCTCGGCGATGCCGATCACCGGCGCCCGTGTCAGCTCGCGGGCGGCCAGCAGGCCAGGGTCGCCGAAACAGGCAATTACGTAGGCATCGGCGCCCTCGCGCTCCCCGGCCAGCACCTCCTCGAGCACGCCGACCGCGCTGACGGCCTCGTCGAAGTGGCTCTCGATGGAGACCGGGCCATGGTCGGGGTGGCGCGCAGAGATCCGGGTATCGGGGGAGGCGATGCGGTTCGCCGCCTCGCCGATCGTCGCCGTCATCTCGGCGCTGGTATTGGGGTTGATGACGCGAATATGCATGGCATGGGCTCTTGTGGGGTTTCGTGAACAATAAATTTTATCTTTGTACACAAAGTAGCGCCCTCAGCCACAGGCTGCAAGTCCCGCGGTAGCGTCCGCGAAACAGGGTTTTATTCTTTTGACATCAATGGGTTGCTTGTTACTTAGGCGGGATTTATGGGGGGTATCGAAGGTCCAGAGCAAAATGGGTCCACGATTTTCAGTCCATGTAAGACATTCACCAATAATTATTGTATACAATAATGCACGATATATCCTAGCCTTTGTGCGTTTCCTTGCGCGAACATCAGCCAAGGGTTGCGGCAAAAGTGGACACACTCTATCTTGTTATTGTATACACAATATTCGCCGCTCCCGGCTGCCTCGCCGGTGGAAGGTACCAGCACAATCAGGAAGCTCCGCCATGACGCACGTTCCATCCTCCGATTACCCCCGTGACTTGATCGGCTACGGTCGCACACCGCCCCAGCCCCGCTGGCCGGGCGGGGCGAGGATTGCCGTGCAGTTCGTGCTCAACTACGAGGAGGGTGGCGAGAACTGCGTGCTGCACGGTGACGAGGGGTCCGAGCAGTTCCTCTCCGAGATCATCGGTGCCCCCGCCTTCCCCGATCGTCACCTGAGCATGGAGTCGATCTACGAGTACGGTTCACGGGCCGGTGTCTGGCGCATCCTGCGCGAGTTCGAGCGCCGCGGCCTGCCGCTCACAGTGTTCGGCGTGGCCATGGCCCTGGAGCGCCACCCCGAGGTGGCGCATGCCTTCAAGGAACTGGGTCACGAGGTCGCCTGCCACGGCTACCGCTGGATCCACTACCAGGAGGTGCCGGAAGAGGTCGAGCGTGCGCACCTGAAGAAGGCGATGGCGATCTTCCAGCGCCTCTACGGCGAGAAGCCGCTGGGCTGGTACACCGGTCGCGACAGCCCCAACACCCGCCGGCTGGTGCTCGACGAGGGTGGCTTCCTTTACGACAGTGACTACTACGGCGATGACCTGCCGTTCTGGACCCGCGAGGCGGACAGCCAGGGCGTCGAGCACGACCACCTGATCGTGCCCTACACCCTGGACAGCAACGACATGCGCTTCGCCGCGCCCCAGGGGTTCAACACCGCCGACCACTTCTTCACTTACCTGCGCGACGCCTTCGACGTGCTCTATGCGGAGGGGGAGGAGGCCCCGAAGATGCTCTCGGTGGGCCTGCACTGCCGCCTCATCGGTCGCCCGGGCCGCTTTCGCGCCCTGCAGCGCTTCCTCGACCATATCGAGGCCCACGACCGGGTCTGGGTAACGCGCCGCGTGGATATCGCCCGACACTGGGCGGAGCAACACCCGGCGCCAGGTAACTGACCCCTTGAACAGCCGTAACGCTCGAGGCTGATCCGGCGACAGGCTTGCGAGGGGGCGCTGTGACCCCCTCCCTGGGCGCTACCGATGCCATCCATGGCATAGGACCCCCTCTTCAGCCTGTCCCCGGCGCCTCTCGCCCTGACCTTTGCGGGTCACTCGTACAAACCCGGGCTTCGGCCCCGAGTTTTTCAGGACAGCCCATGAAACAACGTACCTACTATGCCCCGCACGGCGGCCATCCGCCCCAGACCCAGCTGCTCTCCGACCGGGCGGTGTTCACCGAAGCCTATGCCGTCATCCCCAAGGGCGTGTTCGGCGACATCGTCACCAGCAACCTGCCGTTCTGGGAAGGCACCCGGCTGTGGGTGCTGGCACGTCCGCTCTCCGGCTTCGCCGAGACCTTCTCCCAGTACATCATGGAGGTCTCCCCGGTAGGCGGCAGCGAGCGTCCCGAACTCGACCCCGAGGCCGAAGGGGTGCTCTTCGTGGTGGAGGGCGAGATGACCCTGACACTGGCCGGCGAGCGCCACCGCATGGTCCCCGGTGGCTACGCCTTCATCCCGCCGGGCAGCGACTGGCAGGTCAGGAACGAGTCCGAGGCCCCGGTACGCTTCCACTGGGTGCGCAAGGCCTACGAGCGGGTCGCGGGCATCGAGGTGCCCGAGGCCTTCGTGGTCAACGAGAACGACATCGCCCCCAACGAGATGCCGGACACCGAGGGGCGCTGGGCCACCACCCGCTTCGTCGACCCGGCCGACGTGCGCCACGACATGCACGTCAACATCGTCACCTTTCAGCCCGGCGCGGTGATTCCCTTCGACGAGACCCACGTCATGGAGCACGGCCTCTATGTGCTGGAGGGCAAGGCGGTCTACCACCTCAACCAGGACTGGGTGGAGGTCGAGGCCGGCGACTTCATGTGGCTGCGCGCCTTCTGTCCCCAGGCCTGCTACGCCGGCGGCCCGGGGCCCTTCCGCTATCTACTCTACAAGGACGTCAACCGCCACCCCAAGCTGCGCCTGGGTGGTCGCTAGGAGGTCGACATGCTGGAACTGAAAGCCGAACCGCTGACCGCCGAGGCCTTCGCGCCCTTCGGCGACGTCATCGACGCCCGCACCGCCGACTGGTTTCCCATCAACGCCGGGCGCACCCGGCGCCATCACGACCTGGCACGGGTCGAGGCCCTGGGGGAGGGGGCGAGGACGCTGATCAGCCTCTTCGTCAGCCAGCCGGTGGAGATACCGCTGGACCTCGACTTCCTGGAGCGCCACCCGCTGGGCAGCCAGGCCTTCATGCCGCTTCATGAGGAAAGGTTTCTGGTGGTCGTCGCTCCCCCGGGGGACAAGATCGATCCCGCCGAGGTGCGCGCCTTCGTCACCGATGGCCGCCAGGGGGTCAACTATCGTGCCGGCACCTGGCACGCCATCCAGTCGGTGCTGGAGCGGGAAGGGGAGTTCCTGGTGGTTGACCGTGGCGGAGAAGGGAACAACTGCGACGAGCATCCGGTGGCGGTTCGCGTGACCCTCTGACCCTCGCCTGGGCGGACGGGGAAGCTGCTTATTGTAGACCCAAGCCATTGAATTGGCTTGGGTATTTCTTTTTCATTCGGTATTATGGAAATATTTTTCACAAAATGTTGACGGCTCGCGGTGGAGTGCCTAGTCTCTGTATTCAGAAATATTTTTCAAAAATAACAATCGCCTCACAGGAGGAAACGTCATGACCCGCATGACCGCCGCGGAAGCCGCCGTTCACGTGCTGCGCAAGGAGGGCGTCGATGTCGCCTTCGGCTTGCCCGGTGCCGCCATCAACCCCTTCTACGCCGCGATGCGCAAGGTCGGCGGCGTGGATCACGTCCTGGCGCGCCACGTCGAGGGCGCCTCGCACATGGCCGAGGGCTACACCCGTACCCAGCCGGGCAACGTCGGCGTATGCATCGGCACCTCCGGTCCGGCGGGCACCGACATGATTACCGGCCTTTACTCGGCTTCCGCCGACTCCATCCCGATCCTGTGCATCACCGGCCAGGCGCCAGTCAGCAAACTGCACAAGGAAGACTTCCAGGCGGTCGACATCCAGGCCATCGCCGGCCCGGTCACCAAGTGGGCGATCACTGTGCGCGAGCCGGCCCAGGTGCCGCGCGCCTTCCAGCACGCCTTCCAGCTGATGCGCTCCTCGCGCCCCGGACCGGTGCTGATCGACCTGCCCATCGACGTGCAGATGAGCGAGATCGAGTTCGACCCGGACACTTATGTGCCGCTGCCGGCCTACAAGCCCGCCGCGACCCGCGACCAGATCGAGAAGGCCCTGGGCATGCTCAACGATGCCGACAAGCCGCTGCTGGTGGCGGGAGGTGGCATCATCAATGCCGATGCCAGCGACCTGCTCACCGAGTTCGTCGAGCTCACCGGGGTGCCAGTGATCCCCACCCTGATGGGCTGGGGAGCGATTCCCGACGATCACCGCCTGATGGCGGGGATGGTGGGGTTGCAGACCTCGCACCGCTACGGCAATGCGACCCTGCTCGAGTCCGACTTCGTGATGGGCATCGGCAACCGCTGGGCGAATCGCCATACCGGCACGCTCGAGACCTACACCAAGGATCGCAAGTTCGTCCACGTGGACATCGAGCCGACCCAGATCGGCCGCATCTTCGGCCCGGACTACGGCATCGTCTCGGATGCCAGGGCCGCCCTGGAGCTGTTCGTCGAGGTGGCCAGGGAATGGCAGGCCGAGGGCAGGCTCAAGGATCGCAGCGCCTGGGCCGAGGCGTGTCAGGAGCGCAAGCGCACCCTGCTGCGCAAGACGCACTTCGACAACGTGCCGGTCAAGCCGCAGCGCGTGTACGAGGAGATGAACAAGGCGTTCGGCAAGAACACCCGCTATGTCAGCACCATCGGCCTGTCACAGATCGCCGGCGCCCAGTTCCTGCATGTCTACAAGCCGCGCCACTGGATCAACTGCGGCCAGGCGGGGCCCCTGGGCTGGACCATTCCGGCCGCCCTGGGTGTGCGTCGCGCCGACCCGGAGGCCGAGATCGTCGCGCTGTCCGGCGACTATGATTTCCAGTTCATGGTCGAGGAGCTGGCGGTGGGGGCGCAGTTCAACCTGCCCTACCTCCATGTGGTGGTGAACAACGCCTACCTGGGGCTGATCCGCCAGGCCCAGCGCGGCTTCGACATGGACTACCAGGTGCAGCTGTCCTTCGAGAACATCAACTGCCCGGAGATCAACGGCTATGGCGTGGATCACGTCTCCGTGGTCGAGGGTCTGGGCTGCAAGGCGCTGCGCGTGACTCGGCCCGAGCAGATCGGCCCGGCCTTCGCCCAGGCCCGGGAGCTGATGGCCGAGCACCGGGTGCCGGTGGTGGTCGAGGTGATCCTCGAGCGGGTGACCAATATCGCCATGGGCACCGACCTGGACGGCGTCAACGAGTTCGAGGCCCTGGCCGAGAACGTCCAGGACGCGCCGACCTCCATCGCTTCCCTCGTCTGACGTTTGCACCCAGCCAAGCCCCGTTACATGTTTAACGACCCAAGGAGTTCAAGATGCCCAAGTTTGCCGCCAACCTCAGCATGCTGTTCACCGAGGTGGACTTCCTCGACCGCTTCGAGGCCGCCGCCCGGGCCGGCTTCAAGGGCGTGGAGTACCTCTTCCCGTACGACTTCGAGGCCGCCGCGATCAAGCAGCGCCTCGACGACAATGGCCTGAGCCAGGTGCTGTTCAACCTGCCGGCCGGTGACTGGGGCGCCGGCGAGCGCGGCATCGCCTGCCACCCGGACCGCGTCGAGGAGTTCCGCGCTGGCGTCGACCGCGCCATCGAGTATGCCAAGGTGCTGGGCAACACCCAGGTCAACTGCCTGGCCGGCATCCAGCCTGAGGGCGTCAGCGACGACCAGGCGCGCCAGACCCTGGTCGACAACCTGCGCTTCGCCGCCGACAAGCTCGAGGCCGCCGGCATCCTGCTGATCGCCGAGCCGATCAACACCCGCGACATTCCGGGCTTCTTCCTCAATCGCACCGCGCAGGCCCTGGCGCTCTTCGACGAGGTGGGCTCGAGCAACCTGAAGCTGCAGTACGACATCTATCACATGCAGATCATGGAAGGGGACCTGGCCCCGACCATCGAGAAGCACTTCGATCGCATCGCCCATGTCCAGATCGCCGATAACCCGGGGCGTCACGAGCCGGGCACCGGCGAGATCCACTACCCCTTCCTGTTCGCGCACCTCGATCGCCTGGGCTACCAGGGCTGGGTCGGCGCCGAGTACAAGCCGAGGGCGGGCACCCAGGAGGGACTGGGCTGGCTGGACGCCGTCTGCGGCTGAAGGTCCTACTTATCGGGAATAGCGACTGATAGTCCCAGCGAGGGGCGCCGGGGGCAGGCCGAAGAGGAGGTCCTATGCCAGGGACGGCATCGGTAGCGCCCAGGGAGGGGTTCACAGCGCCTCCTCGCAGGGCCTGTCGCCGGATCAGCCCCGAGCAGACATGCAGGCACCTCATCGAAGCAAGGTAACAAGACACGACAGGAGAGAGACCATGAGCAAGATCGGATTTATCGGACTGGGCATCATGGGCCGCCCCATGGCGGGCCACCTGCTGGATGCCGGCCATGAGCTGGTGACGGTCAAGCGCGGCACCCTCGATGCCACCCTCGCCGACAAGGGCATGCGCGAGGTGGAGAACCCCGCGGCGGTGGCCGCCGAGGTCGAGGTGATCATCACCATGGTGCCCGACACCCCCGACGTCGAGGAGGTGCTCTTCGGCGAGGGCGGCGTCACCGAGGGCCTCACGCCCGGCACCCTGGTGATCGACATGAGCTCCATCGCCCCCCTGGCGACCCAGAACTTCGCCCGCTGCATCCACGAGGCCGGCGGCGAGTATGTCGATGCCCCGGTCTCCGGCGGCGAGGGCGGCGCCATCAACGCCGCCCTGACCATCATGGTCGGTGCCACCCAGGAGGGCTTCGAGCGCGCCCGGCCGATCCTCGAGGTGATGGGCAAGACCATCACCCACATCGGTGGCCACGGCGCCGGCCAGACCTGCAAGGTGGCCAACCAGATCGTGGTGGCGCTGACCATCGAGGCGGTCTCCGAGGGGCTGCTGTTCGCCTCCAGGGCCGGGGCCGACGTGGCCAAGGTACGCGAGTCGCTGCTCGGCGGCCTGGCCCAGTCGAAGATCCTCGACGTCCACGGCGAGCGCATGATCAACCGTAGCTTCGATCCGGGCTTCAAGGTCAAGCTGCACCAGAAGGATCTCAACCTGGCGCTGGAGGGGGCACGCAGCCTCAACCTGGCACTGCCCGGCACCGCCAACGCCCAACAGCTGTTCCAGGCCTGCGCCGCTCATGGTGGCGCCGACTGGGATCACGCCGGCATGGTCCGTGCCCTGGAGTCTCTGGCCAACCACGCGATCGGCCAGGACTGAAGGACGGCAGGTCGTGCGTTCTGCCCGTCGGCTGGCATTGTGGGCCGACGGGCGACAGGGAGATGACTGCTCCCTGACGGCAGGCGTCGGGTCGTCGCCTGCCGGATCGCCGACGGCGATCATTGCCCGGTGGTGGGGTTCCCCCTGAAGTACCCTCCCGTCACCGGGCCTTTTTCGTGAAGGAGACGCCCATGAACACACGTAGCCCCCGGATATCTCTTGGCACGGTCGAGACGCCGAGTGCCTGGCTTCGGCAGCTGGCTGATACCGCGATCGCCGCTGTGCATCCCGATTCCCTGCTGTCCGGTCGGCTCCCCGAGCCGCCCCGCGGGCGAACCGTGGTGGTCGGCGCAGGCAAGGCTGCCGCCGCCATGGCCGTGGCACTGGAGCGTGCCTGGCAGACCCACCAGCCCGAGGCGCCACTGGAGGGTGTGGTGGTAACCCGCCATGGCCACGGCCCTCAGGGGGCGCAGAGCGAGTGCCGATGCATCGAGGTCCTAGAAGCTTCGCACCCGATGCCCGACGGCCTGAGCGAGCAGGCGGCCCGGCGCATGCTCGAGGCGGTGGCCGACCTGGGCGAGGACGACCTGGTCATCGCCCTCATTTCCGGTGGCGGCTCGGCGCTGATGACCCTGCCGGCGCCCGGCGTGACGCTGGCCGAGAAGCAGGCCATCAACAAGGCGCTGCTGAGAAGTGGCGCGCCGATCCGCGAGATCAATACCGTCCGCCGGCACCTGTCGGCCATCAAGGGCGGGCGCCTGGCCGCGGCCGCTCATCCGGCCCGGGTGCTGACCTGGTTGATCTCGGACGTGCCCGGCGACGAGGCCTCGCTGATAGCCTCGGGACCAACCCTGCCGGACGCCACCTCGCCTGCCGAGGCCCTGGCGATCCTCGAGCGCCATGGCATCGCGATCCCTGCGGGGGTTCGCCGCCACCTGGCGGCCAATGCCCCGGCCCCGCATCCCGGGGACAAGGCCTTCGCCCGCGACGCGAGCGAGGTCCTCGCGCGGGCCCGGGACGCCCTCGAGGCCGCCCACGTCGCCGCCGAGGAGGCAGGGGTCGAGGTCAAGCTGCTGGGTGACGACCTCGAGGGCGAGGCTCGTGAGCTGGGGCGTGCACATGGGCGCATGGCCCTGGCGGCTCAGGACGGTCGGGCGCGTCCCCTGCTGATTCTCTCCGGCGGCGAGACCAGTGTGACGGTCGTTGGTGACGGCCGCGGCGGGCGCAATGTCGAGTACCTGCTGGGGCTCTTCGCGTACCTGCGCGGCGCCGAGGGGGTCCATGCGCTGGCCATCGACACTGACGGCATCGACGGTTCCGAGGACAATGCCGGGGCCCTGTTCTCTCCCGAGGATTGGGCGCAATCCCGGGTCCTGGGGCTTGACCCTGTCGACTATCTGTCACGCAATGATGCGTATACTTTCTTCACGGCCCTGGATGATCTGATCGTCACCGGGCCGACGCGCACCAACGTCAACGATTTCCGTGCCATCCTGGTACTGCCGAGGACCCCATGACCCGACCCCACGCTGTTTCCCTCCACGA
>JBNJIL010000001.1:0-884447 GCA_051749325.1 Pseudomonadota bacterium | reverse complement strand
TGCTGCCCCCTGTAGCTCGTCTTGACGTAGTGGAAGATGAGGCCATTGAGTGCACCTGGCCAAAATGGCTCGGTGTGGCTGTCTGGGACGCTTTCAGCGGTAGGGGTAGACCTGGGTAGCTCTTTAGCGTGTTTTGACCGCAGAGCGTCTGTCAGGGCGGCAAGAGCGCCATGAGACTTCGTGATGTCGTCCAAGGATTGTCCGTTCCTTAAGGCATCGAAGAAATCCTGGAAGGCCAGCCAGGTTTCCATCGCTCGTCGCTTGGCTGTTGCCTTGCAGGTGGTTACGAGACTTTGCCTGACCTCACGCTTCCCTCCGAGCTTCCGCCGCAGGTCCAGTGGTATCACGATCCGAGCGTAGTAGGTCGTCTGGTGTCGGCTCCGAGTCAGGTAGCTGCCGTAGGCCATGGGAGGCTCCAAATGTCGCACCGAAGTGTGACACCTTCCACGGCTGTAAGCCTTTCTGACTCAAGGGGTTAGGATTCATGCAGGCTCGGGGCGAGCCTGGTGCGGATGGGGAGACTTGAACTCCCACGCCCGAAGGCACCAGGACCTAAACCTGGCGTGTCTACCAATTCCACCACATCCGCACGGGCAGGCAGGCGACAATATTCTACGGACGCCCCCGCGCAAGTCAATCGCCATCGGTCAGCTCACTGGGCATGTGTCCATCGCTCGGAGCTGATCCGTCCACAAGCCCCGAAGTGTCGGACCATCGAGGAGGCGCTGTGACCCCCTCCCTGGGCGCTACCCCGTTCGGAGCAGTGCTTGTCACCCCTGGCGCAGGACCTCCTCTTAGGCTTGTACCCGGCGCTCCTCGCTTGGGATCGTCATTGGGCAGGATCAGGTAATGGGCGGCGGCCTCGGCCATGGCCGCGGGAGACTCCACCCCCAGATGCGGCACCACGCCCAGGCAGGGGGCGGGCAGGTGGTGCGCCAGGGTGGCCAGGTTGTCGCGGTAGAGAGAGTCGTCCGCGGCGAAGGCGGGGTCCACCAGGCAGCCGACCCAGCCCGCCAGGCCCAGGCCATCTGCCCGGACCGCCTCGGCCGTCAGCCGTGCGTGGCCGATGCAGCCCAGGCGCAGGCCCACCACCAGGATCACCGGCAGCGCGAGCGACACCGCCAGGTCGGCCAGGTCCTCGTCGTCGTTGAGGGGGACCCGCCAGCCGCCGGCGCCCTCAATCAGGGTCAGGTCCCGCCTCGCGGCCAGCGGAGGGCGAACCCGCTCGACCAGGGTGTCCAGGCGCAGCGCTACCCCCGCCCGCCGAGCCGCCAGGTGCGGGGCGATGGCCGGGGCGAAGGCGACGGGATTGACCGTGTCATAGGTCACGGCGGGGTGGCTTGCGCCCTGGAGGGCCAGGGCATCGGCATTGCGCAGGCCCTGCGGCGTGGCCTCGCTGCCCGAGGCCACGGGCTTGAGGCCCAGGGTGGTCAGGCCGCGACGGCGCGCCAGGGCCAGCAGGCCGCTGGTGACCAGGGTCTTGCCGGCATCGGTGTCGGTGCCGGTGACGAAGTAGGTTCTCATCTCAGGCGTGAAGCTCCAGGGTCAGCAGGCGATAGGTCACGGGCAGGCCGTCGGGTTTGCGCAGGGCCTCATAGCGGCGCCGGGCGAGAGCCAGGTCGGCGCGGGTCAGGCGGGCGCCGGGGCGCGCGGCCTGGGCGCCGACCCCCTTGATGGAGGCCATCACCGCGGCCAGGTCGGGGTAGTGGAAGCGCTGCGTGGTGGACTCGACCAGGACGCGGGAGAAGCCCGCCAGGCGTGCCGCGCGGCGGTGGCGGTCGCTCCCCCGGAAGCCCAGCAGGGCGGCGGGGCGGCCGGGCCGCGACCAGGCCCGGCTCACCTCTTCCAGGGTGCCCGGCGCCAGGGTGTTGATCAGCGCGCATCCCCCGGGGCGCAGCACCCGGCGCAGTTCCGCGAGCGTCCCCTCCAGGTTCGGGCACCACTGCAGGGCCAGGTTGGAGAACACCAGGTCCAGGGTGGCATCGGGCAGCGGCAGGGCGGCGGCATCGGCGCAGAGCCAGCGGACTCGGTCGCCGTGGTGCCGGCGAGCCTCCTCGAGCATGCCCGGTGCCAGGTCGAGGCCGGTGACTGCGCCGCCGTAGCCGACGTGGCAGGCCAGGCGGGCGCTCCAGTGACCCGGGCCGCAGCCCAGGTCGAGGACCGACGAGGCGCGTTCGGGCAGCCGGGCCCAGAGGCGTTCGCCCATCACGCGCTGGGCCTCGGCGAGTCGCGCGTAACGCGGGGCCGCCCGGGAGAAGGCCCGTGCCACGCGGCGCTGCCAATCGGCCGCTGGCGCCGGACCATGGGCACGGGGCAGGGTGTCGGCGGCGGTCATGCCGGCACCTCCTCGGCGCACGGCGACCGGGTGGTGCGAATGTCGCTGGCCAGCGCCACCAGGGCCTGGGCCAGGGCTGCCGGGCGCGACAGCATCGGGCAGTGCCCGGCGTGGTCGAGGACCCGGTCGGCGCCGGCGATGGCCGCCGGGGGCAGCAGCGGGTCGTGGCGGCCGGCGAGGCGTCGCACCGGGCAGGGAGCGTCGGCCAGCACGCGCGAGACCTCGAGCGCGGCGAGCTGGTCGAGACCCGTGGCCAGGATGGCGGGGTCGGCGCCGCCGTCGTCGTCGAGCAGCCCTCGCAGCTGCCGATGGGCCGCACGCGTGTCGGGCTCGCCACCGAGCTGCCAGCGCAGGAAGTGGCGTCGGGTCGCCGCCGGGTCCCGGGCGAAGGCGCGGCGGAAGGCGGTAAGCTCCGCGCGGGTGACGCCCTCGGGGTCGCAGAAGCGTGAGCCTGTACCGAGCAGGATCAGCGCACGGGGAGGTGGCAGCCTGGCGAGCAGTGCCCCGGCCAGCAGCCCGCCCAGCGACCAGCCGACCCAGACGGCATCGGCGGGCAGGTCCACCGCCATGGTCTCGGCGAGTTCGGCCAGGCTGCCGGGGTCCGACAGCGGGGGGCGGGCCCCATACCCGGGCCAGTCCGGAGCGGTAACCGTCACGCCACTCGGCCAGTGGTCGGCCAGCGGCTGCCATAGGCGGGCGTCGACGCCCCAGCCGGAGAGCAGCACCAGGCGCGTCATGGCGTGACCACCTGCCGGCCGTCGTCATGGGACTGGCAGGCCGCCAGTCCCTCGAGCAGGGCATCGAGGTCGGCCTCCGTGTGAGCGGCGGAGAGGGTGATGCGAAGCCGCGCCTGGCCCCGGGGCACCGTGGGCTCGCGAATGGCGCCGACCAGGAGACCGCGCTCGGCCAGCCGGGCCGCCCAGGCCATCACGCGGTGGCTTTCCCCCATTACCAGCGGCTGGATCGGCGTGGTGGAGGGGGCCAGCGACAGCCCCAGCAGGGAGGCCTCATGGCGGAAGCGCGTGATCCGCGTGGCCAGGCGGGTGCGCCGCTCGGGTTCGGCCTCGAGCAGCGCCAGGGCCTTCAGGGTGGCCGCGGCCACCCCCGGCGGCTGGGCGGTGGTGTAGACATAGGGGCGGGCGAACTGGGTGAGGTGGTCGACCAGTGCTCGGCTGCCGGCCACGAAGGCGCCGGCAGAGCCCAGCGCCTTGCCCAGGGTGCCGACCAGTACCGGCACCTCGTCGACGCCATGGGCGCGGCCCACGCAGCCGTCACCGGCTTCGCCCAGCACGCCCAGGCCGTGGGCATCGTCGACCATCAGCCAGGCGCCGTGGCGGGCGCAGGTCGCGGCGAGCCCGGTGATATCGGCCACGTCGCCATCCATGCTGAACACTCCGTCGCTGACCACCAGCCTGCGTCCCTCGCTTGGAGCGCGGGCGAGCAGCCGCTCGAGATCAACGAGATCGCCATGGTGGAAGCGCCGCGAGCGGGCACCGGCGAGCCTGGCCCCGTCCAGCAGCGAGGCGTGGTTGAGGCGATCCTGGAAGACCCGGGTATCGGGGGTGCAGAGCGCCTGCAGGGTCCCGAGGTTGGCCATGTAACCGGTGGAGAAGAGCCGCGCCGCCGGTCGGCCGGTGAGGGCAGCCAGGCGCCGTTCCAGGGCCTCGTGAACCTCGAGGTGGCCGCTGACCAGGTGCGAGGCCCGGGCCCCCGCGCCATGGCGTCGTGCGCCCTCGGCCTGGGCCTCGGCGAGACGCGGGTCGCCGGCCAGTCCCAGGTAGTCGTTGCCGGCGAAGTCATGGCATCCGTCGCCCACGCGCCGAGGGCGGCGATGGCGCCAGCGCCCGCTGTCACGCTGCGCTGCGGCCCGCTCGGCGAGAAACGTGTTCCAGGCACTCGGCATGGCAGGTCAGGCCCGGGTGGCGTCGTAGGCGAGCTGGCTGGCCGTGGCTTCCTGCGCCTTCGCCGCCTGGTGTACTGCACTGGCGTCAAGCGCGGCCGCCAGTGCTGCCTGCTGGCTTGCCTCGTCGGCGCAGGTCTCCCGGCGTTCGGGGTGCAGGCCCAACCGGTCAAACAGCACGCGGTCCTGGTCCACCTGGGGGTTGCCCGTGGTCAGCAGCTGATCGCCGTAGAAGATCGAGTTGGCCCCGGCCAGAAAGGCCAGCGCCTGGGTGGATTCACTCATCTGCTCGCGCCCGGCGGAGAGGCGTACATGGCTCTTCGGCATCAGGATACGGGCCACGGCGATGGCGCGGATGAACTCGATGGGGTCGAGGTCCTCGACGTCCTCGAGCGGCGTGCCGGGGACCTTGACCAGCATGTTGATCGGCACCGACTCCGGGTGAGGCTCGAGCCTGACCAGCTGCTGGAGCAGGGCGGCGCGGTCGCGGGGCGCCTCGCCCATGCCGAGGATGCCCCCCGAGCACACCTTCATGCCGGCGTCGCGCACCTTGCCCAGGGTCTCCAGTCGGTCGGCGTAGGTGCGGGTGGTGATGATCTCGCCATAGTATTCGGGCGAGGTGTCGAGGTTGTGGTTGTAGTAGTCGAGCCCCGCCTCGGCCAGGCGGCCCGCCTGGTCGGTGTCTACCATCCCCAGGGTCATGCAGGTCTCCAGTCCCAGCGCCTTGACCCGGCGGACCATCTCCAGCACCACCTCGAGGTCCTTTTCGCGGGGGCTCTTCCAGGCCGCGCCCATGCAGAAGCGGCTGGCGCCGGCCTCGCGGGCGGCCCGGGCCTGTTCGACGACCTTCTCGACCTCCAGCAGCTTCTCCCTTCCCAGGCCGGTGTTGTAGTGCCCTGACTGTGGGCAGTATTTGCAGTCCTCGGGGCAGGCGCCGGTCTTGATGGAGAGCAGGGTGGAGACCTGCACGGCGTTGGGGTCGAAGTGGGTACGGTGGACCTGCTGGGCGTGGAACAGCAGGTCGTTGAAGGGCAGGGCGAAGAGCGCCTCGATCTCCTCGACCGTCCAGTCGTGGCGGACCTCGGCCCATGGGGCTAGGGTCGGAGAAACGGCGCGGGATTCGTGGTTCGCAGGGGGCATGGGGGCTCGCTTATGGTCAACGTGTCATTTCTTTCCAGGTTGACGAGTAGCCTAAGGCCTGCCGGCGTCATGTCAACTTTATGGAATCGTAAAGTTGACAGGTGGCTGAGGTGGGCGCTGCCCGGCCGCTGCGTCTTCTGCCTGACGCCCCTGCCGGGGGCGTACCCCTGGTGCGAGGCCTGCTTCGCGGAGCTGCCCTGGAATTTGCCGGCTTGCCCCGGCTGTGCCGAGCCCCAGCCGGGTGCCGTGCGCGGACGTCGCTGTGGCCACTGCCTGCGCCGTGCCCCGGCCTTCGACGGCGCCTGGGTACCGCTGCGCTACGAGGCCGAGGTGGCCGGCCTGGTGCAGCGCTTCAAGTTCGACGCCTCGCCCCGCGCCGGTCGGGTGCTGCTGGAGCTGCTGGTGGCGGGGCTGCCCCCGACGGCACGAGACTGGCCCGAGGCGCTGGTGCCGGTTCCCCTGCATCCCCGGCGGGCCCGCGAGCGCGGCTTCGACCAGGCGCAATGGCTGGCCGTGCGACTGTCACGACAGCTGGGCTATCCTGTCGTACCGGCACAGCGCAACCGCAATACTCGCAGCCAGCGCGGTCTGGATCGCGGCGAGCGGCGCCGCAACCTGCGCGGGGCCTTTCGTCTCGTATCCGGTCTGCCGCGGCGGGTGGTGCTGGTGGATGACGTCATGACCACCGGGGCGACGCTGGATGCGCTGGCCCTGGCCTGCCGCCGGGCCGGTGCCGAGGAGGTGCAGGCCTGGGCGGTAGCCCGGACGCCGGCCGGAAGACACGGACCGGCCCTTCCCTGTTAGCATGCGGGAGTCGATGTATCCGGAGCGCCCATGGAAACGACTTCCCATCCCTTTGCCGAGCTCTCGCCTGCACGGGTGGTAGCAGCGGTGGAATCACTCGGCTTCTGGCTGCCCGGCGAGCCCTTTGCCCTCAACAGCTACGAGAACCGGGTCTTCCTGGTGCACGATGAGGAGCGTCGTCGCTGGGTGGTGAAATTCTACCGGCCCGAGCGCTGGACGGATGCCCAGATCCACGAGGAGCATGATTTTCTGACCGAGCTTGCGGCGGCCGACGTGCCCGTGGCGGCACCCTGGCGGGACCCGACAGGAGAGAGCCTGCACAGGGCAGAGGGCTTTCGCTTCACGCTTTTTCCCCATCTTCCGGGCCAGGCGCCTGAGCTGGAGAATCCGGCCCATCTGTTTGCCCTGGGCGAGCTGATCGGGGCAGTGCATGCGGTGGGCGAACAGGGAGGTTTCGCGCATCGTCGTACGCTGGACCTGGATGGCATGGTGCTCGAGGCCCGCGACAAGGTGCTGGCAAGCCCCTGGCTGGACCGTCGCCAATACCAGGCCTATGAGCGTATCACCGCGAGCCTGCATCGCCGCCTGGCGCCCCATGCCTGGAGTGCGCAGCAGGCGATCCGCGTGCAGGGCGATTGCCATATCGGCAACATTCTCGGCCGCGACGAGCACTTTGCCCTGGTCGATTTCGACGACTGCCTGATAGCCCCGGCCATCCAGGACCTGTGGATGCTGTTCACCGCTCAGGAAGAAGGGGAGCGCCAGATGCAGCTCTCCGAGGTCGCCGAGGGGTACGAGCAGCACCGTGACTTCGACCGTCAGGAGCTCGCGCTGGTGGAACCGCTTCGCACCCTTCGGCTGCTGCGCCACAGCGCCTGGCTGGTGGAGCGCTGGGCCGACCCGGCATTTCCTCTGGCCTTCCCCTGGCTGGCCGATGCCGGCTACTGGGATGGCCACCTGCGCATGCTGGAACAGCAGTGCCAGGTGCTGGAGGCCAGGCCCCGCTGGCTGGCCTGAAGTGGCGTTCGGCTTGTCCATCAGCCAGTAGATGACGAGACGCACCCCACGGGGTGCGTCTCGTCATGACCGGTACGTTCAGTCGTCGTCGGGGTCCGGTGCCTGGGCGGGAATGGGGTTGGCGACTCCGGCGCCATCGGCCTGGCGCCGCTGCTCATTGATCTCGGCGGCGGGGTTGTCCTGCTCCTCGATGGCGAGGTCACTGGCCAGACGCAGCTGGAAGGTCTGTGCCGGGGTCAGGCGACAGCCGCCGTCCTGGCAGGCGGCGATGCCGAACTTGCCATCGGCATCATAGGCGGCGGCGGATATCTCGCCGCTGTACACCTCGCTTTCGCTGCCGTCGGTCTCGATGCAGGTCAGCGATTGCGTCGTCAGGCGGATTCGTTCGCCGTCGATACGGGCATCGCCGATCACGACACAGTGTTCCGGCAAGGCATGGCTGGCATCGCCATCGGCCACCGGATGGAGGATCAGGTTGTCGTGTTCCGCCGACTGTCCGGTGAGGGTCAGTACCTCGATGACCTGGACGTCGATGGTCGCATCGGCCGGCAGTTCGAGGGTATCGCTCATGGCCAGGGTCGGCATCGCCAGCATGGCGGCCATCAGCAGAGAGGCTTGGGTCTTGATCATGTCGGGCTCTCGAGAGTGACTTGGGCACAGCATGAAGCAGGCTGCATTCTACCACAGGGCAGGCGGCCCTGGGCGGCGAGGGCGCGACACGATGTCACTGTTCGACAGTGGCGGCTCCCTGCGCAGGCGCACGTCATGCGCTAGACTGGCGGTTTTCGAGATTCATCAATTGTACAGGGATGATATTTTGTATATCTTCTGTATATGATTTGGCCGCCAGGCCATTCACCAAGGACACCTTGGACTCCGACACGACAACGGACCCCGACCATGACCGAAGAACTCGCCAACCACTATCGCCGGATCATCCACGAGTTGGGGGAGGATCCCGACCGGGAAGGGCTGCGTGATACGCCCAAGCGTGCCGCCAAGGCGATGCAGTTTCTCAACCACGGCTACAACCAGTCACTGGAGGAGATCGTCAACGGCGCGGTGTTCGAGTCCGAGACCGACGAGATGGTGCTGGTCAAGGACATCGAGCTCTACTCCATGTGCGAGCACCATTTGCTGCCGTTCATCGGCAAGTGTCATATCGCCTACCTTCCCAGCGGCAAGGTATTGGGGCTTTCCAAGTTCGCCCGCATTGTCGACATGTACGCCCGGCGCATGCAGATACAGGAGAACCTGACCCGCCAGATCGCCGAGGCGGTGCGGCAGGTCACGGAGGCTCGCGGTGTGGCCGTGGTCATCGAGGCGCGCCACCTGTGCATGATGATGCGCGGCGTGGAGAAGCAGAACTCCAGCATGACCTCCTCGGTGATGCTCGGTGCCTTCCGTGAGAAGCAGAGCACGCGCCAGGAGTTTCTCACCCTGGTCAGCGGCCGCTGACTCCCCCGCAAGGAGCCCCCCATGCCGATGCATGCCCTGGACGACCAGCACTTCGATCATGATCTCGCCACGATCCGCATCAAGAACCTGCGGCTGCGGACCCATATCGGTATCAAGGATGACGAGATCAGGAACCGTCAGGATGTGGTGATCAATGCCGTGATCCGCTATCGCGCCGACAAGGCGGTCGAGTTCAACCATATCGAGCAGGCGCTCAACTACCGCACCATCACCAAGCAGGTGATCGCCCTGGTGGAGGATCATCGCTTCCTGCTGCTCGAGCGGATGACCCGCGAGGTCCTGGACCTGATCATGAGCCACGATCAGGTCCTCACCGCGCAGGTGGAGATCGACAAGCCCCATGCGTTGCGCTTCGCCGACTCCGTCTCCATCACCCTCTCCGACTCCCGGGAGCCGCGCCGGCCTCGCTGAGTCTGGAGCGGCGTCAGCGATAACGTCCTCCGGTGCTTGGTGCACCGGAGTCTTTCGCTTAGCATGGGGGCAAACCGACAATAGGCCGCCCGCGCGGCAGGAGACGATCATGCAAGCCCTCAAGGAAACGCAGCTCTACTGTCCTTTCGCCTATATCGACGGTAGCTGGGTCGCTGCCGACAGCGGCGAGCAGATCAATGTCCTCAATCCGGCCACCGGTGAGGCCATGGGCGATGTACCGCGCCTGGGGCGGGCCGAAACCGAGCGGGCCATCGCCGCGGCTGATGCTGCCTTGCCGGCGTGGCGTGGCATGACCGCTCAGGAGCGTGCTGACATCCTGATGAAGTGGCACGACCTGATGCTCGAGCACCAGGACGACCTGGCCATGATCATGACCTTCGAGCAGGGCAAGCCGCTCAAGGAGGCCGCCGGCGAGATTGCCTACGCGGCGAGTTTCCTGCGCTGGTTCGCCGAGGAGGCGCGGCGCATCTACGGCGAGACCGTGCCCGCCGCCAAGCCCAGCCAGCGCATCGTGGTCACCAAGCAGCCGGTCGGCGTGGTGGGGGCCATTACCCCCTGGAATTTCCCCGCGGCGATGATCACTCGCAAGGCGGGCGCGGCCCTGGCGGCCGGCTGCACCATCGTGGTAAAGCCGGCCAGCCAGACGCCGTTTTCCGCCACTGCCTTGGCCAAGCTGGCCGAGCGAGCCGGAGTGCCACGCGGGGTCTTCAACGTGGTGCCGGGCCGCGCTTCCGAGATAGCCGCGGCGATGACCGAGTCGCCGCTGGTGCGCAAGATCACCTTCACCGGCTCCACCGAGGTGGGGCGTCAGCTGATGGCCCAGGCGTCCCGGCACGTTCAGAAGATCTCCCTGGAACTGGGCGGCAACGCCCCCTTTATCGTCTTCGAGGATGCTGACCTTGACGCCGCCGTGGAGGGCGCCATGGCCGCTAAGTTCCGTAATGCCGGTCAGACCTGCGTCTGTACCAATCGCTTTCTGGTCCAGTCCAGCGTCGTCAATGCCTTCTGCGAGAAGCTGGCCGTCGCCATGAACAGTGAACTCAAGGTCGGTGACGGTACTCTGGAAGGGATCAACATCGGCCCTCTCATCGATGACAAGGCGGTCGCCAAGGTCAGCGAGCACGTTCACGATGCCGTGGATCAGGGCGCCGAGCTGCTGCTGGGGGGCCATCCGCACCCGCTGGGCGGCAACTTCTTCTCGCCGACGCTGATCAGCTTCGCCAATGATCGGATGAAGGTGGCGCACGAGGAAACCTTCGGCCCGCTGGCCGCGGTCTTCCCCTTCGAGGACGAGGAGGATGCCGTCAACATGGCCAATGCGACCGAGTATGGTCTGGCCTCCTACTTCTACTCCCGGGACCTGGGGCGTGTCTGGCGGGTCGCCGATGCCCTGGAGTATGGCATGGTGGGGATCAACACCGGGTTGATTTCCAACGCTGCCGCGCCATTCGGCGGGGTCAAGGCCTCGGGCCTGGGGCGTGAGGGCGGTCATCAGGGGTTGGAGGAGTTCCTGGAGACCAAGTACCTCTGCATCGATCTGGGCTAACCGGGCTTCGCCCGAGCTGGAAGAGCCGAGCTACGCTCGGAGCTGTAAGCCTTAAGCTTGAAGCTGGAAGATAAACCTTGACCCAAGTAGTGGAGGTTTCATGCTGCCTTCCAGCTTCCAGCTTCCAGCTTCCAGCTTCCAGCTTCCAGCTTCCAGCTTCCAGCTTCCAGCTTCCAGCTTCCAGCTCGCCGAAGGCGTCAGTGCCGGAAGTGTCGCATCCCGGTAAATACCATGGCGATGCCGGCCTCGTTGGCGGCATCGATCACTTCCTGGTCGCGCATCGAGCCGCCGGGCTGGATCACCGCGGCGATGCCGGCGGTAGCGGCGGCGTCGATGCCGTCACGGAAGGGGAAGAAGGCGTCACTGGCCATCACCGAGCCGGGGACCGAGAGGCCCTCGTCGGCGGCCTTGATGCCGGCGATCTTAGCCGAGTAGACGCGACTCATCTGGCCGGCGCCCACCCCGATGGTCTGGCCATTCCTGGCGTAGACGATGGCGTTGGACTTGACGTACTTGGCCACCTTCCAGGCGAAGGCCAAATCACGCATCTCCTGCTCGCTGGGCACCCGCTCGGTGACCACGGTCAGCTCGTCGCGGCCGACCATGCCCAGGTCGCGGTCCTGGACCAGCAGGCCGCCGGTAACCCGCTTGAAATCATGGGCGTGCTCGCGCCGACCGGGCCACCGTTCGCCGACATCGAGCAGCCGCACGCTCTTCTTCTCGGCGAGGATGGCGTGCGCCTCCTCCTCGACCCCAGGGGCGATGATCACCTCGACGAACTGGCGGTCGACGATGGCCCGGGCGGTCTCGGCGTCCAGTGGCACGTTGAAGGCGATGATCCCGCCGAAGGCGCTGGTGGGATCGGTGGCGAATGCCTTCTCGTAGGCCTCCCGGGAGCTTGCGCCCACCGCCACGCCGCAGGGGTTGGCGTGCTTGACGATCACGCAGGCGGTGTCGGTGAAGGCCTTGACGCACTCGAAGGCGGCATCGGTGTCGGCGACATTGTTGAAGGAGAGTGCCTTGCCCTGCAGCTGGGTCGCGGTGGCCACGCTGGCCTCGCTGGCGCCGGCTTCCACGTAGAAGGCTGCATTCTGGTGAGGATTCTCGCCGTAACGCATGGCCTGCTTCTTCTCGAGCTGCAGGTTGTAGGTGCGCGGGAAACCGTCCTCGCCGCCGGGGACCCGCTGACCCAGATAGTCGGCGATGGCGGCATCGTAGCCGGCGGTATGCTCGAACGCCTTGACCGCCAGGTCGAAGCGGGTGGCATCGCTCACGGCGCCGTTCCCGGCCGCGATCTCGCCCAGCACCCGGGCGTAGTCGCCGGTATCCACCACGATGGTGGTGTGGGCATGGTTCTTGGCACAGGCACGCACCATGGCCGGGCCGCCGATGTCGATGTTCTCGATGGCGTCCTCGAGGGTGCAGTCCGGACGCGCCACGGTGGCCGAGAAGGGGTAGAGGTTGACCACCACCATGTCGATGGGGTCGATACCGTGCTCCGTCATCACGGCATCATCCTGGCCGCGACGGCCCAGAATGCCACCGTGAATCGTCGGATGGAGTGTCTTGACCCGGCCGTCCATGATCTCGGGGAATCCGGTGTGCTCGGAGACCTCGGTCACGTCGATGCCGTTCTCCTGGAGCAGTCGGAAAGTGCCGCCGGTGGAGAGCAGCGCGACGCCCTGCTCGACGAGGCCGCGGGCAAAGTCGACGATGCCGGTCTTGTCGGAGACGCTGATCAGGGCGCGGCGAACCGCGGCGGAGGAGGCTTGGGCCATGGAAGTCACTCTTCTGTCGGTGGTGGATGGGTGGCGAGTCAGCGACGGACGTGCCACGAATTCCCTCGAGTCGCGCTCAGATCAGGCCATAATGCTTGAGCTTCTTGCGCAGGGTTCCGCGGTTGAGGCCGAGCATTTCGGCAGCGCGAGTCTGGTTGCCCTGAGTATGGTCGAGCACCGAGGCCAGCAGGGGGGCTTCGACCTCGGCCATCACCATGGCGTAGAGGTCAGTGACGCTGCTGCCATCCAGGTGGTCGAAATAGCGGGTCAGCGAAGCTTCCACTGCCTCGCGCAGGGGACGTTCGTCCTGCGAGGGCGGCCCGCCACCGTCACTCAGCATGGCGATATCACGGGAGGCCTGGGCATTCAGCTCGGGCAGCGCGGCATTCTGATCTAGGTGGTGGCTGCTGTTCATGCGGCACTGATTCCATCCGGTGCCACGGCCCGGGCAACGCGATCTGGCGTCGCGGCGGGGGCGTGACGAAAGAGTTCATCGATGAAGCGGCGCTGGGCATGGCGGCTCTCGAGGCCATTGAAGGTGGCCCGCAGGGCACGCCGCCCGGCGTCGTCGAAACGTTCATCTCCGGCCAGGTACCAACCGAGATGCTTGCGTGCGATGCGCACCCCCATGTGCCTGCCGTAGAAATCATGCAAGGCGACCAGGTGGTCACGCAGCACCTCGGCACGTTCGTTGTCGTCCGGCGGTGCTAGCCGCTGGCCATGGCGGAGGTAGTGGTCGATCTCGCGGAAGATCCAGGGGTTGCCCTGAGCCCCACGGCCGACCATGACCGCATCGGCACCAGTATAGTCGAGTATGCGAGCGGCCTTGGCGGGCGAGTCGATGTCGCCGTTGGCGAACACCGGGATGCTGACGTTGGCCTTGATGGCCGCAATGGTGTCATATTCGGCCTCGCCGGTGTAACGCTGCTGGCGATGGCGCCCATGGACCGCCAGGGCCTTGATGCCCGACGCCTCGGCGAGGCGCGCGACCTGGACCCCGTTGTTGCTATCGGCGCACCAGCCGGTACGGATCTTCAGGGTCACCGGCACATCCACTGCCGCCACAACCGACTCGAGGATCTCGGCGACCAGGGCTTCGTCGCGCAGGAGGGCGGAACCGGCGGCCTTGTTGCAGACCTTCTTGGCCGGGCAGCCCATGTTGATGTCGATGATTTCGGCCCCCATCGCGACGTTGAGGCGAGCCGCCTCGGCAAGCATGTGGGCGTCGCCGCCGGCAATCTGCACGCTGCGTGGCCCCGGTTCGCCACTGTGGTCCATGCGTAGCCGGGATTTCCGGGTATGCCAGAGACTGGGGTCCGAGGTGACCATCTCGCCTACCACCAGGCCGGCGCCGAGGCGCCGACAGAGCGTCCGGAAGGGGCGGTCGGTGATCCCGGCCATGGGCGCCAAAACGACCCGGTTGGGAAGTTCATGGCGACCGATACGGGGCAGGGGACGAGAGTCGGACATGATCATGGGGCGCTGGCATCAGGGGCTGCATATCATACGCCCCCGGCCGGCGTTGGTGAACCGCTACACAAGGTGAATGCCTGTCAGGGGCGGTGTCCGGACAGGCGAACCCAGCCCTCGCGGACCTGCGGGTCATCCATGATCAGGCCCTGTCCACGGTAGGCCTCGAGGACCTCGTCGGCCTGGCCCTCGAGGATCCCCGAGAGGGCCAGTTGCCCCCCTGGTGCCACGCGAGCGGCGATCTCGTCGGCCAGCTCCACCAGAGGACCGGCGAGAATGTTGGCAACCACCAGGGGGAAGTTGCCCGGCTCGAGCTGCTCGGGGTAGCAGAGGCGAAAGTCAGTCTCGGCCACGCCGTTGCGCTCGGCGTTGTCGCGGCTGGCCAGCAGCGCCTGGGGGTCGATGTCGGTGCCGGTGGCCCGCCCTGCGCCTAGCTTGAGGGCGGCGATGGCCAGAATGCCTGAGCCGCAGCCAACGTCGAGCACCTCCAGCCCCTTCAGCCCGTCGTCCAGTGACAGGCTGTCGAGCCAGGCCAGGCAGAGTGCCGTGGTGGGGTGGGTGCCGGTGCCGAAGGCCAGCCCCGGGTCCAGATGCAGGTTGACGGCGTCGGGGTCGGGGGGCGCATGCCAGCTGGGCACGATCCACAGTCGTTCCCCCATGCGCAGCGGTTGGAAGTCCTCCATCCACTCGCGCTCCCAGTCGCGGTCGGCCAGCAGCTCGACCTCGACCTCGGGGCAGGGCTCATCGGGGCTCTCGGCGGCCCAGGCCTGGCGCACCCGGTTGAGCATTGCCTCAATGCCCTCCAGGTCGTCGTAGAGGCCGGTGAGCACCGTCTCGTCCCACAGCGGGGTGGTGCCTCGCTCCGGCTCGAAGACGGGGTCGTCGAAGGCATCCTGAAGGGTGATGGCGGTAGCACCCTCGGCGAGCAGCAGCTCCTCGAGGAGCTCGGCATGCTCGGGGGCGATGCGGGCCTTGAGTTGCAGCCAGGGCATGGGGGGTCTCCGGTCGGGACTTGGAGCGGCAGGGGGAACGCAAGCGGGGCGGCCATGGCCGCCCCGCTTGCATGAGAGCCGCCGGGCTCAGAGGCCCAGCTTCTTTTCCAGGTAGTGGATATTGACGCCGCCCTGCTGGAAGTAGCCGTCGCGCACCAGGTCCTTGTGCAGGTCGGTGTTGGTCTTGATGCCTTCCACCAGCAGCTCGTCCAGAGCGTTGCGCATGCGGATCAGCGCCGTCTCCCGGTCCACGCCCCAGGTGATCAGCTTGCCGATCAGCGAGTCGTAGTGGGGCGGTACGGTGTAGCCCGTGTAGACGTGGGAGTCCATGCGCACGCCGAGCCCGCCAGGCGGGTGGTAGAGGGTCACCTTGCCCGGCGAGGGCATGAAGGTGCGAGAATCCTCGGCGTTGATGCGGCACTCGAAGGCGTGGCCGGCGAGCTTGACGTCCTCCTGGCGGACCGACAGCGGCAGGCCCGAGGCGATGCGCAGCTGCTCGCGGACGATGTCCACGCCGGTGACCATCTCGGTGACCGGGTGCTCCACCTGGACCCGGGTGTTCATCTCGATGAAGAAGAACTGGCCATCCTCGTAGAGGAACTCGAAGGTGCCGGCGCCGCGGTAGTCGATGGTGATGCACGCCTCCCGGCACGCCTCGAGGACCTCGGCGCGGGCGGTCTCGTCGATTCCCGGGGCGGGGGCCTCCTCGATCACCTTCTGGTGACGGCGTTGCAGCGAGCAGTCGCGATCATAGAGATGGATGGCGTTGCCCTGGCCATCGGCCAGTACCTGTACCTCCACGTGACGCGGGTTCTCGAGGAACTTCTCCATGTAGACGGTACCGTCGCCGAAGGAGGAGTAGGCCTCGGTGCGGGTGACGTTGACCGCCGAGAGCAGGTGCGCCTCGGTATGCACCACGCGCATGCCGCGCCCGCCGCCTCCGGCGGCGGCCTTGATGATCACCGGGTAGCCGATGCGCCGAGCCACGGCGAGAATCTCCCCTTCGTCCTCCCCCAGGGGGCCGTCGGAGCCGGGCACCGTGGGAACGCCCGCCTTCTTCATCGACTCGATGGCGCTGACCTTGTCGCCCATCAGGCGGATGGTCTCGGCGCGGGGACCGATGAAGGTGAAGCCGGAACGCTCGACCTGTTCGGCAAAGTTGGCATTCTCGGAGAGGAAGCCGTAGCCGGGATGGATGGCACTGGAATCGGTGACTTCCGCAGCGCTGATCAGCGAGGGGATGTTCAGGTAAGAGTTCGCCGAGGAGGCCGGCCCGATGCACACAGCTTCATCGGCCAGGCGCACATGCATAAGCTCGCGATCGGCCGTCGAGTGGACCGCCACCGTCTTGATGCCCAGCTCCTTGCAGGCGCGCAGTATGCGCAGGGCTATCTCGCCGCGATTGGCGATGAGGACCTTGTCCAGCATGATGAGTCCGCCAGTTGTTGAGTGATGAGGCCAGGTGGGGCGTCAGGCGATGACGAGCATCGGCTGATCGAACTCGACGGGTTCGCCGTCCTCGATCAGGAAGGCCTCGATCACGCCGTCCCGGTCGGCTTCGATCTGGTTCATCATCTTCATTGCCTCGACGATGCAGATGGTCTCGCCCTTCTTCACGCTCGATCCGACCTCGACGAAGGCCTTGGAGCCGGGCGCCGGTGAACGATAGAAGGTACCGACCATCGGCGAGTTGACGGTATGACCCTGGTAGGCCGGAGCAGCATCGCCGGGAGGTTCGGCAGCCGGGGCAGCCTGGGGGGGGGGCGCTGTCGTGGCCTCGTGCGGCTGGGAAGGGGGGGGCTGCAGGTTCGTGCCGTTGGGGTGGCGGCTGATGCGGACCGACTCTTCCCCTTCTTGGATCTCGATCTCGCTGATGTTGGACTCTTCGAGCAGCTCGATCAGCTTCTTGACCTTGCGGATATCCATGACGTCGTCTCGAACGGTGTGGCTGGGAGGTCCAGGGTGCTGTCAACCCCGGCCAACTAGCAATAGATCGCGGCAAGATGGCGTGTCTTGCTGCCTCTATTGACCATGAAAGTGCAATAGCTCGCGAGTCTGCCGAAAACCGGCAAGGATGTCCAGCCAGGCAAGAACAGCGTTCGACATGTGATTGTTCCGGTTCAGGACACCATTGCTGACGTGCCACTGACTCAGCCCTGCCGGCTTTCCAGCCAATCCAGCACGCCCTCCAGGTGGCTGGCCAGCTGCGAGGCATTCACCTCACCCAGCACGCGGGCATCGCGGAGCTCATCGTCGCCATCGAAGAACAACAGGCTGGGCGGGCCGAACAGTTGGTAGTGGTCAAGCAGCTCGCGGCTGGTGGCGCCGCTGTCGGTGACGTCGACGTTGATGCGGCGAAAGCGGGTCAGCTGCCTGGCCACCTCGGGCGCGGTATAGACCTCGCGCTCCATCACCTTGCAGGAGATGCACCAGTCGGCAGTCACGTGGACGAAAGCCGGCCTTTCGCTCTCGCTCAGTGAGGACTGAAGCGCATCGAGGTTCTCAACGGTGGTGACCGTCGAGGGGTCGACGTCCGTCTCCCCGGGGGACATATCGGCCACCGGGGTGCCGGCCACCCGACTCGCCGGTGCCAGGGGCTGCAGTGGGTCATCGCCTCCGCGGGAGGCACCGATGACCAGCACAATGCCCCAGGTCAGCAGCATCAGCCCTGCCGCCTGCCGGACCCGCGGCCAGCCCTGCGGCTGATTGACGGTCAGTGCCCCCAGGGCCAGGGCGCTGCCGATGGCCAGGCCGGCCCACAGCAGCAGGGTGATGCTCCCCGGCAGCAGGCGCTCGACCAGCCAGATGGCAACCCCCAGGAGCAGGATGCCGAAGGTGGTCTTGACGCCGTTCATCCAGGCGCCGGAGCGGGGCAGCAGGGTCGTGCCGAAGGTGCCTACCAGCAGTAGCGGAATGCCCATCCCCAGGGCCAGTGCGAAGAGGGCCGCTCCGCCCATCAGTGCATCGCCGGTGGTCGAGATGAACACCAGGGCACCGGCCAGCGGTGCCGAGACGCAGGGCGAGACGACCAGCACCGAGAGCGCACCGGCCAGGGCCAGGCCGGCGGGACCGCTTCGCTGGGCGCGGGCCTGCCAGCTGTCGATGCGGCTGGCCAGTCGCGGCGAGAGACGCAGGTCGAAAGCACCGAACATGGCGAGGGCGAAGAGGGAGAAGAGCAGCGCGAAGGTGATCAGTACCGGTGCCGACTGCAGGCGGGCCTGGAGGTTGAGGCCGGCGCCGAACAGGCCCATCAGCACGCCGACGGCGGCGTAGGTGACCGCCATCCCCCCGACATAGCTGGCCGAGAGGACGAAGGCCCGGTGACGGGTCGGGTTCTGACCAACGATGATCGACGAGAGAATCGGCACCATGGGCAGTACACAAGGCGTGAAGGTCAATCCCAGGCCAGCGAGGAAGAAGAGCCCGAGCACCAGCAGCAGGCTGGCTTCCGTCATCAGCGTGCGAAAGCGTCCATCCTCGCTCCGGGGGGCATCGCGCTCGGTGTTGCCGGGCGTAGCGCTGCTGCCGCCGGACGCCGGGTCGCTGGCAGGCGACGAGGTGTCGGCCGTGTCGCTGCCGGAGGTTGCCTTGCCATCGGATGGCGCCCAGCCGGCGAAAGTGGCAGGCGCGTCGGCTTCGGGGGCGGTCAGGTCGACGCGTTCCGGCGGGTAGCAGAGACCGGCATCGGCACAGCCCTGGAAGGTCAGGGTGATATCGAGAGGGCCCTGATGGCCCGGCTCGATGGGGACTTCGAAGACCACGCTATCGTAGTAGACGTTGACGTCGCCCAGGAATTCGTCAGTCTTGGCCTGTCCCGGGGGGAGCGCGGGCTCGCCCAGTGTAATGCCTGCTGCCTCGGTCTCGAGAGAAAACTGGTGGCGATAGAGGTAGTAGCCGTCGGCATTGTCGACGCCCACATGGAGCGTCTCGCCATCGTGCCAGGCGCTGGGCTGGAAGGCCTCCAGTACCGGCAGGAACGCCTTTTCCTCGTCCTGGGAAAACCATTGGGCCTGGGCTCCCAGCGGCAGCAGCATTACAAGCAGCAGGGCGAATCGCAGGGCAATCGTCACGGCACTTCCTTATTACGGTGAACTGGGCTTTTGGCAGTTGACATGGCGTGCTTGTGACTCGCGTCGAGAGGGGCGGGTTCCCGTCCATCGGCGGCGAGGGCTGGGGCCTGCTAGGATACCGCAGTAGCAGGTGGCTGTTGATGGCCTTCGGCTTTGCAGGCTGCGCCGGTTTGTCGCGTTGCCGGAAGCTCTCATTACCAAGGGAAGCTGAACATGGCGTTGACGAAAAAGGGTGGTGCCAGGCGCCGCAGTCGGAGCGAGGTGCTCGAGCGTCCAGAGTATGGCTGGATCTGGAAGCCGCTGCTGGTCTTGCTGGTGATCTACCTGGTCGTGTGCCTGGGCCTGGGGATCTGGTGGAGTCGGCCCCCGGAACGCTTCGATGTCGAGCAAGCCGTCCTCGAGCAGCGTGGCGATGCGTCGAGCAGTCCGGCCGCGCGTGGTGCCGTGACCACGGCCGGCCTGATGACGCTGATCGAGACCCTGCTCGAGAAGCCGGGCGGGTATCTGCGCAACGATATCGCCCCGCCCGGGCTGTGGCTTGACAACATGCCCGCATGGGAGCTGGGGGTGCTCGACCAGGCCCGTCGGCTCTCAGCTTGGCTGCCGGCCATGGAGCAGTCGTCGGCGCCGGTGCTGGAGCGTGTGCAGGAGCACCTTATGGGTGACAGCCGCGACTGGCTCTATCCGGGCACCGAGAAGCGCCTGGAGCAGGCCCGGGAGGCACTGGACGGCTATCTCACTTCTCTCGGGGAGGACGGTGAAGCGGGATTCGGCGACCAGGGACAGGGCCTCGCCGCCTGGCTGGAGGCGGTCGCCGAGTCGCTGGACCATCTCGGGTTGCGCCTCTCCGCGAGCATCGCTAGCCGCGATGAGCTCCGCGGCCTGGGTATCGATGCCGATGAGCTGCCGGCGCGAACGCCCTGGTATCGCGTCGATGACGTCTTCTTTGAGGCGCGCGGCCAGGCCTGGGCACTGATGCACCTGCTGGAGGCGGTGCGTCGTGACCAGGCCGACATGCTGGCCTCGGCCGGGGGCACCGAGGCCTGGGAACGGCTGGTGGTTGAGCTCGAGCGCAGCCAGCGTCGGTTGTGGAGCCCGGTGGTGCTCAACGGTTCGGGGTTCGGACTTTTCGCCAACCATTCGCTGGTGCTGGCCAATCACATGGTGCGTGCCCGGGACCTGGCGAGAGACGTCATCGAGGACCTGGCCGCGGTGGCGCCTACGCCGGAGCCCAGCGATCCCCCTGCGGAGGAGGTGGAGCGCAGTGAGGGCGTCACTCAGCACGCGGGCGACGCTCAGGGCGAGATATCAAGCTCCATGGGGGAGGACGCCGCCGAGGCAGGGGCGACCCCGGGCGTTGCTGACGAGACCGCGGGTGAGGTGCCTGTGGCCGGTGGTGGGCCATCCGGTGATGAAGAGGCTGCCACCGACGAAGCCGAAACGGCGTTGCCGGCGTCGAATGGTGATCCATCAGCCGAAGGCGCGGAGGAGGAAGGCGGCAATGCCTCGCCCACTGCCGACACGGCTGACGAGGATGACGGGTTGAAGGCGGAGGACTGAAGGCCGCGACAGCCTTCCAACGAGACGGGTCGCCCTGAGGACGACCCGTCGTCGTGTCGGCGAGGCCGTTGTCGCCGTCGAGATCAGGCCTTTTCGTGGGCTGCCACGGCCTTCTCGATGGCCTTGCAGGCTGCCTCGGCGCCCTCCCAGGACTCCACCTTGACCCACTTGCCCTTCTCGAGGTCCTTGTAGTTCTCGAAGAAGTGAGCGATCTGCTGGCGCAGCAGCTCGGGCAGGTCGGTGACCTCCTGGACATCGTCATAGAGGCTGGAGAGCTTGGGGTGAGGGACACACACCAGCTTGGCGTCCTCACCTTCCTCGTCGGTCATGTTGAGGATACCTACCGGGCGCGCGCGGATAACGGCACCGGGCTGAACCGGGTAGGGTGTCACCACCAGAGCATCCAGGGCATCGCCGTCGTCGGCCAGGGTGTGCGGGATGAAGCCGTAGTTGGCCGGGTAGAACATCGGCGTGGCCATGAAACGGTCGACCAGCAGTGCCCCCATGTCCTTGTCGATCTCGTACTTGATCGGTGCGTGGTTGGCCGGGATCTCGATCGCCACATAGACGTCGTTGGGGAGGTCCTTGCCGGCGGGGATGTTGTCGAAGTTCATCGTCGCTTCCTTGGGTTGGCAATAAAACAGGCTTGGCAAATCAGGCAGGCGTGAAAAAATCTGCCGAATTATACGAAGCCGACGCGGGGATTACCAATGGGCCTTAGGTGGTAGGCGCGCCTTTGGTCGATGGGCGAGCCGGCGGGGCAGGGTGTATCATGGGTCTCCGATGGAAGGCGCCGGCACCGGCCGGCGCGGCACATCGACGCCGAGGAGAACGCCTTGACACCCGTGCAACTGTCACTGAGCTTTGGTCAGGCCTTCGTGGCGCCTGATCGACGACGACACCGCAGTTCGATGTCGGTGCGTCTTCCCGAGCCGCCCCTGCTCGCGGCCAAGGGGGCCTGCGCCCTGATCAGTGACTCGACCCTGCGCAATGATCTGGCCAAGCAGGCGGGCGACCTCAGCGTCAAGGGCTTTCTGGCCGACTATTTCTCGACGCCTGATCATTGGGACGTCAAGACGTCAGCCACCCGCGTGCTGCGAGCGCTGAACGCCTGGTGCTTCAGCCAGAATCGCCAGGTAGCGGACGGCAGCTATGTCTCCTCCCTTTCTGCCATGGTCTACCGGGGGCGCGAGGCACATCTCTTTCACATGGGCGATACCCTGGTGTTTCGCCTGCGGGGAGCCGAGTTCGAACAGCTCTCGCGGGACCATGTCACCGACCTGGGCGGGTACCGCTACCCCTCCCGGGCCATGGGCATGGATAGCGGCCTGGAGATCGACTATGCCAGCATGCCGCTCAAGCAAGGCGACATCTTCCTGTTTACCACCCAGGCGGTGCAGGGCACCCTCATGCCCTCGGACTATGTACGCTTGATCCGGGAGGATGCCAGTGACCTGGACGCCGCCTGCGAACGTCTGGGAGCGGCGGCGCGTGCCCGGGCGCAGGAGCGAGGCTATGGAGGCGACCAGTTCTGCTTTCAGCTGGTGCGCATCGATGCACTGCCCGACGAGGCCTCCGAGGATTCGCCGGGTCGCGTCTACGGCGAACTGCCGGTGCCACCGGAGCTCTCGCCCGGCGAGCGCCTGGACGGCCTCGAGGTGCTGACAGTGCTCTCTCGCACGGCCCAGTCGCGCGTCTATCATGTGCGTGATCTCAACAGCGGGCGCGAGATGGTGATGAAGGCGCCGAGTCCAGAACTCTCCAGCCGCAATGCCTATCTGGAGCACTTCCTGCTGCAGCAGTGGGTCGTGGAGCGCGTCAAGTCGCCCTTCGTGGTGCGCATCATGGAGTCTTCCCGGCCGCGCCGCTTCCTCTACTACCTGATGGCGCATATCCGGGGCGAGACACTGGCCGACTGGGCTCGGCACCATCCCCAGGCCAGTCTTGAACAGCGCCTCGACATTGCCAATCAGCTGGGCAAGGCCGTTCAGGCATTGCATCATCGTGACCTGCTGCACCAGCGAATCCATCCCGATAATGTGCTGATCGATATGCATGGCCAGGTGGTGCTGGCCGATTTCAGCGCCTGTCACCTGCGTGATGTGGACGGCCACCGCCGCTCGCGAGAGCTGGTTCGGCAGCTGGGGTTGACCGAGCACAGTGCGCCGGAGTATGCGCTGGAGGACGATGTCGGCCGACGCAGCGACCAGTACTCTCTAGCGTCGACCATCTACTGGTTGCTCACCGGCGAGCTTCCCTACGCGCTGGCGCCGCATCGGCTGCGTAGCCATACCGACCTGGAGCAGCTGGCCTACCGCAGTGCCCGCACCCTCAATCCGGAAGTGCCTGCGGCTCTGGATGCGGCCCTGCGCCGGGCCCTGGATCCCCAGCGTGCCCTGCGCTTTCGGCGCATGTCGGAGTTTCGTCGTGCACTGCGGCCGCCACGAGATCCGGCCCGTGAACCGGGGGAGGGGCGTTCGAGCAGAGAACGGGAGCCGACCCGCTTCTGGCAGGGTATCGCAGGCATCCTGCTGTTGCTGCTGGTGCTCTCCTGGCTGTTGCGATAAGGCCCTTCGGGCAGCTACAAGCTACAAGCACCGAGCGCCGAGCAGTCTGGTGACGGGCGGTAAGTATCGAGATCGTGCCGAGAACAAAAAAGACCCCGCCGGAGTTGATACCTGGCGGGGACTCGTTGGCATCGGTGCTAGCGCCGATCTTTCATCATTGGCTGCTTGGCTGCTTGGCTGCTTGGCTGCTTGGCTGCTTGGCTGCTTGGCTGCTTAGATCTTGAACTCGGGAAGCTTGCGCTCGACCCGGGCCCGCTTGAGGCGGGCCACCTTCGGCAGGCCGTTCTCGAAGGGCGGGAAGTCCTCGCCCTGGATCAGTGGCGATAGGTACCGACGGCAGGCTTCGGTGATACCGAAGCCGTCCTCGCGGATGAACTCCCGCGGCATGAACTTCTCCCGGTTGGCCACCTCGGCCAGCGGCGCCGCCTCGATGCGCCACTCATAGGGGGCTTCGCTGATGCGCTTGATCGCCGGCATCATGGAGTTCTTGCCTGCGACAGCCAGCTTCACGGCCTCCTCACCCACCGCGTAGGCCTGCTCGACGTCAGTCTTCGATGCCAGGTGGCGGGCGGCCCGCTGGAGGTAGTCGGCTACTGCCCAGTGGTACTTGTAGCCCAGGTCCTGCTTGACCATGCCGGCCAGGGTTGGCGCCACGCCACCGAGCTGGCGGTGACCGAAGGCATCGGTGTTCCCGGAGTCGGCGAGGAAGGTGCCGTCCTCGTAGCGTGCGCCCTCGGAGACCACGATCACGCAGTAGCCGTACTGCTTGACCGCCTCTTCCACCCGGGCCATCACCCTGGCGCGATCGAAGTGGACCTCGGGAAAGATCACCAGGTGGGGCGGCTCGCCCTCTCCCTGGCCGGCCAGGGCGCCGGCGGCGGCGATCCAGCCGGCATGGCGCCCCATCACCTCGAGCACGAACACCTTGGTGGAGGTGGCGCACATCGAGGCGATGTCCAGCGAGGCCTCGAGGGTTGAGGTGGCGATATACTTGGCCACGCTACCGAAGCCCGGGGAGTTGTCGGTGATCGGCAGGTCGTTGTCCACGGTCTTGGGCACATGGATAGCCGTCAGCGGATAGCCGAGCTTCTCGGAGAGCTGCGAGACCTTGAGGCAGGTATCGGCGCTGTCGCCGCCGCCATTGTAGAAGAAGTAGCGGATGTCATGAGCCTTGAAGACCTCTATCAGCCGTTCGTACTGCGCGCGATGGGACTCGATGTCCTTGAGCTTGTAGCGACACGAACCGAAGGCACCGCCGGGCGTGTGGCGCAGGGCGGCGATGGTCTCGTCCGACTCCTGGCTGACGTCGATCAGGTCCTCGGTGAGTGCGCCGATGATGCCGTTGTGACCGGCATAGACCTTGCCGATCCTGTCAGGGTGGCGTCGACAGGCTTCGATCACGCCGCAGGCGCTGGCGTTGATCACGGCGGTGACGCCGCCGGACTGGGCGTAGAAGGCGTTGTGCTGGGCCATGGGGCTTACCTGTTCCTGATCACGTCGAAAGTTCCGAAAGCCGGTGAGTCTAGCCGAAAGTGACACCAGCTGCACCTGCGTGCCTGCCCGGACCGCGTTGCCATGGGCGCCGTGGACGGCGGCGGCTGGAGCGTGCCGAGGACGCCATGCTAGGCTCGCGCAGGCTGCGCCGCAGCTGGCGGCGGAACGATTCCTGGAGAGCGCATGCACCTTCACATCCTCGGCATCTGCGGTACCTTCATGGGCAGCCTGGCCCTGTTGGCCCGAGAGCTGGGCATCACCGTCAGCGGTTCCGATGCCAACGTCTATCCGCCCATGAGTACCCAGCTCGAGGAGGCCGGTATTGCGCTCCGTGACGGGTATTCGGCGGACAATCTCTCCCCCCGGCCGGACCGGGTGGTGATCGGCAATGCCCTCTCGCGTGGCAACCCCGAGGTCGAAGCGGTCCTGGACGAGGGGCTGCCCTACGTCTCGGGCCCCCAATGGCTGGCTGAAGAAGTGCTTCGCGGGCGGCGGGTGATCGCCGTGGCCGGCACCCATGGCAAGACGACCACGGCGAGCCTGCTGGCCTGGTTGCTCGAGTCCGCCGGTCAGGCGCCGGGGTTTCTGATCGGTGGTGTGCCACGCAACTTCGGCGTCTCGGCCCGGCTCGGCGGCCACGATGCCCCCTTCGTGGTAGAGGCCGACGAGTACGATACGGCCTTCTTCGACAAGCGCTCCAAGTTCATCCATTACCGGCCGGAGATCGCCATCCTCGGTAACCTGGAGTTCGACCACGCCGATATCTTCGACGACCTGGCCGCCATCGAGCGTCAGTTCCACCACCTGGTGCGCACCGTTCCCGGACGTGGCCGCCTGCTGGTGGCCGATGGCGAGCCGGCACTGGGCCGGGTGCTCGAGATGGGGTGCTGGACGCCGGTGGAGTCTTTCGGCACCCGGGCGACTAGCGCCTGGCGGCTGGAGCTCGAGCGCGAGGACGCCTCACGCTTCCGGGTCATCCATGAGCGCCACGATGGCGAAACCGAGGTGAACGAGGATGCGGTGGTCGACTGGGCACTGACCGGCGCTTACAACGCCCGCAACGCCCTGGCCGCCCTGGCGGCGGCGAGCGCCTGCGGTGTTGACCTGGCTCGTGGCTGTGCGGCTCTGTCGCGCTTTGCGACCCCGCGGCGGCGCCAGGAGCTGCGCGGCGAGGTGGCGGGAATCGAGGTGATCGATGACTTCGCGCACCACCCCACCGCGATCGCTGCCACCCTGGAGGGGCTGCGGGCTGCGACACCCAGCGGGCGACTGCTGGCGGTGATCGAGCCGCGCTCCAACACCATGCGGCTGGGGACCCTGCGCGACCGGCTGGCGGCAAGCGTTGCCGCCGCCGATGTCGCCTTCTGGTTCCAGCCGCCGGGACTGGACTGGTCGCTGTCGCCGGTCCTTGATGCGAGTCCGGTGCCGGCACAGCTGCTTGGCGATCTCGATGCCCTGGTGGCGGCCCTGGTGGCCGAGGCACGCCCCCTGGACCGTATCGTGGTGATGTCAAACGGCGGCTTCGGTGGTATCCACGAGAAACTGCTGGCTGCACTGGAGGTGGCCCATGCCGACGGAACTGCGTGATCCGGTCACGGTGGCGCTGACCGGCGCCTCCGGCGCCCAGTATGGCCTGCGGCTGATCGAGGTGCTGGCGGCAGCCGACCACCAGGTCTGGGTAATGATCTCCAAGGCTGCCCACCTGGTGATTGCCACCGAGACCAACGAGGCGCTGCCGGCGAACTCTGCCCGGCTGGCCGAGATGCTCAGTGAGCGCTGCGGAGCCGCCCCCGGGCAGATCCGCTGCTTCGCCCGCGAGGACTGGATGGCACCGGTCGCCTCGGGGTCCGGGGCACCGTCGGCCATGGTGATCTGCCCCTGCAGCACCGGCACTCTCTCGGCAGTCGCCAGCGGCGCAAGCAACAACCTGATCGAGCGTGCCGCCGACGTCGCCCTCAAGGAGCGGCGCAAGCTGATTCTGGTACCGCGCGAGACCCCGTTCTCGGCGATCCATCTGGAGCACATGCTCGCCCTGACCCGCATGGGGGCGGTGATACTGCCGGCAGCGCCGGGGTTCTATCATCAGCCGGCGTCAGTGGATGATCTGGTCGATTTCATCGTGGCGCGTATCCTCAACCAGCTGGGGGTCGCGCATCGCCTGATGCCCCGCTGGGGGGACCCGGCTTCGCCGGGAGCTTGAAGCCGACCCGGGCGGCGATCAGCCGTAGAGGGGTGCTGCCCAGCCAATTGACATGGAGGTTTCCCGAATGGTCAGCCTGGGTCTGCTGTCGGTGTTCGTACCGACCTTCCTGCTGGTCTCGCTCACGCCCGGCATGTGCATGACCCTGGCGATGGTGCTCGGCATGACCCAGGGCGTGAGGCGCACCCTGTGGATGATGGCCGGGGAGCTGGTGGGCGTGGGACTGGTGGCCTTCGCCGCCGGTGCCGGGGTGGCGGCCCTGATGCTGCGCCAGCCCGAGCTCTTCGCACTCTTCAAGTGGCTGGGGGGTGCCTATCTTGGCTACCTGGGCGTGATGATGTGGCGCTCGCGGGGACGCATGGCCATCCCCCTGGCGCTGGAAGCGGGGCCGCCTGCCGCTCGTGGCCAGCTGGCCCTGCAGGGGCTGGTCACCGCGGTGGCCAATCCCAAGGGCTGGGCCTTCTTCATGGCCCTGCTGCCCCCCTTCCTGGATGCCTCGCGCCCGCTGATCATCCAGTTGCTGGCGCTGATCGCGGTGATCCTCTCCATCGAATTCGTCTGCCTGCTGCTCTATGCCGTCGGTGGGCACACCCTGCGTCGGCTGCTCGGCGAGAGCGGCAATGTACGGCTGCTCAACCGCGTCGCCGGGACCCTGATGGTCGGCGTGGGGCTCTGGCTGGCCCTGGGCTAACCCGGCCCGGCTCCGCCGGGCCAGGAGCTTGAAGCTGGAAGAGCGCCGCTTCGCGGCTGGAAGCTGGAAGAAAAAAACCTGACCCGAGCAGTGGAGGTTTCATGCTGCCTTCCAGCTTCCAGCTTCCAGCTTCCAGCTTCCAGCTCCGGACGAAGCCCGGTCAGATCATGGGTAACCAGGCAATACGGGCTGCCACCAGCCCCAGCGAGGCGGCGCCCAGCAAGTGCCACGGGCAGGGGCCGAGGCGCGGGCGCGGCTGTCGCTGCCAAGAAAGCTGCACCAGGGCGCAGACCACCAGGCCCAGCAGGGCGCCACCGATCAGGTCGCTGAGCCAGTGCACCTCGATCAGCAGGCGTGACAGGGCCATCGGCAGGGTCACGGCAATGGCGGCCCAGTAGGCCAGGAAGCGACGGCCATGGGGGAGCCCCCGGGTGGCAAAGGCCGCCGCCATGCCGAACAGCACCACGGCGGTCGAGGTGTGGGCGCTGGGATAGGAGAAGGAGTCGGCCAGGTGGGCGGGCGCCACGGGGCGCACCCGCCCGATGACGGCCTTGAGCAGGGTATTGAGCAGGGCGATGCCGATGAGCCCGCCGGTGATGTGCCAGAAGGCCGACCGCTGTCGGCGCCACAACAGCCAGGCCGCCCAGGGCAGGCACAGGGCGAGAACGCCCAGCAGGTCGCCGGCCTTGCCCATCAACTGCCCGGAGCTGGCCAGGCCGGGCATATCGAGCCTCTCCAGCAGTACCGCAAGACGCAGGTCCATGGCCAAGGGCCCCTCGCCGTGGATCACCACCAGGGTCCAGGCCGAAAGGGTCGCCACGGAGAGGATCAGCAGCAGCCAGGAGGCCAGGGGGGGCTCCTCCTTATGGGGAGGGGCGAGCAGCCGCCAGACGCGCCGCCCCGTGGGCGTTTGCCGCAGCAGCCTGTCGAGGCTGCGATAGGCGAGTCCGTCGCGGGTCACCAGGTGGCGGCACCAGGAGAAAGTCACGGCGAGCATGACCACCAGCATGCCCAGGGCGACCAGCCAGGTCTTGAGCCCCTCGGGCAGGTCCAGCAATTGCTGCCAGGTCCGTCCCAGCAGGTAGCCGGGCAGCACATAGGCCGGTGCCCAGATGACGGCAGAGCCCAGGTTGGCCCAGGTGAACGAACGGGGTGACATCCTCAGCATGCCGGCGATCAGCGGAACCACAGGCCTTACCGGGCCCACGAAGCGGCCCAGGAAGACCGACAGCGCGCCGTGGCGCTGGAAGAAGCGGGCGCCCCGCGCCAGCCATTCGGGATGCCGCGACAGTGGCCAGATGGCGGTCACTCGCTCGCGCTGGGTGTAGCCGAGCAGGAAGCTCAGGCCATCGCCGGCGGCCGCGCCGATGAAGGCCGCGATCAGCACCGGGCCCAGGGAGAGGTCCTGATGCCCTGCCAGTGAGGTGGCGGCGGTCATCAGTACCACGCCCGGCACCAGCAGGCCTACCAGTGCCAGGGACTCCACCAGAGCGATGGCGGCGATGATCAGCAACAGCAGCCCTGTCGAGGGTGCCATCTGAAAGAGGGTATCGGCGATGCTCAAGTGGTGCTCCGTTGCCTTGGCCTGTGTCGGGGCGCGTCGGTCAGCCATCGGCTAGCGACTGGCTGACGGCTTGCAGTCGTTGAATGAACCGTTGCCAGGACTCTCCCGGGCGCGGCTGGCAGAGTCTCAGACGTGCCTCCAGCTGGCCGGTTTCCACCAGCGTGGTCTGTTCGAGGGTCTGGCTGAGTCGCTGTTGCACCAGCTGGGCGCCGCTTTCGGTGGTGTCCGGGAGCACGAGCCAGAAATCCGCCGGACCTTCCCGACCCAGGACGTCATGATCTCGGCAGCGACTGAGGATGGCCTTGCAGAGCGTATCCAGCAGCGCCTGGCGTGCCCGCGAGCCGAACTGCTCCCCGGCCATGTCCAGCTGGGGCAGGTGGATCACTACCACGGCCAGTGGCTGGTCAAGCAGCGCGCCACGCTCGGTCTCGCTGGCCAGTCGCTCGTGCAGCGTCTCGCGTGCCACCGCCGGGCACTCAGGATCGCGCGGGTCGGTGGCCCTCAGTAGGGCATGCTGGCGAACCTGCTCCCAGCGGACCAGTGCTGCCACGACCACCAGGGTGAGGTATCCCAGCAACATGTCCCGGTCGAGCTCGCCATTGCCGAGCAGAGCCAGCCACACCGGTGCCAGGGCCAGGTTGAGCAGCATGGCAGGCCCAAGTGGCAGCAGCAGCAGGGTGATGACCGGCGGTAGCCCCACCCAGAGCGCGGGCAATCCCGACTGTCGTGGCAGCTCGACGGCGATCAGCAGGTAGCCGCTGGTCAGCACCAGGTAGGCGGCCAGACGCGAGTGATCCTCACGCGTTACACTCAGCAGTGAGGCCATCAGCATCAACAGGGAGAGGAAGGCAGGCAAGGGGATGCGTGCGTACTCGCCCATCAGGTAGAGCCACAGGGCCATGCCCAGCAGCAACACTGCGCCCCCGGCATACCAGGCCGCGAACAGTGGCAGGAGTCGGCGTCGAGGCTCAGGCATCAGCCGTGTCCCCGGCAACCTGGAAGCCCGACTGCCGGGCCAGGGCCTGTCGCTCCGTCTCGATCGATACGACATCGCTCAGGGCGGTCGCCCGGCCCGGCCCCCTGACCTCGAGATGGCCCCAGAGTGCCTCGCGGCGCTCGCGGGCTTCGCGACAATTGCGGCTGGTCACTATGACGGCCAGGGTTCGTGGGTCGAGACGGTAGCAGGGCTCGAAGCTGTGGGTCAGGCGGCAGAGTCGCTGTGCGAGCGACCAACAGCGATGTCGTGGGGTGTGCAGCAATAGCAGCTCGGCATGTACGCCCTCACGCTGACAGCGACCTCGCTCTCGGGCGAGGTCGCGGGGCAGCCTGTCGCCGGGCCACAGGGCCAGCCCGGGCACCAGGCGGGCACGGCGCAGCGTGATCTGGCGCCGCCTGTGCAGGTCAAGGGCACTGGAAAGCCCCAGCAGCATCAGGGCCGCAAGCAGCAATCCGGTCAGGGCCCACTGCTCGAGTCCCAGCATCTCGCGCAGTGGCCACCAGGTAGCCAGGGCCAGCAAGGCCTCCAGCAGCAGGATCCACAGCGGTTGAGGGAGCAGCAGCAGCACCGCCCATGCCCAGAGCCAGGTGATATGCCGCTCCGGGTCCACCCAAAGCAGGGCGGCAAGCAGCAGGCCGGGCAGCAGCTGCCAGGGCACCGTAGCGGGGCGCCGATGGTTGAAGGCCAGCAGCAGCGCGGTGACGGCCAGCCAGGCGCCGGCCAGCCACAGCAGCAGCGCCTCCGTCAGGGATGTCGTGGCGATGGCCATCATGGTCAGCAGTACCGCCGCGACCAGCAGGTTGGCGCGCAGCAACCCGACTTTGTACTTGGTCTGCATGGTGGCTTAGTATGATTTCCTTCCCGTTTTACGGCACAGTATAACGCCGGCTTCGTCCGTGTCGTGGCGCGGCCGGCTTCAGGAGACACGCATCGGCATGACAGCTCAAGTCCCCCGCTCTGACAACGATCCCGCGAACCCCGATATCGGCGAGGTCGACGCCTACATGAAGCGCCTGGGGCAGGGCGCCCGCGAGGCGGCCACCCACATGCGCCGTGTCGACACCGCGGCCAAGAACACCGCCTTGTTGGCGATGGCCGAGCATCTCGATCGGACGCGCAGTGACATATTGGCCGCTAATGCGCGCGACCTTGCCCGTGGCCGGGAAGGTGGCCTGGAGACGGCCCTGCTTGACCGACTGGCGTTGGACGACGCACGTCTCGATGCCATGATCGACGGGCTTTCCCAGGTCGCGGCCCTGCCGGATCCGGTCGGAGAAATCGATGGCCTGCGCTCGCGGCCCAGCGGCATCCAGGTGGGTCAGATGCGCGTGCCGCTCGGGGTCATCGGCATCATCTACGAATCGCGTCCCAACGTCACCCTGGAGGCGGCGAGCCTGTGCCTCAAGTCCGGCAATGCGGCGATCCTGCGGGGCGGGTCGGAGGCGCGCGACTCGAATGCTGCCATCGCTGCCTGCATCCGCGCTGGGCTTGCTCGGGCCGGCCTGCCCGAGGGCGCCGTGCAGGTGGTGGCCACCACTGACCGGGCGGCCGTGGGCCGCTTGATCAGCATGCCGGAGTACGTCGACGTCATCATCCCGCGGGGTGGGAAGTCGCTGATCGAGCGCATCACCCGGGAGGCGCGGGTGCCGGTGATCAAGCACCTCGACGGCGTCTGTCACGTGTATATCGACGCCAGCGCCGACCTCGAGAAGGCCCTGGCGATTGCGGTCAATGCCAAGACCCACCGCTATGGCACCTGCAACACCATGGAGACCCTGCTGGTCGATGCTCCGCTGGCGCAGACCCTGCTGCCGGATCTGGCCCGCGCCTTCGCCGAGCATGGCGTCGAGCTGCGTGGCTGTGAGAGGGCAAGGGGAATCCTCGGCGACATTGTCCCCGCCAGCGAGGCGGACTGGCAGACGGAGTACCTCTCCCCGGTGCTTGCCATCCGCGTGGTCGACGGCATCGATGCCGCCATGGCCCATATCGAACGCTATGGATCGCGGCATACCGACGCCATCGTCACCGAACACTACGGCCTGGCGCGACGCTTCCTCGCCGAGGTGGACTCCAGCTCGGTGATGGTCAATGCCTCGACTCGCTTTGCCGACGGCTTCGAGTATGGTCTGGGCGCGGAGATCGGCATCTCCACCGACCGGCTGCATGCCCGGGGTCCCGTGGGGCTGGAGGGATTGACGACCCGGAAGTACGTGGTGCTGGGCGACGGCCAGGTGCGCCAGTGAGCCAGCCGGGCCTGCCCAGCAGCGGCGATCGCGACCCATCCCCCCCGCCCAGGCTGGCCATGCTGGGGGGGACCTTCGATCCGGTGCACCTGGGGCACTTGCGCAGTGCCGTGGAGTTGCGCGAGGCGCTGGCACTGGACAGCGTTCACATGGTGCCTGCTGCCATGCCGCCGCTGCGCGGCGAGCCCAGGGTCTCGCCCGCCGATCGCCTGGCCCTGTTGCGCCTGGGGATCGGTGATACGCCGGGCCTGATCGCCGACCCTCGGGAGCTCGATCGTGACGGTCCCTCCTACAGCGCGGACACGCTCGCCTCGCTGCGACAGGAGTTCGGCCCCGAGGCACGGCTGGTCATGGCGCTGGGGCACGATGCCTTCCTGCGGCTGGCCGATTGGCACGAGCCCGAGCGGCTCTTCGAGCTGGCGCATGTGGTGGTGATCGACCGACCGGATTGCCAGGCCTCGCTGCCCGCGCCGCTGGTCGAGCTGCTGGCCGGGCGCGAGGTCGCCCAGGGCGAGGCGCTGATGGCCCATCCCGCCGGGCGGCTGCTGCGCCTCAGGCTGCCCTCGCAAATGGCGATCTCGGCCACCGAGGTTCGCCAGCGCCTGGCGGCTGAGCGAAGCGTACGCTATCTGCTGCCAGAGGCAGTGGAAACACGCATCGTGACGCGGGGACTCTATCGGCCAGGCTGATTGCTGCCCACGCGGGCATCAAGTCGGTACAATGGTGTTAACGCATTACCGCGGATGAAAGGCTGACACGAGAGGCTATGCATATCGACGCACTCAAGACTCTGGTGATTGATGCACTGGAGAAGCTCAAGGCCCAGGACATCGCCCTCCTGGACGTTGCACGGTTGACCAGCGTGACGGATCTGATGGTGGTGGCCAGTGGTACCTCCAGCCGCCATGTGGCGGCGCTGGCGGATAGTGTGGTGCAGGCTGCCAAGGAACAGGGCATTGCACCGCTGGGCGTCGAGGGTGAGAGCGGCGCCGACTGGGTGCTGGTCGACCTGGGCAATCTGGTGGTGCACGTGATGTTGCCTGAAACCCGCCAGATCTACGACCTGGAGCGGCTCTGGGCCGATCTGCCCAGTGATCTGGAACCTCGGCGCGAGGAGGAGGTCCAGGGGTCATGAGGATCCGCCTGTTGGCGGTCGGCACGCGGATGCCTGTCTGGGTGTCACAGGGTGTCGAGGAGTATCGCAAGCGCCTGCCCCGGGACTTCGCCCTCGAGGTCGAGGAGATCGCGCCCGGCCAGCGCGGCAGGAATGCCGACGTGACGCGAGCCATGGCCCTGGAGGCCGAACGCATCCGGGGACGCCTCAAGGGCGGTGAGCATCGGGTTGCCCTGGAGGTGGGGGGCAAGGCCTGGAGCACCGAGCAGCTGGCCCGGGAGGCCGATGCCTGGCGCCTCGAGGGGCGTGACGTGGCGCTGCTGGTAGGGGGGCCAGACGGCCTGGAACCGTCGCTCTCAGCGAGTGCCGACCAGCGCTGGTCCTTGTCGCCGCTGACGTTACCCCATCCGCTGGTGAGGATCCTTCTTGCCGAGCAACTGTATCGCGCCTGGACCCTTCTGGTGGGGCATCCCTACCATCGTTGATCCCTGCGTCTGCCTCGTCACCGCCGACGGCTGTTTTTCACGACCGCCGAAGGCTGTATTTCACGACCGCCGAAGGCTGTATTTCACGACCGCTGAAGGCCGTTCTTTTCCACGACCGCTGAAGGCTCTTCTGCTCAATCCTACCGAGGTCTTCACCGAGCATGCGCCGGCGTAGAGACACCCTGAAGAATCCGGAAAAGGAGCTGCGCGTCTTTCGCGTGCGCTCCCTGTTCGCCGTGCTGGTGGTGGTATGCCTGACCGGTCTGCTGGGCGGGCGCCTTTTCTACCTGCAGGTGGTACAGCACGAGGTCTACAGTACGCGCTCCGAGAAGAACCGTGTTCGGGTAGAGCCCCTGCCGCCGACCCGCGGCCTGATCTATGACCGTAACGGCGTGATGCTGGCCGAGAACCGTCCCACCTACAATCTCACCCTGGTGAAGGAGCGGGTCGAGGATCTCGATGCCACCCTGTCACTGCTGGTCGAGCTGCTGGAGCTTCCCGAAGAGGAGGTCGAGGCCTTCCGGATGCGCTCACGCCAGCGCCAGCGTCCCTTCCAGCCCGCGTTGCTGATGAGCGACCTCGACGAGGATCAGATCGCCCGACTGGCAGTCAATCGACATCGTTTGCCCGGCGTCGAGGTCGAGGCGCAGCTGCTGCGCTACTACCCCGACGCCGAGACCATGGTCCACGCCCTGGGCTATGTAGGGCGAATCAATGCCGAGGAGATCGCGAGCCTGGATTCGGGCAACTATGCCGGTACCCACTTCATCGGCAAGACGGGGGTGGAGCGCTTCTATGAAGACGAGCTGCACGGTCACGCAGGGTTGCGCAAGGTGGAGACCAATGCTCGTGGCCGGGTGCTGCGCGAGCTGGGTCACACCGACCCGGTACCGGGCAAGGACCTGACCCTGACGCTTGACAGCGAGTTGCAGAAACTCGCCGTGGAACTGCTCGACGGTCGCCGGGGCTCGATCGTGGCGATCGCCCCGGGGAGTGGCGAGATCCTCGCTCTGGCCTCGGTACCGGGCTTCGACAGCAACCAGTTCGTGACCGGTATCGATAGCGCGTCCTACCGGGCGCTGCAGGAGGACCTGGACCTGCCGCTCTACAACCGGGCCATTCGCGGCCACTACCCGCCGGGCTCTACCATCAAGCCGTTCCTTGCCCTGGCAGGGCTGGCCGAGGACAAGATCACGCCAGATACCACCATCCGCGACCCCGGCTACTATCAGCTGCCCAACGATTCCCGGCGCTACCGCAACTGGCTGCGCTGGGGGCACGGGAAAGTCGATCTGGAGCGTGCCATCGCCGTGTCCAACAACACCTACTTCTACTCCCTGGCCCATGATCTGGGGATCGATCGTATCCACGAAAACATGTCGGGCTTCGGTTTCGGAAAGCGTGTGGCTCACGACGTCCAGGGCGAAAGCGATGCGCTGATGCCCTCCCGGGACTGGAAGCGGGGACGTTTCAACCAGCCCTGGTACCCCGGTGAGACCCTGTCGGTGGGCATCGGCCAGGGCTACTGGCAGCTGACGCCGCTGCAGCTGGCGACGGCAACGTCGGTGCTGGCCAACCGCGGCGAGTGGGTCAAGCCACGCCTCGCCCAGCGAGTCGGTGACGAGGAAGTACCGGTCGACCTGCCGGACACGCCGCCCGACATCATGCTGGGTAACGAAGGATGGTGGGATCGGGTCTTCAAGGGCATGGAGAAGGTGGTATCGGGTCAGGAAGGGACCGCACGGCGTATCGGTGAGGACCTGGAGTATCGGATGGCGGGCAAGTCGGGCACCGCCCAGGTGTTCTCCCTGGGCCAGGATCAGAAGTACAACGCCGACGAACTCAAGGAGCGTTTGCGGGACCATGCCCTGTTCATGGCCTTTGCCCCGGTGGAGGATCCGCAGATCGCGGTGGCGGTGATCGTCGAGAATGCCGGCGGAGGCAGCACCCATGCTGCCCACCTGGCCAAGGCAATGACGGATGCCTGGCTGCTGGAGGACGACGCACCCGACAGCGAGGAGGTACGTGAGGTGCTCGAGAACGAGGACGGCCAGGTGACGGGGAATTGAGCATGAACTGGAGCCTGCTGACCCGAGGCCTGCGGTCCTATCCCGTGAAGCCCTCCCTGAGCGGTATCGCCCGCCGTCGCAGCCTCTGGACGCGCATCCACCTGGACCCCTGGCTGCTTGGCATGTTGCTGGTGTTGATGCTCGCCGGACTCGTGGTGCTCTACAGCGCCAGTGGCCAGCAGATGGCCGTGGTGACCGCACAGGCGTTACGTTTCGCCGTGGCTCTCGTGGTCATGGCAGGGCTGGCTCAACTTTCGCCGACGACACTGCTGCGCTGGACGCCACCGGTCTATGTGGCGGGGGTGTTGATGCTGGTGGCCGTGGAGCTGATCGGCGATATGGGGATGGGGGCCCAGCGCTGGCTGGTGATACCCGGGGTGGTTCGCTTCCAGCCCTCCGAACTGATGAAACTGGCCATGCCGATGATGGTTGCCGCCTGGTTGAGCCGCCAGCCCCTCCCGCCGCGCTGGCGCGACCTGCTGGTCTGTGCGGTGGTCATCGCCCTGCCGGTGGTGCTGATCGCCAAGCAGCCTGACCTGGGCACCTCGTTGCTGGTCACGTCGGCGGGCGTATTCGTGATACTGATGGCGGGTCTTTCCTGGCGCTTCATGCTGTTCTGCGGGGCACTACTGGCCGCTGCGCTACCCCTGCTGTGGATGAACCTGCACAGCTACCAGCGTCAGCGCGTGCTGACCTTTCTCGATCCCGAGAGTGACCCGCTGGGAGCGGGCTGGAACATCATCCAGTCGACGACGGCCATCGGTAGCGGGGGCTTCTGGGGCAAGGGGTGGCTTCAGGGCACCCAGTCACAGCTGGAGTTTCTTCCGGAGCGCCATACCGACTTCATCGTGGCGGTCCTCGGCGAGGAGTTCGGGCTGGTGGGAATGCTGGCCTTCCTGCTGCTCTATCTGCTGATCGTGGCGCGCGGACTCTGGCTTGCCGGGGCCGCCCAGGAGACCTTCGGTCGCCTGGTGGCGGGCAGTATCATCCTTACCTTCTTCATCTATGTGTTCGTCAATGTGGGCATGGTCAGTGGCATCCTGCCGGTGGTCGGCTTGCCATTGCCGCTGGTCAGTTTCGGTGGGACCTCCAGCGTGACCTTGATGGCGGGTTTCGGTATTCTCATGGCCATTCACGCCCATCGACGACTGTTGCCGCGCTAGGCGGCGAGATGACCCAGGGAGAGGTACAGCAATGAGGGTGTCGTTACCACGGGGAAAGCGCTGGATGGGCTTGCTTCTGGCCGGGCTGCTTGCCGGAGGAGTGACGTCGGTGCAGGCGGGAGACTTCGATCCGCGGCGCCATGTCGAGGCCCGGCGTCTGATGGACGAACTGGTCGACCAGGGGGTCGATCGTGACTGGCTGCGGGCTGCGCTGGCCGATGCCCAATACCGTCAACCGGTCCTGGATGCCATGGAAGGTGCCGCCGAGCGGCGCCTGCGCTGGGACGAGTATCGCGCCATCTTTTTGGATGCCCAGCGCATCGCCAATGGCGTGGCCTTCATCGAGACCCATCGCGACGCCTTCGACAGGGCGGAGGCCGAGTACGGCGTGCCAGCGGAGATCATCGCCGCCATCATCGGCGTGGAGACCCGTTACGGCGGCGTGACCGGCAACCATCGGGTCATGGATTCCCTGGCGACCCTGGCCTTTCATCACCCCAGCCGCGGCCGTTTCTTCCGTGGTGAGTTGGCCGCCTTCCTGGAGATCACCTTCGAGGAGGAGCGTTCGCCCGGCAGCCTGACCGGCTCCTACGCCGGGGCCATGGGCTATCCGCAGTTCATTCCCACCAGCTACCGCGCCTACGCCGTGGACTTCGACGGCGACGGAATCCGTGACCTCTGGACCAACCCGGTGGATGCCATCGGTAGCGTGGCGAACTACTTCGCCGAGCACGGCTGGCGCGTCGGCGAACCGACCCACCACGAGGCCGAGGGGCCTGCCTCGCCTCCCGACGATATCGACTTCAATCGCGCCGCGCGGCCGCCCGCAGTACCGGCGGCCATACTCGCCGCGGCGGGCCTAGAGGTCCCGGGCTCCCTGGCCGACGATCATCGTCTGCTGCCGGTGGCGCTGGAGGAGGGTGAGGAGAGCTGGCGCTACGTACTTGGCGAGCACAACTTCTACGTGATCACCCGCTACAACCACAGCCATCTGTATGCCATGGCGGTGGTCGAGCTCGCCGAGGCGATCGCTGCCTCACGGGGCCTGGAGGCCCACTGGCTCGATGCCACCGAGACCACCTCGGAGGAGGCGCCATGACACGAACCTGGGTTGCTCTTGGCATGATGCTTCTGCTGGCCGGCTGTGCCGGCAACGGGGGTGGCGGGCGCCCTGCGCCCGATGAAGGGGCCCGCCAGGCGCCGGCCACTTCCGGGAGTGACGAACGTTATGCCCTGGCTGGCGACGCCTATCCCGAGGATCCCCCCGATGTCGCCGAGGTGCCCGACGCGGTGCCGCGTCGCGAGTCGCGCTCCAGGGGAGGCAACAAGTCGCCCTACGAGGTGTGGGGCAAGCGCTATGAGGTGATAGCAGATGCCAGTGGCTATCGCCGGCAGGGCAAGGCCTCCTGGTATGGCGAGAAGTTCCATGGGTATGCGACCTCCAATGGTGAGATCTACGACATGTACAAGATGAGCGCGGCTCACCGTTCCTTGCCCCTGCCGAGCTTCGTTCGTGTCACCAGCCTGGATAACGGCCGCTCCGCGATCGTCCGGGTCAATGATCGCGGCCCGTTCCACAGTGACCGCGAGATCGATCTCTCCTATGCGGCGGCGGCCCGCCTGGGCATCCTGGAGGAGGGTACCGGCCGGGTGGAGGTCGAGGCCATCGATGTGGAACGCTGGATCGCCGAGAATGGCGATGCCCCCCAGGCCGCGGCGGGGGCGCCGCTCGAACTCGAGGAAGCAGCGGTGGACTCGGCCACCGTCGCGGCGGAGGCCGGGCACAATTCGCCCGAGGCCGGCAGGGGCGTTTTCATGCAGGTCGCGGCCATGGAGTCCGCCGACAGTGCCCGGCAGCTGAAGTCGCGTCTGGAGAGCGAGATCGACCGGCCCGTGCGTGTCGCCAGTACCGCCGGCCTGCATCGTGTCCAGGTCGGTCCCCTGCAGGCTGCCGGCCAGGTGGCCCCCGTTCGTGAGCAACTGCGTCGGGCGGGGTTTGCCCAGGCCTTCATCGTCAACGATGCCGACTGAGTCGGTTCCCATTTCTGAACCTTTCCGCGATGCCCTTGATGAGACTTCTTACCATGAGATTCACGTTTGTATTTCGCCGCTGCCGGTCGATGCCGATGCTGCTGGCCAGTCTGTTGCTGGTCGTGTCACAGGCGTCGGCCCAGGAAGTCCCGGCGCCGCAGACCATGATTCCTTCACCGCCGCAGCTGGCGGCCAGCTCCTGGATCCTGATGGATGCCGACAGTGGTCGGGTGCTGGTCGAGCATAATGCCGATGAGCGCCTGCCGCCGGCCAGCCTGACCAAGCTGATGACGGCCTATCTCGTGGAGCGCGAGCTGGACCGTGGGAATATCTCCCCTGACGACCTGGTGCCCGTCAGCGAGAAGGCCTGGCGGACCGGTGGCTCCAAGATGTTCATCGAGGTCGATACCCTGGTATCGGTCCAGGAGCTGCTCAAGGGCATCATCATCGTCTCGGGCAACGATGCCAGTGTGGCCATGGCCGAGTACCTTGCCGGCGGCGAGCGCCCCTTCGCCGATCTCATGAACCAGCACGCCACTCGACTGGGCATGCACAATACCAACTTCGTCAACTCCACCGGCCTGCCCGACGAAGGTCACTACTCCTCGGCTCGCGACCTGGCCCTGCTCTCCCAGTACATCATCAATGACTACCCGGAACACTATGCCAACTATGCCAGCAAGCAGTTCAGCTACGGCGGCATCGAGCAGCCCAATCGCAACCGCCTGCTGTGGCGAGACAGCAGCGTCGACGGTCTGAAGACCGGCTGGACAGAGGCGGCGGGCTATGGCCTGGTGGCCTCCGCCAAGCGCGATGAGATGCGACTGATCTCGGTCGTCATGGGGACCGATTCCGAGGAAGCCCGGGCTCGGGAGACGCAGAAGCTGCTCAGCTACGGCTTTCGCTACTACGAGACCCTCAAGCTCTACGATGCCGGTGCCGTTCTCAACACGCCCCGAGTCTGGGGAGGCGACAAGAACGAGCTGCGTGTCGGCGTCGACAACAATGTGGTCATGACCGTGCCGCGTGCGCGCAGCGAGGAACTCTCCGCGAAGCTCGACATCCAGGCTGACCTCACCGCACCCATTGCAGCCGGGGATCGGGTGGGGACCATGGAAGTGCGTCAGGGCGAGGAGGTGGTCGGTGAGCAGCCACTCGTCGCCCTCGAGAACATCGAGGAGGGCGGCTTGTTCAAGCGCTTCTTCGACCAGGTTCGGCGCTTCTTCACCAATCTGATCAGTGGCTGGTTCGACTAGACAGCCCAGGCGCCGAGCTGACCGATGACGGACAGCAGGGGCTGAGGCGATAGATCCGAATACCCCAGGGACCATTCCATGGGGTTCTTGCTGTTGCTGACTTGGCGGCTTGGCAATTGGTCTTGCCGCACCAGGTTGCGTAAAATGATCCCGTATACTCGACTTGCCGGATGGCTTCATGAACGACAATTCCCTGCGTGACCTTCGCGTGCCCCGTCGTAGGGCGGCAGGCAAGTCGCCGAAGATCACCTTTCCCTGTGACTACCCGATCAAGGTGGTCGGCGATGCGGCCGACGATTTCGCTGCCACGGTCTGCCAGATCGTCGTCCGGCATGATCCGGGCTTCGATGCGACTGCCATCCAGGTGGTACCGAGCCGCCGGGGGCGTTTCCAGTCGGTGCGACTGACGATCCGCGCGACCGGCGAGGCCCAGCTCAAGGCGCTGTTCGACGAGCTCAAGGCCACCGGCCGCGTACACATGGTTGTCTGATGACCAACGAGCGCATTCTGCCACCCATTCACCTGCATCGTCTGGGCCGTCGCCCCTATGCGCCTGTCTGGCAGGCCATGCGCGAGCTCACCGATGAACGCGATGGTCATACCCCTGACCAGTTGTGGCTGGTGGAACACGACCCTGTGTTCACCCAGGGGCGCGCCGGCCGGCCCGAACACCTGCTGATGCCCGGTGACATTCCGGTCGTGGCCACTGACCGCGGGGGGCAGGTGACCTATCATGGACCCGGCCAGGTCGTGCTTTACCCATTGCTTGACATGCGGCGCTCGTGCCTGGGTGTGCGCGATCTGGTCAGTGCGCTGGAGAATGCGGTGATCGCCCTGCTGGCCGAGCATGGGGTGGCGGCCCGCGCACGACCCGATGCCCCCGGCGTCTATGTGGGCGAGGCCAAGATCGCGTCGCTGGGGCTGCGAATCCGTCGTGGTGCCAGTTTCCACGGGGTTGCCCTCAACGTCGATGGCGACCTTGAGCCCTTCTCGCGCATCAATCCCTGTGGCTATGCGGGCATGGCCATGACGCGCCTCGCCGATCTGAGCGACGACTGTCCCGATGTCGCGGTGGTGGGAGAGCGTCTGGCCGAGTGTCTGGCGAGGGAGCTGGGGCGGGAGATGGCAGCGCCAAGCAGCCATGCGCCGAGCCACAAGTAACCCCCGAAGGCAATGATCCCCGAGGGTTTTTTTTTCCGGGGCTCGCTCTGGATTGCTTGGCCGCTTGGCGCTTAACCCACGTTGACGGCGTCGATGCGGTTCGGGTCGGCCGGCTGGCCGGGCACCTCGGCGGGGGCCGCGAGGCCCAGGTTGTTCTTCTCGAATACCCGGTCGGCCCGGTAGCTGGAGCGCACCAGGGGGCCGGAGGGCACTTCCATGAAGCCCTTCTCCAGACCCAGCACGCGATAGCGCTCGAACTCCTCCGGGGTGACCCAGCGCTCCACCGGTAAATGGTTGCGGGTAGGTCGCAGATACTGTCCCAGGGTCACGATATCCACACCGATGGCCCGCAGGTCGTCGAAGGTAGCCAGAATCTCGGCTTCCGTCTCGCCGAGGCCGAGCATCAGGCTGGTCTTGGTGATCACCTGTGGCCGATGGTGCTTGGCATGGGCCAGCACGTCCAGGGTCTTGCGGTAGCCGGCGCGCGGGTCGCGGACCCGCTCGGTGAGCCGTTCGACGGTCTCGACGTTCTGGGCGAAGACCTCGAGGCCGGAGTCCACGACCCGCTCGATCGCCGCGGGGTCGGCGTCGAAATCCGGCGTCAGAGCCTCGACGACCACGTCTGGCGTACGGGCCTTGATGGCGCGTATGCAGTCGGCGTAATGGGTGGCGCCGCCATCGGGAAGGTCGTCACGGTCCACCGAGGTCAGCACGATGTAGCGCAGGCCCATGAGCTCTACCGAGCGTGCGGTATTTTCCGGTTCTTCCGTATCCAGCCACCCTCTGGGGTTGCCGGTATCCACCGCACAGAAGCGGCAGGCGCGGGTGCATACCGAGCCCATCAGCATGATGGTGGCAGTGCCGTTGCTCCAGCACTCGCCCTGGTTGGGGCAGTGCGATTCGGCACAGACGGTGCTGAGACGATGAGTGGCCACGTTCTTCTTGACCGCCTCGAAGCGTTCGCCACCGGGAATCTGGGCGCGCAGCCACTTGGGCTTGCGGCTGTTCGCACCGCCATCCTCGGCCTGGCGGCGCGCCTTCATGCCATCCTTGATGGCGGCCGTGCCATGGTCGTTGCGGTATTTCTCGCCGCTGGAGACGCGTGGGGAGGGGGTGTCGCTCATAGCTGTGAGCCTCTCTGCTCGCCGGCTGTCGGCGCCATGGGGCGCTGCCGCGGGGTCTCCGGGGGGCACCGGTCGGCGGTTCCAGGCAGCCTGGCACGTCGAATGTCACGTGATTCTCAAGCTGATAAAATATCACAGGATCCGCCGTTCTGGACAGTCGAGCCTGTGGGGGTTCCAGTGCAGGCACAGCCAGCGAATGGGCTCGGCCTGGTCCAGTGGCAGGCTGTCGTGGGCGAGCAGTGACGGCTGGAGAAGGGCGGCGCTGCGGTCGTGAATGTCGCTTAGGACTCCGGCATCCGGTGCTCGCAGCATCACGGCTCATACGTTATATTGCACTGCAACAAAGTCCGATTTCATGCATCGGCGCCGGGACTACCGGCACCGAGCAACCCTGGAGCCCATGATGAATTCCCTGATACCGACTCCCGCAGCCAGCGTGCTGCCCTTCGTGGATCCGTTCGGTTTCGGACGCGCGGCCTGCAATTACTGGCGTGACACCCTGGAGCGCAGCGTGCTCTTCATGGATGTCATGCGCCAGCGGGGCAACCAGTACCTCGAACATATCGAGCAGACCAAGCCCAATGTACTGGGCTTTGACACCGAGGTCCTGGTGGATGGGCGGGAGCTGTCTCGCCCGGTCAACTACGAGCTGCTACGCATTCACCCGCCCGAGGGGGTGGAGACCGACCTGCAGATGCGCCCCTTCGTGGTGGTGGACCCGCGTGCCGGTCATGGCCCGGGCATCGGTGGCTTCAAGCCCGACAGCGAGATAGGTGTGGCGCTGCGGGCAGGGCATCCCTGCTATTTCATCGGGTTTCTGCCCTATCCGGTCCCGGGACAGACTGTCGAGGACGTGGTCGAGGCTGAAGTTGCCTTCCTGCGCCATGTCAACGAGCGTCATGCGGAGACCTCCGAGAAGCCAATGGTGGTTGGCAACTGTCAGGCCGGCTGGCAGATCATGATGGCCGCCGCCCTGGAGCCGGAGCTCTTCGGCCCGATCCTCATCGCCGGTGCACCCCTCTCCTACTGGGGCGGTGAGCGAGGCAAGGCGCCGATGCGCTATACCGGGGGGCTGACCGGTGGCAGCTGGATGACCTCGCTGCTGAGTGACCTGGGCGCGGGGCTCTTCGATGGCGCCTGGCTGGTGCAGAACTTCGAGCGCCTCAATCCCGCCAACACCTGGTGGTCCAAGCAGTACCAGCTCTACGCCAGGGTCGACACCGAGGCGAACCGCTACCTGGAGTTCGAACGCTGGTGGGGGGGGCACGTCGTGCTGGGGGGGGACGAGATCCAGTACATCGTCGATAACCTCTTCGTCGGTAATCGTCTCTCCACCGCTCAGCTGGTGACGTCCGACGGGCGCCGTATCGACCTGCGCAACGTACGCTCCCCGGTGGTGGTCTTCTGCTCGCGCGGTGACGACATCACGCCGCCACCCCAGGCGCTGGGCTGGGTGCGAGACCTCTATGAGGGGGTCGAGGACGTGATTGCCAACGAGCAGACCATCGTCTACTGCGTTCATGACACCACCGGCCATCTGGGCATCTTCGTGTCCGGCAGCGTCTCCCGTAAGGAGCATGCCGAGTTCACCGCCAACATGGACTACATCGATGTCCTGCCCCCGGGGCTCTACGAGACGACGGTCTCCAGTGCTGCCGAGCGCGAGGACGCCGAGCTGATCGAGCGTGACTACCTGCTGGAGTTCTCGCCCCGGACCATCGAGGAACTCGACGAGGAGGTCCAGCATCGCCCCGAGGACGACACCCGCTTCGCCACGGTGGCACGTATCTCCGAGATCAACCTGGGATTCTATCGGTTCTTCGTGCAGCCCTGGATCCGTGCCCTGGCAACTCCGGAGTCGGCCAGGTGGATGCGGCGGATGCACCCCAACCGCATGGGCTACCGTCTGCTCTCCGACCGTAACCCGCTGATGACCGCGGTCCCGGTGCTGGCCGACAAGGTTCGCGCCGATCGCCATCCTGTTCACGAGGACAACGTCTTTCGCGCCGTGGAGGGGATTGTCTCCGACCAGGTGACCCGTAGCCTGAACGCCTGGCGGGACCTTCGCGACAGCAGCAGCGAACGGTTCTTCCTGGATTTCTACGGCCAGCCGATGCTCCAGGCCATGGTTGGCCTGGGCGGCAGTGCCCATGTGCACCGTCGTCGTCCAGGGGCCGAGCCCGAGCACCGCCGCTTCCTCGAACGTCGCCGCGACGAGGTCCGTCATGCGATGACGCAGGGGGGTAGCCATGAGGCGGTCATGCGCTCGGTGATCCATGTGCTGGGTGGGGCCCCGGCCACCGACGAGCGCAACTTCAAGCGGTTGCGCGCCTCCCGGTCCGAGCTCGAGCCGGGTATCCAGCTGGCCGAGTTCAAGCACCTGGTGCGCGAGCAGTTCTTCACCCTCCAGCAGGATCACGAAGCGGCCCTGGCGGCGATTCCCGGCCTGCTGCGGGGTCAGACGGCCGACCAGATCGATGCCCACCTGGCGCATATCGAGCATGTCCTGGCGGCCAGCGGCGAGCTCAGCGAGCATGCCGCGGATCGCTTCGAGCGCATCAAGGACTTGTTTCACCAGGCCATCCAGCGTGCGCCCCAGGAGGAACAGGAGGCGCGTCGGGAAGCCCAGGAGAGGGTGGCCAGCCAGGCGCAGGCCGGGCAGCGGGCACGCCATGAGATGGAAAGCCTGATGGAGTCGTTACCCGAGGTCGAGCAGCCGGCGTCGCCTGCGGCCTCTCGTCACGCCCCGGCGGAGCAGACACCTGACACACCCGCCTCGCGGGCCCCGGCTCAGCAATCCCGCAACGAGACGGATGCCGAGGCACCGACCCAGCGCAAGTCCGCCGCTCGTCGCCCCTCCCGCAAGCGGACGCCGCGCACTGGCGACAAGAGCTGAGCGTCGTCAAGCATTGCAGTGCTCGCGCCCCCGCTGTTGATCGGCGGGGGCGCTCTCGTTGAGGCGGGGGGCTGCCCGGCTTGGCAGGATGGAGGCCGGGAGGCTAGGTTCAAGAGGCCAGTGAACCAGCCTTGGCTCAGGACGACCGGCGTAACCGTCAGGGGCTGCGGGGGGGTGACTGGCGTGAAATCGATCGCTGGGGTAGGGTAAGCGCATTTTTCACCCGCGAAACCGGGTGGGCCGAAACCGTCTGGCGCCAGTGATCACGCTGGCACCATCAGAACAGTGGAGCACTATGGGCAAGTCACTGGTCATCGTCGAGTCGCCGGCCAAGGCCAAGACGATCAACAAGTATCTCGGCAACGACTTCATCGTGAAGTCGAGCGTGGGGCACATCCGTGACCTGCCGACCAGCGGCGCCGGCAAGGCCGCCTCGGATCCCAAGGAGCGTGCCCGTCAGGCGGCGGCGACCCGCAAGATGTCGCCCGAGGAGAAGGCCGAGCACCGCAAGCGCAAGGCCCATGACCAGCTGATCCGGCGCATGGGGATTGACCCCGAGCACGGCTGGAAGGCGCAGTACGAGATCCTGCCCGGCAAGGAGAAGGTGGTCGCCGAGCTCAAGAAGCTCGCCGAGAAGGCCGATGCCGTCTATCTGGCGACCGACCTTGACCGCGAGGGTGAGGCCATCGCCTGGCACCTGCGCGAGACAATCGGCGGTGACGAGGCTCGCTACCGGCGGGTGGTGTTCAACGAGATCACCAAGAACGCCATCCAGGAAGCCTTCAAGGAGCCCGGTAGCCTCAACATCCCGCGGGTCGAGGCGCAGCAGGCGCGCCGCTTCCTCGACCGGGTGGTGGGCTTCATGCTCTCGCCGCTGCTTTGGGCCAAGATCGCCCGGGGCCTCTCCGCCGGCCGCGTCCAGTCGGTAGCGACCCGCCTGATCGTCGAACGCGAACGCGAGATCCACGCCTTCATTCCCGAAGAGTTCTGGGACGTTCATGCCGACCTGCGGTCCACCGGCGACGGGGCGACATCGGTGCGTTTCGAACTGGTCCGCCAGGATGGCAAGGCGTTCCGGCCCACCTCCGAAGCCGAGACGCTGGAGCGCATCGCCGCGCTGCACCAGGCGCACCTCGCGATTACCGCCCGTGACGACAAGCCCACCCGGTCCAAGCCCAATGCGCCCTTCATCACCTCGACCCTGCAGCAGGCGGCGAGTGGCCGACTGGGCTTCTCGGTGAAGAAGACCATGACCCTGGCCCAGCGTCTCTACGAGGCCGGCTACATCACCTACATGCGCACCGACTCCACGAACCTCTCCAAGGATGCGGTGGAAAACGTTCGCGAGTTCATCGGCGCCGAATTCGGGCCTCGCTATCTGCCCGAGGCGCCCAACCGCTACTCCAGCAAGGAGGGGGCGCAGGAGGCCCACGAGGCCATTCGCCCCTCCGAGGTGGGGCGTCGTGCCAGCGACCTGGCCGGCATGGAGCGCGATGCCGAGCGACTCTACGAGCTGATCTGGCGCCAGTTCGTGGCCTGCCAGATGCCCCCGGCGGAGTACCTCTCCAGCACCCTGACCGTGGAAGCCGACGGCTTCGAGCTGCGCGCCAAGGGGCGGGTACTGAAGTTCGACGGCTACACCCGGGTCTTGAAGCCGATGGGGCGCAAGGAGGAGGACCAGTCGCTTCCCGACCTCGCCGAGGGCGCGCCCATGACGCTGGAACATCTCGACCCCCAGCAGCACTTTACCAAGCCGCCGGCCCGCTATACCGAGGCGAGCCTGGTCAAGGAGCTGGAGAAGCGCGGTATCGGCCGGCCCTCCACCTATGCCGCCATCATCTCCACCATCCAGGATCGCGGCTATGTCAAGCTGGAGAGCCGGCGCTTCTACGCCGAGAAGCTCGGCGATATCGTCACCGAGCGGCTCAAGGAGTCCTTCCCGGACCTGATGGACTACTCCTTCACCGCACGGATGGAGGACAGTCTCGACGAGGTGGCCGAGGGCAAGCGTAACTGGCAGGCGCTGCTTGATGCCTTCTATGCCGAGTTCAAGCAGGAACTCGAACAGGCCGAAAGCGAGGAGGGCATGCGCCCCAACCAGCCGGTGCCTACCGATATCGACTGCCCGACCTGCGGGCGCAAGATGCAGATCCGCACCGCCTCCACCGGGGTCTTCCTGGGCTGTTCAGGCTACAATCTGCCGCCCAAGGAGCGCTGCAAGACCACCATCGACCTGCTCCCCGGTGACGAGGCAGTGGCCGCCGATGCCGGTGAAGAGGCCGAGACCGATGCGCTGCGGGCCAAGCACCGCTGCCCCAAGTGCGGCACCGCCATGGACAGCTATCTCATCGACGAGACTCGCAAGCTGCACATCTGCGGCAACAGTCCGGACTGCGACGGCTACGAGATCGAGACGGGCAGGTTTCGCATCAAGGGCTATGACGGCCCGACCATCGAGTGCGACAAGTGCGGCAGCGAGATGCAGCTCAAGACCGGGCGGTTCGGCAAGTACTTCGGCTGCACCAACAGCGAGTGCAAGAACACGCGCAAGCTGCTGCGCAGTGGCGAGGTGGCGCCGCCCAAGATGGACCCGATTCCCATGCCGGAGCTTGCCTGCCAGAAGGTCGATGATCACTATGTGCTGCGCGACGGCGCCAGTGGTCTCTTCCTGGCAGCCAGCAAGTTTCCCAAGAACCGCGAGACGCGTCCGCCGCTGGTCAAGGAACTCAAGGCGCACGCCGAGGAACTGCCCGACAAGTATCGCTATCTGCTCGATGCCCCCAGCGAGGATCCAGATGGCCGTCCGGCACAGGTCCGCTTCTCGCGCAAGGCCAAGGAGCAGTTCGTGATGACCGATGAAGAGGGCAAGGCCACCGGCTGGAAGGCCACCTTCGACGGGCGCCAGTGGCAGGTGGAGGACAAGCGCAAATGACTCCGCGGGGACGTACCAATCAGCTGCTCTACCAGGCCGAGCTGCTGCTCGACACTCCGCCGGGCGACGATGAGCACGCCGAGGCACGGCGCATGGCGGCGGAGGAGGGGAGCCTGGCGCTGGTCGAGCTGGCGCTGCAGTCGCTGCTGCGCGAGGTTACCGAGCTTGCCAACCTGGAACGCCATGAGTGGCGCGAGCTGCTGGGCGCCGACGGGGCCGGCATCGCCGAGCTGCAGCGCCTGCGCGAGCTGGCCGCCCGCCCCGACAGCTGGCTGGCCTGGCTGATCGGCAGGCTCGAGGGGCTGCACTCAAGCGACGGCGTGGCTCGCCGTCGCAGCGGGGCCGCCGCCGGGCTGATTGCCGTGGGCAGCGGGGCGGCGTTGGGCGACGAACTGCGCTGGTGCCTCACCGAGGCCAAGGCCGAACTTGCTGCCCTGCGCGAAACCAGCGAGGAGTGGTAGCTCTCCGAGGACTGCGAGTACGGATGGTGAGCAGCGCCGCGGACAGGCCGGAAAGTGGGTCCTATGCCAGGGGTGAGGAGCACTGCTCCGAACGGGCTGGCCAAGGATGGCCGGCACCGGACCTGCAAGCGGAGCAGGACGCGAGCGCGCAGCAGGGCGTCGGTAGCGCCCAGGGAAGGGGGTGCAGCGCCCACTTCAAGGCCTGTCGGCGGATCAGTTCCGAGCAGCACTGTATGCTGGAGCGCCTGGCAACACTCAAACAGTTGTTTATACTCGGTGCCATTTCCCACCCATCGGCCAATCGACATGAACGTCACCGCATGGAAGCGCCTGTTCATTGCCCTGGTGTGCGCGCCGCTGCTGACGCCGGGCGCTGTGGCGGCGCCCGACGCTGCCCTGGATCCGCGCTTGCTGCCGGGCGGCCAGGCCGACCTGCCGGCTCTGCAGCGGGAGCTTGAGCGCCTCTCTGCCGGTCGGGCCACGACCACGGTCGTCGCGGCCCCTCCCGGGGCCGGCGTTCGTCTGCCGGGCCTGGAGCGCCTGGAACCTCCCGCGTTTCTCGCCGCCATGGACCCCTTCGCCCTTGCCCCCCTCGACGGCGCTACCCGGGTGCTGCTGCTCGGCCCTGCCGGTGCGCTGGCGGAAGCCGCCGAGGGCCTGGCCGCCCAGGCCGGTGCCCGCGGTATCGCGCTGGCTCCCCTGGTCGTCAGCTCCGCCGGGCCTCCTTCTGACGGCGCCCTCCAGGGGGCCGATGCCGCCCTGCTGCTGGCGCTGCCCGACCTCGATGGGGATGCCCAGCGCCGGCTCTTCGCCCGGCTGACCGAAGCAGGGGTGCCGAGCGTGTCGCTTACCGATGCCCGCCAGGTGGAGCGCGGCGCGCTGCTCTCCTCGCCCGGGGCCCTGGATGTTGATGCCTGGCTGCGCCGCGTGGCCCTGCGCCTGGACGATGTCGTCGCCGGCCGTGCGCCCGAACCTCTCGACGCGCGCCCCGGCCTGGAGCGCCCCTGGCTCAACCTCGAGACCGCCGACCGCCTCGACTGGTCGCCCAGTTTCTCGCTGCTCAGCCAGGCCCGCCTGGTGGGCGAGGCGGCGGCCCCGGGCCGCGCGCGCCTCGACCTTGCCCAGGCGGTGGCCCTGGCACTGGCCGACAACCTGGACCTGGCCGTCGCCCGACAGGGCGTCGAGGTGGAAGCCTTCGAACGTGACCTGGCGACCTCGCGCTATCGCCCCAGCCTCTACCTGGAGGCCACCGGACGGGTAATCGATGAGACCCGCGCTAGCGCGGCCCTGGGCCAGGAACCCGAGCGCCTGGCCAGCGGCGGGGCGGTGCTCGAGCAGCTGCTCTTTTCCGAGCCGGCCCTGGCCGCCATCACCGTTGCCGGCAACCTCGACCGCGCCCGGCGCGCCGAGCTGGAGGTGGAGAGCCTGGACCTGGCTCTGGCGGTGGCGCGGGAGTTCCTCGATCTGCTGCGGCTCGACGCCAGCCGCGAGGTGCTACAGGCCGACCTGGAGCTGGCCCGCGCCCAGCGCGACCAGGCGGTACGCGGGCAGGCCGCCGGCGCGGTCGGGCGCGGCGAGGTGGCGCGCTTCGAGGCGGAGCTCGTCCAGGCGCGTGAGCGGCTGGAGCAGGTGGTCGCCGAGCACGAGCGACTGACGATCGCGTTCAACCGCCGGCTCGGGCGCGATCCCGCCACGCCGATGATTCCGGCCGAGCCAGACCTCACCCGTCCCGAATGGCTCGGCGGCGATGCCCGCTTCGTTGCCGTCCTCGACACGCCGGCGAGCCTTGCTGCCTGGCAGGAGCGACTGGTGGCCTCGGCCCTGCGCGACGCTGACGAGCTCGAGGCGCTCCGCGAGTTGCGCCAGGCGGCAAGTCGTGAGCTCACCTCCCGCCGCCGCGCCTTCTGGCTACCAGAGGTGGGGCTCGAGGCCCGCTATACCACCGAGCTCTCTCGCAGCGGGGAGGGCGAGCGGGCGCCCTGGGAATCCCCGAACGCGCTGGTCCAGGCTGGCGCTGGGGCCCTGGAGGATGCGGGGGTAGCGCTGCCCGAGACCGGGCGCGACCAGTGGAGCGTTGGCATCTCGGCGCGACTGCCGCTCTATGCCGGCGGTCGGCGCAGCATCCAGCATGACCAGGCCGCCGCGCGCCTTGAGCAGGTGGCCGTGGAGGATGCCGAGGCGCGCCTGGGGCTCGAGGCCCGGCTGCGGGCGGCGAGTGTCGAGCTGGCCGCCGCTTGGCGGCGCATCGCGCTGCGCGACGAGGCACGCGATCATGCCGAGGAGGCGCTGGCGCTGGCCGAGGTGGCCTGGCAGGAGGGGACGCTTCCCCAGGTGGCGCTGATCGACGCCCGCACCTCGGCCCGCCAGGCGGGACTTGCCGCTGCCGAGGGGCGCTGGCAGGCGCTGCAGGCGCTGGTGCACCTGCAGCGGGCCCTGGGGATGACCCCCGGGCCCATGGCGGCCGAGGCGCGCGACCGGCTGTTGGCGGGCACCCATGACGCGACGCGTGCAGGGACGACGAGAGGAGAGGGGCGATGAGTATCCGTACACCCCTGCTGGCGGGACTGCTGCTGCTGGCCGGCTGCGCCGAGGAGGCGGTGGAGGAGCCAACCCTGCGTCCGGTGCGTACCCTGACCCTGGAAACCAGCGGGGCCGAGGCCGAGCGGGAGCTGCCGGGGCGCCTGGAGGCGGCCGCCAACCGGCGCCTCAGTTTCCGGGTCTCGGGCCGGATCGCGTCCCACGAGGTTGCAGTGGGGGAGCCGGTGGCGGCCGGCCAGTCGTTGGCTCGACTCGAGGCCACCGACCTGCGCCTGCAGCGCGACCGCGCCGCCTCGGCCCTGGCCGGCGCCGAGGCGGCCGCGGCCAATGCCGAGGCCGAGTGGCAGCGCGCGAGGCGCCTCTATGAGGCCGGCAGCGCCCCAGCTCGTGACCTGGATGCCGCCCGGGCCCAGAGGGAGGCGACCCGTGCTCAGCGTGACAGCGCCCGCGACGCCCTGGCCCTGGCCGAGCGCCAGCTCTCCTTCTCGCACCTGGAGGCACCCGGCGACTGCCGGCTGGCCACCCGCCTGGCCGAGGCCGGCGAGAACGTGGCAGCCGGCCAGCCGGTGCTGGTGCTGGCCTGCGGCGATGACCTGGAGGTGCGAGCGGCGCTCTCCGAGGACCTGCTCGGTGAGCTGGTGGCCGGGACACCCGTGCGGGTGCACCTGCCCCTGGCCGAGCTCAGCCTGACCGGGGAGGTGACCGAGATCGGTCTGCCGGTGGACCCGCGCCAGGCCACCTGGCCGCTGCGGGTCAGGCTGATCAACGTCGCCGACGATGAGCGCCAGCGGCTGCGTCCCGGTATGGCAGCGGAGCTGACTCTGCCCCTGGGCGGCTCAGGCAGCGGCCTCTGGGTCCCCATGGTGGCGGTGCAGCAGGATACCGACGGCCACTTCGTCTATGTCGCTGAGCCCGAGGAAGAGGGCTCGGCGCAGGCGGAGGAGGACAACGCTGCCAGCGATGACAGCAGGGGGCGTGAGGCGAGGGTGGTGCGTCGCCCTGTGACCCTGGGCGGACGCCACGGCGAGCGCCTGGAGGTGTTGGCCGGCCTCGCCCCCGGCGAGTCGCTGATCGTGGCGGGCATGAGCCGGCTACATGACGGCATGCGCGTGCGCCTGCTCGATGCGCCACCCGAGGGTGGGGAGACCCAGCCGTGACCCTGACCGAGGCGGCGCTGCGCTACAACCGGATAACCATCGCCGGCTTGCTGGTGGTCCTGCTCGGTGCGCTCTACAGTTATCTGACGATTTCCCGGGCCGAAGATCCCGCCGTGACGGTGCGGGTTGCTCAGGTCGTCACCTACCTCCCTGGTGCTACCCCCGAGCGCGTGGAGTCGCTGGTCACCGAGCCACTCGAGGCGGCGGTCATGGAGATGCCCGAGCTCGACTTCGTCGAGAGCACCTCGCGAGCGGGCGTCTCGATCCTCCGGGTGGAGCTGCGTCCCGAGGTCGAGGACGTTCAGGCCGGCTGGGACAAGCTGCGTCGCAAGATCACCGACGCTCGCCGGCAATTGCCCGACGAGGCGCTGCCGCCGATCATCAACGACGAGTTCGGCGACGTCTTCGGCATCATGCTGTCGCTGACCGGCGAGGGCTACGAGCAGGCGGAGCTCAAGGCGGTGGCCGACGACGTCCGCGACCGGCTGCTGATGCTCGACGACGTGGCCAAGGTCAATCTCCACGGCTACGCCGAGGAGCGTATCTTCCTCGACTACAACGAGGCTCGCCTGGCGGATCTCGGCGTCTCGCCCCAGGCCCTCGCCCAGCTGCTGGCGGCACGTAACATCGTGCTGCCCGGCGGGGCGATCCGCACCGGCGATGAGCGTCTGATACTGGAACCCACCGGTAACTTCACCCATATCGATGATATCCGGCAAGCCCTGCTGCCGCTGCCCGACGGCGCCCTTGTGCCGCTGGGCTCGCTGATGGAGGTGCGCCATGGCTACGCCGCCCCCCCCATGACCCGTTATCACGCCGGCGGCTTCCAGGGCCTGGCCATCGCCATCGCCATGCGCGAGGGGGGCAACATCCTCGATCTGGGCGAGCAGGTGGAAGCCGCCATCGAGCGCCTCGAACGGGAACTGCCGGTAGGGCTTGAGTTCGAGGTGCTGGCCAACCAGCCGGACCGGGTCGAGGAACGCATCAACGAGTTCCTGATCAACCTGCTCCAGGCGGTCGTGCTGGTCTGCGTGGTGATGCTGCTGTTCCTGGGGCTGCGCACGGGGCTGATTGTCGCGAGCCTGGTACCGATGACCATTCTCGTCTGCCTGGCCCTGATGGGACTGTTCGATATTGGCCTGCATCAGGTGTCACTCGGTGCGCTGATCATCTCCCTGGGCATGTTGGTCGACAACGCCATCGTGATGGTGGAGTCCACGCAGGTATCGGCCAGGGAGGGACGTCCTGTTCGCGAGGCCGCCCTCGCCTCGGCCAGTGAGCTGCGATTCCCCTTGCTGACCGCGTCGCTGACGACATCGGCGGCCTTTCTGCCCCAGTTTCTGGCCGTTTCCGATGTGGGCGAATATACCCGCTCGCTGTTCCAGGTGGTCACCATCACGCTGCTCGCGTCCTGGGTGCTGTCGCTGACCATGATCCCGCTGCTCTGTGTGGCCTTTCTCAAGGTCAAGCCTCACTCGGCGGAGGGGCCGGCGGGCGAGGGCAAGCCCGGGCCGTCGATGTCGCAGCGGCCCGGGCTTGCCGAGCGGCTGGCGACGGCCACCTTTGATCTCTATCAGCGTATCCTGCTGGTGTTGCTGCGCCATCGCCTCGTGACCCTGGCGGTCGTGGCAGCCCTCATGGGGGGCGCCTGGCTGGGATTTGGCCAGCTGCCCAAGATCTTCTTCCCCCAGGCGGAGCGCACCCTGGTCACCGCAGAGTTGCGCCTCCCGTACTCGGTGTCCATCGAGCGCACGCGTTCAGTGGTGGAGGAGATCGAGGCCTTCCTGGCCGGTGAGCTTGCCGCCGACCGAGACGCCAACGGCGAGTGGGTGCGCGATGGCGTCGACCGCTGGGGCAGCTTCATCGGCTTCGGCGGTGAACGCTATATCATCAACCATGCGCCGGAGCCGCCGAGCCCGGAATATGCCTTCCTGCTGCTTCAGGCCAATCGCTGGCAGGCCGTGGACGAGGTCATCGAAAGGCTGAATGCCTGGCTCGAGATGCGCTTCCCGGATATGCACGCGAGCATTGCGTCGACGAGCTTTGGTCCGCCGGTGACGGTGCCGCTGTCGGTCAGACTCTCCGGCGATGACGAGCAGGAGCTGCGCGAGATTGCCGAGCGGGTGAGGCAGAAGGTGGCCTCGCTGCCCGGCACGCGCAACGTGCGCAACGACTGGGGGCCCTGGATCAAGCGCTTGCGCATCGACGTGGACTCGGCGCGCGCGCTGCGCGCAGGTGTCACGGAGCGCGATGTGGCGGTCAGCCTGCAGACGGCTCTGTCGGGACTGCAGGTCGATACCTTCCGCGATGACGATACGCTGGTGCCGATCCAGCTGCGCAATCAGCTCGGCCAGACGCGATCGCCCGACGCACTCAACGGGATCACGGTGTTGCCGGCCGAAGGGGGCGAGGGCGTGCCATTGGCCCAGGTCGCCGAGGTCGAGCTCGCCTGGGGGCCGGCGCGTATCCTGCGGCGCGACCGCTTTCTCACCCTGGCCGTGGAAGCCGAGCTGGCCGAGGGCGTCACCGCCGCCCAGGTGGTTGCAACGCTTCGTCCCTGGTTGGCGGAGCGACAGTCGGACTGGCCGTCGGGGTTCTTCCATGAGTTCGGTGGCGAGGTCGAATCCTCGCGGACCGCCATGGAGTCGATTGCCGCCAAGCTGCCGATCGGGGCGGCAGTGATCCTGCTGCTGCTGGTGGCACAGTTCAACTCCCTGCGCCGGCCGCTGATCATTCTGGCCACCATTCCGATGTCGCTGATCGGGGTAATCTTCGGCCTGACCATCACCGGCTCCCACTTCGGCATCATGACCTTCCTCGGCGTGGTATCCCTGGCCGGCATCGTGATCAACAACGGCATCGTGTTGATCCAGCGCATCGATCGGGAAGCGCATGACGGCATGCGGCCTCAGCAGGCCATTCTCGAGGCGGGTCGACGCCGTCTGCGTCCCGTGGTCATGTCGACCCTGACCACCAGTGGCGGCCTGGTACCGCTATGGCTGGGCGGCGGATTGCTGTGGGCCCCCATGGCGGTCGCTATCATTTTCGGACTGCTGGTTGCCTCGGTGCTGACCCTGTGTATCGTACCGGTGCTCTATTCCCTGCTGATGCGGGTGCCGTTCGACGCAGACGACGCAGCGCCGCAAGGCGGTGAGCGTCGCCGCGACAGCGGGGGGACGAATGTGTCACGCTGAGGCCTCTTGCCACCTGAGGGCCTCGCCATGGAACGTGTGGCCATCTTCGTCGACGTGCAGAACGTCTACTACACCACCCGCGAGGCCTTTGGCCGACACTTCGACTACCACGCCTTCTGGGCGCGCTGCGTCGCCGATCGCCAGGTGGTGGTGGCCAATGCCTATGCGGTGGACCGCGGCGACCCCCGCCAGCAGCAGTTCCAGGCCATCCTGCGTGGCATCGGCTTCACCGTGAAGCTCAAGCCCTATATCCAGCGTCGTGACGGCTCGACCAAGGGCGACTGGGACGTGGGTATCGCCCTGGACGCCATTGAGACCGCGCCCTTGGTCGACCGGGTGGTGCTGGTCTCGGGCGATGGCGACTTCGACCTGCTGGTCGAGCGGACACGCGAGCGTCACCGGGTGGTGGTGGAGGTCGTCGGCGTGGAACGCCTGACGGCGGATTCGCTGATCCGCGCGGCCAGTCATTTCGTGCCCATCGACGGGGCATTGCTGCGCTAGCGCCGTCGATGGGCACGGGACCTTGACCCGGATGCTCCGACCTTGCATGGTTCTGGCTTGATACACATCAAGCAGCTCATCGGGCCCTTGGCTAAGATGATGACAGACATGCCGTGCGGCGGTCGCGGATGCCGAGTCCGCGGACGACATTGACGAGGAGGGGGCACCATGCGATTCCATCAGGTAAAGGATCTGGTTACCTGGGCGGCCGGTTACCATCGACGGCTAGCCGAGCAGTTCACGGCGCTGGCCGGGGGGGACGTGGCAGAGCGCGTGCGCATGGCGCTGGAGTACCTGGCCGAGCATGAGCGCAAGATGGAGAACGACCTGACCGGCTACCTGAACGATGGCACCGACCACAGCAAGGTGCTGGAGACCTGGTTCGATGACCCGGCCGACTTTCCCCATGCCCCGGTCCTCGAGCGCCTGCCCGAGTGCATCGACTGCGCGACCGTGCAGAGCGTGCTCGCCACTGCACTCACGGCTCACCGTACCCTCCAGGACCTCTACGCCCATCGCGCCGAACTGGCCGGTGGCAGCGACGAGGCGGCGTTCTTCGAGGCGCTCTCCAAGGGACACGAGGCCGAGGTGCGCCGGGTTGCCAGGGACATGCAACGACTCGAGGATTACTGAGGAGGCCGCCATGAGCGAACAGATGCTATCCCCCAAGATGCTGGGCTACTGGACCGAGGCCGACCTTCGGGAGGCTCCCGACGAGTCCGGCGTCTACTGCGTGTTCCGTGCCGCGCGGGACCCCGAGACCACGGAGATGGACGTCCAGGAGCTGCTCTACGTGGGCGAGCATCGCAGCGCCCGCCACGGCCTGCGGCACGACGAGCATCGTGAGAAGTGGCTGGCCTTCCCGCAGCCTGACGAGGAGGTCTGGTACACGGTCGGGCTGTGCGGCAGCGCCAACCGCGAGCGCCTGGCCGCGGCCATGATCAACGCCCACAAGCCGCGCTTCAACGCCGACAGCCCTTACCTGGCGCGTTTCCCCTTCGACGCCACCACGGTGCACATCTACGGCAAGAAGCATAAACTGCAGAGCATCTTCAACGTCGATCGTCACGACTGAGCAGGCATTTCATGAAGCGATATGCGGCCCCGGCAGGTGGAAGCTGCCGGGGCCGCCGGCTGTCGGGTGTGAGCGGCGGCGATAAGCGGTACAATCGTGTCCCTCTTCAACGCACTGACACTGACTGGACCCCTCATTGATCTCCACCGCCAATATCACCATGCAGTTCGGCGCCAGGCCGCTGTTCGAGAATGTCTCCGTAAAGTTTGGCAATGGCAATCGGTATGGCCTGATCGGGGCCAACGGCTGTGGCAAGTCCACCTTCATGAAGATCCTTGGTGGTGACTTGGAGCCCTCCGCCGGGCAGGTGATGGTGGAGCCCGGGACACGGCTGGGCAAGTTGCGTCAGGATCAGTTCGCCTTCGAGGACGAGCGGGTCATCGATACCGTGATCATGGGCAATGCCGAGCTCTGGCAGGTAGCGGCCGAACGTGAGCGCATCTACTCGCAGCCCGAGATGAGCGAGGCGGACGGCATGGCCGTGGCCGACCTGGAAGTGCGCTTCGCCGAGCTCGATGGCTATACCGCCGAGCCACGGGCCGCGGAGTTGCTGCTGGGTCTGGGGATTCCGCTGCACCAGCATGCCGGCCCGATGAGCGAGATCGCACCGGGCTGGAAGCTGCGCGTGCTGCTGGCCCAGGCACTGTTCGCCGATCCCGACGTGCTGCTGCTTGACGAGCCCACCAACCATCTGGACATCAACACCATCCGCTGGCTGGAGGGCATGCTCACGGCGCGCAGCAGTACCATGATCATCATTTCCCACGACCGCCACTTCCTCAACAGCGTCTGCACCCACATGGCGGACCTGGACTATGGCGAGATAACGCTGTTTCCCGGCAACTACGACGACTACATGACGGCTGCCACGGCCGTACGTGAACGTCAGCATGCTGATAACGCCAAGAAGAAGGCGCAGATCGCCGAACTGCAGCAGTTCGTCAGTCGCTTCTCGGCCAATGCCTCGAAGGCCAAGCAGGCGACCTCCCGGGCGCGGCAGATCGACAAGATCCAGCTCGAGGACATCAAGCCCTCCAGCCGGGTCAGCCCCTTCATCCGCTTCGAGCAGGCCAGGAAGATCCATCGCAATGCGGTCAACGTCGAGGCCATCACCAAGGGCTTCAGCGAGGCGGCACCGCTCTTCGAGCGCCTCTCGATGACCGTGGAGGCCGGCGAGCGTATCGCCATCATCGGCCCCAATGGCATCGGCAAGACGACCCTGCTGCAGACCCTGGCCGGTGAGCTGCATCCCGATGACGGCGAGGTGCGCTGGACCGACAGTGCTGAGCTCGGCGTCTTCGCCCAGGATCATGCCGACGACTTCGCCAATCAGGCGACACTGTTCGAGTGGATGGCCCAGTGGACGAAGGGCGGGGAGCAGGAGGTGCGTGGCGCCCTGGGCAGGATGCTCTTCTCGAGCGACGACATCGGCAAGTCGGTCAAGGTCATCTCCGGCGGCGAGCAGGGGCGCATGCTGTTCGGCAAGCTGGCCCTGAAACGGCCCAACGTGCTGCTGATGGACGAGCCCACCAACCACCTGGACATGGAGTCCATCGAGGCGCTCAATCTGGCCCTGGAGAACTACCCCGGCACCCTGATCTTCGTCAGCCATGACCGCGAGTTCGTCTCCTCCCTGGCGACCCGCATCCTGGACATGAACGAGCAGGGCATCACCGACTTCAGCGGCAGCTACGACGACTACCTGCGCAGTCAGGGGCTCTATGGTTGAGGGCAGGAGGGAGTCAGGTCCTCTCTCCCGACAGGCTGGAAGCCATTCGGAGCAAGAGCGGTAGTAAGTATAATGCCCTTCATTTCATCCAAGCCTCAGAGAACCTGTCGATGAAGCTCCTCTCCCGTCGCCGTTTCGGTGTACTGGCGCTAAGTTCGCCTCTGCTGCTGCTGGCGTCGCCTCTCGCTGCCAACCTGATGGACAATCTGCTGTCTCGTGCCGTCGTCCCGCGCCATGACGGTGAACTCTGGGTGCTGGTCGATGACAGCGAGGCGACGCTGAGCGTCTACCGGGGCAATCGGCTACTCGAGCATTTCGCGCCCGTCTCGCTGGGTCGCGGGGGGGCCAGTCCCCAGCGTCTGCGCGGTGATCGAGCGACGCCGCTTGGCGAGTTTCGCGTCAACCGCTTCAACCGACGCAGCAAGTTCCATATCTTCATCGGGCTCGATTATCCCACCCCGACGCATGCCCGCATGGCGCTGGAGGACGGGGTCTTCAGCCAGCAGGACTATGACGACTACTTTGCCTACTACCGTCGTCATGGCTATCCGCCTCAGGACACGGTGCTGGGCGGCTTCATCGGCATCCATGGGGTCGGTGAAGGAGATCCCGACATCCACGAGCGCTTCCATTGGACGGAGGGGTGTGTCGCGGTGACCGACGCCCAGGTGGAGCGTTTGTCGTCATTGATCGACATTGGCACACGCGTTGTCATCCGCTAGGCTTTACATGCGCTTGGGACGTTCTAAGCTATGGACAGGCGCTGTTTCGTGTTATAAAACAGTGTTTGATTCTTGTGCTCTGCAGCTGCTTTCGCTGCACCAAGGCCTGCCTTCGCAGGAAGCCTGATTCTCAGGCAACACCAACGCAGTACCCAAGGAAGACTCAAGGAGAACACCATGACTCTGAAGACTACCCTGAAGCTGTCCGCCGCTGCCGCCTCTCTGGCAATCCTGGCCGGTTGTGCATCCAACAGCGCTCTGGAAGAAGTTCGCATGACCGCAGAGTCCGCTCAGGCTGATGCTGCTGAAGCACGCAGCATCGCTGTGCAGGCTCAGGACACCGCCAACCAGGCACAGCGCGATGCTCAGGCGGCGCTGCAGATGTCCGAGCAGAACCGTGAAGAGATGAACCGCATGTTCGAGCGTTCCATGCAGAAGTGATCGTTCGCCACGGCCCGTCAGGGCGGTAGCAGAACCTTCAAGACAGGGACCTCGCCGGGAACGGCGAGGTCCCTGTCGTTGGCGGGCGGCCAGAATCGCGAAGCAAGCTTCGCTCCCGCAGGGGCACAGCGCCCTCTTCCTGTGGTGGGAGCGATCGTCAGATCGCGATGAAACAGCCACCCATCGCGCAGGGAGCCGAGGCGCCGAACCGCTGCTTACACAGGTTTGCTGCGGGATCAGGCCTGCAGAGTTCAGCTTTCCTCGGTCTGGTGCTCTCGGGAGCCGCTGTCGGCGGCGATCAGTTCCAGACGGTCCCAGAGGGTGTCAGGAGCGGGATCCGGGACGCTGACCTCCAGAGCCACGGGCATGCCGCGTGGCACCTCCACGACCTCGCGGAGCCGAGCGTAGTCCACCGGGTAGTCGAGCCCGCTGACCGTCTTGTCCACCTGCTCGATGGCTTCGGTGATGCGCTGGATGGTGGTGCCGTCCTCCTCCTCCAGGTAAGGGTAGGCCTGGACGTGCAGGGTACCATCCGCCCAGCCGAGCTTGAGCGTGTCGTTGATCAGCTTGACCTGGGTGCCGGTGGGCAGGCGCGGAAAGAGCGCTTCGATGTCCTCGGGCAGCATGCGGATGCAGCCATGGGTCACGCGCATGCCTACACCCTCGGGGCGGTTGGTGCCATGTATCAGGTAACCGGGAATGCCCAGGCGCATCTTGCGAGTCCCCATCGGGTTGTCGGGACCCGGCGGGACCACGCTGGGTAGAGGGTCGCCAGCCTCGGCATGCTCACGGCGAATCGACGCCGGCGGATACCAGGCGGGATTCTTGACCTTATCGATGATGCGCGTGGTGCCCAGGGGCGTCTTCCAGTCCATGCGCCCGACGGCGATGGGATAGGTCTCGACACGCGGGGGCTCATCCTCTTCAGTCTCGGGATAGTAGTACAGGCGCATCTCCGCCACGTTGATCACCAGGCCTTCGCGGGGCTCGTCGGGAAGAACGAAGCGGCCGGGGATCACCACTTCGGTGCCCTCGAAGGGGGCCCAGATGCTGATATCGGGATTGGCGCGTACCATCTCCTCGTAGCCGATACCGTGTTCGTGGCCGATATCGATCAGGGTGTCACCGCTCTCGGTGACGATGGTATGGACCTCGCCGACCAGATCCCCGTCCGCGGGAAGAGGGTAGTGACCACGCGGCCATTGGTCGTCACTGGCCTGCAGCGGTGCGACCAGGGCGGTGTAAAGCCCCAGCGCCGTGGTGAGTCGGGCGGCGAGCCCGAGCGGGAAAGTGTGCTTCATCGACGTCACGTTCTCGTTGTTGCCAGGGGGCAGGCCATGGGGCACGAGCTGCCCGGGCCCACCATGGGGCCTGCACGGACAGTATCGCCGGACGGCAGGCTCTTCGCCAGCGGAGCGACGCGCCGGCAACAAGTAGTAACGGTGCTTCACTTTCTCGTTGAACATCTGCTTGGCCGCTTGGCCGCTTGGCCGCTTGGCCGCTTGGCCGCTCGTCACTCTACGCCGCTTCGGCCTTGCGATTGAAGGTATCGAGCAGCTGCTCCACCGCCTGGAACCGGGCCTCCGCCTTCTCCATCTCGGCTTCGAAGCGCAGCGTATCGGCACCGTCCAGGCGATAGCGGTCAGGGGCCCGCTGGATCAGCTCGACCAGCACCAGTGGGTCGACCGGGGTCTGTCCGGTGAAGATCACGCGGCCCTTCTCGGGGCCGGCCTCCAGGCGGGTGATGCCCAGGCGCTCGGCACGCTGGCGCAACCGGGTCTGGCGCAACAGGGTCTTGACCGGGGCTGGCAGCAGGCCGAAGCGGTCGATCATCTCCACTTGCAGCTCCTTGAGCTCGGCCTCATCGCGGGCGTTGGCGATGCGCTTGTACATCACCAGTCGCTGCTGGACGTCGTGCAGGTAGTCATCGGGAATCAGCGCTGGCAGGTTGAGGCTCACTTCGACGCCTTCGTCCAGCGGAGACTCGATGTTGGGTGTGCGACCCTCGCGGATTGCCGTCACGGCGCGATCGAGCATCTGCATGTAGAGCCCGTAGCCGATGGCTTCCATCTGACCGCTCTGCTCCTCGCCGAGCAGTTCGCCTGCCCCGCGGATCTCCATGTCATGGCTGGCCAGTGTAAAGCCGGCCCCCAGGTCCTCGGCACCGGCGATCGCTTCCAGCCGCTTGGCGGCATCCTTGGTCATTGCCTTGGGGGGAGGGGCGAGCAGGTAGGCGTAAGCCTGATGATGGCTGCGCCCGACCCGGCCGCGCAGCTGGTGGAGCTGAGCCAGGCCGAACTTGTCGGCGCGTTCGATGATGATGGTGTTGGCGCTGGGTACATCGATGCCGGTCTCGATGATGGTGGAGCAGACCAGCACGTTGAAGCGCTTGTGGTAGAAGTCCGACATCACTCGCTCCAGGGAGCGTTCCGGCAGCTGGCCATGGGCGACGCCAACGCGCGCCTCCGGCACCAGCTCACGCACCTTCTCGGCGGCGGTCTCGATGGTCTTGACCTCGTTGTGCAGGAAGTAGACTTGTCCGCCGCGGAGGATCTCGCGCAGCAGTGCTTCCTTGATCACCGCCTCGTCGCGCTGCTGGACGAAGGTCTTGACCGACAGGCGACGGGCCGGGGGAGTGGCAATGATCGACAGGTCGCGGATACCGTTCATGGCCATGTTGAGCGTCCGCGGTATGGGGGTGGCGGTCATGGTCAGGATGTCGACCTCGGCGCGCAGGCTCTTGAGGCGCTCCTTCTGGGCGACGCCGAAGCGGTGCTCCTCATCGATGATCAGCAGCCCCATGTTCGGCAGTCGCGTGTTCTTCGACAGCAGCTTGTGGGTGCCGATGACGATGTCCGCCTGCCCCTCCTCGATGCGCTTCAGGGAGGCGGCCTGCCCCTTGCCAGAGGTGAAGCGGGAGATCAGCTCGATGTTCACGGCGGTGTCGGCGAAGCGATCACGGAAATTCTCGTAGTGCTGTCGGGCCAGCAGGGTGGTGGGCACCAGAACCACGACCTGGCGGCCGGAGTTGACGGCCAGGAAGGCCGCGCGCATGGCAACTTCCGTCTTGCCGAACCCCACATCGCCGCAGACAACCCGGTCCATGGGACGCGGGGCTGTCATGTCGCCGATCACCGCGGCAATGGCGGCGCGCTGGTCGGGTGTCTCCTCGAACGGGAAGCTGGCCGCAAAGCGGGCGTACTCCGCGTCGGGCGCCGCGCAGGCAAAGCCCTCCCGGGCCTCGCGGCGGGCATAGATGTCGAGCAGTTCGGCGGCGGTGTCGCGGATCTTCTCTGCGGCCTTCCTGCGGGCCTTCTCCCACTGGTCGGAACCCAGCCTATGCAGTGGAGCCAGGTCGTCATCGGCACCGGCGTAACGCGAGATCAGGTGCAGGCTGTCCACCGGCACGTAGAGCCGGGCCTGGTCGGCGTACTCCAGCGTCACGAACTCCGCCGTCTGGCCGCCGGTCTCCAGCGTCTCCAGGCCCTTGTAGCGGCCCACACCGTGGGCCTGATGGACCACCGGGGCACCGGGCCGGAGTTCCGAGAGGTGGCGAATCGCCAGCTCGCTGTCGTCGGTGGCCCGCTCGCGACGGCGGCTCTGGCGGACCACTTCACCGAAGAGCTCCGTCTCGCTGATCACCGCGAGGTCCGGGTCGGTCATCCACAGGCCGGCATCGACCTCCCCCTCGGTGATCGCCAGGCGCGCCTCGCTCTGCAGAAAGGCGGGAAAGTCTTCCACGTGGGGCATCTCGACCCTCAGCGGCCCCAGCGTCTCCTCCAGGGCCTCGCGGCGCCCTCGTGACTCGGCAACGAAGAGCACACGCGTGGACGGGTGCTCGTCGATGAAGCTTTCGAGGGCAGACAGGGGGGACTTGGCGCGGGCATTCACCGTCACTGTCGGCGGTGTGCGAGTGGCAGATGCCACCGCATGCCGATGATCCGGGTCGTCGGTCAGGGCCACCCGGGGGTGGCGCTTGATGGCCCCGAATGCCTCGGCGACGGGCACGAAGGCATGGTGGGGAGGCAGCAGCGGACGGGTAGGGTCGACGCCGAGATTCTCGAAGCGACTCTCGATGGCTTCCCAGTGGTGCTCGGCCGCCTCGAATACGCCGGGCAGCATGGCGACCCGTGTCCCCTCGGCCAGATGCTCGAAGAGGGTGGCGGTCTGCTCGAAGAACAGTGGCAGGTACTGCTCGAGGCCGGGGGAGGGGATGCCCTTGAGGGCGTCCACATAGAGCGGGCACTGGCGGGGGTCGACGTTGAACAGTGTCTCGAAACCTTCGCGGAAGCAGGCGATGGCGCTACGCGACAGCGAATATTCATGGGCGGGCAGCAGCTCCACGTGCTCGACCCGGTCCCGGCTGCGCTGGGTGTCCGGATCGAAATGGCGCAGGGTATCGATCTCGTCGTCGAACAGGTCGAGGCGCAACGGCGCTTCGGCGCCCATGGGGAAGAGGTCGATCAAGGCCCCGCGCAGGGCGTATTCGCCGGGTTCATAGACCGTTTCCACGGCTCGGTAGCCGGCCCGTGACAGGGCATCGCGAAACCCCTCGCGGTCCAGGGTCTGACCTCTTTCAAGGGTCATCACTCGTCCGGCGATATAGTCCACCGGTGGCAAGCGCTGCATCAGTGTGTTGATGGCCGCCAGCACGATGCCGTGCTCGCCGTCCTGCAGCCGGCGCAGGGTTCGCAGCCGCGACGAGACAATGTCCTGGTGCGGCGAGAAGCTGTCATAGGGCAGCGTCTCCCAGTCCGGAAAGGGCAGTACCGGCAGGTGGCTGTAGAAGCTGAGGTCACTCTCCAGGCGCTGTGCGGTGGCGGTGTCGGGGGTGATCACCAGCAGAGGGGCATCCTCGGCCAGGTGGGCCAGGGCCAGGGCGGAGGCGCTGCCCGGCGGCGTCTGCCAGTAGAGAAGGTCGCGCAGCCCCTGGGGGCGGGGCGGGTCGAGCGGCGAAAAGTTCGGCATGCTATCGATTACCCAACCGTGATTGTGAGCGGCGTACTGAATCGACCGCATGATACCAGCCTCGCCGATTCCCTGTAGTCAGCGGCACCATCCTGTAAAACGCCTACAACGGCTGCGACCATCCCGCGATTGCCCCGGCAGTTGCCGCCCGGGATAATGCTCTGGTATCCCTGTTCCCCTTTTTCACCAAGGAGAGGCCACCCGTGAGTCAGCAATCCCTCGACAGCGTCTTCCAGGAATGGCACGACAACCAGGCAATCGCCGAACAGATGATCCCCATGATCGGCAGCCTGTACCGCCACAATAACGTGGTGGTGACCATGTACGGGCGGTCGCTGTTCAACCGCAGCGTGATCCGCATCCTCAAGGATCACCGCTACGTGCGCAAGGTCGAGGGGACCGAGCTCTCCGTGCAGGACACCTTCCCGCTGGTCAAGGCGATGACCGAGCTCAACCTTGGCCCGGCGCATGTCGACGTGGGCAAGCTCGGTGTGGCCTTCAAGGCGCGCGGCGGCGACCCGGCGGCCTTCCTGCGCGAGGAGCTGGCCGAGATCGTCGATGGCCGCGATGCCGCTGGCGACAATGGTCGGCCCAAGGACGTGGTGCTCTACGGCTTCGGCCGCATTGGCCGGATCCTGGCGCGTGTGCTGGTCGAGAAGGCCGGCGGTGGTAACCTGCTGCGTCTGCGTGCCATCGTGGTGCGGGGTCGCGGTGACATCGCCAAGGATCTGGAAAAGCGTGCCAGCCTGCTGCGTCGCGATTCAGTGCATGGACCCTTCGACGGCACCATCAGCGTGGATGCCGAGGCGCGTACCATCACCGCCAACGGCAACGTCATTCGGGTGATCTACGCCGACTCGCCCACCGAGATCGACTACACCGACTACGGTATCGACAATGCCGTGGTGGTCGACAACACTGGCATCTGGCGCGACGAGGATGGCCTTGGCCAGCATATCCAGTGCAAGGGTGTGGCCAAGGCGATCCTCACCGCCCCGGGCAAGGGTGATATCGCCAATATCGTCTACGGCATCAACCACCATGACATTGGCGAGCAGGATCGCATCCTCTCTGCGGCATCGTGTACCACCAACGCCATTGTGCCGGTGCTCAAGGTGCTCAACGACGCCTTCGGCGTCGAGCATGGCCACGTCGAGACCGTGCACTCCTACACCAACGACCAGAACCTGATCGATAACTACCACAAGGGTGATCGCCGCGGCCGCAGCGCGCCGCTCAACATGGTGCTGACCGAGACCGGCGCTGCCAAGGCAGTGGCCAAGGCGCTGCCGGAGTTCGAGGGCAAGCTGACCGGTAACGCCATACGCGTGCCGACGCCCAACGTCTCCATGGCAATCCTCAACCTGCGCCTGGAGAAGGAAACCGACGCCGAGTCGCTCAACGACTTCCTGCGCCGCATGTCGCTGGACTCGCCCTACCAGAAGCAGATCGACTTCGTCGACTCGCCCGAGGTGGTCTCCACCGATTTCGTCGGCAATCGCCATGCCGGGATCGTCGATGCCAAGGCAACCATTGCCAACGGCAAGAATGCGGTGGTCTATGTCTGGTACGACAACGAGTTCGGTTACAGCTGCCAGGTGATTCGCATCCTGCAGCATGTGTCCAACGTGCACTTCCTCAAGCTGCCGCGCGTCAAGGGCTGAGGCTCTACGGGCAGCACCATGCGGCCAAGCGCCGAACCGCCAAGCTGACCCGTGACGGGCGGCAGGTGCCGAGGTAGAACGAGCCCCGCTGGATCAAGCATCCAGCGGGGCGTTGCGTTGACACCAGGGGTGGCCGAGTCATCAGGCCGCTTGGCCGCTTGGCCGCTTGGCCGCCCGCCGGTGCGACAATATTTCACTTGCCCCGTGTCGCCGCTTGCGACCATAGGGCAGGTGGTCATCCCGTACGCTTCTCTTTATAATGTGGTGGATTTTTCGGGGTGGTTCGAGCTCGTCTCGGGCCTGACTGGTAACGTACTGAAACAAAAGAATTCGAATCCATTCGAACCCCTTTCTTCATCTATCCGATCCATCAACTGGGCGAGACTATGATCGAAGTCAAGAAAGGCCTGGATCTCCCCATTGCGGGGACACCGGAAGCGCGTGTCGAGGATGCGCGACCGGTGCGCCATGTGGCTGTCCTGGGCACCGACTACGTCGGCATGAAGCCGACCATGGAGGTCCGTGAGGGGGACAGGGTCAAGCTGGGCCAGCTGCTCTTCACCGACAAGAAGATCGACGGCGTGCGGTTCACGGCGCCGGCGGCGGGTGAGGTCGTCGCCATCAATCGTGGCGAGAAGCGCAAGCTGCTGTCGGTGGTCATCAAGGTCGACGAGACGGAAGAGGCCGTGGAATTCACCGCCCATGGGCGTGACAAGCTCGAGAGTCTCGAGCGCCAGACTGTCGTTGACCAGCTGGTCGAGTCCGGGCTGTGGACCGCGCTGCGCACTCGTCCCTACTCGCGTACACCGGCCATCGACAGCGAGCCGAGCGATATCTTCGTCACGGCGATCGATACTCACCCGCTGGCTGCCGATCCTGCCGCCATCATCAACGAACAGGCTCAGGCCTTCGAGGACGGCCTCAAGGTGCTCGCCCGGTTGACAGAAGGCAGTGTCTATCTCTGCACGGCTCCGGATGCCCGCATTCCGGGCAGCGACGTCAAGGGCGTTCAGCACGAGACCTTCGCTGGCCCGCATCCCGCCGGTCTGGTGGGCACTCACATCCACCATCTTTCGCCCGTGGCCCTGCACAAGCGCGTCTGGCACCTCGGCTACCAGGACGTCATCGCCTTCGGCAAGCTGTTCGCCGAAGGCAAGCTGGATGTGCAGCGTGTGATCGCCGTGGGCGGCCCGCGTGCCGTGAACCCGCGCCTGCTGCGTACCCGCCTTGGTGCCAGCACCGAGGAACTGCTGGCCGGCGAAGTTGTCGACCCGGAAGACACGCGCGTCATCTCCGGTTCCGTGTTTGCCGGTGTTACCTGTGAAGGCAGCCTGCGGTACCTGGGCCGTTTCCACAATCAGGTGAGCCTGCTCGAGGAGGGCAACAAGCGCGTCTGGATGGGCTGGCTGTCCCCGGGCAAGAACCGCCACTCCGTGATGGGGATCTACCTGTCGAAGATCACCGGCCTGAATGACTATGCGCCGACGACGTCGACCAACGGGTCCGAACGCGCCATGGTGCCGGTCGGGGCGTACGAGCAGGTGATGCCGCTGGATATCCTGCCCACCCAGCTGCTGCGATCACTGATCGTCGGCGATATCGAGACGGCAATGCAGCTCGGGTGTCTGGAGCTGGATGAGGAGGACCTGGCGCTGTGCACCTATGTGTGCCCCGGCAAGTACGAGTACGGCCCCATCCTGCGTGACAATCTCACCATGATTGAGAAAGAGGCCTGATGATGGCGATTCGACAGACACTCGACAACCTCGAGCCCCACTTCCACAAAGGGGGCAAGTACGAGAAGTTCTATCCGCTCTACGAGGCGGTGGATACCATCTTCTACTCACCCCCCGACGTGGCCAAGACCACGGCGCACGTGCGAGATGGCGTTGATCTCAAGCGCATCATGATCACCGTCTGGGCCTGTACCTTCCCGGCCATGTTCTTCGGCATGTGGAATGCCGGCTGGCAGGCCAACATGGCCATCGCCGAGGGCTTCAGCTCCATGGGGGGCTGGCGCGAGGCGATCATGATGACGCTGGCCGGCGGCCATGATCCGGGCAGCCTTTGGGCCAACTTCGTCCTGGGCGCCACCTACTTCCTGCCGATCTACCTGGTGACCTTCGTCGTCGGTGGCTTCTGGGAAGTGCTGTTCGCCATCAAGCGAGGCCACGAGGTCAACGAGGGGTTCTTTGTCACCTCGGTGCTCTATGCCTTGATCCTGCCCGCCACCATCCCGCTGTGGCAAGTAGCGCTGGGCATCACCTTTGGCGTGGTGATCGGCAAGGAGATCTTCGGCGGTACCGGCAAGAATTTCCTCAACCCGGCGCTGACTGGCCGTGCCTTCCTCTATTTTGCCTATCCCGCGCAGATTTCCGGTGATGCGATCTGGGTGGCCGCCGACGGCTACTCCGGGGCAACTGCGCTCTCCGTTGCCTTCCAGGACGGCATGGCTGCTCTCTCCAGTCAGTTCAGCTGGTGGGACGCCTTTCTCGGCTTCATCCCCGGTTCCGTGGGCGAGACCTCGACCCTGGCCATCCTGATCGGTCTGGCAGTGCTGCTGTGGACCAAGATCGCCTCGTGGCGGATCGTGCTCGGCGTCTTCCTGGGTATGGTGGCCACCAGTACGCTCTTCAACCTGATCGGCTCGGACAGCAACCCGATGTTCGCGATGCCCTGGTACTGGCACCTGGTGGTGGGCGGCTTCGCCTTCGGCATGGTGTTCATGGCCACTGATCCGGTCTCCGCCTCCATGACCAACCAGGGCCGCCTGCTGTTCGGTGCGCTCATCGGTGTCATGACGGTGCTGATTCGCGTCGTCAACCCGGCATTCCCCGAAGGCATCATGCTGGCGATCCTGTTCGCCAACCTGTTCGCCCCGCTGATCGACAACTTCTTTGTACAGGCCAACATCAAGCGCCGTCTGCAGCGCACCGGTGTGCCGGCCGAGGAGACTGCCTGATGGCACAGAGCAACAACTCCATCAAGAAGATCCTGACGGTGGCGTTCGCACTTTGTATCGTGTGTTCGATCATCGTCTCCACCGCAGCGGTGGCCCTGCGTTCGAAGCAGCAGTTCAACCAGGAGCTGGACCGCAAGACCAACATTCTCAACGTGGCGCAGCTCTACGAACCCGGCATGGACGTGAACGAGACCTTCGAGTCGAAGATCACGCCGCGGGTCGTGGACCTGCGCAGCGGCGAGTACACTGACCAGTTCGATCCCGCGACCTACGAGGGCTTCCAGGCGCGTCGTGATCCGGCCTCCTCGCGGACCCTCTCGGGAGAGACGGATATCGCCGGCCTGTCGCGTCAGGAAAACTACAGCACCGTCTACCTTGTGGGCGACCCGGATGACCCCGAGCAGGTTATCCTGCCAATTCGCGGCCAGGGCCTGTGGGGGCTGATGCGCGGCTTCCTCTCCGTAGAAGGTGATGGCAATACCATCGTCGGCATCACCTACTACGAGCACAGCGAGACCCCCGGGCTGGGCGCCGAGGTCAACAATCCGCGCTGGCAGGCCCAGTGGGAGGGCAAGGAGATCTTCGACGAGCAGGGCGAGATCGCGCCCGCAATCAACCTTGTCAAGGGCGGTGCCAGTGGCGAGAACGAGGTCGATGCGCTCTCCGGTGCCACCCTGACCAGCAAGGGGGTGACCAACATGCTGCAGTTCTGGCTCAGCCCGGAAGGCTTCGGTGACTACCTGGCCAAGTTCCGTGCCAGTGTCGACCAGGACGAGGTCCAGGGCGCCGACGTCGAACTCGAAAGTGAAGGAGCCTGATCATGTCTGCTGCCAACGCAAAGAGCGTCCTCACGACGCCGGTCTTCAAGAATAACCCCATTGCCCTACAGATACTGGGTATCTGTTCGGCGCTGGCGGTGACCACCAGCATGAGCGTCTCGCTGGTGATGACGATGGCGGTGATCTTCGTGACGGCCTTCTCGAACCTGTTCGTGTCGCTGATCCGTCACCATATCCCGTCCTCCATCCGCATCATCGTGCAGATGACCATCATCGCTTCTCTGGTCATCGTGGTTGACCAGATCCTCAAGGCCTACGCCTACGAGATGTCCAAGCAGCTCTCGGTATTTGTCGGTCTCATCATCACCAACTGCATCGTGATGGGGCGTGCCGAGGGCTTCGCCATGACCAACACCCCGGGAATGTCCTTCCTGGATGGCATCGGCAACGGCCTGGGCTACGGTTTCATCCTGATGACAGTGGGCTTCTTCCGCGAGCTGCTCGGCGCCGGCAGCGTGTTCGGCTTCACCGTGCTGCAGCCCGTGCAGGATGGCGGCTGGTACGTGCCCAACGGCCTCCTGCTGCTGCCGCCCTCGGCGTTCTTCATCATCGGCCTGATCATCTGGGTGCTGCGTAGCGTCAACCCCGAACAGGTCGAGGAGAACGAGTTCAAGATGAAGGATAACACCCAGCCGAAGGAGGCCGTGTAACATGGAACACTATCTGAGCCTGTTCGTCGCCTCGGTCTTCGTCGAGAATATGGCCCTGGCTTTCTTCCTGGGCATGTGCACCTTCCTGGCGGTGTCCAAGAAGGTCTCCTCGGCCTTTGGTCTGGGCATCGCGGTGATCGTGGTGCTGACCGTTACCGTGCCGGTCAACAATCTGGTCTATACCTTCCTGCTCCAGGAGGGTGCCCTGACCTGGACCGGGATCAGCGGCGCCGAGAACATCGATCTCTCCTTCCTGGGGCTGCTCTCCTACATCGGCGTCATTGCTGCCCTGGTGCAGATCATGGAGATGTTTCTCGACAAGTACGTGCCCGCGCTCTATAACGCGCTGGGCGTCTTCCTGCCGCTGATCACCGTGAACTGTGCCATCCTGGGTGGCGTGCTTTTCATGGTCGAGCGTAACTACAACTTCGGCGAATCTGTCGTCTACGGCTTTGGCGCCGGCACCGGCTGGGCACTGGCCATCACGGCGCTGGCCGGCATTCGCGAGAAACTCAAGTACAGCGACGTGCCCGACTCCCTTCAGGGGCTGGGTATCACCTTTATCACGGTGGGGTTGATGTCGCTGGGCTTCATGTCCTTCTCCGGCATTCAGCTCTGAGGCAGGTTGTGCGCACCCGGTGCCCCAATGGGGCGCCGGGGCCCAGGCAACGTCAAGCAATAGGAACCCGACATGGTTGATACAACAGTCATCTTGCTCGGTGTGGTCATGTTCACCCTGGTCGTCATCGGCCTGGTTCTGGTGATCCTGGCTGCCCGCAGCAGGCTCGTCAGCACCGGGGACGTGACCATCGAGGTCAATGGCGACCCCGAGCATACCCTCACGACCCAGGCCGGCGGCAAGCTGCTCAATACCCTGGCCGCGAACGGCATCTTCCTCTCCTCCGCCTGTGGCGGCGGTGGCTCCTGTGCTCAGTGCAAGTGCCGCGTGGAAGAGGGTGGCGGTGCCATCCTGCCCACCGAGGAGTCCCACTTTACCCTGCGCGAGAAGAAGGAGGGCTGGCGTCTCTCCTGCCAGGTGCCGGTGAAGCAGGACATGAAGATCGAGGTCCCGGAAGAGGTCTTCGGTGTCAAGCAGTGGGAATGCGAGGTCATCGACAACCCCAACGTCGCCACCTTCATCAAGGAGCTCAACCTGAAGCTTCCCGAGGGCGAGGAAGTGGCCTTCCGCGCCGGCGGCTACGTGCAGCTGGTGGCGCCGCCCTACGATGTCTCCTTCAAGGATTTCGATATCGAGGAGGAGTACCGGGGCGACTGGGAGAAGTTCGGCCTCTTCGACATCTCCCACAAGAGCGATGAAGAAGTCATCCGCGCCTACTCCATGGCGAACTATCCGGAAGAGAAGGGCATCCTCAAGTTCAACATCCGGATCGCCACGCCGCCGCCCAACACCAATCATCCCCCGGGTCTGATGTCGACCTATGTCTTCAGCCTGAAGCCGGGTGACAAGGTGACCGTGATGGGGCCCTTCGGCGAGTTCTTCGCCAGAGACACCGATGCCGAGATGGTCTTCATCGGCGGCGGGGCCGGCATGGCACCGATGCGCAGTCACATCTTCGATCAGCTCAAGCGGCTCAAGACGGACCGCAAGATCACCTTCTGGTATGGGGCGCGCTCCTGGCGTGAGACCTTCTACAACGAGGAGTATGATCAGCTGGCCAAGGAGTTCCCCAACTTCGAATGGCACCTGGCGCTCTCCGACCCGCAGCCTGAGGACAACTGGGATGGCCCCACCGGCTTCATCCACAATGTCCTTTACGACTATTATCTCAAGGATCATCCGGCGCCAGAGGATTGCGAGTACTACATGTGCGGGCCGCCGATGATGAACGCCTCGGCGATCAAGCTGTTGACCGATCTGGGCGTGGAACCCGAGAACATCCTGCTGGATGACTTCGGCGGCTGATATCGATCGCTGCATGACGCAACCCGGGCCGGCCTCAAGGCCGGCCCCTTCGGTTCTGTGGCCCGACATGCCGATAGCCAGGCCGTCACTGGCTGTCGGCATTTCAGGCATCAGATTGCCTGCTCCGTGGACCTCGAGCGCTTCATCGTTGTCACAGAGGCAGGAAGCTTGCCCCCTTTCCCTTTTGGAGGAGCGTTGCAATGACGATTTATCTGGTGGTATTCGCCTTCATGCTGTTGATCATGGCAGCGATGGCCGTTGGCGTGATCATGGGACGCAAGCCCATCGCGGGCTCCTGTGGCGGGCTCAATCAGCTGGGGATGAAGAACGGATGTGATATCTGTGGCGGCAAGGATGAGGTCTGCGAGGAGGAAAGCCGCAAGCAGGGGAGTGCCCGCCGTCGCAGCGACGAAAGCCGCGGTGCCGACCTTGGCTACGACGCCACCAGGCACTGACGCAAAGGGGTTGCCCCCCCACGCTCGCCAGGCGATATGCCCTCGGTGGACAGGTCGCTGGCACCGCGATGACGGTGCCATATCCTGCCTGCGGCCTAGCCGAGAACCTGCGGTGTCCGCGCCCAGTAACGATGCCCCTTTTCCCTTACGGCTGCCGGCATGCGTGAAAGGCTAGTGACAGCTGTCGCCACTGCGGTTGTGGTGGTGACCGGGTACCGGGAACCTCCTGAAACCCCTGCAAGCCCCGCCAGGGTGCATCACTGAAAGACATCCTCCGAGCATGCTCACGATCGTCCTCCATCGGAACGCCTCGTGACCCCGGGTATCCTCCGGTTCAGTGCTCAGCCCAGCTATCGGTCAGTCGATCTTCAAGGACACGACGATGGCCGAGGCCTGCCATACGGTGGCTGACGACGGAAATGGATCGGGTACTCTGAAATATCGAGATTGACCGGTCACGCTCCCTCGCCACCCCCTGGTTCTCCCACTCCTCTCTGGCTGCCCTCGCATGAGGGCAATCTTTCCATTACCGCCTGTCCTGCATCGTAGAGATCATGGTCGATTCATGACGCGGTGTATGGACTCTGTTGGAAGCTGCAGGACTACAAAACTGCTACCGCGAGATTAAAGACGTTCCCTCCATGACAATGGGAAAAACCAACTATGCAAGAGTTTGGTACATTTAGTAACATTCCGGGAGGAAAGTTAACGATCGAAAATGTAGCGTAAAGCTAGTCCAACGTTGGCGATGAGATCTCCTGCGGTAGCCTTGACCGAAAATAACGTAACAGGAAAAGTGATTTGGGTTTACGGGACATGAAGGTGTTTTCACCATGGTCGTAGGGGGATCTACATGAAAACCGGTTACAGGCCTGAAGTCGATGGGTTGAGAGCGATAGCTGTCATTCCGGTGATTCTTTTTCATGCCGGTTTTACATGGTTCAGCGGTGGGTTTGTGGGAGTCGATGTTTTCTTCGTCGTCAGTGGTTATCTGATCACGAGTATAATATATGCAGAAATAGAACGTGGTGAGTTTTCCATTCTCAGGTTTTATGAGAGGCGGGCAAGAAGGATATTGCCCGCCTTGTTCTTCGTCAGTCTGGTCTCCCTGGTTCTTGCCTGGATGTGGATGCTGCCACGCGAATTTAATGCCTTCAGCGAAAGTCTAATCGCGGTCAATCTCTTCGTATCTAATATTTATTTCTGGCAGTCACTTGATTACTTTTCAGGACCTGCCGAGATGCAAGCCTTTCTGCATACCTGGAGTCTGGCCGTCGAGGAGCAGTTCTATCTGTTCTTTCCGCTGTTAATGATTGTCCTGGGCGGGCTGCGAAGAAATCTTCTAATGGCGATTTTCGGTCTTGGGGTCTTCGCTAGCCTTGGGCTGGCGGAATATGCATCGACTCATCACACTTCTGCCAATTTTTATCTATTGCCGACTCGGGCCTGGGAGTTGCTGGCCGGTTCGATTGTTGCCATCTACATGCACAGTAGCAAATGTGACTTTTCTCCCGGTGTCAGGCACCTGGGCGGGGTCCTTGGTCTGGGACTCATCCTCATTGCCATTTTCCTCTTCGATTCCTCCACCCCGTTCCCCGGGCTCTGGGCGGTGATACCCGTACTCGGCACGGCATTGATCATCCTGTACTCCAACGGTGGTGATCTGGTGGGACGACTACTCTCCTGGAAACCGGTGGTTGGCATTGGTCTTATCAGTTACAGCGCCTATCTGTGGCATCAACCACTGTTCGTCTTTGCCAAGGAGCGTAGTCTGTCTCCCATCAGTGATTCGGTGCTGTTGATGTTGAGTATCGCCGCCATCCTGCTCGCCTGGATAACCTGGCGTTTTGTCGAACAACCCTTCAGGCAGCGTCAGCGATTCACCCGCGCGCAGATCTTCTCGTCGGCCTTGGCGATGTCCTGCCTGATGATCGGGATAGGCTATTACGGTGCAGTCACCCGGGGTGTTCCCTGGCGCTTCGGTCCGGAGGTGGAAAGCATCCTGGAAGTGCGCATGAAACAGCATCATATCCCTGAAAATTGTCACGCCACCGGTGGAAGGTTGCTATCAATCGAGGAAACCTGTCGATACAACGAGGATAGCGACGAGATCGTCGTGGTCTGGGGAGATAGTCACGCCACGCCGCTGGTCCAGCCGATCGCCGTTCGTGTTGCCGCTCTAGGCAAGCAAGTCAAGATGCTCGTGTACACCAATTGCCTCCCTATTGCCGACTACACACGTGAGAACGAACCGGGCTGCGGAACCTTCAACCGACAGGTAATGGACTACCTCATGGAGAGCGAGGATGTGGAAACGGTCGTGATGCTGGGTCGGTACCCACTGCAACTCGAAGGGCAAGACTTCGACAATGGCGAGGGAGGTAAGGAAAAGCACCATTCGGTGCCAAGGGCCATTCCCTTCAATGACATGTCGAGCCTCGTTGACAACGAAGCTTCTAGAGTCGAAGCCGTAGGCCAGTTGCTGAAGGAAACCGTCGACACGCTCGTTGCCGGCGGCAAGCATGTCGTATTGGTTTATCCAATTCCCGAAGTTGGTTGGGATGTGCCTTACCTGCTGGCCAAGGAGAAGATTTTCGGAACCGAGAGAAAAAATTTCTTGTCAACCAGCCTGGCGAGCTATATACGACGTACGGAAACTTCCTATGAGCAGTTGTCACGCATTGAGGATAATGAAAACGTACTAAAGATCGAGCCGTCCAGGATATTCTGTGATACTTTCATTCCCGGTCGTTGTGCCGCTCAGTTTGGCAGCGAGCTTTTCTACTATGACAGTAATCATCTGAGTATTCCTGCCGCATCAATGCTCGTCGATTACATTTTTGAGGAAATGGAAAAAAAGGGATGGATGAGCTCGCGAGCAATCAGAGTGAAGGGGGGGTAGCTAAGAAGGCGGGGGAGATAAACTCATAAAGTCAATAGTCGATAATCCAAAGGGGAAGGTGTGAAATGAAGTTCTTGATTATAGGGAACATGGGCTACGTGGGTCCCCCCGTCGTGAAGGAGCTGGCCAGGCAGTATCCAGGTGCCGAACTGCATGGCTTCGACAACGCCTACTTCGCCCACTGTCTTACCGGGGTCACGAGCATGCCGGAGCGGCTGCTGGAGAAGCAGTACTTCGGTGATGTTCGATGTCTTCCCGATGGAATGCTCGAGGGCTATTCGGCGGTAGTCCAGTTGGCAGCCATTTCCAACGATCCCATGGGCAGCCGGTTTGCCAAGGTGACGCGCGAGATCAACCAGTGTGCCACCGCACGTATCGCTCGGCAGGCCGCCAGGGAAAACGTCGGCCACTTTGTCTTTGCCTCGAGTTGCAGTGTCTACGGGGTTTCCAGCGGTGAACCTCGCAAGGAGAGCGATCCACTTGCACCGATGACCGACTATGCCAAGTCCAAGATCGGCAGTGAGGAGGCGCTGGCGGACATCGAGGGTGACATGGTCATCACCAGCCTGCGCTTCGCCACTGCATGCGGCATGTCCGAACGGTTGAGGCTGGACCTGGTGCTGAACGATTTCGTGGCCTGTGCCCTGGCCGAAGGCCGGATTAGCGTGCTCAGCGACGGCACTCCCTGGCGACCGCTCATCGATGTCAATGACATGGCTCGCGCCATCGGTTGGGCCATTCAGCGTCCGGCCGGCAATGGCGGCAGGGTGCTCAGCATCAATACGGGGTCGAACCGGCGCAACCACCAGGTTCGCGATCTGGCGGCTGCTGTTGCAGAGGCGATTCCCGGCACGACGGTAAGCATCAACGAGGAAGCAGCCGTTGACAGTCGTTCCTACAGGGTCGACTTCAGCCTCTATGAAGCTCTGGCACCGAATTACCAACCCCAGATGACGCTCGAGGACTCCATTCAGGGGCTTGTGGAGGGTCTGACATGTATGGAGTTTGATGACCCCGAGTTCCGTAGTTCCTCCCTGATGCGACTTCAGGTTCTGCAGGGACATGTCGACCAGGGACGCATCACGGAAGCGCTGGAGTGGGTGAAGCCTTCGTGATCGAGGTGGCGATCGGAGCAACCGCCGGTGGCGTAAATTACAATCAGAGCAGGAGAAACAGACATGAAAGTTGTGATTCTGGCCGGTGGGTTGGGTACCCGTCTGAGTGAAGAAACCTCGATCCGCCCCAAACCCATGGTTGAAATTGGCGAGCGTCCCATACTGTGGCATGTCATGAAACTCTATGCACATCACGGCTTGAAGGATTTCGTGATTCTCGGCGGATACAAGGTCGACTATATCCGCAACTACTTCCTCAACTACCGTGCCAAACAGACCGATTACACCATCGATCTCAAGACCGGGCGTATCGAGTGGCTGCAGGGTGTGCGCGAAGACTGGACCGTTACTGTTGTGGATACCGGTCCTGACTCGCTTACAGGCGGGCGTATCAAGCGTGCTCGGCACCTTATCGGAGATGACCCCTTCTGTCTGACCTATGGGGATGGCGTCAGCGACGTGGATATCCAGGATCTGGTGGCTACCCACACTGCCTCTGACTGCTGGTGCACCCTGACAGCCGTGACTCAGCCAGGTCGCTATGGTGCCCTGCGGCTGGATGAGTCAAGCCAGCAGGTGAAGGCGTTCCGGGAGAAGGGAGCAGTGGATGGCGGTCTGATCAACGGTGGCTTCTTCGTCTGCAATCCGGAAGTTCTGGACCTCATCGAGCATGATCAGACCACCTGGGAGAACGAGCCCATGGAGCGCATGGTGCAGCTGGGCAAGCTCGGTTATTACCACCATCAGGGATACTGGCAGAGCATGGACTCCCTGCGTGACAAGATGCTGCTCGAGGCGGCCTGGCAGGACAACCCGCCCTGGAAGGTCTGGAAGGACTGAACAAGGCGCTGCGTCCTGTTACTGCATCTTCAACCTGCCAAGCAGCACTTCACCATGTGAGCTGACCATGATTATCGTTGATACAGCACTTGCGAAACGCGAAGCGGACCGGAATCCCATCCGTGTCGGCATGATCGGGGCCGGTTTCCAGGGCAAGGGAATCGGTCTACAAATCATCACCGCCACGCCGGGCATGACCCTTTGCGCGGTGGCCAGTCGGCATATCGATGCCGCCGCGCAGGTCTTCGGTCAGATGGGAATCGGTCCCCGCTACTGTGATACGACTGCGGAAATCGAAATGGCCATCGCCCACGGCAAGTCGGCCGTGACGGAAGATGCCAATGCCCTGGCAGCCGCTGAAGGCCTGGATGTCGTGATCGAGGTGACAGGGTCCATTGAATATGCAGCCCTGGCAGTGTTGACGGCGATCACACATGGCAAGCACGTCGTCCAGATGAATGCAGAGCTCGATGGCACCATAGGTCCGATTCTCAAGAAGAAGGCTGACCAGGCCGGCGTTATCTATAGCTTTTCGGATGGTGATCAGCCAGGGGTGCAGATGAATCTGTATCGCTTTGTCCAGGGGTTGGGTGTCAAGCCGGTTCTTTGCGGCAATATCAAGGGTCTTCACGACCCCTATCGCAACCCTGAGACACAGCGGGCCTTTGCCGAGCGCTGGGGTCAGAAAGCCGCCATGGTCGCGTCCTTCGCCGACGGGACCAAGATCTCCTTCGAACAGGCCATCGTGGCTAATGGGACGGGAATGCGCGTTGCGAGACGCGGCATGCTTGGGCCCGACTTTTCGGGTGGCGACCCTGGTGCTCCTCAGATTCCCATCGAGGAAACCATCGCCTCCTTCGAGCCCTATCTGAGACCGAACGGTATTGGGTTGGTCGACTATGTGGTCGGTGCTCGTCCCGGACCTGGAGTGTTCGTGATCGGGTATCAGGAGGATCTCGGGAAGCGTCACTACCTCGAACTCTACAAGCTTGGAAAGGGACCCTATTACTGCTTTTATACTCCGTATCATCTGTGTCACTTCGAGGTGCCGACGTCGGTTGCACGTGCCGCATTGTTCAACGATCCGGTTCTGGCACCGCGGCAGGGTCCCTTGGTGGGGGTCGTTGCGATAGCCAAGAAGGATCTTCAGGCAGGCGAACGAATTGATGAGTTCGGTGGTTTTGAAGCATATGGTGTTGCGGAGAACATGGATGTCATTCGCACTCAGCGGCTGTTACCGATTGGCTTGGCCATCGGCGGGGTGGTCAAGCGATCCATCAGGAAAGATACGCCACTGACGTTCGATGACGTTCGTCTACCGGAGCACAGGATAGTGGACCGCCTCTACAGTGAACAGGAACAGGTCTATAGCAATCCTGCTACCCTGGCTTGAAGGAACAAAAACATGAAATTTTTCGATACTGATCTCCACGGAGCTTCTCTAATCGAGCTTGAGCCACACGGAGACGACAGGGGCTTCTTTGCCAGGGCCATGTGTCGCAAGGAATTCGCTCGGAAAGGGTTGAACAGCGACTTTGTTCAGCAGAACACCTCCTTCTCGGTGCATCGAGGGACGCTGCGAGGACTTCATTACCAGAAGACACCCCATGGGGAAGACAAGCTGGTGCGTTGTCTGCAGGGTGCGATTGTCGATGTCATTGTCGACATTCGGCAGGACTCGCCCACCTACATGCAGCATCAGATATTTGAACTCACCAGTCGTAATCGGCTTCAACTCTATGTACCGAAGGGCTTTGCCCACGCCTTCATGACACTCGAGGACAATGTCGAGGTGAGCTATATGGTCACCGCGGCCTATGAGCCGGGTTCTGAAGATGGCCTGAGATACGATGACGATCAGTTGGCTATCAACTGGCCCCTTCCGGTAACGGTCATCTCGGAAAAGGATGCCTCCTGGCCATTACTGTGCGAAAGAGAAAGACCTCTGTATTGAGAGCATGGCAAGGAGGATAGACAGAGTAGATCACCAGGGAGATGCAGGGTCACTCTGACGAGCGGGCTGGGTTTCCTGTCCCATAAAGCCATGAGAGGGAGTGGCTAACATGAGTAAGCATACTATCGCAGGGGAGTGTCGAGATGAAGAAAGTGTTAGCCGTGGTACTGACCTACAATCGCAGGGAGTTGCTCCGGAAATGCCTCGATGCGATCCATGCACAGACACGAGCGTGCGATGGAGTGATTGTTATCAACAACGCCAGCACAGACGGGACGCTGGAGTTTCTGGAAAGCGGGTGCTATCCGGGAATAAAGATATATACTCTCAAAGAAAACCGGGGGGCTGCTGGTGGGTTCAATGTCGGCTTCAGGCTGGCCTACGATAATGGTGCCGATCAGGTGTGGATGATGGACGATGATGTCATCCCGGAGCCTGACGCACTGGAGAAACTCCTGGATGCCGATGCGCTGCTTGAAGACAAGGGGGCCAAGCGGAGCTATCTCGTATCACTCGCCTACTCAACCAGTCAGGAGCAATGGAGCAACCTGCCTTGCCTGAGCAGCCACCATTCGAAATGCTGGCCCACTTATCTGGAGTACGGCTTGGTCGGTGTCGGTTACAGCACGTTCGTCTCGATGCTGGTACCACGAGAAACATTGGAAAGACATGGCCTGCCTATCCAGTCGATGTTCATCTGGGGGGAAGATGCCGAATTTACTCTCCGCGTTACGCAGGAAGTTCCCGGGTATCTGGTTGGGGCCAGTCGAGTGCAGCATCTGAGACCCGGAGCGGGGGTAGACATTGTCAACGAGACCAATCCGGAACGGATTGCTTACTACCGTAACTTCGTGAGAAACAATATCTTCCTGGCACGTAAATACAAGCCGCGAAGAAGGTTGCTTTCGGTTTTTCTTTTCAATGTCTCGCTCATGAGCAGACTATTTCTTTCGGGAGAGTTTCGTAAGGCACGTATCGTGACACAGGGCATGGTGCAGGGTGCAGTCTACTTTCCAGACGTCCCGACCATAACAGAAGATTTCAATTATTCGGGTATAGAGCTATCGGTGCCCGGGGAAAGCTACAAGCATCAAGTGGACAAGGTCGCTGTATACAACCTTCACCACACCCCGGGCTAACAGAGGTCGTCCAATCCATTCTGAGCAGTCCCCCAGTATGGGTTATCGGCAAGCAGCCCCGGATATCCACTCTTGGTGTTTAGCCCGGGGACGGACGAACAAACAAGGATGACCCTGACATGCTGAAAAAAATGAGAGACCTCTACGTACTGTTAGAGAAGGACCAGAAACGCAAGCTTCTCAGACTACAGATTCTCATCATCCTGATGTCGTTTGCCGAGTTGGCCGGGGTGGCGGCGATAGGGCCCTTCATGGCATTGGTCGGGGACATGAGTCTACTGCTTCAGGATGATGGGGTCGCTGCGACCCTCTATCAGATGAGCGGGTTTGACAGTCCCAGGGAGTTCTTGTTCTGGCTGGGTATAGCCGTACTTGTAACCTTGGCACTGGCTTCGCTCATCTCCATGTTCACCACCTGGCGGCTCGCTCTTTATGGTGCTCGTGTGGGAGCGGAGCTAGGTAATAGGCTTTATCGCTACTATCTCTATCAGCCCTGGCTATACCATGCAAGTGTCAGCAGTAGCTATCTCACTAAACAGATATCACAGGAAACACTACGGATGACCAATTTCGTCATCAATCCACTACTGCAGATGAATGCCAAGCTGGTACTTGCTCTGGTAATGGCTGGGGCGATATTGCTCTACGATCCTGTTGTTGCTCTCGCCGGTATCAGTATATTTGTCATCTGTTACTTCCTTCTTTTCATCGTGGTGAGGCGCCGCCTTGTCAGGAACGGACAGATCGTATCAGAAAGTCAGTCAGAACGCTTCATGATGATGTCGGAAGGTTTCGGAGGCATAAAGGACGTGCTTCTTCTGGGGCAGCAACGGACCTTTGTCAAACGTTTCAATAGTGCCAGTATGCGGTTCGCCAATTCGGTAGGCACCAACATGGCAATATCGCAGGTGCCACGATATGCCATGGAGCTGGTGGCCTTCTCCAGCATCATATTTCTGGTTCTTTACCTGCTGTCCGCACATGATGGAAATCTTGGCGCTATTCTACCTATCCTTTCAATATATGCTCTGGCAGGCTTCAAGATTCTTCCCGCGCTCCAGAAGATTTATTCCTGTGTCTCGTCGATACGAGGCAATATTGCTTCCTTCGAATCTGTCTATGATGACTTGTACGAGAGTTCGACGTGGCGAGCCAGTAAGCACCCTGAGATGTTTGATGAGAAGGAGAAAGGGCAAATCGTTCCCGTCAATGAAATTAGGCTATATAACGTCACCTTCATGTACGCTGGTTCGCGAGATTTTGCACTCGACGGGATTTCGATGGCCATTCCTGCCAATAAATCAGTCGGTATTGTTGGGGCCTCGGGGTCTGGCAAGTCGACGCTGATAGATCTCCTGCTTGGTCTTATCGAGCCTGAGAAAGGCGAACTGCTGGTGGATGGAATCCCGATAACGGCCCATGAGAGGCGGCGTTGGCAAAATACTATCGGTTTCGTGCCCCAGAGCATTTTCCTGTCCGATGCCACGATTCGCGAGAATATCGCTTTCGGTGTTCCCCTTGAAGAGATCGATGAGCAGGCGGTGCTTAGGGCAGTCAATCTGGCCCACCTGGATGACCTGGTCTCAGAGTTGCCCGAGGGACTCGAGACAAGCGTGGGGGAGCGAGGTGTGCAGCTCTCTGGTGGACAACGCCAGCGCATAGGGATTGCCCGAGCCCTCTATCATGATGCTGAAGTTCTGATTCTGGATGAAGCAACGAGTGCGCTGGATGGTATTACCGAGAAAATCATCATGGAGTCCATCCAGGAATTCATGGGCAAGAAGACGATCGTCATGATCGCGCATAGACTGGCTACCGTTCGCCATTGCGACATCATCCACCTGATGAGGGATGGACGCATCATTGACTCGGGATGCTTCGAGGATCTGGTGAACCGTAACGAAACGTTCAAGCGCATGGCCGCTCACAGCTGAAACCATTCACCAGGAGTCTTACCATGTCACTTGGTTCAATCTTCGAATCATCGGGTACCTTCTTGGCCACGGCTGGCACCCAGGCCCCATCGAAGGCATCGCCTGGCCATGAGACACCTGCAAGGCCGTATGTCCTGACAACCGACCAGGCGGGTATCCTTCCCAGCGGGGATCCCGTGACAGATCACCAGCAACTTCAGCGATTCATCGATAATGTTGCAACTGATGGTATTCTGGGCCTCATCGAGGCGGGGCACTGGTATATTAATCGTAAGCTGGTGTTGCATGATGGAATTCGCCTTGCTGGCCGGGGAATGAAGAGGAGCATCATCGAGGCCAGGACCGAAGACTGGCGCCAGGACCGTTTCACGATGATGGATCTCGAGGTTGGACATAGCCTGAACGAAAATGGGGCCTTTCTTTCCGACTTTACGCTCATCGGTGCAGATAAACATGCCACTGACAAAGGTGGGTTGCTGATTCTTGAAGGGCTGTCTAATTTTCTGGTCGAAAGGGTCCAGTCAGTGGACGCATCCAGCTATGGCATCTTCGTGACCGGCTACGGTGTAGGTCGATTTACCAACGATATTCGCAGTTCGTTCTGGAACTCGACTCATCGCGGAATGATTCGGCAGTGCAGGGCAGTGCGGGGGCAGATAGGAATCGGGTGTGAGGGGGGAGCCCAGAACTTGCTGATCATGGGCAACCATACCGATGGTCAAGCCCTGCATGGTTTTCGGCTGGCATCTGCCTATGACACCCAACTCATCGCCAACAGTGCCATCAATACGCGAAATGCCTACTGGATCGATCGACACAGGGGCATCCATGTCCTGCACAACACCGCAACAGGAGTTGAGCGTGGCTGCGTTTATGGCGGTTTTCATCAAGACAAGGACGAGGAGATATCACGTGGTCTTTGGATAGTTGGCAACTCTTTCAATACGACAAAATCGTCCATTACCGACGCATATCAAGGAAAGCCCTACAAGTTTACACACAGTGTCAAGATAAAGGACAATCTGCTTCAGGGAGGCAATGTGCGCCTCCTCTGGTCGAAGAATGTCGATGTACAGGGTAACGACGGGGATGGCGGAAATGCCATCATAACCTCTCACGAGGTAAGCGGCCGGATCGGTAACAATACCATGAAACTGTTAAATCGCGCCGATAATGTCGAGGATCTGGGAGGCAATGTCAGCCTGCAAGATCCTGTATAGCTGTTTTTCCATTCGGTACTAAATTCTCCACCTCAAGAGTACCATGCATTTGATCCTTTTTGCTGATAGCTGTCCATGATTCCAGGATTTTTCCTGACGGCTCGCGACGCTCGCTTGCGATAGCTATGTCAGTGACAACAAAAGATAATGAAATCAGGGGCGTGAGGAGGCCAGTTGTGTGGTCTGGATATGCCTAACTGACGGGAATATCGTGTGCGGTATGAGAAATTTCACCGTATTGATGATTCGATAAAAATGTAAAATTGTGTAATCCTGATCTCTAGGATGTAACGGGAATGGTTGCCTGAGTTGCTCATTCTGAACGATCGGAATGGCAGAGGTGCACGTATTTCGGGGCGCCAGTCAACATGCTCACCGCGGTGTCGATTCAACTCGATGTTCGCAGATGGGCAAATCGAACAAGGGTGAGTCACGAGGGGGAAGCATGTTTCATTCTGATGCCAGCACCATGTCGCCGACCAATATCGCAGCAAGGGAGAGAAGAAAAGTGAAAAAGCTTTTTCATGGCGCCTGGTTTGCCGTTGCACTCTTGCCAGCCGGTTTTCTTGCAGGCTGCTCCATGGCACCCGGCGGCCATATCGATTACAAGGCAACTGAACAGGTATCACTCGATGAGCAGGTTGATATCGTTCCGATCACCCCGTCCTTGATTTCAACCTACAGGGCCCAGAGCGAGGGGCCCAGGTCCCAGGTAATGTCAACCGAGCTACTGCGCCAGCTTGAGAACTACCAGTATCAGGTGGGTGCCGGCGATGTCCTCAACATTATCGTCTATGATCATCCGGAGCTTACGATTCCCGCGGGCAGCGAGCGCAGTGCTGAAGAATCGGGAACCCTTGTGCATGCCGACGGCACTATCCACTATCCCTACATCGGTAACATCGAGGTGGAGGGAAAGACGGTCACCGAGATTCGGCGCATTCTTACCAGCCGCTTGTCCACCTATATTTCCGACCCCCAGGTCGAGGTCAGCGTTGCGGCCTTCCGTTCCAAGAAATTCTACGTAAGTGGGGCTGTTGTAAACCCAGGTGTGCAACCTGTTACCAATGTGCCGATTACGGTGCTGGATGCCATCAGTCAGGCTGGTGGGGCAGCAGATAATGCCAACTGGCATCAGATTACCCTTAACCGTAGTGGTGCGGATATCAGCTTGTCGCTGTACGAGATGCTGCAGAATGGTGACATGACACAAAACAGATTGATGCGACCCGGGGACGTGCTGCATGTCTCCTCGGCTGAAAACCAGGCGATTTCGATCATGGGGCAGGTGCGCAATCCGGGTCAGATCCAGTCTGGGCGAGAGCGTATCAGCCTCACCGATGCACTGTCTCGTGCAGGTGGGGTCGTGGAGAATCGTGCCGAGCCCTCGGGCATCTTCGTGATCCGTGGCAACGACCGAGATAGTGACAAGATGGCAACGGTGTTCCAGCTTGATATTTCCAATGCGGTCGCGCTCAACATGGGAGCCTATTTCCCCCTGCAGCCCCAGGATATTGTCTACGTCACCTCTGCCCCCCTGGCTCGCTGGAACAACGTCATCAATCTACTGTTGCCCTCCATCAGCCTGCCCGGTTCCGTTGCGGATTCCGCAACCGATGTTGGCGATCTTTGATGCACAGAGGGTGATGGCCCGCAGTCGTGTGTAGCGCATGCAGGCAACGGTCGTCACCCTGTTTCCATTGAGTGCTGGTGTTCCCACTACCTGCCATCCAGGGATGAGGTCAAGATGACTAGCTTGAATACCAACAGTAACCCCGTCCAACTGGGTCGGACGGTTTCCACTGGCACCAGCATGCCGTCCGCCAACGACGAGAATATCGATCTCGGGCGCATGTTTGGCCTTCTGCTGGACAACAAATGGAAGATATTCTTTCTGACCCTGCTGTTCGCGCTGGCTGGGCTTGTCTACTCCTTGCTGGCGACACCCATCTATCAGGGAGATGCCTTGGTCCAGGTGGAAAAGACTGGTAATAGAAGTGGTGCCGATGTTGTTGCCGCCATGCTCATGGAGGAGGAGCCGGGTACAGCGGCTCAGATGGAGATCTTGCGCTCACGGATGATCCTTGGCCGTGCAGCGAGTCAGCAGAAACTGGATATCGTCGTCTCCCCCGTCACACTACCTCTCGTCGGTGGTTTTGTTATCCGCAATGATATTCCTCGTCCTGCATTTGCCGAGGGAAGGGCGGAGGTCTGGGGGGGAGAGTATCTTAACGTCCACTCACTGAGCGTCGCCCCGGAATTGGTGAACCAGCCCCTGACTCTCGAAGCCACCCTGGAGGGAGGCTATCGCTTACTGGACCAGGATGGCGGTCTGATTCTCACCGGCATGGCTGGCGAGCGCGTCGCATCTGAAGAGCCCTGGATAGAGATTCGCGTCAGCGAGCTTCAAGCACACCCCGGAGCTCAGTTCCAGGTTGTCAAGCGCAGTGAACAGTCAACCATCAACAGCCTCAAGTCACGATTCAGCATCAGCCAGCGCGGCGAAAGCGATACGGGCGTTCTGGAGCTAGCCCTGTTGGGGACTGATCGTAGTGAGGTCGAGTCTACCCTCAACACCATCGCCGAGGTGTATCTCTCCCAGAATATCGCTAGACAGGCTGCCGAGGCGGAAAAGAGCCTAGAATTTCTCGATCTACAGTTGCCCAGCGTGCGCGAGCAACTGGTTCAGGTCGAGGATCGTCTCAATCAATATAGATCCGCCCAGGACAGCGTCGACCTGAATCAGGAAACGCAAAACATGCTCACCAGCATGCTGGATATCGAGGGCAAGCTCAATGAGATCGAGATGCAGGAATCGGAGCTTTCGCGTCGATTCACACCCAATCATCCTCAGTATGCCGCGTTGCTAGAGCAACGTGCTCAGTTGCAGAGAGAGAAGGCCAGATTGGGAGAACGTACCGGCTCTCTGCCCGAGACCCAGCAGCAGATACTGCGCATGACGCGTGATGTCGAAGTAACACAGCAGATTTACGTGCAGTTGCTCAACCGCATGCAGGAACTCAACATTGCCAAGGCCGCCACTGTAGGTAATGTACGTATCATCGACTTTGCCGTTGCCTCGTTCGGACCTGTCCAACCCAAGAAGGCGATGATCGTCATTGCTGCCCTGCTGGCCGGGCTCGTGCTGGCAATCTTCCTGGTTCTATTGCGGAATATGCTGAACAAGGGGATCGAGAGTGCCGAGCAACTGGAGGATCTGGGGATCCCTGTCTATGCCACCGTACCGCGCTCCAGTGATCAGATGAAGCTCGTCAAGCGGGTTAAATCGCGAAACCACAAGGCCTCCTCGTATGCGATCGGAAGTTTCCTGGCCAAGCTCTATCCAACCGACATGGCCATAGAGGCCATTCGTGGCCTTCGTACCAGTCTTCACTTTGCGATGATGGACGCCCGTAACAATGCAATCATGATCACCGGGCCCAGTCCCGGCATCGGAAAGAGTTTCGTTTCGGCCAATCTTGCCTATGTATGTGCCCAGGCTGGCCAGAAAGTCCTGGTTATCGACGCCGACATGCGAAAGGGGAACCTGCACCACATCTTCAACGATGAATCGAAAGGTGGTCTTTCGGAGGTCCTTTCCGGAAAGTTATCCATGGAGGAAGCCATACATGCTTCCGACGTCTTCAACCTCTACTACATGAAACGTGGTATGGCGCCGCCCAACCCCTCGGAGCTTCTGATGCGGCCGAACTTTGCCGAGCTTATCGAGGATGTCTGTCAGGATTTTGACCTGGTCTTTATAGATACACCGCCGATCCTGGCCGTGACCGATGCATCTCTGATTGGTAAGGTTGCCGGTACCACGCTCATGGTTGCACGGTTTGAAGTTAACCCCGTGCGTGAAGTCAAGATCGCCACGCGTCGTCTTGCCAATACTGGGATCCAGGTGAAAGGCTGCGTTCTGAATGCCATCGAGAAGACTGCAGCCATCAGTTACGGATATGGCTACTATAATTATTCCTATAGATGAGAAGAGGCTTTCCGGTCGGGGCGATGCTCCGGCCTTTTTCTACCGGGAAAGCAGGTTTTACGCTTCATTCGATATGCTAAAACGAGGTTAGAAGGCCGTGAAATTCCAGACCCGCACTGCTGATCCCGACAGTTTTAGAGGCCTTCGTTATCTTCATGGTTTGAGCTACATGAATGTCGTGATGCTCACGCTGTTTCTCTATCTCTACCTGCTGTCTCCTTACTTTGATCTTCGTGTCATGGTGCTGCATGGTGGCATGCTTGCAACCGCTTTCTTTCTTTTGTCTAACGGTCGTCTCGCCTTGAGGGTGTTGTCGTTAGAGTTCATTCTGATGATCTTTATTGTCCTCACGCTCTTTGCTCTTTATAACCTGCTCATGGTCTTGGTCTACTCAATCGAGTTCACCACGACGTTTCAGACCTACATTATACAGATTTGTATATACCTCATGCTTGGTTTCGTGTTGGCCATGAGCCTGATGCAGAAGGCCCTTGATCTTGACCAGGTGGTGACGCTGGTTTTCAAGCTCGTAACCCTTGTCGTCTTCATTAATGCGTCTATTATATTGATCGAGTACCAGGTTCCGCCGTTTCGCGCTTTCATAGAGTCAATGCTCTACCTTCCCGAAAACTCCAATATAAATTATCTTACCCGTGAATATCGCCTTCGAGGTATCGCTTCTGGAGGTGCCGCCAACCTTTCCCTTTTCCATGGAATGGTTCTTGTCATTATCCAGGCACTCTACATAAAAAACAAGATTGGAACTGTCTATACCCTTGTGGCATCTGTGACGATCTTCGCTTCCCTGCTTTTTATTGGTAGAACTGGAATACTGGTAGGTTTCATAGGTATCGTGCTTTTTCATGTCTTGAATCTCATGATGTCAAGGAACAAGCTGGCGTTTCGTCGTCTTGTTCTATATGTATCCCTGGCCGCTATCGTCGTTCTAGCTCCTCCGGTTTTCTCGCTTTTCTTCCCCGATAATGTGCTTGCCTACTCCATTGAGTTTCTGTATCAGGGTGTAGAGGGGATTCAGGATGAGGGGACTACGCGGGCAGTGGCCAGTATGTTCGATATTCCCGACAAGTGGAGCAAGCTTCTTTTCGGCGTGGGGGTTCACTGGGGTGATTTTTCACTTCAGGGGAGTGTTGATGCGGGCTACATGCGTATGCTGACTGCACTAGGTATTCCTCTTGCTCTGGCCTTCTATATATTCTATGCCTTTCTTGCGAAGTATTTTTTTTCCATTACTCATTATAAGAGTGTCTGGGTAGTGCTGATGATCATAATGTTCATTGCCGAGATCAAGGAGCCCTTCATCTTCAAGGGGTATTCGGCGCGACTCATGTGGATGATGATAGGTGTTGGAGTTTGCTATGCAGCGTGTCCAACCTTCCATGGGGATCAGCAGAAGCTCCAGGCGAAAGGTGAGGCGTGAAGCTTTTATTATTGTGTGAGATTCTGGCTACAGGTCATTGGAGAATGAAATGCGGGAACTCGTCAGTGTGATCATCCCCGTGTACAACAAGGAGCATTACGTTGCCAGGGCTATCGCCTCAGTGTTGAGCCAGACATATAGAGACCTGGAGCTTATCATCGTCAATGACGCCTCGCAGGACAACAGCATGGCAAGGGTTGCGGAATTCAGCGATCCGCGCATTCGTGTACTGCAACGCTTCCTCCCCGGCCCGGGCGGTTATGCGGCACGTAACCTCGGCGTCCAGGCGTCTCGCGGTGACTGGGTTGCTTTCCTTGATGCCGACGATGTCTGGATGGCCAACCACCTCGACAAAGCCATGCAGCTCATCCCTCATTATCCGAATGCGATGATCATCAGTGCAGCTCGCCTTCATCGAACGGGGTGCCGGGAACAGCTTGACCCTTATGCCGAGCGATACATCAAGCAGGGACCACAGGTTCTCGATCTGACGGACTATCTTCGCCACGCCTGCTCCGGCCAGAGGGCGATGGGTACCAACTCGGTGTTGATAAGACGTTGCGCTCTCGTATCCCATCGCATCTTCCCGGAAGGACGGACCAACCGTAGCGGTGACCTCTATGCCTGGGTCGCACTCATGGCGCACCTGAAACTGATGGTGTGGTCCCCTCACGTTGCCTGTATCTACAACGCTGACATGCAGGGTGTCTCACGCAGCAATACGCCCTCTATCGAGCTCTTTCGCAGCATGGTCGAGGAACTCCGGCCCTCCATCGACGAGACCGAGGAGCGTTGGCTTCGCCTCTATGCCAACAGGATGATCAAGTACGCCTGGCTTGAGCAGAAGAAGAAACGGTTATCGCTTCCGTTATTTAGGCTACCTGGATCCCTGTTCTGGCAGAACAATGTGGGATACTGCATCAAGTGGACGCTAATATCTCTGGTGCCTTTCGGGATCCTTGAATGGCTAAAGCAGCGTTTTACGTGAGAGTGAACCCATCAGCTTTTCACCTGTTCATGAGATCCGACCATGCATATCGTTCACGTCATCACGAGTCTATCTTCCGGAGGGGCCCAGTCGTCCCTTTTTCGACTCTGCACCAGCGACACACGCAATCGCCATACTGTGCTTACCCTGATCGGCGGCGGCGACCTTGAAGCACCGCTACGCGGGCAAGGCGTTGAAGTTGTTTCCGTGGGATTTTCTCGCCGGCGCATCCCCGTTGCGGGGATGATCCGATTATGGCTTGCCATGCGACGCTACCGTCCCGACCTGGTCCAGACCTGGATGTATCATCCTGACTTGTTCGGTGGACTCTCAGCTCGCCTGGCCGGCATCCGTCTGGTCTGCTGGGGGATCCGTCATACTGCCCTTGAGCCGGGACAGAGCTCGCGCTCCTCGATCGTCGCCGCTCGCCTCTGTTCCAGTCTCTCCGGGCTGGTACCCCGACGCATCGTGTGCTGTGCCGCGGAGGCGCAGCGGTTGCACCAAGCGCTGGGTTATCGCGCGAAGAAGATGGTCGTCATCCCCAACGGCTATGATCTAACCAATTTCCGTCCCTTCGCCCCGAGCGAGATTGAAGCTTACCGGCGCGAGCGACTGGATGTCGATACATCATGTTTCATCCTGGGCATGGTCGGCCGCTTCAATGTGCAGAAGGACCACCAGAACCTGCTCAAGGCCCTGGCCGAACTCCGGGAGCGTGGCCATGACTTCCTCTGCCTGCTGGTCGGCGCCTCCCTCGACACGACCAATACGGAGCTCATCCGCTGGATTGACGAGCTGGACCTTGCCTCTCATATCCGTCTGCTGGGACATCGCGCTGACATTTCTTCGATCATGAACAGCCTAGACCTGCATGTCCTGTCGAGCTCTTTCGGTGAAGCGTTCCCTAATGTCATCGCCGAGGCCATGGCCTGCGGTACCCCCTGCGTTGGAACGGATGTTGGCGATACCGCCCAGATCATCGCCGACACCGGCTGGGTCGTGCCCCCGCGCGCTCCACGGCGGCTGGCGAACGCCATCGAGACCGCCCTCATCGAGCATGACGCGGCCCCTGCGGAGTGGGAGCAGCGCCGCCAGGCCTGTGCTCTCAGGATCGGGGAGCACTTCACCCTCGAGCGGATGGTGACGTCGTACAACGCGGTATGGAGCAGCTGTCTGGACACCGGTAAATCATGGGGCGGGGACAAGCCATGATATTTCTTATCATCGCCGGGGCACCAGTATCACTGATCAACTTCCGCGGTCACCTGATCGTCGATCTGATCAAGCATGGTCTGACGGTGCATGCTGCAGCCCCCGGCCTGTCACCGGGAAGCGAGATCCATGACAAACTCACCGAACTGGGTGCCAGAGGCCACGACATTCACCTGGATCGGACAGGCATGAACCCGCTCGGCGACGTGCGTTCGCTGATCGAGCTGGTTCGGCTGGTGCGGCGCATCAAGCCCGACTATGTGCTGGGCTACACGATCAAACCGGTAATCTTCGGTACCCTGGCCGCCGCCATGGGGCGCTGTCCGCGTCGCTATGCGCTGATTACCGGTCTCGGCTACAGCTTCCTGGATGCGAAGGAGAGCCGACGGCACCGTTTGGTAAGTGCCATCGTGACCCGCCTCTACCGGCGATCGCTACACCATGCCCAGCTGGTTTTCTTCCAGAACGTGGATGACCAGATGCTGTTCCGCAGGCTGGGTCTGCTCAATGGCACCACGCCCTCCGTGGTGGTCAACGGCTCCGGCGTTGACCTCGTGCATTATGCGCCGCGTCATCAGCCCCCCGCTCGTGTCACCTTCTTACTGATCGCCAGACTGCTGGTCGACAAGGGCATCCGCGAATATGCCGAGGCCGCGTATCGGCTCAAGGCGTGCTACCCCGACGCCGAGTTCCAGCTAGTGGGGGCTCTGGACAGCAATCCCCGCTCGATCACTCTCGAGGAGCTGGCGCAGTGGGAGAAAGACGGTGCCATCACCTATCTCGGCAAGTTGGCCGATGTGCGTCAGGTGCTCGCAACGGCCAGCGTCTTCGTGCTGCCCACCTACTATCGTGAGGGGGTTCCGCGCACCATCCTCGAGGCGCTATCGATGGGCTTACCGGTGATTACCACCGACACCCCAGGCTGTCGCGAAACCGTGGCGGAGGGGGAGAACGGCTTCCTGGTTCCCCCACGAGATGTCGAGCGCCTTGCCGAGGCAATGCAGCGCTTTCTCGCGACCCCCGAGCTTTCCGCGAGCATGGGCGCACGAGCACGCGATGTCGCCGTGGAAAAATACGACGTCCACAAGGTCAATGCATTCATGCTCAAGGAGATGGGAATATCATGATCAAGCGCCTTATCGACATCGTGGTCGCCGCTGTTCTGCTGCTGCTGTTCTCTCCCTTGATGGCAGGCGTTGCGTTGCTGATACGCCTCAAGCTTGGCACGCCGGTGTTCTTCATTCAGCAGCGTCCGGGGCGTCATGGCAAGGCGTTCCGCATGGTCAAGTTCCGCACCATGCGGGATGAACGTGATGCTCGGGGTGAACTGCTGCCTTCCGAGCAGCGACACACCACCTTCGGCAAGCTTCTGCGCTCTACCAGCCTCGATGAGATGCCGGAGCTCTGGAATGTTCTCAAGGGCGACATGAGCCTTGTGGGGCCGCGCCCCCTGCTGATGGACTACCTGCCTCTCTATACCCCCGAGCAGTATCGTCGTCACGAGGTTCGTCCCGGAATCACCGGTTGGGCTCAGGTAAACGGGCGGAACGCGATTACCTGGGAAGAGAAGTTTCGTCTCGACACCTGGTACGTCGATCATCACTCTCTCCTGCTGGACGTCCGGATCCTGTTGTCAACGGTCCTGAAAGTATTCAGCCGTGAAGGAATATCCCATGGCAATGAGGTAGGTATGCCTCGTTTTCAGGGAGTGCGATCAACTCATCATGGGATCAAAGAGCATGAGTGACATCATCAACGTACTTGTGACGGGAGTCGGTGGTCCCACTCCCCGGAGCTTCGTCAGGTCGATACTCGAGTCAGGGTGCGATCGCTACCGTTTCGTGGGTGTCGATTCGAATCCTTTGGCGATTGGCCTCTACGACGATGACAGCTATATCGCGACCCATGTCGTTCCAGAATCTTCCAGCGAAGAATACTGGCCTGTCATAGCCCGGCTGGTCGATCGTCATGCGATTGCATTTGCCGTCGTGATGCCTGAACTGGAGGTGCTGGCCTGGGCCAGAGCCAAGGGTGCCCAGGCATTGCCCTGCCAGGCGTTTGTGCCTGACTATCATGCGAGCCGCATGCTCATCGACAAGAAAGCGATGCATCATGCCCTACATGACAAGGCATATATTCCGGCGCATGCCAACTTCGCCAATGGGGCCGATACCAGCGGGTTATCGTTACAATACCCTTTCTGGGTGCGTTCCACCGTGGGCTCGAGTGGGCTCGGCTCCCTGAAGGTTTCGGGCCAAGCAGAACTCGATGAGTGGATGCGCATCAATCCCGGGGTCGGAGAGTTCATCGCCTCCGAGTTCCTTCCGGGCAGGAACCTGGCCTGCAAACTGCTCTATCGCGATGGGCAGCTCTTGCGCTCAGCGTGTGCCGAACGGATAGCCTACATCATGGCCAAGGTATCGCCGTCCGGCATTACCGGCAACACCTCGTTCGGGCGATTGATCAATGATCCGCATCTGGTCGATATTGCCGATGATGCCATCAGGGAGGTATTCCACCAGCATGGCGCTCAACCGCACGGGGTATTCACGGCCGACCTCAAGGAGGCGTCGAATGGCCAGCCCATGATCACCGAAATCAACGTGAGGTTCGTCGCTTTCATGTCGGTTCTGGCCAAGGCGGGCGCCAATCTTCCACTAGACTATCTCGAAGCCAGCCTGAGGCCTGAGGCGTTCTCTATGGCCTACAAGCACTATACCTTCGAGAACGACATGGTGTTCCTGCGTGATGTCGACGAGAAACCGATCGTCATGAAGGAAGGTGAGTTGCTGAAATGGGAGAGATACGATGATTGACGGGCCTTTTTCCTCCTGGCCTTCCTTCACGGCGGAAGAGGCCGAGGTAGTGCAGCAAGTGTTGCTCTCCAATCGGGTCAATTACTGGACAGGCCATCAGTGTCGAGACTTCGAGAAGGAGTTTGCTGACGCCATGGGATGTGAATATGCCATTGCAGTCAGCAATGGCACCCTTGCCCTCGAGCTGGCGCTGCGAGGGCTCGGCATCGGTCCTGGCGATGAAGTCATCGTTACCTCGCGTACCTTCGTCGCCTCCGCCTCCTGCATCGCCGCGGTGGGAGCCACGCCGGTCTTCGCCGACGTGGACCGAGACTCCCAGACCATCACTGCCGCCACGGTTGCTGCGGTGATCTCACCCGCCACCCGTGCCATCATTGCCGTGCATCTGGCCGGGTGGCCCTGCGACATGGACGGACTGGCGACCCTGTCACGCAACGGCATCCATATCATCGAGGACTGCGCTCAAGCGCACGGTGCGCGGTATCATGACCGGAGCATCGGCACCCTCGGCAAGGTGGGCTGCTGGTCCTTCTGTCAGGACAAGATCATGACCACCGGAGGGGAAGGGGGCATGGTCACCACCAACGACCCCGACCTCTGGCAACGCATGTGGTCCTACAAGGACCACGGGAAGAGCTGGCATGCCGTTCACCGGCCGGCACACGAACCAGGTTTTCGCTGGCTGCACCACAGCCTCGGCTCCAACTGGCGTCTCACCGAGATGCAGGCGGCGATCGGTCGCATCCAGCTGCGCCGCCTGGTCGGGTGGTCGGCAACTCGCCGCGCCAATGCCGAGCGTATCTGGCAAGCGGCCCGCGAGTGCCCCGGGTTGCGTGTACCCTGCGTGCCCGAGTCCATCCAGCATGCGGCCTACAAGTGCTATGTCTTCGTCGAACCTCGGCGGCTCAATCCGGGATGGAGCCGCGACCGAATCATCGGCGCGATAGCGGCGCAGGGCGTACCCTGCTTCAGTGGCTCCTGCTCCGAGATCTACCTCGAAAAGGCATTCGCCGCGACCGGCTGGCGGCCCGAAAATCGCCTACCAGTGGCGCGCGAACTTGGCGATACCAGCCTGATGTTCCTGTGCCATCCCACCCTCACTGAAGAGGAGATAGCGGCTACCTGCCGAGTCCTTGGCGAGGTCATGGCGCATGCCGCGGGGTAGTCCCCGGGGGCCAAAAAGGAGAATAACAGCATGTACAAGAATATGACGCCCATGGCTAAGTCCGCTTTCAAGGCTGCGATGAAATACAGGTACCATAGGAAACATGCGTTGCAAGCCATGGGAATACTCAAGGGTGTTGAACAACATGGCCCCAAGCTTCGTCATTCCGACAAGAGTCTTTGTGACGGTTATGCTTTGGATGTTCTGGGTGATAAAAAATTTGCACCCTGGCTTTATGTGTACACTGCCATTTCTGGAGCCTTCAAGGAAGGCTGGATACCTGATAACTATTATGGCCTGGTCGTTGTCCCAGAGCTCAAGGGCGGCTATGGCCATGTCTCGTCCCTCAAGTCTCTGAATTCGGTTATTTTTCAAAGCGACTCGTTTCCTGACTTGCTGTCATACGCTAATGGTGTATTCTTTGATGCTCATTATCGGTTCGTGAAGGTTGAAGAGGTTGAAAGCATCCTTTTCAGAGAGCATGAGCGCGTTGTTTTCAAGTTGGATAACTCCCAGCAGGGGAAGGGCGTGCATGTCATTAGCAGTGATGGCTTCAGCATCGAAAAAATACAGAGCCTGGGTAGTGGGCTTTTCCAAGGTTTCATTGAACAGCATCCTCTTTTCAACAAGTTTGCGCGACATTCCGTCGCCACCATCAGAATAACCACGGTATACGAAGGTGATGGGGAAGTGTCCGTCAGATGTTGTTATCTTCGCCTGGGTGACGAGAATGACACGCATGTCCAGTCGAGGAGTCACATTAGGGTGCCCGTCGATTTGGAAACTGGTGCTTTTCAAAAGACTGGCTATACACCAAGATGGCGTGCCATAGAGGCTCACCCTTCCAGTCAGCTCGAGTTTTTTAATAATGTTGTTCCCAGCTTCAGGAGTTGCCTGGACAGGGTGGCGGAGCTTCATAAGAAAGTGCCCTATGCCAGGTGCATCGGCTGGGATGTAACGGTTGATCGTGAGGGTGAGGTGAAACTCATGGAGTGGAATGCCGAGCACAATGACATAAAGTTCAGTGAAGCAACCCAGGGGCCTTGCTTTTCAGACCTCGGGTGGGAAAGGCTAAGCAAAGAACCCGTTATTTAATAAAGGGGCCTGCTCGTCAGGGGGTCAATTAAAGGGGGTGTTCATCATGACAAAGAAGATGCGTCGGCGCCTTTGGCGAACTGCGATTGATCGTATCAATAGGATATCGCCCGTCACCGCGACTCGGCTTCTCCATCGAAGGAATACGGGTAAATCCTTGAGGCTCAGGAATCCCATGGACTTCAACGAGAAGCTTCAGTGGCTCAAGCTCTACTGGAATGAACCACTAGTCTCGATATGCGCCGACAAGTATGAAGTGCATAATTATGTCGAGGAGCTCGGCTGTGGGGAAATAATGAACCGCTTGATCGGCGTCTATAATGCCGTCGACGAGATCGACTGGGAGGCCTTGCCGGAGCGCTTTGTCATGAAGTGCACCCACGGATGCGGGTACAACATCATCGTCCCGGACAAGTCGCGCCTGGACAAGGAACAGGCAGAACGTAAGCTCGACGACTGGATGCATGAAAGGTTCGGCAGGAAGAGCCTGGAATACCACTATGACAGGATCAGGCCCAGGATCATCATTGAGGAATTCATAGAAGGCGCCGATGGGATGCTACCCCTTGACTATAAGGTCTATTGCTTCAATGGTGAGGCCAAGCTGGTGCAAGTCTGCTCGGAACGTGATACCGAGCTACGCGAGGACTTCCTTGATCTCGAGTGGCAGTCTCTCGATATTGGGTGTCGTAAAACCAGTGCCTTCCCCCTTGCGCGGCCGGACTGTTTCGATCAGATGATTCACTATGCGCAAAGGCTAGCGAAACCTTTTCCCTTTGTCAGAGTCGATTTCTATGACAGGAACGGCTCGCCGGTGCTTGGTGAGATGACCTTTACGCCCGGCTCCAACATGTCAACCCGCTATTACAATAAAAAGGGATTGGCATATTTGGGAGGGCTTCTGGAACTGCCCAGTCAGCCCTCCTTGGAGGAAGGGAGGAAACGGCATACTGTTGGCGCCTTCCTAGGCAGGCTATTCCAGCTTCATTGATACCACTAGCCATGGAATGACGCGACGTTACTCATGATCGTTAGCTGTTGATGCAGGGTGCTGATAAAACGGGTTGCTGCTGGTGCCGCTCCTTGTCAGAAATGGCGTTATCAAGTTCCGGGCAGCATCTTGTTGAAGGATTTCCTTGCATGTATTCATTCCACCTGCACCCCTAAGTCAGCTAACCTTTTATTATCCCCTACTTTCTTCTGGGGGAGGCATGATCATTATGACTGATCTAATGGGGTTTTCGCGATTGGGAAATATGATCCGGCCTCGTGAATGCCTTTCTGCTACATTTTTTAAGAGCCGGACGATACGGCCAGACTCCCTTTCGCCATGATAGGGTTGAAGGCAGTTGTCAGCGCAGCGGGCTGAGTTGGAAGAAAGGCCTCATCCAGAGGGCCGAAGCATGAGTGTGGTCCAGTGTGGAGGGCACTGGGCTCCATTGCTTTCATTATTTTACCTTCTGACTTTCGAGCCGTTTGGCAGCGGTGATAACGGGTATTTTCACAACAGGGCTCGCCATGTATTCCAATTCAGGAAGTTTTATTGTCTCTCTCAGGAAGTCGCAGAGCGCCGCCTGGCATGGCATGCTCAATGTCATCAATGCCGTATCACCGGTTACCGCGGCAAGACTGCTATATTTCAGGCGCACGGGGAAGTATCTCAACGTCACTACACCAAAAGACTTCAACGAGAAGTTGCAGTGGCTAAAGATCCACTGGCATGACCCCCTTGTGGCGGTCTGCGCCGACAAGTATCAGTTGCATGGTCATGTCACTCGCCAAGGGTACGGCAATATCCTGAACCCCCTGCTGGCAGTCTATGACTCGCCCGATGAGATCGTCTGGGATGAGCTTCCGGAAAAGTTTGTCCTCAAGTGCACTCATGGCTGCGGCTACAACCTTGTCATACGAGACAAGCAGGCGCTTGATCCGGCAGTGGCCAGTCAGCAGCTCAGGAGATGGATGCGGGAGAAATTCGGCAGGAAGAGCCTCGAGCCGCATTACGACAGGATCACCCCTCGTATCATTCTCGAAGCCTATATCGAGACCCGTTCGGGGCTGCTTCCCTGGGACTACAAGGTCTTCTGCTTCAACGGTGTGGCCAAGGTGGTCGAGGTATGCTCCGAGAGGGAGCGGGACCTCAGGGTCGACTTCTTCGACCTGGACTGGAACCGCTTGGCGATTTCCTTCGAGAGCCTGCAGCGTGCCCCACGACCCGAGCGGCCCGATAGTCTGGCAGAGATGGTGACCTGTGCGGAGACGCTGGCCCGACCCTTCCCGTTTGTCAGGGTCGATTTCTACGATAATGACGGCGTGCCGATGCTGGGAGAGCTGACCTTCACGCCAGGTTCCGGCATGTCGACTCGCTTGAACGATCATGGTCTTCGTTACCTGGGCGACCTTCTTGAGCTGCCCAGCTTACCCTGTGATGATGACCCATCATCGGACCATCGAGCTTCCAGCAGCTCGCTCGGGGTTGACGCCAGGGCGAGTCATGTCGAACCTCATTGAGGTCTTGCCGGCATTGTCCTTCTGCTCAATGCCCTAACAACGCCTGGACGCGTAGGGTGATATCAGGTTGGCCACCAGGGGCTCGTCATGCCTCGCCAAGGGTGGCAGGGGCACGTGGCTCAACTGACTGTTCGCGACAGGGAGTGGCGCAAACGCCGAGCTGTCTTCGAGCTCGGGAGTGTTCAGCCATACCAGGTCGGCAATGTCACCCGTGGGCGCGTAGCCCGTGGGCGCCTCCAGCAGCAGGCGGCGGATGGTATCGTGACGGTGCGCCTGAGTGGCCTGGTAGAGTGCCTGCAGATACGCTTCCAGACGAGGCCAGGGCCAGCAGGTCTCGTGGGCGCAGCGGATACGCGGATGTACGGTCTCCACCACGTTCTCGCCGATGAGTAGCTCTTCATAAAGCTTTTCGCCCGGGCGCAGACCGGTGAAGCGGATCTCGATATCGCCTTCGGGGTTTGCCTCGTTGCGCACTTCCAGGCCTGACAGACGAATCATCTCGGCCGCCAGCTCGGCGATCCTTACCGGGGTACCCATGTCCAGCACGAATACCTCGCCACCGCTACCCATGGCCCCGGCCTGGATCACCAGTTGGGATGCCTCGGGAATCGTCATGAAATAGCGCGTCACCTCGGGATGGGTGACGGTAACCGGGCCACCTCGGGCAATCTGTTCGTTGAACAGCGGCACCACCGAGCCGGAGGAGCCCAGCACGTTCCCGAAGCGAACCATGCTGAAGCGGGTGCGCTGCTGCTCCTGGGCCAGCGCCTGGCAGACCAGCTCGGCCAGCCGCTTGGTGGTTCCCATCACGTTGGTGGGACGTACTGCCTTGTCGGTGGAGATCAGCACAAAGGTTTCCACGCCATGCTCGATTGCCGCCTGGGCGGTGGCCAGGGTGCCGAATACATTGTTGAGGATCCCCTGGATGGCGTTGTGCTCCACCATGGGCACATGCTTGAAGGCAGCGGCATGGTAGATGGTCTCTACCCCGAAGGCCTTGATCACGCCGTCAAGCCGCGAGCGATCCTGTACCGAACCGAGCAGCGCTCGCACCGTGACCTCCAGCCCCTGCGCCTTGACCCGCTGTAGCAGTTCTCGCTCGATGGCATACAGCGCATATTCGCAGAACTCGTACAGCAACAGCTGACGAGGCCCCTCCTGGAGCACCTGGCGACATAGCTCCGAGCCGATGGAGCCCCCGGCGCCGGTCACCATCACCACCTTGTCGCGGATGTTGGCATCGAGCAGGCCCTGGTCGGGCGGGACGATATCACGCCCCAGCAGGTCCTCGACGGTGACATCACGAATCTCGTTGAGCTGGGCCCGTCCGGCGATCACGTCCTCCATGCTGGGCAATGTCTGCACGGGGATCGACAGGGGTTCCAGCATGAGCAGGATTTCCTGACGTCGTGTTCGCGGCGCGCTGGGCATGGCCAGCAGGATCCGCTTGGCCCCGAAGTTCTTCACCAGCCGCGGCAGCGCCTCGGGCGCATAGACCCGCAGTCCCTCCACGTCGGTTCCATGCATGCCACGCCAGTCATCGATGAAGGCCACCGGCGTATATTCACCGCCCTGCTGCAGGCTGTGCACCAGCTGCGAGCCGGCGGCACCCGCTCCGTAGAGAATTACCGGGTCCTTGTAGCGAACCTGTCGACGCAGGTGCAGTGAACGCAGGAAGACACGAACTCCCCCCACGCTCAGCATGGCCAGCATCGGATAGATCAGGCCGATAGAGCGCGGCATCGAGACGGAGAAGAGCGTGCAGAGCAGCATCAGCAGGGCAGAGGAGCTGGCCATCCCGATCATCAGGGTCTCCAGTGCCTTGCTGCTCATGTAGCGAATGAGCGCACGATAGAATCCCAGCCTCACGAAGACCGCCAGGCTCAGCGGCAAGACCACCAGCCATGCCACCCAGGCAAGCGGCTCGGCCATGGGTCCCCAGTGCTCCAGGCGCAGCCAGATGGCCGAGAGGAAGCTCAAGGTCAGCAAACAGGCATCGATGGCGAGAAGGATCAGGCGCTTGTAGCGGCGTGGCAAGCGAAAGAGACGATCGATGCTCACCATCATGGTCGGGTCCATCCTGTGCTGGACAGCAGTTCGTACCGACGAAAGGTCGAAGGGCACGTCCTGCCGTCTCGTATGTTAACTATTGTTAACAAGCATAGGGAAGCTGGTAGATGTTCCCAAGATGGTTTTGCTCACCTGCATTGTCGGAGAAAAACCGCTGGCTCGATCCAGAAAAAGGTAAGGTCTGATCACCGGAAAGGGAGGCAGCTCATGCAATTAAACGAGGGCCTCGTCAGCTTGATGGCGTCATCCTTGAAAGGAGCTTCTAGCACCAGGTGTATGGTTATCATGACCCTGTCATCCAGCGGCAACTCACTCACGCCGATAAACGGGATACGACCTGATGGCATGCTAGGCAGCGGCGGTTGATGACAGTAGAATATCCTTCGTTATCTGCGTCAGCTGGAGCGTCGCATTGACCGAAAGGGGAGCGGGCGCATCGTTGCAATCTACAGGGCGAGAGTTGATTTCTCGATCATCCTCATGACCAGTGGCATCCAGGGAGCCCGATAATCTTGCTATCCGCTCTCCTGCGTTCCGCGACATCAAGATTAGGCCGCCATGTTCAATCGAATTCTGGTGCTCTGCACCGGTAATATCTGTCGTAGTCCGGTCGCTGGTGCCATGCTGGCTGCCCGGCTGCCCGATAAACAGGTCGAGACTGCCGGCCTGAATCCGCTGGAAGGCCACGGCGTGGAAACCGAGGCCCGAATCCTCGCCGAGGCAGATGGGCTGGATGTAAGCACCCATCAGGCACGCCGGGTGACACTGGATATTCTCCATGGGGCCGACTTGGTGCTGGTGATGTCCGACGGCCAGCGTCTCGCCCTGGGCCAGATGGATCCCGCTGCCTTGGGCAAGACCATGCTTTTTGGTCGTTGGCTCGACAATGGCCGGGGCCGCGAGATTCCCGACCCTTATCGCAAGAGCCGAGAAGCGTTTCAGCAGGTACATCAGTTGCTGGCGCAGGCGGCCGACTCCTGGGTCGGAAAGCTTTGACCCGACTTCGCCCGGCTGCTTTCCGGAGTCCACGAACGGGCGCTTTTCCATCATTTCCCCTCCGCCAGGCACAGCAGCAAGTTCAATGTCCTGCATGAGAGGATTCAGTAGCGCACGGCAATCGACGGTGGCACTCTGGTGTCGATACATCATTCGACGACATCCCTGTCATCAAGTGACACCAAAGGGCGCGAGGCTCCATGAAACTCTTGATCACGGGCATGGCGGGCTTCATCGGCCATGCCGTTGCCAGGCGTCTGTCGGGTCTGGGCCATGAAATCCTGGGCATCGACAACCTCAACGACTACTACGAGGTCTCGCTCAAGCAGGCGCGTCTGGACGACCTGGCTTCGTGTGAGGATGTGCGCTTCCTGAAGCTGGACCTGACGGACCGGGAGGGCATGGAGGCGCTGTTCGCCGAACATCGCTTCGACCGAGTGATTCACCTGGCCGCTCAGGCGGGGGTGCGTCATTCACTGGAGAACCCGCATGTCTACGCGCAAAGCAACCTGCTGGGGCATCTCAACGTCCTGGAAGGCTGCCGTAGCCAGAAGGTTGAACACCTGGTCTATGCTTCATCGAGCTCCGTCTACGGGATGAACGACAAGACGCCGTTCGCCACGTCCGACAGGGTGGACCACCCCGTCAGCCTGTATGCCGCGACCAAGAAGGCCAACGAGCTGATGGCGCATACCTATTCCCACCTCTATGGCATCCCCACCACGGGACTTCGCTTCTTCACGGTATATGGCCCCTGGGGGCGGCCGGACATGGCGATGTTCAAGTTTACCCGCGCGATTCTCGATGGGGAGCCGATTCAGGTGTTCAACCAGGGAGACATGTCGCGGGATTTCACCTACATCGACGATATCGTGGAAGGGGTGATACGCATCCTGGCGGTGATCCCTGTCGCCGATCCAGCCTGGCAGCCCTCCGCTGGCGAGTCTGACCGCAGTAGTGCTCCCTATGCGCTTTATAATATCGGCCACGGTAGCCCCGTGGGGCTGATGGATTTCATTCGAGCCGTGGAGGCGGCCACCGGAAAAGCGGCGATCTGCGACTATCGGTCGATGCAGCCCGGTGACGTCCCACGCACCTGGGCGGATACCGACGCACTGTTCTCCGTCACCGGCTATCGACCGCGAGTCAAGGTCGAGGAGGGGGCCCAGCGGTTTGTGGCGTGGTACCGCAGTTACTATGGAGTTTGAAGCCCGAGACGCGGTGGGCGGGAGACCCCGGGCAAGGCTGCCTGTCTGCCGGGGCGCTGCGTCATCCATCAGCGTGCCAGGCCGTTCATCGCGAATGAGTAAGCAGGGGGCGCCCGCTCGTGTATGACCTGCTGAAAGTGCTGGTGGCTCACTTGGTGATGCCGCTGCCCGTGACGCTGGGGCTGCTGCTCCTGGGGGGAGGGCTGGCCTGGCGCGGCTTGCGACGTCCGGGGCTGGGTGCTGCGGCTTTGGGGCTGCTGCTGCTCTTCCTGGCGAGCTGGTCGCCGGTGGCGGACCGGCTGCTGGCCCCGCTGGAGGCGCGCTATCCGGCTCTGCAGGCGCTCCCGGACGACGAGTCGCTGGCCGGCATCGTGGTGCTGGGGGGCGGCTGGGCGTGGCACACCCCCTGGAGCATCACGGGGCGGCTGGGCGAGAGTTCGGCGATTCGCCTGATGGAGGGGGTGAGACTGTGGCGCCAGCGGCCCTCACTACCCTTGGTGGTCACCGGCAGCAGCCGTGATCCCGACGCCGAGCCGGTGGCGTGGGGCTATGCCCGGGGAGCGCAGGAGCTGGGCGTCGAGCCGGCTCAGCTGCAGGTACTCGACACGCCCGTCGATACGGGGCTCGAGGCCCGGGCCGTCAGCAAGGTGCTGGGGGAGGGGGCCCGGGTGGTGCTCGTGACCTCGGCCTCGCACATGCCACGGGCCATGCAGCACTTTCGTCGCGCCGGCTTGAGACCCATAGCAGCACCTACCCACTACCTGGCCGCACGCTCGCGGGCCCGTCGTTTCGGCTACTGGGTCCCCTCGGCCACCCAGCTGCGCAAGACCGAGCGCGCCGTGTATGAACGGCTGGGACTGCTGGCACTCAGGTTCGAGCATTAGCCATCAGCATCGTTGGATGACTGTGGCAGGGCCTCACTCGGCATGCCGCCCCTCCGACGCGCCATCGGGGTCGTCTCCCTCGATCTCGTCGGCCTGAGGTTGGCGTGGTATGGCACTTTCCACGCTGGTCGATGCGCGATCATAATGTAAACTAGCAGTTACATGGTAACGCCTGGAAGCCTGTTCAAGCCGACGGTCGTCAAGTCCGCAGGTCGAGGTCATTCGCCCCGATCGGGTGAAACCTGTCGAGGCGACGCCTTTTGCCACATCGAACAACCTGGATAGACGCAACCACGGAAAGGCCAACATGACGACTCTGCCCAGAAAGCTCTACGACATTCTCCCCACAGGGGTCCAGGACCACATCAAGTTCCTCTCGCGGTTGCACTACCTCCCCAGCTTCCAGCGGCCTTGCACCTACAACGAGAAGATCAACTTCCGCAAACGTCACCATGCCTCAGCCCTGTTCACGACCTGCTCCGACAAGGTGAAAGTGAAGGAGTACGTGGGGGATAAGCTGGGAGACGAGTTCGTCATCGACACGCTCTACGTCGGCGAGTCGCTCGCGCCAGCGCAGCTCAGGACGCTGATCGAGGCCCATGACGGGGCGGTGGTCAAGGCAAATCATAATTCCGGGGCGGTATTTATCCTCGATCGCGACGCCAGCGACGAGACGCTTCGCGAGGCGTGCGATACGGTGACCGCTCTGCTGAAGAAGGACTATGGCGCGACCAAGCGTGAGCCCTGGTACAGCAGTATCGCCCCCCGCCTGCTGGTGGAGCGCAAGCTGCCGGTGCCGCCGGGCGAACCCGCGCTGGACTACAAGTTTCATGTCTTTCAACAGGGAGAGGGGCTCTCCCCCGTGGTGATCCTGCACGTGGACTTCGACAGGTTCACCAATCACACCCGGTCTTACTTCACCGAGGATCTCGAGTGGCTGCCCTTTTCGGTGAAGTATCCCTCGATCCATCGCCGCATCGAGCGTCCCGAGAACTATGCCAGGATGCTGGAGATTGTCAGGACGCTGGCCGAGCCCTTCTCCTATGTGCGGGTGGATCTCTACAACATCCGGGGCAGGATCTTCTTCGGCGAGATGACCTTCGCCCATGAGTCGGGATTCGGGGCCTTCAGCGATCGCTCCTACGACCTCTGGATGGGCAATCTCTGGAAAGGTGACCCGCGGTACTGAGTCTCGACGAGGAGTGAACCCGATGATGATCGGGCAGGCAACGCCGGGCCGTGTCGCTGATGCCTGGCGCACGGTCAATACCCTCTTGACCGGGGCCTTCGTGGCTCTGCTGATTCTGCTGCCCTGGGCCTATGCGGCGATTCCTCTGGCGACCGGGCTGCTGGCCCTGGCTGGCCTGCTGCTGCGCCGGACTCCGGTGGGCGCCATCCCGGCGGTGCTGGATGGCGAGGATCACCTCTGGCTGCTGGCATTGCTGGCCTTCTCAGGGCTTTGGTGCCTGGATGTGGTGCGTACCGGGGTCTGGCCGGTGGCCGAACACGGGTACAGCTGGCTGGTACCACTGTGGCCCCTGCTGGCCGCGGGACTGCTGGTGTGGCTGCGTCATCACCCGCCCGCGCGCATTGGCTGGTGGCTGGGCCTGGTGGTAGGGGGGCTTGGGGCGGGAAGCATCGCCGTCCATGAGCGCTTCGTCCTCGGTGCCTATCGCGCCGACAACGACATGAACGCCATCCCCTTCGGCAATCTCGCCCTGCTTCTGGGGGTATTGTCGCTGGTGGCCATGCTGGGGCGACTGGCGTGGCGGTGCCGCCCCTTGCCGTGGCTGACGCTCTTGCTGGGCCTGGCCGCCGTGGGAGGGTTCGCGGCCTCCTTTCTTTCGGGTACGCGAGGCGGCTGGGTCGCCCTGCCACTGCTGGCCCTGATGGGCTTCCGGGGCTTTCGCGGAGTCTTCCCGCGCCGGCAGCGACTCCGGGTAGCGGCGGGAGTGTGGCTGTTGCTGGCTGGCCTGGTGGCGATGACCGCCATCACCGATTATGGGGTTGTCCAGCGCTTCGATCGGGCGGTGAACGATATCGAGACCTACCTGGACGGTGACAGCAGCAGTTCGGTGGGGCTGCGTCTGGACATGTGGTACGCCGGCGGTCGGCTGTTTCTCGACAAGCCCTGGCTGGGCTGGGGGGAGGGACGATTGCAGGACGCCCGGGATGCCATGGTCCCGCTAGGGCTGATTCATCCCAGTGTCAGTCAGTATGATCAGTTGCACAGCGATCTGGTGGATACGGCGGCCCGCCGCGGTGTGCTGGGCCTATCGACCCTGCTGGCACTCTACGGGGTTCCGGCCTGGCTGTTTGCCCGGCATCTGCGCGGCAGCCGCGATACCCGGATCAGGGTTCTCGCACTGTCGGGCTTAATGATCTGCTTTGCCTTCGTCTATTTCGGATTGACACAATCCATGTTGCGGGATGTGAGAGGATTGAGCGGCTATCTGGGCTTGACAGTGGCATGCTGGGTGCTGCTGAAGACACATTTGGTTACATTGAAAGGCCCATGGCGCGAAGAGTGAAACGAGCGGGCGAATCTTGAGGTTGGCGCGTGAGATCTGGCGCGTTGCTGTGGGTCATGGGTTGAAAGGACTGCATCGGGAGGCAGGGAATGAAGATCACGATTTTTGGAACGGGCTATGTTGGGCTGGTGACCGGGACTTGCCTGGCCGATGTGGGCCATGACGTGATGTGCGTGGATGTGGACGCCAACAAGATTGCCCGACTGCGCGATGGCGAGATCCCCATCTACGAGCCGGGGCTCGAGAGCATGGTCCGGGACAACGTGGCCTCGGGCCGGCTGCGCTTCACGACCGATGCTGCCGAGGCGGTGGCCTTCGGGACTCTGCAGTTCATTGCCGTTGGCACGCCTCCCGACGAGGATGGCAGCGCCGATCTGACGTATGTGCTGGCGGTTGCCGAGACCATCGGCCAGCACATGCAGGAGTACAAGGTGGTGGTCAACAAGTCCACCGTACCGGTGGGGACCGCCGACCGGGTGAAAGCGACCGTCGGCAGGGTGCTCGCACAGCGTGGCGATACGCTCGAGTTCGATGTCTGCTCCAACCCGGAGTTTCTCAAGGAGGGAGCGGCCATCGAGGATTTCACCTTCGGGGCACGTATCGTCATCGGTACCGATTCGGCGCGGGTCAAGGAACTGATGCGCGAGTGCTATGCCCCTTATAACCGGCTGCATGAAAAGCTGATGTTCATGGACGTGCGTGCCGCTGAGCTGACCAAGTACGCGGCCAACGCCATGCTGGCCACCAAGATCAGTTTCATGAACGAGATCGCCAACCTGGCCGAGCGGCTCGGTGCCGATGTGGAACAGGTGCGTCACGGGATCGGCAGCGATCCGCGCATTGGCTATCAGTTCATCTATCCCGGCTGCGGCTACGGGGGGTCCTGTTTCCCCAAGGACGTTCAGGCACTGGCGCGCTGCGCGTCGGACGTGGACTACTCGGCCGAACTGCTCAATGCCGTGGAGGCGGTGAATCGCCGCCAGAAACAGAGCCTGTTCACCAAGCTGGCTCAGGCCTTCGATGGCGACCTGGACGGCAAGACCGTGGCTCTGTGGGGGCTCGCCTTCAAGCCCAACACCGATGACATGCGCGACGCGCCCAGCCGTACCCTGATGGAAGCTGTATGGAACGCTGGCGGACGGGTGCAGGCCTTCGACCCCGAGGCAATGAAGGAGTGTCGCCGTCTATATGGCGAGCGCGACGACCTGACCCTGGTGGCCGACCGCGTCCAGGCGGTGAAGGGCGCTGACGCCCTGGTGATCTGTACCGAGTGGAAGGAGTTCCGCACCGTGGATTTCGACTGGCTCAAGGACAACCTGGCCATGCCGGTGATCGTGGATGGGCGCAATCTCTATGACCCTCAGGCAGTGAAGCGCGCCGGCCTGCTCTATTTCGGCATGGGGCGCGGTGATTCGCTTGCGGTATTCAAGCCATAGCCGTACGCGTCAGGTCATGGGGACGTCATAGTCGATAGGTGGAGGCCGCCATGGAGTATCGGCGCGAGATCGATGGGCTCAGGGCGGTGGCGGTGCTGCCCGTCATCCTGTTCCATGCGGGGTTTTCCGCCTTTTCCGGAGGCTATGTCGGCGTCGATGTCTTCTTCGTCATCAGTGGCTACCTGATCACTTCCATCCTCCTTCACGACCTCGAGAAGGGGACTTTCTCCATTGTGCGTTTCTATGAGCGTCGGGCGCGGCGCATCCTGCCTGCACTGTTCTTCGTGATGCTGTGCTGCCTGCCTTTCGCCTGGTTATGGATGCTGCCCCAGCAATTCAAGGATTTTTCCCAGGCGCTGGTGGCGATCAGCCTCTTCGCATCGAATATCCTGTTCTGGATCAAGACGGGCTACTTCTCGCCGGCAGCGGAGGAAAACCCTCTGCTGCATACCTGGAGCCTGGCCGTGGAGGAGCAGTTCTATCTGTTCTTCCCGATTCTGCTGCTTTTCCTGTGGCGCTTCGGGCGGCGTCCCGTTCAGGTCACGATCCTTGTGCTTGTCTGCTTCAGCCTGCTGCTCTCCGAGTGGGGATGGCGTCACCAGCCTGCCGCTAACTTCTATCTGTTGCCCTCCCGAGCCTGGGAGCTTGGCGTCGGTGCGCTTTGTGCACTCTGGCTCGGCCAACACGCCAGGCCCGCGAGCAGTCTGCTGTCGGCGCTGGGGCTGGGACTGATCCTCTATGCGATCTTTGCCTACGATGCGGCGGTTCCCTTTCCATCGCTGTATGCCCTGGCCCCGGTAGGGGGGACCGCGCTGATCATCCTGTTCGGCGCTACCTCGACGTTCGTGGGGCGTCTGCTTGCGTTGAAGCCGCTGGTTGGCCTCGGACTGATCAGCTTCAGCGCCTATCTCTGGCACCAGCCGCTGCTGGCCTTTGCGCGGATCCGCAGCCTTGAGAACCCTTCCTGGCAAGTGATGGGACTGCTCTGCGGGGTCGCGCTGGGTCTGGCATACCTGACGTGGCGCTATGTGGAAAACCCCTTCCGCAAGGGCGAGGTAGCGCTGGCCAGCACCCGGGGGCGGGTGTTTGCCGCGTCGCTTGTCGGCACGGCTCTGTTCTTTACCTCAGGCCTGTACGGTCACATGCGTCAGGGAGCGCCGGAGAGGCTGCCGGCGCAGGCCGTCCTGCTGGCCGATGAGTCCCGCAACGTCAATCCGCGACGCTCTGAGTGCCATGTGGAAGGCTCGACACCTGTACCGGAATGCACCTATGGGGGCGAGGTGCTGGGAGCCATCGTCATCGGTGACAGCCACGCCGCGACTCTCGTGCGCACGATCGAGCAGGCCATGGAGGATGAGCGCCGGCATGTGCTGGACTGGACGCTGGCCAGCTGCCCGACGATCGCCGGGATAAGGAGTGACAAGCCCTCCCTGGCGCATTGCGGTGATTTCATCGATTATGCCCTGGACAAGAGTCGGACCCTGGACCGCGAGGCTCCGCTCTTCATCATCAACCGTGTCTCCTCTTACCTGCACGGTCCTTCCGAGCAGTATCGAAGCGATGAGGTCAGTGACCCGGATTACTATCTCAGCAGCCCCTATTCCCTCAGGGACGCGGATTTCCTTGACGAGATGGCGCAAGGTTTCGTGGAGACCGCCTGTGAGTTTGCCCGGTATCGAAAGGTCTACATGTTCCGTCCCATTCCCGAGCTGAACCGACATGTCCCGGAGTCCATGGCCAGCTCGTTGATCTTCAATGGTCAGGTTCAGCGTGTATCCATCACCGAAGAGGCGTATCGGCAACGTCACCGGCTAGCCCTGAATCTGCAGGACAAGGCTGCAAGTGACTGTGGTGTCCGCATCATCGACCCCGTGCCCATCCTGTGTCGAGAAGGGCAGTGCTGGGGAGATATCGATGGCCAGCCCGTCTACTATGACGACGATCACCTCAGCGAGACCGGTGCCCGTTTCCTGGTTCCTGCCATCAAGCAAGCCATGCAGCGGGATACGGGGAGCATGCCACTCTCTTCCCGCGGTGAATGATCGCGTGTCGCCTGCAAACGCCGGGCCGCGCCGGAGGCTTCCCTAGGAGTGCCGTTGTTGGCACTGGGGGGCGTCGAGGAGCGGGTGGTACCCTCTTCGTCATCCACGGCCAGGTGACGCTCGCACACCATCTTGCAGGTTACCGCGACTCGCCTTTCGGCGTCATGTCATCGAGCGCTTGTCGGGCCTGCTCCCGCCACTGGCCGGGATGCCTGGCCGCTCGCTGCAGGGCCTCAACGGCTGCATCTTCCTCTCCCTGTTCGCGGTGGAGCAATCCCAGGTTGAACCAGGCGACAGCCAGGTCGGGGTCCGCCTTCGCGGCGTCCTCGAAGGCGGAGATAGCGCCCTGGTCGTCGCCGATGGCATGTCGAGCATTGCCTAGCGCGAAGTGTCCCATGGCGGTGTGCGGGTACCGTTCCACGAGTGCCTGCCAGGCGGGCAGGGCGGCCTGGGCTCCCTGGACACGCTCGAAGTCGGCGATGGCATCCAGGGCGGACCGGGCGTCCGAGGTGGCGGGCAGCTCGCCCGGCGACAGGGCGACGAAAGCCCAGCGATCGCTGCGGGCCCAGGTGGCATCGAAGCGCTTGAAGGACGTGACGCGTTCCGGCTCCATGCCGCTGTGCAGGATCAGCGTCTCCTCGTCCAGGTCGAAGCCGATGGCCACCGCGTAGTGCCAGACCGGCCAGGCGGGCAGGGAGAGGTTCTGCATCACCACCACCGGTTGGCCGGCGTCGATCTCGGTCAGCAGGGCGTCGAGATGGCCGTCGATCCGGAAGGGGATACGGCCGTGCCGGCGCACGGTGCCCAGCATCTCGGGCTGGACACTGCCTTCCCTTCCGGGAAGGAAGACCTGAGGAATCAGGGTGTCGACGTCTGTCGCTGCGCCTGAGGCGCTGAGCACCATGGCCAGCGAGGCGGGCCCGCACTGATAGTCACGCTGTCCGTGGAAGGGGATGTCCTCGAGCAGCGCCCGGCGGGGCAGTTCTCGCTCGGTCGTCTCGGCCAGCTGTGGCGTGCTGGCGCAGCCGGCGATGTTGAGCAACAGCAGTCCCAACGCGAGAACGCCCGCGGGGCGGGCGTTCTGGAGAAGGGAGCAGGCGTGATGCCGGATCTGGCATGGTTTCATGCGGCGTCGCCTATCAGCGTGTGAAGGGGTAGACGTTGGTCAGTCCGAGGATATCGGTGACCAGCAGGATCACGAAGACGGCGAACAGGGCGCCGACCACGCTGGCCCCGGCCGGCAGCTGCTCGAGCTGGTCGGCCATCTGGGCGGCTTCTGCATCGGAGAGGGCGGCCACCCGGGCTTCCACTTCGGCGGGGTCGACGCCCTGGGCGACGAGCTGATCCTGAACGTCGTCACGCGCGAGTATCTCGTGGATCCGCTCCCGATCCCCCTGGGCGCGCTCGGCACTCAAGGCATCCTGGGTCGTGACCAGGCCACTGTTCGGGCTGGCCGGCGCGGCGGCTACCGGCAGGCTGCCCAGCACCAGGGCGGCAATCAGCAGCGGGCTGAGGTAACGGCAGAGCTTCTTCATCATATTGGTGTTCCTTCTTCTCGGGTTGGGCTTCCGGCTCCAGGTGCCGCCGATGCAGCCTCCATGCCGTTCGGCGAAACCGTGCGATGCCCGCCCAGTATAGGACGGAATGCCGTGATATTTCATGCCCTTGTGGGAATGGTGTTGGCGTTGGGATGGGGTGCTGGCTTTGTGTGAGCGAAGCTTGCTTCGCGATCCGTCGCGCAGCGGCGGTAGGGTTGTCCTGGGCGCCTGGTGGCGCCATCGCGATCTGAAGATCGCTCCCACAATAATCGCTCCCACAAAAAGTGGTGCGCTCAATAGCGCTTACCCAGCGCTTTAGCCGATGCGGTAGGAGGAGGGGAGTTCGGCGAGGGGACCACGACCGCCAGCCAACGTCAGCGCCAGGTCATGGAGGCCGTCCCACAGCGGTACGCTGCCTGCACCCTTGATCGCCAGATCGAGGCGCTGGGCAAAGAGCAGCAGCTTGTGCAGCCGCTTCAGGGGGAGCCGGGCGATGGCCTGCTGATAGGCCGGGCGTCGCTTCTCGAAGATCGGCGGTTTCTGGGCCTTGCAGGCATGCTCCAGGCTCTGGCCCTGTTCGAGGTGCTGCTGGATCGACAGCAGGAGGCGCAGCTCCCGGGACAGCGCCCAGAGCACGATGGGCGCCTCGACGCCCTCGCCGCGCAGCCCGACCATGATCCGTGTGACGCGGGCACGTTCACCCTTGAGGCAGGCATCCATCAGGGTAAAGACGTCATAGCGCGCACTGTCCTCCACGCCGCCGGCGACTTCCCGGGGGCCGATCCGGGCGCCGGCGGGCACCATCAGGGCCAGCTTCTGCAGCTCCTGGTCGGCCGCGAGCAGGTTGCCTTCGGTGCGCTCGCCGAGCAGGCGGGCGGCGTCGAGGTCAAGAGAGAGGCCGTGGCGGGAGGCGCGGTCGCGCAGCCAGAAACCCAGCCGCGAGACGTCCACCGGCCAGACCGGCACGAAGAGCCCGACCTTGTCCAGGGCCTTGAACCAGGCGCTCTTCTGTTCGCGATAGTCGATCTTGCCAGTGGAGAGCAGCAGGACATCGTCACTGCCCTTGAGGGACTCGGCATAGTGGCGCAGCGCCTTGGCACCTTCCTGACCGGGCTTGCCACTGCCCAGCCGAACCTCGATGAGGCGGCGTGTGGCAAACAGCGACAGGCTGGCGGCGGCCTCGGTCAGGCGTCCCCAGGCGAAGTTGGCCTCGACGTGCAGGACCTCGCGCTCCTCGACGCCGGCCTGTCGCGCAGCGGCGCGAACGGCGTCGCAGGCCTCCATGTGCTGCAGCGGTTCCTCGCCGGATACGATCACCACCGGCGGGAGCTTCTTGGCCAGCGCGTCTTGAAGCTTGTCGGGAAAGACCTTCATCGATACCTCTTGCCCCCTGAAACATGCAGGTTCACCGAATCGGTGTCATGCAGTCTTACCGTTCGGATAGCGCCCGCAGGCGGCCCATCAGCTGGCGCACGGCGTCGCTGCGCAGCCTCGCGCGCGTGGTCTCGCGCAGGTCGTCCTGGGCCAGCAGTTCGTCATCGTTGACCGTCAGGCGCTCGCTGACTTCCAGGCGCTGCCGGTCGAGCAGGTAGGCGCCGTCGCCGCGTCGCTGCACGGAGAAGGGCACCTCGAGGGACATCTCCAACTCGCGAGGACCGCTGTCGAGGACACTCAGCGATCGTTCGCGGAAACGTTCCGGCCCCAGGTTGAGCACGTGCTCCGCCTGGCCATCGACCCGGGTTCCGGCACGCTCAAGGTGGCGCGCGACCTGCCGAGTCAGCTCGCTTTCCGGGCCCTCCAGGGCCAGGGCATCGATGGCCACTACCCGCTGGTCGAGGCCACGCAGGCGAAAGCCACAGCCGGCCAGCGCCAGGGAGGCGCCGGTGGCGAGGCCGAGTTGCAGTAGGGTTCGGCGCTGCATGGGTCTCTCCCCGTCAGGCGGCGGCGCTCAGCCGACCACGATATTGACCAGCTTGCCGGGCACCACGATCACCTTGCGGATGGTCTTGCCCTCGACATGGCGTTGCACGTTCTCGGCGTCCAGCGCCTGGGCCTCGATGCTGGCCTTGTCGGCCGTGGCCTCGACCTCGATGCGCGCACGCAGCTTGCCGTTTACCTGCACCACCAGCTCGATGCTGTCGCGCTCGAGCGCCGCATCGTCGACCTCTGGCCAGCGGGCATCGATCGCCGCTTCCTCATGGCCCAGTTCCTGCCACAGGGCGTGGCAGGCGTGGGGCGTGATCGGGGCGAGCAGCAGCACGCAGGCGTCCACCGCTTCACGCGCCACGGCCAGCCCCTGGGGCGAGGTATCGTCGAACCTGGACAGGGCGTTGGTCAGTTCCATCACCGCGGCGATGGCGGTGTTGAAGGTGGTGCGCCGACCGATGTCGTCACCGGCCTTGTTGATGGTCTCGTGGGTCTTGCGGCGCAGCTCGCGCTGGGTCTCGGTGAGGGCATCGAGATCCAGCGGGCCGGGCTCGCCGGCCGCGAGGTGGTCGCTGACCAGACGCCACAGGCGCTTGAGGAAGCGGTGGGCCCCCTCGACGCCGGCATCGGACCACTCCAGGGACTGCTCCGGCGGAGCGGCGAACATCATGAACAGGCGCACGGTATCGGCACCGAAGCGGTCGATCATGGATTGCGGGTCGACACCATTGTTCTTGGACTTGGACATCTTCTCGATGCCGCCCATCTCCACCGGCTGCCCGTCGCTTGCCAGCACGGCGCTGACCGCACGGCCCTTCTCGTCGCGCTTGACCTCGACGTCGGCGGGGTTGAACCACGCCTTGCCGCCGTTCTCGGTGGGGCGGTAGTAGGTCTCGGCGATCACCATGCCCTGGGTGAGCAGGCGCTGGAAGGGCTCGTCGGCCCTCACCAGCCCCAGGTCGCGCATCAGCTTGGTGAAGAAGCGCGCGTAGAGCAGGTGCAGGATAGCGTGCTCGATGCCGCCGATGTACAGATCCACCGGCAGCCAGTAGTTGACCCGCTCGTCGAGCATGGCGTCCATGTTGTCGGCACAGCAGAAGCGGGCGAAGTACCAGGAGGACTCCATGAAGGTGTCGAAGGTGTCGGTCTCCCGCGTCCAGCCGTCGCCGAGGTCGGAGAACTCGGGCATGCGCTTGAGCGGCGAGCCGGTGGCATCGACGGTGACCTCCATGGGCAGCTCGACCGGCAGCTCCGCGTCGGTGAGCGGCACGGTCTGTCCCTCGGGGCCGTACTTGACCGGAATCGGCGCACCCCAGTAGCGCTGTCGGGCCACGCCCCAGTCGCGCAGGCGGTAGTGGGTCTTGACCTCGCCGCGGCCGAGCTCCTCGAGGCGCTTGGCAATGGCCTCGAAGGCCGCGTCGAAGTCGAGGCCATCGAACTCGCCGGAATGGATCAGGCGGCCATACTCGGCATGGGCGCCTTCGGAAAGATCCGGTGCCTGACCATTCTCGTCAGCGATGACCGCCTCGATGGGGATGCCATACCGGGTGGCGAACTCCCAGTCGCGCTGGTCATGGCCGGGGACGGCCATGACGGCGCCAGTGCCGAACTCCATCAGCACGAAGTTGGCCACATAGACCGGCACCTCGCGGCCGGAGAGAGGATGCACGGCCACGTGGCCGGTCGGCATGCCCTTCTTCTCGCGGGTGGCCAGCTCCGCTTCCGAGGTGCCGCCTCGGGCGCATTCGGCGCAGAAGTCGGCCAGCGCCTCGTTGCCCTCGGCGGCCTGCTTCGCCAGCGGGTGGTCGGCGGCGACGGCCATGTAGGTGACGCCCATCAGGGTGTCGGGGCGTGTGGTATAGACCGCCAGCGGCTCGGTCGGAGCGCCATCGGTCGTCCTGACATCGAAGGTCATCTCCACGCCGCGCGACTTGCCGATCCAGTTGCGCTGCATGGTCTTGACCTGCTCGGGCCAGTCGATGTGCTCCAGGTCGGCGAGCAGCTCCTCGGCGTAGTCGGTTATCTTGAGGAACCACAGCGGGATCTCCTTGCGCTCCACCAGCGCGCCCGAGCGCCAGCCCCGCCCTTCGATCACCTGCTCGTTGGCCAGTACCGTCTGGTCGACCGGGTCCCAGTTGACGGTGGACATCTTCTTGTAGACCAGCCCCTGCTCCACCAGCTTGGTGAAGAACCACTGCTCCCAGCGGTAGTAGTCGACATCACAGGTGGCGAACTCGCGGCCCCAGTCATAGGCGAAGCCCAGCGCCTTGAGCTGGGTGCGCATGTAATCGATGTTGTCGTAGGTCCACCTGGCCGGCGGCACCCGGTTCTGGATGGCGGCGTTTTCCGCCGGCATGCCGAAGGCGTCCCAGCCCATGGGCTGGAGCACGTTCTTGCCCCTCATCCGCTGGTAACGGGAGACCACGTCGCCGATGGTGTAGTTGCGCACATGCCCCATGTGCAGCTTGCCGCTGGGATAAGGAAACATCGACAGGCAGTAGAACTTCTCGCGGTTGGCATCTTCCACCGCCTTGAAGCACTGGTTCTCGTCCCAGAACTGCTGGGCGTCGCGTTCGATCTCGTGGGGCTTGTACTGTGCGTCCATCGCTCTCTTCGGGTACCTTGAAAGTCGAGCGCAGCGGTGTGGCGCTGCGCGTGTCAGCGGCCCTTGTCCGGTGTCAGGATCCGGCGCCCTGTCGGCGCGAAACCATTGAATTTCCGGCGGGATGTCGTCTAAATGGTATAACTGGCTGTGCGCTAGGATACCCCAGCACGGCGCCCGGCGGCTATGGGGCAGAAGCGCCGGGTCAGCAAGCCCTGTCGCTAACGAGGAGATCAGCATGAGTGAGCACAAGGAACCGCACCGGGAGCATCGCCTGCGCGAGGGCTACGAGCGCATGCTCGACCGGCTGCGCCATGGGGCGGACGAGCTGACCTGGGAGAACCTGCAGCAGGAACTCGACGAGGCGGTGGAGTTCGAGTCCGAGCTGGAAGAGTTCACCAAGGACGAGCTGTCGCTGCTGCGCGCCTGGGTCGAGCGTGACCTCAAGGACTTGCGTCGCTATCTCGATGCGGGTGGCGAGAGCGTCGCGACCTGGCTGGGGATAGACCTGTCGATGCTGTCGCGCAAGCTGGTCGAGTCGCTGCTCTCCATCGCCGATCGCAGCGTGATCGAAAGGGAGCAGCTCGAGGATGACCTGGAAGCGTCACGCGCCGACTATGTCGCCGGCGAGATGGCCGCGCCCGGGCGCATGGCCTGCGTGCACTGCGATGCCGTCGTCGAGCTCGAGGGGGTGGCGCGGATAGAGCCCTGCCATCAGTGCGGCCACCGTTATTTCGTGCGCGCACCGGAGAAGTAGGTTTTCTCTTGCTCTGGCGATCCGCCGCTGCTGCGCGGCGGATCGCGAAGCGAAGCTTCGCTCCCACAGGGCCGCAGTGCCGCTAGGGTATTGTGGGAGCGACATTCATGTCGCGATTAAACGGGCAACAATCTCGACTTCAGATCGCGATGGCGCCGCCAGGCGCCCGAGATAATCCTACCGCCGCAGCGCGACGGGTCGCCAAGCGGAGTCGAGGCGTCGAACCGTTCGCTGCCACAAGGTCGGCACCCCATCGCTAGAGACTTGCCTCCATCACCAGAATAGCCCCCATCACCAGAACCGTCATGATGGCGGCATAGCCGAGGTTCTCGCGCATTATCGTGGTGCCGCTGACACCGTAGCGCCCCTGCAGCGAGAGGTTGATGCCGGAGAGCGGGCCGACGCTGGTGCCTACCGCCCAGGAGGCCAGCGCCACGAAGGCGAACAGGGTCTGCCGGCCGGCGTCCAGGTCGAGCATCGAGGCAAGCACCGACACCCCAATGATGGGATGCAGGCCGGCTATGGCACTGAACACGATGGTCAGGAAGCTGGCGACGGCCTCAAGGGGCCCGAAGTGGGCAAAGAGCGTCCAGGTACTGTCCGTGGCGGCGGTGATGAAACTTGATAGCCCCTGGGTGAGCAGCCCCGCGCAGAGGAACAGCGAGATCTCGCCGCGCATGGTCGGCAGGCGGTTGAACGTGTGCTGATGGACTCGCCACAGGGTCCACCGTGGACCTCGGGGCAGGTTGGAAAGCAGCGCCACGCCCGGCAGCAGGAAGGTGATGATGCTGACGATGGACAGGCGTGGCGTCAGGACGTAGTGGAAGAGCATCACCAGGGCCGCCATGCTGACCGGCATCAGCAGGCTGCGCGGCGACAACGAGAAGCCGGCCGTATCGGCCAGCTCGAAACGCTGTGAGAGCTCGCCGACCGTCAGCATGCCCGCGGCCATGGCCAGCGGCAGGCCGAAGGCGACGATGGTGGCGTAGTGCATCTCGGGGGCCAGGGTCATCACCACGCCCATGGAGGCGAAGAAGGGCGACCAGAGGGCGGCACTGGAGAGGCCACGGTTGAGGCCGAGCAGCTGCGGTGCGGTCAGCGGGCCGCGCCGCTCCAGGCGATCGCCGACCATGAACACCGTGGAGAGATTCAGTATCGAGCCGAGCAGGTGGACGCCCAGCCAGGTGCCCAGCATGCCGCGGACGCCGGTCAGCGCCTTGCCGGCGGGGCGTGACCGGCCGCGGAGGTTGCCGATCAGGCCGATGAAGCTGACGCCGACCAGCATGGCGACCACATAGGTATTGCCGTCGAGTATTCCCGACCATTCGATCCTGGCGCCGTGCCAGGTGTGAGCCAGGATCAGCAGCCCCAGGCCAAGGGTGGCGAGTATCCCCGCCTGGCGCCGGGTGCGCCGCGGGATGTCGACCCACAGCAGGGCCATGGCCAGCCACAGGCAGTAGCTCACTGCATGCGCCAGCGGGAACAGGTTCGTGAACTGCGCCACCTGCAGCAACAGGCCGGCAAGGATCAACCCGCCGGCCAGGGCGTGTCTGACCGGGCGTCCCGGCAAGCGGATACCGGCGGCTGCATGAGACATGAGGCTCCGTAGGACAACGTTAATCAGGGGGAAGCTTAGCATCCTACCGACCAGGTCGGCATCCGTGTTGGCGTGGCAGGTAGCGAATCGGTAGTACCGGGGCGTCGCGCGACTGCACGCGATCTTGACTGGGGGCGCAGCCGAAGAAGCGGCGATAGGCGCGCGAGAAATGTTCCAGGGAGCCGAAGCCTGCACCGGCGGCGACCTGGGCAACGCTTAGGTCAGTCTGCTGCAGCAGACGGTGGGCGCGATTGATGCGCAGCCAGAGGTAGTAGCGCTTGGGCGTGATGCCCAGCTCGGCCTTGAAGCGTCGCTCGAGCTGGCGCACTGATAGGCCCACCTCGGCGGCCAGCTCGGCGCTGGTCAGCGGCGACTCGATGGCGCGGCGCATCAGCCGTATGACCCGGCGCATCTGGGCCGAGGTCTGGGGCTGGCGCTCCGGGGCGGCGGCCAGCTGGACGGTGTCCCCCGGCCGCCGGCGGCGCTCCAGCAGGTGGTTGCGCAGTTCCTCCATCAGCGGCGCCTCCACCCGCTCGGCCAGCCAGGCCAGCATCATGTCGAGCACCGCGGTGCCGCCGGCGCAGGTCAGGCGACCGCCACCCAGGGTATAGAGCTCGCCGACGGCCTCCACCCGGGGGTAGAGCTTGCGGAAGCCCTCGAGGTTGTCCCAGTGCACCGCCGCGCGGCCGCCGTCGAGCAGGCCTGCCGCGGCCAGCACCTCGCTGCCCATCTCGATGCCGCCCAGCTCGACCCCGGCGGCGGCGCAGTGGCGCAGCCACATGGCCAGCGGGCGGTCGCCGGTCAGCGCCTTGGTCTCGAAGCTGGCCAGCACCAGCACCCCGTCCAGCTCGGTGGGCGCCGGCCAGTCGGTGGTGACCTCCAGGGGCACCCCGTTGGAGGCCGGCACCGACGGCTCGCCGCCCAGCAGCCGCCACTCGAAACGCGGCTCCTGGGCCAGCCAGTTGACGATGAACAGCGGGTCCAGCAGGGCCCCCAGGCCGGCGAAGGAGAACTGCGGCAGCAGCAGGAGGCCGAGCCGGTAGGGGGGCGCGGCGATGGCGGTGTCGGGCATGGCGCGATCTCAGCTCCGGAAGTCGTCGCCCTCCTTGTCGAGCAGGCGCATCAGCGCCGCGAAGTGGGCCTGGGGGGCGCCCGCCCGGGCATAGTCGTCCCACTGGGCCGCGGTCTTGCGGGCGACCTCGGGGGGCACCGGCGCCAGCGGCAGGCCGCTGGCCCGGGCCACCAGGTAGGAGCGGCAGGCGCGCTCGAAATAATAGAGGTTATCGAAGGCCTCGGCGACATCCGCGCCGGTGGCCAGCACGCCATGGTTGCCCAGCAGCAGGATCGGCGCCTCGCCGGCCAGCCGGCCCAGGCGTTCGGCCTCGTCGCCCAGGCCCATGCCGTCGAAACCGCGGTCCACCGCCACCCGCTCGAAGAAGCGCATGGCGTTCTGCTCCACCGGCGGCAGCTCGGGACGCTCCAGGCAGGCCAGGGCGGTGGCGTACAGCGAATGGGTGTGCAGGATGCAGCCCACCTCGCGGCCCTGGCGATGCATGGCGCCGTGGATGGCCCAGGCGGTGGGGTCGAGGCCGGTGGGGCGCTCGTCGCCCCGGGCCTCGACCTCCAGCAGGTCGCTGGCGCGCAGCTCGGCGAAGTGCCGGCCCGCCGGGTTGATCAAAAAGCGCCCGCCGCCTTCGGCCGTGGCCAGGCTGCAATGGTTGGCGGTGGCCTCGTGCAGGTCCAGCCGGGCCAGCCAGCGGAAGGCGCAGGCCAGCTGCTCCCGGGGCGTGCCCGGGATCTCGGGAATCTCGCTCATGGTGGGCTCCTCGCTCAGTAGTGGATCCAGCGGGTCTTCAGCGCCATGTACTTGCGCATGCCGGCCAGCTCGTAGTCGCGGCCGATGCCGGACTCCTTCATGCCGCCGAAGGGCGTCTGGGGGCTCACCGCGTCGACGCCGTTGACCGTCACCGTGCCCGCCTGCAGGGCGTCGCCGAGCCGATGGGCGCGGCCCAGGTCGGCGGTCCACAGCGAGGCGGCCAGGCCGTAGCGGCTGTCGTTGGCCAGCGCCACGCCCTCGGCCTCGTCGGCGAAGCGACTCACCGCCAGCACCGGGCCGAAGATCTCCTCGCGGAACAGCCGGTGCTCGGGGGTGACCCCGGTGAACACCGTGGGCGCCACGAAGAGCTCGCCGCCGGCCGCCTCGAGGGTCTCGCCGCCGTGGCGCAGGGAGGCTTCCTGCCGGCCGATGGCCAGGTACTCGCGAACCCGGTCGAACTGGGCGCGGCTGACCAGCGGGCCGAGCCGGGTGGCGGGGTCCAGCGGGTCGCCGGGCACCAGCGTTTCCAGGCGCGCGTCCAGGGCCGCGAGGAAGGCGTCGTGGATACCGTCCTGGAGCAGCAGCCGCGAGTGGGCCGAGCACACCTGGCCGGCGTGGGTGAAGATCCCCGCCACCGCGGCGTCCGCCGCCGCCTCCAGGTCGGGGCAGTCGTCGAAGATCACAAGCGGGCTCTTGCCGCCGCACTCCAGCCATACCGGCTTCATGTTGGACTCGCCGGCATAGACCAGGAAGCGCTTGCCGATCTCGGTGGAGCCGGTGAAGCCCAGGGCATCCACGTCGGCGTGGTGGCCCAGGGCCTCGCCGGCCAGGTGGCCATGGCCCGGCACCACGTTGAGCGTGCCGTCGGGCAGGCCGGCGGCCTGGCACAGCTCGGCCAGGCGCAGGGCGGACAGCGAGGATTCCTCGGCGGGCTTGAGCACCAGGCTGTTGCCCGCGGCCAGCGCCGGGGCCAGCTTGACCGCACTGTTGTGCAGCGGGTAGTTCCAGGGCACCACGGCGCCCACCACGCCCAGCGGCTCATGGGTGACGGTGGCCTGGATACCCGCCGGGGAGGGCGCGACCCGGTCATAGGTCTTGTCCTGCACCTCGCCGTACCAGTCGAAGAGTACCGCGGCCTCCTCGGCATCCTCGAGCGCCTCGGTGATGCACTTGCCGCTCTCCAGGCTGTCGAGCAGGGCGAGCTCCTCGCCGTGGATACGGATCTCGGCGGCGATGGCCAGCATCACCCGGCGCCGCTCGCCGGGCTCGGCCCGGGCCCAGTCGCCGGCTGCGAAGGCCGAGCGGGCGGCGGCCACGGCGCGATCCACGTCGGCCGCCTCGCAGGCGGCGATGGCGGCGACCGGGGCCCCGGTCATGGGGTTGATCGAGTCCAGGGTTGCGCCGTTCACTGCATGGCAGCGTCGGCCGGCGATCCAGGCGCGGCCGTCTACCTCGAGGGCGGCGGCGCGGCGCTTCCAGTCACGATGATTCCGGTGCATGGGGGCTCCTTGTGGTGGTGGGGTCATGGGTCAGAGGTCGAGTACCAGGCGTGCTCCGGCAGGGCGAGAGACGCAGGCGTAGAGGGTGTCGTTGGCGGCCTTCTCGGCATCGTTCTGGAGGACGTCACGATGGTCCACGGCGCCCTCGATCACGCCGCAGGCGCAGGTGCCGCAGGCGCCCTCGCCGCACAGGGTGGGCGGGGCGACGCCGGCGCGGGCGAGGCCGTCGATCAGCGACTCATCGGGCGCCAGGGTGAGGGTCCGGTCGCTGCGCGCCAGCACGATCTCGCACTGGCCGTCCCGGGGCGTGGCGTCCGCGGCCGCGCCGCGGAAGCGCTCCAGGCGCAGGCAGCCCGCCGGCCAGGCGTCGGCCTCGGCCTCCAGGGCGGCGAGCAGGCCCTCCGGGCCGCAGGCGTGGATCCGGGTGTCGGCGTCCACCCCGCCGACCAGCTCGGCCACCGGGGCGCGGCCGTCCCGCTCGGAGACGTGCAGGCGCAGTGCGCCCTCGGGCAGCAGGGCGGCGAGCTCCTCGGCGAAGGCGGCATCCGCCTCCCGGCGCACCAGGTAGTGCACCTCCGGCGTGACGCCCCGGGCGCGCAGCCGCCGGGCCATGGCCACCAGCGGGGTGATGCCGATGCCGCCGCCGATCAGCACCTGGCGGCCGCCGCTCTCGTCCAGAGGGAAGCGGTCCCGGGGCGTCGAGGCATCCAGCGCGAGGCCTTCCCGTGCCTGGTCGGCCAGGAAGGCTGAGCCGCCCCGGGAGTCGGGCTCGCGCAGCACGCCCAGGCGATAGCGGCTGTCGGCCCCGTCGTCGAGCAGCGAGTAATGGCGCACCAGGCCGTCCGGGAGCGCCAGCTCCAGGTGGGCCCCGGCCGGTGCCGGGGGCAGGGGGCCGCCGTCGGCGGCCTCGAGGGTCAGCTCGACGATGGCCGGGGCCAGGCGCCGGCGCCGGGTCAGGATCAGCGACAGGCGATCGGACATGGGAACCTCCTCAGCGTTGCTGGTGCTGCCAGTCGGGGTGGATCCACACCGGCGCCTCGCTGGGTGCCGGCGCGGGGCGACCCAGGATCAGGTCGCTGGCCTTCTCGGCGATCATCACGGTCGGGGCATTGGTGTTGCCGCTGACGATGGTCGGCATGATGGAGGCGTCCACCACGCGCAGGCCCTCGAGACCGTGGACGCGCAGCTCGGGGTCGACCACCGCCTCCGGGTCGCTCGCCGGGCCCATCTTGCAGGTGCCGGCGGCGTGATAGCCGGTCTCGGTGGTGGCCCGGGCCCAGGCGTCCAGGGCCTCGTCGCTCTGGCACTCAGGCCCCGGCGTGATCTCCTCGCCGCGCAGGCCGTCGAAGGCCGGCTGCTCGACCAGCTCGCGGACCAGGCGCACCGCGGCGCGCATGTCGGCCCGGTCGCGCTCGGTGGCCAGGTAGTTGAAGACGATCGCTGGAGCCTTCGCCGGGTCGCTGTCCGCCAGGCGCACCCGGCCCAGGCTGGTGGGGCGCATCAGGTCGATGTGCACCTGGAAGGAGTGCTCCTTGAGGGCCTCCACGGTGCCGGGCTCGACGGCCAGCGACATGAAGGTCAGCTGCAGGTCGGGATGCTCGACCCCGGCCCGGGAGCGGATGAAGGCCCCGGCGTCGAACAGGTTGGTGCCGGCCAGCCCGCCGCGATCGGCGAACCAGCGCATGCCCAGCCACCACTTGCGCGGCGCCCGGGTCCAGGGGGCGTGGGAGACCGGCCGGGGACAACGGTAGGCGACCACGGTGTCCGGATGATCGCTGAGTCGACGGCCGACTCCTTCCAGCGGGTGAGTGGCGTCGATGTCCCAGCGCTCCAGCTCGTCCTGCGGGCCGATCCCGGAGAGCATCAGCAGCTGCGGGCTGTTGATGGCACCGCCGGCCAGCAGCACCTCTCGCCGGGCATGGACCTCGACGCGGCTCGAGCCACATCGGTAGGCCACGCCCCGGGCGCGGCCATCCTCGAGGACCACCCGCTCGGCCAGGGCGTCGGTGATCACCGTCAGGTTGGCGCGGGAGCGGGCCCGGGCCAGGTAGCCCCGGGCGGTACTCCAGCGCCGGCCCTTCCAGGTGGTGCGGTCGACGCGGCCGAAGCCTTCCTGGCGGTAGCCGTTGACGTCGGCGCTGGCGCCATAGCCGGCCTGCTCGCCGGCTTCCAGGAAGGCTCGGGACAGCGGGTCGGTGGGCCGGCCCGGGCTGACCCGCAGGAGCCCGTCGGCGCCGTGGTAGTCGTTGCCGCCCAGGGCGTGGCCCTCGGCGCGCTTGAAGTAGGGCAGCACTCGGGCGTAGTCCCAGCCCTGGCAGCCGGCCTCGGCCCAGGCGTCGTAGTCCCGGGCATGGCCGCGGATATAGACCATGCCGTTGATCGAGGACGAGCCGCCCAGGGTCTTGCCCCGGGGGGTGGCGACGCAGCGGTCGTCCAGGTGAGGCTCGGGGCCGGACCAGTAGTGCCAGTTGAAGCGCGGGCCGTCGATGGCCGCGCCCATGGCCGCCGGCATGTGGATGGTCCAGGAGTGGTCCTTGGGGCCGGCCTCGAGCAGTAGCACCCGGTAGCGGCCGTCGGCGGTCAGGCGGTCGGCGAGCACGCAGCCCGCCGAGCCGGCGCCGACGATGATGTAGTCGTAGTCAGGGGGCGGATTCATGGTGTCTCCAGGTCCTGTGCCCCGGGCGTCGTGACGAGCTCGCCAGGAGCGGTAGGCGTCAGGGGCAAGAGGGAGTGATGGGCCTTCTTCGGTTCAGGGGCCACCGGGTGAGACGTTGCTCGCCGAACCGCCCGGCGATGTAGCACTGGGCTCGATCCGACGGGGCGCCCCCGTGGGGAGGCGCCACAAAAGGCCATCGCGTGAATGGGGTGGTGGTGTGCCAGCTCAGCGTTTCGCCAGCTAGGCGTCCCTGAAGGCCTCCAGGGCCGGCGTGACGCCGTCAGCGGCACTCACGCCCTCCAGCCATTCGCCGACCAGCTCGGGGTTGGCGTCGAGCCAGTCGCCGGCCACCGCTTCCAGGGGGCGCTCCTCGCGGCTGAACGCGTGGACCCAGGCGTTCTGCACCTCGATGGGCACCACCATCTGCTCGAGGAAGGCGGCGACGTTGGGCGCACGCTCGACGAAGGCGGCGCTGGCCACGGTGGAGACGCTGCTGGCATCGCCCCACAGGCCCTCGGGGTCCTCCAGGTAGTGCACGTCGTAGACGACGTTCATCCAGTGAGGCTCCCAGCCCAGGAAGGCGGTCCAGCGTTCGCTGTCATTGTTGGCCTCGAGCTGGGAGAGCATGCCGGTGACGCTGGAGGCTACCACCCGCCAGTCGTCCAGGCCGTAGGCATCGTCGTCGATGGCGTTCTGCATGATCTCGTTGCCGACGTTGCCGGGCTCGATACCGTAGAAGCTATGGTCGAAGCGTTCGGCATGCTCGGCCAGGTCGGCCATGGAACGCACGCCGGCCTCCCAGACGTGGCCGGGCACGGCGAGCTTGAAGCGCGCGCCCTGGATGTTGTGGACGACCTCGACCAGATCGCCGCTTTCCAAGCGCGGGTCGAGCATGCCGCCCTGGGAGGGGCGCCACAGGGCCATGTCGACGTCGATGTCGCCGCCCACCAGGCCTTCCAGGATGATCGCGGTGCTGGCCTCCTTGACGCTGGTCTCGTAGCCGAGGCGCTCCAGCAGCTGGCTGGCGACCTCGGTCTTGACGGTGGCGCCGGGCCAGGGCGGGGTGGCGAAGCGCACCTCCTCGGCCAGGGCGAGGCCGGGCAGGGCGACGGCGCCGAAGGCGGCGGCCAGCAGGCTGGTGCGCAGGGTGTCGTGATGCTTCGTCATGGGGAGTTTCCTCGTGTGTTGTTTGGCGGCGGCTCAGAAGCCGCAGACCCCGCCGCCATCCACCGAGAGGATGGCGCCGTGGGTGAAGCCGGCCCGGGGCGAGGCCAGGTGGAGGATGGCGTCGGCGACCTCCTCGGGCCGGGCCATGCGCCCCATCGGCGACCGGGCCCGGGCGGCGGCCAGGTAGGCCTGGCGATCGCCGCTGGCCTCGGCGGCGGCGTCGATCATCTCGGTGGCGACGTTTCCCGGGCAGACGCAGTTGACGCGGATGCGCCCGGCGAGCTCCAGGGCCAGCGCCCGGGTCAGGTTGACCACCGCGGCCTTGGCCCCGGAGTAGACGCTGCTCGGCGGGAAGCCCATCAGCCCGGCGTCCGAGCCCAGGTTCACGGCGTTGCCACCGGCCGCCTCCAGGTGGGGCAGGGCGGCCTGGAGGGTGAAGAAGGTGCCGGCCGCATTGACGCCGAAGGTGGCGTCCCAGTGGGCCTGGGTGACGGTTTCGAAGGGCAACTCCGCGAAGACGCCGGCGGCGTTGACCAGCACGTCCAGCCCGCCGAGCCCGGCCACCGCGGCCTCGACCACGGCGGCGCAGGAAGCGCGGTCCTCCAGCGGCCCCGGGGCGGCGACCACCGGGGCCGCGTCGCCCAGCTCGCGGCACAGGGCGTCGACGGAGGCCGCGCGACGAGCGCCGACGGCCACGGTCGCGCCCTCCTCAAGGAAGCGGCGCACGGTGGCGGCGCCGATCCCGCGGGCGCCGCCGGTGACCAGCACCCGCTTGCCGGCGAAGGCACCCTGGGGGCTCATGACCCGGCTCCGTCCTCGCCGTGCAGGGCCCGATGCACCAGGCGGTGGAAGTTCAGCACCAGGTGCTCGCTCTCGTTGCTGCGCTCGGCGTCGATCATGTAGCGGCCCTGGTCGTAGCCCAGGGAGCGCAAGCCCTTCTGGGTGGTGACGTTGAGCTCGATGTCCTCCGGGCCCAGGTCCTCATTCATCCAGCGGATGCTGGCCCGGGTCACCTCGGGCAGGGCGTCGGGGTCCTGGGCGCTGTAGTAGCCGAAGCGCAGGATGCTGCGCTCGGCGTCCAGCGGGATGATCATGAAGGTGCCCATGCACTGGGAGAACGGGAACTGGTAGAAGGTGTTGTGGGGCCACAGGCCGATGTTGAAGAAGCCGTCGCCGTCCTCCACCGGGCGGCCGATGGGCTCGCCGTAGGCCTCGGTGGCCTCGCGGTTGGGCGGGGCGCCGTAGGTCCACCAGTTGTCGTGGTGGCGCAGCTTGTAGCCGGAGAAGTCGATCAGCGACGCCAGGTCGACGTGGCAGGGGCCCGAGAGCTGGAAGTGATAGCCCTCGATGGAGTTATCCATGATCACCTTCCAGTTGGCCGGGACGATGACGTCGTCCTCCTGGATCAGGCGCATCTCGTCGAGATGGGGTATGGCGTCGCGGATTGCCGCCTCGGCGCCGGGGAAGAGGTCATGCATGTCCGCGGCGTCGGGATCGAAGTTGAAATAGACGCCGTCGGCGAAGACCTGCAGGCGGACCGGCGGGATCCGGTAGTCGTCGACGTTGAAGGCCTCGATGCGATCGCTGCGCGGGGCGGCCTTGAGGCGGCCGTCGGCGCCGTAGCACCAAGAGTGATAGGCGCAGCGGATCACCCCCTTCTGCACGCCACGGGTCTCGTTCAGCAGGCGGTTGCCGCGGTGCTGGCAGACGTTGTGGAAGGCATGCAGCTCGCCGTCGCGGTCGCGCATTAGGATCACGCTCTGATCGAAAATGTCGCGCACCACGAAGGCCCCGGCGCGATCGAGCTCGTTGACATGGCAGCCGAAGTGCCAGGCGCCCATGAAAATGCGCTCGCGTTCGGCCTCGAACAGCGCCGGGTCGTAGAAATAGCGGGATGGCAGGGTCAGGGCGTTTTCGGATTGCTGGTCGGCCCAGGCCTGGGGGGACTGGCTCATGGCGTCACCTCGTCGTGTCGCGGTTTCGTTATGCGGTGCGCAGCAGACTAAGGGGTGCGACCCACCGTCACATGATGTTTTACGACGTTGTGGCGAGCCATGTGTTGACAAAAAACGGCAAGATAAAACCGCTTTCAGTCAATTTTTGGCGTGTTTTGGGAGATATTCGCCAGTCATTTATTGATGAATCGCGTCATTCGACCGTCCAGTGCCGTGCCATGGTATCCCGGGCACGGTCGAGCTGGGCCAGCATGGCCCTTGCCGGATTGGAGAGGGTGCGGCTGCGATGCACCAGATAGCCCAGGGGGCGATGGATCGGCGGGTGGTCGACCTCGAGGACGCTCAGCTCGCCGGCCACCAGTCGCTCAGGGAGCAGGCTCCAGCCCAGGCCGATGGCGGTCATCATCTTCAGCGTCTCCAGGTAGTTGGTGGAGAGCCCCACCGGCAGGTCGAGCCCGGCGGAGGCGAAGCGCGACTCGATCAGGCTGCGGGTGAAGGTGAGGGGGCCGGGCAGTACGGCGTCGAAGGCGCACAGCTCCCGGAGGTCCAGGCGCCCTCTGCCGGCCAGGGGATGGTCCGGAGCGCAGACGAAGCAGAGCCGATCGACCCACACGGGGACGACCTTGAGCTGTTTATCGGGGTGGGGCGCCAGGGTGACCACGGCCATTTCCAGCGAGCCGTCCAGTACGCCCTGGTAGGCCTCCTCGGAATCCAGGAAATGAAGGTCCAGGCGCACCTCGGGATGCTCACGCGTATAGGCCTTGAGCATTGGTGGCAGGCGGTGCAGGCCGATGTGGTGGCTGGTGGCCAGCGTCAGGCTGCCGGCCACGCTGCCCTCGAGGTTGCCCAGCGCCCGGCGGCTGTCGTCGACCATCACCAGGATCTGCCTGGCCCGCGGCAGCAGAACCCGACCGGCTTCGGTAAGGCTGACGCGCCGGCCGATGCGGTCGAACAGTCGAGCGTCGATCTGGTCCTCCAGCACGGCGATGCGCTTGCTGACCGCCGGCTGGGTGAGGTGCAACTGCTCGGCGGCGCGGGAGAAGCTGCCGCTGTCGGCCACCGCCAGAAAGGCCTGCAGGCTCTGCGTATCCATGGGCACCCCCGTGGCGATGATTTCGGATTCCTTTAAGGAATCCAATCCATAAATAACATGAATTGATTTTATGGGCGAGGGGCGGGAAACTGCGCGTAAAGCGGCCAAGCGGCCAAGCGGCCAAGCGGCCAAGCGGCCAAGCGGCCAAGCGGCCAAGCGGCCAAGCGGCCAAGCGGCCAAGGGCTACGCGGTGCCGCCGGGAAAGCCGCGCCACAGGTGATAATGAGAGACCGGACATGATAGGGCCCAGGGCCCGGGAGAACGATATGGCAGGCCAGACACTCTACGACAAGCTGTGGTCGCAGCATCTCGTCAAGGAGCGCGACGACGGCACCGCGCTGATCTACATCGATCGCCAGCTGCTTCACGAGGTGACCTCACCCCAGGCCTTCGAGGGGCTGCGCCTTGCGGGTCGCAAGCCGTGGCGGATCGATGCCAACCTGGCGACCCCGGACCATAACGTGCCCACCACGCTGAAAGAGCGCGCCGAGGGCAACGCCGGCATCAAGGACCCGGTGTCGCTGATCCAGGTGCAGACTCTCGATGACAACTGCGGCGAGTTCGGCATCGAGGAGTACAAGATCAATGACCCGCGCCAGGGTATCGTCCACGTGGTGGGCCCGGAGCAGGGCGCGACGCTGCCGGGCATGACCGTGGTCTGCGGTGACTCCCATACCGCCACCCACGGCGCCTTCGCGGCACTGGCGCACGGTATCGGCACCTCCGAGGTGGAGCATGTGCTCGCCACCCAGTGCCTGCTGGCGCAGAAGATGAAGAACATGCAGGTGCGCGTCGAGGGTGAGCTCGGCACCGGCGTTACCGCCAAGGACATCGTGCTGGCCATCATCGGTCGGATCGGCACGGCCGGTGGTACCGGCTATGCCATCGAGTTCGCCGGCAGTGCCATCCAGGCGCTCTCCATGGAAGGCCGGATGACCGTCTGCAACATGGCCATCGAGGCGGGCGCACGTGTCGGGCTGATCGCCGTGGACGATACCACCATCGACTACCTGCGCGATCGGCACTACGCCCCCACCGGCGAGATGTGGGATGCCGCCGTGGCCGACTGGCGCCAGCTGGTTTCCGATGACGATGCCGCCTTCGACAAGGTGGTGACCCTGGATGCCGCCGAGATCGAGCCGCAGGTCTCCTGGGGCACCAGTCCCGAGATGGTCACCGGCATCTCCGGCGAGGTCCCGGATCCGGGCGAGGCCGGCGACGAGACCATGCAGCGTGGCTATACCCGGGCGCTCGAGTACATGGGGCTGGCACCGAAGCAGAAGATCACCGATATCCGCCTCGACAAGGTGTTCATCGGCTCCTGCACCAACTCGCGCATCGAGGACCTGCGCGAGGCGGCCAAGGTGGCGCGTGGCAAGAAGGTCGCCGACTCCATCCAGCTGGCCATGGTGGTGCCGGGCTCAGGGCTGGTGAAGCGCCAGGCCGAGGCGGAGGGCCTCGACAGGGTGTTCATCGAGGCGGGCTTCGAGTGGCGTGAGCCCGGCTGCTCCATGTGCCTGGCCATGAACGCCGACAAGCTGGGTGCTGGCGAGCACTGTGCCTCCACGTCCAACCGCAACTTCGAGGGCCGCCAGGGCTTCGGCGGACGCACCCACCTGGTCAGCCCGGCCATGGCGGCGGCGGCGGCGATCGCCGGTCACTTCGTGGATGTGAGGCAGCTTGCCGCCAATGACGATGCCCAGGTAGAGGAGGCCTGACTGATGAGGAAATTCGTACGCACCGAAGGTCTCGTCGCGCCGCTCGACCGGGCCAACGTCGACACCGACCTGATCATTCCCAAGCAGTTCCTGAAGTCGATCAAGCGCACCGGCTTCGGTGTCAACCTCTTCGACGAGCTGCGCTATCTCGACGAGGGTCAGCCCGGTCAGGATGTCTCCCAGCGCCCTAAGAATCCCGATTTCGTGCTGAATCAGCCGCGCTATGAGGGAGCCAGCGTGCTGCTGACGCGTCGCAACTTCGGCTGCGGAAGCTCCCGCGAGCATGCCCCCTGGGCGCTGGAGGACTTCGGCTTTCGCGTGGTGATTGCCCCGAGCTTTGCCGACATTTTCTACAACAACGCCTTCAAGAATGGCCTGCTGCTGGTGACCCTGCCCGAGGAGAGCGTGGACCGCCTGTTCGCCGAGGTGGAGGCGAACGAGGGGTACCGGCTTGACGTGGATCTGGAGAACCAGCGGGTGATCACGCCCTTCGGCGAGATCCTCGAGTTCGAGGTCGATGCGTTCCGCAAGCAGTGCCTGCTGGAAGGCCTGGATGATATCGGCATCACGCTGAAGGACGAGGATGCCATCCGCGCCTTCGAGGAGAAGCATCGTGCCGCGCGGCCCTGGCTGTTCCGCGAAGCGTAAGCCTTAAGCTTGAAGAGCGCCGCTTCGCGGCTGGAAGCTGGAAGACAAAAGTTTGACCCCAAGACTGGAGGAGGCATGCTGCCATCCAGCTTCCAGCTTCCAGCTTCCAGCTTCCAGCTTCCAGCTTACGGCTTTCAACAAGGATTGACGAAAGATGACTCAGAAGATTCTGGTATTGCCGGGCGACGGCATTGGCCCCGAGATCACCGCCCAGGCCAGCCGTATCCTGGCGGCCTGCCGGGCCCGCGGCCTCGACGTCGAGGTCGAGGAGGGGCTGCTGGGCGGCGCCGCCTATGACGTGCACGGCGAACCACTGCCCGCCGAGACCCTGGAAAAGGCCAGGGCGGCGCGCGGCATCTTGCTGGGCGCCGTGGGTGGCCCCAGGTGGGACAGGATCGAGGACCTCGCCAAGCGCCCGGAAAAGGGCCTGCTCGGCGTGCGCAAGCAACTGGGCCTGTTCGGCAACCTGCGTCCGGCCATCACCTACCCCCAGCTCGCCGCTGCGTCCAGTCTCAAGCCCGAGCTGGTAGCCGGCCTCGATATCATGATCGTGCGCGAGCTGACCGGCGGTATCTACTTTGGACAGCCCCGCGGCATCGAGGAACGTGACGGCGAGCGGGTCGGCTTCAATACCTACGTCTATACCGAGAGCGAGATCGAACGCATCGGCCGTGTCGCCTTCGAGATGGCCCAGAAGCGCGGCAAGAAGCTCTGCAGCGTCGACAAGGCCAACGTGCTCGAGGTCACCATCTTGTGGCGCGAGGTGATGGAGCGCCTGGCGCCGGAGTACCCGGACGTCGAGCTCTCGCACATGTACGTCGACAACGCCGCCATGCAGCTGGTGCGTGCCCCCAAGCAGTTCGACGTCGTGGTCACCGGCAACATGTTCGGGGATATCCTCTCGGACGCCGCCGCCATGCTCACCGGCTCCATCGGCATGCTGCCTTCCGCCTCGCTCAACGAGAGCGGCCAGGGCATGTACGAGCCCTGCCACGGCAGCGCACCGGACATCGCCGGCCAGGGCATCGCCAATCCGCTGGCGACCATTCTGTCGGTGGCCATGATGCTGCGCTACTCCCTGGATGCGCCGTCGCTCGCGCAGCAGATCGAGAACGCCGTCGGCAAGGTGCTGGACGACGGACTGAGAACCGCCGATATCGCTGCCGAGGGCACCCGAACCGTGTCCACCAGCGAGATGGGGGATGCGGTGCTGGCGGCCTTCGACGCGTTGTAAGGGGCCAAGCGGCCAAGCAGCCAAGCGGCCAAGCAGCCAAGCGGCCAAGCAGCCAAGCAGCCAAGCAGCCAAGCAGCCAGGAAAAACCTCCAGCAGATGACGCTGCTGGAGGTTTTTTCATGTTGTTACAGTGGCATGCGAGCCTCACCCTGCTCGGCGCTCGGCGCTCGGCGCTCGGCGCTCGGCGCTCGGCGCTCGGCGCTCGGCGCTCGGCGCGGCTTTCTGTATAATGTCCTCCACATTCGATTTCTGGAGGGCTTCACATGTTGAAAGTCGGTTTTGTCGGTTGGCGTGGCATGGTCGGTTCCGTGCTGATGCAGCGGATGCTCGAGGAGGGGGATTTCAAGGGCATCGAGCCGATCTTCTTCACGACTTCCCAGGTCGGCCAGGCCGGTCCCGATGTCGGCGTCGACGTGCCGCCGCTCAAGGATGCCTTCGACCTGGACGTCCTCAAGGCGCTGGATGTGGTCGTTACCTGCCAGGGCGGCGAGTACACCGAGAAGGTCTATGGCGACCTGCGTCAGGGCGGCTGGAAGGGCTACTGGATCGATGCTGCCAGCACCCTGCGCATGGTCGACGAGTCGACCATCGTCCTCGACCCGGTCAACCGGCATGTCATCGATGCCCAGCTGGCCAAGGGGGCCAGGACCTTCGTGGGTGGCAACTGCACCGTCAGCCTGATGCTGATGGGCCTGGGTGGGCTGTTCGAGGCAGACCTGATCGAATGGATGACCTCCATGACCTATCAGGCCGCCTCCGGCTCCGGCGCCAAGCACATGCGCGAGCTGCTCAACCAGATGGGGAGCCTGCGCGACAGCGTGGCCGATGAGCTCGCCGACCCGGCCAGCGCCATCCTCGACATCGACCGCAAGGTCACGGCGGCGATGCGCAGCGGTAACTTTCCCACCGATAACTTCGGTGCTCCGCTGGCCGGCAGCCTGCTGCCCTGGATCGACAAGCCCATGGAGAACGGCCAGAGCAAGGAGGAGTGGAAGGGCTCCGTGGAGACCAACAAGATCCTCGGCCTCCAGGAGAACCCGATTCCCATCGACGGGCTCTGCGTGCGCATCGGGGCCATGCGCTCCCACAGCCAGGCCTTCACCATCAAGCTCAAGAAGGATGTCCCGATCGACGAGATCGAGGATCGCCTGGCTCGCCACAATGAGTGGGTCAAGGTGATCGCCAATGACAAGGACGCCACCATCGATGGCCTGACGCCGGCCGCAGCCACCGGCACCCTGAGCGTGCCGGTGGGCCGTCTGCGCAAGCTGGCCATGGGCGGCGAGTACCTCTCCGCCTTCAGCGTCGGTGACCAGCTGCTGTGGGGCGCTGCCGAGCCGCTCAAGCGAATGTTGAAGATCCTGCGCGAGCAGTGAGTTCCCTGCGGTGGTTCATGGCCGTGTGAACGCAAGCGGGACGCCTGGATGGCGTCCCGCTTGCATTGCGCATCTCCCGCGGTCGAGGTCGGGGCATGCCCTGTGATCCATGGTCATGTTGAAAGAGCGATGAGCGCCGATGATTCGGTAGCGCGCCGTCTGAGTGAATGTGATACACAGTTATCATGATCACTACGACAATATTACCAGGTCACTGCCGGACTTGGTGGAGAACAGTGGAACGACGCAAGGGATCCTGATGAAACGCACGCTGACGCTCGCCATGCTGCTTTCGCTCTCCGCCGCCAGTCCCTTGGCGCTGGGTCTCGGCCTGGGAGACACCGAGGTCAACTCGACGCTCAATGCGCCGTTGAGAGCGAGCATCCCCTTGACCGACAGCAGCGGCCTGCCGGCCGAACGGCTCAAGGTATCGGTGGCCGGCGAGCGCGCCTTCACGGCAGCCAACCTGCCCCGGACCTCCCTGGCGGCCAGCGTTAAGACGGATGTGGCGCGACGCCAGGGGCAATGGGTCCTCGACCTGACCACCGAACGGGTCGTGCGTGAGCCCTGGATCGATCTCTTGCTTCGCTTCGACTGGCCGAATGGCCAGCAGCTCAGGGAAGTGACCCTGTTGCTCGACCCGCCGGACTATGACCAGCTTCCGGCGCTGGTCGAGGGCTCTTCTTCTGCATCGCGAGAGGTCGCGTCGTCGCCAAGCGATTCGGTATCTGGCTCGGCGCCCATATCCCGCTCGGTGGCTCGTGCCTCCCGCGCCGGCCCTGGAGAGACCGCCAGCGTTCGCAGCGGTGACACCCTCTGGTCAGTGGCCGGGCGTTTGAGGCCCGACAGCGATATCAGCATGGACCAGATGATGGTGGCCCTGGTCGAGGCCAATCCGGACGTCTTTCCTTCCGGTAACATCAATGCCATGCGGGCCGGCTTCACGCTGGTTGTGCCGTCTCGCGACGCCATCACGACACGTTCCGCCGCCGAGGCCGATCGCATTGTCCAGGCGATGAACCAGGCCTGGGCCAACCGCGGTAGCGGTGCACCGGCTCGGGTGGCGCTGGGTGATGACGGTGATGCCCGGGCAGCAGGCGCCGTGGCGACCGCTCCGTCCCGGGAGGTCTCTGTGGCGCCTGCTGCCGGTGAGGCGTCATCAGAGGCGACCACCCGTGGTGCCCTTGCCGACGAGGAATCCAATGGCGAAGCCGAGCCGCGCCTGACGCTGCTCAGCGATGCGCAAGTGGCCGCCGAGGGAGTGGCACCGGTCGATGATGGTGCCCCGTCCCGGCAGGAGGGTGCGCCATCCATCGAGTCGCGCGAGGGGGAGGCCACCGCTGCTCCCACCCTGGGGGTGATGTCGCCTGACGAGGGTGAGGGGCCGTTCATCGATCCCGGGGTGGTGGCGACGATTCTGGGCGACGGCGAGCTTACCGAAGACCAGCGGCTGCTGCGCCTGGAGTCACGCTGGCGCGAGAGCCGTCAGGCCCTGGCAGCCGTGCGCAGCGAGCGTGACGAGCTGCAGTCCCAGATCGGTGATCTACGCAAGGAGCTGGATGCCATGCGTGAGCGGCTGTCAGCCCTCGGTGCAGGAGGGCAGGGCACCGATGCCCCGGGTGGTGGGGGGGTCGAGGTACCCGGCAGCGAGGTGGAACAATCCCGACATGAGCCTTGGTGGGGCGCGCTCTATCAGGGCGTCATTGATCGCAGCCTGACCCTGGGCGGGGTCGGGGTGGCACTGCTGCTGGCGCTCTGGGTCCTGGTGCGTCGCCGCCACCGGGAGGAGAGTGAGCCGGCGCCGGTGTTCAACGAGATGTCTGCCGTGAATCCGAGTGCTGATGGCGTCGTGGTGCCCGAGACTGCTCGGGCGCAGCAGGAGGGGGATGGCGGCCTGCCCGCGGAGGCGCCGGTGCGTGCCTCGATGCCCGAGGCCGAGGCGATCAATGAGGCCGATATCTTCATCGCCTATGGGCGCTACGACCAGGCGCGTGAACTGCTGGAGTCCAGTCTGGTTGGGGAGCCCGGCCGTCATGATCTGAGGCTCAAGCTGCTGCGAGTCCAGCTGGAGCAGGGCGATGAAGCGGCCGCCGCGTCTCAGGCCGAACAGCTGCAAGACAGCGATGACCCGGATGTTCAAGCGGAAGTGGCGCGGCTGATGGAGCACCACGCCCATCCTGCCCCCTCCGTTCGGACACCCGAGCCCGAACCGGATACACTTGCCGACCGGGCCGTCTTTCCCGAGGCGGATGTGCTGCCCCCGCGTCGCTTCGATGTCGCTGAGGGAGGCGACGACGCTTCCGGCCAGGAGGCCCCCGAGGGACCTGCTGAATCTCCTGGTCGCGAGGCACCCGGCGAACCTTCTGGCCGTGAGGCCTTCGCCGGCCCGCACCCGGACCCCGTGGCGAAGGAGGTGTCATCTCGCGATACGACGCCAGGCGAGACAACGTCTCTCGACGCGTCGCTTCCTCAGTCAGAGCGCGATGCGCCGTCGCCGAACGACGCGCTGACCGATCCCCTGGCTCGCTATCGACCGCCCGAGCTGGACGCGGGGTCGACAGACGGCCAGGCGTCTGCGCCAGTCCCGCCGGCCGCCTCCTCGACCGAGCAGAGCGGAGAGGTGGCCGAGGAGCCGTCGCATGACCCCGAGCAGGGGAGCGTGCTTCCGGAGGTGCCGCTGGAGACACGCCAGGCGGACGACGGACGCGAGATCATCGACTATCGTCCGCCGACGCTCGAGGAATCCCCTCCGTCACGGGAAGAGACGCCGTTGCAGCCCAGTGTGGAATTTACACCGCCGGGCGTCGCCGGGGATGTCGCCGGGGATGAAGGGGGGAGCGCAACGGGCATGTCGGGCATCGGAGCCGAGCGGGACCTGCCTGAAGAGTGGGATATCGAGGAGGTGGCCTTCCCGCCGCTATCGCGAGATAATGGTGTCTCTTCCGCAGCGGCTTCCTCCGCATCGACGCTGGTCGAGGTACGTCGCCTGCTGGATGCCGGCGAGGCCCGCCAGGCACGCGCAATGCTCGAGCGCCTGATCGACGAGTCCGACGACCCGGATGCTAGGCAGGAGGCCCGCGAGTTGCTGGACCAATCCGTGCAATGAGGCCGAATGACCCTTTTCCAATCCCTTGATGACCGCCACTCTCTGACCGGCCGTCTGGCCATGGGGGTGGAGTACGACGGTAGTGCCTACTGTGGTTGGCAGCGCCTTAAGCACGCTCCCTCCGTGCAGGCGGCACTGGAGGCGGCACTGGCGAAAGTGGCGAACCAGTCGATTACCGTGCATGCCAGCGGTCGCACCGATTCCGGCGTTCATGCCACACGCCAGATCATCCACTTCGATGCCCCGGTGCCGCGCTCGCAGAAGGCCTGGGTATTCGGCGCCAATGCCAACCTGCCCCGGGATATAGCGGTGCGCTGGGTGTCGCCGGTCCCCGACTCTTTCCACTCCCGCTTCAAGGCCCTGGCCCGGCGCTACCGGTACGTGATTCTCAACCAGCCGAGCCGCCCGGTGCTGGAGCGCGCCAACGCCACCTGGTGTCGCGACCCCCTGGATGCCGAGGCCATGCACCGGGCCGCCCAGCCCCTGGTGGGCGAACATGACTTCTCGAGTTTCCGGGCCGCGGGCTGCCAGTCGAAGACCCCCTGGCGACACCTGCACTTCATCGAGGTGCATCGTCACGGGCCGCTGGTGGTCATCGATGTCCAGGGCAATGCCTTCCTCCACCACATGATCCGCAATATCGTCGGTGCCCTGGTTACGGTGGGCCGCGGCGAAGGGGACGACGATTACCTGGCCGAGCTCATGGCGCTGAAGAATCGTCGACTTGCCGATGTCACCGCGCCGGCCTGTGGTCTGCACTTCGTCGACTCCCTCTACGACCCTGGCTGGGGGCTGCCGCGTGAACCGCTGGGTCCCAATCTGCTGGCCTTCCTCGGTGAGTGGACCGGGGAGCGGCCGCTGCCTGATTGCCCCATGGTCGAGTTCCGGCGGGGCAGGCCGGTGGCCGCCAGCCAGGAGGCGACATGACCGGACGTACCCGCATCAAGTTCTGCGGCCTGACGCGTCCCCAGGATGTCGATGCCGCCGTGGCCGCGGGTGCCGACGCCCTGGGCTTCGTGCTCTGGCCCGGCAGCAAGCGTGCCATCGATGAGCCATTGCTCGCCGAGCTCTGCGCCCGCGTGCCGGCCTTCGTCACCCGGGTCGGGCTCTTCGTCGACCCGGCCCCGGCTCTGGTGGCACGCTGTGCCGCGCATCTGGACCTGCTGCAGTTTCATGGCGAGGAGACACCGGCCGACTGCGAGGCCGCCGGTCGCCCCTGGATCAAGGCGTTGCGCATGCGCGATGGGCTCGATCTGCACGCTGCTGCCGAGGCCTATACCGGTGCGCGGGCGCTGCTGCTCGACGCCTACCGGCCGGGCATGCCGGGGGGCACCGGCGAGACCTTCGACTGGTCGCGAATCCCCGCACGCCTGGCAAAACCTGTTATCCTCGCCGGAGGCCTGACGCCGGACAACGTGGCCGCGGCCATCATGGCGGTTGAGCCGTTCGCCGTGGATGTCTCCGGTGGCATTGAAGCCGGCCCCGGCAGCAAGGATGCCACGCGCATGGCGACCTTCATGCGCGCCGTCCGTCAGGCTGACGAGGCGTCCGCTGGCGCTTGAGCCGTTGCTGCAATCCTTTGTACCCACCCCCTACTGGCGACCCTGTGAGGTGTCTTTCGTGAGCAAGTTCAGTGACCTGACCCGACTGCCGGATGCCCGGGGCCATTTCGGCGCCTACGGCGGCCGGTTCGTCTCCGAGACCCTGAGCTTCGCCCTGGACGATCTGGCCAAGACCTACATGAGTCTTCGCGACGACCCGGACTTCCTGGCGGAATTCGATTACGACCTGGCCCATTTCGTGGGTCGTCCTTCGCCGCTGTACCTGGCCGAGCGATGGTCGAAGCAGATCGGGGGGGCGCGGATCTGGCTCAAGCGTGAAGACCTCAACCACACCGGGGCCCACAAGGTGAACAATACGGTCGGTCAGGCACTGCTTGCCAAGAAGACCGGCAAGCCGCGCGTGATCGCCGAGACCGGTGCCGGCCAGCACGGCGTGGCCTCCGCCACGGTGGCGGCCCGGCTGGGGCTCGAGTGCGATATCTACATGGGGGCCGCGGATGTGGAGCGTCAGAAGCTCAACGTCTATCGCATGCGCCTGCTGGGGGCCAACGTCATCCCGGTCGAGTCCGGTACGCGGACCCTCAAGGATGCGATGAACGAGGCGCTGCGCGACTGGGTGACCAATGTCGACACCACCTACTACATCATCGGCACCGTGGCAGGTCCCCATCCCTATCCGCTGCTGGTTCGCGACTTCAATGCCGTTGCCGGACGAGAGGCGCGTCGCCAGTCCTTCGAGGAGTTCGGCAAGCTGCCCGATGCGCTGATTGCCTGCGTCGGTGGAGGCTCCAATGCCATGGGGCTCTTCTATCCCTTCGTGGAGGACGACGAGGTCGCGATGTACGGCGTCGAGGCGGGGGGCGACGGTGTCGAAACCGGGCGCCACGCCGCCCCTCTCGCCTCCGGTGCGCCGCGCGGCGTGCTGCATGGCAACCGCACCTATCTGATGTCCGACGAGGGGGGCCAGGTATCCGATACCCACTCGGTCTCGGCGGGCCTGGACTATCCGGGCGTTGGTCCCGAGCACGCGCTATGGAAGGACGTCGGCCGGGTCAACTATGTGGCGGCCAACGACGACGATGTGCTTCAGGCCTTTCGTGAACTGACTCATGTCGAGGGCATCATGCCGGCGCTGGAGACGGCCCATGCCCTGGCCTACGCGAAGGTGCTGGCACCGACCATGCGCCCCGACCAGAACATCGTGATCAACCTCTCCGGCCGTGGTGACAAGGACATCATGACGGTGGCAAAGATCGACGGGATCGAATTCTGATGACGGCCCAGACCATGAATCGTATCGACCAACGCTTCGCCGCGCTCAAGGCCGAGGGCCGCCGCGCGCTGATTCCCTACATCACTGCCGGCGACCCGGCTCCTCAGTATACCGTCGGCTTCATGCATGCCCTGGTGGCAGCGGGGGCCGATGTCATCGAGCTGGGGGTGCCGTTCTCGGACCCCATGGCCGATGGGCCGGTGATCCAGAAGGCCTGCGAGCGAGCCCTCAAGCACGGCGTACGACTTGCCCACCTCTTCGAGATGGTACGCGAGTTCCGCCAGACCGACAGCGAGACCCCGGTGGTGCTCATGGGCTATCTCAATCCGGTGGAGCGTATCGGCCTCGAGGCCTTTGCCGACCAGGCCGCTGCGTCGGGCGTCGATGGGGTGCTGATCGTCGACATGCCCCCGGAGGAGGCCGACGAAGTCGGTCCGCTGCTCAAGGCGCGCGGGCTCGCCTCGATCTTCCTCGTTGCCCCTACCACTTCCCGGGCCCGGGCCGCTACAATATGCGCCCACGGCGAGGGGTATATCTACTATGTTTCGCTGAAGGGCGTGACCGGTTCGGCAAGCCTCAATGCCGAGGACGTGGCGGAACATCTGGCGCCACTGCGCGAGATGACCGACCTGCCGCTGTGCGTGGGCTTCGGTATCCGCGATGGGGCCTCGGCGGCCGAGGTGGGCAAGGTGGCCGATGGCGTGATCGTCGGTTCGGCACTCATCAATCGCGTCGCCGAGAATGCCGAACGCCCCGAACTGATCCCGGCCGCTCTGGAGGCGGTGCTGGGGGAGATGCGCCAGGCGCTGGACGCCTGATACGCCCCCGTCGCCAATCGAATCGCCCCTGCCCCCGGTGTCACCGGGGGCATCAGTCTTTAGGGAAGTGTTTGTGACATGAGCTGGCTTGACAAGATCGTGCCCTCGGTGGGCCGCATCCAGCGCAAGGAGCGCCGTGCGAGTGTGCCCGACGGACTGTGGCGCAAGTGCCCCAAGTGCGAGGCGGTGCTCTACCTCCCCGAGCTCGAGAAGCACCATAACGTCTGTCCTAAGTGCGATCACCATCTGCGCTTGACCGCCCGCAAGCGGCTTGACTGGTTCCTGGACAAGGAGGGACGCGAGGAAATTGCCGCCGACCTCGAACCCGTCGATCGCCTCAAGTTTCGTGACTCCAAGAAGTACAAGGACCGCCTGGCGGCAGCCCAGAAGGAGACAGGCGAGAAGGATGCATTGATCGCCATGCGCGGCTCCCTGGAGGGGCTGCCGGTGGTGGTCGTGGCCTTCGAGTTTACCTTCATGGGCGGCTCCATGGGGGCGGTGGTGGGCGAGAAGTTCGTCCGTGCCGCGACCGTTGCCCTGGAGGAAGGCATGCCGTTGATCTGCTTTTCTGCCTCCGGTGGTGCGCGGATGCAGGAAGCGCTCTTCTCGCTGATGCAGATGGCCAAGACGTCCGCAGCCCTCGAGAAGCTCAAGCAGGCCGGCGTGCCCTATATCTCGGTGCTGACCGATCCCGTGTTCGGTGGCGTCTCGGCGTCGCTGGCCATGCTTGGCGATCTCAACGTTGCCGAGCCCAACGCGCTGATCGGCTTTGCCGGTCCGCGCGTCATCGAGCAGACCGTGCGCGAGCAGCTGCCGGAAGGGTTCCAGCGCAGCGAGTTCCTGCTCGAACATGGCACCGTGGACATGATCGTTCATCGCGGCGAGATACGCGAGCGGCTGGGCGGCGTGCTGCGCAAGCTTGTTCACTGGCCGCTGGCGGGGCAGGATGCCGATCGCGTGGGCGAGCCCGACCTGGTGCAGGTCGCGGAGCAGGCCGAACAGGCCGAGCAGGAAGAGGATCGGGCAGTGGACGACACGTCCAGCGCCGAACCGGAGGACGAGCAGCATGATGCGCCGTCCGACGAGCGCTCCGATCCGGCACGCTGACCGATCGCCATGAGCGACCACGTCCTCCCCGATACCCTTCCGGCCTGGCTGGCCCGGCTGGAAGCGGCACACCCCACCGGTATCGACCTCGGTCTCGAGCGCGTCGCCGAGGTCGCCCGCCGAATGGGGCTGATGGAGGCCGTGCATGCCGGTCGGGTCGTCACCGTGGCAGGTACCAACGGCAAGGGGTCGACCGTGGCCATGCTCGAGGCGCTGGCCCGGGCGCATGGTCTCTCCACCGCGGCCTACACCTCGCCGCATCTGCTGCGCTACAACGAACGCCTGCGGCTCGACGGCCAGGAGGCGGATGACGCGACGCTGATCGCCGGTTTCGAGGCGGTGGAGGCGGCACGTCTGGCAGGTGAGCCGGTCAGCCTGACCTACTTCGAGGTGGGGACTCTGGGGGCGCTGTGGACCATCGCATGTTACCGGCCTGACCTGGCCATTCTCGAGGTCGGGCTGGGGGGGCGGCTGGACGCCGTCAACGTCATCGATGCGGACGTGGCGGTGATCACCACCGTGGCCCTGGATCACGCCGCCTTCCTCGGCACCGACCTCGAGGGTATCGGCCGCGAGAAGGCCGGTATCCTTCGCTCCGGTCGCCCCGTGGTACTGGGTAGCACGACGCTTCCGGCCAGCGTGCGCCAGAGGGCCACGGAGCTCGGCGCCGATGTCCATGCCCTGGGTGAGGCCTTCCGCCGCGAGGGGGAGGGAGAGGGCTGGACCTTCCGCCGCTTTCGGGGTCAGCCCCCAGCTGAGACGCCGCTTGGGTCTGCCCCCAAAAGCATCACCGATCTGCCCGACCCGGGTCTCCCCCTGGACAATGCCGCCACCGCTCTGCAAGCCCTGGTTCTGGCCGGTGTGGACCTGGAGGCGGACGCCTGTCATCGCGCGCTGGCCAGCGTCGCACTGCCGGGTCGCATGCAGTGGCTGGGGCAATGGTGCCTGGATGTGGGACACAACCCTCACGCGGCGACCTACCTGGCGCAGCGTCTTGCAATGCGGCCCGCGGCCGGACGTACCATCGCGCTGCTGGGCATGCTCGGGGACAAGGATGCCGATGGGGTGGTCACCGCCCTGATGCCGGCCGTGGATGTCTGGGTGCCGGTGAGTCTCGCCGGCGAGCGTGCCCGCACGGCGGCGGATCTCGCCGAGCGTCTTGGTCGCCATGGGGGCAAGGTGTGGCACCGTGGCGATTCGCCGGTCGAAGCGGCCGAGTGGCTGGCGGCCCGGCTTGCGCCTGAAGATCGGGTGCTGGTCTGTGGCTCCTTCTTCACCGTGGCCGACATACTCGCGTGGTGGTTGGCGACGGATCAGACTAGAGGTGACGGCGAGGCGTCGGGGGAGTGCGATGAAATACGGAATGCATGAACGGCTCAGCGGCGCAGTGATCCTGGTCGCTCTGGCGGTGATCTTCGTTCCCATGCTGTTCGACGATCCAGCGCCGCGGAGCGAGCGTCCACAGCCGGCGATGACCATCGAGCAGCCGATAGAGGTGGAGCGGCGCAACGTACCTGACCCGGAGCCACCGACGAGCCTCGGGCAGATCCAGTCGCCTGATGACGCCTCTTCACCGGAACAGCCGTCGCGGGGGGAGCGGGCCGAACCGGGCAGTGAGTCGCCGGCCGTGGTCGATGTCGAGCCGGCCACGCCCGAGGTATCGGATACCGAGGCTGCCGAGCCGAGGGATGAGGCACCTGCTGAGGATCCCATCGCCGAGCTTGCTCGTGCCGCCGATCAGCGTCTCTCCGATCAGGCCGAGCAGGAGAACCGCCAGCCGGTCGCAGAGGGCGAGTGGGCTATCCAGGTGGGCAGCTTCGGGGAACCTGGCAATGCCGAACGTCTCGAGTCGACCCTGGCCGAGCAGGGCTTGCCAGCCTATAGCCGTGCTCGGGACAATGGACTGACCACTGTCTATGTCGGGCCCTATGCCACGTCCCGCGAAGGGGAGGACGTAATGGCAGAGCTCAAGGCCGAGGCCAATCTCCAGGGCCTGCTGGTGCGGGTGGACAACTGAGCATGGCGCTGACCTGGATCGATTGGCTCTTTGTGGCGGTCATGGTAGTCACCGGCCTGACCGGCTTGATGCGTGGACTGGTTCGCGAGGCCCTGGGGCTGGCTGCCTGGATCGCTGCCCTGCTGGCGGCGCGACTGCTGGCGGAGCCGGTGGCGGAGCTGCTCTCCGGGGTGATCGACAGCCCGGACGGGCGTCTGGTGCTGGCCTTCGTGCTGGTGATCTTCGCGGTCATTCTGCTCTGCGGCATCGTCATTCGCCTGGTGCATGCCGCCGTCGAGTGGGTCGGGATGGGGCTGCTCAACCGGGTGACCGGTGCCGCCTTCGGCATGGCAAAGGGGGCGGCGATCCTGGTGCTGGCCACGATCCTGATCGGTCTGACACCGCTGGCGCAGCTTCAGGCCTGGCAGGAGGCCGAGCTGAGACCGGCGTTCGTTCAGCTGCGTGATTGGGCGCTGAGCCATCTTGAAGGGTGGGAGGGGCGTCTGCCCGAGGCGCCGGGGTCGCTGCGCGAGCTATCCCTGCCTGGGACGGAGGTTGCGCCTGCCAGCGAGTCGGAGACGGCCCCGGAAGACGCAGCGGAAGCAACGTCGCCCTGATGATGAATCCCGGGACGGGCAGAATCTTGACCACGTCCCGACTCTTTAAAGCAAGTTCCAGGCAAGCGAGGTAAGGTGGAATGTGCGGTATCGTGGGCCTGATGGCCAAGCAGGCGGTGAACCAGGGGATCTATGACGCCCTGACGGTGCTTCAGCATCGCGGACAGGATGCCGCCGGCATGATGACCTGGCATGAGGACCGCTTCCTGCTGCGCAAGAGCAACGGCCTGGTGCGCGACGTCTTCCATACTCGTCACATGACGCGCCTGAAGGGCAACCTGGGCATCGGTCATGTCCGCTACCCCACGGCGGGGTCTTCCAGCGAGGCAGAGTCCCAGCCGTTCTATGTGAACTCGCCCTATGGCATTACCCTGGCCCATAACGGCAACCTGACCAACTCCGAGCAGATCAAGCAGGAGCTTTTCTCCTCGGATCTGCGTCATATCAACACCAGCTCCGACTCGGAGGTGCTGCTCAACGTCTTCGCTCACGAGCTCGGCAAGCAGGGCCTGCACCTCGAGCCCGGCGACATCTTCGACGCGGTACGCCGTGTGCACCGTCGCTGCCGGGGCGGTTATGCCGCGGTGGCGATCATCAACGGCGTGGGCCTGGTGGCCTTTCGCGACCCCCACGGCATTCGCCCGGTGGTGTTCGGCACCCGCGACGAAGGTGAGGGACAGGAGGTGATGATCGCCTCCGAATCGGTGGCACTCGACGTGGGGGGCTTCGATCTTCATCGCGACCTGGATCCGGGCGAGGCGATCTTCGTCGACATGACCGGGACCATCCATACCCAGCAATGTGCGGATCACCCGCGACTCGCGTCCTGCATCTTCGAGCACGTCTATCTGGCCCGCCCCGACTCGATCCTCGACGGCGCCTACGTCTACGGCACGCGCATGCAGATGGGCCGCAAGCTCGGGGATCGGATCCAGCATGACTGGCCGGAACACGACATCGACGTCGTGATCCCCATTCCCGATACCTCGCGCACCTCTGCCCTGGAGCTTGCTCAGCACCTGGGCGTGACCTATCGCGAGGGTTTCATGAAGAATCGTTATATCGGTCGCACCTTCATCATGCCGGGCCAGACACAGCGCAAGAAGTCGGTGCGTCAGAAGCTCAATGCCATCGGCATCGAGTTCAAGGGCAAGAACGTGCTGCTGGTGGATGACTCCATCGTGCGCGGCACCACCTGCAAGCAGATCATCCAGATGGCTCGGGAGGCCGGTGCGCGCAAGGTCTACTTCGCCTCGGCCGCGCCCCCCGTGCGTTATCCCAATGTCTATGGCATCGACATGCCGGCGGCCAGCGAGCTGATTGCCCACGGCCGCAGCGAGGCCGAGGTGGGCGAACTGATCGGCGCGGACCGGATCTTCTACCAGGATCTCGAGGATCTGAAGGACGCCTGCCGTGAGGTGAACCCCGAGCTCGACGCCTTCGACTGTTCCGTCTTCGATGGCAAGTATGTCACCGGCGATGTCGACGAGCGCTACCTGTCGGACCTCGAGGCCTCGCGCAGTGACGACGCCAAGCAGCAGCGCAGCGCCGGCGACCATGCCCTGGTGGGTATGTACAACCAGGAAGACGACATCGACGAGTGAGGGGCAGGTCATGCCGCAGGAGCCGACACCGCAGCAGGAATGGGAGCTGGAGACGCTGGCGATACGGGCCGGTCATCGGCGGACCCACGAGCAGGAGCATGGCGAGCCGATCTTCACGACCTCGAGCTTCGTCTATGGCAGTGCCGCCGAGGCGGCGGCCAAGTTCAGCGGCGAGGAGCCGGGCAACGTCTACTCGCGATTTACCAACCCGACGGTCAACACCTTCGAGCAGCGACTGGCGGCCATGGAGGGGGGGGAGCGTTGCGTGGCCAGCAGCTCGGGCATGGCGGCGATCCTGGCCACGGCGCTGGCCCTGCTGCAGTCGGGTGACGAGATCGTCGCTTCACGCTCGCTGTTCGGGTCCACGGTCAGCCTGTTCGACAAGTACCTGGGCAAGTTCGGCATCACGACGCGCTATGTCGAGCTATCGAACCTCGAGGCCTGGGAGGCAGCGATCACCCCGGCCACCCGGTTGCTGTTCGCCGAGACGCCTTCCAATCCGCTTTCGGAGGTGGTGGACATCGCGGCACTCGCCGAACTCGCCCATCGTCATGGGGCGTGGCTGGCCATCGACAACTGCTTCCTGACGCCGGCGCTGCAGAAGCCGATTGCCCTGGGCGCCGACCTGGTGATCCACTCGGCCACCAAGTACCTGGACGGACAGGGCCGGGCGGTCGGGGGGGCCGTGGTGGGGCGCAACGAGGAGCTCGAGGCGGTGTTCGGCGTGGTGCGCACCTGTGGTCCCTGCCTGAGTCCCTTCAATGCCTGGATCTTCACCAAGGGCCTGGAGACGCTCACCCTGCGCATGCGCGCCCACTGCGAGAATGCCCGGGTCCTTGCCGAGTGGCTGGCGGCGCATCCCGCAGTGGCACGGGTCCACTACAGCGGCCTGCCGACGCATCCGCAGCACGAGCTCGCCGGGCGCCAGCAGCAGGGCTACGGGGCGGTGCTGGGCTTCGAGGTGACGGGGGGACGCAAGGCGGCCTGGTCGGTGATCGATGCGACTCGCATGCTCTCGATCACCGGCAACCTGGGGGACGTCAAGACCACCATCACCCATCCTGCCACCACCACCCACGGGCGTCTTTCGGGCGACCAGAAGGATGCCGCGGGGATCACCGAGGGGCTGGTCCGCGTGGCGGTGGGCCTGGAGGCCATGGAAGACATCCGCGCCGACCTGGCCCGGGGGCTCGACGCCCTGGTGTGATGTCGGGGAGCCTTCCTCCCGGTATGCTGGACGGCATGCGGTTTTTCCGAATGGTGCATTCGGCTTTTTTCAGCAGATACTGATGGTGCGCTGCGGTAGGATCATGCTCAGTCATGAAGCGGACCGAGGCATCAGAACATGTGGAAGAACACCCGCAGCGGCTGGGGGCTGGTCAGTATCCTGCTGCACTGGGTCAGTGCCCTGGCCATCATCGGCCTGTTCATCCTGGGCTGGTGGATGACCGGGCTCGGTTACTATGACAGCTGGTACAACCTGGGGCCCTGGTGGCATCGCTCCGTCGGCATGCTGCTGTTGTTCGTCACCCTGATTCGACTGACCTGGCGCATCGCCACTCCGGTGCCGGTGGCCAAGGGCCATCGCCTCGAACGCCTGGCCGCTCATCTCGGTCATATCGGCCTCTATGGACTGATGCTGGTGGTACTGGTCAGCGGCTACCTGATCTCCACAGCCGATGACAGGGGGATCAGCGTATTCGATGCCTTCACGGTGCCTGCCCTGATCAGCGGCCTGCCGAATCAGGCCACCGTGGCCGGCCAGGTCCACTGGTACAGTGCCCTGGCGCTGATCCTGCTGGCGGCGGGACATGCCCTGGCCGCCCTCAAGCACCACTGGGTCGATCGTAATGACGTCCTGTGGCGCATGGTCGACCCGCGCCGTTCCCGTCGCCCCTGAGGCGATACCCCTTCCCGACTGATCCGCAAGGAGCAACATACGATGATCAAGAAGACCGCCATTGCCACCGCCCTCGGTGCCGTCGCCCTGATGGGCGTCAGTCAGGCCCAGGCCGCTGACTACGCCATCGATAGTGAAGGCCAGCACGCCTTCATTCAGTTCAAGATCAGTCATCTGGGCTACTCCTACATTCTCGGCAGCTTCGAGGAGTTCTCGGGCAGCTTCAGCTATGATCCCGAGAACCTCGACGACTCCTCCGCCAACCTCGAGGTCGAGGTGGCGAGCCTCAACAGCAATCATGCCGAGCGTGACAAGCACATCCTGAGCGATGACTTCTTGGATGCAGGGGAGTATCCCACCGCCAGCTTCACCTCCACCGGTTTCGAACCGACCGGCGACGACGAGGGCGTGCTCTCCGGCGAGCTGACCCTGCACGGCGAGACCCACGAGATCGAGATGCCGGTCACCCTGGTGGGTGAGGGCGAGGATCCCTGGGGGGGCTATCGTGCCGGTTTCGAAGGCTCCACCACCCTCGTGCTGGCCGACTACGGCATCGACATGGGGGATTTCCCCGAGATGATGCACGAGCTTGAGCTCTATGTGACCTTCGAGGGCATTCGCCAGTAAGGCCTGCCCGCGACGCCAAACGCAGGCAGCATGACGCCCCCCGGAGAGGCTCCGGGGGGCGTCTTTTTTGGTTCATCGCAAAGTGGCGTGATGCTGTCCTGTGGCAGCGATCTTTAGATCGCGAAAGAAGACGCAAAAGGCGATAAACCCTTTTCTAAAGGGGTTAGTGGAGAGCTCAGCGGGTCTCGTTGAGCACCGCCTCGGGGAAGTGCCGGCGCAGGATGCGGTTCTGGAACGCATCCACGAAGCGGCTGTTGATGATGATGATGAAGCGCTCGAAGGGCGCCTGGGCATCTTCCTGGTGGATGCCGTCCACACTGTGGAAGAGGCGGTCATCACGCAGGTGCAGGATATCGCCGGGGGCGAGGGTCGTGTCGACCAGGGGGGAGGTCCCCGCCTTGTCGGCATAGAGATGATTTTCGCCCCCTGCGACATTATGACGCTTCAGCACCAGGATGCTCAGCGCCTTGCAGCCGTCGGCATGAATCCCCTGGCCCTGAAGGGGGTCGAGCATGCCATCACCCCGAACGCCGGTAATCTGCATCAGGATGGGCTCGTTCGGCGTCAGGGCCCAGAGTCGAGCCCAGGCGCGCACGAAGGCTTTCACATCCGGGCGGGCCAAGAATGCCGGTGTCAGCGGCTCATAGTAGCGCAGACGGTCCGCCATGCTCTCGGCATCGTTGAAGGCGCCGCCCTGAGCCATGGGGCAATGGCCCATATCGACCACCTCGTCACGCTCGTCGAGGGTCAACCAGGACATGCGCTTCCAGCGACGATTGACGTAGGGGTCCCGGGGCAGGTCGGCGGTGAATGCCTGCCAGGCCGCGAGATCCACCCGGGAGCGCACCTCGGTCCTGGCCCAGTGCTGCTGCTGAAGGTCCCTGGTCACCTCTGCTGACCAGTAGTCGGCTGCCGGGTCGACAGGCATGGTGGCGGGGTCGAAGCCGTACTTGAGGGTATCGAGTTTCATGAGATCTTCTCCATCGGAGTGTGGGGCAGGATTGCCCGAGGGTTGCCCGGACGACCCGAGCAACCCTCGGAAAAGGAGAAGATCTGCCACGGAATGTCAAAAAATGTACGAGACTTGTCGTGCTGGGTGGGCTGTGGTCCCTGGTCAAAACGTTGGATGCCAGCTCATGGTCGGGCCGATGTGCCCTGTAGGTGTATCCCTGTCCATGCCTGTAGGATGAGGTGACTTAAGTCGTGCGAGGCGGGCATCCGGGCATCATTTTGGATGCGACAGCATCTTTCGATGATGAGGGAGCTGATGAGCAGTCGTGATACCGGTTTGAGGCGCTGGCTGGCGCGTCGATGGCAAAAGGTCAGGGCGAGGTGGCCAGGTACTCGCCGCGACAGCGCTCGCCACGACGTCGAACTCGTGCGCCGCCAGTACCTGGAGAGTGAGCAGCGCTTTCGCGCCCTGCTGGAAAGCCTGCCCAGGGTGGCGGTCCAGGGCTATGACCGGGAGCGCCGCGTGATCTACTGGAACGAGGCCAGTACCCGGCTCTACGGCTATGGTGCCGAGGAGGCGCAGGGCCAGCTGCTGGAAGAGCTGATCATCCCCGACTCCATGCGCGAGGCGGTGGTTCAGGCGCACCGGGCCTGGATGAGGGAGGGAGTCGAGATTCCGGCGGAAGAGCTCGAACTTCAGCACAAGAGCGGGGAGCGGGTCCCGGTGTTCTCTCACCACGTGATGCTCGGCGAGCATACCGAGGATCCCCTGATGTTCTGTGTCGATGTGGATCTCTCGGATCAGAGGCGTGTGCATCGCGCGCTGGATTTCGCCACACGCTTCGATTCACTGACCCACCTGCCCAATCGTCAGACCTTCGAGGCGCAGCTCGATCGGGTCATTGCCGACTCTTGCCGTCAGGGGGGCGGGCTGGTCCTGATCTATCTGGATATCGACCACTTCGTGGCGATCAATGATGCCCTGGGCTACGAGCAGGGTGACCGACTCCTGGTCGAGCTGACCCGACGGCTGCACCAGGTGACCCGGGCGTCGGACATGATCTCCCGCCTCTCCGGTGACGAGTTCGTGATCGCCTTTCCGGGGTTCCAGCGCGAGCACGTGCTGCCGCAGCTTGTCCACAAGGTCCAGCAGGTCCTGCACTCGCCCTTCCTGATGGATGGGTCGCGGCACCAGGTGACGGCCTGCCTGGGGGTCAGCCTCCATCCGGACAACGGGGATACGGCCCGCGAGCTGATCCGCAATGCCGACGTGGCCAAGAACCGCGCCAAGCTGGATGGGCGCGGCAGCGTATGGTTCTTCGACCAGCGGCTCCACGACGAGCTGCTCCACCAGCATCGCCTCGTCGACCGGCTGGCGCAGGCCCTGGACGGCGGCGAGCTCTCGCTGCACTATCAGCCCCAGGTATCGGCCCTCGGTGAGCGCATCGAGAATCTCGAAGCGCTCCTTCGCTGGCAGCCGCCCGAGGGCCCGCCGATTTCGCCGGCGGAGTTCATTCCCCTCGCCGAACGCTCCGACCTGATTCATCGCCTCGGTGACTGGGTGATGGAGACCGCCTGCCATCAGCGGGCGCTGTGGCGGGATGCCGGGCTGGCCATCGAGCGCATCGATATCAATGTCTCCGGCCGGCAGATGAGTCGGCCCGATGTCTTCCAGCGTTTCGAGGCCTGCCTGGCACGCCATGGTCTGGGCCCTCGGGATATCGGGCTGGAACTCACCGAGAATGTGCTCATCGAGGCCGACGACCGGGTACTGGCGGGCTTGCGACGCCTCCATGACCTGGGCTTTCGCATTGCCATCGACGATTTCGGTACCGGCTATTCGTCGCTGAGCTATCTCAAGCACTTTCCGGTAACCGCACTCAAGATCGACCGGAGCTTCGTGCGGGATGCGCCGGACCAGCCCGAGGACCGGGCCATCATGGAGGCCGCGATCTTCATCGGCCATCGCCTGGGGCTGGAGGTCGTGGCCGAGGGGGTCGAGAGTCGCGAACAGCTGACGCTGGTCCGGGAGATGCGCTGTGACCTGGTGCAGGGGTTCTACTTCTTCCGCCCCATGCCCGCGCCAGAGGTCGAGCGCGTGCTGGCGACCCTGGTGACGGGACAGCCGGGATGCTGTCGGTGACGGCCTCCCGCCCCATCGGGCAAGGGGGAGGCGCGGCCATGTGCTGAGTCTGGCGCCTCCTTGGCGTAGAATGCCCGCCTGCGACTAGCCACGGAGTCACTGTGAGTTCACATCCCGCATCGCGTTCCTCCCTTGCCGTCACGCTCTGGCGTCAGACCTGGCCCATGGCCATCGGCGTGCTGGCGCTGCTCGGTTTTCAGCTGGTGGACAGCGCCTTCATCGCACGCCTCGGCACGGCACCGCTGGCCGCCCAGTCATTTACCTTCCCGTTGTCCTTCCTGGTCATCGGCATACAGGTCGGCATGGGCATCGCCATTGCGGCGCTGATCTCGCGCGCCCTGGGGGCAGGGGAGACCGGCCGGGCACGGCGACTGGGCAGCCTGGTGCTGCTGGTGGGAACCGTCACCATCGCGCTGCTGGTGCTGCTGCTGTGGGCCTTCCAGGTGCCGGTCTTTACGCTGCTGGGTGCCGACGACGCTAGCCGCGAGCTGATCCGGGCCTACTGGGCGCCGCAGTTGCTGGCAGCGTGGCTGGGTGCGGTTCTGTATTTCGGCTACAGCCTGTTTCGGGCGCATGGCGACACCTGGCTGCCCGGCAAGATGATGGTGGTCACCAGCCTGGTCAATCTGTGTCTCGACCCCCTGCTGATCTTCGGCCTCGGCCCCTGGCAGGGGCTGGGTCTGCCGGGGGCCGCCTGGGCCACCTCGATTGCCTTCGCGACGGGGCTGCTGGTCCTGGGGCGTCGACTGCGCGGCATGGAGTGGCTGGCGGCCAAGGGGCTGCGTGGAGAGCTGCGCCGCTCCCTGGTGCCCTTTGCCGGGATCGCCGGCCCGGCCATGATCAGCCAGCTGATGCCCCCCCTGGCCGCGATGCTCGCCATCTCGGTGGTGGCATCCCTGGGCGAGGCGCAAGTCGCTGCCTGGGGGCTGGCCAGTCGCCTGGAGACCCTGTCGCTGATGGTGGTACTGGCCATGACGATGTCGCTGCCGCCCTGGCTTGGCCGGTGCTACGGCGCCGGCGACTGGGACCAGATACATCGGCTGATGCGCCTGGCGCTCAGGGTGCTGGTGCTCTGGCAGCTGTCGCTGGGACTGCTCATGGCCCTGGCCTCTCCCTGGGTGGCGCTGGTACTTTCCGGCAACCCCGAGGTGCGCGATGATCTGGCGACGCTGATTCGCTTCCTGCTGCCCAGCTATGCGGCACTCGGCGTCTGCATGATCGTGGTGTCGGCGGGCAACGCGCTGGGCTGGCCACTGCGTGCGATGCTGATGTCGGGTGCTCGGCTGTTCGTCTTCTACCTGCCCTGCCTCTGGGTGGGGGCCCTGCTCGGTGACCTCGTGGGCCTGGCCATGGGCGCGGCGTTGGGGAACCTCCTCGCGGGGCTGACAGCCTGGCAGGTGCTGCGGCGCATCCTTTCCAGTCCGCGACGGCAGCCGGCGCGTTCGGCCCGCGCCACTGCGTGACGGGCGGGTCCATAACCGACAACGCCCGGGCCAATGGCCCGGGCGTTGTCGGCTGGCGGGAGCGCCTGACTCAGTTGACCGCGGCGATCGCCTTGGCCAGGTAGGGCAGGTTGTCGTGAGAGAAACCGGCCACATTGGCGCGGCCTGAGCGCACCATGTAGATGCCGTACTCGTCGCGTAGACGATCGACCTGCTCGGGCGTCAGCCCGGTGTAGGAGAACATGCCGCGCTGCTCGGCGACGCAGGCGTACTTCTGATCCAGGCCATAGGGCTTGAGCGCTGCGACGAAGTCGCGACGCAGGGTATTGATGCGATCGCGCATCTCGGTGAGCTCTTCACGCCAGACGGTCGCCAGTTCCGCCGAGTGCAGGATCTCGCTGACGATGGCACCGCCGTGAGCCGGCGGGTTGGAGTAGTTCTCGCGCGCCACGATGGCGATCTGCGAGCGCACGTTCTCCATCTGCTCCTGGTTCCTTGCCACCATGATCAGGCAGCCGGTGCGCTCGCAGTAGATGCCGAAGTTCTTGGAGCAGGAACTGGTGATGATGACTTCGTCGAGGCTCTCGGCCATCAGTCGAACGCCGTAGGCGTCCTCGTCGAGGCCCTCGCCGAAGCCCTGGTAGGCGAAGTCGATCAGCGGCAGGAGGTTGCGCTCGCGAACCACGTCCAGCACCTGATGCCACTGGTCGCGGGAAAGATCGAAGCCGGTGGGGTTGTGGCAGCAGGCGTGCAGCAGCACCACGTCACCTTCCGGGATCTCCTTGAGCGCTCCCAGCATGCCGTCGAAGTCGAGTCGGTTCTCGGCATCCACATAGGGGTACTTGTGCAGCGTCAGGCCGGCGGCCGGGAAGATGCCCAGGTGATTGGGCCAGGTGGGGTCGGAGACCCAGATGTCCTTGCCGGGGAGCTGGCTGGCGATGAAGTCGGCCGCCAGGCGCAGGGCACCGGTACCGCCGGGTGACTGGGTGGCACTGGCCCGCTGGGCCTCCAGCACCGGCGAGCCCTCGCCCAGTACCATGGGCAGGACCGCCTCGCCGTAGGCGGGTGCACCATGGGAGCCGATGTAGGTCTTGGTGGTCTCGTTCTTGAGCAGCAGGGCCTCGGCTTCCTTGACGGCGCGCATCACCGGGGTGTTGCCCTGGTCGTCCTTGTAGACGCCCACGCCGAGATCGACCTTCTGAGGATTGGTGTCCTTCTTGAAGGCCTCGATCAGACCGAGGATGGCGTCCCCGGGAACCCGCTCAATTTTCTCGAACATTTATTTCGCTACCTCGTCGGTTCTGGCGGCAAGAATGAAGTCGTTCCGGTGCAGGCCCTTGATCTTGTGTGACCACCAGGTCACGGTGACCTTGCCGTACTCGGTGAGGATTGCCGGATGGTGATCGGCTTGCTCGGCGATATCGCCGACTCGCTGGGTAAAGTCGAGGGCCTGCGCAAAATCCTTGAACGTGAAGGTACGTTCCAGTTGCATGATGCCATTCCGGTCGACGATCTTCCACTCGGGCACGTCGACTCGATAGGCCTCGATCTCCTCCTGCGTGACCCGCGGGGCATCGATGCTGCAGGCTTCGCACTGCTGTTCGGAAAGCTGGCTCATGATAGCTCCTTGTCGTCTCGATGGTACGTCGTCGGTGTAGTGTCCTGTCGAGAAAGGTCGCGCAGGGTGATGAGGTCGTCAAGCAGGAAGACGCGAGGTCAGGGCTTGCCGGGGGCACCTTGGTCCGTAAAGGTAACGTGACGATTTTTTTCTGTCGTGATGGGGCCGGGTGCTTGTTGCAGGCCGGCGCGGATTGAGACGCCGTAGCTGTCACGTTATCGTGACACTTCAGTCACGCTGACGTGACGTCGCTCCCCCTCCCACGCGAGATCCTTGCCCGATGCGACTGAAGTTTCACTGCCAGAACCGGATCGGCATCCTGCGCGACATCGTCGCCCACTTCTCCGACTACGGTCTCAACGTGGCCCGCGGTGAGGTCGGGGGGGAGCATGGCAATGCGATCTACCTGCATGTCCCGAACCTGCTGCATGCGCAGCTCGCCACCCTCAGGCCGGAACTGGAAGCGGTCCCGGGAGTCTTCGGGGTGCGCCAGGTCAACCTGATGCCCAGCGAACGGCGCCACTTGGAGCTGGATGCGCTGCTCTCGTCGCTCTCCGACCCGGTGATGTCCATCGACATGGAGGGGCATATCGTCGCCGCCAACCGGGCCGCGGGGCAGCTGCTCGGCGTGCGCATCGACGAGGTGCCCGGGCTGTCGCTGGATCGCCATCTGCCGGAACTGGACCTGCCGGCGCTGATCCGGCGCAACAATGCCCGGGTCAATGGCCTGCGCATCAAGCTGCGTGATACCACCTTCCTCGCCGATATCGCGCCCCTGCATCGGGAACATCAGGACGACGTGGCCTCGCTGGCCGGTGCCGTCGTGACACTTCACCGAGCCGATCGCATTGGCGAGCGCATCTACCAGGTGCAGCGCCAGGAGCTGCGCGGCTTCGAGGCGATCTTTCAGGCGAGCCCGAGGTTGCAGGCGTTGATTCGCGAGGCGCGCCGAATGGCGCCGCTCGATGCCCCCCTGCTGATCCAGGGCGAGACCGGTACCGGCAAGGAACTGCTGGCGCGGGCCTGCCACCTGGCCAGCGCGCGGGGTAAAGCCCCTTTCATGGCCCTCAACTGTGCCGGCCTGCCCGAGTCCATGGCCGAGACCGAGCTGTTCGGCTATGCCCCCGGCGCCTTCGAGGGCGCGCGTCCCGAGGGCAAGCTGGGCCTGCTGGAGCTGACGGCGGGTGGCACCATCTTTCTCGACGAGGTCGGCGAGATGAGTCCGCGCCTTCAGGTCAAGCTGCTGCGTTTCCTGCAGGATGGCGGCTTTCGTCGAGTGGGCAGCGACGAGGAGACCTGGCTCGATGTGCGGGTCATCTGTGCCACCCAGCAGGATCTTCCCGCACTCTGTGCCGAGGGACTGTTTCGCCACGACCTCTATCATCGTCTCAACGTGCTGTCGCTGCAGGTGCCGCCGCTGCGCGAGTGCCGCGATGGCATCGAGGCGCTGGCGATGCACTTCATCGACCGGGCGGCCCGTCAGATCGGCTGTCGCCTGCCGGCGCTCTCGAAGCCGGCACTGGCGAGGCTTGCTGACTATCATTGGCCCGGCAATGTCCGCCAGCTCGAGAACGTGCTCTTCCAGGCAGTCTCGCTCTGCGAGGGCGAGACCATCGAACCTGACCATCTGCGCCTGCCCGGTGTCGGGGAGTCGACGGGCCTGGCGGGTATCGAACTCGAGGGATCTCTCGCCACTATCCTTGGTGAGGTGGAACGTCGAGTGCTCGCCGAACTCTATCCCGGACATCCCTCCAGCCGTCAGCTGGCCAGGCGTCTCGGGGTCTCCCATACCACCATTGCCAACAAGCTCAGGCGCTATGGCATCAGCGGGGAGGAGTGATGCGGCGTGCTGCAAAGGCGTTGCGTTCCGAGGGATTGCCCCTGTGGCTCAAGCTCGTCTTCAGCCTCTGGGTTGCCATCTGGGCACCGGCCTACTGGCTGCTGCTCGGCCCGCAGAACTACTTCTGGCTGTGCAACCTGGCGAACTTCCTGCTTTTGGCGGGCCTCTGGTGCGAGAGCCGGCGGCTGCTCTCCATGCAGTGGCTGGCCGTGGCCCTGGTGGGTACCCTCTGGGCGATCGACGTCGGTACCGCTGCGCTGACCGGATGGCATCCCATCGGCGGAACCGAGTACATGCTCGATCCCGGACACCCCCCGCTGACACGGGTGATGTCGCTCTATCACCTGATCCTGCCGCTGGTGGCGGGATTCGCGATCTGGCGAGTCGGCTACGACCGTCGGGCACTGCCCTGTCAGAGCCTGCTCACCTGGCTGGTGATTCCTGCCAGCTATCTCTTCACCGAGGCAGAGCGCAATATCAACTGGGTCGAGGGACCCTTCGGTCAGCCCCAGTTGATGATGGACCCGCTGCTTTACCTGGTCGTGCTGATGCTGCTCTGGCCGCTGGTGGTCTATGTCCCGGTGCATGGATTGACCCTTTTGCTCTCGCGCCACCGGCGCAACTGAGCGGGTCAGCCGGCGAGCTGCTCGGCGACACGCTGGCGAACCTCGGCATAGGGGTAGCCCTCCAGGGCACCGAATGCCGCCAGCTTGCGCGCCTTCATGGGGGGGAACAGCGGCGTGGGGATTCCGCACAGAAAGCGCGTCACCAGGTCCGGCGTCACCGGGTGCCCCTCGCCGGCCTCGTTCAGCCGCTCGAGGAAGGGGCCGCTCAGGGCGCCGATATCCCGGGCCGACAGCGGCGTCGCCGGGGTGGCGTTCGGTAGCTGCGCCATCTGCCCCCGGCAGACGGAACAGTGCCCGCAGTGCTCGGGGGCCCGGGTATCGCCGAACCAGTCGGCGAGCCGCCGGCTCAGGCAACGGTCGCTCTCGAACAGCGCGAGCATGGCGTGCAGGCGGCCGATCTCGGCGCGCTCCTTGTCGCGAAAGTAGCCGAAGAGGTCGTCGGTCAGCGACCCCGGGTCGATCTCGGCCGAGAGTACCTCATGAACCTCGGTCATCTGCTTGCTCTCGAGTGCCATCCAGCCCTTCTCGACGAAGTAGTCCAGGGCGGTGATCACCCGGCTGCGACGGGTATCCAGGCCGCGCTCCGCCCCCAGGGCCTCCAGGGCGGCGAAGTCCAGGCTGTACCAGGTGCGGGCCCGGGAGGAGGCGTCCAGGATCGCCTGGACGAAGGCGCGGCGCTCGCCCTGGAAGCGCTCGACCAGAACCTCGGCGTCCTCTGCCAGGCGGAAGCGGTAGTCGGCAAAGTAGCTGTAGCGAGGCGCGATCAGGCGGCGCAGCTCGAGCTGTACCAGCAGGGTCTTGAGCGGCAGGGGGCGGATGTTGCTGTGCCGCGACAGGGTGTTGAGCATCAGTTCCCACTGGCTGCCGGCGCTGCGCAGGTCGTCGATCACCCGGCGAATGCCGTGAGGCTCGGGCGTGTCGCCATAGACGAAGTTCTCCAGCACCTCGATATGGTCGCGTCCGGCCAGCATCAGGCAGCGTGAGGGCATGCCATCGCGACCGGCACGGCCGATCTCCTGGCTGTAGTTCTCGATGGACTTCGGCAGGTCGAAGTGCACCACGTTGCGGATATCGGCCTTGTCGATGCCCATGCCGAAGGCGATGGTGGCAACGATGCACGGCGTATGGCCGGCCATGAAGTCCCGCTGGATTGCCTCGCGCCGTTCACCGTCGAGTCCGGCATGGTAGGGGATAGCCGGCAGGCCCGCTTTCGCCAGGTAAGCGGCCAGCCGCTCCGCCGTCTGCTGCAGGGTGACATAGATGATAGTCGATTCGGGCGCTCCTTCCTCGAGCCGCGGGCGCAGCCACTCGACCAGCCGACGAGGGCGCTCGGCGGCGGGTACCGGCGTCACCTGGAGGTCGAGGTTGTCACGGTAGAAACCGGTACCGGTGACGTCTCCCGGGGCGATGTCGAAACGCGAACGCATGTCGTCGATGACCCGCGGAGTGGCCGTGGCGGTGAGCAGCAGCACCTGCGGAATGGCAACGTCGCGACGGTAGTCCGGCAGCTTGAGGTAATCGGGGCGGAAGTTGTGGCCCCACTCCGAGATGCAGTGGGCCTCGTCCACCACCATCAGGGAGATTGGCACCTGGCTGATGAAGGCACGGAACCGCTCGTTCTTGAGGCGCTCCACCGAGACCATCAGGATGCGGGTTTCGCCGCGCTTGACCCCGTCCATGACTGCCGCCGCTTCTTCACGGCCCTGACCCGAATCGAGGCTGGCGGCGGGGATGCCGTGGCGGTCGAGGAAGGCCAGCTGATCCTGCATCAGGGCCAGCAGCGGCGAGATCACCAGGGTCAGGTGCGGCAGGTGCAGGGCAGGGAGCTGGTAGCAGAGCGACTTGCCGGAACCGGTGGGGAAGATCGCCGCCGCCGAGCGGCCGGCCACGATGGCCTCGATGACCGGTCGCTGGCCGGGGCGGAAGTCGTCATGGCCGAAGACCTCCTGGAGTGTCTGCTGGATCATGGGCTGCGCTTGCCGTCCTGTCGGAAGGTGGCTGAGGTTTCGTCGAGTATACCGCGCTCCGTGGTGGCTACCGAAGCCAGGTGCTCGAGGGCCGATGAGCCAGTCAGCGCGGGGCGTCGTAGCGGCCGGGGCGTCCGCGCGAGAACACGATCTGCCAGAGCTGCAGATGCCGGGCCCGAAAGGCGCCGGCACAGATCGCCAGGTAATAGCGGAACATGCGGCGGGTGCGTTCGTTGTAGCGATGGGCGATCTCGTGCCAGTGGGCATCGAAGTTCGCCAGCCAGGCCATCAGCGTGCGGTCATAGTCCGGTCCGAAGTTCTGCCAGTCTTCCATCAGCAGGTGCTCTTCGCTGGTTCGGGCGATGTTCATGGCGGAGGGCAGCACACCGTTGGGGAAGATGTAGCGATTGATCCACGGGTCCGCCGTGACTTCTGAGCGATTGGAGCCGATGGTATGGAGCAGGAAGAGACCATCGGCGGGCATCAGGCGTTTCACTGTCTCGAAGTAGGTGGCGTAGTTGCGATGGCCCACGTGTTCGAACATGCCGATGGAGACGATGCGGTCATAGCGTCCATCCAGGTCACGGTAGTCCTGCAGCAGGATCTCGACCGGCAGTCCGGCGCAGCGCTCTCCGGCCAGGGCGGCCTGTTCCCGGGAGATGGTGATGCCGGTGACCTCGACGCCGTGGTGGCGTGCGGCATGTTCGGCGAAGCTGCCCCAGCCACAGCCGATATCGAGAACTTTCATGCCCGGGCTGAGGTCAAGCTTGCGACAGGCGAGTTCCAGCTTGTCGCGCTGGGCCTGATGAAGGTCATCGGCCGTTTTCCAGTAGCCACAGGAGTAGCACATGGTGGGATCGAGCATGCGCTCGAAGAGGTCATTGCCCAGGTCGTAGTGCGCTTCACCGACCATGTAGGCACGGGCCTTGCTCTGCAGGTTGAGAAAGCCGGCCTGCAGGCGGTACTTGAGGCGTTCGGTGGTCGAGCGGGCATGCTCGCCGAGGCCGTTGAGCAGCAGTCGCATGGCCAGGTCGTCGATGCGGTCACACTCCCACCAGCCGTCCATGTAGGACTCGCCCAGGCCCAGCGTGCCCTGTTGCAACACGCGCGAGAAGAAGTCGGGATGCAGGACGCGGATATCCTGGGGCGCATCGCCGTTGAGCGTGACACCCGACCCGTCAAGGAGCTGTTCGATGATCCGGCGGGCCCGGGTATCGGGAAGGGTGATAGGACCGATTCGAGGTTCGCTGGTCATGGAGTTCTCCGAGTCCGGTGATGGATGCCAGGCTGGCGAACGCATGGCGCATTACTCTGTGGCAATTTCCCGTTCGCGAATCAGAATAGACCAACATGTTGTCGACGTGAATCGAGCCGGGTTAATGAACGAGGAGGAACCGAATGAACGTGATCATCGATCTCTGTGTGGTGCCATTGGGCGTCGGGGTGTCGGTCTCGACACCGATAGCGGCCTGCCAGCGGGTCATCCAGGCCTCCGGGCTCGAACACCGCATGCATGCCTACGGTACCAACATCGAAGGTCCCTGGGACGAGGTGATGGCGGTAGTCAAGCGCTGTCATGAGGTTGTCCACGAGATGGGGGCGCCGCGCATCACCACCACCCTCAAGCTCGGGACGCGCATCGATCGCGAGCAGCACATGGACGACAAGGTAGCGAGCGTCGAGACCCTGCTGGGCACGCAGTGAGTGCGGTGACCACTGCGACATGTCGGCCGTAAATTTCACGTTACGCGCTGTCAGGAATCTGCGCCGCGCCGGGTCCGTCAGAGCTGGGGCGGCGCCCGGTGTAAGAGATTCGTTACGAGGTCGATGCCACGGCATGCGCCGACGGGGAGCCAGGGGGAGCGTTCACGCGTTACGGCGGGCGAGCGGAAGCACTAGGCTGGGCGTCATCAACGTCCGACGGCGGCCGAATATCGGCAGCCGCGGGTCGATGACGGTTTCTCCGAGATGTGACATCTCGATCCATAACAACAGCCCTGGAGGATGCATGAACGCTCCCGCTCAATCCCCTGAAGTCCACGACACTGCCAATCCCATCGGGACCAATGGCTTCGAGTTCGTCGAGTACACTGCACCGACGGCCGAGGGCATCGAGTCACTGCGCGCCCTGTTCCTCCGCATGGGGTTCACCGAGACGCGTCGCCACCGCTCAAAGCAGGTCACCCTGTTTCAGCAGGAGGGCGTGAACTTTGTCCTCAATGCGGAGCCGGGCAGTCACGCCGCCGAGTTCGCGAGCATCCACGGCCCCAGTGCCTGCGCCATGGCCTGGAAGGTGGCCGATGCGCGCCAGGCCTTCCAGCATGCCGTCGACAACGGGGCAGAGCCCGTCGAGAACCCCGTGGCCGAGGGCGAGGTCGGCATCCCTGCGGTGAGGGGCATCGGCGGTTCGCTGCTCTACTTCGTCGACCACAAGCTCGACGAGGAAGGCCGTACCATCTACGACATCGACTTCGAGGCGATCCCCGGCCGCTCACCCAACGACAACAGCGTCGGCCTGCAGGTGCTCGACCATCTGACGCACAACGTCGACCGCGGTCGCATGGACCCCTGGGCGGATTTCTACACCGCCATTGCCAACTTTCGAGAGAATCGCTACTTCGACATCAAGGGCAAGAAGACGGGGCTGCATTCCCGGGCCATGACGGCGCCCTGCGGCAAGATGCATATCCCGATCAACGAGTCGGCCGATGATACGTCGCAGATTGCCGAGTTCCTGCGCGAATACAACGGTGAGGGCATCCAGCACCTGGCGATGGCCACCGATGACATCTATGCCACGGTACGGGCGCTCAAGGCCAATGGCGTGACTTTCCTGACGACGCCGGATACCTACTACGAGAAGGTCAACGAGCGGGTGCCCAACCATCAGGAGAAGGTCGAGGACTTGCGCGAGCTGAGCCTGCTGGTCGACGGCGGACCGAATGAGGGCGTGCTGCTGCAGATCTTCACCGAGACGGTAATCGGGCCGATCTTCTTCGAGATCATCCAGCGCAAGGGCAACGATGGCTTCGGCGAGGGCAATTTCAAGGCGCTGTTCGAATCCATCGAGGAAGATCAGATCCGTCGCGGTGTCCTCAAGGCAGATTGATCCCGCGCTGCATCGTGGGCAGACGGGTGGGTCCAAGACAGCATAATCGACCAGCCGTCTGCCCTATCACGATAAAATCCGTCACAATGGCGCCTGTCTGGTGTTCCACCGCTGTGCCGGAACAACAACGTCCGTGACCCCTGGTGAGTTATGACAACGAATACGCAACCCCGAACCCAGTGGCTCGGCCGCTGGGGCTTTGTCCTGGCGGCAACCGGCTCCGCGGTGGGCCTGGGCAACATCTGGAAATTTCCCTATATCACCGGCGAGTTCGGTGGCGGGGCCTTCGTGCTGGTCTATCTGGCCTGCATCCTGGCCGTGGGGGTGCCGGTAATGATGACCGAGATCGCCCTCGGGCGCCGCGGCCGCGGTAGCCCCATCGATGCCATTCGGCGCGTGGTGGGAGAGTCGAGTCGCGGCTCGGCCTGGTCATTGCTGGGCTGGATGGCCATGCTGTGCGGCTTCCTGATCCTGTCATTCTACGTGGTGGTGGCTGGCTGGTCCTTCTCCTATCTCTGGAAGATGCTGAGCGGTGGCCTGGCCGCCTCCAGCGTCGATGAGATGGCGGCGATCTTCGGCGCCAACAATGCAAGCCCCCTCAACCTGGGCGCCTGGAGCACGCTGGTCACCGTCGCCACCATGCTGATCGTCGGCAGAGGTGTCCAGGCGGGGATCGAGAAGAGCGTAAGCTGGATGATGCCCGGGATGGTCGTGATGCTGCTGATCCTGATCGGCTACGGGGTCTTTTCCGGTGGCTTCGGCGAGGCCGTGCGCTTCCTGTTCTCCTTCGATGCCGGCAGCCTCTCCAGCGAGGGCATGCTGGCCGCCCTGGGCCATGCCTTCTTTACCCTGTCTCTGGCTTCCGGGGCCATCCTTACCTACGGCAGCTATCTACCGGCGCGCGCGTCCATTGCCCGCACCACGCTCTCGGTTGCCCTGGCCGACACCCTGGTGGCGCTGATGGCAGGGCTGGCGATCTTCCCGGTGATCTTCGCCAACGGCATGAGCCCGAGCAGCGGGCCGGGACTGATCTTCATGAGCCTGCCCCTGGCCTTCCAGGCCATGCCGCTGGGGACCCTGTTCGGCATCCTGTTCTTCGTCATGCTCTCCATGGCGGCGCTGACCTCGTCGATCTCGATGGTCGAGGCCACGGTCTCCTGGCTGTGTGACAACAAGGGCATCTCGCGGCGCAAGGCGTCCTGGGGCACCGGCATCGTGCTCTGGGTGGTCAGCACCCTGGCGATGCTGTCGTTCAACGTCGGTGCCGACTGGACCCTTGCCGGCAAGCACTTCTTCGACTGGCTGGACTACCTGACCTCGCGCTGGATGATGCCGCTGGGTGGACTGGGCATGGTGCTGCTCGCCGGTTTCGTGCTCAAGAACGAGACCTTCCGCGAGGAGCTCGGGCTCTCTGCCGGCTGGCATGCGCTCTGGCTGTTCATGGTTCGCTATGTGAGCCCGCTGGGCATCCTGATGATCTTCGTTGACGCGCTGGGGATCACCCAAGTGGTATTTGCACAGCACTGGCCCTGGCTGCTGGCCGTGCTGGTCGCGATCACCCTGGTCGGCGAGCTGGCCAGTCCGCGCCTGCGCCGCGTGCTCAGCATCTGAGCGTCGCCCCTTCCGCACAAGTGTCCTCGTTGCCCCCGCCATGCGGGGGCAACGTCGTTGTGGAGGCTCGGTTATAGGCATGTGCCAAGGGGTTAGTAGCAGAGTACAGGTTTTTTAATTACCATAATGCATAAATAATGGTTTAGATTGAGGGTTGTTAGAATATGCAGGTCGATCCCCCCAACGCGGGCACCCCTGGCGATCCGGGCGTCAGCTTGCCGGCCGGTTCGACCTTTCCGTCGGGGGGCGTCAGCCTGGTCGGTGCCGGTCCCGGTGATCCCGAACTGCTGACGATCAAGGCGCTGCGTCGCCTGCAGGCCGCCGAGGTGATCCTGCATGATCGCCTGGTGAGCGACGAGATCCTCTCCCTGGCGGCCCCATCGGCATCGCGGTTCTATGTGGGCAAGGCGCGATCGCGCCATAGCGTACCCCAGGATGGCATCAATCGGGCCCTGGTTGACTGGGCCCTGGCCGGCAAGCGGGTGGTCCGGCTCAAGGGCGGCGATCCCTTCATCTTCGGTCGCGGCGGAGAGGAGCTCGAGACGCTGGTGGCGGCCGGCATCGGGGTGGAGGTGGTACCGGGCATCACCGCCGCGTCAGGATGCGCCGCCTACGCCGGTATCCCGCTGACCCATCGCGACCATGCCCAGTCGGTGCGGTTCGTCACCGGACACCTGCGCAATGGCAGCAGTGACCTGGACTGGCCGACGCTGGCCGGTCCCGGCCAGACGCTGGTGTTCTACATGGGGCTGGGCAGCCTGGCACTGATCGGCGAGCAGCTGCAGTGCCATGGCCTGTCGCCCCAGACGCCCGTGGCCCTGATCGAGCAGGGCACCACGGCACGCCAGCGGGTGCATGTCGGAACCCTGCGGGAGTTGCCGCCGACCGGCGAAGTGGTTACTATTCGACCACCGACCCTGATAATCGTCGGCAGTGTCGTGAACCTGCACGAGCGGCTGGCCTGGTTCGACCGGGACCGAGCCACCACTTCGGGCTGGCTGCAGGGCAAGCATCCTCCGCCGTCGACAACCGATCATGGCGCCTGATCGCTGGATGCGAGATTCGGCGCAACCCGGTACGTCATGAGGTGACTTCATGGAGAGTCGATTCCGCCTGATCATGATCAGCTGCCTGACGGGGCTGCTGCTGACCGGCTGTGCCGGCAAGGGGCAGGCCCACGAGAAGAGGGCAGAGACCCAGCAGGGTGTCGCCTCCTACTACAGCGACCGCTTCCAGGGCCGTACCACGGCCAGCGGCGAACCCTTCGACCAGCAGGCCCTCACGGCCGCTCATCCCAGCCTGCCGTTCGGGACCAGGGTGGTGGTAACCCGCGCGGACAACGGCCGCGAGGTCGAGGTCCTGATCAATGACCGAGGGCCCTATGCCAAGGGGCGCATCATCGACCTTTCCAAGCGTGCCGCCAAGGCGCTCGGCATGCTGCAGCGCGGTACCGTCCCGGTGGAAATCTCCTACGTCCAGTGACGCCACCCCGACAGCGAGGTCCCGTCATCTTGCTGATCCGCCCGACGCCTGACGCGAGAACTCTCGCTGCCAGCGAGTCAGCAGTGCCTCGCGCTTGAGATGGTCGAGGGTGGCGAGCAGCCCCGGACCCAGCGAGATGGGGCGCAGGGCGTCTCCCCATGCCTTGCGCAGGCTGGCGGCAGTGCCCGGACCGTCGCGCGGCGTGCTGCAAGCGCCTGGGCAGCTTCATCGGCTATACCCTGGAGAAGAAGGTGGTCGGCAAGAAGGGCTACTTCGGCCAGGGTGACCCGCGCGGCGTGGCCGGTCCCGAGGCAGGCAACAACGGGGCCTCGAGCGGGGCGCTGGTGCCCATGCTGACCCTCGGCGTGCCGGGCAGCGGCACCACCGCGGTACTACTGGCGCTGCTGGTCTCGATGAACATCACCCCGGGGCCGCTGATGTTCACCCAGAACGCCGATCTGGTGTGGGGGGGTATCGCGGCGCTGCTGATCGGGAACTTCCTGCTGCTGGTGCTCAACATTCCTCTGGTGGGCATCTTCGTCAAGCTGCTCTCGGTGCCGCCGATGTTCCTGTTGCCGATCGTGACCATGATCGCCTTCGTCGGCATCTACTCGATCAGCAACTCGACCTTCGACCTCTACTTCATGGTGGCCTTCGGCGTCGCCGGCTATCTCTTCCGCAAGCTGGAGATCCCGCTTGTGCCGATCATCCTCGGCCTGCTGCATGCCCTGGACATCTCCGATGGCGACTGGACCATCCTCTGGAACAGCGGTCTGGCCGTAGGCCTCTGGGTGTTCGCCGGCCTGGGGCTGATCCTGCCCTATATCGTCGGGCCGCTCCTGCGGCGCCGCATGCGGGCCACTACCGGCACGGGCGGTCCTGAAGGCGACTGATTGCCACGCCCAGTGCCATTGTCCAGCGGGGGCATCGACAGGGTCGGTGCCCCCGTTTTTGCTGCTGGCCACCCTTTGCGCCACGCCGGTGCACTGCACCGGCAGCGGCGATCACCCCGGGGCAGGACGGCGTCCCATCCCCACCGTGCAGCTGCCCGGTGGGGAAGCGATGGGCCTGGGGAACCCCCTCAATTGTCTGAATGGATGAAGGAATCGCGGCTTCGCGGCGTTTTGGCACATCCCTTGCGTCTGCGTTGAGAGGCATCTCGCCATGGCCTCATCGACAACAACATCGATTGCAAGGAGATCCCATGATCCCGTCATCCGTCTATTGCACTCCCCGCTGGTTGGCCGTCTCGCTGCTGAGCGCGGCCGTCGCCACCCCCGCCATGGCTCAGGAAGACCCCATCAAGGTGGGCATCCTGCATTCCCTCTCCGGCACCATGGCGATCAGCGAGACGGTGCTCAAGGACACCGTCGAGATGCTGATCGAGCAGCAGAATGCCGAAGGCGGCCTGCTGGGTCGCGAGCTGGAAGCGGTCGTGGTCGATCCCGCCTCCGACTGGCCGCTGTTCGCCGAGAAGGCGCGCGAGCTGCTGGCCCAGGAGGAGGTCGACGTCATCTTCGGCAACTGGACCTCGGTATCGCGCAAGTCGGTGTTGCCGGTGGTCGAGGAGCTCAACGGCCTGCTCTTCTACCCGGTGCAGTACGAGGGCGAGGAGTCCTCCGAGAACGTCTTCTACACCGGCGCGGCGCCCAACCAGCAGGCGATTCCCGCCGTCAATTACCTGCATGATCGGGTTGGCGTCGAGCGCTGGGTGCTGGCCGGTACCGACTACGTCTACCCGCGCACCACCAACAAGATTCTCGAGGCCTATCTCCAGGACGAGTTCGGCGTCGCCGAAGACGACATCATGGTCAACTACACGCCCTTCGGCCATTCGGACTGGCAGAACATCGTCTCCGAGATCAAGGCGTTCGGCAGCGAGGGCAAGAAGACCGCCGTGGTCTCGACCATCAATGGCGATGCCAACGTGCCCTTCTACCGCGAGCTCGGCAACCAGGGCATCGACGCTGCCGACATCCCGGTGGTGGCCTTCTCGGTGGGCGAGCAGGAGCTCACCGGCATCGATACCGGCCCGCTGGTGGGCCACATGGCCGCCTGGAACTACTTCATGAGCGTCGATACCGACGCCAACTACGACTTCATCGATGCCTGGATCGAGCACACCGGCGACGAGATGGCGGTGACCAACGATCCCATGGAGGCGCACTACATCGGCTTCAACATGTGGACCGAGGCGGTGCGCAAGGCCGGCACCACCGACGTGGACACGGTCAAGGACGCCATCATCGGCGTGACGGTGCCCAACCTCTCCGGTGGCTATGCGGCGATGATGCCCAACCACCACATCACCAAGCCGGTGCTGATCGGCGAGATCCAGGACAACGGCCAGTTCTCCATCGTCTGGGAGACACCCTCCACCGTGGCGGGCGACGCCTGGTCCGACTACCTGGAGGGCTCGCGGGACCTGATCAGCGACTGGCGCAAGCCCATGGAGTGCGGCAACTACGATGTGGTCGAGGGTCGCTGCGCAGGTGGCCAGGCCGAGGAGGCCGAGGAAGAGGCATCCGAATGACGCCTCGAGACTGATCGCTGCCCCGCAGGGGCGCCGGTGGCGCCCCGCCTTCCGAAGACGTCGACATACAGGACACGCCCATGAGGATGCTCCAGTGCTTCCTGCCAGGCCTGCTGTGCCTCTGCCTGCTGCTCGGCCTGCCGCTGGCCGCCCAGGCGCAGGACGATCCCGGCCAGGCCCTGCTGGAACCCCTCGATACACCCTCCTACGCCGAGAAGGGAGAGGCGATCGAGGCCATCATCGAAAGCGGCGACGAGCGCAGCCGCCGCTGGCTCGAGGCCCTGCTCGGCGGCAAGCTGCAGCGTCACAAGGACACCGGCCGCTTCGTCGTGGCCCTCGACAACCGTGGCCGCGACTGGCCGGTGGTCGATGCGTTGACCCTCGAGGATGCCGGCGAGATGTCGCGCCGCGAGCTGGACCGCATCGGCATCAACAACGCCCTGCGCGGTCAGTTGCAAGGGGCGCTGGCGGTGCTCGACCTGCATGCCGAGGAGCCTCGCGAGCGTCGCGAGGCGGCCCGCGAACTGCTTGGCGACGTCGATGCCAGCCTGGTCGAACCGCTGCGGGCGGCCATCGACGACGAGGAGGACGGTGAGGTGCGTCGCCTGCTCGAACAGGCCCTGGCCATCCATCGGCTCGAGCAGGGCGAGACCGAGGCCGTCGCCGACCTGGCGGGCAGCCTCAACAGCCGGGTGCGCTCGGCGCTCAACTCGGCCACCCGCAGCGACGATCCCGTACTGGCCCAAGCCGCGGGTACGGCGCTGGCCGACATCGAACAGAAAATGCGCCTCAACAGCAGCCTCGAGACCCTCTACTTCGGCCTCTCGCTGGGCTCGGTACTGGTGCTGGCGGCCATCGGCCTGGCGATCACCTTCGGCGTCATGGGCGTGATCAACATGGCCCACGGCGAGCTGATCATGCTCGGTGCCTACACTACCTGGGCCATGCAGCAGCTGCTGCCCGGCCAGCCGGGGCTGGCGCTGATCCTGGCGGTCCCCGCGGGCTTCCTGGTGGCGGCCCTGGCGGGGGTGGCCATCGAGCGGGGCGTCATCCAGTTTCTCAAGGGACGGCCCCTGGAGACCCTGCTGGCCACCTTCGGTGTCAGCCTGATCCTGCAGCAGCTGGTGCGCACGGTCATCTCGCCCCAGAACCGCACCGTGGTCACGCCGGAGTGGATGAGTGGCTCGATAATGCTCAACGAGGGGCTCTCATTGACCCTCAACCGCCTCTACGTGCTGGGCTTTGCGCTGGTGGTGTTTGCCGGTCTGATGCTGGTGATGCGCCGTACCCGCCTGGGGCTCGAAGTGAGGGCCGTGACCCAGAACCGTGCCATGGCACGCTCCATGGGCATCCGGGCGACCCGCGTGGACATCATGACCTTCGCCCTGGGTTCCGGTGTGGCGGGGCTGGCCGGCGTGGCACTCTCGCAGCTCACCAATGTGGGGCCCAATCTGGGCCAGAACTACATCATCGACTCCTTCATGGTGGTGGTCTTCGGCGGCGTCGGCAATCTCTGGGGCACCCTGGTGGCCGGGCTCTCGCTGGGTGTGATCAACCAGGTCCTCGAACCCTGGGCGGGTGCGGTGCTGGCCAAGATCCTGGTGCTCGTCTTCATCATCCTGTTCATCCAGAAGCGCCCCCGCGGACTCTTTCCGCAGAAGGGCCGGTCGGCGGAGGGCTAGACCATCATGTGGCTGACACGACCCTTTAGTGAACGTTCGACGCAGCTCTTCCTGGGCATCCTGCTGACCGCCCTGGCAATCGTGACCCTGCTCAATCTGGCGCTGCCGGCGGGCCATCCGCTGCATGTCTCCACCTATACCGTGACCCTGCTCGGCAAGTACCTGAGCTATGCCCTGCTGGCGGTGGCCGTGGATCTGGTGTGGGGCTATCTCGGCATCCTGAGCCTGGGGCACGGGGCCTTCTTCGCCCTGGGCGGCTATGCCATGGGGATGTACCTGATGCGCCAGATCGGCGATCGGGGGACCTATGGCGACCCGGTGCTGCCGGATTTCATGGTGTTTCTCGACTGGGACAGCCTGCCCTGGTACTGGTTGGGTTTCGACATGGCCTGGTTCGCCTTCCTGATGGTGCTGCTGGTGCCGGGCCTGCTGGCCCTGGTGTTCGGCTTCCTGGCGTTCCGCTCGCGGGTCACCGGGGTGTATCTGTCGATCATCACCCAGGCGCTGACCTTTGCCCTGATGCTGGCTTTCTTCCGCAACGAGATGGGCTTCGGTGGCAACAACGGCCTCACCGACTTCAGGGAACTGCTGGGGGTCGACCTGAGAAGCGACACCACGCGGCTGGGCCTCTTCCTCGCCACGGGCATCGCCCTGGCGCTGGGCTACGTGCTGTGCCGGGCGATCGTCGCCAGCAAGCTGGGCCGGGTCAGCGTGGCCACCCGCGACGCCGAGGCGCGTACGCGCTTCCTCGGCTACCGCGTCGAGCGCTTCCAGCTGTTTGTCTTCGTGGTCTCGGCGATGCTGGCCGGGGTGGCCGGCGCGCTCTATGTGCCGCAGGTGGGCATCATCAATCCCGGCGAGTTCTCGCCCATCTTCTCCATCGAGATCGTGCTCTGGGTCGCCCTCGGGGGCCGGGGGACGCTCTACGGGGCGGTGATCGGCGCCATTCTCGTCAACTATGCCAAGACGGTCTTCACCGGGGTGATGCCGGATGCCTGGCTGTTCGCCCTCGGTGGCCTCTTCGTGCTGGTCACGGTGCTGCTGCCCAGGGGGATCGCCGGAGTCCTCGCCTACCGCCTCAAACGCCCATCCACTGTTCCCCGGGAGGCCGCGGCATGAGCTTTCTGCAATCCCTGGCCGAGCGTGATCGCGTCTTCGACTTTCTGGTACCCGCTGCCTCCCCGGTGGATGTTCGCCACGGCCCGATCCTCTACCTGGAGGATGTCACGGTGAGCTTCGATGGCTTCAAGGCCATCGATGGCCTGAACCTGACCATCGACGATGGCGAGCTGCGCTGCATCATCGGCCCCAACGGCGCGGGCAAGACCACCATGATGGATATCATCACCGGCAAGACGCGCCCCGACAGCGGTTCGGTGTGGTTCGGCAGCCGTCACGATCTGCTGGCCTTGAACGAACCCGAGATTGCCAGTCTGGGCATCGGGCGCAAGTTCCAGAAGCCGACGGTCTTCGAGGCACTGACGGTGTTCGAGAACCTGGAGCTGGCCATGGCCGCCGACAAGCGCATCCTGCCCACCCTCACCGCGCGCCTGACCGGGGAGATGCGTGATCGCATCGAGGAGGTGCTGGTGACCATCGGCCTGGTCGACCTTCGTCACCGTCCGGCGGGCATTCTGTCCCACGGCCAGAAGCAGTGGCTGGAGATCGGCATGCTGCTGATGCAGCGTCCGCGCCTGCTGCTGGTGGATGAGCCGGTGGCCGGGATGACCGAGCAGGAGATGGAGCGTACCGCCGAGTTGCTGACCGGCCTGGCCGGCAAGGGCAGGCAGTCGGTGGTGGTGGTGGAGCACGACATGGGCTTCGTGCGCTCCATCGCCCGCACGGTGACGGTGCTGCACCAGGGCAGCGTGCTGGCCGAGGGCAGCATGGACCAGATCGCCTGCGATCCGCAGGTCGTCGAGGTCTACCTGGGGGCCGACCCCGAGGAGGAGGCCGCCTGATGCTGACCATCGACACGCTCAACCAGTTCTACGGCGAGAGCCACACCCTGTGGGATCTCGACCTCGAGGTGCCTGCCGCCGAGTGCACCTGCGTGATGGGGCGCAACGGGGTGGGCAAGACGACCCTGATGAAGGCCATCATGGGCGAGGTGGCTGTCGCCTCCGGCAGCATCCGCTATGACGAGGAGATCGAGCTGACGACACGTCGTGTCGAAGACCGCTCGCGGCTGGGGATCGGCTATGTGCCCCAGGGGCGGCAGATCTTCCCGCTGCTCACGGTGGAGGAGAACCTGCGTACCGGCCTCGCCGCCCGTGGCGACAAGCAACGTACCATCCCCGAGCGCGTGCATGAACTCTTCCCCGTCCTCGAGGAGATGAAGCATCGTCGCGGCGGTGACCTCTCGGGAGGACAGCAGCAGCAGCTGGCCATCGGCCGGGCACTGGTGCTGGAGCCGCGGCTGCTGATCCTCGACGAGCCGGGGGAGGGCATCCAGCCCAATATCGTGGCCCAGATCGGCGAGGTGATTCGTCGCCTGATCGCCGAGGATGGTCTCAGCGTGCTGCTGGTGGAGCAGAAGCTGCCCTTCGCCCGTCGGTATGCGGATCGCTTCGTGATCATGGATCGCGGACGCCCCAGGGCCAGTGGCAGGATCGACGAGCTCTCCGACGCGCTGATCAAGGAGCACCTGACGGTATAGCCCGCTGCAGCGCCGAGCACCGAGCGCTAAGGAAAGGGGCAAGGGGCAAGGGACAACGCGACCCCCGAAGGAGTCAGGGAGGGTCTTGCACCTTGGTGGCCCGGTTAACTCGGCGCTGCACCTCGAGGGGGCGGTGAGGCGTTGCGGCTGCACCTCGATAGGACGGGAAGGGGCTTTTCTGATTGCCAGTGCGATCTTTCAAGTAGCTGAATTTTAATAATAAATACCGTTATTCCCCATTCTGGTACATCCCTTGCTGATAGTTGGGCATAGTTACCTGGCTATGAGCTGCCCATGACCGCCTGCGAGACGTCCCTGGATGCTTCCCCGTCGAACGATTCCGGCCACTGTTTCGATGCCGGACGCCACTGGGCGGCCTCCCTCGAGATCGGCTTCGTGGCGCGTGACGGGGTGACACGCATGGTGCGTTCCCGTCACGCGGGGCCGCTTCGCGTACAGCGCCCCTTTTACCCCGAAGGCCGCGATGCGAGAGGCCGCCCCGGCGTCTGTCATGTCTACCTGCTGCATCCGCCGGGCGGGCTGGTCAGCGGCGATGCCCTCTCGATCCGCGCCGGGGTCGGCGTCAATGCCCATGCGCTGCTGACGACACCTGCCGCCAACAAGCTCTACAAGGCCGACAGGCACGGGGTGGCCTGGCGACAGGACACCCGTCTCGACGTCGCCGACAGCGGCGTTCTCGAGTGGCTGCCCCAGGAGACACTGGCCTTCGATGGCTCGCGTGGCGAACAGTGCACCACCATCGCGCTTTCGGGGGCGGCACGCTGTCTGGGCTGGGAGGTGATGGCTCTGGGACGACCGGCCAGCCAGCTTCCCTATCAGAGCGGTTACATCGAGCAGCGCTTCCGGCTGACCCGAGATGGCCGGCCGCTGTGGCTGGAACGCCAGCCGCTGGATCCCGGCCATCCGCGGTTCCTGGGCCGCTGGGGGCAGGGCGGTGCCAGTGTGCAGGCCACCCTCTGGGCGGTGGGCCTCGAGGATGAGCCCGATGCGCTCGATGCACTGCGCGAGACGCTTCCCGCCTCGCCACGCTGGGCGGTCACCGCTCGCCATGGCGTGCTGCTGCTGCGCTACCTGGGCCAGGAGCGCAACGAGGCCTGGGACCTGTGTCGCCGTGCCTGGGAGCGCCTGCGTCCACGGCTGGTGGGTCGCGAGGCGCATACGCCGCGGATCTGGCGAACCTGAACGGGAGCTGGAAGCTTGAAGCCAGGAGCGGGACGTCTCCGCTATCTCGGCAACCGGGTCGCTTCCAGCTTCCCGCTTCCAGGCATGGAGCGCCGCTCGTCCTGCTTGCAGGCGACTGCCTGGATACCGAATGCAAACGACATGGCTTGGGAGCTATTGCGATGGAACTGACCCCCAGAGACAAGGACAAGCTGCTGCTCTTTGCGGCCGCCCAGCTGGCCGAGCGCCGCCGTGCGCGCGGGCTGAAGCTCAACTACCCGGAGGCGGTGGCGCTGATCAGCTTCGAGATTCTCGAGGGCGCCCGGGACGGTCGCAGTGTCGCCGATCTGATGGGGTTCGGTCGCGAGATCCTGAGGCGCGATGAGGTCATGGAGGGCGTGGCCGAAATGGTCGATGAAGTGCAGGTGGAAGCGACCTTTCCCGATGGCACCAAGCTGGTCACTGTCCACGAACCCATTGTTTGAGTGGGGCACTTGAGGACTCAGGTGTTGCCTTGACACCTGACCTCATCGCCCTCAGGCGGCTGACAAGGAGCCACGCATGATTCCCGGTGAATATCAGTTGAAGGACGGTGACATCGCGCTCTGCGAGGGGCGCGAGCGTATCAGCCTCGTGGTCGCCAACACCGGCGACCGTCCCATCCAGGTGGGTTCCCACTACCACTTTGCCGAGTCCAACCCGGCGCTCGTCTTCGATCGCACCCTGTCCCGCGGTCATCGGTTGGACGTGGCCGCAGGCACCGCCATCCGCTTCGAGCCTGGGCAGTCGCGCGAAGTGACGCTGATCCCCTTCGTCGGGCGTCGCCATATCTACGGCTTCCGCGGCCAGGTGATGGGCACGCTGGATGGAGGCGAATCATGAAGATCAGCCGACAGGCCTATGCCGACATGTACGGCCCCACCGTGGGTGATCGGGTGCGTCTCGGCGACACCGAGCTGTGGATCGAGGTGGAGCGTGATGCCACCCAGTACGGCGACGAGGTGAAGTTCGGCGGCGGCAAGGTGATTCGTGATGGCATGGGGCAGAGTCAGCGACACGACGACAGCGTGATGGATACCGTGATCACCAATGCCCTGATTCTCGACTGGTGGGGGATCGTCAAGGCCGATGTCGGCATCCGCGGCGGGCGTATCGCCGCCATCGGCAAGGCGGGCAATCCGGATACCCAGCCCCATGTCGAGATCGTCATCGGTCCCGGCACCGAGATCATCGCCGGCGAGGGCAGGATCCTGACCGCCGGCGCGCTCGATGCGCATATCCACTTCGTCTGTCCGCAGCTGGTGGAAGAGGCGCTGATGAGCGGCATCACCACCATGCTCGGTGGCGGTACCGGCCCGGCAACGGGCACCAACGCCACCACCTGCACGCCGGGCGAATGGCACATCGGCAGGATGCTTCAGGCGGTGGACGACATGCCGATGAACATCGGCTTTCTCGGCAAGGGCAACTCGAGTCTGCCCGGGGCCCTGGAGGCCCAGCTCGAGGCCGGGGCCATGGGGCTCAAGCTGCACGAGGACTGGGGCACCACGCCGGCCTCCATCGACAACTGCCTCTCCGTCGCCGACCGCTACGACGTTCAGGTGGCGATCCACACCGATACGCTCAACGAGTCAGGTTTCGTCGAGGACACCCTGGCGGCCTTCAAGGAGCGTGGCATTCATACCTACCACACCGAGGGTGCCGGGGGCGGCCATGCGCCGGACATCATCACCGCCTGCGCGAGGGCGAACGTGTTGCCGTCTTCGACCAACCCGACGCGACCTTATACCGTTAACACCATAGACGAACACCTCGACATGCTGATGGTGTGTCACCACCTCGATCCCAGAATTCCCGAGGATGTGGCCTTCGCCGACTCGCGCATTCGCCGGGAGACCATTGCTGCCGAGGACATCCTCCATGACCTGGGGGTGATCTCGATGATCGCCTCGGATTCCCAGGCCATGGGCCGCGTGGGCGAGTCGGTCTGCCGCACCTGGCAGACCGCCCACAAGATGAAGGTCCAGCGTGGCCTGCTGCCCGAGGACCAGGCACTCGGAGCCGATAACTTCCGCGCCAGGCGCTATATCGCCAAGACCACCATCAATCCGGCCATCACCCACGGCATCGCCCACGAGGTAGGCTCGGTGGAAGTGGGCAAGCTGGCCGACCTGGTGCTCTGGAAGCCCGCCTTCTTCGGCACCAAGCCGGCCATGATCATCAAGGGCGGGATGATCGCCGCCGCACCCATGGGCGACCCCAATGCGTCGATCCCCACGCCGCAGCCGGTTCATTATCGCTACATGTTCGGGGCCTTCGGCCGAGCAGCGAGTCAGACACGCCTGACTTTCGTCAGCCGGGCGGCGCTCGAGACGGGTATCGACGAGCGACTCGGGCTGCACAGCGCGCTCAGCGCCTGCCGCGATGTCAGGCAGGTCAGGAAGGGCGACATGAAGCTCAACGCGGCCTGCCCCGCGCTCACCGTCGACCCCGAGACCTACGAGGTGCACTGCGACGGGGAGCTTTTGACCTGCGAACCGGTCAGCGAACTGCCCCTGGCCCAGCGCTACCACCTGTTCTAGCGCCCCTTCGGCGCGAGCTGGAAGCCGGAAGCCGCAAGAGAAAACAGACGACCTCCAGCAGCCGGAATGTCCAAGGAGCCAAGCGATTCATGTGGAAACTGACAGAACGTCTGGGGCCCATCGCGGACGACCAGGCCATCGACACCCTGACCCTGCCCTATGAGCAGCGCGTGCTGGGCCGCCTCAAGGCGACAAGCGATGCCGGGCGGCCTCTTGGCCTGTTCCTGGACCGCGGCCCGGTGCTGCGCGACGGCGAGGGGCTGCGCGCGGAAAGCGGCGAGGTGGTGCGTATTCGTGCCGCCGTGGAGCCAGTGGTGACCGCGCGCATGGCGGCAGGGCTGCCCCTGGCGCGGCTGGCCTACCACCTGGGCAACCGGCACGTGCAGCTGGCGCTGGGGGAAGGCGACCAGGGCGGGTACGTGCGTTTCCCGCCGGACCATGTGCTGGAGGAACTGGCCGAACGCCTGGGGGCAAGCCTCGAACACCATGAGGCGCCCTTCGACCCGGAGCCGGGCGCCTACCAGTCCCTGGGCGACTTCTCTCATGGCCAGGGTCATCCTCATCATGCTCACGACCCGGGACATCAGCATGCCCACTGAGGCTGTCATGGTGCCGACGAGAGCGGACCACGGCAATGACCTGTCGTTGCTGGGGTTGCTGCAGCTGGTCAGCCCGGCCTTGCCCATCGGTGCCTTCGCCTTCTCCCAGGGGCTGGAGAGTGCCTTCGAACTGGGTTGGGTGGGCGACGAGGCCACCCTGGGCGACTGGCTCGAGGGGGTGCTGGAGGATGGCCTGACCCGCTGCGAACTGCCGGCGCTGGCGCGCCTTCACGCTGCCTGGGCGATGGGCGACGGCGATGCCCTGGCCGAGTGGGACGCCTGGCTCGCCGCCAACCGCGAGACCGCCGAGCTCGCCGCCGAGGACAGCCGGCTGGGCGCGTCGCTCACGCGTCTACTCGAGAGCCTGGAACTTGGCCCTGCGGGAGGGGCGCCGTCGCTGCCGGCCGGTGCCGGCTACGTGACGGTGTTCGCCTGGACGGCCCATGCCCGCGGTGTGCCGGTACGCCAGGCGCTGCTTGGCTTCGCCTGGGCCTGGCTGGAGAACCAGCTTGCCGTCGCCTGCAAGGCGCTGCCGCTGGGGCATACAGCCGCCCAGCGCCTGGTGGAACGACTGCGCCCGGCACTGGTGGCCGCCGTGGACAAGGCGCTGATGCTCGAGGATGACGCGCTCGGTCCGGCGCTGCCCGGTCTGGCCCTGGCCAGTGCACTGCACGAGACCCAGTATTCACGGCTGTTTCGGAGTTGACTGATGACGTTGCCCTGGCCAGCCCGCTGCGCTCACCACGCCACGCGTCCGCAACCCTGGCGCCTCGGCCGAGTCGCCAGTGGCAGCGCGAGGTGGATTCGGCAGCGGCTGGCCGGGTGCACCGCAAACTTGACAGAGCCGCCTTGCGGCCCAGGAGAGAACAGATGACACATTGCCTGCGTGTTGGTGTCGGCGGCCCGGTGGGCTCCGGCAAGACGGCCCTGCTCAAGCAGCTCTGTCGGGCGCTGCGCGACCACTATGATATCGCCGTGGTGACCAACGATATCTATACCCGCGAGGATGCCGACTTCCTGATCAAGCACGAGGCCTTGCCGGGGGACCGTATCCTGGGAGTGGAAACAGGTGGCTGTCCGCATACCGCCATTCGTGAGGATGCCTCCATGAACCTGGCAGCCATCGACGACCTTCAGGCACGTCATCCGGCGCTCGAACTGGTGCTGGTGGAGTCCGGCGGCGACAACCTCTCGGCCACGTTCAGCCCCGAGCTCTCGGATCTGACCCTCTACGTGATCGATGTCTCCGCCGGCGACAAGATCCCGCGCAAGGGCGGTCCCGGCATCACCAAGTCGGACCTGCTGATCATCAACAAGATCGATATCGCCGAGCAGGTCCACGCCTCGCTGGAGGTGATGGATCGTGATGCCCGCAAGATGCGCGGCGAACGGCCCTTCGTCTTTACCAATCTCTACGACGGCGTAGGGCTGGAAGAGATCATCCGCTTCCTTCTCGACCGCGGCATGCTGCCGGATCGCCGGAGCGAGTCCGCTACCGCTTGAGTGCATCCATCATTTCCCCCCGATAACGGAGATTGCCCCATGATCGCTCGCTTTTCGCTACTGACGTGTTTCGGGCTCCTGGTCACCATGCGACCGGCCACGACGGCGCTGGCTCACTCGGGGCACGGCGCTCCCGCGGTGCATGCCCATACCGGCAGCCCGTCGATGCTGGCCGTGCTCGGCATCGTCATCCTGGGGGTGGCCTCCCTGGCGGGACTTTCGCGCCTGGTGCTGCGTCGCCGGCGAGCGAGGCGCCAGGGATAGGTAGCGACCCGCCCCCGCGCCCGGCACTTGCCGGGCGCGCTGCTTTTTGGAGAGCCTGTCGCTATGCTGGCCATCGAGGTCGCCCGCTGGGGGCACGATCGACCGAGGATGTCATGCGTAGACCGAGGCAGGGGAGGCGGCGAATGTGGCCATGGCTTGTGATGGCGTTGCTGGTGGCCTGGGCCGGCATGGGCGCCTGGCAGCGCTTCAAGCCGCTGCCGGAAGGCGTGTCCCGGGCCTTCCCGGAGCGTGCCGTCACCCAGGTGCGCTTTCTCGCCGACGAGACCTGGTATTCCGCCACGGGCGAACGCCACAGGCGCCAGCGGATCTTCGACGAAGTGCTGACGCTGATCGGTCAGGCCCGGCGGCTGGTGGTACTCGACATGTTCCTCTTCAACGACTTTGCCGGGGCCGCAGACAGGGAGGGATTTCGCCCCCTGTCGGCGCAAGTCACCGCTGCCCTGGTCGAGCAGAGGCGGCGCTACCCCGGCCTTGACGTGGTGGTGATCACCGACCCGCTCAACACCCTTTACGGCGGACTGGCACTCGATCATCTTCAGGTACTGCGCGATGCCGGCATCCGGGTGGTGATCACCGACCTGAACCGGCTGCGGGCCTCCAATCCGCTCTGGTCGGGTGGCTGGCATCTGGGGCCTCGCTGGTTGGGCAACAGTCGCGATGGCGGTTGGCTACCCAATGCGCTGGGCCCCGGGCGGGTGCCGCTGCGCAGCTACCTGGCCCTGCTCAACTTCACTGCCAACCACCGCAAGACCCTGGTGGTGGACCATGGTGCCGGCTGGGCGGGACTGGTCACCTCCGCCAACCCTCACGATGCCAGCAGCCTGCACGGTAACGTGGCGCTGCGGTTCGAGGGGGCAGCAGCACTGGATCTGCTGGCCTCCGAACGCCCGGTGGCAGGCTGGTCTGGGGTACGCCTGGGCGGCCCGACGGCACCCGGGAACGGCGATGTGCCACGGGGTCAGGCCAGGCTCCAGGTGCTGACGGAGGCTGCGATTCGTGATGCGCTGCTCGGGGCGATTCACGCCAGCGGGGAGGGCGACCGGCTGGATATCGCTGTCTTCTATCTGGCTCACCGCGGGGTGATCGACGCGCTGGTGGCAGCCAGGGGGCGCGGGGCAGTGCTTCGTGTGCTGCTCGATCCTAACCGTGATGCCTTCGGGCTGGAGAAGGGCGGGATTCCCAACCGCCCCGTGGCCCGCGAACTTCATGAGGCCGGCATCGACGTGCGCTGGTGTGCCAGTCGAGGCGAGCAGTGCCACAGTAAACTGCTGCTGCGTCGTCCGGCCGAGCCCGGCGGTGAGGCCGAGCTGCTCCTCGGCTCCGCCAACTTTACCCGGCGCAACCTGGACGATCTGAACCTGGAGACCAGCGTGCGCCTGGCAGGGCCCGCTGACACGCCGGGGCTGATGGATGCCGCTGCCTTCTTCGAGCGACGCTGGCACAGCACCCCGCAGCGGGTCACCAGCGAGCCCTTCGAAAACGTCGACGATGCCACGCCCTGGCAGCGACTGCGCTATCGGGTCATGGAAGCGAGCGGCTTGTCTACCTTCTGATCACCGAGACATCACCCGTCGTGTTGCTGTGGTACCGCCTTCCGGGCGGGCGAGTGGTCACGCGCTTTCCTGCCAAGCCCCGTCGTCCATTCGGCGGGACGTCCAGCCATGCCTGATGAATGCCGCCAGGTCATCCGCCAGTTTCAACTCCCCGTCATGCGGATGGATGCCGACACGCAGTGGCCGCTTTCGGCGGCGAGCCTGCCAGACCTGAAAGCGGTTCCAGCGGCGCAGGAAGGCAGCCCGGAATCGGGTATCGGCCTCGAACCCCACCAGCGGCAGGGGATGGAGCCGTCCTGATGTGACGTCAATGATGCCGCGGGTAACCTCGATTCGCCGGTACGGCAGGCCAGACCAGCGGGCCCGGGGCAAGGGGCCCAGGGCCCATGCAGGAGGCACGTAGGTGGTCGGGGCCGGGAGACCCTGCCGGATGAACCAGTCCGCGCTGTCCCGCATCAAGGCGCCGATGGCGTCGCCATCGAGGGCCAGGTGCTCGGCCGCATCTCGTGAGAGGAGGATGGCATGCAGCCGGTGCCATAGTCCCTGCACGCTGCTGGCCCGGTGATGCCAGCCATGGGCGGCCAGCTCGATCCCGTCGTCGGACCACTCGGCCAGCTGACGAATGTCGTCGTCCGACCAGTGCCGGCCCGGCACCACCAGCAGCGTGAGGGCGCGATGGCCATTGTCCCTCAGCTGGCCGACAAGCTCACGGACACGCTCAAGGGTCTCGGGCATGACGTCGTGAATGCTGATCAATGCCGTCATCCGCGACCTCCTCGCGCGTGACGGCACAGCACGGCCAGCCATTGCGTCACGGTCTCTCGATTGAGCGTTTCAGCAGCCTGGCGCGCCAGGCTTGCCTTCTGTTGCCATGTCTCGGCAGGCCAGTCGGCAATCTCGTCCAGGGCATCGGCGACCGAGGTGCCGGTCCTGAGCGGGATGAGGGCGTCGGCAAGCTGTGGCCAGTGGTGGATGCCGGCATTCTCGGAGACCAGCGCGGGTCGTCCCCGCGCCAGCGCTTCCAGCGCGATGGAACCGAAGGTCTCCATGTGCGAGGGCAGCACCAGCAGGCTGGATTCATCGATCAGTGATCGCAGTGCCTCCCGGTTCAGCCAGCCACGATAGTCGAGATTGCCCAGCTCCTCGCTCGCCAGCTGCACCATCCTGCGCAGCGGTCCGTCGCCGCCGATCACGAAGCGGTGTCGAGGGTGGCACCGGGCCGCTTCGATGAAAGCATCGAGGTTCTTCTCCTTGGCAAGCCGTCCGGCGAAGCAGATCTGTTCCAGGGTGCCGGAGGGAGGCGTCGTCGGTGACGCGAGGAATTCGCTCGCCAGAGGCGTCCCCATGATGTCCACCCGAGGTGCGCCAAGGGCGCGTACCGGCTCGGCGAGCGACCTGTTGTTGGCCAGCACGGTAGAGCTGCGGCGACTGATGAAACGGTTGACGCCCTGCAGCGACCCGTTGATGACGCGCTTCTTCACCGGCCCCCAGTAAAGATCGGCCAGGCCCTCGAAATGCGTGTGGTAGGCGGAAATGAAGCCGCAGCCATGCTGTCGTGCCATCCAGAGGCCCAGCAGCCCGAAGGGGCCAGGCGTGACACTCACGATGATAGTGGGCCGCAGCGTGGACAGCTGACGGTGAATCCGCAGCAGGTTGGGGGCCACCAGGCGTTGCGTCGGATCCCCGGGCAGCGGGACGGAGAGAATGCTGAATCGTCCCCTCGGCCGTGGCTGAACCACCTCTATGGCGGCCACGTGAGGCTGCAGGTGTGCAAGGAGGTCGTGGTAATAGGCGCCGGTGCCGTTGCGCTCGGGCAGCGAGTCGGAAAAGATGGCAACGCGCAGCCCTTCGGCAGTCAGGCGGGCAGTATCAAGATGAAACGAGGTGTCGTTCACGTCGCTATCCGTGTCCGGTGGGGAAGTTCCGCCAGGCGATGATAGGGGGGAGTCAGGCGTTGCTCCAGTTCCCCTGCCGGAAGAGCGAGCCGCTCGACCGAGTGCCGGTGGCGGCTGGACTGGCGCCTGGGCAGCGTTGCCAGGTGGTTCGCCAGTGCCTGACTGACCCGAATGTTCAGCCGGGTGAGGGTGGCCGGAATGACGCAGGCCGGATCGCTACCGAGATCCCTCATGTCCAGCACGGCGGTCCGCTCGGTCGGCCAGTTCGCGACGGTTGCTGCCATGTGCTCCAGGGTCTCGGCAAACTGATGGGCAAACAGTCGCTGGAACGCTTCCCCGTCTACCGCCGTGCCGAACAGTGAGCGGGCGCTGGTGATCGAACTGACCTGCGAACTCAGGGCGGCCAGCGGCTCACGTATGCACAGGATGAATCGCGCGTCCGGGAAGATGGCGTGCAGGCCGGCAATCCAGCTGCCGAACGCAGCGTTCTTGGACAGCAGGCGCCGCTGCTGGCCGTCAGCATACAGATGGCGCTGCAGACAGCTGCGATAGAAGCGGAGCAGGCGTTGACGGCGCTTCTCAGGCATCTGTCGGTCCAGGTGACCAAGTCGCTGCACGCCGCTAGCGCCGGGAAAGGCGAGCATCAGGATGAAGCTGCCGGCCGCCGGCAGCAGGGCCAGGTAGTCCTCTTCCGCTGCCTCCAGCCCGACCTCGTGAATATCGGAAAGCCCACCGGTCAGTCGCCGGGTCAGGGCGTGGAGCAGGCGCCTGCCGGGCCCACCCAGTCGGCCGTCAAGCCGAGCAAGGCCTTGCAGGATCCGGCGCTGAACAATGGACGGGGCGAGCAGGGCCTCCCAGGTCGTCAGGGTCGTGTAAGCCTGTCGGTCCATGGCGAGCGTGCGGTGCAGAAAGGTGGTGCCGCTTCTGGGGATGCCGGTAATGAACAGAGGACGTTCGATGACTACCTTTCGGTAGCCGGGAAAGAGCAGTTCGTCCAGGAGAAGGCAAATGGCGTGCACGAGCTGAACGGACAGAAATACCGGCATGCCCAGCAACAGCACGATGGCTCGCCGGAATGTCATGGGGGCCCGGGGGTCTCGCCAGGCGATCAGCGACCGCAGCCACCAGGCCACGTAGAGCCCGAACCCCTCGATCAATGTCAGCAGGAGCGTCATGGTTGTCGAAAGACCAGCTTGTGGGAAACGATGTAATTGAAGCCCATGCCGGCCAGGCCGCCGAGCCAGACGCCCAGCAAGGGGAGCAGGAAGGTCGCGCCGGGCTCGAGTCCCAGCTGATGACCCAGCGCGACCACCGATGCAAAGATTCCGTAGTTGAGCATCCCACCTACCGCGAAAACCGAATAGAAGCGAAAGAGGTCCGTCAGGAGGTGGCGAAAGCGCTGATGATGCCAGAAGGTGAAATGACGGTTCAGGAAATACCCGGCCGTCATGGCAAGGAAGTAGGACACGACGCGGGCCAGGAACACATTGACCTGATAGCCCTCGTGCAGTCCGTAGAGCACACTGATGTCGATGGCGGAAATGCTGCAGGCAACGATGGCGAAACGCAGAAAGGTCGCGTTGCTGCTGCTGGAGTGTATAAGGCGTTTGATCATGAGATCGGCAGGCCGGCCCTTGTGGTGCAAGGCACAGACTTTACCCCACTAGTCGCCGTGGGTCACCGCCTGATGGCGAGGGTCGATATGCCAGGCGAGGCCAAGACGGGCATTGCGCTCCAGCTCGGCGATCACCTGGGCGCCGAGCAGCAGGATGATGGCGCCCACCTCCAGGCTCAGCAGCACGACGACCAGGGTCGCAAGAGAGCCGTACACGGCGTTGACGAAGGAGATGTGGGCGAAGTAGTAGACCAGCAGCAGGCGTACCCCCTCCCACAGCAGGGCGGCGACCAGGCCGCCCACCACGGCGCGGCGCAGGGCAACCCGCACCACGGGCAGTACCTTGTAGATCCCGCTGAACAGCACGAAGACCCCGAGGAAGCTGGTCAGGTTGAGCGCCGGTTCCGACAGCTCCGCGAGTGGCAGCTCGCGCCCGAAAAGCGCCAGCCACAGGGCGTTGAGGGAGCTTGCCAGTGTCACCAGCAGGGTCAGCGCCAGCAGCCCCGCGCCCAGTACCAGCATGAAGGCATAGGGCAGCAGCACCGAGATCCAGGCACTGCGTCCGTGGTGGTGGGTGTCCGGGGCGTGGAAGATGATGGCCAGGGCATCCTCGAGCATGCGAAAGGCGAAGGAGCTGAACAGCAGCAGCACGGGAAAGCCCAGTATGCCGATCACGTCGCGGGACGCGAGCAGCGTGCGCACGGCATCGAGCAGCACCTCGGCGTGAGCGGGTGCCAGGTGGCGTGCCTGAACCGACAGCACCTCGAGCAGACGCGCCTCATCGACGACCCCGGCCAGCAGTACCACCATCAGGGCGAAAAGCGGCACGATGGAGAGCAGTATGTTATAGCCCACACCGCCCGCCAGCAGGATGCCGCGATTGCGCAGGAAGGCACCCGTGACGCGCCAGAGGAAGCGCAGAATGCGCGGCAGCAGGATCAAGGCCCTATGGGGGTAGCGTGGAGCCGGTGATGTCATCAGGGCTGCCGTGAGAGAGAACTTGCGTCATCATAGGCGCTTCTGGTGACGTCTGGTCAAATCCTGCATTCGTCGCGACAACGGCTGATGAACTTGAACATACAAGGAGAGGTCATGGACCCGGATTACCGGCCCGAGCGCAAGTCGAAACGCAGCGAACTCGAGCGACGCTTCGAGGCCTTTCTCTGGAGCTCGCGTCTGATGGTTCTCATGGCCGTGGTGCCGGCCCTGCTGGGAGCCCTGGTGCTGTTCATCATTGCCAGCCTCGACATTCTCGCGGTACTGGTCGATACCTGGCGCTACTACATCAGCGGGGGGGCCGATATCCATAAGGGGGTGGTAACGAATATCATCGTCGCCGTGGATATCTACCTGATCGCGCTGGTGCTGATGATCTTCGGCCTGGGGGTCTACAAGCTCTTCGTCTCGCGTATCGAGCCCGTCGAGGGACGCGATCCCCAGCATCCCTTCAACGTCAGCTCCCTCGACCAGCTCAAGGACAAGATCGCCCGGGTGGTAATCCTGGCCGTGATCATCGAGTTCTTCCGGGCCGTGGTGGGGATCAGCTTCGATACGCCACTGGATGCCATCTACCTGGCGCTGTCGGTGCTGGCCCTGGCGCTGGCCCTCTACCTGATGGCGCTGGCGCACAAGCAGGAGTAACACGGGCCACCGTTCGCCCCGGTATCCGCGGGAAATGCCCCATCGCCTGTCGCCGCCCCCTGCATGATGGGCGCCTCCGGATACCTCCATCCCGCCAGGAGACAGCATGGCAAAATTCGAAGTGATCGGTACGGCGAACATTCCCGGGCAAGGCGGCGAGCTGCGACTGCTGCAGCGCAACGACGAATTCTCGATTCGCATCGCCGGCAAGGCCGGCGAACTGATGAATACCCGCCTGCACGGCTCCGAGGATGCCCTGGCGGAACTGGCCTGCGAGCGCGTCGCCGACCGCCACGGCGCCCGGGTGCTGGTCGGAGGGCTGGGCATGGGGTTCACCCTGGCGGCGGCGCTGAAGACGCTGGGCAAGGACGCCGAGGTGGTCGTCGCCGAACTGGTCCCGGAGGTGGTTGACTGGAACCGTGGCCCGCTCGGTGAGGCGGCGGGGCGTCCTCTGGAGGATCCGCGTAGCCGCGTCAGCCTGGGAGACGTCGGCGAGTTGCTGCGCCGCGAGCCGGATGGCTTTGATGCCATCATGCTCGACGTGGACAATGGCCCCGAGGGATTGACGCAACGCGAGAATGATTGGCTCTACTCGCCCCGCGGGCTGGCTGCGGCCCAGCAGGCGCTGCGAGCCGATGGCGTGCTGGCGTTCTGGTCGGCCGGCCCGGACCCGGCGTTCACCGAGCGGTTGCGTCGTGTTGGCCTGCTTGTCGAGGAGGTCACGGTACGTGCCCACCGTCCCGGCAAGGGCGCCAAGCACCGAATCTGGCTGGCTTACTGAGGCCACTCACCACTCACCATTCACCATTCACTATTCACTATTCACCATTCACTATTCACCACTCACCACTCACCACTCACCACTCACCATTCACCATTCACCATTCACCATTCACCATTCACCATTCACCCCAACAGGCCCCCCATGCTGGAACTCTCTCGCCAGGTGAGCATTCCCGATCATGAGATCGAGATGCAGGCCGTGCGCGCCCAGGGCGCCGGCGGACAGAACGTCAACAAGGTGGCGACGGCCATCCACCTGCGTTTCGACATTCGTGCCTCGAGCCTGCCCGAGGGCTTCAAGGAGAAGTTGCTGGCGCTGGGTGACCAGCGTATCACCCGTGACGGCGTGGTGATCATCAAGGCCCAGGGCCATCGGACCCAGGAGCGCAATCGCGCGGAGGCCCTGGCGCGGTTGAAGGCATTGATCAAGAGTGTGATGTACGCGCCGAAGAAACGGATTGCGACCCGCCCGAGCAAGGGCGCCAAGCAGCGCCGCCTGGACAGCAAGAAGAAGCGCGGCCGGCACAAGGCATTGCGCGGCAGGGTTGATACGACACGTTGACTGCGCCGCCGATGGGCGGGTGGCGGCTGGCTGTCTTACGTGTATGCTGAATGTCGTGACGACGAAGGCTGGCCATCCGTGGCCGGTGACATCCAACCACGCAGGGGGATACATCGATGGCAGATACGTCGATGAGTGAGCTCTTCAAGGACAACCGCGTCAAGGGTCTGGCGGCCGTGGCGGTGGTTGCCATCGTCTGGGCCCTGTTTGCCCAGTCCAGCGTCAGCTCCAGCAACGAGGCTCGGGAGTCGCTGCAGACGCGGCTCGATAACGTCCAGGCCGAGAACGAGTCCCTGTCGGGACGCATCGAGGAGCTTCAGAGTGCCGCCGGTAACGTCGATGCCCTGGAGGAGCGCCGTTCCGAGCTGGAAGAGCAGCTTGAGGCCGCCGAGTCGCAGCTTGCGGATACCGAAGAGCAGGTGGCCGCAAGCCAGTCAGAGCTGGAAGAGAGCCAAGCCGCGGTAGAGGCGGCGCAGGCCGACCTGGAAGCACGCCAGGATGAGCTCGAGACTGCCGAGCAGGCACTCGCGACCACGCAGGATGAGCGCCAGCAGGCCGCCGAGGCACGTGACGAGGCCCAGGCCTCGCGTCAGGAAGCCGAGGAGGATCGTCAAGCTGCCGAAGAGGCGCGCCAGGAGGCCGAGGAGGCCCGTCAGCAGGCCGAGCAGGAGCGCAGCGACGCGGTTGCGGAACGCGACGAGGCGCATGCCGAGCGCGAGGGGCTGGAGGAGCAGATTGCCTCGGCCGAGGACGACCTGGCCGGCATCAACGATGAGATCGCGACCCGTCAGGAGGAGCGTGACGCCCTCCAGCAGGAGATCGATGAGCTCGAGGCCAGCCGTGACGAGGCCCAGTCCGCACTGGAGGACACGCGTGGCGAGCTGGATTCGGCCCGCGCCGAGGTCGAGCAGGCACGCGAAACGTTCAAGGACCTCGAGGTCGCCATCAAGATCGGCCGTGAGGAGGTCGCCGAGATCGAGTCTCAGGTCGAGTCCCGTCAGTCTCGGCTCGAGCGTCTGGAAGGCCAGCTCGAGACCTGGCGCAATGAGCTGTCGCGTCTCGAGGAGGGCGTGCAGGCCAAGGAAGAGAACGCTACCACCGCCCAGCAGGGTGCCGATGACCAGCAAGACGGTGAAGACGGAGCCGCCGAGCCGGATGCCGACGATTCGGAAGATGGCAATGGCGGTGCCGCACAGCAACAGGCCGATGACCTGGAGGAGGAGAGTAACAACTGAGCCGTTTCGGTGCGGTTGAGACTCATGCGACGGCGGGCCACTGGCTCGCCGTCGTGCGTTGGCAGCCATTGCATGGAGGGCCGCCCCGCCGGGTATACTGAATCTTCAAGCCGCTTGCGTGGCAACCCCCACTGTATGAGGAGCGTGTCGTGATCGAAGGGGTCAAGCATATCGTCGCCGTGGCATCCGGCAAGGGCGGGGTGGGCAAGTCCACCGTAACCGTCAATCTGGCACTGGCCATGGCCGCCGAAGGCTATCGGGTGGGCGTCCTGGATGCCGACATCCACGGCCCCAGCCAGGCCCAGATGCTCGGGGTGGGCGAGGGCGTGCGTCCCCAGCCCGCCGGCGAGAACCGCTTCAAGCCGCTCGAGGCCCATGGCGTCCAGGCCATGTCCATGGCCTTTCTGGTCGACATCCGTGAGCCCATGGTCTGGCGCGGGCCCATGATCGCCGGCGCCTTCCAGCAGATGCTCACCCAGACCGTCTGGGACGATCTGGACTACCTGTTCATCGACATGCCGCCGGGTACCGGCGACATCCAGCTGACCCTGGCCCAGAAGGTGCCGGTGGACGGCGCGGTGATCGTCACCACGCCCCAGGACATCGCGCTGCTGGACGCGCGCAAGGGCATCGAGATGTTCCGCAAGGTCAATGTGCCGGTGCTCGGGGTCGTGGAGAACATGAGCCTGCACGTCTGCTCCAGCTGCGGTCACAGCGAGCCGATCTTCGGCGAGGGTGGCGGCGAGCGCATCGCCCAGGAGTACGAGACCCAGGTGCTTGGTCGCCTGCCCCTGACCCTGTCGATCCGCGAGCAGGTGGATGGGGGACGGCCCACCGTGGTGGCCGAACCCGATGGCGAGGTGACCGCGACCTTCCGCGACATGGCCCGCCAGGTCGCCGAGCAGATCCGCGGGCAGGGCACCGAGGGGCCGGAGATCTCCTTCAGCGACTGAGATGGCGACTGCCGTGACCTTCTCCGCCGGGGCCGCTATGATGTGGCCCCGGTTTTCTTTCGCCGTTTCTCCAGACACCGTTCAGGACGTTTCAATGAGCATCAAATCCGACAAGTGGATACGCCGCATGGCCGAGCGCGAAGGCATGATCGAGCCTTTCGAGCCCGAGCAGGTTCGCTACGAGAACGAGCGGCGGGTGATCTCCTACGGGACGTCCAGTTACGGCTACGACGTGCGCTGCGCCGACGAGTTCAAGGTGTTCACCAACATTCACTCCGCGGTGGTGGACCCCAAGGGCTTCGACGACAAGAGCTTCGTCGACATCAAGGGTGATGTCTGCGTCATCCCGCCCAACTCCTTCGCCCTGGCCCGCACCGTGGAGTACTTCCGGATCCCGCGCAGCGTGCTGACCATCTGCCTGGGCAAGTCCACCTATGCCCGATGCGGCATCATCGTCAACGTCACTCCGCTGGAGCCGGAGTGGGAAGGGCACGTGACCCTGGAGTTCTCCAATACCACCAACCTGCCGGCACGCATCTACGCCAACGAGGGCGTGGCGCAGATGCTGTTCCTGGAATCCGATGAGGTCTGCGAGACGTCCTATAAGGATCGTGGCGGCAAGTACATGGGGCAGCGGGGGGTGACACTGCCACGGACCTGACCCGGCTTCGCCGGGTCAGGAGCTTGAAGCTGGAAGAGCGCCGCTTCGCGGCTGGAAGCTGGAAGAAAAAACTTGACCCGCGCAGTGGAGGTTTCATGCTGCCTTCCAGCTTCCAGCTTCCAGCTTCCAGCTTCCAGCTTCCAGCTTCCAGCTTCCAGCTTCCAGCTTCCAGCTTCCAGCTTCCAGCTTCCAGCTTCCAGCTTCCAGCTTCCAGCTTCCAGCTTACGGCTCGAGATCCTCGTCCAGCTCCTCGGCGGCATCGGCATGGGAGAGGCGCATGCCGCCGGGCGGCAGGGTGACGCCGTCCATGGTGGCACTGTCGCCCTTGAGCTGCAGGCGTCCCTCCAGGAACCAGCGCACGGCGATCGGATAGATCAGGTGCTCGCGGGCCTGGACCCTGGCCTCGAGGCTCGCTTCGGTATCGTCCTCGGCGACGGCCACCTCGGCCTGCAGCGCCACGGGTCCACCATCCAGCTCTTCGGTCACGAAATGCACGCTGCAGCCGTGCAGGGTCACGCCATCGGCCAGCGCGCGGGCATGGGTATGCAGTCCGGTGTAGTCCGGCAGCAGTGATGGATGGATGTTGAGCATCCGCCCCAGGAAGCGATTGACGAAGCGCGGCGTGAGGATGCGCATGAAGCCGGCCAGCACGATCAGGTCGGGCTCGTGGCGCTCGATGACCTTGATCAGGGCGCCGTCATAGGCATCGCGGCTGTCGTACTCGCGATGCGGCAGGGCGACGGCGTCGATGTTGGCATCCCTGGCCCGCTTGAGGCCATAGGCATCGGCCCGATTGGCGATCACCGCGACGATCTCGCCGCCCAGGGCGTCATGGTGCTGGGCGTCGATCAGGGCCTGCAGGTTGCTGCCGCTGCCCGAGATCAGCACCACCACGCGTCGTGCCTCGCTGGGCTCGGGAGTGAAGGTATTCAGGGTATCGCTCTGGTGGTCGGTCCCGCTCATGCCTTGAGGTTCTCCAGCTGGACCTGCTCGTCACCCGCAGCCCGGGCGGTGATCTCGCCGATGCGATGGACCGTCTCGCCCTGGGCCTGCAGATGGGCACGCGCCTGGTCGGCCTGCTCCGACGGCACCACGATCACCATGCCGATGCCGCAGTTGAGCACGCGGTGCATCTCCTGCTCCTCGACGTTGCCCTGCTGCTGGAGCCAGTCGAAGACGGCCGGTCGCGTCCAGCTGGAGGCATCGATGCGTGCCGCCAGGGTCTCGGGCAGCACGCGGGGGACGTTTTCGGTGAGACCGCCACCGGTGATGTGCGACAGGGCATGCACCGGGATGTCGGTCTCCTTGAGCAGGGAGAGCAGCGGCTTGACGTAGATGCGTGTGGGCGCGAGCAGGGCTTCGCCCAGCGAACGGCCGTCGATGGCGGTGTCCAGGCGGGTGTCGCTGAGCTCGAGGATCTTGCGGATCAGCGAGTAGCCGTTGGAGTGGGGGCCGGAGGAGGCCAGGCCGAGCAGCACGTCACCCTCGCCGACCTGCTTGCCGTCGAGGATCTCGGCCTTTTCCACCACGCCGACGCAGAAGCCGGCGAGGTCATAGTCGCTGTCCTGGTACATGCCGGGCATCTCGGCGGTCTCGCCACCCACCAGGGCACACCCTGCCTGCTCGCAGCCTTCGCCGATACCGGTGACCACGTCGGCGGCGATATCCACGTCCAGCCTGCCCGTGGCATAGTAGTCAAGGAAGAACAGCGGTTCGGCCCCGGTCACGATCAGGTCGTTGACGCACATGGCCACCAGATCGACGCCGATGGTGTCATGGCGGCCAAGGTCCATGGCCAGGCGCAGCTTGGTGCCGACGCCGTCGGTACCTGATACCAGTACCGGCTCGCGGTAGCCGGTGGGCAATTCGCACAGGGCGCCGAAACCGCCCAGACCGCCCATCACCTCGGGGCGGGTCGTGCGTTTGGCGACGCCCTTGATGCGGTCCACCAGGGCATTGCCGGCATCGATGTTGACACCGGCGTCCTTGTAACTGAGCGATGCCCCGGCCGGGCGGTGGGTGGAATCGGTCATGTCGCTTCCTGTATCAGAATGGCGGTCGCGATGCCTGTCGCAGGCGACGCGCAACGGTTCGGGGACGCGATTGTAGCATCACGGCGTGCGACTGGCAGCCCGCCGGCCGCGCCGAGACAGGGAGGAAAGGATGCGCAGACAGTGGTGGGTGGTGGCCGCGGTGGTGGCGGCAGGGCTGTGGTTCCTGGTCAGCATCGAGCCGGTGCTGATGCCCTTTTTCGTGAGCATGATCCTGGCCTACCTGGGGGACCCCCTGGCCGACCGCCTCGAGGCTCGTGGCCTCTCGCGGCGCCTGGCCGTCTCGCTGGTCTTCCTGCTGTTGACCCTGGTGATCGTGCTCACCCTGCTGCTGGTGGTGCCAATACTGGGCCGACAGCTCGGGCAGCTGATCGAATCGTTGCCGACGATGCTCAACTGGCTCCAGCAGACGCTCGTGCCGCGCATCCAGTCGTTGACGGGCATGGATCTCTCCACCGACATCGATCAGATGCGCCAGGCCATCGTCGACAACTGGAAGGAGACCGGGACCTTCGCTGCCAGCCTGCTGGCCCAGGCCTCGCGTTCCGGCCTGGCACTGGTTGCCTGGATCGGCAACCTGGCGCTGATTCCGGTGGTGACGTTCTACCTGCTGCTGGACTGGGACATCCTGGTCGCCAAGCTGCGCGGCTCGCTGCCGCGCAGCTGGGAGCCTGCGGTGGTGCGCCTGGCCGGCGAGTGCGACGAGGTACTTTCTGCCTTTCTGCGTGGCCAGCTGATCGTCATGCTCTGCCTGGGAGTGATCTACGCGGTGGGGCTGACCCTGCTCGGGGTACGCTTCGGCCTGCTGATCGGCCTGCTTGCGGGCCTGGCCAGCATCGTGCCCTATCTGGGGGTGATCGTGGGCATCTCCGTGGCCGGCGTGGTGGCCTTCTTCCAGTTCGGCGACTGGCTGATCCTGCTCGGCGTCGCCGCGGTCTTCGGCTTCGGTCAGCTGGTCGAGAGCGTGATCCTGCAGCCCAAGCTGCTCGGCGACAAGATCGGGTTGCATCCGGTAGCCGTGATCTTCGCCGTGCTGGCCGGTGGGCAGCTGTTCGGCTTCACCGGAGTGCTGCTGGCGCTACCCGTGGCCGCCGTGGTGATGGTGGTGTTGCGTTATCTCCACGAGCACTATAAAAACAGCACGCTATATGATGCCGGACGTCAACGGACCCACGACGAGGAGTCGCCATGAGTCGAGCACCCGCGCAGTTGCCGCTGGGCGTGGGACTGCGCGACGACGCCACCTTCGCCAACTTCCACCCCGGGCCCAATGCGAGCCTGGTCGACCGGCTCGTGCACCAGCTCGACGACGGCGGTGAGCCCTTCCTGTATGTGTGGGGGGGGCCGGGCACCGGGCGCAGTCACCTGCTGCAGGCGGCCTGCCATGCGGCCTCCGACCGGGATCGCCGGGCGCTCTATCTGCCGCTGGCGGAGCTCGGTCACTTCCCGCCGCTGATGCTCGAGGAGGTCGAGCGCCTCGACCTGGTGGCGATCGATGACCTCGAACGCGTGATGGGGCGCAAGCGCTGGGAAGAGGCGCTGTTTCACGCCTTCAACCGCCTGCGCGATGCCGGCAAGCGTCTGCTGATTGCCGCCGAGGCGCCGCCACGCCAGCTGTCGGTGAAGCTGCCCGACCTGGCCTCGCGGCTCACCTGGGGCATGACCTTCCACCTGCGGGGACTCGACGACGCCGGACGCCTGGCGGCGCTTCAGCTGCGGGCGCGAGGGCGCGGCATGCAGCTACCGGACGAGGTGGCCCGCTACATCCTGCATCGCGGGCCGCGTCGCCTGGACGCGCTGTTCGAGACCCTGGAGGCCCTGGACCGCGCCTCGCTCTCCGCCCAGCGCAAGCTGACCATCCCCTTCGTCAAGCAGGCGCTTGGCTGGTAGCCGTATCCACGTCTGTCAACGACGGAGTTCGACACTGCGGGACTGGCCGCTGCCCAGGCCGACCTGGCGGATGACCACGCGTGGCTCGCCGCTCGTGGGGTCCGGTCCGCTGCCCGAGACATAGAACTCGCCGGCCGGCAGGCCATCGAGACGAAAGTGGCCATTGGCATCGGTGCGGGTAGTGTGGGTATAGGCCTGGGCCCGGGGATCGGCGGGCTCCACCGCACGGCCCGCCAGGGCCTGCTCCGCTGCCTCGGCCGAATAGGTGGTCACCGGCGCGACCGAGACCCCCGCGTTGGGTACGGCGCGTCCCCCGATCGTCAACTGCCCGCTGATCGTGGCCGTGCCGCGCTTCTCCAGGGCGGCATACTCATCGGCGGGGAAGGCGACCTGGCGGGCGACGCGTCCCCCGGTGGCAGGACGCTCGGTGCGTTCGGTGCCGCTCGGTTTCTCCACGCCGCGCTCGATGACCTCGACGCGTTCGCGTTCTCCGTCGGGGTAGCGTGGCTCGATGATCTGGCACCCGGCCAGCGAGAGTCCCAGCAGGGCGGGAAGGATCCAGCGTGTCATCAGCAATCTCCGGGAAGGTGGGTAGTGCCCCGTGCCCGGTGAGCATAACGCAAGAGGGCCGCCGATCATCGATCGGCGGCCCTCTTGTACCATCAAGCAAGCGCCGGCAGGGCCGGCGCCGGCAGGCTTACTTGGCTGCCTTGGTGGCAGTCTCGGTGGCCTGCTTGACGTTGTCTTCGGTCAGCTTCTGGCTCTGCTGCACGAAGTCCTGCTGCAGGGAGACGACCTTCTCGGCATCGCCCTTCAGGCGCTCGGTCAGGTCCTTGGCCACTTTCTGCTGGCCTTCCATGTAGGTGCGCAGGCCTTCGGCGTCCTTGACGTTCATCAGGCTGCGCAGCTGCGCCATGCCGGTGTCGGTATAGGCCTTGCCGGCGTCCAGCTGGGCGTTGACCAGCTTCTCGGTGTAGTCCACGGACAGCGCAGCGTAAGCGCGTGCCGGGCCGAAGAACATGGTTTCGAACTGTTCGGTGAACTGCTTGGTGTCGAAGTTTTGCATCGTGAGTCCCTCCTGGGGATTTCGGATCATTTCGAAGGCCCTGGCGGTCTGCCGATGCCTTCTACGTCTCTGTTGCGATGCACAATAGCAGAGCGGTTTGTGCAGTGCAACATTCTTTTCTCGATAGCGGAGACCTGTTGCAAGGGCGGCCGCGGGACACCATGTTGAGAGGAGCACCATCCATCCCGAACAGGAGGAGCCGGACATGAGCGACCATCGCATCGAGCGCGACAGCATGGGCGAGCTGGAGGTGCCCAGGGAGGCCCTCTACGGTGCCCAGACCCAGCGCGCCGTCAACAACTTCCCGGTCTCCGGCCAGTCGATGCCCACGGCCTTCATCCACGCCATCGCGCGCATCAAGCTGGCGGCGGCTCGGGTCAATCGCGAGCTGGGCCTTCTCGACGACGCGCGTTCCGCGAAGATCGTCTCCGCCGCAGAGGAGGTGATCCGAGGCGAGCATGACGATCAATTCCCGGTGGACGTCTTCCAGACCGGCTCCGGTACCTCCAGCAACATGAACGTCAACGAGGTACTGGCGTATCTCGCCAGCGGTCAGGGGCTCGCGGTAGGGCCCAATGACCACGTCAACATGGGGCAGTCGAGCAACGACGTGATTCCCACGGCGCTTCATGTGTCCGCCGCGCTGGCGGTGACCCGCCAGCTGCGTCCGGCCCTCGAGCACCTGCGCCGGACCATCGACACGCGCGCCGCGGGGCTCGATGATGTGGTCAAGACCGGGCGTACCCACCTGATGGACGCCATGCCGCTGCGCATGGGTCAGGAGCTAGGGGGCTGGTCGAGCCAGGTGGGACAGGCCATCGAGCGCCTGGACAGCGCCCTGGTGCGGCTCTGTCGCCTCGCCCAGGGCGGCACGGCGGTGGGCACCGGCATCAACGCCCATCACGAGTTCGCCGAGCGCATGGCGCGTGACCTGAGCGAGCAGACAGGGCTGGCGTTCTCGCCCAACGACAGCTTCTTCGCCAGCCTCGCCTCCCAGGACGCGGCGGTGGAGCTCTCGGGCCAGCTCAGGGGGCTGGCCTGTGTGGTGATGAAGATCGCCAACGATCTGCGCTGGATGAACTCCGGGCCCCTGGCGGGGCTGGGCGAGATCGAGCTCGAGGCCCTGCAGCCCGGCAGCTCGATCATGCCCGGCAAGGTCAATCCGGTGATTCCCGAGTCGGCGGCCCAGGCGGCTGCCCAGGTGATCGGGCTCGACACGGCGGTCACGGTGGCCGGGCAGAGCGGCAACTTCCAGCTCAACGTCATGCTGCCGCTGGTGGCCCACAATCTGCTGACCTCGATTACCCTGATGACCAGCACTACCCGGCTGCTGGCGGATCGTGCCATCGCTAGCTTCAAGGTGCGCCATGACAATCTCGAGGGACCGCTGTCGCGCAATCCCATCCTGGTCACGGCGCTGAATGCGGTGATCGGCTACGACGCTGCGGCGGCCATTGCCAAGCAGGCCTACCAGGCGGGACGGCCGATCATCGAGGTAGCCGAGGAGCGGACCGACCTGTCCCGAGCGGAGCTCGAGCGGCTTCTTGACCCTACCGCCCTGACGCGCGGCGGTGTCCCTGAATAGGCCCGGGCTTCGCCCGGAGCTGGACCGAGAGCTTCCAGCTTCCAGCTTCCAGCTGATGTGCCTTCGCACTCGTCCTGGGCCCGGACCTGGCTGGCGGCCAGCAGGGTGAGGGGCAGCAGCGAGGAGAGGCCCAGCCTGGCGCGCGGATGCTTTCGCGACCGGAGTGTAGGGAGGATCATGGCGAGCCTCGTGAGGTTATTGTTGTCGCAGGGCGTTCGGATCTCGACATGTCGATGATCGATTCCGAAGAACCCTTTTCAATCTGCAGTTTGTGACAAAACCATGTCAAACACTTTCCCCAGCGCCCCCGGCCAGTGGCATAACCGTTACCTGCTGATGCGCCACGGCCATAGCCAGGCCAACCAGCAGGGCTTGATCATCAGCTCGCCCGAGCGGGGACTGGCAGGCTACGGTCTCTCATCCCTTGGGCGAGAACAGCTCGATGGCCTGCTGAGCGACTGGCGCTGGGCAACGCCCGCCCGGATCCTGCATTCGGATTTCCTGCGTACCACCGAGACGGCAGCGCGCATCGCGCAGCACTTCGGCCTGCGGCTCGAGGCCGAGGCACGACTGCGTGAGCGCCATTTCGGGGGGTTCGAAGGGGAGGGAGATAACCGCTATGCCGAGGTCTGGCAGCGGGACGCCCTGGACCCGGCCCACCGATACGCCGGCGTCGAGTCCGTGGTGGAGGTCGCCGCTCGGATGCGTGGGGTCATCGATCTCCTGGAGCGGCGCCATGCCGGGGACACCCTGCTGCTGGTCAGTCACGGAGATCCGCTGCAGATCCTGCTGACTGCCGTGGAAGGTCGCGAACTTGGCCGGCATCGCCAGCGGGCGGCGCTCGCGCCGGCCAGTATCACTGTCCTGTGACCCTGCTCCTTGGCATCGTGCCCCCGCGGTGTCAGGCGGAGTGGCGCGGTCGAGTCCCTGCCGATGAGGAAGGCGTCCTGGAGGGGCGTTCCGTCGGGGGCGGCGAGGACTTCTCCCGGCAACCGAGGCGGTCTTCAAGGTAGGCCTCGAGGCGACGCGTCTCGCCGGCCGTGAGATGCAGGGCCAGCTTGGTTCGCCGCCACAGGATATCCTCGAGGGAGCGCGCCCACTCCTGATCGACGAGGTAGTCCACTTCGGCGGCCGTGAGCCCGGCGCCGAACGCCTGGCCCAGGGCGGCCCGGGAGTCCTTGCCGTCGAGGAAGTCTCGGCACAGCGAGCCGTAGGTGCGCGCAAAGCGTCGCGCCTGGACGGCATCGAGGAACGGATAGGCCTCCAGCAGCTGCGCCTCGAAGCTGGCCTGGTCACCGATGTCGCCGCCCGGCAGCGGTGTCTCGGCGGTCCAGGGGGGTGTCATGCTCGGCAGGTGAGGCTCGAGCGAGGTCAGGGCGGCCTCGGCGAGCTTGCGATAGGTGGTGATCTTGCCGCCGAAGACCGACAGCAGGGGAGCGCCACGGGTATCCAGATCGAGCGTGTAGTCGCGCGTCATGGCCGAAGGGTCGGTCGACTCGTCGTCGCACAGCGGACGCACGCCGGAGAAGGTGCGGATGACCGCGTCTCGGGAGAGCCGAGTGCGGAAATGGGCGTTGACAACCGACAGCAGGTAGTCGATCTCCTCCTCGCTGACGGTGACGTGTGCCGGATCCCCCTCGTGGCGCCGGTCGGTGGTGCCGATCAGGCTGAAGTCATCCTCGTAGGGCAGTACGAAGACGATACGCTGGTCGGTATTCTGCAGGATAAAGGCCCGTTCATCGTGGTTGAGGCGTGGCACGATCAGGTGGCTTCCCTGGATCAGTCGAACGCCATACCGTGAGGCGCGTTGGGTCCGGCGGCGAATCACCTCTTCCACCCAGGGGCCGGCCGCATTGACCAGTGTCCGGCAACGGCGGGTCAGGCGCTGGCCGGTGTCGACCTCTTCCAGAGTCACTTCCCATAGCCCGTCGATCTCGCGGGCCCCGAGGCAGCGTGTTTGTACCCGGATTTCAGCGCCGTTGTCGCGAGCCTGGATGGCGTTGAGCACCACCAGTCGGGCGTCGTCTACCCAGCAGTCCGAGTACTCGAAGCCTCGGGTGATGTCGGACGCCAGGCCCTCGTGAGGCGAGAGTCTGATACGGCGCGAGCCCGGGAGTGCCTCGCGCTTGCCGAGATGGTCGTAGAGGAAGAGGCCGGCGCGCAGCATCCAGGCCGGGCGCAGGTGAGGACGGTGGGGGAGGATGAAACGCAGTGGCCAGATGATGTGCGGGGCCTTGGCAAGCAGTATCTCGCGCTCGCGAAGTGCCTCGCGCACCAGGCGAAACTCATGATGTTCCAGGTAGCGCAGGCCGCCGTGAATCAGCTTGCTGCTGGCCGAAGAGGTGGCGCCGGCGAGGTCCCCCTGTTCGCACAGTTCGACCGACAGGCCCCGCCCGGCGGCATCGTTGGCGATGCCGGTACCATTGATGCCGCCGCCGATCACGAAGAGGTCGAGCACCTGGTCCGACGTGTCGTTCATGAAAACTCCCTTCCGGAGTGTCCGGACCCTGATGATGTTTGAATTCGAAAATAGACGAAAATAAAACGAACATCAAGGCGCAGCACGCCGCACCTGGCATGCGCCAGCGTAGGAGCAGGCGAAGCGTGCCGACGATTGCGCCGTCAGGCGATATGCAGGGTCACATCGTGCTGTTTCAACAGGCGCAGGATGGCTTCGGGCGGTTCGCGGTCGGTGAACAGGGCATCGAGCTGTGCCAGGTTGCCCTGACGGACCACCGGGTTGCGCTGGAACTTGGAGTGGTCGGTGGCCAGAAAGACCTTGCGGGAATTGCGGATGATGGCCTGTGCGACCCGCACTTCCTGGTAGTCGAACTCCAGCAGGGAGCCATCCTCGTCGATGCCGCTGATGCCGATGATGCCGTAGTCGACCTTGAACTGGTTGATGAAGTCGATGGTCGCCTCGCCGATGATGCCGCCGTCGCGGGAGCGGACCTGCCCGCCGGCGATGATCACGTTGAAGTCCTCCTTGTGCTGGAGGATCGCCGCCACGTTGAGGTTGTTGGTGATCACCTCCAGCCCGTGGTGGTCGAGAAGCGCCTCGGCGATCACTTCGTTGCTGGTCCCGATATTGATGAACAGCGACGAATGGTCGGGGATGTGTCGGGCGAGGAGGGCGGCGATGCGCTGCTTGGCCTCGAGGTTGAGGGTCTTGCGGGTCGAATAGGCGGTGTTGACGGTGCTCGACTCCAGGCCGGCGCCACCATGGACCCGGCGGATGCGCCCCTCCGCGGAGAGGGTGTTGAGGTCGCGGCGAATGGTCTGGGGAGTAACCGTGAAGTGCTCGGTGAGCTGCTCGATGCTGGCGTAGCCCTGGCGGCGCACCAGTTCGATGATGGCGTCCTGGCGTTGCTGCTGGTTCATGGGATCTCCTTGGCTCACCGGATTCTACGACATCGTTTAGGCCGCTGCAGGGACTGCTGCGCACCTGGATCTTCATCCAAAGTCGTATTGGTCCAGGCGCGCGGGCATTTGAGCAGTGCGATCGGCTGGAGTAGTCTGGATGATCATAAACGAACATTAGCGTTTAAAAGCGAAATCCGCACGCCACTACAACCACAACAGGATGCTTGCCATGGCTTCATATCTTCTGGCCATCGACCAGGGCACCACCAGCTCTCGCGCCATCCTCTTCGATCGCCAGGGGCACAGCGTCGCCGCGGCGCAGCGCGAGTTCACCCAGCACTTCCCCCATGATGGCTGGATCGAGCATGATCCGGAGGATATCTGGGAGACCGTGCTCACTAGCTGCCGTGCGGTGCTCGAGCAGGCGGGCGTGTCGCCCGAGGAGATTGCCGGGGTCGGTATCACCAACCAGCGCGAGACCACCCTGCTCTGGGATCGGGCGACCGGCAAGCCGTTGCACAACGCCATCGTCTGGCAGGACCGTCGCACCGACGAGGCCTGCAGGCAGCTGCGCGATGCGGGCCACCTGGCGGACGTCCAGGCACGCACGGGACTCTTGATTGACCCCTACTTCTCGGCCACCAAGCTGGGCTGGCTGCTCGATGAGGTGCCCGGCGCCCGGGAGCGGGCCGAGCGGGGAGAGCTGGCCTTCGGCACCGTGGATACCTTCCTGATCTGGCGGCTGACCTGCGGACGGGTTCATGCCACCGATGCCACCAACGCCTCGCGCACCGCCCTGTTCAATATCCACGAGCAGCGCTGGGATGAGGCGCTGCTGGACCTGTTTGACATCCCCGCAGGCCTGCTGCCCGAGGTCAAGGATTCCAGCGACGACTTCGGTCGGGTGGATGCCGGCTGGCTGGGGGGAGAGCTGCCCATCGCCGGAGTGGCTGGCGATCAGCAGGCCGCACTGGTCGGTCAGGCCTGCTTCTCTCCCGGCATGGGCAAGAGCACCTACGGCACCGGTTGCTTCATGATCGTCAACACCGGGGAGGTCGCTGAGACCTCCCGGAACCGCCTGCTGACCACGGTGGCCTATCGGCTCGACGGCAAGCCCACTTTCGCCATGGAGGGCAGCATCTTCGTGGCCGGGGCCACGGTACAGTGGCTGCGTGACGGCCTGCAGCTGTTTGCCGATGCCGCCGAGACCGAAGCCCTGGCGTGCCAGACGCGTAGCGGCCACAGCGTCTACCTGGTGCCGGCCTTTACCGGCCTCGGGGCGCCGCACTGGGACCCCAAGGCCCGCGGCGCCATCTTCGGCCTGACTCGCGACACCGGCATCGCCGAGATCGTCGCCGCCGGCCTCCAGGCGGTCTGCTACCAGACCCGCGACCTGCAGGTCTGCATGGACGATGACATGTCGGCCTCGCCGGGTATCCTGAGAGTCGATGGCGGCATGGTAGCGAACAACTGGGTGATGCAGTTCCTCGCCGACATGCTGGGTGTCCAGGTGGATCGCCCCACGGTGCTGGAGACAACGGCCCTGGGGGCAGCCTACCTGGCCGGGCTCCAGCTTGGCTGGTATCGCGACCTCGAGGAGATCGCCGAGCTGTGGCGCTGTGAACGGCGTTTCACGCCGCGCATGGATGAGGCGGAGCGTGAGCGTTTATACGGCGGCTGGAAGGAGGCCGTGGAGCGGGTGCGTACCCAGTAGCGAGACGCTGGGCAAGGTGCTGATTCGCGGCTATTGCGTGGCGATCCCGGGCTTGCATTTCCGGGGCGGATGGGTAGAATACGCATCCGTTGCCACGGCGAAGTCACGCCGCAGCGGTGAAGCAGGACCATAGCTCAGTTGGTTAGAGCGCCACGTTGACATCGTGGAGGTCGGCGGTTCAAATCCGCCTGGTCCTACCAGAACCGCCGGGTGACATCAGCTTCAGGACCATAGCTCAGTTGGTTAGAGCGCCACGTTGACATCGTGGAGGTCGGCGGTTCAAATCCGCCTGGTCCTACCAGATCCCGGAACACCCCCGCAGCCCCTGGCTGCGGGGGTGTTCTTCATGCGATGTCGGACTGCGCGGCGAACACCGCCACCAGCCGCTCGATGCCTGCCTGGTCGGCCTCAGAGAAGCGTGCCTGCCGCGGACTGTCCAGATCCAGTACGCCCCACAGTCGGTCTTTCACCACGATGGGTACCACCAGTTCGGCCCGGGAGTCCGCATCGCAGGCGATGTGGTCGGCCACGGCATGCACGTCCGCTACGCGCTGGGTCTCGCGCGTGCGGGCGGCGGCTCCACAGACACCCTTCGAGAAGGGGATGGGGTGACAGGCCGGCTTGCCCTGGAAGGGGCCCAGGCAGAGCACCTCCGGCTGGCGCTGCAGGTAGAAGCCGACCCAATTGAGGTCGGGGAGCTCCTGCATCAGGAAGGCACAGGTCTGGGCGCTGTTGGTCAGCCAGTCGCGGGTATCGAGCAGGGCCTCGAGCTGGCGGGCCAGCAGGGGATAGTCGGGTGCCATGACGGCGGCTCCTTTAACGAAAGGGGCCGGCACAGCGGCCGACCCCCAAGACATGAATCTCCAGATAGCTGGATAGGGAAATTATTGGTTCTACGCAAAGTGGCGTGATGCTGTCCTGTGGGCGCGACGGTCCGGCGATCCGGCTTCAGATCGCGAAAGAAGGCCGGAAGCCTTCCCGGCAGTAAGCACTCAGCACCGGGGGCGCCTATCGGCGCCATTCGCGCAGCACAGCTGCGCTCCCACCTGGATCCTTCGCCTCTGTCACGCCAAAGTGCGAAGAACCAAATTATTTCACTTCCAGCCGGGCACCGCCTGCGGCCCGAACAGCTCCTCCGCCTTGGCCTCGACCTCCTCGGTCTGGTAGGCCTCGACCAGCTGCCGGATGGCCTCGCGCTCCTCGTCGCCGCCGCGCACCACGATCAGGTTGACGTAGGGAGACTCCGCGCCCTCCTTGATCAGGGCGTCGTCCAGGCTCAGGCCTGCCGGCTGGGCGAAGGTATTGTTGATGAAGGCCATGTCCACGTCGGGCAGCACGCGGGGCAGCTGGGCGGCCTCGATCTCGCGGAAGTCGAAGTCGTGCGGGTTCTCGGCGATGTCCAGCGGGGTCGCTTCCAGGAATTCCGGATCCTCGAGCTCGATCAGCCCTTCGTTGTGCATCAGGATCAGTGACCGACCCTCGTTGGAGGGATCGTTGGGGAGGGCGATGGTGGCCCCGTCCGGGAGGTCCTCGATGCTGTCGTACTTCTCGGAGTAGGCGCCGATCGGATAGACGAAGGTGTAGCCGGCGATGGCGAAGTCGTAGCCGCGGTCCTCGACCATCGAGCGCATGTAGGGCTCGTGCTGGTAGGCGTTGGCATCGAGGCTGCCGTCGGCCAGGGCGGCGTTGGGCGTCACATAGTCGGTGAACTCGATGATCTCGACCTCGAGGCCGTACTCGCGCTCGGCGATGTCCGCGGCGACCTGCATGACGTCGGTCTCGGGACCGGCCACGGTGCCGACCTTGATGGCGTGCTCGTCGGCCAGGGCGGTGCCGGCGCCGAGGGTCAGGGCGGAGGCCGCCAGGGTGCCGATCAGGCGCTTGCGCATATCGTGGTTCTCCTCGTTGAAGGTATTACTGTTCCGGGGCTATCGCATATGCAAGGAACGCTCAAGGCTGTGCCGGCGACAGGCCTGTTCGGGGGCGCTGTGAACCCTTCCCTGGGCGCTACCGATGCCATCCTTGGCATAGGACCCCCTCCAAACCTGTCCCCGGCGCCTCTCGCTGTGGGGAACTGCGATAGCCCTGATTTCCGTTCAGGCCAATAGTAATAGAATAACCAGAAAAATTATAATGCATTCTGGTTATCAGGCCGAGTGATTCACTTGTGGTCGCTCTTGCGGACCAAGTAATCCCCCAGGCTCTGGAAGCCCTGGACCATCACCACCAGAATCACCACGGTGATCAGCATGATGGTGGGGTTGAAGCGGTTGTAGCCGTAGCGGATGCCCAGATCACCCAGGCCGCCGCCGCCCACGGCACCGGCCATGGCCGAGTAGCTGACCAGGGTAACCACCGTCACCGTGAGCGCCGTGAAGATGCCGCCGCGCGCCTCGGGGACCAGTACCCTGGTGATGATCTGCCAGGGGGTGGCGCCCATGGACTGGGCGGCCTCGACCAGGCCGGGGGGGATCTCGTTGAGGGCACCCTCCACCAGGCGTGCCACGAAGGGGATGGCGGCGATGGTCAGTGGTACCACGGCAGCATTGGTGCCGATCGACGAGCCGACCAGCATTCGCGTGAAGGGGATGATTGCCACCATCAGGATGATGAAGGGGATCGAGCGACCGATGTTGGTGATCGCTCCCAGCACCCGGTTGAGCGTCGGCTCGGCAAGTATCTGTCGCGGCCGAGTGACGTAGAGCAGCACACCCAGCGGGATACCCACGAGGGCCGATATCACCCCCGACACACCGACCATGTAGAGCGTGTCCAGGGTAGCCTTGAGGATCAGGTCAATCATTGCGCTGGACATGGCCGAGCACCTCCACCTGCAGGTCGTGGGATTCCAGGTAGTCGAGGGCCTCGCGGGTCTTTTCCGTTGGGCCCATCAGTTCGGCGATCATCAGTCCCAGGGTGCGCTCCTGGATCGATTCCACCTTGGCCTGGAGGATGCTGACGTCCACGCCACACTCCCGGGCCAGCCGCGAGATCAGCGGGGTCGAGACGGCGTCGCCCGAGAAGGCCAGGCGAACCACGGGATGGCCATGGGCGCCGGGGGCCTCCTCGAGGCGCTCGATCAGGGCGCGCGGCGGGTCGAGTTCCAGGAAGTCGTTGAGGAAGTCGCGCCCCAGTCGGGTGCGAGGTGCGGTGAAGAAGTCACCCACGTCGGCTTCCTCGACCAGTTCGCCGTTGGAGATCAGGCTGACCCGGTGGCAGATCGACTTGACCACTTCCATTTCGTGGGTGATCAGCAGGATGGTCAGGCCGAGCTTGCGATTGATGTCGCGCAGCAGGTCCAGGATCGACCCGGTGGTATGCGGGTCCAGCGCCGAGGTGGCCTCGTCACAGAGCAGCACCTTGGGGCGGCTGGCCAGGGCCCGGGCGATGGCCACGCGCTGTTTCTGGCCGCCCGAGAGCTGTGCCGGGTACTGGCGTGCCTTGTCGTCCAGGCCGACCAGTTCCAGCAGCGGGGTGACGCGTTCGCGGATCTCGCCGCGTTTCATGCCCATCAGCTCCAGCGGCAGGGCCACGTTGGCGAAGACGGTGCGCGAGGTCAGCAGATTGAAGTGCTGGAAGATCATGCCGATGCGGTGGCGAGCCTGGTTGAGGGCCGTCCCGGAGAGGGCGGTCAGTTCCTGGCCGTCCACGCTGACGGTGCCCGTCGTGGGTCGCTCGAGCAGGTTGACGCAGCGGATCAGGGTGGACTTGCCGGCACCGGAGAGGCCGATCACGCCATGGATCTGGCCCTGGGGGACGTGGAGGTCGGCATGCTTGAGTGCCGTCACGGCTGGGGTGCCGCTGCGCCGCCCCTTCGGATAGTAGGTCTTGGAAACGTCGTGGAGTCGAATCATCACAGCCGCCGGTGGAGCGCCGATCGAGCGTCGGGCGGGCGGGGCAGCGGGCAGGCACGAAAAAAAGGCCACCCTGGCGGGTGGCCATCAACGCTGGACACACCCTTTTAGCTGCACTTCACGCCGTGGGTCACCCCGAAGGGTGGCCCGCGACGTCGGCGCCCGCAATCCGGGGTCAAATCGGCGCCTTCAAAATGTAGCGCTCCATCCTAGGTTTCGAACGAGCGTATGTCAATGTAAATGGGAAATGATGCCGTTAAGAAAGCTTTGACCTGGTGAAATTTGCTGCATGAAGGGGCTAGGGCTGGAAGATAGTCACGGTGTTGGCGCTGAGTCTGCTCCCTGCCCCCTGTCACTCGACTCTCGCTGCTCTTCGTCATGGACGTCGTTCCCGGGGTTTCCTAGACTGGCGCTCTTTCTACGGCCCGGTCGCGGCCGTCCAGCACGAGGAGCGTTCATGTTCACAGGCATCGTACAGGGCACCGCCGAGGTGGTGGCCATCCATGAGGCGGAGGCCTTTCGTACCCATGTGCTGGCGCTGCCGACAGCGCTGCGCGAGGGGCTGGCACTGGGCGCGTCGGTGGCCCACAACGGGGTCTGCCTCACGGTCAACGCCATCGAGGGGGAGCGGGTGAGCTTCGACCTGATGCGCGAGACCCTGCGGGTGACCAATCTTGGTGCATTGACGGTCGGCGACCGCGTCAATATCGAGCGGGCGGCGCGCTTCGGTGACGAGATCGGCGGCCATGCCATGTCCGGCCACGTGATGGCGCTCGCCGAGCTGGTCGAGCTCGACGAGGCCCCCAACAATCGCCGGCTCTGGTTCGAGGTCCCCCATGCAGTGGGCCGCTTCCTGTTCGACAAGGGCTACATCGGGGTGGACGGCATCAGCCTGACCATCGGCCAGGTGCAAGCGGCCACCACGGAGCACGGCCCGCGCTTCTGCGTCGACCTGATCCCCGAGACCCTGGCCCGCACCATCCTGGTGGACCGGGCCCCGGGGGACGCCGTCAATATCGAGATCGACCCCCAGACCCAGGCCATCGTCGAGACGGTGGAGCGGGTGCTTCAGGCGCGTGACATGTGATACGAAGGGAAGAACCTGACCGTTCCGTCAAGTCTGCGTTGGTGGGGTGGGTGGCGAATGGCCCGCAAGTTGCTTAACTAGGGGTGCCGTGCTGCCTGTGGTCACCCGGGGCTAGATGCAGGGAGCCTCGATCGCTCGGGGCTGATCCGGCGACAAGCCCCGAAGTGTCGGACCAACGGGGAGGCGCTGTGAATACCTCCCTGGCGTAGGGCCTCCCCTGCGGCTTGTCCCCGGCGCCCCTTGCTTCCGGCAGAGGCGAAAGCCCTGGGTCAGTTGCCAGGGCGTATCGCAACACTTGGAGGCTTTGGGTACCATAGGCGGCTTTTCTCGCGGGCTGTCTCGCACCCAAGGACCACCGCAACGTCCACGCGCGCAGGAACAAAAACCATGCTGAAACGCCTGATCGACAACCAGTTCAAGCTGGTCGAGCACAACACCGATGTGAAGACCGAGGTCATTGCCGGGATCACCACCTTCCTGACCATGGCCTACATCATCTTCGTCAACCCGAGCATCCTCTCCGAAGCGGGCATGGACTACGGTGCCGTGTTCGTCGCCACCTGCCTGGCCGCCGCGGTCGGCTGCCTGATCATGGGCCTGTGGGCCAACTACCCGATCGCCCAGGCGCCCGGCATGGGCCTCAACGCCTTCTTCACCTACGGCGTGGTGCTGGGCATGGGCTACACCTGGGAGGCGGCGCTGGGCGCCGTCTTCTTCTCCGGCTTCATCTTCTTCCTGCTCAGCATCTTCAAGGTCCGCGAATGGATCATCAACTCGATACCGCTCTCGCTAAGGCTGGGTATTGCCGCGGGCATCGGGCTCTTCCTGGCGATGATCGCGCTGAAGAATGCCGGCATCGTGGTGGCCAACGAGGCCACCTACGTGGCCCTGGGGGACCTCTCCGAACCTGCCGCGCTCTATGCGCTGCTGGGCTTCTTCGTGATTACCGCGCTGGCCTACCTCAAGGTGACCGGAGCCGTGATGATCGGCATCCTTGGTGTCACCGTGCTGGCCATGGTGCTTGGCCACAACGAGTTCGGTGGCTTCATGTCCATGCCGCCCGACATCGCGCCGACCTTCATGGCCCTGGACCTCGCCGGCGCCCTGGACGTGGCGATGCTGAGCGTGATCTTCGCCTTCCTCTTCGTTGACCTGTTCGATACCTCCGGCACCCTGGTCGGCGTGGCCCACAAGGGTGGGCTGCTGGACAAGGATGGCAAGCTGCCGCGCATTGGTCGTGCCATGATGGCCGACAGCGGGGCCTCCATGGCCGGTGCGGTGCTCGGGACATCGACCACCACCAGCTACATCGAATCCACCGCCGGCATCGCCTCCGGCGGGCGTACCGGGCTTACCGCCGTGGTGGTGGCGGTGCTCTTCCTGATCAGCCTGTTCTTCGCGCCGCTGGCGGGCTCGATCCCGGCCTACGCGACCGCCGGGGCCCTGCTCTATGTGGCGGTGCTGATGGCCGGCAGTCTGGCTCACGCCAACTGGGAGGATCCCACCGACGCCGCGCCGGTGCTGATCGCCGCCCTGGCCATGCCGCTGACCTTCTCGATTGCCGAGGGCATCGCGCTGGGCTTCATCAGCTACGCCGCGATCAAGACGCTCTCGGGGCGCTTCAAGGACCTCAATCCCGCAGTGATCGTGCTGGCCCTGTTGTTTGCCGGCAAGTTCCTGTTCCTGGGCTGACCCCCTTTACCGACTGCACTCACTCACCGAGACTCGACTCAATGAGCATCTACGGCGACTACATCAAGTCCGTGATCCGCACTGTCCCCGACTGGCCGCAGTCGGGTGTCAACTTTCGTGACATCACCCCGCTGCTTCAGAACAGCGCGGCCTTCCGCAAGCTGGTCGACAGCTTCGTGCACCGCTATCAGGAGATGGATATCGACGCCGTGGCGGCCATCGATGCCCGCGGCTTCATCGTTGGTGCACCGCTGGCCTATGAGCTGGGCTGCAGCTTCGTGCCGGTGCGCAAGAAGGGCAAGCTGCCGTTCCGCACCATCAGCGAGACCTATACGCTGGAGTATGGCGAGGCCGAGGTGGAGCTGCACTCCGATGCCTTCAAGCAGGGCGATCGTATCCTGATCGTCGACGACCTTATCGCTACCGGCGGTACCATGCTGGCCGCGGCCAAGTTGATCAGCCGCAGCGGGGGGCATGTCGTGGAGACGGCCACCATCGTCGACCTGCCGGATCTCGGCGGGTCGCAGCGCATTCGTGAGGAAGGCTACGGGGTCTTCGCCGTCTGCTCCTTTACCGAGGACGAGTGAGCCATGAGCACCCATCGCTACCACCAGCATTTCACTGTCTCCTGGGACCAGCTGCATCGTGACGTGCGTGAACTCTGCCATCGGCTGGTCGAGCGCGATTTCAAGGGCATCGTTGCCATCACCCGTGGCGGGCTGATCCCGGCGGCACTGATTGCCCGCGAGCTCAATGTGCGCCTGATCGATACGGTCTGCATCAAGAGCTACGACCACATGGACCAGGGCGGCCTGGAAGTGATGAAGGGCGTCGACCATGACGGCGATGGCTGGCTGCTGGTTGACGATCTGGTCGATACCGGCAAGACGGCGCGCAAGGTTCGCGAGATGCTGCCGAGGGCCCATTTCGTGACCGTCTATGCCAAGCCCGAGGGCAAGCCGCTGGTCGACCAGTACCTCACCGAGGTGGCCCAGGACTGCTGGATCCAGTTCCCCTGGGACATGGGCGTGGCCTATGTCGAGCCGCTGGTCGACCAGGCGAAGCGCTGAGCCATGAGCACGCCGCTTCCCGACAGCTGGCAGCAGTGGCTGGGCGATGAGTTCGAGGCGCCCTACATGCAGGCGCTGCGCGACTTCCTGGCCGCCGAGAAGGCCGCCAGGAAGGTCATCTACCCGCACTCTGCCGACTGGTTCCGCGCCTTCGAGTTGACGCCGCTGGACCGAGTCAAGGTGGTGATCCTCGGCCAGGACCCCTACCACGGGCCCAACCAGGCCCATGGCCTGTGCTTCTCGGTGCGCCCCGGCGTGCGCGTCCCCCCATCGCTGGTCAATATCTACAAGGAGCTGCAGGCGGACGTGGGCTTCACGCCGGTGGAGCATGGCAACCTCGAGCCCTGGGCGCGCCAGGGGGTGCTGCTGCTCAACACCTCGCTAACGGTGGAGCAGGGCAATGCCGGCTCGCACCGCGGCAAGGGCTGGGAGACCTTCACCGACCGTGCCATCGAAACGGTGAGCGCACATGCCGAGCCCTCGGTGTTCCTGCTCTGGGGCAGCCCGGCCCGCAAGAAGAAGGCGCTGGTCGATACCTCGCGCCACCTGGTGCTGGAATCGCCGCATCCCTCGCCGCTCTCCGCCCACCGCGGCTTCTTCGGCAACCATCACTTCTCCCGGGCCAATGCCTTCCTGGTCGAACATGGGCGTGAGCCCATCGACTGGCAACTGCCCACAACGCCCTATGGCGATCCTCACTGACCCGAGCGAGGGGCGCCAGGGGCAGGCCGGAGAGGAGGTCCTACGCCAGGGGTGAGGAGCACTGCTCCGAACGGGCTGGCCATGGATGGCCAGCACCGGACCTGCAAGCGGAGCGGGACGCGAGAGCGCAGCAGGGCGTCGGTAGCGTACAGGGAAGTATTCACAGCGTCTCCTCATATAGGCCTGCCGCTGGATCAGCTCCGAGCGGTGCTGCGGTGTCTTAATGCTGCTGATAGCGAGGTGCTCGCACAGCCTTAACCTCAACGCGGGATGCGGTTAGAATGGCCGCCAATTTGTCGTTGCTGTCCCGCCGACGATAGTCGCCACGTCCTTACCGCCGTCCAAGAGGTCTCCCCATGAGCGTCCACGCCATCCAGCATCCCCTGGTCCAGCACAAGCTCGGCCTGATGCGCGAAGCCGGCATCAGCACCAAGAGCTTCCGCGAACTGGCCGGCGAGCTGGCCAAGCTGCTCACCTACGAGGCGACCAGCGATCTGGAGCTGGAGACCCAGGAGATCGACGGCTGGAGCGGCGAGAAGATCCCGGTGCAGCTCCTCAAGGGCAAGAAGGTCACCATCGTGCCGATCCTGCGCGCGGGCCTTGGGATGCTGGACGGCGTCACTGACCTGATTCCCAGCGCTCGGGTCAGCGTGGTGGGGCTCTACCGTGACGAGCAGACGCTGGAGCCGGTGCCTTATTTCGCCAAGTTCGCCAATGATCTGGACGAGCGCATGGCCATCGTCATCGACCCCATGCTGGCCACCGGCGGCACCATGGTCGCGACCCTTGACATGCTGCGCGAGCGCGGCTGCAAGCACATGAAGGTCATCGTGCTGGTCGCTGCCCCCGAGGGCATCAAGCGGGTCCAGGACGCCTACCCGGACATCGAGCTCTACACCGCCGCCGTCGATGACCACCTGGACGAGAACGGCTACATCGTTCCCGGCCTGGGCGACGCGGGCGACAAGATCTTCGGTACCCGCTGAACGGCGCCACGCTTCCTCCCCCTTACACCTTCCTGATGCCGGCCGCGACGACGCCCTCTGTCGCCACGGCCGGCGTCGGCGTTTCCTCCCCGCCCGTCCCGGGCGTCGTGTGATACCGTCAAATGTTCGTTTTCGATCATATGTGACAGGCTTCGCCGGTCCGTGGTGCCCCGTCGCCTGCTTCCATGCGTTAGACAAAAGTTCAATCAGAAAATATAAGCCATTTTTTTCAATGAGTTATATGATAATCGAGGCGATTGGCGTCCTTGCGTCCGATGTTTTCGGTTGGCGACATTTGTGTTTGAAAGCGAATCTCGACTAGGTTGTGTTCAGCAGTCTCCGAACTCATCACATAACAACGAACCGTCGAGATCTGTATGTCCTTGATCCTAGATAACATCGATCATGTGGTCGGTGGCGCCACTCACATCTCGGGCGTGAACCTGGAGCTGCAGCCGGGCTCCTTCAACGTCCTGCTGGGGCGAACCCTGGCCGGCAAGACCACCCTGATGCGGCTCATGGCGGGGCTCGATACCCCGACCCGGGGGCGAATCCTGATGGACGGCGACGACGTGACAGGGCGCTCGGTGCGCAAGCGCAACGTCTCCATGGTCTACCAGCAGTTCATCAACTATCCGGCCCTCTCCGTCTACGACAATATCGCCTCGCCCCTCAGGCTGGCCAAGGTACCGCGCGACGAGATCGACCGACGGGTGCGGGGTGTTGCCGAAATGCTGCATATCGAGCACCTGCTCGATCGCCTGCCCCTCGAGCTGTCCGGTGGCCAGCAGCAGCGCACCGCCATGGGGCGCGCGCTGGTCAAGGATGCCGATGTCGTGCTCTTCGACGAGCCGCTGGTCAACCTCGACTACAAGCTGCGCGAGGAATTCCGCGACGAGCTGAGATCGGTGTTCAGCGAACGCAACTGCATCGCCGTCTATGCCACCACCGAACCTGCCGAGGCCCTGGCCCTGGGGGGCAACACCGCCGTGCTCCACGAAGGACGTCTGCTGCAGTATGGCCGGACGGAAGACGTCTACCACCGTCCGCGCGACATCCTGACCGCAGAGATGTTTTCCGAGCCCCCGATCAACATCGTGGCGGGGATCATCTCCGGCGCCGAGGTGACCTTCGACAAGACGCTGCATTTTCCCATCAACGACGACCTGCGCAGCCTGGCGCCGGGCGAGTACCGGTTCGGTGTGCGCGCCTCGCACATCTCGCTCACGCCCCGGGCCAAGGATGACATCGAGGTGAAGATGACCGTCGACCTTGCGGAGATCAGCGGTTCCGAGACCTTCCTTCACGTGCACAACGCCCTCTTCCACATGACGGTTCACCTCGAGGGAGTCCATGAGTTCCCCGTCGATGCGCCGGTGACGCTCTATTTCCCGACCCACAAGGTCTATGCCTTCGACCGCCAGGGGGCGGTGGTGCATATACCGACGCACCTGGGGGGGATGTGACATGGCAGAGATCACCCTGAAATCCCTGGCCCATACCTACCTGCCTGCCCCCCGCTCCCCGGAGGACTATGCCATCCGCGAGATGGACCATGTCTGGCACCAGGGCGGGGCCTATGCGCTGCTCGGGCCCTCGGGCTGCGGCAAGTCGACCCTGCTCAACATCATCTCCGGCCTGCTCGAGCCCTCCAGCGGCGAGGTGCTCTTCGACGGTGAGGTGGTCAATGCCCTGCCTCCCGAGGCGCGCAACATCGCCCAGGTTTTCCAGTTTCCCGTCATCTACGACACCATGACCGTGTACGACAACCTGGCCTTTCCGCTGCGCAACGTGAAGACCCCCGAGGCGCGGGTTCATGAGCGCGTCATGGAGGTCGCCGACGTGCTGGAGCTCACCGCCCAGCTCAAGCGCAAGGCGAAGAACCTCACCGCCGACGAGAAGCAGAAGGTCTCCATGGGCAGGGGGCTGGTGCGCGAGGACGTCTCGGCGATCCTCTTCGATGAGCCGCTCACCGTCATCGACCCCCAGCTCAAGTGGAAGCTGCGCCGCAAGCTGAAGGAGATCCACCAGCGCTTCGCGATCACCATGGTCTACGTGACCCACGACCAGCTCGAGGCTTCCACCTTCGCCGACAAGATCGCCGTGATGTACGAGGGCCAGGTGGTGCAGTTCGGCACGCCCCGGGAGCTCTTCGAGAGGCCCAACCACACCTTCGTTGGCTACTTCATCGGCAGCCCGGGCATGAACTTCCTGGAAGTGACGATCCGAGACGGTCGCCTGATGGCCGGTGACACCCCGCTTGCGGTCGGGCAGGGGGTCGTTGACGCCGTGGCGCGTGCCCGCACCCCCAACATCAAGCTGGGTATCCGTCCCGAATTCATCGAGGTGCACCCCGAACCGGTCGAGGGTGGCATGGAGGCCCGGGTGACTCATGCCCAGGACCTGGGGACCTATTCGATCGTCTACCTGACCCTGGGCGGCAATGCCCTCAAGGCGCGCATCGGCGAGGACCAGGTGACGCCCACCGGCAAGGCGTGGCTGAGATTTCCCGACGAGCGACTCGGCCTTTACGTCGACGAATACCGCGTGGAGATCGAACAATGAACAAGGTCTACAACAACCGGGCGTGGTGGCTGATCCTGCCCATGCTGCTGCTGGTGGCCTTCTCGGCCGTCATTCCCCTCATGACCGTGGTGAACTACTCGGTCCAGGACGTCTTCGATGCCAATACGCGCTTCTTCACCGGCACCGAGTGGTTCCGCGAGATGCTCAACGACCCGGGCCTGCAGGCCGCCCTGGCCCGCCAGTTTGCCTTCTCGCTGACCGTGCTGGCCATCGAGGTGCCGCTGGGGATCGGCATCGCCCTGATCATGCCCAAGAAGGGCTGGCAGGCCTCGGCCGTGCTGATCCTCGTGACCATGCCGCTGCTGATCCCCTGGAACGTGGTAGGCAGCATCTGGCAGATCTTCACCCGCGGCGACATCGGCCTGATGGGCTGGAGCCTGCGTGAGCTCGGCTATGGCTACAACATCACGTCGAGCCCGGTGGATGCCTGGGCGACCATCATCCTGATGGATGTCTGGCACTGGACGCCGCTGATCGCGCTGCTCTGCTTCAGCGGGCTGCGCTCGATTCCCGATGCCTACTACCAGGCGGCACGCATCGACCGCGCCTCGAAGTGGGCGGTGTTCCGCTACATCCAGCTGCCCAAGCTCACCAACGTGCTGGTGATCGGCGTGCTGCTGCGCTTCATGCACTCCTTCATGATCTACGCCGAGCCCTTCGTGCTCACCGGCGGGGGGCCTGGCAGCTCCACCACCTTTCTCAGCCAGTCGCTGACCACCATGGCCATCGGCCAGCAGGACCTGGGGCCGTCGGCGGCCTTCTCGCTGATCTACTTCCTGATCATCCTGCTGGTCACCTGGGTGTTCTACACCGCGATCATGAACATGCAGAAAGACGACAACAACCAGGAGGCATGAGATGAGTGATGCATTGCCCACGACCCCTGACGCCGTTCGCCAACGCGCCGCTGCCGCCGACAACCGGCGTCGCCGCGAGGCGCGCCCCGCCTCCCGCCAGTGGCGCCGCCGGGGACTCATGACCGCCTATATCCTCTTCGTGCTGTTGCCAATCTACTGGCTGCTCAACATGTCCTTCCAGTCCAACACCGAGATCCTCGGCGGACTGACCCTGTGGCCCGAGAGCTTCACTCTCGAGCACTACGCCAAGATCCTCACCGAGTCCAGCTGGTACATGGGCTATGTGAACTCGATCGCCTATGTGCTGATGAACATGCTGATCAGCATCGCGGTGGCGCTGCCGGCCGCCTATGCCTTCAGCCGCTACAAGTTCATCGGCGACAAGCACCTGTTCTTCTGGCTGTTGACCAACCTGATGGCGCCGCCGGCCGTCTTCCTGCTGCCCTATTTCCAGCTCTATTACACCGTGGGGCTGTTCGACACCCATATCGCGGTGGCGCTGGCCCACTGCCTGTTCAACATCCCGCTGGCGGTGTGGATCCTCGAGGGCTTCATGAGCGGAGTGCCGAAGGAGATCGACGAGACCGCCTTCATCGATGGCTACAGCTTCCCGGCATTCTTCGTCAAGATCTTCATCCCCATGATCAGTTCGGGGATCGGCGTGACCCTGTTCTTCCTGTTCATGTTCTCCTGGGTCGAGCTGCTGCTGGCCAGCACCCTGACCTCCACCGGCGCCCAGCCCATCGCCTCGGTGATGACCCAGACCAAGGGGGCCTCCGGGATCGACTGGGGGGCGCTGGCTGCCGCCGGCACGCTGACGATATTGCCGGGCATCGTGGTGGTCTATTTCGTTCGCAATCACATCGCCAAGGGCTTTGCCCTGGGCCGTACCTGAGGAGGATGCGACATGGAATGGATGGTCTGGACCACCCCCACCATGGTCTTCTTCGCGGTCATCGCCGCCATGCTGGCCGGCATGACGGCCTGGGAGGTCATCTCGCCGACCGTCGAGCGCAAGGGCTTCCTGCCCATCTCGACCACCCGCGGTGACCGGCTCTTCATCGGGCTGCTCTGCGCGGCCTATATCCACCTGGTGGTGGTGGGCTTCACCCCGCTCAGCATCTGGCTGGCTCTGGGGGCATCGGTGCTCTGGCTACTGGTCCTGATGCGCTGGGGCTGACAGAAACGCATGGAGCCGACTGTTCAGGGACGGACGACAACAACCCAAGAGGTCAATATGAAAGCGATAACAATGCGACTCTCTCTCCTGGCGGCCGGTGTCATGCTGGCAAGCCCGGTCCTGCACGCCGACGATCATGACGCGCGCGCCATCGCCGAACGCCTGGTCGATGAACACTTCCAGAACTCGACGCTCTCTCGCGAGGATCAGATCGAGGAGCTCATGTGGTTCGCCAAGGCGGCCGAGCCCTTCCGCGACATGGAGATCAATACCGTCGCCGAGGGCCTGACCACGCACATCTACGAGCGGGATGTGCTGGCCGAGGCGTTTACCGAGCTGACCGGCATCGAGGTGACCCACAACATCATCGGCGAGGGTGATGTGGTCAACAACATGCAGACCCAGATGCAATCGGGTCGCAACATCTATGATGGCTACGTCAATGACTCCGACGCCATCGGGACCCATATTCGCTACGGCACCACCATCAACATCTCCAACGCCATGGAGAACGAGTGGGCCGACTATACCCTGCCGACCCTGGACCTCGATGACTTCATCGGCCTGCAGTATGGGACCGGCCCGGATGGCAGCATCTATCAGCTGCCCACCCAGCAGTTCGCCAACCTCTACTGGTTCCGTTATGACTGGTTCCAGCGCGAGGACCTCCAGGAGCAGTTCCGCGATATCTACGGCTATGACCTGGGTGTGCCGACCAACTGGACCGCCTACGAGGACATCGCCGAGTTCTTCACCGAGCACGTCGGCGAGATCGACGGCACCCAGGTCTATGGTCACATGGACTATGGCCGACGCGACCCGTCGCTTGGCTGGCGTTTCCATGACTCCTGGCTCTCCATGGCGGGCATGGGCAGCCCCGGCGTGCCGTTCGGCAATCCGGTGGACGACTGGGGCATTCGCGTCAACGAGGAGAGCCAGCCGGTCGGTGCAAGCGTGTCGCGAGGGGGGGCCACCAACTCGCCGGCCTCGGTCTTTGCCGTGACCAAGATGGTGGACTGGCTCGAGAAGTACGCGCCGTCCGAGGCCAGCGGCATGACCTTCGGCGAGGCCGGGCCGGTCCCTGCCCAGGGCAATGTCGCCCAGCAGATGTTCTGGTACACCGCCTTCACCGCCGACATGACCGACCCCGACCTGCCGGTCACCGATGAAGAGGGCAATCCCAGGTGGCGCATGGCGCCATCGCCCACCGGTCCCTACTGGGAAGAGGGCATGAAGGTCGGCTATCAGGACGTGGGATCCTGGACCTTCTTCGACTCCACCCCCGAGGACCGCCGCACCGCCGCCTGGCTGTTCGCCCAGTTCACCGTTTCCAAGACGGTCTCGCTGGAGAAGCTCATGGAGGGGCTCACGCCGATCCGCGAGTCGGATGTCTTCTCCGACCAGATGAGCGAGATGGCCCCCAAGCTCGGCGGCCTGGTGGAGTTCTACCGCAGCCCCAACGAGTCCAACTGGACGCCGTCCTCCACCAACGTGCCGGACTATCCGCGCATGGCACCGCTGTGGTGGCAGAACCTGGCGCCGGCGGTCAATGGCGAGATCTCCCCCCAGGAGGCACTCGACAACCTGGCCGGGGACCTCGACAGCATCATGGCGCGCCTGGCACGGGCCGGCGTCTTCGAGGTCTACGCGCCCAACCTCAACGAGGAGCGTGACCCCCAGTACTGGCTCGACCAGGAGGGGTCGCCCAAGGCGAAGCTGGATGACGAGATGCCGCAGGGCACCACCGTTCCCTACGACGAGATGATGGAGGCGTGGATGGCCGCCGGTTCCCGCGAATGATCAGCGGGCGGGTCGCTTGACTCGCCCGCTCCTGTCCCGGGTGCTCCCGGGGCAATTTCAGTCCGTGTAACCGGTTGCCTGAACGGGACCCAGGGCCCCGCTCGGAGCAGTCCGAGCGGGGCCCGTCGCTTTGAAGAAGGGCCAGACATGCAACTCAGAGAGAACAACATCCGCAAGCTCCCCGGCCAGACCTTCGATGCGCTGGTCATCGGGGGGGGCATCAATGGCGCCGCGGCGGCCGCGGCGCTGAGCGGAAAGGGCGCCAGGGTTGCCCTGATCGACCGGGGCGATTTCGCCGGCAGCACCAGCATGCACTCCTCCAACCTGGTATGGGGTGGCATCAAGTACATGGAAAGCGGCGACTTCAAGCTGGTGCGCAAGCTGTGCAAGAGTCGCAACCACCTGATCCGAAGCTATCCCTCCACGGTCCAGGAGATCCGCTTCCTGACCACCATCAACCAGGGTTTTCGCCATCATCCGCTCTATCCCTGGGCCGGCACCTGGCTGTACTGGTTGATGGGCAGTGCCTTCACGCGGATGCCGAACTATCTGCGACCCGCGGGGATCAAGGCGCGGGAGCCCATCATCAATACCCGCAATGCCCAGGGCGGGTTCGAGTATTCCGATGCCTACCTGCACGACAACGATGCACGCTTCGTCTTCAATTTCGTGCGTGGCGCCCTGGATTTCGGCACCGTGGCGGCCAACTATGTCGAATCCCTGGGGGCACGCCGTGAAGGTGACCAGTGGGTCACCAGGGTGCGAGACCGTACCGATGAACGCACCTTCGAGATTCACTCCCGGGTGCTGATCAATGCGGCCGGCCCCTGGGTCGACCAGCACAACAGCCTCTCGAATCAGCACACCGACCACCATCACGTCTTTTCCAAGGGCATCCACCTGATCGTGCCCAGGCTGACCGACAGCCAGCGCGTGCTGGCCTTCTTCGCCGATGACGGCCGGCTCTTCTTCGTCATTCCCATGGGACCGCGCACCTGTATCGGAACCACGGATACCCGGGTCGAGAAGCCCGAGGTCGGTGCGACGGAGGAGGACATCCGCTTCGTCCTCGACAACATCAATACGCGACTCGAGCTGGCGACGCCGCTGGGCAAGGCGGACATCATCGCCACGCGCTGCGGCGTGCGGCCCCTGGCGGTCAAGCCCAGCGGGGGCGGAGACCGGGACTTCCTCAACCTGTCGCGCAAGCATGCCATCGACATCGACGACGAGAGGCGTCATTTGAGCATCTTCGGCGGCAAGCTGACCGACTGTCTCAATGTCGGTGAGGAGGTGGTGGAGGAGGTGCGCCGGCTCGGCATCGAGATGCCGTACCCGGAGGCCCGCTGGTACGGGGAGCCGGATCGCTCGGTCCGCGAGGCCTTCATGCACCAGGCCCGCCTCATGGACCTGGATGCGATGACCCGCGCCGGGGCCTCCGAGCCCCTCAGCACCCGACTCTGGCGCCGCTATGGCGCCCAGGCACTGGAGATGCTCGAGGATATCCGCCAGGACCCGCGCCAGGGCGAGGTGCTCATCGAAGGCACCGAATACCTGCGCTGCGAGCTCAAGCTGGCCCGGCGCCGCGAGATGGTAACCAAGCTCGAGGATTTCCTGAGGCGCCGCGCCAAGGTCTCGCTGGTGGTGCCCGAGGAGGATATCCGCCACTCGCCGGGCCTGCGCGAGGCCTGCGAGATTCTCTTCGATGACCAGGCGGAGGCGCGCCTGCAGGAGTATCTGGAGACGGCGACACCCGAGTCTTGACAGGGTTAGCGCGGGAGCTGCTATCGCTCAGGGCTGACCTGTCGGCAAGCCTGCGAGCGGGGCCGGCCTTCCGGAGGCGCTGTGAATACTTCCCTGTACGCTACCGACGCCCTGCTGCGCTCTCGCGTCCCGCTCCGCTTGCAGGTCCGGTGCTGGCCATCCATGGCCAGCCCGTTCGGAGCAGTGCTCCTCACCCCTGGCGTAGGACCTCCTCTTCGGCTTGCCCCCAGCGCCCTTTCGCTTTTCGCATCTGCGATAGCCCGGACGAGCGTTGAGGGACGAGAAGCTAAGGGGCAGCCAGGCTGGTAGAATGCCGCGCGATCCGTTTCCCTCGACCTTTCCGGAGCCCTTGATCATGAACGACAACTCGGCGGCGGCCGCCATGCCCACCGACTCCCCGTTGCGCACCCTGCTGACCGGGGCGCAGATGCTCTTCGTGGCCTTCGGCGCCCTGGTGCTGGTGCCGCTGCTCACCGGCCTGGATCCCAACGTGGCGCTGTTCACGGCGGGCATCGGGACCCTGATCTTCCATGGCGTGACCCGCGTCAGCGTGCCGGTCTTCCTGGCCTCGTCGTTCGCGTTCATCGCGCCGATCCAGGGGTCGGTCTCGAACTACGGCATTCCCGCCACCCTGGGGGGGCTGATCGCCGCCGGGCTGGTCTATGTCATCGTTTCCCAGTTCGTGCGTCTCAAGGGCACCGCCTGGCTGCATCGCCTGCTGCCGCCGGTGGTCGTGGGGCCGGTGATCATGGTGATCGGTCTGGCGCTGGCACCGGTGGCGGTGGACATGGCCACCGGCGAGACCAGCGAGAATATCGATTATGGCGCGGCGATCGTGCTCTCCATGGCCAGCCTGCTGGTCACCCTGGTGCTGGCGGTGTTCGGTCGGGGCTTGATCCGCCTGATCCCGATCATGGGCGGTATCGTCACCGGCTATGCGCTGTCACTGGTGATGGGGGTGGTGGACTTTTCACCGGTGCAGGACTCGGCCTGGCTGGCACTGCCGTCGTTCACCGCGCCGAGCTTCCACTGGGCGGCGATCCTCTTCATGATCCCGGTCGCCATTGCCCCGGCGGTGGAGCATATCGGTGACATGGTGGCCATCGGGTCGGTGACCCGCAGGAACTACCTGGAGAAGCCCGGCCTGCACCGCACCCTGCTGGGCGATGGCCTGGCCACCACCGCGGCAGCGCTCTTCGGCGGCCCCCCCAATACCACCTACTCCGAGGTCACCGGCGCCGTGACCCTGACCCGGGCCTTCAACCCCAGGATCATGCTGGTTGCCGCCTGCATTGCCATCGTCCTGGCCTTCGTTGGCAAGCTCGGCGCGCTGCTGCAGACCATCCCGGGACCGGTGATGGGCGGCATCATGACCCTGCTCTTCGGCTCCATCGCCGTGGTCGGCATGAACACCCTGGTGCGTGCCGGCAAGCCGCTCACCGCGCCGCGCAACCTGGTGGTGGTCTCGCTGGTGCTGGTCTTCGGCATCGGCGGCATGCAGTTCGGCAACGGCCAGTTCACCCTGCAGGGCGTCAGCCTGGCCGCCCTGGTGGGCATCGTCCTCAACTGGGTGCTGCCCCGCGCCGAGGAGGAGTGAGACCGCTCAGGCGTGATGCTGCTCCTGGCCTGCGTCGGAGAAGGTTGGCGGGGTGCTGGCGCTGACGATCACGCACTCCTCGTTGCCGGCATTGCGAAAGCGGTGGGGCAGGCGGGAGTCGAAGTAGTAGGCGTCGCCGGCGCTCAGCACTCCCACCTCACCGTTCACGGTGATCTCGATCTGACCCGAGATCACCACCCCGCCTTCCTCGCCGTCATGTTCCAGCATCTCCTCGCCGCTGTCGGCGCCGGGCGGATAGCGCTCATGAATGATCGACATGCGTCGGTCGGGGCGTCGGGCGGCCACCAGCCGCCAGGAGAGCTGGCCATCGCCGATCTCGGTCAGTTCGGCCTGCCGATAGAAGTAGTGCGGCTGGCCGGGCTCGTCACCGGCGAAGAAGGCGCTGATCGATACCGGCAGGGCGTCGAGTATCTTCTTCAGCGAACTCACCGACGGGCTGACGGTATTCTGCTCGACCAGCGAGATGGTGCTGTTGGTGACCCCGGCCCGCTTGGCCAGCTCGCGTTGTGACAGTCCTCGTGACAGTCTGAGCTGCTTGAGCCGGGTACCGACATCGAATGCTTCTTCCATGATCCCTCTTTCCCCGCTGCTTGCCGCATTCGTGGATTATTTTCAACATAGTGTACCTCCTTGGAGGCATGGGGATAAGCCACCGCTTGACTGGCGTCAGGGCAGGGCGCCAGCGTGGAGGGCCGGCATGGCACCTGCCGCCGGGCTGAGGCATCATGACGCATGACATGACCGATTCGTCAGGAGACCCCATGATCACCCGAGACGATCTCACCGGCCTGATCCTGGCCGGCGGCCAGGGGCGTCGCATGGGCGGTCGCGACAAGGGGCTCGAGCCCTTCGCCGGTCGTCCGCTGGTCGCCCATGTTCACGAGCGCCTGGCAGGTAGGGTGGCCGACGTCCTGGTCAACGCCAATCGCAATGCCGAGGCCTACGCGTCGCTGGCCGATCGCGTGATCCGGGATGCCGAGAGCGGCTTCCAGGGCCCGCTGATGGGTATCTACAGCGGCATGCGGGTCGCCGCCACGCCCTGGCTGCTGGTGGCACCCTGCGACACTCCGGCCTTGCCCCATGACCTGGTGGCGCGACTGGTGGAAGGGATTGGCGAGTGCGATATCGCCGTCGCTTTCGACGGCGAGCGCCTCCATCCGGTCGTGGCACTGATCCGCACTGCGCTGGTCGAGGACCTGGCAGAGGCGCTGGCCGAGGGCGAACGCAAGATCGACCGCTGGTACGCTCGCCACGCCTGGTGTCGGGTCGACGTCAGCGATTGCCCCGAGGCCTTCGCCAACCTCAATACCGATGACGAGAAGCGACGGCTCGAGCGCGCCTTCAGCGAGGGAGCCTTGGCCCCCGGAGGACACAAGGAGTCCCTGAGCCCATGAGCGATGGTGTACCCGAGAGCCTGCCGTTCGACGACGACCTGCCACTGCTGGGCATCGCCGCCTGGAGCGGTACCGGCAAGACCACCCTGCTGGAGCAGCTGTTGCCACGGCTGGGCGAGCGTGGCCTGCGAGTGTCGGTGATCAAGCATGCCCACCACGCCTTCGATGTCGATCAGCCCGGCAAGGACAGCCATCGCCTGCGCCAGGCCGGTGCCTCGCCGATACTGGTGGCGTCCCGTGCCCGGGTGGCACTGATGATGGAAACGCCGGGGCGCGAGGAAGCCGATCTGGCTGAGCTCATCGAGATGGTGCGTCCTCAGCATCCCGACCTGGTGCTGGTGGAGGGCTTCAAGGCCTGGCCGCTACCCAAGCTCGAACTCTTTCGCCCCGAGGTGGGCAAGTCGCTGCGCGTTGCCGGGGACGTCTGGGTGCGGGCCGTGGCCAGTGATGCCGCGCTGTCGCTGCCCGCGGGCGTCGAGGCACTGGACCTCAACGACATCGAGGCGCTTGCCGACTGGGTGGCCGCCTGGCCTGAACGCTGGGCATCCAGCCGGCTGCCACGTGAACGCCAGTGTCAGGAGTTCACGTCATGACGCTCTCCTGCTTCGATCTCGGCGAGCGCATGCTGACGGTAGCAGAGGCACGCGCCCGGCTGGCCGACCTCGTCGAGGCGCCGCTGACGGCCGAACGGGTGTCGCTGACCGCGCTCTACGGTCGGGTGCTGGCCGAGGATGTGATCTCGCCCATCGACGTGCCCCAGAACACCAATGCCGCCATGGATGGTATCGCCCTGGCCTGGCCGTCGCACGAGGCGCCGTCGGTCGAGTGGCACCTTGTCGGCGAGGTGCTTGCCGGCCAGTGTCGTGATCAGGCGCTGGAGGCCGGCGAGTGCGTGCGCATCACCACCGGGGCGCCACTGCCGTCGGGCAGTGATACCGTGATCATGGTCGAGCAGCTCGAGACGCGTGGCGACACGGTCCTGGTGCGCCAACCCGAAGGCGTGGCGCCTGGCCAGCACGTCCGTCTGGCCGGCGAGGACATTGTCCAGGGCCAGGTGGCGCTGCGTGCCGGGACCCGGCTGGGAGCGGCCGAACTGGGCCTGCTGGCCTCTCTGGGCCAGGCAGGGGCGAGCGTTCATCGTCGCCCGCGGGTGGCCATCTTCTCTACCGGCGACGAGGTGACGGCTCCCGGGGAAGCGCTCCCCCCGGCGGGCATCTTCGATGCCAACCGCCATACCCTGGCCGGACTGCTGGCCGAGCAGGGGGCGGATGTCATGGATCTGGGCATTCTCCCCGACGACCGGGAGGCCATGATAGAGGCCCTGGGCGAGGCCGCCGCGGGAGCCGACATGGTGATCACCAGCGGTGGCGTGTCGGTGGGTCATGCCGACTTCACCCGCGCGGCACTGGAGGCCGTCGGCCGGCTGGCCTTCTGGCGCATCGCCATCCGCCCTGGACGCCCCCTGGCCTGTGGCCTGCTGGGAGAGCGCGGCGTGCCCTTCCTGGGACTGCCCGGCAACCCGGTGGCGGTGATGGTGACCTTCCTGCAGTTCGTGGCGCCGCTGCTGTCCCGGTTGCAGGGAAGGGCGGAGCAGGAGCCCGTGCGCCTGGTCGCCATCGCCGACGAGGCGCTGAGGAGCCGTCTCGGGCGCACCGACTACCTGCGCGGCCGCTATCACGCCGATGCCGACGGCCGCCTGCACGTGTGCAGCACCGGAAGCCAGGGCTCCGGCATCCTCTCCTCGATGGTGACGGCCAACTGCCTGATCGAGCTCACCGATGACCGCGAGGGGGCGGCCCCGGGCGACACGGTGAGCATCCAACCCCTTCATCGACTGCCATGAGACGCTGACCCCATGCCTCTGACCACCCAGTCACTGACCCATCTCAATGCCCGCGGCGAGGCCCACATGGTCGATGTCGCCGACAAGCCCGAGACCTCCCGTGAAGCCCGCGCTTCCGGCCTGGTCGCCATGCAGCCCGAGACCCTGGCGCTGCTCGTCGAGGGCGGCCTGCCCAAGGGCGACGTGCTGGCAACGGCGCGTATCGCCGGCATTCAGGCGGCAAAGCGCACCCACGAGCTCATTCCGCTCTGCCACGCCCTGGCGTTGTCGAAGGTCGCCATTGATTTCGCCTTCGACGAGCCCGAGTCCTGTGTCCATGTCACCGCGACCTGTCGCCTCAATGGGCGAACCGGGGTGGAGATGGAGGCACTGACCGCCGTGTCGGTGGCCTGTCTGACCCTCTATGACATGTGCAAGGCCGTGGACAAGGGCATGGAGATCGGCGCCATCCACCTCGATACCAAGACAGGGGGCAAGTCCGGCGACTATCGTCGCGAGGCGGCCGCAGCGGCCGGGGGGATGGCGTCCTCCAGCCTCGAGTCCGCCGCATCACCGATCGTCACTGGCGAAGGGGGCTCCGGTGAGGTCTCGGTAGGACAGCGTTGCGACATTGCCGCCCCCTGCATCCGCGTCAAGTGCCTGGCCGAGCTGCGCGAGCGTCTCGGTGTCGGTGATGTCTCGGTACCGGTCGAACGCCTGCCGAGTTCCGACATTGCCGGCCTCAAGACAGCGCTCAAGGCGCTGGACTCCCGCTTCGAAGGGCTCGATCAGGGGCGGGTGCTGTGTGCCGTCAATCAGGTGATGGCCGGCGATGCCACGCCGCTGACCGATAACGACGAGGTCGCCTTCTTTCCCCCGGTGACCGGAGGCTAGCGATGATCCGCGTGCAGGAGAGCGTCTTCGATGCCGGCGCCGAACAGCGTGCCCTGCTCGAGGGGCGCAGTGATATCGGGGCGGTGGTGAGCTTCACCGGCCTGGTTCGCGACGTCAATGAGCGTCCCGACGTCCGGGCGCTGACCCTGGAGCACTACCCGGGCATGACCGAGGCGGCCCTGGGCGAGATCGTGGAGCAGGCCGAGTCCCGCTGGCCGCTGCAGGGCGTGACCGTGATTCACCGGATTGGACGCCTCACCCCCGCGGATCCTATCGTGTTGGTAGTGGTCGCCAGTGCCCATCGACGTGCCGCCTTCGAGGCCTGCGACTTCATCATGGATTACCTCAAGACCCGCGCCCCTTTCTGGAAGAAGGAGCACACTGCCAGCGGGGAATACTGGGTTTCGGAGCGCGACGGAGACCATCAGGATGCCCGTCGCTGGGAGAAGACCTCATGACCGATGAGCTGATCGACGACTTCGGCCGCCGCGTGCGCTATGTGCGTATCTCGGTGACCGATCGCTGCGACTTTCGCTGCGTCTACTGCATGAGCGAGGAGATGACCTTCCTGCCGCGTGCCCAGGTGCTCACCCTGGAGGAGCTGGCCATGGTTGCCCGAGCCTTCACCGAGATGGGGGTGGAAAAGGTGCGCCTGACCGGTGGCGAACCCCTGGTGCGGCGTGATATCGATCGGCTGGTCGGTGAGATCGGGGCGTTGCCGGGACTCAGGGACTTTGCGATGACCACCAATGGCGCGAGTCTGCCCCGCTTCGCCAAGCGTCTGCGCGAGGGGGGGCTCAAGCGTCTCAATATCAGCCTCGACTCCCTGGATCCCGAGCGCTTTCGGCGTCTCACCCGTACCGGTGACCTTCACAAGGTCATCGACGGGATTCGCGCCGCGCGCGACGCCGGCTTCGAGCGTATCAAGCTCAATGCCGTGATTCTCAAGGGGCGCAACGATGACGAGGTGCTCGACCTTGTCGACTTTGCGCGTGACGAGGGACTCGATATCAGCTTTATCGAGGAGATGCCGCTAGGGGATGTCTCGGATCACTCCCGGGCCGAGACCTTCTGCTCCAGCGATGAGGTGCAGGAGCGGATCGAGTCCCGCCACGAGCTGATCCCCACCACCGAGTCGACGCTTGGCCCATCGCGCTACTTCATGATGCCCGATAGCGGTTCCCGCGTCGGTTTCATCTCGCCGCACAGCCATAACTTCTGCGACACCTGCAACCGGGTTCGTGTCACCGTGGAGGGGCGTCTGCTGCTGTGTCTCGGCAACGAGCATTCGGTGGACCTCCGCGCCGTGCTACGTCGCTATCCTGGCGATATGGAAGCGCTGAAGCAGGCCATCGTGCATGCCATGCCGCTCAAGCCCGAGCGTCATCATTTCACCACCGACGGTGATGTCCAGGTCGTGCGCTTCATGAACATGACCGGCGGCTGAGCGGCCAGCACAGTCGGCGCCAGGCGGCATCACGACACCACGGGCGACAGTATCCTGTCGCCCGTTCTCTTTATGGCCGGATGAATCCGCTCGAGATAGTGCGAGTCTCGCTTGGCTGGCGACGCTTCAGCGCCGCATTCTATCCTTCCTTTACACCGTTTTTTCCGTCGGCTTTTCTTGCCAATACGCCGTAAGTGCATATACTTTTGACGTGTTGTTTACACAACGCATTTGTCCCACTTCCGGCATGGAGACCGCCAATGTCCAGCGAAACCCTGGAGCGCATCGCACGCAACAAGAACGTGGCTCGTGCCGCAGCACGTCAGCTGAGCATGGAACAGCTCCACAAACTGGCCGATGTCATCGGTGAAGTCATCGAGCAGAAGAAGGACGAGGAAGTCCAGCGCCAGGAAGAAGAGGCCGAGAAGGCGAGGAAACTCGCCGAGATTCGCGAACAGATCAACGAGGCGGGCCTTTCTCTCGACGATCTGGTAACCGAGCAGCCCAAGCGCAAGCGCGGTCGTCCGCCGAAGAATGCGAGCAAGAGCTGACGTGTTTTTATTGTGAGCCTTGCTGACGCGGCTCCCACAAAGGCGCAGAGTCTAACCAAGGTTATGGGAGCTGTGCTTCCACCGCGATTCTTGACTTCTTCATCGCGCTCTGAAGATCGCTCCCACCTCCCAGGCGCCGCTCTACTGTCGCAGGCTTTCGGCTTCCACCGCCAGGAGCTGCAGGTGCACATCGGGAACACGGTGCAGGTGGTCGGCGAGCCAGCCGAGCAGTCGCGGCTGAAGACCCAGGCGCAATTCCGCCAGGGAGTCCACTTCCATTTCCCCGAGGCAGTCGTCCAGCCAGTCGGCAAGGGCCGTCTCGTCCATGGGGCTCGTCTGGCTGGTGTCGATCATCAGTCGGCCGATGCGGGTCCACCCGGTGGGCGTCGCCGCCACCGAAATGGCCATATAGAGGCTGCCGTGGCGTGAGCGCTGTCCACCCTCGTCGCTGTTGAAACCGGGCAGGGCGGAGACTGCATCCTGGCTGACGATATGGGGCTGCTGGGGGTGGCGCTCCTGCAGGGAAAGGCCCTCGGCATCCAGGCGGATCAGGTCGCCGTTGACCGGGGCGATCGGCGCCTGGATGCCGAGCTCTCTGGCCAGGGCCTGGTGGGCCTGCTGGTGGCGGGGTTCGCCATGCACCGGCAGCAGGTGGCGCGGTTTTACCCAGCCGTAGAAGGTGCGCAGCTCGTCCTGGGCCGGGTGGCCCGAAGCGTGGAGCTCGGGATGGTTCTCGTCGTCGAGGATGGAAACGCTGAACTGCCGCAATCCACGCTTCAGCCGGGCAATCAAGCGCTCGTTGCCGGGGATGGCCTTGGCTGAGAAGATTACGGTGTCACCGGCCATCAGCTCGAAATGGGGATGGCGGCCCCTGGCAAGCCGTGACAGTGCGGCCCGCGGCTCGCCCTGGCTGCCGGTGGCGATCACCAGCACCTCTTCCGGGGGCAGATAGCCGAGGTCGGTCACCGGCACCAGGGAGGGCAGGTCGTCCAGGTAGCCAAGCCCTCGGGCCACCCCCACCATGCGCTCCATGGAGCGCCCCATCAGGCTGACACGACGTCCACAGCGCTGGGCCGCACGGCCGATGGTCAGCACGCGCGCCAGGTTGCTGGCGAAGCAGCTCACGACCACGCGCCCCTCGCAGCGGGCGATGGTATGGGTCAGGGCTTCGGCCACTTCGCCCTCGCTGCGCGAGTGGCCCGGGATTGGCGCATTGGTGGAGTCGCCTACTACCAGGTCCACCGGGGCGATGGCGCGGAAAGTGGACGCCGAGATCGGCGGCCCGATCAGCGGCTCGGGGTCGAGTTTCCAGTCGCCGGTGTGCAGGACGCGATGGTCACCGGCCGCAATCAGCAGGGCACAGCTCTCGGGAATCGAGTGGGTCACCGGCAGGAAACGCAGGGTGAAGGGGCCGATATCCAGTGCCTCGCCGGGGTCGATCACCCGGATGGCATCAACGGCCAGCCCGCGTTCGACGAACTTGGCTCGCAGCAGGCCGGCGGCCAGCGGGGTGGCGTGGATGGGGCAGCCCCACCCGGGCCACAGCCAGGCGGCCGCGCCGATGTGGTCCTCGTGGCCGTGGGTGATGATCAGCGCCCGCGGGCGGATCGACAGCGTCCCCAGGGCAGAGAGGTCCGGCACCTGAAGCGGATTGTCCGGGAGGTCCTGACGAATCATCATGCCGCAGTCCACGGCGATCCAGTCTTCCTGGTCGCCCTTCTCCCCATAGCCATAGAGACTGAGATTCATGCCGATTTCGCCGCAGCCGCCCAGCGGCAGGAAATGCAGGGGCGGGCGGCGGCGAGGACGGATCTGGGCGCGTGGTTGTGGCATCGAGGAAGGGGCGGGCCTGGAAAAAGTGTTACAACACTATACGGGAAGCCCGTCGGGGCCCACAACGCGGCCATCAGGCATTCGGCTCAGGGCGCGAGGCCTTCTCGGCGGTACCGGGGTTCCGGCCACGCTGAGGGAGCTCTCGGGTAGGGGCGTGTCGCGGGGCGAAAGCCGCTTGCCGCTCCCTTCGCTTTCAGCTGTCCCGGGTCAGCAAGAGTTCTACCCGGCGGTTGGCGGCACGCCCTTGGCGGGTGTCATTGCTCTCCAGAGGCCTTGTGTCGGCATAGCCGATGGCCCGCAGTCGTGTCTCGGACAGGCCGGCAGACGCCAGGTAGCGCAGCACCGAGGTGGCTCGCGCGGTGGACAGCTCCCAGTTGGAGGGGAAGCGGCTGGTGGAGATCGGTATGTTGTCGGTATGCCCCTCTACCGAGATACGCCCGTCGAATGTCCGGAGCGTTTCCATCAGCCCTTGCAGCACTGCTTGTCCCCGAGGTGTCAGGCGGGCCTGGCCACTGGTAAACAGCAGGTTGTTGTCGATACGCAGTGTGATTCCCTCGTTGCCCTCGGCAACGCTGACGCCCTCGATGTCCAGTCCCTGGAAGCGCGGCTGCAGGCCATCGTGACGCGGCTTCAGTCCGGACGCCATCGGTGCGATGCCGGCGGAGACAGCGGCGGCAGCCGATTGTGCCGTCGGGGACACCGACCGGGTTGCCTGGCCGGCGTACTGGCTGCCACTGATGGCCTGGCCGTTGCCGGCCATGGACAGCAGCAGGACGAACAGCGTGATCAACAGCGTCAGGACGTCCAGGTAACTCATGAGCCAGCTCTCACCGTCACCCTCTCCCTGGCCGGGGGGGCTGAGTGCTTCGCGAATGTCGCGATCACGCATGCTGATCCATCTCTTCGCTGCCACGACGCTCGGCGGGAGACTCCGGGTCGCGGATCTCGTCATGATAGTTGGCGACGAAGGAGTTCAGGGTCTCTTCGATGAACGACGGCAAGCGACGCTTGGTGATCAGGGAAATGCCCTCGAGGACCATGTTCATGGCAATCAGGCGTTCCTCGGTGCGGCGCTCGAGCTTCACGGCGATGGGCTTGAAGACCAGATTGGCCAGCAGGATGCCGTAGAAGGTCGTGAGCAGGGCGACCGCCATGCGCGGGCCTATCACGTGCAGGTCGCCCGCCTCCATGACCTCCAGCATGTTGACCAGCCCTACCAGGGTACCGATCATGCCGAAGGCGGGCGCATAGGTCGCCATGGTCCGGAAGATCTGGGCTTCAGCGTGCTCGCGTGCCTTCAGTCGCGAGATCCGCCAGCGGAGCAGGTCGAAGATCTCGTCTTCCTTGGTGTTGGCAATCACCAGCTGGATACCGGTGCGCAGGAAGGGGTTGCGGGTCTGCTCCAGGGACGCCTCCACGGCGCGGACATCCCCCTTGAGCCAGAGCCGGGAGATGTCGACCAGCTCCTTGATGTCATTGCGGATATAGGTGTTCTCGCGGCGGAACACGATGGCGACCAGACGCACGACCCTGAGAACTTCCTTGAGGGGGTAGCTGATGAAGGTGGCGGCCAGCGTGCCGGCCACGACGATGCCCAGGCCCGGCAGGTTGATGAAGCTTTGCGGTGATTCGGCGGTGAAGAACAGGACGCTGGCAAGCAGCACGCAGCTGGCCAGTATTCCGATCAGTGTCGACGGATTCATTCACGGCTCCGGAGAGTAGGGTGCGTAGGCATGTAGTCGTTATCGGAAAGGGCACGGGATTCTTTAATCCCGCGGCCGTCGTGCTCGCCGGGAAGCAGCGTTTCAGCGGGCGTCGTGGAGTTTCGCCCGCAGCCGGCTGACCGCCTGGCTGTGCAATTGACAGACCCGCGACTCTGAAACGCCCAGCACGGCCCCGATCTCCTTCAGGTTGAGCTCTTCCTGGTAGTAGAGCGCCATGAGCAGCCTCTCGCGCTCGGGCAGTGCCTCGATGGCCTCGATCAACCGGTCGCGCTTCTCCTGGTCCAGCAGCTGGGTGAAGGGGCTTTCCATGGCGCGGCCTTCCAGCCGAGTCTCTCCGCCTTCGGCCATCAGCTCCTCGAAGGGCAGCAGCTGACCACTGTTGGTATCGTTGAGCAGGCGGCGATAGTCCGCCAGCGGCATGTCCAGGGCGGCGGCGATCTCCGTCTCTTCCGGCGGCCGGCCCTGTTGCTGCTCCAGTCGTCGGACCGTCTCGTCCACGGCCCTGGCACTGCGTCGCACGCTGCGGGGGAGCCAGTCCCGGCTGCGCAGCTCGTCCAGCATGGCACCGCGGATACGCTGGTTGGCGAAGGTCGCAAAGCTGGCGCCCTGTCCGGCGTTGAACCGTCCCATGGCTTCCAGCAGTCCCATGGTGCCAGCCTGAATCAGGTCATCCAGCTCGATGCTGGCAGGCAGCCGTACCTGCAGGGCAAGTGCCTGACGTCGGACCATGGGCAGGTACTCTGTCAACAGCTCGCCCTGATCGATCTTTCCTTGCGCTGTATACATCCTCTTGCCTCACAGCTGGTCAGCAGCCCCCGCTCGTCGGGGAGTGTTGCCGGATTCGGTTTACCGGTGGTTCACGATCACCTGAAGGTCGCCTATCGCGACCGGCGCTTGTCCCTCCGGCAGCGAGAAGCGGAATTCCAGGGCCACATCGGCTGCCAGGCCGGCCAGGGCACGGGTGGTTCCCTGCTGGGTCGGCAGGGGAACACAGCCACCCGGATGGCACAGCCTGGCCTTCAGGTCGCTTCCCGCTGGAAGCCGATAGCGCCAGGCGACGCTGTGTATGGCGCGATTCTCCGCTCCCTCGCCGACGGGCCTCAGGGGAGCAGACGCCGTTTCGCGCCCCGCCACGCTGACCCGGGTCATGGGCGCCTTGGCGACCCAGCTGCCGGCGGCCTGCAGCTCGCCGACGGCGAGGGCAAGGAGCAGTGCCAGGGCATGGCGACGGGCGCGCCTCATCTCGCCATCACCAGCAGCTCGATGCCAAGACAGCTCAACGCCGCCTGTTGCAGATTGTCCAGCAGTCCCCGGCGCGGCATGTCCGGAGAATGCACGGCCAGCAGGCGCCGCGGCGCCCCCAGGTCCCTGAGCCGTGTCAATATCGCGAATGCCCGACGGAAGGCCTCCGGGTCGTTACCCACCCAGAGCGCCCAGCGTGGCTGCTGCTTGAGCAGCAGTGTCAGGTGTGGGCTCGTGACCGTCACAGGCGCCACGCGCCACATTGCGGGTGAGCCCACCCAGCGGCGTCCCTGCGTCGCCCAGTGATCCAGCAGTTGCAGCACCCGCTGCGTGTGGTGAGCCGAGGTGCCTGGCAGTCCTACCACGACCAGCGTTCTGCCGGCATGGGCAGGGGCGCCGTCCTCTCCTTGGCGAGGGGAGGGCGCGTGTCGAGCGCCTGCCCACTGTCGCAGTCCGGCTGCCTGGTCGATGACTGTCACGTCAGACCCTCCAGCCCGGCGGAGCCGACATGGCGAATGGCATCCCGAGCGCCAAGGAGGTAGAGCAACGCCTCCAGCAAGGCGGTGTCCCGGCGACGTCGGCGTCCCCCCAGCAGGCTCAAGAGCTCCGAGCGAAGGTCCATGGCGATGTCGTCATCGCGATGATCGAGGTGACTGGCGCTGGCGGCGATCCCGGCGGCCAGCAGCAGTCGCAGCTCCGGCCGTGTCTGGGGCGGCAGCAGGGTGGCCAGGCGCTCCTTGCCGCGACGTGTCTGCTGTGCGAGCCCCTCGGACCGAAGGTGGCCCAGGATAAGGGGCAGGGCATTCTCGTGCTGGCTGACGGTCATCAGCCAGAAGCGTCGGCCCAGCTCCCGGCCGCTATCGGGGTCGCTCAGCGTGGCGAACCAGGCCTCCAGGGGCGTTCCCGCAACGCGATGCTGGCGTCGAGCAGGAAAGGCCATGACGCCGAGCTGAGACAGCGCTACGCGGCAAGGCTGGCCGCGCAGGCGACAGTCGGTCTGTACGGAGGGGGTGGCCAGCGGGACAAGATCTGACAGGGCATGACGCTCGGCCTCATGCATGACGCCTTGTCCGGCGCGCACCTGGCTTGACCAGCTGGCCTTCTCCCGGGCGAGCCACTGCCAGGCATCGCGATCCGGCAGGGAGGAAAACAGATGGACACTGACGCCGTGGGCCTGCTGCGCTTCGACGAGTCGGTTGACCTCGCCGGCCGGCTGGCGGTGTTGCAGGTCGGGAAGCGCGAGCCAGTGACCTCGGGGATCCAGCCCCAGGTCGGGCATGGCCCAGTCACACCCCTTGAGCGTGCGGCGTGTCGACCAGAGCACGCCCGTGCGCTGGCCCCGGGTCGTGCTACGGTCGAGCAGTTCGTCGAGGCGGGCAGCCTGCAGCTCATCGGGTAGCGCGGCGATGTCCCAGACGCTTTCCAGATCGCTGAAGCCTGCCAGGTGTTCCCGCAACCCCTTCAGCGCGGCCGTCAGGCGCCGCCCCTGTCCGAGCAGGTCGCCTCGCGCTGACTGGCCTGGCGTTGCCCCGGGCGCCCGGGAGGCGGTCGACGCCTCCAGCGGCAGGGGCGAGCGTGTGGCAAGTGCCTGGATGACCAGGGCCATCGGATCGCTCAGGGCGAGGTCCTCGGGCACACGCTGGCCGTGGGAGACGAAGGAGAGGCGCAGGCCATGGCGTATCACCGTCTCGAGTGCCGGTGCCAGTCGGCCCGCCTCGTCCTGCTTGGTCAGCAGGCAATCATTCAGTTCCGCGCCTGCCGCGCGTGCGGCCTGGCGGTAGCGGCTGGCCACTTCATCCAGCGTTTCCGGCTGACTGGCCGCGTTGAGCAGCAGCACCATCCGCACCCGCACGCGCCCCTCCTGCAGCTGGGCGATCTGTTCGATGATGCGCTGATCGCGCTGGCTCATCCCCACGGTATCGATGATCACCCAGCGGCGACCCTGAAGATGGCGAGCCAGGCTGTCGATGGGCTGGCCGGGGGCGAGGGCATGCATCGGTATCCCCAGGAGCTCGGCATAGATCCTTAGCTGTTCGTGGGCGCCGATCCGGAAGCTGTCGGTGGTGACCAGTGCCACCTGCTCGGCACCGTGGCGCTGCACGAAGCGAGCCGCGAGCTTGGCCGTCGTGGTGGTCTTGCCCACCCCGGTCGGGCCGACCAGGGAGATGATGCCGGGCGGGTCGAAGAAATGCGCTTCCTGCTCAAGGGAGGCGAGTCTTTCGGCCAGTCGTCGTTGCAGCCAGGAGAGGGGGCGAGGGTCCTCGCTATCGCCATCCTCGAGCTCGCCGGGCAGGGCCTGCAGCAGTTCATCGGCCAGGGCGGCACTGAACCCGGCCTCCTGCAGCAGCCGCCTGAGCCGTGTGCGGCAATCCCGGGTGGGCGCATGGCGGGCCTGCTCCCGGGCCAGCAGTGCTCGCATGTCCTGCATTTCACGCAGCAGCTGCTCGCTCGTGGTCTGCAGGGAGCGCTCGTCGGTGGGGGCTGCGGCGGGTGGTGCCGCTGGCACGGAGGAGGGCGGAGGCGCGGCGGGCGCCGGCGAGGCCGTCATGCCCGCCATCGCCTCGTCCGCCATCGCCAGGATCTCCACGCCCTGCTCGGTGCGCCGGTTGGCCAGGATCAGGGCGTCATCGCCCAGCGATTCGCGAACCTGGCGCATGGCGTCCCGACTGGTGTTGCCCGTGAATCGAATCACGCTCATCTATCAGCGGCCTCCTAGCAGCGTGGTAACACGCAGGGTGCGGTCGTCGGGGATCTCAGCCTGGGACATCACCACCAGGTGGCGCAGGCGGCGTCGCAGGAAGCGTGACAGCAGCGCCCGCAGTCCGTGCTGCACCACCAGCACCGGTGGCTCGCCACTCGCCTCGTGGCGCTCCAGGGCCTGTTCGGCCTGGGTCATGAGCGTCTCGGCCAGCCCCGGTTCAAGCGCACCGTTGCCATTCATGGCCTGGGTCAGTATCTGCTCGAGCTGGTTTTCCAGGCCGATGACCTTGAGTTCGTCACGGCCGGCAAACCACTGCTGGGTAATGCTCCTGCCCAGCGCGATGCGCACCAGGGCGGTCAGTTCATTGGCGTCCTGCTGCTGGGGGGCATGTTCGGCCAGGGTGTCGAGTATGGTGCGCATGTCGCGGATCGAGACCTCTTCCTCGAGCAGATTCTGCAGCAGGCGCTGCAGCACGGTGAGGGAGATGGCCTTGGGCACCACATCGTCCACCAGGCTCTGCTGCTCTTCACGCAGCTTGTCGAGCAGTTTCTGCACCTCCGCGCGTCCCAGCATCTCGGCGGCATGCCGGTGCAGCAGGTGGTTGAGGTGGGTGGCCACTACCGTGCTGGCATCCACCACGGTATAGCCATAGACCTGAGCATGTTCGCGCTGGCTGGTATCCACCCAGACGGCCGGCAAGCCGAAGGCCGGATCCCGGGTCATCATGCCCTTGAGCTCGCCGGTCACCTGGCCGGGATCGATGGCCAGCCATTGCCCCGGATACGCATCGGCGCGTCCGATTTCCGCGCCTTTCAGGGTCAGCAGGTAGGTGTTGGCGCCGAGCTCCAGGTTGTCGCGGATATGCACCACCGGGGGCAGAAAGCCGACCTCCTGGGCAAACTTCTTGCGCACGCTCTTGATTCGCCCCAGCAGCTCGCCCTGCTGGCGGGCATCCACCAGGGGAATCAGTCGATGCCCCACCTCGAGGCCCAGCGTATCCACCAGCTGAACGTCCTCCCAGCTGGCCTCCGGTGCCTCGGGCGCGGGCGGCGCTTCGGTCGAGATCTCCTCCTCGACCAGGCGGCGCTCCTTCTGGCGCAGCAGCCACCAGGCCAGCCCCCCCAGCAAGGCGGTGAAGATCAGGAACACCAGGTTGGGCATGCCCGGCACGAGCCCCAGCAGCCCCATGACCCCGGCTGCCAGGATCATCACCTGGGGATTGACGAACAGCTGGCCGATCATCTGCTGTCCGACGTCCTGGTCGGTCGTGACCCGTGAGACGGTCACGCCGGCCGCCGTGGAGATCACCAGGGCGGGAATCTGGGCGACCAGGCCGTCACCGATGGTCATCAGGGTGTAGGTGCGTGCCGCGCTGCCGAAGCCCATGTCGTGCTGGAGCATGCCGATCAACAGCCCGCCGATCACGTTGACCACCATGATGACCAGGCCGGCCATGGCATCGCCGCGCACGAACTTGCTGGCGCCGTCCATGGAGCCGTAGAAATCCGCCTCCTGGGCCACGTCGCTGCGCCGCTGTCGAGCGTCATCCTCGCCGATCAGGCCGGCGTTGAGGTCGGCATCGATCGCCATCTGCTTGCCCGGCATGGCGTCGAGCATGAAGCGCGCGCCCACCTCGGCGATGCGTCCGGCGCCCTTGGTGATGACCATGAAGTTGATGATTACCAGGATCAGGAATACCACCAGGCCCACGGCAAAGTTGCCGCCGACCAGGAACTCGCCGAAGGCCTCGATCACCTTGCCCGCCGAATCGCCGCCCTGGTGGCCTTCCATCAGGATCACGCGAGTCGACGCGACGTTCAGCGACAACCTCAGCAGGGTAGTGAAGAGCAGCACGGCCGGAAAGGCGGCGAAATCCAGCGGCTTCTGGGTAAACATGCTCACCAGCAGCACCATCACCGCCAGGGCAATGTTGAAGGTGAACAGCAGGTCCAGGACGAAGGGCGGCAGTGGCAGGATCATCATGGAGAGAATCATGAGGATCAGCACAGGGCCGGCCAGCAGCTTCATGGGCACGTTGCCCATCCAGTCGCGTTGGCCCAGGTAGTGATTCAAGGCCTTCATGGGCGTGCCTCGTCGGTATCGTCTTGTGCGGGGACGGCCAGCGAGGCCGGCACCTTGATGTTCTCGGGGGAGGGCGGCGCCTCGCCCCCCTCCCTGGCGGCACGCTTCAGCCCGAAGGCCCAGGCAAGGACCTCGGCGACGGCGGTATAGAGGTCCCCGGGGATCTCGTCATCGAGATCCACATGGTGGTAGAGGGCCCTGGCCAGCGCTGGCGCTTCCAGTCGCGGCACGCCGTGTTCCCCGCCGAGCTCGCGAATCCGCGCGGCGACGGCGTCGGCGCCCTTGGCAATGACCCGGGGCGCCGACATGCCCGCCTCCTGATAATGAAGGGCGATGGCATAGTGCGAGGGGTTGGTGATGATCACATCAGCCTCCGGCACCTTGCTCATCATGCGGCCGCGTGCCATGGCCTGCTGCTGCTGGCGGATACGCGCCTTCACTTGAGGGTCGCCCTCGGACTCCTTGTGCTCGCGCTTCACTTCGTCCTTGCTCATGCGCAGTTTCTTGGCGTGGCTCCAGAGCTGGTAGGGCACATCGATCAGGATGACGACAAGCAGGGTCAATACCATCAGCCCGCTGGCCTGCGCGGCCATCCACATCGCCTTGGCAAGGGCCTGCTGGACCGGCTGGTCCATCAGGGCCATGAACTCGCCGCGGTTCAGGTACAGAAACGCCACGGCCACGCTGCCCACCAGTACCGACTTGGCGATGGCCTTGGCCAGTTCCACCAGCGCCTGAACACCGAACAGCCGCTTCAGTCCCTTGAGCGGGTTGAGCTTGGACAGCTGCGGCTTGAGCGACTTGGCCGAGATCAGCCAGCCGCCGAGCAGCGCCGGGGCAACCAGCGCCACGACCGCCAGCAACAGGAACAGCGGCAGCAGGGCATAGAGCGTTCGCTGGCCAAGGTCGAGGGCATGCGCGAGCATCGGGGTGGTCTCCAGCGCATGACGTCGCTCGAACAGGAAGGCCTGCTCCATTACGATCCCCAGTTGGTCGTAGAGCATGCTGCCCATCGACCACAGGCCGATGACGCCGCCCAGCAGCAGCATGAAGGTGGTCAACTCCCGGGAACGGGCGACCTGGCCCTCCTCGCGCGACTTTTCCAGTCGTCGCGGGGTGGCCTCTTCGGTCTTTTCCTGGTCGCTATCTTGGTCGGCCATGGCCTTTCACCGGGCAGTCGTGCGGACCCTGGCCATTGTGTCGGCAAAGCGAAAGGGGTGATGCATCAAAAAAGGCCGGTAATCGCGGTCTTATCCACGACTACCGGACCGAGCAGCGGTGACCGGGCTGGGCGGCGGAGGGGAGGGAGCTAGAAGCCCAGTTCGTCGAGCAGGTCGTCGACCTGATCCTGGCCAGTGACCACACCGTCGCCCTCGGGCTTGATCTGGGGACCATTCAACAGCTCTTCCTCGCGGCGTCGTTCGTCGCTCTGTCGCTGATTCGTGGCACGCTTCTGGAAGTCCTCGCGCGCCTTGCCCTGGGGCACGGTGTCGATCAGTACCTGTACCAGCTGGTGCTCGATCTCGCGGATCACATCCATCATCTTCTTGATCACCTGCCCGGTCAGATCCTGAAAGTCCTGGGCCATCATGATCTCGAGCAGTTCCTGGTGGGTCGCCTGGGTACGCTTGGGGACATCGGCCAGGTACCCCCGGGTTTCCTGGACCAGATCGCGTGCCTCGTCGAGCTCCTTGGGTTCGGCGAACCACGCCGCCCAGCGCTTGTCCAGTGCCTCTGCCCGTTCGCTGAGGTCATCCTGCAACGGTTGTGCACGGTCGATGGCGTTGAGCGCACGCTCGGCCGCCTGTTCGGTCATGGTCGCCACGTAGCTGAGGCGGTCGCGCGCATCGGGTATGGCCTCTGCGGCTCTCTCGATCTCCTTGTCGAGTCCCAGTTCGCGCATGCTCTCACGCAGCATGCGCGTCAGCTGGCCGATGCGGAGTACCAGTTCGTCACTGGACTCCTGGGGGAGATCCTGCGATGGCATCTCGTTGCTCATGATCCTCGCTCCTTGGTGTCGGACCCTGCCCGGCAGCCTTACATGCCCAGTTTTTCAAAAATCTTGTTGAGCTTTTCTTCCAGGGTGGCCGAGGTGAAAGGCTTGACGACATAGCCGTTGGCGCCTGCCTGGGCCGCCGCGATGATGTTCTCCTTCTTGGCCTCGGCGGTCACCATCAACACCGGCAGGTCCTTGAGGGTACTGTCCGCGCGTATCTGCTTGAGCATCTCCAGTCCGTCGAGGTTGGGCATGTTCCAGTCGGAGACCACGAACTCGAAATTGCCGCTGCTGAGCTTGTTGAGCGCGTCCTGACCATCCTCGGCCTCTTCCACGTTGGTAAAGCCGAGCTCCTTCAGCAGGCTGCGCACGATGCGCCGCATGGTCGGGAAGTCATCTACCACCAGGATGCTCATGTCCTTGCTTGCCATCGGATATCCTCTTCAATCACGGTAGTCGAGTGCCGTCACCTCGGTGTCGGCAGGATTCAGAACTCTTCCCACTCTTCCTCGGCGGCCGTCTCGCGCACCGGTGGTCGACGCGGGGAGGACGTCGGTTGCCGGGCGGGGCTTGCCGGCCGAGTCTCGGCGGGCATCCCCTGCGAAGTCGGCGGGGCGCTCTCCATGGTTCCCGTCAGCCTGAAGACCGACACCGCCCGTTCCAGGCGATTGGCCTGTTCTTGCAGAGAGGCGGCCGCTGCCGACGCTTCCTGTACCAGGGAGGCGTTCTGTTGCGTGACCTGGTCCATCTGGCCGACCGCCTGGTTGACCTGCTCGATGCCGTCGCTCTGCTCCTGCGAGGCCGCCGAGATCTCGTCCATGATATCGGTGACGCGCCGAACGGCGGCCACCACTTCCTGCATGGTGTCGCCGGCCTGTTCCACCAGGGTCGACCCTTCCTGCACCTGGCTCACCGACCCCTCGATCAGCCCCTTGATCTCCCTGGCGGCATCGGCACTGCGACTGGCCAGACTGCGCACTTCTCCGGCCACCACGGCGAAGCCACGCCCCTGCTCACCGGCACGTGCCGCCTCGACCGATGCATTCAGCGCCAGGATGTTGGTCTGGAAGGCGATGGAGTCGATCACCCCGGTGATGTCGGCGACTTTGCGGGAGCTGCCGGCAATGCCATGCATGGTCTGCACCACCTGCTGGACTACCTCGCCGCCGCGCTCTGCGGTACTGGAGGCCTCGAGTGCCAGGCCGCTGGCCTGGCGGGCGTTGTCGGCATTCTGCTTCACCGTGGTGGTGAGCTCCTCCATGCTCGATGCCGTCTCCTCCAGCGAGGCGGCCTGCTGCTCGGTACGCGAGGAGAGGTCGGCGTTGCCGCTGGCGATCTCGCGGCTGCCGACATGGATGGAGCCACTGCTGTCGCGGACATTGCCGACGATCTTGGTCAGGCTGCGCCGCATCTCGCCCATGGCAGTGAATAACTGACCGATCTCATTGCGACCACGCTCCGGTACTTCGTGGGAAAGGTCCGCCTGCGCGATGGTCTGCAGCCGTGTGACAGCCTCACCCAGTGGACGCGTGATACCGCGGATGATGAGCCACGCCAGCAGTATGCCGATCAGCAACCCGAGCAGGATGGCGGCAATAAGTACAGAGCGGTTGACGTCATGTCGGGCCGTGGCCTGCTGGTACTCCGTCCTGGCCACGTCGAGCTGGATGTCCATTAAGCTATCGAAGCGCTCTGAGACGGGGTCGATACTCTGATACAGCTCATTACTGATGAAGGCTTCGAGAGCCGCGGTGTCCTCACGGCTCAGGATATCCTGCAGGCGGACCACACTTTGATCGGCGCGCTGCCTCAACGAGGACAGCTCCGCGATCAGCTGGCGCTCTGTCTCCACCAGGGACGTGGCTTGATAGGCCTGCCACTCTGTTTCGATGCTTGATGTGGCCTGTTCGACATTATCGAGCCCTTCATCCCAGTCCAGGCGACCACTGCGTACCTTGTGGGCGGTATCCACGATATTCACGGCATATTCGTCGGCGATGGTGGTCAGCTGACGCATCGGGACCACACGATCCTCGTAGACCGTATTGAGCCCTTGCAGCACACTGGTTTGGCCATGCATCCCCAGCAGGCCAAGGCCGATCGAACTCAGGGCGAAAACTCCCACCAGTACTGCAAGTTGGATGGTGATCCGAAAATTCTGAAGCATAAGGCTTCGGCCTCTTTCTAGATGGCGACACCAAGGGCGGAAGGCCCTCCGGTGATGCTGGAACGCTCCGGTATACCGGCCGGGGCTGTGAAGTGATGCGGCGCTGCCGCTGACGGCATGGATGGCCTCCCTCGATGCAAGGTGGAACCCCTATACACGCTGGGTGCGGCCCGAAGCGGCCGCCAGGGAGAGCAGGCGAGGCGCGACCTCCTCCAGCGGCAGTACCTCGGCTGCCGCGCCCAGGGCCACGGCCTCACGCGGCATGCCGTAGACCACGCTGCTGACCTCGTCCTGGGCCAGGGTGGCCGAGCCTGCCTGGCGCATCTCCAGCAGGCCGGCGGCACCATCCTTGCCCATGCCGGTGAGCAGTACGCCGATGGCATTGCGACCCGCCTGGCTCGCGGCGGAGCGGAACAGCACATCCACCGAAGGGCGATGCCGGTTGACCGGTGGGCCGTCGTCGAGGCGCGCGATGTAGTTGGCGCCGCTGCGTGCCAGCTTGAGGTGGACATCCCCGGGGGCGATATAGGCATGGCCGGGCAGGATGCGTTCCCCGTCCGCGGCTTCCTTGACGCTGATCTGGCACAGCCGGTCGAGCCGTTCGGCAAAGGAGCGGGTGAAGCCACCCGGCATGTGCTGGGTGATCAGGATGGCCGGGCTGTTGGCCGGCAGGGGTTCGAGCACATTGCGGATGGCTTCGGTGCCGCCGGTGGAGGCACCGATGATGATCAGCTTCTCGCTCGAGACCATGGGGGCCTTGAGCGGCTTGGGGCCCGGCGTATCCGGGCGCCTGGCCTGGCGAGGACGAGCCCGTGCGGCGGCCCGGAGCTTCTCGGCGATCTCGCTCGCATACTCCATCATGCCGTGGCGGATGCCCAGCGCCGGCTTGGCCACGAAGTCCACGGCACCGAGCTCCAGGGCGCGCAGCGTGACCTCGGAGCCGGCCTGGGTCAGCGACGAGACCATCAATACCGGCATCGGCCGCAGTCGCATCAGACGCTCGAGGAAGTCGAGGCCATCCATGCGCGGCATTTCCACATCCAGTGTCAGCACGTCCGGATTGTGGCGCTTGATCAGGTCGCGCGCGACCAGGGGGTCCGGGGCGACGGCCACGACGTCCATGTCGGGCTGTTGATTGATGATTTCCGTCAGCAGGTCGCGTATCAGCGCCGAATCGTCGACACACAGCACCTTGATTCTGTTGGCGCTCAAGAGGGCATCTCCTGTTGTCTCAGCAGCCTGCGGGAAGGCCGTTCGGGCTGGCCATGAGGCATCTATCGGCCATGGCAGCCCAGACTTTAATGGTTCACCGTGCCAGCCGGCGCGTATAGACGGTCTGGCCGCGCAGCTGGAAGGCATCGGTGATGTAGGAAAAGCTTTCCGAATGACCGGCAAACAGCAGGCCATCGGGCTTGAGCAACGGCGCAAAGCGCTCGAGGATCCGCGCCTGGGTCCTCTTGTCGAAGTAGATCATGGTGTTGCGGCAGAAGATCGCATCGAAGGGCCCCGTCACCGGCCACTGTGGCGCCAGCAGGTTGAGTGACTGAAACTCGAGTAGCTCGGCGACTTCCGGGCGAATGCGCGCGAATCCCTTGTGGGCACCCTTGCCGCGCTGGAAGAAGCGCTTGATTCTCGACTCCTCGAGCTTGCAGACCTGTTCCAGCGGGTAGATGCCGGCCCGCGCCTTGTCGAGGGCGTCGGTATCGATATCCGTCGCCACGACCTCTGCCTGGCCGGCCCGGGGGCCCAAGGCTTCCATCAGGGTCATGGCGATGGAGTAGGGCTCTTCGCCCGTCGATGCCGCGGCACACCAGATGCGGACCTTGCCCGAGCGCGTGCGCACATGTTCCGCCAGCAGGGGGAAGTGGTGGGCCTCACGGAAGAATGCCGTGAGGTTGGTGGTCAGGGCATTGGTGAAGGCCTCCCATTCCCGGGCATCGGGCTGGCGTTCCAGGCGAGCCAGGTAATCGGCAAAACGCGTCAGGCCGTGATGGCGCAATCGCTTTGCCAGGCGGCTGTAGACCATCTCGCGCTTGTGCTCGGCGAGCACGATACCCGCCCGCTGGTAGATCAGCTCGCGGATTCGCGTGAAATCGTCATCGGTCAGCACGAGGTCCCGCTCGAGCCGGGCGTTTCCCCAGCCCCTCTCCTCCGCCGCCACGGCGCTGTCGCGAGGATCGTTCAAAACGCCTCCCACTCCTCGACGGCGGTGGCCTGCGGGTCATCGTCCCTGCTGGGCGTGCGGCGGGCTGCATCACGCGGGGTCGCGCGCTGCTCTGGCTCACGCTCGGGCGCCTGATCACCGGCCCGACGCTCGGCCAGGGAGGGCGCCCGCTCCATGCCCGCACCGCGCAGGCGGAAGGCCGAAATGGCATTGCTGAGCAGGCTGGCCTGCTGCTCGAGGTCGCTGGCGGCCTGCGCCGACGCCTGGACGCGGGCGGTGTTCTGCTGGGTGACCTGATCCATTTCCACCACGGCCTGGTTGATCTGGACGATGCCGTTGCTCTGCTCCTCGGAGGCGGCAGTGATCTCGCCCATGATGTCGTTGACGCGGGTGGAGGCCTCCATGACGGCCTCGAGAGAGGTTTCTGCCTTGCGCACCAGGTCGGCTCCGCCATCGATCTGGCGGGCCGAGCTGTCGATCAGCTCGCGAATCTCGCTGGCCGCGTCGGCGCTGCGACTGGCCAGCTTGCGGACCTCCCCGGCCACCACGGCGAAGCCCCGGCCCTGCTCGCCGGCGCGGGCCGCCTCCACCGAGGCATTCAGGGCCAGGATGTTGGTCTGGAAGGCGATCGAGTCGATGACATTGATGATTTCCGTCATCTTGCGCGACCCCGCGGTGATCTGGCCCATGGTGTCCACGACCTCATGCATCAGCTCGCCGGTCTCCCGAGTGCGTGCGGCATTCTCCGATGCCAGTCCACTGGCCTGGCGGGCATTGTCGGAGTTGTGCTGTACCGTCGTGGTCATCTCTTCCATGCTCGAGGCCGTCTGTTGCAGGGAAGCGGCCTGCTGTTCCGTGCGCGCGGAGAGGTCCTCGTTGCCCGAGGCGATGTCACGCGCTGCCGGTGTCACCACGCGAATGCCACCATTGACGTCGCCGACGATGCTGCCGAGGCTCTTGCGCATGATGTCGAGGGCCTCCAGCAGGCGACCGAGCTCGTCCCGCCGGCGCGCCGGCACGTCCGCGGCGAGGTTGCCCGAGGCGATCTGCAGGGTGAAGGCCTCGGCATCACGCAGCGGGCGCAGCATGGCGCGCAGGGTCAGGGCACCGATCACGACCAGCACCAGCAGGCCGAGGGCCAGCATGCCGGCCTGTATCATCAGCATCAGCCGCTTTTCTGCCAGGGCCTCGCTGGCCAGGGTGGCCGCGTCATCCTGCTTGCCCTCGATGAGCGTATTGACCTCGGAGGAGAGGGGCTCGCCCATCGCCTGCATCTCCTCGATATGCGGCGGGAGGTTGGTGAACAGGTCGAACTTGTCGTCGCTCTGGAGCAGGTCAATGGCGTGTCCAATGCCGGCTTCCCGGAAGTTCGACAGGGTGCTGTCGAAGGCGTCGGCCTGCTCTCCCTGGTTGGCCGCTCTGGCCCGGTAGTCGGTCCAGAGCGTGTCCAGCGAGGCCTCGATCGCCTGCAGCTCTTCGGCATGCTGATCCTTGTTCTCCATCAGCTGGAAGCGTTCACTGCTGGCGAGCGACTGATGGGCCTGCGTGGTCAACTGGTCGATCTGCTGCAGGCGGGCCACATCCTGCAGGCCATCGCGGTCCAGTGTCTGCAGGCGTTCACCCGATAGCTGCAGGCCGAACAGGCCCATGGCACCGCTTGCCGAGAGCAGCAGGCCGGCCACGACCACCATGGTCACCACGCGCGCCCGCAGGCTGCGCAGGTTGAGGCGTGACAGCCGTCCGCCCAGGCCGCGGTGGCGCAGCTGCCCACGGTCGAGAGTCAAGCGGCCGCCCTTGCCGTCGCGCAGACGCGCGTAAGCCCTTTCGGCCTTCTCCACCTCTTGGGGGTCCGGCTTGACCCGCACCGAGGCATAGCCCACCACCTGGTCGTCCTCGACGATGGGGGAAACACTGGCTTCGACCCAGTAGTGATCACCATTCTTGCGGCGGTTCTTGACCAGCCCCTTCCAGCTCTTCCCGGCCGCCAGGGTGTCCCAGAGGTTCTGGTAGGCCGCTTCGGGCATGTCCGGGTGTCGCACGATGTTGTGAGGCGCGCCGATCAGCTCCTCTTGGCTGAAGCCGCTCACCTCGATGAAGGCCGGGTTGGCATAGGTGATGCGGCCCTTGAGGTCCGTGCGCGAGATGAGAAAGTGCTCCTGGTGGAGCGGATACTCCTGTTGGGTGACGGGCTGGTTATTTCGCATGCGATGTCCCCTGGTGAGGCAAAAGGCGTAAGCCTGATGGTTGTTATGTCATACCGCCGGCTGCGGGCAGCGCGAAGGAGCGGAGTGAGGCCGTCCTAGAAGGACTCCCACTCATCGTCACGACCCGGGGCCCCCTTGCCGCGACTCTCGCCGGGTGCCTGGTGGCTCTTGCCCCGGTCCGGCATCAAGGCCGGCATCCAGCGGGCCAGGTCGTTGTCCTCGTCGGCCTGTTGCGAGGTCGCGTCGTGAGGGACGACCTCCGCCTGGCCGAGCTGGAAGCGGGTCACGGCCGCCGTGAGCCGGCTCGCCTCGGCCTCCAGCTGATTGGCGGCACTGGCTGCCTGCTGGACCAGCTCGGCATTCTGCTGCGTGACCTGGTCCATCTGGGTGACGGCCTCGTTGACCTGCCCGATGCCAGTGCTCTGTTCGGAAGAGGCCGAAGCGATCTCGTCCATGATGTCGCTGACACGCTGCACGGCGGCGACGATCTCGGTCATGGTCTGACCGGCCCTGTCGACCCGTGACGTGCCCGCATCCACCTGACTGACCGAGGTCTGGATCAGCGTGCGGATCTCGCTCGACGCATCGGCACTGCGACTGGCCAGGTTGCGGACCTCCTGGGCGACCACCGCAAAGCCTCGGCCATGTTCGCCGGCCCTGGCGGCCTCGACGGAGGCGTTCAAGGCCAGGATGTTGGTCTGGAAGGCGATCGAGTCGATGGTGCCGATGATTTCCGCGACGCGATGCGAGCCCTGGCTGATCTCATGCATGGTCGTGACCACCTCGTCGACCACCTCGCCGCCCTGCTGAGCGGTGCGTGACGCTTCCGCGGCCAGCTGGCTGGCCTGGCGGGCATTGTCGGCGTTCTGGGTCACGGTGGAGGAGAGCTCCTCCATGCTGGCAGCGGTCTCCTGCAGCGAGGATGCCTGCTGTTCGGTGCGGGCGGAGAGGTCGTTGTTGCCATGCGCGATGTGCTGGGTGCCCAGATAGATCGATTCGCTGGAGTTGCGTACCGTGCCCACGGTCTCGGCGAGACCATGCTGCATCGCGTCCAGCGCGGCGTAGAGCCGGCCTATCTCGTTGTTGCCGCGCTTCGGGATCGCCTGGGCCAGATGGCCTTCCTTCATCCGCTCGAAATAGCCGACCAGCTGGTTCAACGGGCGTATGACATTGACCGTGACCCCCCAGAGGACCACGGCCACGGTCATGGCGGTACCCACCAGGGTTGCCAGGAGAATCAGCTGCATCCAGCCGGCAAAGTCGGCAAAGGAGGCCTCGAGGTCGGCGCCGGTGTCACCGGCATCCGGGGCGATCTGCGCAATGATCGCCTTGCCTTCCGCAAGAGCGAAGAGGCCGAGAAGGCAGACGGCCAAGATCAGCACGGCAAAGGTCGTCAGCACCAGCAGCCAGCTGACCCGTACGGTCATGTTGTCGAGTATCCTCACTTCCCACTCCCTGTCTCTGGCGGCGTGAGCGCCGCCGATGATGGGCTGGCCCGAGAGCCTCAGGCCTTCGCCATGTCACGTTGCGGATGATGTGTCTCTGTCGGCCGCGCCACGGTCTCCTGCGCGCCTTCAGGCTCGCCGGTCGCGCGCGGGCCCTGCGTGATGATGCTGAAGCGGGCCACGTGGTCGCGCAGCTGGTGGCTCTGCGCAATCAGTCGCTGCGACGCGGCGCTATGCTCCTCCACGAGACCGGCATTCTGCTGGGTCATGCGGTCCATCTGCGATACCGCGTCATTGACCTGCTCGATACCGTGGCTCTGCTCCTCGGAGGCCGACGAGATTTCGCCGATCAGGGTACTGAGCTGCTGGATATCGGTGACCATGGTCGCGATGATCTCCCCGCTGTCCTTGACCATCCGCGATCCCTCGGCGACCTTGCCATCGGAGGTCTCGATCAGTGCCTTGATCTCCTGGGCGGCTTCCGAGCTGCGGCTGGCCAGCTTGCGGACTTCCTCGGCGACCACGGCGAAGCCGCGGCCGTGCTCGCCGGCGCGGGCCGCTTCCACCGAGGCGTTGAGGGCCAGGATGTTGGTCTGGAAGGCGATGGAGTCGATGGTGTCGACGATCGAGTTCATCTCGGCGGCACTCTCGTTGATACCGCTCATCGACGTCTCCACGCGCAGCATCGATTCCTGACCGCGCGCTGCATTGCCGGCCGTCTCGTCAGCCAGTTCGCGGGCCTTGCCGGCGTGCTCGGCGTTCTGCTTCACGGTGGCGGTCAGCTGCTCCATGCTGGAGGCGGTCTCGGCAATCGAGGCGGCCTGCTGCTCGGTGCGTGTCGCCAGCTCGTCGTTCCCGGCGCCGATCTCCTCCACGACACCGTTGACGTCGTCGGCACTGCGATGGATGTCACCGATGGTGCCCGCCAGCGAGGTGCGCATTCTCTCGATGTCGAACAGCAGGCTTTCGCGGTCGCTGTCACGCAGGCGGATGCCATGATCCAGGTTGCCTTCGGCGATATGCCGTACCATCTCGGCGGCGTAGCGCGGGTCGCCGCCCAGGCGCCGCGTCACGCCGCGGATGACCAGCCCCATCAGCACGGAGACCGGAATGCCGATGCCCAGCAGGGCGACGAGGTAGCGCGCCAGGCTGGCCAGGAAGGCGTCGTTGATGTCGTCGATGTACACCCCGGTGCCCACGTACCAGCCCCACGGCTCGAACCGGGCATTGAGGGATGACTTCTCGGCCAGGGCATCCTCCTCGGAGGCATGGGCCCAGAGATAGTCCACGATGCCGTCGTCGGTCTTCACGTCCTCGATGAATTCGCGGAACAGGTAGCGCCCCTCCTCGTTCTGGAAGTCAGCGACCGAGGTGCCGACGGGCAGGCGCGGATGGGCGAGAAGCTCATAGTCACCGTTGAAGATATAGACGTAGCCGCGCCCCTGGTCATAGGTCATCTCGCGCACCGCCGAGGCCGCCAGCCGCCGGGCCTCTTCCACGGACAGCTCGCCCGCTTCGCTGCGTTCGGCATGGTCGCGGATCACGTTCATGGCCATGTCGACGTAGTCGCCCAGGGCATTGCGGCGCTCTTCGAGCATGGTCTGGCGGTTTTCCCACGCCCCCCAGCCGACCAGCACCAGCATCGCGACCCAGATGATGCCGAGGGAGCTCCACAGTTTCCTTGTCATTGTCATCTGTCGCATGCGTCTCTCCTTCCCTGAGCAGGTCCTACTCGCTGGTACGGTCGACCAGCGCCATTTCCTCGCTGGTGAGCAGCTTGTCGATGTCGACGAGCACCAGCATGCGGTCCTCGAGGCTGCCCAGTCCGCTGAGGAAGTCGGATGACAGGGTCACGCCGAACTCGGGGGCCGGCTTGATCTGCTCGGGTGTGAGGGTCATGACGTCGGAGACACCGTCGACCACGATACCCACCACGCGATCGGCGACGTTGACGACGATCACCACGGTCTGGCCGCCGTACTCGACCTTGTCGAGGTGAAACTTGATGCGCAGATCGACAATGGGCACGATGATGCCGCGCAGGTTGGTCACGCCCTTGATGAACTCCGGCGCATTGGCGATGCGCGTGACGTTCTCGTAGCCGCGGATCTCCTGCACCTTGAGGATGTCGATGGCATACTCTTCCTCGCCCAGCGAGAACACCAGAAACTCTCGGTTCTGGGCCTCGGATGCGGCATGGTCGGCGTGTTGTGACAGGCTGGTCATGATGGCTCTCCTTCCGTGCGGAACAGTGTCTGGGAATCGACGAAGGCGCGCTGGGGACGACGCGCTTCCTTCTTGGCGCGGCTCAGGCGGTGCAGGTCGGCGATATCCAGGATCAGGGCCACGCTGCCGTCGCCCAGGATGGTCGCCGCCGATACCCCTGGCACCTTGCGATAGTTGGTTTCCAGGTTTTTCACGACCACTTGCTGCTGGCCGATCAGGTCGTCCACCAGCAGGGCATAACGGCGTCCTTCACCCTGGACGATCACCGCGATCGTCTCGTTCAGTTCCGTCTTGGCGCCCTCCACATCCAGGGCGTCGTGAACCGCGACCACCGGCAGGTACTCGTCGCGGACCTTGAGCACTACGTCGTCGCCGGCCATGGCGTAGAGGTCGTCCCGGGATGGCTGCAGGGACTCGAGCACGGTGGAGAGCGGCAGGATGAAGACCTCGTCGCCGACCTTGATGGACATGCCATCGAGGATGGCCAGGGTCAGAGGCAACACGATACGGGTGGTGGTGCCTTGCCCGCGGCGCGACATGATCTCGACATGCCCTCCCATGGCCTGGATGTTGCGCTTCACCACGTCCATGCCGACACCGCGACCGGAGACGTCGCTGACCTCATTGGCGGTCGAGAAGCCGGGCGCAAAGATCAGCTGCCAGACCTCGTCATCGCTCATGGTGTCGGACACCGACAGGCCGCTATCCCGGGCCTTGGCGAGCAGTCTGTCGCGGTCGAGCCCGGCACCGTCGTCGATCACCTCGATGAGGATGTTGCCCCCCTGGTGCTGGGCGGAGAGCGTCAGGCGTCCGGTTCGCGGCTTGCCCGCCGCCTCGCGGGTGTCGGGATCCTCGATGCCGTGATCGAGACTGTTGCGCACCAGGTGGGTGAGCGGGTCGATGATGCGTTCGGTCAGGCTCTTGTCGAGCTCGGTGGATTCGCCCTCGGTGACCAGCTCCACCTCCTTGTCGAGCTTTCCGGCCAAGTCGCGCACCAGGCGGGGGTAGCGGCTGAACACATAGTCCATGGGCACCATGCGAACCGACATGACCGCTTCCTGAAGGTCACGGGCATTGCGCTGCAGCAGGCTCATGCCATTCAGCAGGCCGCTATGCGTGACACCGTCCAGCTCGCTGACGGTCTGGTCGAGCATCGACTGGGTGATGATCAGTTCGCCGACCAGGTTGATGATCTGGTCCACCTTGTCCACCGAGACCCGGATCGAGCTGGATTCGCCGCCGGCCTTGGCCTTCTTCGCTTTCGGCTTGCCCTTGCTGTCGCCCGTGTCGGGCCTGGCAGCTGGCTTGGCTTCCTTCTCGACAGTCTTCTGTGGCTGGGCAGCCTCACTCGGCTGGGTGGCCGAGGGCGTGCTGGCTTCCTGCTGACCGGGGGCAGGCGTTGCATCCTCGGGCGTATCCCCTGTCTGCTCGGCAGGACGAATCTGCAGCTGTTCGGGCTCGACGATGAAGCACATCACGGCCTCGATATCGTCCTGGCTGACCGCGGTGAGCAGCGTGACCTCGTAGCAGGCCTCGTCACCGTGCTGCGCCTGGACACTCCCCAGCTGGTCAAGCTCCTCGACCAGCAGGCCACGATCCTTCTCGCCAACGTTCAGCAGGTCCACGACCAGCAGCTGCTCCTGCGCCGACTCGGGACCGCCATCCTCGCCAGCGGGTGAGGTGTCAGCGGGGGAGGGGGCAACGGATGCGGCATCGGGCTGATCCGGCTGTGGCGCAGTCGCGGTTGCGCTGTCCGAGCTACCCGGTATGTCAGCGCCAGCCTCGAGCTCCTGGCCGATCTCCTCGCGGGCGAGCTGTTGCAGGGTCTGGCAGATCCGGGTGAAGGCCGCCTGATCGGGCTCCTCCTCGTTGCGGTAGGCGTCCAGCTGGTCGTGCAGCATGTCCTTGGTTTCCAGAAAGGTATCGACGATGTCCCGACGTAGGGTCAGTTCCCCGCGGCGTGTGTGATCAAGCAGGTTCTCGAACAGGTGCGTCGTCTTCTGCAGGATGTCGAAGCCGAAGGTACCGGCCCCGCCCTTGATCGAGTGTGCGGCCCGGAAGATCGCATTGAGCTGCTCGGCGTCCGGCTCATCGAGGTCGATCTCGAGCAGATGGCGCTCCATGTCGGCCAGCAGCTCCTCGGCCTCCTCGAAGAAGGTGTCATAGAAATCGGTGATATCCATGCGCTTGCTTGTCCCCCATCCTGAAATGGTTGTCGCCCTCAGGGCGCCGATTGTCCCGTCCCCAGTGCCTGCTCGAGGCGTCGGGTAAAGCGTTCCACCGGCGCCGTCTCCACCTGGGGCGTCGTCTGTCGGCTGGTCGGTGAGGGCGCCCCCGCACCGCCCAGGATGCCCGGTGACCGGATGCGATCGGCGACCTGGCGGAACAGCACCAGGAGCTCGATGCGCCGGTTGATGGGGTCGCTGGCGTCGGTCTCGGGCATCACGACGCGATCCGCGAAGCCTGACACCCGCAACAGCTTGTCGGGATTCAGGCCGCCGGATACCAGCTCCCGGCGTGAGGCGTTGGCGCGGTCACTCGAGAGCTCCCAGTTGCTGTAGCCTCGATAGCCGTTCAGGTAGGCCAGACTGTCGGTATGGCCGCTGATGCTGAGGTCATTGGGTAGCTCATTGAGCAGCGGCGCCATGGTGCGCAGCAGGTCGCGCATGTAGGGCGCGATCCGGTCGCTGCCGATGGCAAACATGGGGCGCTGCTCGGTATCGAACAGCTGGATTCGCAGGCCCTCCGGCGTCATGTCGAAGCTCAGCTGCTGCCGCAGCTGGCGAATGTCCGGGTCGGCATTGATGGCGGTCTCGATGCGCTGCTGGAGGTCGCGAAAGGCGCGTCGCTGCTGGTCGCTGGGACGTGTCTGGGTGCGCAGGTCGATGCGTGCCCGTTCGCCGTCCGAATGTGCCGGGTCGGGTCCGCCTCCGGGGATCACGTTGGCGCTCTGTGCCGCGCCATCGCCCCCGGTGATGGCGGTGACCAGGGGCGTGCGAAAGTATTCCGAGATCGCCTCGCGCTGATTCTGGTCGGATGACGAGAGGATCCACATGACCAGAAAGAGTGCCATCAGGGCCGTCATGAAGTCCGCCAGGGCGATCTTCCAGCTGCCGCCATGGTGTTGGTGAATGACCTTCTTGCGGCGGATGATGATGGGTCTGCGATCCGGGTTCATGCGCCGCCTTCACCTGCCTTGGCGTTGCGTACATACTCCTCCAATTCGGAAAAGCCAGGGCGTTCCTCGGTATGCAGGGCCTTGCGTCCGAACTCCACGGCCAGCTGGGGGGCATAGCCATGCAGGCTGGCCAGCAGGGTGACCCGCATGCACTGAAGGATCTTCTCCACCTCCTTGGCCTGTCGTTCGACGCGGCTCGCCAGGGGGTTGACGAAACCGTAGCCGGCCAGTATGCCCAGGAAGGTGCCGACCAGGGCATGGGCAATCATCTTGCCCAGCTCATCGGGCGCAGCATCGGCCGCGCTGAGGGCCTTCACGACGCCCATGACCGCCGCCACGATGCCGAAGGCGGGCATGGCATCCCCGACCTTGCTGATGGCATCGACAGGGATGTGGGCTTCCTGTTCGAAGGCCTCGATCTCATGGAGCATCAGCTCGTCGAGCTCCATGGGGTCCATGCTGCCGCTCACCATCAGGCGCAGGTAATCGGTGAGGAAGGCCATGATCAGCGGGTCGGCGAGCACACGTGGATGTTCGTTGAACAGGGGGCTCTCACCGGGGTCGTCGATGTCGCGCTCGATGCCCAGCATGCCGTCGCGACGTATCTTGGCCAGCAGCTTGTACTGCAGCGCCATCAGCTCCATGTAGAGCGCCTTGTCATACTTCTTGGAGCGGCGAAGCCGGGAAAAGATGCGAAAGGTCGCCTTGATGGCCTTGCCGTTGTTGGCGGCGATGAAGGCCCCGATGCCGGCGCCGAAGATCATCAGGAACTCCGTGGGCTGGAACAGCGGTCCCAGATGGCCGCCTGCCAGCGCGAACCCCCCGAACACGGAGAAGATGACGACAAGGTATCCGATGGGTATCAGCACGGCCGGTTTCCCCTAGCGTGGCGATGAATGGTGTCCAGTTCCGTTTATCGACTGACGTGCCAGAGACTTGAGGGGAGGGTGAGAAAAGCTGTGATAAAGGCCGCGGGGAGGGACATCCCCGCGGGGGCATCAGGGGCCAGGCTCAGGCGCGATGCTGGGCAAGGGCCGCCGGACGCGCATCGGAATGGGCACTGTCATCAGCCTTCTGCTGGCGCTTGCGGGTCTTCCCGGCACGCGAGGGGGGCTGGCAGATGCCGCAGACATAGTCGTGGCTCGGGCTGTGCGCATGGGCCACGAACTGGCCGGAACAGCGGGTGCATGTCGATAGCTGCAGGAGGTCGCTCTCGAAGAAGCGTATCAGGGTCCAGGCGCGGGTCAGGCCCAGCACCGTCTCGGCGTCGCTGGTCTCCACCTGTTCCGCATACAGTCGATAGGCCTTGATGAAGGCCTCCATGCGCTCGCAGTTCTGGTCTTCCTGCAGGCGCAGAAAGATGTTGTAGAAGAGCGAGGAGTGGATGTTCGGCATCCAGGTGATGAACCAGTCGGTGGAGAAGGGCAGCATGCCCTTGGGCGGCGACATGCCGCGGATCTCCTTGAACAGCCGCACCAGACGCGCCCGACTCAGGTCCGTTTCGGTCTCCAGTACCTGCAGGCGAGCCCCGAGTTCGATCAGGTCGACGGCCAGCTGCACCTGCTGCATTTCCAGTAGCAGACTCTTGCTGGACATGGCTTACCCCTCCGCAGCGGTCGATGCTGCCGGTCGGGACGCCATCAGCAGGGAAGCATGGAACTGGCCGAGGCCCTGGTCACGGGGGGGAGCCGTCAGCTGGCGCAACTCGCTGGCACTGTCGTGGCCGAAGTGGCAGAGGAGCTGATTGACGCGCGACAGGCGGGTCAGCTGGCGGGCATTGAGCTGCTCGAGGAGGTCCGCCACCTCGTCATCGATCTTGAGGCGAAACATGGCCGAGGCCCGATCCTCATTGATCAGGCGCTGGGCAAGCAGCAGGTAGGCGAGGTTCAGCTCATGAATCTCGTCAATCAGGTTGTTGATGTGCATGGTTCCCTGTCCGGCTTTTTTTGAATGAACGGCCGCGCTGGCGATCCAGGTTCTTCTTGTCAACGTCCGGCATGGGGAGCCGGCTCGTTCGATGGCGAGGCTCGCTACCATGAACTGGGCATCTTTGCCAGGTCAGTAACCCAGGTTACCTGGACGTTATCTTTTGTATCGATTATAGCCTGACAGACAGGGTATTAACAATTCAATGCTCTATGGTTACGTTTCTGCTACTTCTGTACGACGTTCATAGACCCATACCAGCAGCTCGGCGATGACCTGGTAGAGGCGGGGAGGGATTCGCTCGTCGAGGTCGAGCTGCATGAGCAGGCCGACGAGTTCGGGGGCGTCATGGACATGGATGCCCTGGCGCCGCGCTTCCGCGATGATGCGCTCGGCGAGTTCGCCGTAGCCCTGCGCCACGACGCGAGGTGCACTGTCGCTCTCATGGTACGCCAGGGCAACAGCCTGACGGCGTCCCTCCTGGTTCGTGTCCGTCATGGTGTCTGATCCTCGTCGAGTCGCTGCAGGTCAATCCGGATATCCTCGAAACCGTGGCCAGCCAGTCGGGATCGGAGGTGGCCGAGGCCCTCCTCGAGCTGCTGTCGGGAAAGATCGCTGGCAACCGCGAGCTCGATGTCAATGCTGTTCGCCTGCATCCACAGCGAGGCTTTCAGGCGGCCCAGGCCGGTGATCTCCAGGTCGATTTCCGAGCGCCAGCCGCGCTGATCGGTACCGTCGTGCTGCGGATCGCGCTCCTCGTCGTGCCCGCGCTCCTGATGGCCTGGCGGAAGCTGGATCATCAGGGCCATGAAAAGACCACTCCAGACGTCGCCCTCCCAGCGCAGTGCCGGTGTCACCAGCATCTCGAGCTGATGGCGGACGATCCCCTGCAGGCTCTCCTGAACGGGGTGATGGGGAGAGCGCAGCGTGTTCTCGGCGGGCAGCTCCCGGGCGTTGACCATGCCGCCCATCTCCGCGCCCGATGAGGCCTGTCGGGCCGGGATAGCTGCGGGCTGGGCCGCCGTCGTGGCGGCGCTCGTGGGGCTTGTCGAGGTGGGCGTGAAATTCAGGGTTCGCCACATCTGGGGTTCTCGTTCCAGCTGCTGGCGCGGAAGCTCTCCTTTGTACCAGCGGGCCAGATGGGCTTCGTAGAAGAGCCCGCTGAGCCGGATGCTCTCCTCCAGGCGAGTTGCCACGCTGGCCGGGTTCGGTATCTCGCCGTTGGCCATCAGCGGCGTGGGCGTCGTCACCACGGATGGCGGGGCGGGAAAGCGGACGAGCAGGTCGGCGATGGTGCGAGCCGAGGGACTGAAGTGAGTCTGGGCCGAGGCAGGCGGAAGGCTGTCGGGTTGCATCGACCGCGCGGAGGCGGGTGACGTGTCACCTGGGGGGCGTGCCGTTTCCGGCAGCATCGGCGAGCGAGTCCGGGCGTCGAGTCGCGAATCGCTGTGCACGGCCTTGGGCGCCTCTGCCGGCGAGGTCGGCTTGACCGGCTGATTGAGGTCTCGGGCGGGCGGGGTGTCAACCCGTTTGCCCAGCACTTGATGGAGCAGGGTATCCAGTACAGGGGTGATGCCGCTCACGGGGATCTCTTGGTGAAACGTGTCGCGGGTGCCTGGGCCGCTGCCGGCTCGCGGATGCCATAGGTGCGCTGAAGCTCCCGCTGGCGCCGGGTGGTGCCGATCAGCCTGCCCAGCTCGTCGCGCCTCTCGATCAGGCGCTTGCGTATCTCGAGGTCGTTTTCCAGGATCTGCTCGAGCAGCCGGGTCTTGCGGTAGCGGTTGTCGGTGTCGAGCTCGACCTGGGCGTCGAGCCGTGACTGGCGTTTCACCTGGATCACGTAGTCGCCTTCCTGCTCGATCAGTGCCGACCAGTCGGCTTCCCGAGCCGACGCCAGCATTCGGCGCGTGCACGACAGCAGCGCCTCATAGCCTTCGATGATCGCCTGCTGGCTGGCCGGCTCACCCTCGTGCGCCATGATCAGCCCCTGGCGGCCTGGTCGCCGATCTCGCGCCATGCCGAGGCAATGTCGTTCAGCAGTGTTTCGGCCTGGTCGAGGCTCTCGGCATCGTTACGCAGGTTAGCCGAAAGCAGAAGACGGGTCACATAGTCATAGAGCGAACCCAGTCGCTCGGCGATTTCACCGCCACGCTCCGCATCCAGTGCGGCCGCCAGGCCATTGTTGACGATGTCCAGTGCCTTGGAGATCGCCTTGCCCTTCTCGGCGGAATTGCCCGCCTCGAGGTGGATGCGGGCGGTGCGTATCGCTGCCAGTGCCCCGTCGAAGAGCATCACGATCAGTTGATGCGGGCTGGCGGACATCACGCCGCTTTCAACGCCAACCTTGGCATAGGCACTGGCGCCGCGGCCGTAGGCGGCTGCTCCTCGCGTAGCACTCATGGCGATCTTGCTCCTGTCTGGTGAGGTACCGGCCTGCTGCCGGTATCTGGGGTATCGTCACTGTGTACAGTCTGACAAGGATCCGCGGGGGCATAATGCTGAATAGCCCCTGCCGGATGAGTCATTTCCCGATTATCGGCCAGCATGGCCGTGACTTTAGCGATAAGCCGCGTAAACCCTCGCCCACTCGGGCGGGGAGCCGTCACGTCGATACCGGGACTTCTTCGCGGATGCTGCCGAGGCGTTGGAGCGTGTTGCCACGAAGCATGTCGCCCAGCGTCTCACCGGGCGGCTCGGCCGTGTCGGTCAGCTGAACCTGGTCGGGGTGGCCGCGGGCATCGAGGCCCTGGATCCACGCCAGCTGGCCATTCTCGAAACGGACCAGGGAGCCGATCGGATGGAGGCCGAACTGCTTGATGTAGCGCTTGACCCAGCGCTGGTCGAACTGTTCAGGCCGACTTAGCAGGTGGCGGTAGATCGCATCGATCCGCCAGGCGGGCCGGTCGGGCCGATCTCGCCGCATGGCGTCGACCACGTCCACGACCGCAGCGGCGCGAGCCAGTTCGTGCAGGTCGCCGCCGGCCAGGCCGCGCGGGTACCCGCTGCCGTCCAGGCGCTCGTTGATGTTGTGCGCCACGGCGTCGAGGATATTCGCGGAGAGCCAGTGACAGCGCCCCATTCGGCCCATCAGCGCGTCTACATGACCTTGCATCTGCAGGCGCTGGCGCTCGTCGGGGTGCTTGAGCTTCCAGAGTTTCTCGGGGAGCAGCGCCTTGCCCAGGTCATGCACCATGGCACTCGCCACCATGGCCTTGCACAGCTTGCGGGGAATGGAACTCAGTCCGGCCAGGTCCAGCAGGCTGATGCTGACGGCGAGGCTGTGTCGCACCAGTCCCGGTTCATGCCGCAGGCAGCGAGAGGCGAAGAGCAGGCCCTCCCGATCCTCCTCGTGCAGCAACAGCAGGCGATCCGCATGTCGCGACAGCTGAACCGAGTCCACCTCGCCTCCTTGCTGGAGCTCGAGCAGTTGTGCATCCAGGTAGCCGGCGATGCGTGCCAGACGCTTGGCCATCGGGGTGGGGTAGTCCTGGGAGTTGCGTCGCCCTACCGCGGGCGGTGTGGATGTCTGGGCCTGGAAGAGCAGCGACGGCAGGCGTGACGCCTCGCTGACCTCGGCGTAGCGTGCGGCCTCGCGCTCGATCTCGCGCACGAAGAACCAGAGTTGGCGCTCCTGCTCGCCGCTGGTGCCCTCGAAACGGAAGCCGGCCTGCACGCTCTGGCGTTCGGTATCGACCTTCTGGTGGCGGGGGGAGGCGCGAACGACGAAGCGGGTGTCGTTGGGAAAGCACAGCTCGATTTCCAGCGGCCGGTCGGCCGTCGCCAGCAGGGCGCCGGCGGTGAGCGGCAGCTCGAGCTGGCAGCCCTCCAGCGAGAGGTCCTTCAGGTCCCCCTGCGTGGCGTCGCCCTCCTGGCCGCGCAGGATGGCGCCGACTTCCATGCCCAGCCGAAGGCGTGCCCGGAAGGACTCTCGACGTTGCAGCACTTCCAGGCTGTAGGGGAAGGGGCAGCTACACATCAGCCGACCCGCTTCCTCCTGGCACTGATCGATCACCATGCTGGGCGTGCGAAGCATCTTGTCCTGTGCCTGGCCCAGCAGGCGGAAAGGCTGGCCGCGCTTCAGCTCGCCGGCAATCTCGCGAATGGCGCTGATGTCGAGCACCAGGCGGGCCCCGGGATGCTGCTCCATGACCAGTACAGGGAGTGGCTTGCTGCCCGGGGTGTCTGCCTGAAGCGAGGCCCCGCCGGGCTCGATCAAGGCTTCCAGCAGCGTTTCGATCTCTGTGGGACTGTCGACCCGCGTATAGCCATCCTGTTGTCGTGACATCCTTGCCTCTTGCTCGTCGCTCTTTTCCTGCATCCCCTATCGGCGGCGTTTCCGACATCTTGAGCGGCGATGGTTGCCGATGCCTAAAGTCTGCGGCCCTGAGGTCGATAGAGGCGGTGTAGATGGCAATTCGATACTTGTTTGTGGATGGTCCTGAAGATTGCCGGAACCCTCTGTCGTTTCCATGTATTCAGGTCTGTGACCTTTCCGGGAGTCCTCCATGTTTGATGATGGTGCTGGATCACCGCCCCGCGCTGCCTTCGGGAGTGAAAGGCCGTCCGCCTCGACGCTCGGCCAACACCCCGCCCTGTTGTCTCGAATGGTGCTCGACCATGCCCCGATGGCCCTTGTGGCACTCGATGTGCAGGGCAGGGTGCTGTGGTGCAACCCGGGCTTTTCGGGCCTGCTGGGCGTCGCGGAGGAGGGCCTGGTCGGCAGGCCGCTGACGGATCTTGCGCGCATGGTGTCCTGGCTGCCGATCCGCCATGATGCCGGTGCCGATCCAGCCGCTCAGCCGTGGCAGCGCATCTGGCTGGCCAGTGAGGGTATCGAGTCCTCCAGAGTGGTGCTGATGACCGAGATGCTTCCCGGGCCGTCGCCCTTGGGGGTTGCCAGGATACTGGCCTTCGTGGACCTTCCGGCGGACCAGGCGGAGGAGTGCCCGCCATTCTCGGACCCCCACACCGGCCTTGCCAGTCAATGGGTGTTCGAGGATCGTCTGCGTCACGCGATCGAGCGGGCCGATCGCCATGGCCAGCAGCTTGCCGTGCTGCTGATCCGGCTCGATCGGGGGGAGCGGATGTGGCGGGTTCACGGGGAGTCGGTGATGCAGGCGCTGCTGCCGCAGGTCAGTCGGCGGCTCAAGGGGGCCCTGCGCCGTGAAGACAGCATTACCTATCTCGGTGATGAGCGCTGGGGCGTGCTGATCGAGCATCCGGTGTCTCCGGAGAGTCTGCAGGCCGCAGCACTGGGCTGTCTCGAGGTCATGGAGGCGCCGTTCAAGCTGGGGCGGCCGCCGCTGCTGTTGACCCTCTCCATCGGTATTGCCATGTACCCGGATGATGGCCGCTCTGCCGAGCAGTTGATGGGCAGTGCCGGGCAGGCGCTGTCTCAGGCTCGCCCGTCGAGCCATGCCTTCTTCGCGCAAGGCGTCAAGCAGATGCTCGCCAGGCGCATGACACTGCGGCATGGCTTGCAGGAGGCGCTGTTGAGGCCCGATCAGCATTTCGACGTGGTCTACCAGCCCCTGGTCGACCTGCGCAGCGGCTGCTGCGTCGAGGTCGAGGCGCTCGTGCGGTGGCGCCACCCTCGCAAGGGGATTCTTCCGCCTGACGACTTCATGCCGCTGGTCGCGGAGATGGGGCAGATGGTCAGGCTCGATCGCTGGGTCATCGAGCAGGTCATCGACCAGCATCGGCGCTGGCAGTCGGTCGGTGGGTCCCTCGCCGACCTCAGGGTGTCGATCAACCTCGATGCCAGCCTGCTGGAGCCGTCGGTGTTCGATGGTCGTCCGCTCGATCGCTTCCTGCGTGAAATGGGCGGGGATCTTGGCTGGCTGAGTGTGGAAGTCGACGGTCGAGCGCTCTCGGAGCAGGCGGAGGCTCACGGCCTCCTGCTGCGTCGCCTCGTGCGGATGGGCATCCGCGTGGTGGCCGACAGGCTGGGAGGTGATCATCTGGATCTGGTGCGCCTGGCCATGCTGCCCATCTCCCGAGGCAAGGTAGATCGTGAGCTGGTGCGTGCATTATCGGACAGCAGCCCGTACGCCCGTCAGGCGCTGAGCGCGCTGTCGCAGTGCCTGACGGCCCTCAGCCTGGAAAGCATCATGGTCGGGGTGGAAACGGTACAGCAGCTCAGGGTGGCGCGGCACAAGGGGGTCGATCAGGTGCAAGGGAGCCTGCTTGGCTCGCCCATGGCGGCCGAGGTGCTGGTCGAATGGCTGGGAGAGAATGCCGGCAGGGTCGTCTTCCCGCATGACTGATGTGCGGGGGTGGCGGCTCACGCCGAGGTGTTGAGGCGCCGCTGCCCTGATGTCGTGCGTCCGTCGGGGGCATATACGGACTTCTCGGCGATGCGGTGAATGTAGTCCAGCATCTGTTGATTGTGTCGCATGCGCAGGCTGACCAGGCGACCGTTGCGCTCATTCAGGCGAGCGGTGTCTGCCGCCATTGCCAGCGTGGCCTGCCACTGCTCGAGGCAGCCCGCATCCTTCGCCGCCTGGCGCGCGCCTTCACCATCGTCGGCATAGCCCAGGCGGCGCTGTACGCGCGCCCGGCCTGCCTCTGTCTCCTCGAGATCAAGCAGCAGGCGAGCCTTTTGGTTGGCGATCGCTTCCAGCTGTGGGCCATCGATGGTGCCGCACAGCAGCTGCTCCTGCTCGTGCTCGAGCAGCCGGTTCAGGGTCTCGAGACGAGACTGCTGGTGCGCGAGCAGGCGGTCAAGGCTCATTCGGCGCTGTCCTTGCCGGCCAGCAGGTCCTGGACGCTGGTGATCAGGCCGTCGGCAATGCGGTCGGCCCGCACGTCCAGCCGCCCTTCGCGGATGGCATCACGCAGCTCCTCGACGCGCACCGTGTCGATATCCTGGCGGGTATCCGTGGTGCCCTGACCAAGATGGGTCTTGGCAGAGGGGCTGGTGTCCTGCTGCCGGGCCGGGTCCGTTCCCTGAGCATTACGAGGCTCATCGCGCGGCTCCGTCTGGCCGGGGCGCGGCAGGGAGGGGGAGTTGTCGATTTTCACGGTGAGGTCCTCGTGACCGATGTGTTGAAGAAGGTATCGGCCGTCGAACACGTAACTTTAATGCTGCGTGATACCCAGCGTCGAGTGTGCTGGCGGCAGGCTCAAAAGTCCACGCTCAAGCGCTTCTGGCCGGTGACCCTTGCCTCGAGGATCTCCCGGTCGCGCAGGCGCACGCGGACATGCTCTCCCTTGCCTCCCGGCTCCAGGGCCTCAGCTTCCCGTGCAATGCGAAACCCCGTTCCTCGCGCTTCGATCACGACCCGCTGCCCGCGCTTGACCAGTCGCGGGGCACGCAGGTGATGGCGCTGAAGAACCACGCCTGACGCCAGCGGGCGGGTGGCTTCCTGGCCGATCGCCTGGTCGGGGTCGAGGATGGTCTGATCCGGCAGTCGATCCAGGTTTCCTTCCCGCTCCGTCAGGTGCTCGGCCCGGAGCGTTTCGCCGGCGTCGACCTTCTGCTCCACCTCGACATAGCGGCCGGCGACATGGATCTCCGCCTGCAGGTAGCGTACCCGCTGCCCCTGGTCGCCACAGCGTACCCCCACCGATACACGCCCCACCGGGCGCGAGGAGGTGTTGGGCAGGAAGGGCTCGGGGTTCCTGCAGCTTTCCAGGCTGGCGCGAGGCGGGTGAATGTCGACCATGACATCCTCGCCTGTAACGGCGGCCTGCTCGTAGAGAAAGGCATGGAGCTTCGCCATCAAGTCGCCCTCGTCGGCCTGGCCAGGCAGGGGCAGCGACAGCAGGGCCAGCGTCAGCAGACAGGCGCCGTGCCGGAAGAGGTGTGACGTTAAACGGTGTTGAAGCATGTCGAGGCCGGCATGGAGATGGGTTCCACGAGTGTAGTGGCTGCCGCGGGGATGGAAGTCGTGAATTGGCTCCCCGAATGTCGGCTGTTCGAGGCTTTGCCATGACATCCGCTTGGCTATTCTCCATGGTCGACTCATACCTATTGCGGGGAGCGCCGGGATGATCGATCGGCTCGAAGCCTCTTTGAACTTCCACCAGCAGGCCCTGGGGCTGCGCCAGGAGCGCCAGAAGGTGCTGGCCAGCAACATCGCCAATGCGGATACCCCGGGCTACAAGGCCCGTGACATGGACTTCGCCGGCGAACTGCAGAAGGCCGTCGAGCAGGGCGGCCGCGGCGGTGGCCTGGCCCTCTCGCGGACCGCCGCGCAACACCTTGAAGGTCAGGCGGGGCCCGGTGCCTCTCGTGACCTGCTCTATCGAGTGCCCGAGCAGCCGAGCCTCGATGGCAACACCGTGGACATGGATCGCGAGCGAAGCGAGTTCGCCGACAATTCCGTGCGCTACCAGTCCGCGCTGACGATTCTCAACAGCCGGATCCAGGGCCTCAAGAAGGCCATGCAGCCCGAATAACCAAGGAGCGACGCATGTCGATGTTCTCCACCTTCGATATTTCCGCCTCGGCCATGAGCGCGCAGTCTCAGCGCATGAACGTTACCGCCAGCAATCTGGCCAACGCGGACAGCGTCTCGGGCCCGGACGGCGAGGCCTATCGCGCCAAGCAGGTGATGTTCGAGGCGCGGGCGACGTCGCGTGACGGTATCGGAGGCGTAGGCGTGCGTGACGTGGTGGAAGACCCATCGCCGATGCGCATGGAGTACCGTCCCGAGCATCCGCTGGCCGACGAGGAGGGGTACGTCACCATGCCCAATGTCGACCCGGCGGGGGAGATGGTCAACATGATCTCCGCCTCGCGCTCCTATCAGGCCAACGTCGAAGTCATGAATACCAACAAGCAGCTGATGCTCAAGACGCTGACGCTGGGAGAGGGATAAGGCCATGAGCAACACCATCGACAGCAATGCGCTCAATGCCCTGGGGGGCGCCTCCGGGCTGGCGGGCGGCAAGGGCGACAACTCGGCCGAGGCACTGAGTGACAACTTCATGACCATGATGATCACCCAGCTGCAGAACCAGGATCCGCTCAAGCCCATGGAGAACGATGAGATGGTCTCCCAGCTGGCTCAGATCAATACCCTGAGCGGCATCCAGGAGCTCAACGAGACGCTGGAGAGCATCGGCTCCCAGATCGACGAGGGGAAGGCCCTCGAGGCGGCGGGGCTGATCGGCCAGGGCGTGCTGGTGCCGGGGGATCGGGTACTGGTGGGGCGTGACGGCGAAGGGAGTGTGAACGCTACCCCCTTCGGTGTCGAGCTGGATGAGCCGGCCGACAACGTCACGGCCACCATTACCGACGCAGCGGGGCAGGTGGTACGTCGCTATGACCTCGGCGCCGTGGATGCCGGCGTCTCCTCCTTCCAGTGGGAGGGGGACACCGACCAGGGCAACCTGGCCCAGGATGGTGCCTACAGTGTGAGTGTCGAGGCCACCCGGGGTGACGACAGCCAGTCCGCCTCGACCCTGAACTATGCCCAGGTCAACGCGGTAACGCCCGAAGACGAGCAGGGCCGCGTCAGGCTTGACCTGGGCGCCATACATGGCCAGGCCAGCTTGGCAGAGGTCAAGCAGATCCTTTGATAACGCATTCCAACAGCGGGGAACCAACGTCATGAGCTTCTCTCAAGCCCTCAGCGGCCTGTCCGCCCAGTCCGAGAACCTCAAGGTGATCGGCAACAACATCTCCAACTCCCAGACCGTGGGTTTCAAGAGCGGTAACGCGGTCTTTGCCGACGTCTTCGCCGGTGCCAACAGCAAGGTGGGGCTGGGCACCAGCGTGGCGGCCATCACCCAGGACTTCACGTCCGGCGATCTCGAGAACAGCGGACGCAACCTGGACCTGGCCGTTGCCGGGGAGGGCTTCTATCGCCTGGAGAGCACCAGCGGCGAGGCGGTCTTCTCGCGCAACGGCCAGTTCAATCAGGATTCCGATGGCTATCTGGTCAATGCCACCGGTCAGCGGCTGACCGGCTACGGCCTCAGTGACCCCAACGACCCCTTCTCCGACGTGGTGGTGGGCGGGGCGCCCGAGGCGCTGCAGATTCCTCAGGATGACATTCCGGCCCAGGCGACCACGGAAGCCAGTGCCATCTACAACCTGGATGCCAGCACCCAGGTCGGCAACGATCTCCAGTCCGCCACCGTTCGGGACGGGAGTGGTGATGGAGCCGAGGAACAGGATGTTCAGTACCACTACTCCAACAGCTACACGGCGTATGACTCACTGGGTAACGAGCATGTGATAACGCAGTATTTCCGCAAGAGTGGCGATAACCAGTGGGATGTCCAGGTTGCGATGGATGGCGTCATCAATGGCTACCAGGAGCCGCCCGCGGGTACCGCCGATGGCACCCCCGCTGCTGACGGCGATAACGCTTTCACCCTGGAGTTTGATGGTAACGGCGCCCTGCAGACCAACGACGAGGGCGCTGTCACAGGCGTTGGACAGGGTGGCGAAGGGAACAATTTCGCGACATTGAACTTCGATCAGGACGCCTATGGTCTTGACGGGGCCGAGGAGCTGTCCTTCGAGTTTACGCTGACCGGCACCACGCAGTACAACAACAGCTCCGTGCAGAACACCCTGAGCCAGGATGGCTACTCCTCCGGCAGCCTGGCGGGCATCGAGGTGCTGGAAGACGGCACCATCATGCGCAACTACACCAACGAGGAGCGTCGCGCCGCCGGCCAGCTGGTGCTGGGCTCCTTTGCCAATGCCGAAGGGCTGCAGCCGGACGGCGACAACAGCTGGCGCGCCACCAACGCTTCCGGCGAGCCGGTGATCGGCGAGGCGGGCACCGGACGCTTCGGTACCATCGCCTCCGGCGTGCTGGAGAACTCCAACGTGGATCTGGCGTCCGAGCTGGTCGACATGATCGTCGCCCAGCGCGCCTATCAGGCCAACTCCAGCTCGATCAGCACCCAGGACGAGCTGCTGCAGACCGTGATTCAGCTTTGATCCTGCCTGACGCCCCCGCCGCCGAGCGGGGGTGCGGCAGTCCCATGAACCTCAGCAGGGCGTCGTTATGGATCGCATTCTCTACACCGCCATGAGCGGTGCCAGGCAGAGCATGGAGCAGCAGGCGGTGGTCAGCCACAACCTGTCCAACGTCGAGACGGCCGGCTTTCGCGGCCAGCTGCATGCCATGCGTGCCGTGCCCGTCGAGGGTGATGCGGCGCATGCCACCCGGGTCTCGGTGGCCGCCTCCACCCCGGGGTCGGATTTCTCCGCCGGACCGCTCTCGCGCACCGGTCGTGCCCTGGACGTGGCGGTAGAAGGCCAGGGCTGGCTGAGCGTGCAGACGCCGGATGGCGAGGCCTACACCCGTCGCGGCGACCTGCAGGTGGACGGTGATGGCCTGCTGACCAGCGTGGGACGGCCGGTGCTGGGCGAGGGGGGGCCCATCCAGGTACCGCTGGGGGCCCAGGTCTCCATCGGCGCCGACGGCACCGTCAGCACCATCGGCGCCGGGGAGGATCCGGATGCCCTGGTACCGGTGGATCGTCTCAAGCTGGTCAGCGCCCCCGACCAGGGGCTGCGGCGCGGCGAGGATGGCCTCTTTCGCCCGGCGCCGGAGGGCGAGGGGGAGGCGCCCGCGGCCCTGCCGCTGGATGAGGATGTGCGCCTGGCCAGCGGCGCCCTGGAGGGCAGCAACGTCAGCGCCGTGGAATCCATGGTGTCGATGATCGACGTGGCCCGCCGCTACGAGCTGCAGATGAAGACCATCAGCACCGCTGACGAGAACGCCCAGCGGGCCAACAGCCTGCTGCAGGTACAGGGCTGACCCGCCCACGAATCGAGGAAGAGTCAATGATCAAGTCACTGTGGACGGCCAAGACCGGCCTGGAGTCCCAGCAGGTCAACCTGGACGTCATTTCCAACAACCTGGCCAACGTCAGCACCAATGGCTTCAAGCGCTCACGCGCGGTGTTCGAGGACCTGCTCTACCAGAACATGCGCCAGCCGGGGGCCCAGAACAACATTCAGGACCGCCTGCCCTCCGGCATGCAGGTGGGCACCGGGGTTCGGCCCGTGGCCACGGAGCGCCTGCATACCCAGGGAGGGCTGGAGAACACCGAGAACTCCCGCGACCTGGCCATCGACGGCGAGGGGTTCTTCCAGGTGCTGATGCCTGACGGCAGCACCGCCTATACCCGTGACGGCAGCTTCCAGCTCAACGAGAACGGTCAGATGGTCACTGCCAACGGCTATCCGCTCGAGCCGGCCATCATCATTCCCGACAACGCCCTCTCGGTGGATATCGGCGAGGATGGCACGGTGACCGTCACCGAACCCGGCAACTCCCAGGGGAACCAGGTCGGCCAGATCACCCTCTCCACCTTCGTCAATCCCACCGGCCTGGAGAGCGTCGGCGGCAACCTCCTCGTGGAAACCGGCTCCTCGGGGCCGCGCAACGAGGGGATCCCCGGCATGAACGGGGCCGGCCGCCTCTTCCAGGGACATGTGGAGACGTCCAACGTCAACGTGGTGGAGGAGATGGTCAGCATGATCCAGACCCAGCGGGCCTACGAGATCAACAGCAAGGCGGTCCAGACCAGCGACGAGATGCTGGCCCGCCTGAGCCAGCTGTAAGCAGCGCTCAGCGAAGGATGACGGCGGATGAATAACGCGGCACGCCTCAAGCAGTGGCACCGAAGCACGCGTCTGGCCGTGGTAGCGCTGCTGCTGCTGGCGGCAAGCGGCTGTGCGCAGATTCCACGTGCCTCGGTGGTGGGCGAGCAGGAACGCATCGAGATTCCGGAACCCATGCCGCCACGGGCCAACGGCTCCATCTACCAGGCGGAACGCGGCTACCGGCCGCTCTTCGAGGACCGCCGCCCCACCATGGTGGGGGATATCCTGACCATCGTGCTGGATGAAGAGGTCAGTGCCAGCAAGAACAGCGAGTCCAATGCCGATCGCAGCGGTGCCGCTTCGCTCGACCTGGAGCAGCTGCCCGATGCGCTCGATACCCTGGCCGAGTTCGGCTTCGATATCGAGGGGCAGAGCGACTTCAGCGGCGGCGGCGGCTCCCAGGCCAACAACTCCTTCACCGGCACGATCACCGTCTCGGTCCTGCAGGTTCTCAACAACGGCAATCTGCGGGTGCGCGGCGAGAAGCAGATCGCCATCAATCAGGGCACCGAGTTCATCCGTTTCTCCGGTATCGTCGATCCGCGCACCATCACCGGACAGGGGGCCGTGCCGTCCACCCAGGTCGCCGATGCGCGCATCGAGTATGTGGGCGATGGCTATATCAGCGAGGCGCAGCACATGGGCTGGCTGCAGCGTTTCTTCCTCAATGTTTCGCCCTTCTAGCAGGTGATGATGGTGATGCACTCTTCCCAACGGTGTTCGGGGGTATGGCGGGCCACGCTGCTGGCCGTGCTGCTCCTCATGGCAGTGACGCAGTCGCTGCGCGCCGAGCAGATCCGCGAGCTGGCCAGCTTCGCCGGCGTGCGGGACAACGCCCTGGTGGGCTATGGCCTGGTGGTGGGCCTGGACGGCAGCGGTGATCAGACCACCCAGGCGCCGTTTACCGGCCAGAGCCTGACCAACATGCTCAATCAGCTGGGGGTTACCGTGCCCGAAGGCACCAACATGCAGCTGCGCAACGTGGCAGCCGTCATGGTGACGGCCGACTTGCCCCCCTTCTCGCGCCCCGGGCAGCGTCTCGACATCACCGTCTCCTCGGTGGGCAATGCCCGCAGCCTGCGCGGCGGCACCCTGCTGATGACGCCGCTCAAGGGCGCCGACGGCGACACCTACGCCATGGCCCAGGGCAACATGCTGATCAGTGGCGCCAGCGCCGAGGGGGGCGGCACCAGCGTGCAGATCAACCAGCAGGCCAGCGGTCGCATTCCCGGCGGTGCCATGGTGGAACGCGAGGTGCCTCTCAACCTGGGTGCCCAGGGGGGGATGCTGGAGCTGCAGCTGAACGAGGCCGATTTCGGCACTGCCCAGCGGGTGGTCACGGCCATCAATGAGGCGTTCGAGCGTCCCGTGGCGTCGGCAAGAGACGGTCGAGTGATCGCCCTGGACGGCCCCCAGGATGCCAATGCACGGGTCAGCTTCATGGCCCGTGTCGAACAGCTGGAGGTCACGCCCACGCAAGCGGCAGCCAAGGTGGTGCTCAACTCGCGCACCGGGGCCATCGCCATGAATCGCCGCGTCACGCTGCGCGAGGCCGCCATCGCCCACGGCAGCCTGGCCATCACCATCGACACCGATATCGGCGTCAGTCAGCCCAATCCCTTCGGCGGCGGCGAGACCGTGGTGGTGGAAGACACCGAGGTGAGCATCGAGCAGCAGCCCGGCACCCTCAAGGTGGTGGAGGGGGCCGACCTCACCGAGCTGGTGGACGCCCTCAATACCCTGGGCGCGACACCGTCGGACCTGATGTCGATCCTCGAGGCGCTCAAGGCCTCGGGGTCACTACGCGCGGAACTGGAGATCATCTGATATGGCCCTGGGTAACGGACACGGCCTTGACGGCCAGTTTGCCCTGGAGATGCAGGGGTTGCAGCGCCTCAAGCACACGGCGCGGCAGGATGCTTCGGCGGGGGCGGGCGAGGCGGCGCGCCAGTTCGAGGCGCTGTTCATCCAGATGATGGTCAAGAGCATGCGCGACGCCGTGCCCACCACGGGGCTGCTCGACAACAAGCAGAGCGAGGTCTTTCAGGACCTGCTCGACAAGCAGTGGTCCCAGACCATGGCCAACCGCGGTATCGGCCTGGCCGACAAGCTGGTCGCCGAGCTCGAGAATCGCGGGATGGTGGACGCCGGAGCGTCAAAGGATGAAGGGGGCAAGCGCGCCGAGAACTCGCTGATCGCCGGCATTCCCCGCGGCACGCCGCAGGTACTGCGTGACGCCATTCAGCCGGAGGCGCAGATGCATCCGCAAGAGCGCTCCGATGAAGGCAAGGAGCGCGGCCAGGGCTTTATGAGCGAGCTGGCGGCGGTGCCGGCCAAGCCTGGCGCGGGCGATGCCGCCGATGAGTCGCGGCGCGCCGACCTGCCGGGGCATGTGCGCACCTTCCTGGATCGCCTGGAGGCGCCGGCGCGGGCAGCCAGCCAGGCCACCGGGGTGCCTGCCGAGCTGATCCTGGCCCAGGCGGCGCTGGAGACCGGCTGGGGTCGCCACGAGATCCCGCGCAGCGACGGTGGCAACAGCCACAACCTCTTCGGCATCAAGGCCGGCAGCAGCTGGCAGGGCGAGACCACCGAGATCACCACCCATGAGGTGCATGCCGGGCAGCGTCAGCAGGTACGTGACGACTTCCGCGTCTACGACTCCTTCGAGGAGGCCTTCACCGACTACGCCCGCCTGATCGGCGACAATCCGCGCTATGCGGCGGTCACCTCGGCGGCTGACCCGGCCGACGCCGCCCGCGCCCTGCAGGAGGGGGGTTACGCCACCGATCCGGCCTACGCCGACAAGCTGATCGCGGTCATGCAGAGCATGGGCCCGCTGGCACCGAACCTCGACCTGGCCAGTGCCGGCGCGATCGGTACCGGCAAGCTGTGATGATGGCGCTAAAGTCTGGTGCCGTCCTGCCGATCAATGAGTCATCGGCCAAGGAATACGCCTCATGAGTATCTTCTCCGTCGGGTTGAGCGGGCTCAATGCAGCCCAGAACGCCCTGAACAGCACCAGCAACAACATCAGCAACGCCTATACGCCCGGCTACAACCGTGAAGTGACCGTTCTCGGCGAAGGCAAGGGCGAGGGCGGCGTGCAGGTCAACGACACCCAGCGTCAGTTCAACCAGTACGTGGCCACCCAGTTGAACGCGGCCACCAGCAAGTCGAGCGCTCTGGACGCCTATCGGCAGCAGGTCGATCAGGTGGACAGCCTGCTCGCCGATCGTGATGCCGGCCTGGCGCCGCTCATGCAGGATTTCTTCTCGGCCATGGAGGACCTGGCCAGTGCCCCCTCGGACCCCGCCGCCCGCCAGGGGGTGCTGGGCGCCGCGGATACGCTCAGTGCCCAGTTCCGCTCCTTCGACGGCTACCTGCAGGACATGCAGGAGGGCATCAACGGCCAGATCGCCGACGAGGTCACCCAGGTCAACAACGCCACCGAGCAGCTGGCGGGGGTCAATCGCGAGATTGCCCTGGCCCGGGCACGCAGCGGCGAGGCCCCCAACAGCCTGCTCAACCAGCGCGACCACATGGTGCACGAGCTCAGCGAGCGCCTGGATGTGCGCCTCGACATCCAGGATGGCCAGACCTACAACGTGACCCTGCCCAACGGCCAGCCGCTGGTGACCGGCACCGACCAGTACCGGCTGACGGCCACCGAGTCGCCCAGCGACCCCCAGCGCACGGTGTTGGGCTACCGGGACGGCGACGGCAACGAGGTGACCCTGGATGAGTCGCTGATCGACGGCGGCACCCTGGGTGGGCTGATGCAGTTCCGCAGTGAGACCCTGGACAAGACCCAGAACCAGGTCGGTCAGCTGGCGGTTTCGCTGGCGGCCGGCGTCAACGCGCAGCACGGCGAAGGAGTGGACCTCAACGGTGACCCGGGGGAGGCACTCTTCAACCTGGATGCACCGAAGGCTTCCTTCCGTGAAGGAAACAGCAGCAGTGCCGAGGTGGCGGCCAGCTTCGACGCGAGCCGCCTCGATGAACTGCGCCCCACCGATTACCAGGTGCGCTTCCGTGACGACGGCCCGGAAGTGACGCGCCGCGACAACGGAGAGAAGGTCGAGCTACAGGATGGCGACTGGAAGGAGGACAGCAATGAGCTCTCCTTCGGCGGGGTGACCCTGGCCTTCAGCGAGACGCCCGCTGACGGCGACCGTTTCGATGTCCAGCCGGTGCGGCGCGGAGCGCGAGGCATCGAGACGCGGATCTCCGACCTGGACAAGATTGCGGCAGCCGGGGCCGAGGGGGGCAGCGGCAACAACGAGAACGCCCTGGCGCTGCAGGACCTGCAGGAGCGCAACCAGGTCGGCGGCAGCGCCTCCTTCAGCGGCGCCTATGGCGCCATGGTCAGCGATGTGGGCAATCGCACCAACATCGTCCAGGTCAATCTCGACGCCCAGCAGGGGCTGACCGAGCAGCTGGAGGCGGTGCAGCAGTCCGAATCCGGCGTCAATCTCGACGAGGAGGCCGCCAACCTGATTCGCTACCAGCAGTACTACCAGGCGAACGCCCGGGTGATCGAGACCGGCTCGACCGTCCTCGATACCATCCTCGGTCTGCGTAACTGATCCGGAGAGCCACCATGCGCGTCAGCAGCGTTACCATGTACGAGCAGAGCATCTCGTCCATGAACCGCCAGCAGAACGACTTTCTCGATGTCAGCCAGCAGATCGCCAGCGGCCGTCGAGTGGTCAACCCGTCCGACGATCCCCAGGCCGCTTCGCGGGCGGTGGGCGTCGATCAGTCCATGGCCATCACGCAGCAGTTCGCCGACTCCCGGGTCAGCGCGCGCAACGCGCTGTCCCAGACCGAGAGCGTCCTCAACAGCGTCAGCGACGCCGTCACCAGCGCCAAGACGCTGATGGTCCAGGCCTCCAGCGACACCCTCAGCGATGCCGACCGCGAGTCGGTGGCCAGCGAGCTGCGCGGCATCTACGAAACGGTGATCGGCCAGGCCAATGCCACCGACGGCAACGGCCGGTATCTCTTCGGCGGCTACCAGGACAGCTCCGAGCCCTATGTGCGTGAGACAGACGGTAGCGTCGACTATGCCGGCGATAGCCAAGCCCGCGAGCAGCGCATCGACGCATCGCGGCTGATGAAGGTGGCCGAGAACGGCGAGGCGATCTTCGACAGCGTGCCCAGCGGTGCCGGCTATGTCGCCGAATCCAGCGAGAGTAACAGCGGCAGCGTGACCTTTTCCGGTCCCCAGGTGGTCGACGGAGATCGGGCCGCCGGGGGTGAACGCTTCACCCTGAGCTTTGAGGCGGACGGCCGCTTCGAGGTGACCGATGGCAGCGATGGGGTGGTCGCCAGTGGCACCCTTCCGGAAGGCGAATCGACCCGGGTGGCGTTCGGTGGCCTGGCGCTGGAGCTGAAGGGCGAACCGGCCGCCGGCGACACGCTCGAGATCGCACCGGCCGACGAGATGAATACCAACCTGTTCCGCACCTTCGAGAAGGCCCTGTCGGTCCTCGAATCGCCCGCCGCCACGGACAGCGACAAGGCGGCGCTGCGCAACACCCTGCAGACGTCGATGCGCGAGTTCGACAACAGCCTCGATAACGTGCTCACCCAGCGCGCCTCGGTGGGGGCACGGCTCAACGAGCTCGACGTGGTCGACTCGGTCGGCGGCAACCGCATGCTCAACTACGAGCAGAGCCTCTCCGACCTGGTCGATCTCGACTATGCCGAGGCCATCTCCGACTACAGCCTGCGCCAGGTCGGCCTGCAGGCCTCCCAGAAGACCTTTGCCGACATGAAGGGCATGTCGCTGTTCAACTACCTGTGAGCGTCGCCTCCAGCTCCAGACTCGTTCCCTGACGACCATGGTAACCGGCTATCTCAGCCATGGTCCCTTCACCGCTTTGTCTTCTTGCATGGACAGAGCGGTTTTTTTCGTCTCTACGCAAATTGGCGTGAAGGAGGCGAAGTGCGATGATCTTTTTCTTCGGCTCGTCACATCGGCAGCGGCGCCATGGTCTCCAGCAGGTTCTGGAGGAAGGCCAGTCCCCGGCTGAAATGGCGTTCCAGGAAACGGCCGATATCGGTCATCAGTACCATCAGCAGGATCAGGCCCACCGTCAGCGACGTCGGGAAGCCGATGTTGAAGACCGTGAGCTGGGGGGCCGAGCGGTTGAGAATGCCCAGCGACAGGTTGATGATCAGCAGCGATGCCACCAGCGGCAGGGCAAGCAGCATGCCGGCCGTGTAGATCGTGCCGCCATAGCGGGCCAGCATGCTGAAGGCCTCGGGGTCGAAGCGGCCGATACCGATCGGCAGCGTCTGGAAACTGGTGACCAGCACCTCCAGGACCATCAGGTGGCCATTGAAGGCCAGGAACATCAGCAGCGTGATCATGTAGAGGAAGCGTGACAGCACGACCATGTTGGTGCCGCTGGAGGGGTCGAAGAAGGTGGCGAAGGCCAGGCCCATCTGCAGGCCGATGAACTCCCCCGATGCCTGCACCGCGGCCAGCATGACCCGGACCGTGAGGCCGATGGCCGCGCCGATGAGCAGCTGCTCGACCAGGATGCCCAGCCCGGCCCAGGAGTAGAGGGGAATATCGGGCATGGGCGGCAGCACCGGGGCAATCACCACGGCCACGGCGCCGGCCAGGGCCAGCTTGGCCTGGCGCGGTACGCTGTCATGGCCCCACAGCGGGGCGGTGAGCATCAATGCCGTGAGACGCGCGAAGGGCCACAGGAACGCGACCAGCCAGCCATGCAGCTGAGCAAAGGTGACCTCCACCATCAGCGAATGACCCCTCTCAGGTGATCATGGCAGGGATGTTGCTGAACAGCTCGATCGTAAAGGTGGTGATCAGCTTGAGCAGCCAGGGGCCGGCGAGCACCAGCACCGCGAACACGGCCAGTATCTTGGGAATGAACGACAGGGTCATCTCGTTGATCTGCGTGGCGGCCTGGAACAGGCTGACCAGCAGGCCGGTGGCCAGGGCGGTGAGCAGCAGGGGGCCGGCCAGCAGCAGCGTGACGCGCATTCCCTGATAGGCAATGTTCATGACCTCTTCCGGTGTCATGCGATCCTCCCGGGGCTTGGGTTCAGGGGCTTGGGTTCAGGGGCTTGGGTTCAGGGGAATGGGGTCAGGAGAGTGGGTTCAGAGATAGAAACTCTCCGCCAGAGAACCGATGATCAGCTGCCAGCCGTCCACCAGCACGAACAGCATCAGCTTGAACGGCAGCGAAATGGTGATCGGCGGCACCATCATCATCCCCAGTGACATCAGCACGCTGGCCACCACCAGGTCGATGATCAGGAAGGGAATGAAGATCGTGAAGCCGATCTGGAACGCGGTCTTCAGCTCGCTGGTGACGAAGGAGGGCACCAGGATCCGCATGGGCACGTCCTCAGGCCCCTGAAGCTCGCCGATATCGGCCAGGCGGGCGAACATCGCCAGGTCGGGTTCGCGGGTCTGGGCCAGCATGAACTCCCGGAAGGGCGTCTGCGCCCGCTGCAGGAACACATCGAAGCTGATCTCGTCATTGGCCAGTGGCGCCCAGGCGAGTTCATGAACGTCTGCCAGCACCGGCGACATGATGAACAGGGTGAGAAAGAGGGCGAGGCCCAGCAGTACCTGGTTGGGCGGGGTGGCCTGGGTGCCCATGGCCGTGCGCAGCAGGCTCAGCACGATGATGATGCGCGTGAAGCAGGTCATCATCAGCACCACGGCCGGCAGGAAGGCCAGCGAGCTGAGCAGCAGCAGGGTCTGCAGCGACAGTGACCACTGCTGGCCGCCATCCTCGGTGGGCTGGCTGACGATGCCGGGAATCTCCTGGGCTAGGGCCATGGCGGGCAGGGCCAGCAGCACCGCCATGACCAGGGAGACCAGCAGGTGTCTGCTCCTGGCCTGCCTCACGCCTTCCCCCCTCGGTTGATGCCGGCATTGTGCCGGAGTGCCTTGGCGAAACGCGTCGCGAAGGAGTCCTCAGCCTCGAACCCCGGCCCGACGGGCCCGTCGGGCGCCCGGGGTTCGTCCGGAGCCGGCATCTCATGCAGCTTGTTGACCTGGCCACTGCCCACGCCGAGCACCAGCCAGGTGTCCGCCACCTCGACGATCACTACCCGCTCCTTGGTGCCCACCGCCGTGCTGCCCACGACCCGCAGATGGCGGCCATGGCGCTGGTGGGGCAATCCCCAGCGACGCAGGAGGGCGGCAGCCACCAGGATGATCACCAGGATCAGGCCCAGCGCCGCCGCGGTCTTGCCCAGCGTGGCCATGCCGATCAGGCTGTCCCCGCCGCTGACGGCAGCCTCCAGGCCGGCCTGGGAGCGTTCGGATGTCGCCTCGCTCATCGGTTCAGCTTCTGGACCCGCTCGGAGGGGGTGATGATCTCGGTGATGCGGATGCCGTACTTGTCCTCGACCACCACGACCTCACCCTGGGCGATCAGGTAGCCGTTGATCAGGATATCCATGGGCTCGCCGGCCAGCCCGTCCAGTTCGATCACCGAGCCCTGGGCAAGCTCCAGCAGCTGCTTGATGGTCAGTTTTGTCCGGCCCAGCTCCACGGTGAGCTTGACCGGGATATCCATGATCATTTCCAGGTCGCGTCCCGCCGTCGCCCCCTCGCCCGCTTCGAGCGGGCGAAAGACACTGCTGCCGGCAGAGTGGGCGGCGGGCGTTGTCTCGGGTTCCTGGGGCGTCGGCTCGGGCTCGTTGGACTCCGCCGCTGCCTGCTCGGCCATCGCCTCCGCCCAGGGGTCGTCATCCTCGGCGGGGGCCGTATCCTGCTGCTCCGACATGGCAGCGGCCCAGTCGTCTTCGCTGATGTTCTGATCGGGCTTGTTGGGATCAGTCATGATGGGGTTCCTTGGATTGCGGCCTGGAGCCTTTGACGAAGGCGTCGGCCGGCGCATGGTCGGCGGCATGGTCGAAGATGCGCAGCACGCGCAGGGCGCGCTGCTCATGCTGGCTGCCGTATTCACACTCCATCACGGGGACACCATCCACGCTGGCCGTCACCGTCTCCGGAAGCTCCATGGGCAGCACATCGCCTGCCTTCAGGGCCATGACATGGGCGATGCGGCTGGCAATATGGGTAAAGTTGGCCACCAGCTCCACTTCGGAGTGGCGTATCTCGCCGGCAATCCGTTTCGTCCAGGTGCCGTCCTGGTCGTGATTGCCGTCGCTCAGCGGGTTGGTCAACAGGTCGCGAAGCGGCTCGATCATGGCGTAGGGCATGCAGATCTGGAAGTTGCTGGCGAGGTTGCCGACTTCAAGATTGAAGCTGGTATTCACCACGATCTCGTTGGGCGAGTTGGTGATATTGGCGAATTTCGACTGCATCTCCGAGCGCAGGAAACTGATCTCGAGGGGGTAGACCGACTTCCAGGACTCGCTGTAGGCGTCGATGGCCAGCTGCAGCAGGCGCTGGATGATGCGCTGTTCGGTATTGGTGAACTCGCGGCCCTCGGACTTGGTCACGAAGCGCCCGTCGCCGCCGAAGAGGTTGTCCACCACCATGAACACCAGGCTGGGCGGGAACACGATCAGTGCCGAGCCGCGCAAGGGTTTCATGGCGATCATGTTGATGTTGGTGGGCACCGGCACGTTGCGGGAGAACTCGCTGTAGCTCTGGTAGCGCACCGAGTCCACGGTGATGTCGGCACTGCGGCGAATCAGGTTGAACAGCCCCATGCGGAAGTGGCGCGCGAAGCGTTCGTTGATGATGTCCAGGGCGTGCAGGCGCTCGCGGATGATGCGGTGCTGGGAGGCCGGATCATAGGGGCGCACGCGCGGGCTGCCACCGCTGTTGGCTTCCGGCTCATCATCACCGCTCACACCCTTGAGCAGCGCATCGATCTCTTCCTGGGAGAGCAGATCATCTTGGGACATGGTGTCTCAGGGTCTCCCGTCCGGCTACTGGACGATGAACTCGGTGAAGAGCACGTCGTCGATGGTCAGGTCCGGCTGGTTTTCCGACATCGGCGCCTCCAGGGCGGCAATCACCTCCTCGGCCAGGCGCTGCTTGCCCCCCGGTGAGGTCAGCTCGCTGGCCTGCTTGCCGGAAAACAGCGTCAGCAGGCGACTGCGTACCTGGGGCATGTGCTCCTCGAGGATCTCCTTGCCCTGCTCGTCATCGAGCTTGAGTGACAGGCCCGTGTAGAGCAGACGCGGCCCATAGTCGTCATCGGCCAGGTTGACGGTGAAGGGCTCGATCGGCAGGAAGATCGGCGTCTTCTGCTCGGGCGCCACCTGGGCGTTGGCCGCCGATTGCGTCTCGCTGTCCGGCTGGTTGAAGACCATGTAGAGGGCCACTGCGGCTGCCGATGACGACAGGATCAGCAGCACCATCATCGACCACAGAAGCTTGCGGGAGCCACCACGGGATTTCGCCATTCTCGTTCCTAGATTGCAGTATGTTGCCGACGCTGACGCCGCAGTATGCGTGTCGTGAAGAGCCCCTGATGATCCGAACAGGCTCGCAGAATGCGCCTATCTTGCCCGTTTGCCAGCGCACCTGGTGATCAGGCGTAGAGGTCGACGCGGCCATCCAGCGCCAGGTCGCGGTGGCGCATGGTGTCGCCAGCGCCAGGGAGTTCTTCGCCGCCGTCGTCCAGCCCGCTCGCGGCCAGCATCTCGCCCGGCTGTCGGGCGGGGCCGTCATCGTGCCCCGTACGCTGCTCGCCTACCGAGGCCTCGCCCAGGCTGATGCCCTGCTCGGCGAGGGTCTCGCGCAACTGGGGAATGGCCTGTTCCAGGGCCTGGCGCACCTGGGCATGGCCCGACAGGAATTGCGCCTGGGCTCCCTGGTCGCTGAAGGTGAGGCTGACGGAAAGCGGGCCTAGCTCGGCGGGATGCAGCTTCAGCTGCACGCGCTGCTCGCCGCCCTGCTGGCTGATGCGCATCAGCTGCTGTCCCAACTGCTGGTTCCATGCCGCCGTGCCGACCGGGGCGCTGAGACTGGCGGTGGCGGTGGCGGCGGCAGCCGTGGCGCCGGCGCCGTTCGTCCCGGCGCTCAAGGGGGGCGAGGCGGTACCGAGGCCGTTGCCGGTGGGCTCGCCGCCGGGCTGGCTCATCCCGCTACCGACCCGGGGAGCCTCCTGGCGGCTGGCCAGCAGTGCCTCGGCGATGGCATCCGGTTGCCGCGGGGTGGGCGTGGACGTGCTGTCACCGGTGACCTGGCGCAGCGCCTGGGCCTGTTCGGCCAGGCTACGCTCCACCGCCGCCTGGGTATGCCGAGCCGCGTCATTGGCGGCGATGGTGGCCGGGGGGGTGGGTGTCTCGGTGCCACGCGGTATCTCGGCGCGGCCGTTATCGATGGCGGCACTGCCCGCAGCGCTCTGCCGACCGGCCTGCTGGATCAGCGCCAGACGCTGCTGAAGGGCCGTCAGCGACTCGGGATCGGAGGGTGCGCGACCGCTTGCCTGCTCCAGGCGAGCCTGGAGCTGGGTCAGCAGGCCTGCCAGACCGTCAGTGGCCGGCAGCCCCTCACGGCCACCATTCGCCGTGCGATCGCCTGCCGTGTCAAGGTGCTGCTGCAGCTGTTCCAGGAGGCTCGCCAGGCCGTCAGCTGTCGGCGTGGCCGCCGGTTCGCTCCCCGATGGGCCTGCGCCTGCCTGCTCCAGGCGCTGCTGCAGCTGCGCCATGAGGCTCGCCAGGCCGTCAGCCGCCTGTGTGGCGGTCGGCTCGCTCCCCGATTGGCCAGCGCCTGCCTGTTCCAGCCGCTCCTGCAGACGAGACACAAGGCTGGCCAGGTCGTCATGGGTGTTCCTGACGGTCGGGTCTGCGTCCGGCGCAGCGTCGCCTGCCTGCGCCGGGCGGGCCCGGGACTGTGCTGGCAGCGCCTGCGCGAGCCCGTCAGGCGTCGCGGCGCCGGCCGGGCGATGGCCTGCCTCGACGAGCTGCTGCTGCAGTTGCGCCAGCGCCTCGGAAAGGGCACCGCCCCGTTCCGCCGTCAGGGCCTCGAGTGCCTGCTGGTCACCCTGGCGCAGCGCCTGACGCAGTTCCGACAGGGCCTCACGCCCTGCGGCGGAGACGCCGTCACCCGGGGCGTGCCGAGCGGCGGCGAGCAGCCGGTCACTGCCCTCGGCTGCCCGTGCCAGGGTGCTGGCGAAGGCGCCGCCTTCCGCGGGGGCACCGGCGCGAGACTGGGAACCCCCCTCGGGACCATTGGCCAGACTCATGATCTGCTGGATATGCATGGCGATTCCTCGAAGTATCAGAGCTCGCTGGGCGAGAGTCGGCGAGCCATACGGCTGTTGACCAGGTCATCACTGACGTGCTGTTCCCGGCGCTGTTCGTCGCGGCGCCTGGCGTGATGTCGCCGCTCGAGCAGGGTGTCATAGGACGACAGGCGCTGCTGCTGGCGTTGCCACTGCTGCCGCGTTCGCTCGACCCGCTCCTGCTGGGTGGCCAGCGCCTCCCGGGCGCGCTCCAGGGCTGCGTCCAGCGATGCCAGGAATTGCTGGTAATTGCGCATGCTGGCCGGGTCGATACCCTCGCGCATGGCCGCATTGAGCTTGGCGGCATACTCCTGGCGATAGCGATGCAGCGACTCCAGCTGCTGGTGGACCTGGCTGTTGGTGCGCTGTTCGCCGGCGAGGTCCTGGCCGGCCTGGTCCCGAGCGTCCCGGGCCAGTTCGACGAGCGTATCGAGTGGCGTGTCGTGGCGGCTCATGCGTTACCTCCCAGAACATTGGCCAGTCCCTGGCGGGCGTCTTCCAGGCTGCTGCTCTCCTCGATGCGCTGTTGCAGGAACCCCTCGAGCCGGGGATAGCGGCGCACGGCGTCATCCAGCTGGGGGTCGTGGCCCGGGTGATAGGCCCCGACACTGATCAGGTCGCGGTTGCGCTGATAGCGGGAGAAGAGGGCCTTGAACTGCTGGGCCTGCTGCTGTTGCGGCAGCCCGGTGATGGCGGTCATGGCCCGGCTGATGGAAGCCTCGATATCGATGGCCGGATAGTGGCCGGCTTCTGCCAGGGCCCGGGAGAGCACGATATGCCCATCGAGGATGGCGCGTGCCGAGTCGGCGATGGGGTCCTGCTGGTCGTCACCCTCGGTGAGCACGGTATAGAAGGCCGTGATCGACCCTCCGCCCCGCTGGGCGTTGCCGGCACGCTCGACCAGGCTGGGCAGCTTGGCAAACACCGAGGGGGGATACCCCTTGGTGGCCGGGGGCTCGCCGACGGCCAGGGCAATCTCGCGCTGTGCCATGGCAAAGCGGGTCAGGGAGTCCATGATCAGCAGCACATTGCGCCCCTCATCGCGGAATCCTTCGGCCAGCCGGGTGGCATAGGACGCCCCCTGGAGGCGCTGAAGTGGTGAGGTGTCAGCGGGTGCGGCCACCACGACGGCGCGGCGCAGGCCTTCCTCGCCCAGGATGTTGTCGATGAACTCCTGGACCTCGCGTCCCCGTTCGCCGATCAGCCCCACCACGATCACGTCGGCGCGGGTGTAGCGGGCCATCATGCCGAGCAGTACCGACTTGCCGACCCCGGAGCCGGCGAACAGGCCCATGCGCTGGCCGCGGCCCACGCTGAGCAGGGCGTTGATGGCGCGGATGCCCACGTCGATCTGCGCGTCGATGGGGGCGCGATCCAGCGGGTTCAGCGGCGGCGTGGCCAGTGGTGCCCGGGGCGCCTCGGCGAGCGGCCCCAGGCCATCGAGGGGGCTGCCATTGCCATCGACGACCCGTCCCAGCAGGGCCTCGCCGAGGGGGAAGCGTCGGGCACTGTCCTGCGGGCCATCGGCCAGGGGAAGGACCTTGGCACCCGGCATCAGGCCGGTGATCTCGGCCAGCGGCATCAGGTAGAGCTTGTCACCGGCGAAGCCCACGACCTCGGCCTCGGCAAAGCGCTGCGCTGTCTGACGGCTGGTGGGGAGCTCGATGCGACACGCATTGCCGAGTGCCAGCTGCAGCCCGACCACCTCGATGACCAGGCCGGTGGCCCTCACCACCCGGCCGCTGGTGCGGCAGGGGGGCAGGGGCTCCACGCGGGCACGCACGCCGCGCAGGGCGCGCTGCCAGTGTGCCTGGTGAGGGTTGGGCGCAAGCGACTCGGACACTAGGGCGTCTCTCCTGGCGGCGCATCCGGGGTCGGACTGCGCTGGCGGACCTGGGCCTTCACGGCCTTCCAGCGGCTCTCCCAGGTGGCATCGAGCTCACCATTGGCGCTGGTGACGCGGCAGCCGCCGCGGCTGAGCTGATCATCCGGCTGCAGCGTCCAGCCGGCCGCCGCCAGTTCCTCGCCCAGGTGCTTCTGCACCAGCTTGTGGTCCAGCGGGTGTAGCCACAGGCGCTGCTGGCCGATGAGCGGTGGTTCGGTGTGCAGCAGGGTGCGCACCAGGTCCAGCACCTGGCGAGGTCTCGCCTTGAGGGCCTCGCCGGCCAGCTGATGACCGGTGGCCAGGGCCAGGTCGACCAGGTCCTGGGCGACGGTCTCGTCGAGCTCTTCCAGGGCGGCGCCGAACGTCGTCGCCAGGCTGGCCAGGGGTGCCAGTTCTTCGGCAAGCCTCGCCTCCATCTCGTCCCTGGCCTGCTGGCGACCCTCCTCGAGCCCCCTGGCCAGACCCTCGGCATGGCCCTGTTCGTGCCCTGCCTGCAGACCCTCCGCGTGGGCCTCCCGGCGGACCTGCTCGCGCAGCGCCTGCAGCTCTGCCTGGCGCTGGAGGGCGTCGCGTCGCTCGTCATCCTGCTGCGATGCGGCACGACCCTGGGACTCGGCGTGCGTGCCGCGCCCCGGGCTCTCCAGCTCCCCCATCTGCCAGCGGCGCCAGGGCGCCTGGCGGTTCGCCATGCACGACTGGCCACGTTCAGACATAGGTATCGTCTCCCCCCGTCAGCACGATCTCGCCACCATCGGCGAGGCGCCGCACCACCTGCAGGATGGCCTTCTGCTCGGCCTCGACCTGGGAGACCCGGATGGGGCCACGCGCCTCCATGTCCTCGCGCATCAGGTCGGCGGCACGCTGGGACATGTTGCGCATGAACTTGTCCATGAGGACTTCCGGGGCCCCCTTGAGCGCCACCACCAGCGAGTTGGTGTCGATCTCCTTGAGGATCAGTTGGATGCTGCGGTCGTCGAGATCGGTGAGGTTCTCGAACAGGAACATCTCGTCGATGATCTTCTGGGCCAGGTCCTCGCTGTGGGAGCGCACCGTCTCGATGGCGGCCTCTTCCTGGTTGGTGTTCATCAGGTTGAGGATCTCGGCCGCGGTGCGCGCGCCCCCCATCTTGCTGCGCTTGAGGTTCTGGCCATCGAGCATGTTGGTCAGCACCTCGGTGAGCTCCTGCAGGGCGGCGGGCTGCACACCGCTGAAGGTCGCGATGCGCAGTACCACGTCGTTGCGCAGCTTCTCGTCGAACAGGGCCATGACGTCCGCCGCCTGGTGACGCTCCAGGTGGATCAGCACCGTGGCGATGATCTGCGGATGCTCGTCGCGGATCAGCTCCGCCACCATCGAGGCTTCCATGAGGTTCAGGGCGTCGATGCCGGAGCCGGTCCCGCTGGTCTCCAGCACATCCTCGATCAGGCTGGAGGCGCGATCGCTGCCCAGTGCCTTGGTCAGCACCGAGCGGATGTGCTCGCTGGAGTTCAGGTTGAGCGCGATGAACTCCTCGGTCTCGTCATAGAAGGACTGCAGCACCTGGCGCATGTCATCGTGGGACACCTGGTCCAAGCGGGCCATCTCGGTGCTGATCTGCTGGATCTCGGTGGGGGAGAGGTACTTGAATACCTCGGCGGCACTGTCCTCGTCGAGGGCCAGCAGCAGAATGGCGCTGCGCCGTGCGCCGCTGATTTCCTGAGCCTTAGTCATGCTTGTTCATCCAGCCGCGAACGATCATGGCCACCATGCGCGGGTCCTCCTGGGCCATCTCGCGCAGGGCGTTGAGGTTGTCCTCGTAGGCCGAGGCCTTGCGCTTGCGCTTCGGTTTCTCATAGGTGGATTCCTCCTCTGGGCCTGCGGGGGACGCGCCTTCCTCGTCCTCCTCGCCGACCCTGGCCTGTAGGGTCGGAGCGGGCTGGGCCGGCTGGGGCGCCTGGGTGACGCGCTTGATCAGCGGGCGCAGGATCAGCAGGTAGAGCAGCAGAATCGCCAGGCCCACCAGCAGGTAGCGGCCCAGGGTCATGCCCAGCTGCTGGGTTTCGGGTTCCTGCCACCACTCGAGGGGGTCAGCTTCCGGGGTTGTCTCGGCAAAGGGCCGGTTGACCACGGCAACCTCGTCGCCGCGGGTCTCGGAAAAGCCCATGGCCTGGCGGATCAGTCGATTGACCTGGTCGATCTCGGCATCGCTGAGCGGGGTGGGCTGCATGACCCCCTGGTCATCCGGGGTTTGGCGGTAGTTGACGACAACGGCAGCCGAGAGCCGTTCGACCTGCCCACGGCGGTGCTGGACGTGCGAGATGCTGCGGTCGACCTCGTAGTTGATCACGTCGTCACGATTGAGGTTGCGCGTGTCCGCCAGGGCCTCTTCATCCAGCGGCGCTTCCTCGGCTTCCTCCTCGTCGTCGGGCGGGGTCTCCACCGGGGAGGGCGCGATACCTGGAGGGGTGTTGCTCAGCGCGCCGGGGACCCCGGCCGCCAGGTCATCGTTGCCGCTGTAGTCGAGGCGGCTCTGGTGGCTGCGTACCGCCGCTTCATCGGGGGACTGGTTGGGCCCGTAGCGCTCCGAGGTTTCCTCGCGCTGCGAGAAGTCGATCTGGGCCGTGACCTGGGCCTTGACGTTCTGGTTGCCCAGGATCGGCGTTAGGATGGACTCGATCCGGCGCTGATAGGAGCGCTCCACCTCGGCGATGTAGTCAAGCTGTGTACCGTCCAGGCCCGCTCCGTCGGTGTCCGGCGTGGTCAGCAGGCGACCGTTCTGGTCGACCACGGTGACGTCCTCGGCGGCCAGCTCCGGCACGCTGCTGGAGACCATGTGCACGACGGAGCTGACCTGCCCCTCGCCGAGAGTGCGGCCGGCATGCAGGGTCAACACCACCGAAGCCTTGGCCGGCTCCCGGTCGCGCACGAAGACCGAGTCCTTGGCCAGGGCCAGGTGAACCCGGGCCCGGTTGACCGGCCCGAGCGACTCCATGGAGCGGGCCAGCTCGCCCTCCAGGCCGCGCTGGTAGTTGACCTGCTCGGCGAACTGACTGATGCCGAAGGCCTGCTCCTCCATCAGCTCCAGGCCGACGTTGCCGCCCTGGGGCAGCCCCTGTTCCGCCAGTTGCAGGCGCAGGGTATGGACCTGGTCGGCGGGCACCATCAGCGCCTGGCCTCCCTGACGGAAGCGGTAGGGGATGCCGCGGGTGTCGAGTTCGTTGATGATGCTGCCGCCATCCGCCTCGCTGAGGTTGCTGTAGAGCACGCGGTAGTCGGGGCTGCGCGCCCACATCAGCAGGGCGACGATGATGGCGATCACGGCGGCGCCCGCGATCAGCAGGGCCACCAGCGGGTTGCCACGCAGCTGCTCCCTGAGGCGCGCAAGACCGCCAGCGCCTTGTGGACTCTGACTGTCGGTGGCCGTTGCGCCACTGCTCATGCGGGCCTCCAGGTGAGGCAGGCGCCGTTGCCGGGGGATATCAAGGAAGAAGGCATCGAGTGCTGTCCGTCCATCGCGGTTGGCCGCCACTGGGGTGGGCGGAACTCTGATGGAGGCCATTATCCGCGGCCGCTGTCACCCTAAAGGCCCGAAAAGCCCAGTTTTTACAGGGCAATTGCCGGCTTGGTCGAGAGCACCGGGCTGGTAGCCTGGCGTTCCCTGTAATCGTGACCCCCTATGCCGAGGTGGATGTGATGAGCGCTCCCGCGATCGAGTCAGTTCTCGCCCAGATGCAGTCGTTGTCCAGCCAGGCCGCCTCTCAGCCGGCCAGTGGCCAGCGCGTCGATACCCAGGTGGGGGGCGGCGGCTTCTCCGGCGAGCTGCAGTCGGCCATCCACCGCATCAATGACCTCAAGCTCGATGCCGATGCTAAGGCCCAGGCCCTTCAGGCCGGCACCCCGGGCGTCGAGCTCAACGACGTCATGGTCGACATGCAGAAGGCCAGCGTGGCCACCGAGATGGGAGTCCAGGTGCGTAACCGCCTGGTCACGGCCTACAAGGACATCATGAACATGCAGGTGTGATCAGGCCTCCAGCTGGATCAGCCGTCCCTGCAGCTCTTCCAGGCGCTCGGCAATGCGCAGCACCTCCTCTGCCGGGATCTGCCGGATCACGTCCCCGCTGTCCCGGTCTACGATGCGCGTGATGAGTCGAGAGGTCTCGTCACTCAACTCGAACTCCACGCCGTAGGGGCGCATCACCTCGTTGATGCGCTGAACCGGCGCGACCAGGCTGTCCCGCCCGATGCTCTCCGCCCCGCCCGCCGCTCCCTGAGCGGCGGCCTCACCCACGGGCGGCAGGTTGCCGAGCACGCTCTCGAGCCGCTGTCGGGCGGTGAGCGTCGGTAAGGTCGAGGCCTGGGGCGAAGCGGTGGCATCGGAGAGGGGAGAGGTCATGGCAAGCTATCATCCTTTGTTGTGAGAGGTAGGCGCTGGCTGATCAGGCGTTGCGACACGGCGCCATGGCGAGCGGCAGGCCGCGTCATGGCGCGCCGGAATCGCTCGTTGCTCAAGTGTCCTATCGGCCATGACGCCCGCCAACTTTAGGAACATCGCCTTTCGGCGTGAACGCGCCGGACCGTCGCTCCCTCACGTTCGGCTGGCTATCTCCGGCCCGGGTGTTTGTTGTGGGGGGGCATTCGGCGTTCCTTGGCGATCTGATGGTCACTCCCGCAAGTGCCGCAGGAAGGGGTATCGCACCGGCAAGAGGCAGCTCAGCGGTTGCGCTATATTGACGCAGGTCAATGAAGTTCGAGTATGGTGTTCCTGGTTCGGCCATGACGCCTGTCGTGGATTATCCTCATTCGTCTGGATGAGAGGAGGCGCCATCAAGCGGGTTCCCTCCCGGCGGTGCCCTGACCGGTGGGGCGGATGGCTGTCGGGATGACCCGGCAGGCACCCACCGCCGCTTCGCGCCGAAATGGGATAGACCAATAAAAAGGACATCATCAGATGACCCAACCCCAGGGAGGCCCCGTGGCAGGGTCGGAAGGCATCGCAGAGGACGGCGACGACGATATCGCCTCGCTGCGCCGGCGTTTCCACCAGCTTTACATCGCCGTGGAGCAGAGCCCGGCGGCTACCGCGATCACCGACGTCAAGGGGCGCATCGAGTTCGTCAACCAGCGCTTCCTGGACGTCACGGGCTATGCCCGCGAGGAGCTGATCGGGCAGACGCCGGCGGTGATCCAGTCGGGCGAAACCGCCGATGAGGTCTATCGCGATCTCTGGCAGACCCTGCGGGCCGGTCGCGTATGGCAGGGGGAGCTGCTCAACCGACGCAAGAACGGTCAGCTCTACTGGGAGGCCGAGGTGATCACCCCGGTTCGCAATGACGCCGGGGAGATCGTCAACTTCGTCGCGGTCAAGGAGGACGTCACCGAGCGCAAGCGTCAGGAGAATGAGCTCAAGCTGCTGGCCACGGCCTTCGAGACCGGCCAAGCAACGATGATCACCGATGCGAACATGCAGATCGAGCGTGTCAACCAGGCCTTTACCGACATCACCGGCTACCGCGAGCATGAGGTGCTGGGCAAGACCCCGCGGATCTTCAAGTCCGGGCGGCACTCGCCCGACTTCTATGCCCGACTCTGGGACTCCCTGCTCAAGACCGGGCACTGGCAGGGCGAGATCTGGAACCGCAACAAGTTCGGCGATATCTATCCGCTCTGGCAGTCGATCACGGCGGTGCGGGATGATACCGGCCGGATCCGCAGCTTCGTGGCGGTGTTTCACAACATCACCGAGCGCAAGCGCATGGAAACCGAGCTGGAACGCCAGGCGACGCTCGACCACCTCACCGGCACCTACAACCGTCGCGCCTTCGACACGGCGCTTCGTCAGGCCATTGACCAGGCTGAGGTGAACGACGAGAGCTTCTCGCTGTTGCTCTTCGATATCGACCACTTCAAGGAGGTCAACGATCGGCATGGCCATGACGTCGGCGATGCCATCCTCAAGCAGCTGGCCCACCGCGTCGCCGGCAGCCTGAGAAGTACCGACATTCTCTCGCGCTGGGGGGGCGAGGAGTTTACCATCCTGTTGCCCGACACGCGTCTGAGGGGGGCCAGCACCTTCGCCGAGCGCTTGCGCAGCCAGGTCGGCGAATCACGGCTGCACGGCCTGGCCATTACCATCAGCACCGGCATCACCGAATACCGTCCGGGCGATGACATGGACAGCATGCTGGGGCGAGCCGACGACGCGCTCTACCAGGCCAAGTCGGCGGGGCGCAACCGGGTCGTGGCCGATCCGTCACTTGCCTGAGCGGGCAGGCAGCTGGCCGCAAGGTGGCACTATCCATACGGGGGGCAGATGAGGCCGGATGCAGGGATGAGCAGGGAAGTGCAGTCACCACCGATGAGCATGGGCCCGCAGGGCGTGAGCCGGGCCAGCGGGGCCGCCCGCGCACGTGGCGAGCTTACCGCCGATGTCTTTCGCCATGTCGGCGAGGCGGTCATCATCACCGATGATCGGCACCATATCCTCGATACCAATCCGGCCTTCACCCGGCTGACGGGGCTGGCGCGCGAGCAGGTACTGGGTGAACCGCTGCAGGGACTCTTTCCGGAGGGGGCCCCAGCGGCGCAGGCCGACGAGCTGTGTCGCGGGCTGAGCCTGAGGGATCACTGCAAGGCCGAGATCACCTACCGCCATCGCAACGGCCATGCCTGTCCGGCGGTCATCTCGGTCAGCCGGGTGAGCGACGCCCGGGGAAGGCCGTCGCACCACATCTGGGTCCTCTCCGACCTGGCGGTCCTGGCCGCCTCCGGGCGGCGGACCGGGCGTGAGGTCTACTTCGATGCCCTGACCGGCCTGCCAAACCTTCAGCTGCTCACCCAGCTCATCCAGGAGTCCCTGCTGCATGCCCGGCATCAGGGCGGGAGCCTGGCGGTATGCTCGCTGGATATCGACCACTTCAAGCGCATCAACGACAAGCACGGCCAGGAGGTCGGCGACCTGCTGATCACGGCCCTGGCCCAGCGCATCAGTCACCTGCTGCATGGCGACGATATCCTGGCGCGGGTCGGTGGCGACGAGTTCGTGCTGCTGCTGCATCAGGGGGCCGACGACGACTCCCTGAGGCAGCTGCTGACCGCCATCGGCCAGCCGCTGTTCCTGCGCGGGCGGCGCCTGCAGATCACGGTCAGTCTCGGGGTCACCTTCTACCCCCAGGACGATGAGGACGGGGATGTGCTGTTGCGCCACGCCACCCAAGCGATGTACCGGGCCAAGCAGCAGGGGCGCGACACCTTTCATGTGTTCGATACTGGCCTCGATCGCGAGCTGCGCGCGCTGGAGGCGCGGCGCCTGCGCTTCTCCGCCGCCCTGCAGGCGGGCGAGATGGTGCTGTACTACCAGCCGCAGGTCGACATCTTCGGCGGCGAGGTGATCGGGGCCGAGGCCCTGGTGCGCTGGCAGCACCCGGAGGAGGGGCTGCTTGCGCCGGGACGCTTCCTGCCGATGATCGAGGAAACGGCGCTCGAGATCGCGCTCGGGGAGTGGGTGATCGAGGCGGCCCTGAAGCAGCTGGATGCGTGGCGCGAGCGGGGCATCGAGCTGCCGGTGCACGTGAACATCAGTCCCGCCCATCTGCTCAGTGGCCAGTTCGCCGAGCGGCTGGAGCAGCTGCTGGCGCGGTATCCCGAGGTCCCGCCCGCGCGGCTCAAGCTGGAGGTGCTCGAGAGCGCCGCCATGCACGACATCCAGGCCGCCCTGGCCACCATGCGGCACTGTCAGAGCCTCGGGATCGACTTCGCCATCGATGACTTCGGCACCGGCTACTCCTCGCTGACGCACCTGCGGCAGCTGCCGGTGGACCTGATCAAGATCGATCAGAGCTTCGTGCGCGACATGCTCGACGACCCCGACGACATGGCCATCGTCGAGAGCGTCATCTACATGGCCAACCGCTTTCGCCGCCCCATGCTCGCCGAGGGGGTCGAGACCCTCGCGCACGCCCGCGCCCTGCTGGCGATGGGCTGTGCCCGTGTCCAGGGCTACGGGATCGCCCGGCCGATGCCCGCCGCAGACTTTCCCGCCTGGCTCGCGCAGTGGCCGGGCCGGGATGAGTGGTCGGCGCTGGCCCTGCACATGCACGACCTGGCGGGGCACGCGGCCTCCCCGGGGGCGACCTGACACGCCGACCATCGCGCCTTCCTTGACCAGCGCGCTTCCTTGATCTGCATCAAGACAATGACCGCCGTCCGCGGTTCTCTTTCCGGTCCATCTCAGGTAGCGTGCTTCGTTTTTTTGCGTGATATGGATCAAGACACTGACACACAACGGGACATCATGACCACAGACCTTGCCGTAGAGCGCATCATGCACACCGGCCTGTTGACCTGCACGCCGGACACGCCGCTGTGCGAGGCCGCGGCGCGCATGGCCGAGCGGCGCTGCAGCTCGATGCTGGTGGTGCAGGGCGGCCAGGTTGTCGGTATCTGGACCGAACATGACAGCCTGTTTGTCGACTTTGCCGACCCCGAGGCCGTGAAGCGCCCCATCGAGCGGGTGATGAGCCACCCGGTGGCCACGATTCACCCGACCACCCCGGTAGGGCAGGCCGCCCTGCGCTTCAGCGCCGAGCGTCGCCGCCACCTGCTGGTGGTGGATGACGCCGACACCCCCCTCGGGATCCTTTCCCAGACCGACATGGCCCTGAATCAGGGGCTGGAGCCCTACCTGCGCCTGCGCGAGGTGGGCACGGCGATGCGCAATCGGCCCCTGCTGCTGGAGGGCGAGCTGTCGCTGAACGAGGCCGCGCGACGCATGCGCCGCGGCGGCTGCGATGCGGCGGTGGTGGTGGTGGACCCCGGCCGTCAGCTCGGCATTCTCACCGAGCGTGACCTGGTGCGCTTCGTGGCCTGCCACCCGGGCGACACGGGCATCGGCGAGCTGGCCAGCCGGCCGCTGCTCACGGTGGGGGTCGAGGATGCCCTGATCCACGCCCGCGACCTGCTGATCGACCGCCGCGTTCGCCATCTGGGGGTGCTCGACGACCGGGGCGAGGTGGTCGGCCTGCTGGGCTTTCAGGACCTGCTCGCCGGCGCCGAGCATCTCTACCTGGAGGATCTGCGCGAGGCGCTGGAGCAGCGCGATCAGGCGCTGGCCAGGTCGCGCAAGAACCTGCAGCTGGCGGAGCGGGTGATCGACTCCTCCCTGGAAGGCATCATCATCACCGATGCCGCGACCCGCATCGAGTTCGTCAATCCGGCCTTCACGCACATGACCGGCTACAGCCTGGAGGAGGCGGCGGGGCGCACCCCGGCGATGCTCTCCTCGGGGCGCCATGACGGCGACTTCTATCGTGACATGTGGCAGACCCTGCAGGCGCGGGGCTACTGGCGCGGCGAGATCTGGAACCGTCGCAAGAGCGGTCAGCTCTTCCTGGAGCTGCTGACCATTACCGCCATCCATGACGATCAGGGCGAGGTCACCAACTATGCGGCGCTGTTCACCGACATTACCCATATCCGCGAGAACGAGGAGCAGGTCCGCCGCCTGGCCTACTACGACCCGCTGACCCGCCTGCCCAATCGGCGTCTGCTGGAGGACCGCCTGGACCTGGCGATGCGCCATGCCCATCGCCATCAGCAGCGGCTGGCGGTGATCTTCCTCGACCTCGACCACTTCAAGCAGGTCAACGATGCCCTGGGCCACGCCGTGGGCGACGAGCTGCTGGTCAAGGTCTCCCGGCGGCTGCGCGGCCACCTGCGCGAGGATGACACCCTGGCGCGCCAGGGCGGCGACGAGTTCATCGTGCTGATCCACGAGGTCGAGGAGGTCGATGACGTCACCCGGGTGGCGCGTCGGCTGGTGGAGTCGGTGAGTGCGCCCTTCGAGGTCGGCGGGCAGGTCTTCCGCGTCGGCTGCAGCCTGGGGATCAGTCTCTACCCCGACGATGGCGAGGACGTCGAGGTGCTGGTGCGCCATGCCGATGCGGCCATGTACCGCGCCAAGCAGGAGGGGCGCAACACCTATCGCCTGTTTCGCGCCGAGATGCACCGGCAGGATCACTGCCGCCTGGAGCTCGAGACCGCCCTGCGCAATACCGCCGAGACCGGCGCGGGGCTGGCGGTGCACTACCAGCCGCTGTTCGAGCGCGACACGGGCGCCCTGCAGGGCGCCGAGGCACTGCTGCGCTGGCACCACCCGGCGTTCGGCCATGTCTCGCCCGGCGACTTCATCCCCCTGGCCGAGCGCTCGGGGCTGATCCTGCCGCTGGGAGCGCGGCTGATGCAGCTGGTGGCCCGTCAGCTGCGTGACTGGCTGGCCGATGGCCTGGCGCCGCCACGCATTGCCATCAATCTCTCGGCTCGCCAGTTCTGGCAGCGTGACCTGGTGGCGCAGGTGCGCGCCCTGCATGCCGAGCATGAGCTGCCCAGCGGGCAGATCGGCTTCGAGCTCACCGAGAGCGTGCTGCTCGACAAGCATCAGGAGGCACTGGCCATCCTGGAGGGGCTGCGCGAGATGGACTGTCGTATCGCCATCGATGACTTCGGCACCGGCTACTCCTCGCTGAGCTACCTGCAGGACCTGCCGGTGACCACCCTCAAGATCGACCGCAGCTTCATTCAGGGCCTGGGCGATAGCCGCGGCAGCGCGGCGATCGTCGCCGCGGTGACCGGCCTGGCGAAGGAGCTCGGCCTGCGGGTGGTGGCCGAGGGCGTGGAGACCCAGACCCAGCTGCAGGCGCTCTCCCGCTACCACGTCAACCTGGTTCAGGGATTTCTCACCGGGCGGCCGGTCACCGCCGAGGTCTTCGCCGAACGCTACCTGGCAGCACAAGGCCCTTCATCCGGTTCGACGTAGATTCCCCTGAAGACGGCGGGCTTGCCATCGGAATGTCATAAACCGCTGATATAACCTCGGCGCACGCGGGTCGTCATGACCCGCCGGCCGATTCATCAGCGACAGGACCCCCGATGCGACTACTCGATCGACTGACCATCCGGCTCAGCTGGAGCCTGGTGATTCTCGCCTTTGGTGCGATCATTCTCGGTACCGGTGCCCTGGGCCTCTATGCCAATCACCACGGACGCGACGCCTTCGCCGACCTCCGCGAGCGTCAGGGGCAGCAGTCCCGGGCGCTGAATCAGGCCTATATCGGCACCCTGAGAGCCCAGGTTGCCATGGAGCGCGCCGCCCACCTGATCCGCACCCCCTCCTTCGACCGGCCCGGGCCGGTCATCGATCAGGCCAAGGCGCACATGCGCGATGCTCGGGAGGCCTTCGAGCGCTTCCAGGCGCTGCCCGTGGCGCCTGAACGGCAGGCCTCCATGGAGCTGGCGTCGCGTACCCAGCAACAGGCGGCTTCCCTCGAGCAGACCGCGGCCAGCCTGGATGAAATGACGGCCTCGGTCGCCGATACCGCCGGCCATGTTCGCGAGGCCAGCACCCTGGCCGAGCAGGCCGCCGGCAAGGCCCACCAGGGGCGGGACGGCGTCGGCGCCTTCGTCGCCACCATGGGCGACATCCATCAGCGCTCGACCCGTATCGGCGAGATCATCGGGCTGATCGATGACATCACCTTCCAGACCAACCTGCTGGCCCTCAACGCCTCGGTCGAGGCCGCCCGGGCCGGGGAGCATGGCCGCGGTTTCGCGGTCGTGGCGGGGGAGGTCCGTCAACTCGCCGCGCGCAGCGCCCAGGCCGCCAGCGAGATTCGTGAGCTCATTCGCGCCTCGCAGGCCAGCGTCGAACAGGGCAATGGCCTGTCCCGTCGCGCCAGCGACGACATGGCGGCCATCGTCGATGCCATCCAGGGGCTGGGTGAGCGAATCGACCGGGTCGCCCAGGCGGCGACCGAACAGCATCATGGCCTTGACCAGATCAATCAGGCCATGCAGCAGATGGGCACGGTGACCCAGCGCAATAGCGCCATGGTGGAAGAGGCCAACGGCACGGCGTCGGCCCTGGAGGCCGAGGCCGAGCGCATGCGGGCCTTCACCGCGGGGTTCCAGCTGCCCGCGGCGAGCGAGACGCCCGTTGAGGCGGCCAGCGAGCCGGCGCCCGGCGAGCGCACGGCCCAGCCAGCGCCCGACCTCGAGGCCCTGCCCGCGTGACAGGAGAGACATGATGCACGATGCCGTTATCGGAGCGCGAGTGACGGCCGAGGCGATGGTGGATCGCGAGGGCCGCGAGCTGGGGCGCATCCTCGACGAGGGCGGCGTCACCCCGCTCTTCCAGCCCATCGTCGATGCCCGCTGCCAGGGGATCTTCGGCTACGAGGCCCTGTCTCGCGGGCCGTCGGATTCAGCGCTGCACTCGCCGCTGACCCTGTTCGACGCCGCCCGGCACGCCGGGCGCCTGGTCGAGCTGGACATGCTGTGTCGGCGACAGGCCATCGAGGCCTTCGCGTGACTCGACCTGCCGGGGCGGCTCTTTCTCAACGTGATGCCGACCTCCCTGCTCGAGGACGATTTCCGCGAAGGGCTCACCCGAGCCTTCCTGGATGGGGTCGGACTGTCGCCGGAGCGGGTGGTGATCGAGCTGACCGAGCACCTGCCGATCCACGACTACGCCCTGATGCGCCAGGCGGTGGACCACTACCGGCGCATGGGCTTCCAGGTGGCCCTGGACGACCTGGGGGCCGGCTACTCCAGCCTGCGGCACTGGGCGGAGCTGCGCCCCGACTTCGTCAAGATCGATCGGCATTTCGTCGAGGAGATCGACCGCGATCCGGGCAAGTGCCAGTTCCTCGGCTCGCTGCTCGAGGTGTCGCGCAGCCTGGGCTGCCGGGTCATCGCCGAGGGCATCGAGACCGCCGGCGAACAGCGCTGCCTGTGGGGCCTGAACTGTACCCTGGTGCAGGGCTACCACTTCGCGCGTCCGTCGCGTGAGCCCCTGCGCCGTCTTGAAGAGACGGCCCCGGCGCCGCAGGCCGTGTCGGGCAGCTTCGGGACCAGCGCCGCCATGCTGTGCCGGCATCTGACGCCGGTGGCCCAGGGGACACCGGTGCCCGAGGTGGTGGCGCGGTTTCGCGAGGACCCCGACCTGCGCTGCCTGGCCGTGCTCGACGACGACCAGCGCCCCGTGGGCGTGGTGCGCCAGCACGAGTTTCTCTCCGTGTTCACCAACCCGTTCAGCCATTCGCTGCACGCCCGCCGGCCGATCGACGCGCTGATGGACCGACGCATGCTGGTCGCCGACGAGTCGATGCCCCTGGAAACGCTCAGCCGGCAGATCACCGGCGCGTCCCACGGGCGACGGGACGACCTGGTCGTGGTCGATGCCGACGGGCGCTATCGCGGCCTGTTGCAGATCATCGACCTGCTGCGCGAGATCACCTCCCTGCAGGTGCGCAGTGCGCGCCAGGCCAATCCGCTGACCGGGCTGCCCGGCAACGAGGTGATCAACGATACCCTGGCGGCGCGCCTGGCGGGCGACGCGCCGTTCGTCACCGTCTATGCCGACCTGGACAACTTCAAGGCCTACAACGATGTCTACGGCTATGCGTGGGGGGACCAGGTGATCCTGGCGCTGGGGCGCATGCTCCAGGAGGCCTGCGGCGAACGGGGGTTCGTCGGCCACGTCGGGGGCGATGACTTCATGCTGGTGCTCGAGGCCCCGGGCGCGCGGGCCTGCTGCGAGGCGATCCTCGAGCGGTTTGCGCACTTCATTCCCACCTTCTATACCCAGGCGCATCGCGAGGCCGGCGGCTTTCCGGGGCGGGACCGGCAGGGCCGGCCCCTGGTCGTCCCGCTGATGACGCTGTCGCTGGCCTATCATGCGGTGTCGCAGGGCACGGGCAAGACCGCCATGGACCTCGCCGCCACCCTGGCGGAGCTCAAGGGGCAGGCCAAGCGCCAGGCGGGTAACAGCCTCTTCATCGACCGGCGGCGCTGATGCCGTAGCGCCTCTTGCGCGCGCTCAGGCGCTGGCCACGCCATCGCGCCCGCGTGACTTGGCCGCATAGCTGGCCGCATCGGCGCGTTCCACGATGTTCTCCATGCGCGGGTCGTGCTGCTGGAAGTGGCTTACCCCGATGCTGACCGTCACTCGCCAGGTTCGGCCGTGCTGCTCCAGGCCGAGGGCCGCGATGCGCTGGCGCAGCGATTCGGCGATACCCAGGGCGCGCGGCAGCTCGCAGCCCGGCAGCAGCATGGCGAACTCGTCGCCACCCTGGCGGGCGGCATGGTCGCTGCTGCGCGTTTCCGCGCCCATGGTGGCTTCAGCAAGGCAGCCTGGACGGGCAGGCGCCCGCTAACCGGGCCATCGCGCACGCGCGAGACCCATCACCTGGCCCGCCGTCGGGGACCTTCGTTGTATCGGGTTTGGACAGGGTAATGCGCTTGCGCCATTGTGGCGGCGGCGCCGATCCGCTAGAATGCGTTTTATCTTATACATTAACTGTACAAAATGGCGAAACTTGTTGATCTGCGTCAATGCACAGCGGCGCCAGTCAGTGAACGGGGGCGGATACAGTGCTGCCCGAATGAGCGTGCCGGTCTCCGCCAGGCTGGGTGGTCAGTATCGAAACGCGTCTCGCCCAGGCAGTCACCGGGAGGAACCTGCCGATGGTAACGGATCAAGGGCGCCATCAGGACCCGTCGCCGGTCACTGCGCGTCCGGTTGATGGGTCAGACGACCAGGCCCCGCCGCTGACCCAGCAGGATCAGCTGCGCCTGATGGCTACGGCCTTCGAGACTGGGCAGGCGACCATGATCACCGATGACCGCATGCGCATTCTGCGGGTCAACAAGGCCTTCACCCGGATCACCGGCTTCCGCGCCGACGAGGTGCTGGGCAGGACGCCGCGGATGTTCAAGTCCGGTCGGCACGGAGCGGGCTTCTACGAGCGCCTGTGGCGCGATGTGACATGCCACGATCACTGGCAGGGCGAGATCTGGAATCGCAACAGGCACGGCGAGACCTATCCGGTATGGCAGTCGATCACCGCGGTGCGAGGTGATGATGGCAAGGTTCGCCACTATGTGTCCGTGTTCCATGATATCGCCGAGCGCAAGCGCGACGAGATCACCCTGGCAGAAGAGGCCAGTCGCGACCACCTGACCGGTGCCGCCAACCGGCGCGCCTTCGACCGCGCCCTGATCACGTCGGTCAGGGCCGCTCACGAGAGCGGCAGTGAGCTGGCGCTGATGTTCTTCGACATCGACCACTTCAAGGTGGTCAATGACAATCACGGCCACGAGGTCGGCGATGCGACCCTGCATGCGCTCACGGCGCTGGTGCAGCAGCGCCTGCGCAAGAGCGACCTGCTGGCGCGCTGGGGCGGTGAGGAGTTCACCCTGCTGCTGCCCGACACGCCCCTGCAGGGGGCCGCTCAGCTCGCCGAGCGACTGCGGGCCGATGTGGCCACGGCGGTCATGCCCGGGCCGGGCGTGACCATCAGCTTCGGCCTCACCGTCTTCCAGGAGGGCGACACCGCGCGGGACCTGATCCAGCGTGCCGACAGGGCGCTCTATCGGGCCAAGCGGGGCGGGCGCAACTGCGTGGCGGTGGACCCGGCGCCCGGGGATCAGGCCGTTCCGACCCCGCCGTTCGCGGCCGAGACACCGGAACCAACGCGCTTCATCGACGAGTACCGCGGGGCCTCGCGGCGCGCGCAGCTGGCCACCCGGCTGGAAGAGGCGCTGGCGCTGGCCAGCCAACGCGACACCCCCCTGAGCGTCTGCGCCCTGGACGTGGACCACTTCAAGAATGTCAATGAGCAGCTGGGCAATGCCCTGGCCGACCGGCTGATGCTGGCGCTCATCCAGCGTATCAACCGGACGCTGGGCGCCGAGGACCTGATCGTGCGCATGGGCGGGGATGAACTCGTGCTGCTGCGCCACGCCGCCGACGAGGCGGCCGACCAGGCGCTGCTCGAGACCATTCGCCGCCCCTTCCACCTGGGGGGGCGCTCGGTCACCATCACGGCGAGTCTCGGCGTGGCGAGCTTCCCGATGGACGATGTGGAAGCCGATGTGCTGCTCCGCCACGCCCAGCAGGCGATGCACCGGGCCAAGCAGAACGGGCGCAACACCCTGTCGCGCTTCAACCCCGGCCAGGATCGCCAGATGCAGCACCGCCAGGTCCAGCGTCGGCGTTTCGAGCAGGCGATCCGGCGTGACGAGCTCTGTCTTCACTACCAGCCGCAGATCGACATGGCCACGGCCCGTGTGGTGGGCTTCGAGGCGCTCGTGCGCTGGCAGCATCCCGAGAAGGGGCTACTGGCCCCGGGCGAGTTCCTGCCGCTGACGGAAGGCACCAGGCTGGAAATCCTGCTCGGCGAGTGGGTGCTCGAGGCGGTGCTGGCCCAGCTGGCGTGCTGGCAGGGGGAGGGCGGAGACCTGCCGGTCAGTGTCAATATCAGCCCGGCGCACCTGCTCGCGCCCGACTTCGTCACCAAGCTCTCGGGCTTGCTCGCCACCATGCCGGCGGTGGCCCCCGGGCGGCTCAAGCTCGAGGTCGTGGAGACCGCCGCCATGCAGGATATCGCCACGGCCATGACGGTCATCTCCGAGTGTCAGGCCATGGGCGTCGAGGTGGCCATCGATGACTTCGGCACCGGCTTCTCCTCGCTCACCTACCTGCGCCAGCTGCCGGTGGATCTCATCAAGGTCGACAAGAGCTTCGTGCGCGACATGCTCAGCGACGACAGCGACCGGGCCATCGTCGAGAGCATCATCTACATGGCCAAGCGCTTCAACCGTGCCCTGATGGCCGAAGGCGTGGAAAGCATCGACCATGCCGCCGAGCTGCTGGGCCTGGGCTGCCGGCTGGCGCAGGGGTTCGGCATCGCCCGCCCCATGCCGGCGGGCGCGCTGCCGAGCTGGCTGGCCCAGTGGCCCGGGCGCCACGAGTGGCAGGGGCTGGTGCCGGGGTAGGGCAGATGCACGTCCGCCCGTACAGGGGCGGACTCAAGTTGCGTGGCAGGCCGCCGATAGCAAGGGGGCCTGGGCTTGAGCGCGTGGCACCCGCGCGCCGGCCGATCATCCACGCTCCACTCACGAGTGCGCCCATGTTCACCTCCCTGCGTTTTCGCCTGCTCATCGCCACCGTGGCGGTCATCGTCCTCGCGCTGGCGCTCAATACCGCGGCCAGCTATATCACCGTGAAGGCCCACAATGACGACCAGGTGGCCGGCAACCTGGCCGCCGTGGCCAGCGGCAACGCCAGGGCCATCGGCGAATGGCTCGATGCCCGCACCGCCATGCTCGAGGCCCTGCCGGCCCCCGCCCCGGATGACGACCCGCTGCCGGCCCTCGAGCAGCTGGCCGCGTCCGGCGGCTTCACCATGAGCTACCTGGCCAGTGCCGCCGACGGCGATACCGTCTTCTCCAACGGCTTCGAGGCGCCGGCGGACTTCGACCCCCGCGAGCGCCCCTGGTACCGCCAGGCGGTGGAGGCGGGCGGCCCGATCGTCACCCAGCCCTATGTCGACGTGGCCACCGACGCCCTGGTGGTGACCCTGGCCACTCCGGTCGAGCGCGACGGCCGGCTGATCGGCGTGGCGGGCGGCGACGTGGCCATCGGCACCATCATCGAGACGGTGCGCGGCATCGCCCCCACGCCGGCGAGCTTCGCCTTCCTGGCCGCCGCCGACGGCACCCTGATCGCCCATCCCGACCCCGAGCTCAGCCTCGAGCCCGTCAGCGCGCTGACCCCCGAGCTGGACGACCGGCGCCTGACCGAGCTGGCCGCCGCCGAGGCGCCCCGCGCCATGACCATCGGCGACCAGGCCCTGCGGCTGCTGGCCGAGCCGATCGCCGGCACCGACTGGCAGCTGGTCACCGCCCTGGACGACCACGAGGCCACCGCCGGGCTGCGCGGGGTGCTCTCGAGCTCGCTGGTGACGCTGCTGGGAGTGGCGCTGGGTGCCACCCTGCTGCTGGGCGCGCTGCTGCGCCTGGCCTTCCGGCGCCTGCTGGCCGCTCGCGACGCCCTGGCCGAGATCGCCAGCGGCCACGCCGACCTGACCCGCCGCCTGCCCGAGCAGGGCCGCGACGAGGTGGCGCAGATCGCCGGGGCCTTCAACCGGTTCGTCTCGCGCATGGAAGGCGTGATGCGCACCATCCGCGACAGCAGCCAGCAGGTGCGCCTGGCCGCCGGCGAGATCACCCACGGCAACCAGGATCTCTCGCGGCGCACCGAGAGCGCCGCCGCCAGCCTCCAGGAGTCCTCGGCCTCCATCGAGCAGATCAGCAGCACCGTGGGGCATACCGCCGACTCCGCCCGCGAGGCCAACGGCCTCTCCCAGTCCGCCGCCGAGGTGGCCGGGCAGAGCGGCGAGGAGATGCAGCAGGTGGTGAGCACCATGGAGGCGATTCACGACGCCTCCGGCCAGATCGCCGCCATCGTCAAGGTGATGGACGGCATCGCCTTCCAGACCAACCTGCTGGCCCTCAACGCCTCGGTGGAAGCCGCCCGCGCCGGCGAGGCGGGCCGCGGTTTCGCCGTGGTCGCCGCCGAGGTCCGTCAGCTGGCGACCCGCAGCGCCGACGCCTCTCGCGAGATCCGCGAGCTGATAGACCGCGCCGAAGCGCGGGTGGAAGACGGCACGGCGCGGGTCAACCAGACCGGCGAGACCCTGCAGGCCCTGATGGAGCGCGTGAACCGGGTGGCCGGGGTGCTCGGCGAGATCAGCGCCGCCACCGATGAACAGAGCGACGGCATCGGCCAGGTCAACCTGGCGGTGGCCGACCTGGACCGGGTGACCCAGCAGAACGCCGCCCTGGTGGAGGAGTCCACCGTGGCCGCCGAGCAGCTCAAGGAACAGGCCGACCGCCTCGCCGAGGCCGTGGGCAGCTTCACCGTGGGCGAGGCGAGCGCCGGCAGCGCTTCACCGCCTCAGTCGGCGCCGACCGGCAGCGCAGCGCGAACGGCGCCGACTGGCGCCAGCGTGAAGGAGGCCGAAGAAACCCTGTAGGACCGTCGCTTCCACGAGGTTGATGGCCGCTTGCCGTGTCGTGCCAGTCCAGCGTGGGGCAGATGATGCTGACCCTGGTGGAGACGCCTCAGCGCTTGAGCTCCATCGCCCGGGCATGGAGCCGGCGCACCCGGGCCACCGCTGTGGCCTCGTGCTCGTCCAGCGGCAGGGTGTGGCGGCTGTCGGCATCCCGGCCGGTGCGCTCCGCCTCCACCGCCTCGGCGTGGCGGCGCAGCAGGTGCTCCAGGTTCATGCGGATCATGGTGCGCTCCAGCTCGAACTCGGTCCTGAAGGTCTCGAGGCGCTGGCGTTCCGCCGGGTCGGTCACCATCATCAGGCGGGCCGACAGGGTGTCGTTGACCGCCGTCTCGGTGGCCTTGAGCTTGGGCACCAGGTCGTAGAGCAGCTCGTGGGCGGTGATGGTCTCGGCGCTGGACAAGATCGGGCTCCTTTCGACAGGGGGTGAAATCGGCTGAACGCTCTATCGGCCAGCGTCCGCTCGCCTTGAGGCGAGGACAATCGGTGTTAAAGTTCCGGTACGCGCCGCCGATACCCTCCCGTAGCGCACACATTCACCGGCCAGAGGCAGTACGGTATGGCTAGCATTTCCTCCCTTGGCGTCGGCTCCGGCCTTGATCTCAACGGCATGATCCAGCAGTTGGGACAGGCCGAGGCCAGCAAGCTCGAACCCATCCAGGAGCAGACCAAAGCGGAAGAAGTCAAGCTCTCGGCCTACGGCGAGGTCAAGAGCGCCCTGGCCAGCGTTGAGGATTCAGTAAGCCAGCTCGGCAACGGTTCGCTCTACGAGTCGCTTTCCGCCAGTTCCAGCAACGAGGCCGTGACGGCCACGGCCGGAGAAGACGCTGCCCCTGGCCAGTACCAGGTCGAGGTGGGCGAGCTGGCCAGCGCCGGCAGCCTGGCCACCGGGCGCGTGGCCAGCGATACCGATGCCGAGCTGCTCGCCCAGGACGAGACGCTCGCGCTCGAGTTTGGCGACAGCGCGCTGAATCAGGAGATCGACCTCGAGGCGGGCAGCTCGCTTGCCGATATTCGCGATACCATCAATGCCGATCCCGAAGCAGGCGTATCGGCATCGATCGTTCAGGATGGTGAAGGCGCTCGCCTGACGCTGATGTCCCAGGCCACCGGCGCGGATGCCTCCATTACCGGCAGCAACTTCGAGGACCTCGTCGCCACCGAGGATGCCCCGGTGGGCCAGCCCGGCCAGGATGCCAGCCTTTCCATCAACGGCATCGATATCAGCAGCGCCTCCAACAGCGTGGAGGGTGCCATTCAGGGCGTGGACCTCCAGTTATCCCAGGCGAACGCCTCCAGCACCGTGAGCGTGGAGCGTGATCGCGATGGCATGAAGGAGGCTGTCACCGGCTTCGTGGAGGCCTACAACGCCTTCAAGGGCACCAGTGCCGAGCTTACCGCCGTGGACAGCGAGAACGGCGAGGCCGCCGAACTGGTGGGCGATGCCACCCTGCGCACGACGGAGTCGCGCCTGAGTGGCGTGCTCAGTGGCATGGCGGGAGGCGGCGAGCTCTCCTCACTGGGCGAGGTCGGCATCACCCTGGAGGTGGACGGCACCCTCACGCTCGACGAGGGCCGGCTCGACCAGGTGGCCCGCCAGTCGCCGGATGCCCTGCGCGACTTCTTCGCCGGCGACGAGAGCAGCGATGGCCTGGCCGGGCGCCTCGACGAGGCCCTCGGCCAGCTGCTGGGGAGCAGCGGCACGGTGGAGACCGCCATCGGCGGCAGCGAGAACCGTATCGAGAGCCTCGGCAACCGTGCCACTCGCATGGAGGAGGGCATCGAACAGACCATGGAGCGTTACCGTACCGAATTCGGCCAGCTCGACGGCATGATCGCCGAAATGAACCAGACCAGCCAGTATCTCAGCCAGCAGCTATCCGGCATGGGTGGTGGTGGCCAGCAGGGCGGCGGCCTGGGTGGCCTGATGTAAGTGGCCTGATGCAAATCGCTACCGCCAGGGGCCAGGGCTATCGCATATGGCTTGGGGCTGATCTGGCGACAAGCCTTCGAGGAGGCGCTGTGAACCCCTCCCTGGGCGCTACCGACGCCATCCCTGGCGTAGGACCTCCTCTACGGCTTGTCCCCAGCGCCCGTTGATTCCTGTGACTGCGATAGCCCTGGGCCAGGGGCTCAGCCTGGAGCCCCTCAGCCAGCATTCTCTCCACCCGGCCTCGGCCGGGTTTTTTTGTACCGCGCTAAAGTTGCCCAGGGGCGTGCCGATACTCCTTGTCAGGCCCGTGACGGGTTACAACACAGGATTGACGCCCCATGGCAACCATCTCCTCCCTCGGCGTGGGCTCCGGCCTCGATCTCAACGGCCTGCTGGATCAACTGCGCGATGCCGAGCGCGGCAAGCTGGCACCGATCGAGCGTCAGCAGGAGCAGCAGCAGGCGAAGATCTCCGCCTACGGCCAGCTGCAGTCGGCGCTAACGACCTTCCAGGAGGGCGTGAGCAAGCTCAACGACGCCTCGCTCTACCAGAGCCTCTCCGCCAACGTGGGTGGCGAGGCCTTCACCGCCAGGGCCGGCGAGGACGCCCAGCCGGGCAGCTACAGCGTGGGGGTGGAGACGCTCGCCAACGCTGGGACCCTGGCCACCCAGCGCATTGCCGCAGCGGATGCCGATATCATCGGCGACGCCGCCACGAGCCTGGAGCTCACCTTCGCGGGGATGGATGATCAGGAGCCGCCTCAGAATGTCGCGGTGAGCATCGATATCGCCGCCAACAGCACCCTCGAGGATATTCGCGACGCCATTAACGCCCGCGACGATGCCGGCGTTTCCGCCTCCATCGTCAACGACGGCAGCGGCTACCGCCTGGCGCTGAGTTCGAAGGAGACCGGTGCCGAGGCCTCCATCCAGAGCACCAACTTTCGCGACATGCTCTCGGCGGAGACCCGGGATGCCATCGACGCGGACAATGCCGCCGAGCCCGACAGCAATGTGGTGGTCGACCAGGCCGGCCAGGATGCCGCGCTCCGGGTCAACGGCATCGAGATCACCAGCGCCGCCAACAGCGTGGAGGGCGCCATCCAGGGGGTGACCCTCAACCTGGCGGCCACCACCGCCGAGGGCCAGACCGATACCCTGCGCGTGGAGCAGGACACCCTCAAGGTGCGCGAGGCGGTCACCGGCTTCGTCAGCGCCTTCAACGAGCTCAAGGGCACCATCGGCGAGCTCACCGCCTACGATGGCGAGAGCGGCCGGGCCGGTGAGCTCAACGGCGACGGCACCGTGCGCACCATCGAATCGCGGCTGCGGGGCGTGCTCTCCGGCGGCGTGCCCGGGGGAGAAGGCGAGGGCGCCCTGCGCCTGCTCGGTGATATCGGCATCAGCCTGCAGCGCGACGGCACCCTGGAGCTCGACGACGCTGCCCTGGATGAGGTGGTCAGCGGCAAGATGGCCGCCCTGGGCGAGTTCCTCGCCGGTGCCGACGAGGGCGGCGGCCTGGCCGGGCAGATGGAGCAGACCCTCGTTCAGCTGCTGGACGACAGCGGCCTGGTTACCCGCTCCATTGATGGCGCCGAGAACCGCCTGGAACGCCTGGGCGAGCGCTACGGGCGCATGGAGCAGAGCGTCGAGCGCACCATCGAGCGTTACCGGGTGCAGTTCGGCCAGCTCGACGCCATGATCGCCCAGATGAACCAGACCAGTGACTACCTCACCCAGCAGTTCGACGCCCTCGACGCCCAGCTCGGTCGCACCTAGCACGGCAACGCTCCCGCCAGCCCGGGTGGGAGCGCACTTCAGTGCGCGAATGGCGCCGCCAGGCGCCCCGATACGCAAGCCACTTCCTGTAGGAGCGCAGCTCCGCTGCGCGAATGGCGCCTCTAGGCGTCCCGGCTATCATCGCAGCTTCCGTCCCGCCGCCCAAAAATTTTCTCGCGACCCCTAAAGTCCCCCCTTGACCCGCCGTAATAGGTAATAACGGCCAACGGCGCCGTTGTGGCAGGCCCGGTCAACTGGGCCGGGTAGAACGTCCAGCGGGCCCGCCAATGGAGCCCCCAACGCAAGAAGGAATGATCTCATGTCCGTGATCAATACCAACATCACCTCAATGATCGGCCAGCAGAACCTGCGTGAATCGCAGAATGGCCTGCAAACCAGCATGGAGCGCCTCTCCTCTGGCCTGCGTATCAACAGCGCCAAGGATGATGCGGCCGGTCAGAGCATCGCGAATCGCATGTCTTCACAGATTACCGGTCTGGGTCAGGCACAGCGTAATGCCAACGACGGTATTTCCGCTTCACAAACAGCAGAAGGTGGTCTGAACCAGATTAACGACAACCTTCAGCGGATTCGTGAGTTGTCCGTTCAGTCTCAAAACGGGACTAACTCAAATGATGACTTGCAAGCTATTCAAGATGAGATTGGTCAGCGTCTATCTGAAATTGATCGTATTTCTGATCAAACTGACTTCAACGGTACCAAAGTACTTCAGCAAGATAGCGGTTTGAAAATCCAGGTTGGTGCTAATGATAACGAATCAATTAACATTGATTTGCAACGCATTGACTCTACGTCTCTGGGTTTGAATAACTTTACTGTGAGCGGCGATCAGCAAGCCGATCTTCAAACGCTTGTCAGCGATTTTGGTGCCTCAGGCAACTCGGACTATAAAGTCAGTGTTTACGACGATACTGGTGCTGAGGGAGCTGATACAGACGTTGAGGTTGATGTTACCAACGGAAAGGTGACTAACACCGGAGGAGACCAACTTTACGTTAGCGCTACTACGGGCAATATCACCTCTGCCGGTGACAACGTTGAGGCGGGTAATGCTGCTAACACCGAACAAGCGTCAGCTCTAGCCGCCGCATTTACAGGGGAAGATCAAGGTGCCAGTGCGTCAATTGGCGGTACAACATGGACACGTGAATCTGCAGGCGCAGATGCAGATGGTAATGGCACATATTCCACCACGTTAGACGGTCAGGAAATTGAAGTCACCATTACTGACGCAACAGGTGGAGATGGTACTGATGCTGTCATGTCGGTTGATAAAGGCAACCTGTTCATGGACGCCAGCACCTTGGATGGCTCTACTGCATTTGAGTCAGGTACTAATTTCACCACCTTCAGTACTAATGAAAACGCTCGTGAAATTGATCTTGAGAATGCAGGTGCGAAATACGACGGTTCAAGCCTGACCGTTGACGGCAACGACTACAGTGTTGACACTGGTGGAACCGTAACAGCGGATGGTGCCTATGACACTAACGGGGACGGTGACAATAACATTGCTGCCGATGACGTAGTCTTTGTGCAAAATGCGGGTAAGGCTAGCCAAGGGCTAATTTCGCAAGATGATGCGGTTGCCGGAACACGTAACCCAATGGAAAAACTGGATGCTGCACTGAGTACGGTAGATCAGCAGCGTTCCGAGTTAGGTGCTGTTCAGAACCGTTTTGAGTCTGCCATCACTAACTTAAGCACTACCGAAACTAATCTTTCTTCAGCGCGTTCGCGCATCGAAGATGCCGACTACGCAACTGAAGTGGCGGAGATGACTAAGAACCAGATCCTGCAGCAGGCCGGTACGTCCGTTCTTGCACAGGCTAACCAGCTGCCGCAGAACGTTCTGTCTCTGCTGGGTTAATCTGAGGCTTAGTTTTGATATAGCATTTGCTTTATCACTAAGTAGCACAATGAACCGGCTCCCATTGGGGGTCGGTTTTTTTATGGGGATGATATGACCAATGAAGAGCATCAAACGGTCATCGATGAATTACAGGCGTTGATTGACGATACCCAACACACGATTGACCGTTTTGAGAATACCGGCATGGATAGTGAGATGCCGGAGGATTATGAAAAGCTGCTGGCGATTCTGGATGACGCGGTGAAGCAGCAGCGCGAGCATACACAAGAGATGTTGGATTAATCGCTGGTATGAATAAAAGCCGTTTTAACGCGCCCTATCCCTAAGCAGTAGGTTGGTATAGATAACAGCCTAATGCCGCGCTATGACGTTCTCTGGCGCTTCTCGCATAACTTTAATAGCCCACGTTTGCGACGGTATCCCCCGCTGGCATTCTGTACCTCAATCTCCCCAAATAATCCTTCCTCTTTCAATATCTCAATGACCTTGGCGGTGCCAATGTCGATGCCGTCATCCTTTAATTGCTGAGTGATGCTATTGGCGGATGTGTGCTGGTGCTGATTCGCCATATCAATGATTCGTTGCCTTGTGCTGGCGCTTACCTGACGTGCAAAGCGTTTGGGGCGACGGCTACCCATCTCAATGACTTTCCGCTGCTCAAACTCGGGATTGGCTATTAATGCATCGCGCCAGCGACGGTAATTGCTGGGTGAGACGTTTATCTTCGCGCACGCGCTTTTGACGCTATTTCCATCTTCGATTAATTCCGCCACTGCCTTCACAGACTGAAACCGTGATGATGGAGTGTGATGTATTTTTTGAGACATACGGTTTGATTCGGGTTGGTGGGATTGTAAATAGCACCGTGTTCATAGTCGGTGTCTAACGCTTGAGGCGATTCACCATGAAGATATGAGCAAAAAACGATGAAAGGTAGCGGGTGCTGATTGAGACAGTGCCTTGGTTATCCTATTATCAATATATCAATAACGAATATGCTTATATCAATTATCAGTTAGTGTGAGTTATCTATGAGTTACAGCGATACTGATGGAGTTAATTCATAGATAATTCAATTAATTACAGCACAAGGAACCGCTTTATGTCACTCACTCAATTAAGCCGCAATGTTAAGCCTTACAGCATCAAATTAACCCCTCAAGAAAGACAGAAAGAGCAATGCATTCAAGAGTTAACGCAATGGTTGCAAGATTATGATTGGGGTTATTTCCTTACGCTCACTTTCAAGTATCCGGTATACGATTCTTTTCGGGTATCTCAAGCCATTGAGCGCTTTATCAATCATCTGAGCGGCAAAGCTTTTGGCAAGCGGTCAGCTAAACCCGCCTCATTCATCGGGGTGCCGAACGACCCTTTTGAATCCAGTGGCTGCCGGTACCGGCATGCATCAACAGCCTATCGCTACTGAGTAACCGCTTAATCTATGCTCAGGGCGTCCTTCGTATAGCATTTTCATAACCTTATGAAGGTAATAGGGGACAGACCCTCATTTTCACGCTTTCACGCTGGCATTGCTCGATGCCTGGCCTGTCGAGGAAAGATCCCCATTTCTTCAAGCGGTGGATGGAGCGAGTATGGCGCCAAATGAGCACCAAAATATAATCGATCAACTTCAAGCGGTCATCGAAGATACTCAGCACACCCTCGACCGCTTCGAGGCCACCGGCATGGAGAGCGAGATGCCGGAGGATTACGACAAGCTGTTGGCCATTCTCGATGATGCCGTGACCCAGCAGCGGGCGCATACCCTGGCGCTGCTCGACGCCTGATTTTCCCCCACAAGCCTGCGACTATCGTCGCTTTCGATAAAGGCAAAATTCGCTTTGATCTGTGTATGCGAATGTGTAGAATAACCGCTTATTCAAAGGGAGCTTGAACTCGCCGCCTGGCCTTTCCACGGCCACCTTTTCCTTGGCGGGCCCTCCAGAAAAACGCATTGAATATCGGGTGTCGTCGGCCCCTCCCGATAGCTAGAAGAACGAGGCCGGCATCTGGAAACAAGGGAACTGCAATACATGAAACTCGTAACCGTCTCCGCCGCCGCTCTGGCTGGCAGCCTGATGATCCTGGGTGCTACCACCGCTTCCGCCGCCACCCAGGGCGACATCAACCCCTGGCAGCACTGCGGCATTGGCGCGGCCATCTTCGACGAGAACGGCACCGCCGCCGCCATCTCCAACGTGATCTGGGACCTGGGCACCACCGCCGTGACCTCCGCCACCGTCTCCCCCGAGACCTGCAGCAGCAAGGAAGTCGAGGTCGCCCAGTTCGTCGACCAGACCTACGACCAGCTGGCCATGGAAACCGCCATAGGCGAGGGCGAGCACCTCACCGCGGCACTCGGCCTGATGAACTGCGGCGCCGAGGCCCGCCAGGGCGTGGTCAGCCAGCTGCGTGCCGACTTGCAGGAAGCCAGCGCCACCGCCGGCTATGCCGACCAGGCGCACGCCGACAAGGCCTACGGCTTCTACACCAGCCTGAACCAGGCCGCCGCGGATTGCAGCGCCAGCTAAACGCGTGCCCAGGCACCGCCTTTAGCACCGATGGGGCCGGGCACTGCCCGGCCTCTTGTTGATCTGACCCTTCCCGACTTCCCGCAAGGACCCCGCCATGCGACGCCACCTGGTGACGCTGCTGGCCCTGCTGTGCCTGCATGCCGCCGGCGCCCAGGCCGCCGAGCGCGCGCTTCACGACCACCCCCAGTGGCAGTCGCTGCTGCACGTCGACCGTGACGGCATGTTCCGCGAGCCGCGCAGCGCCGTGCTGAGCGAGGCCTTCTTCCTGGCCGAGAACGGCGCCTTTGACCCCGCCGCCGAGCTCGACGCCACCCTGGCCGCCCTGCGCCAGGCCCCCCGTGAGGATGAGTCTCACGCCAGCTGCCGCTTCCCCGCCCGTGCCCTGTGGCTCTCACGCATGACCGGCGAGACCTGGCCCGAGGCCGAATGCCCGGAATGGGACGCGTGGCGCGACCAGCACGCCGGCGCCGAAGTGGGGCTGATGTTCGCCTCCGGATATCTCGGCAACCCCGCCTCCTTCTTTGGCCACCTGATGCTGCATCTGGAGCCGCCCGCGGACGGGGAGAGCGAATCGCTCACCCGGCTGCTGGATACCAGCCTCAACTTCGGCGCCGACGTGCCCGAGGAGGATGGCCTGATCCCCTACATGGCCAAGGGGGTGTTCGGCGGCTACGAGGCGCGCTACTCCCGCGCGCCCTTCTATCGCAACACCGCGCTCTACTCCGAGCGCGAGATGCGCGACCTGTGGCACTACCGCCTGGCCCTGCCCGAGGCGGACCGCGAGCTGCTGGTGGCCCACCTGTACGAGGTGATCGGCCAGGACTTCGAGTATCTCTTCCTCACCGAAAACTGCGCCTCGCGCATCGCCCGCACCCTGGAGTTGGTGGTGGAGGCGGACCTCACCCCGGGCAACGCCCCCTGGGTGGCACCGGAGGACCTGGTGCGCGCCATCGGCGAGGCCGAGGTCAACGGCCGCCCGCTGCTGGAGGAGACCCGCCACGTGCCCTCGCGGCGGCTGCAGACCGAGTGGCGCTTCCTGGCGCGCGCGCCCGAGGAACGGGCCGCCGCCCGGGCAGTATGGCCGGAGGTCGAACGCCTGAGCCTCGAGGCGCCGGCCTTCCAGGCGCTCACGCCCCAGCGCCGCGCCGCTGTATTGGATACCCTGCTGGGCCACGCCGCCTTCCTCGAGCAGACCGGCGACGAGCCGGGCCTGGCGGAGATCGAGCGCCGCCTGCTGCAGGCCCGCCTGGCGCTGCCGGCGGGCAGTGAGCCCCTGGCACCCGGCGAGCTGGTGCCGCTACACGAGGCCACGCCGCCGGCGCGGGTCAGCGTGGCAGGCCTCTACAACGACGCGCTGGGCGGCGCCGCCCGCCTGACCCTGCGCCCGCTGCAGTACGACCTGCTCGACGCCAACGCCACCCGCATGCCCAGCGCGGCGCTGGAGATCGGCCGCACCGAGCTCGACCTCACCGACGAGGGCCCGCGGCTGCGCCGCCTCGAGCTCTTCCACGTCACCAACCTGCATGCGCGCAGCGTGCCGCTGCCGGCGCTGCCCGACGTGGCCTGGCACGCCTCTGCCGGCATCGCGCGCGGCCGGCTGGATTGCCAACGCTGCCTGGAGGGCCACGCCACCCTGCTGGCCGGCAAGTCGCAGCGCCTGGGCCGCCACCTGCCGTTCGCGATGATCGGCGGCCGGCTGCGCAGCGAGCGCCACCAGGCCGGCCCCGTCGCCCCCATGGCCCAACTCGGCGTGCTCAGCCACTGGAGCGCCCAACAGCGCAGCCTGCTGCAGGTCTCGCATGTGGATGCGCTCAAGGGCGAACCCGGGCGCCGAACCCGCTGGCAGCTCCAGCACCGCCTGGCCCTGGGCAAGGCCCTCGACCTGCGCGCCGCGGTGGAGGGCGACGACGACGCCCACGAGGTCAGCCTGGGGATGTCGTGGTACTTCTGAAACCTATCAGCGGGAGTCCCCGCGGGTTCGCTCGGTGCGCAGGAAGGGGCTGTCGTCGTTGACGAAAAATGTGCCCCGGGGGCTGTCGCTATTGGGCGTGGCGTTCGAGTTCGTGCAGGGCGGCACGGGCGAGAAATCCCGACCGGCTCTTGAATTCGGCGTGCCGCTCGACCGCGGTGTCGATGCGTTTGATCAGCAGGTCGGGCAGGGTGACGTTGACCTTATGGCTTTTCCCTAGATAGGGCGTCATGTCGATCTCGACAGCGGCCCATACCCAGCCGGCATAGTCAGGATTGGCCAGGTGACGTTCGATGGCACTGGCCGTCGGTATAGGATCTCCATGCTCGGCCAGGCTCTCGAGATGCCCTTCGATGGCCTCGCGGGCATTGATGATGGCCTCGTCGAAGGTGTCCCCGGCAGAGAAGCAACCCGGGAGGTCAGGCACTGCCACGCCGTAAGCGTGCTGCTCGTCGCCGACTTCAATGGCAATGGGGTAATGCATGTTGTGTCTCCTGTGGTGAGCCGTAGTGATCGGCCTCACCTGAGGCCAGCCTGCGTTCTGATTCCCTGTACCAACCCTTTATGTAGGTCTTTCTTCGGGTGCGGCACGGTGATGGTTCCGGGTTTGGTTGGGTGCCTGAAGTGATGGTGACTGCCTTTGATGCGATCCAGAGTCCAGCCGTCCGCCTCGAGTTCCTTGATCAGCTCGCTGCTCTTCACGTCAGGCTCCGCTCATTTATGGGGTTATAATAACCCTGTGGTAGGAGTTGGTCAAAACTGATAACTCCGCCATGAGCCAGCGCCTCAGCGCGAGATGCCACGTGCCCGCTTGCCGCGCAGCAGGGCGCGGGCGTGACCGTAATAGGTAATGATTGAAAGGTGGGCATGAGCGCTGCTGGGTAGCAGGTCCAGTCGACAAGCAGGGCGACGATGATGTACTATGTACATCTGGACGCGCCGCTACCACAGGACACTGCACAGCGTGAGTCATGCTATCGAATTTATCGAAACGCCCACTTTTACCCGGCAGATCAAGGCACTGGCGAGCGATGATGAGCTGAAAGAGCTCCAGCGCACGTTGATTGCTCAACCTGACAAGGGCGATCTGATCCAAGGAACCGGTGGGCTACGCAAAGTTCGAATGGGCCTTGGACACCAAGGCAAGCAAGGCGGGGCTCGCGTCATCTACTTTCTGGCGACAACGGAGGTGATCTACTTGGTGCTGGCCTACCCCAAGAGCGTGAAGGACAGCCTGACGACCGCCGAAAAAGCCACATTGAAAACACTGACCCACCAGCTGAAGGGGGAGGTTTCCGAATGAGCATCTTCAACGAACTCCAGGAATCGCTGCAGGAAGCCGTCAAGATCAAGCAGGGGAAGGCTCCGGCATCCCGCGTCACCCGCCACGAGGTGGCAGATGTGAAAGCGATCCGTGCCCAGCTCCAGGTATCCCAGGCAGAATTTGCCAGCGCCATGGGAACCAGCATTGACACCATTCGAAGCTGGGAAGCCAAGCGCCGTAATCCGACAGGCCTGGCGGCCAAGGTACTGGCGACGATCCAGGACAACCCGGGGTTTTTCAACGAGCTGGCCTCTCACTGACGCCTTGCCGATGAGGGCTTCATTCCACCTGGCTGCTCGAACAGGTGGAAGACCACCGCGACATCCAGGCGGCGAATGAAATGCGTGCCCGCGTCGACGCGGGTGAGGAGACCTTTCCGGCCAGTGTCGTTGAGGCGCTGCTTGAGGGAAGGGCACCAGTACGAGTATTTCGTGAATACCGGGGCCTGCGAGCCCGAGACCTTGCCGAGAAGGCCGGTATCAGCCAGGGCTATCTGTCGGAGATCGAGTCGGGCAAGAAGAGCGGCTCGCTGGATGTGTTGAAGCGAATTGCCGACGCTCTGGGCGTGGAGCTGGGGGATCTGACATAGCCTGGCGCCTCAGCGCGAGGCGCCCCGGGCCCGCTTGCCGCGCAGCAGGGCGCGGTAAGCCCTGCCTGGGCTCACCGCTCTCGATTCTCCCTCAGAAACTCTCCCAGTCGTCGACGGTTGTTGCCGGCTGCGCCTGGCGTCGTGGCGCGGGGGCTTCCTGCGCTTGCGGCGCGTGCGTCGGCTCATGGGCGGCCGGCGAGTGGCGGGCGCTTTCCGGCGCCGCGGCGCTGTCGTCACGTTCTTCGTCGTTGCCCACGCGGAAGAAGCGGACCTCGCTGGCCAGGTCACGGGCCTGCGCCTCGAGGGCGGAGGAGGCGGTGTCGGTCTGCTCGACGAGCGCGGCGTTCTGCTGGGTGGTCCGGTCCATCTGGCTGATGGCCACGTTGACCTGCTCCACGGCTCGCGTCTGCTCCTCGGAGGCGCGGTTGACTTCCTCCATCAGCGTCGAGACGCGGGCGATGTTGTCGACGATCTCCTGCATGGAGGTGCCCACCCCCTCGACCAGCTGACTGCCCTCGTGGACGATCTCGCCGTTGCGGTCGATCAGCGCCTGGATCTGCTTGGCCGATTCGGCGGAGCGCTGGGCCAGCTTGCGCACCTCGCCGGCCACCACGGCGAAGCCGCGGCCCTGCTCGCCGGCGCGTGCCGCCTCGACGGACGCGTTCAGCGCCAGGATGTTGGTCTGGAAGGCGATGCCGTCGATCATGCTGATGATGCTGCTGATCTCCTCGGAGCTTCTGGCCATGTCGTGCATCTTCTGCACGGCCTGCTCGACCCGCTCGCCCCCCTGGCTGGCCGAGCTGCTGGCCTGGTGGGCGAGCTGGTTGGCCTCGCCGGTGTGGTCGGTGTTGTGCTTCACCGTGGTGGCCACCTCTTCCATGCTGGCGGCGGTCTCCTGGAGGCTGGAGGCTTCCTCCTCGGTGCGCTGGGCGAGGTCGGTATTGCCGCTGGAGATCTGCACCGAGGCGGTGGAGATGGATTCCGCGGAGCGCTGGATGTTGAGGATCAGCTCGCGAATGTGGTTACGGCTGTCGGCGAGCACCCGCAGCATCTCGCTCACCTCGTCGTGGCCGTGGGGGTGGATCTGTGCGGTGAAATCGCCCTCGGCCATCTGCTGCAGGTGGTGCCGCGCCTGGCCCAGCGGCCGGAGGATGCGGCGCATCAGCAGCGTGCCGAGCAGCGCGCCCAGGATCAGGCCGGCCGCCAGAACGCCGATCACCACCCAGCGTAGCTGGTCGGCGTGCGCCACGGTGGCCTGATAGCTGGCGGATGCCTGGCGCTCCTCCTCGGCGATCAGCGCCGCCAGGGTGTCGATCAGCTCGCGGAAGGGCGGCATGGCCTCGACGAAGACGATCTCGTTGGCCTGGTTGAAGGCCGCGTCGGCGTATAGCGGCATGGCGGGGCGAATGCCGTTTTCCAGCAGGCGCTGGTACTGCGCATCGAACTGGTCGGTCAGTGTCTGGGCCCTGCCGCGGTGCTCGGCGTCGCGGATATCGGCCCACAGGGCGTCGATGTCCGCCAGGTTCGCCTCCACCTTGTCCAGGTGCATCTGCGTGGGGTGGTCGTGCAGCTCGCTGACCGCCAGGCGGGGGTCATGCTGGGCGGAAATGGCGAGCTCCATCATGGCTTCGCGCAGTCGCTCGTTGAGCTGAGCCAGCTGCTGGGCTGTCTGCAGGTTGCCCTTGTAGAGCGCATCCGCGCTACGGGTGGCCGTGTTCATGCCGCTGAGGCCGAGCAGGCCGACGCTGGCCAGCAGCAGCAACATGATGCTGATCAGCACGATCAGGCGAGACTTGATGGTGAAAAGGCGCATTCCGGTTCCTTGCAGTGGCGTTATGGGAGCCGCTGGCGCCAGCCTGTGGGCGCCCGGCTTCACTCTTGTGAGCCTGCTATCGTCCAGTTGCCGGCTCGCTTGAGGGCAACGGCTTGACCTGGATCAAGCAAGGGGCGCATCTACCCCAACGGGAAGGCGATTTTTGCCTTGCTGGCCTGCCGGATCCCTTGTCGCTCGTTGCTATGCAGGGCGGCTGTCCGCCAGTGGTCTCGCGTGGCGCTGTCCCGGGCGCCATTGCGTCATCGGGTGGCGCCGGCGGTTCAAGTTTCGGTAAAGGCGGCCGATAACAGGGCGCTAGAGTCCAAGGCCACCACCCTCAACCGAAGGAAGCGTTCATGCGCCCTGTATCGAGCCAAGGGTCGGCCGACATGGCGGACCGCCGTGCGTGTTGCGGCGGTGGGCGATGATGTCAGCCCCACTGTCCCGACCGAAGCTGGCCCATCCGGAGATGACGTCGCGCGCGCGGCTGGAACTGGCGGCCACGGTGTTCGCCAACAGTCATGAAGCGATCATGATCACCGATGCCGACAACGCCATCATCGAGGTGAACGAGGCCTTCGAGCGGATTACCGGCTACACCCAGGCGGAGGTGCAGGGCCACAACCCCAGCCTGCTCTCCTCGGGGCGACAGACGCCCGCGTTCTACGCCGAGCTCTGGCAGCAGCTGCGGGAGGAGGGGCACTGGCAGGGCGAGATCCTCAACCAGCGCCGCAATGGCGAACCGCTGCCGGAATTTCTCTCCATCTCGGTGGTGCACAACGAGGCGGGGGAGGTGACCCATCACGTGGCGCTGTTCTCCGACATGACCCGCATCAAGCAGCACGCCGAGGAGCTGTTTCATGTCGGCCACTTCGACCGGCTGACCGGCCTGCCCAATCGCCCGCACCTGGTGGCGCTGATGCACGAGGTGCTGCCTCAGCGCCGCGACGACGAGAGCCTGGCGGTGGTGGTGCTCGACCTGGATCGCCAGGAGGAGCTCAACCGGCGTCTGGGCCGCGACGCCGCCGATGAGGTGCTGGTCAGCATGGCCCGGCGGCTGAGCGAGGCCGTGGCGCCCGGCGACCTGGTGGCCCGGGTCGGGGGTGACGAATTCGCCGTGGTGCTGCGTGGCTTCACCGGAGAGACCCTGCGCCTGTCGCGACTGCTCGAGCACCTGGCCAGGCCGCTGGCGCATCCGGGCGCGGCGACACTGTGCGTGACCGCCAGCATGGGCGTGACGCTCTATCCCGCCGACGAGGCCGACCCCGAGACGCTGCTGCGCCACGCCGACCAGGCGATGTATCGTGCCAAGATGCTGGGGGGCAACGCCTTCACCTTCTTCGACCCCCGGCGCGAGCAGGCGCTGCGCGCGCTGCAGGCGCGCCGCCAGGCGATCGAGCGCGCCCTGCAGGCGGGCGAGTTCGTGCTGCATTTCCAGCCCCAGCGCGATCCGCACCGGCAGTGCGTCACCGGGGCCGAGGCGCTGATTCGCTGGCAGCACCCCGAGCAGGGGCTGCTCTCGCCGGATCGCTTCCTGCCCGACATCGCCGGCAGCGACCTGGAGTTGGACCTCGACGCCTGGGTGCTGCGCACGACCCTGCGCCAGATGGAGCGCTGGTGCGATGCGGGCCTGTCGCCGCTGCAGGTATGCATCAACCTCTCGCCGCGCTCGCTGGTTCGCGACAGCTTCGCTGAGACGCTCCACCAGGAGCTGCGCGAGCATCCCGGTGTCGCGCCGGGGCGGATCTGCCTGGAGGTACTCGAGTCGGCCGCGCTGGAGGATATCGCCTCGGCGACCCGCGTCATGCGCGCCTGTCGCGGGCTGGGCGTGCAGGTGGCGCTGGACGACTTCGGCACCGGCTACTCTTCGCTGGCCTACCTGCGCGACCTGCCGGTGGACGTGGTCAAGGTGGATCGCCGCTTCGTGATGAACATGCTCGAGCTCGAGCAGGACCTGGCCATCGTCGAGAGCGTGATCTATCTGGCCAAGCGCTTCGGCAAGCAGGTGGTGGCCGAGGGCGTGGAGAGCCAGGCCCATGGCGAGCGGCTGCGCGAGCTCGGCTGCGATCTGCTGCAGGGCTTCGGCATTGCCCGGCCGATGCCGGCTAGTGCGCTGCCGGCATGGTGCCGGCAGCATGGCATGGGGCGGGTCACGCCTCGGCGCTAGACGCGGCGGGCATGGCGGCGAAGCGCTCGCGAAATGCCGCCGGCGTCATGGCGTTGCGCTCGGCGTCGAGGATCTGGCCGTCGATCCGCTGCACGGCCAGCACCACCTCGACGAAGGTGTCCGGGTGGCGGGCCACGCTCTGCTTGTTGATGAACTTGATCAGCACCGAGACGCCGTCCACCGGGGCGGCCTCGGGGTCCTGGTGCAGCGGCGGCAGCCGTCCCGGCGAGCTGGAGTGGGCCAGGGTCAGCTGGTAGCGGGCGCTGCCCGAGGTGATGTAGTAGACCCCCAGCTCGGCATCGTAGAGCGCCTGGTAGCGGGCCAGCAGCTCGGCGAGCTGGCGGTTGTGCTCGCGGGAGGGCGTGTCGAACACCACGAACCAGCTTTGCTTGAGGGCGCGGGCGGCCTGGCGCCGACTCGCCTGCTGGCGTCGCGGCGGGGGCGGTGGCGCTTGCGGTCGGGAGGGCGTGGCGGGCCGCGCCTCTTGTGGGGCCTGCCGGGGTGCCGAGTCGCGCTCGTCCCGGCGCAGCTTGAGGTAGAGCATGGCCGTGGCCACCGCGAGGGCCAGCGAGATGCCGATCAGCAGCCATGCCCAGAGATCGAGGTTGTGCATGTCACTCCCCTTGTGTGTTACTCCCCCTTGCCGTGCTGCCGGCCACCCGGGCTAGCGCGAGCCGGACGACCTTCTCGAGGATCTCTGCCGAGCCCGTGCATCGAGCTGACGTGCCTTCCACCACAGGATTCCTGCCAGCATCACCAGGCTGCCGGACAGCAAGAAGAGCAGCCTTGCGAGTATGTCGCTTGCCAGCATCTAGACGGCTCCCCGCAAGTGGGCGGAAGCCTGCCAGGGAGGGCCACTGAATACGCGTGAACGAGTGGGCATGACGTGCTCTCCTTGTGGTAATTGGCATGGGTGACGTTGTCATCGTTGTTGTCGTTGTAACGGTTGCTGCGCTATCTATCGGCAGGCAGGGCGATAACTTGAGGCCGGCGGCTGGGCACGCCGCTCGCGCCGGTCAGCGGGGTAAGAAAGGCAGGCGGCGGGGCCCTGGCGTCAAGCTGACGACAGCTGCGCTTCGGCAAATGCCAGCAGCCTTCGATAATCGCGCTGGCGGATCACGCTCTCGACGAGGCCGGCATCCAGGTTCAGGTAATCGTGCACCAGGGCGTTACGAAGTCCGATCACCTTGCGCCAGGGCGTGCCGCTGGTGTCATGGCCGAGGTGGTGCAACTTGGCGAAGGCCAGCCTGGCCTCGCTGGGAACCACCTGGCCAAGCGCTTTCAGGCGCTGCTTGGCGATGCCAATGCAGGCCTCGGTCAGCCGTTGCAGGTTACGCTCGGCGGCGCGGTAGAGCAGGGGGCTCAGGCCCTCGGGCCGTGTGGCGGCTTGCGAAAGCTGCTCCAGTTCCTCGGCGAGGACGGCCAGATGCTCGCGCATGGCATCGATATATTCGCGTTCCATGTGATGTCGGCTCGGTCGCTCAGGCGAAATGGCGTTGATGATACTGGTGATCGATCTCCCACATCGAGGTGATCCGCTGCTCTTCTCGAACCACTCGCAGACGGTCATTGACCCGCAGCACGCGTCCGGTGCGAATGATGGCATGGGCCAGGGTGAGAGGGGCCTGGTTGATATCCACGACCGAGAGCTGACCCTCCGCGAGACCCAGGGCATCCTGCCAGGCTTGCGACAGCAGTTCGGGGCGCAGGCGCCGCTCCAGCGGGTCCGTCTCGAAATGCCTGTACGCAACCGCCAGGTCGATATCGCTCTGCGCAGTGGCCGTGCCCTTGGCCTGCGAGCCATAAAGCCACAGTACGTCGATGTCAGCCTCTGGGGTCGCGAGCGCGGCCAGGGCCTCCAGCATGGGACGGGAATCCTTCATCGGCATCGTCTCGAAATCGCCAGGGTGAGAGGTGTCACTCTAGCACGCCTGAGACTGCCGCTTGGCCAGCAGGCGCGAGATGCGGTTCCCCCGCGGGCAGCGGCGCTACGCTTCGGCATCGACGACCCGGTTGCGGCCCTCCTGCTTGGCGGCGTACATGGCCCGGTCGGCACGGGCCACCAGCCCCTTGCGGGTGTCGCCGGGGCGCCAGGCGGCGATGCCGAGACTGATGGTCAGCGGCTCCAGCCCGTCCAGGGCAAGCGTCTCGGCGGCCCGGCGCAGCCGTTCGGCGAGGGCAAGGCCACCCGCCGGGTCGCAGTGGTCGGCCAGCACCAGGAACTCCTCGCCGCCCCAGCGGCCCAGGGTATCGGTCTCGCGCAGCTCGGCCTGAAGCGTCCGGGTGAGCGCGATGAGGACCCGGTCGCCGGCCTCGTGGCCATGGGTGTCGTTGAAGTGCTTGAAGTGGTCGATGTCGAACAGCAGTACCGCGAAGGGCTGGGCATGGCGGTCGGCGGCACTGAGTGCGGCGTCCAGCGCCTGTTCCATGCGGTAGCGGTTCCAGGCGCCGGTAAGGCCGTCGCTGAAGGCGAGCGACTTCAGCTGGCGATTGGCCCGGTTGAGCCGGACATTGAGCTGGGCGATCTCGTGGCCGGCGACCAGCACGGCGAAGTCCTCGGCGAGATCGGCAGCGGCGCGGCGCTCGATCTCGCTCCAGGGCAGGCTTTGGCCGCCGTACTCGTCCTGCCACTGGGCGAAGGAGCGTCGCGGCGAGAGCACCAGCCGACCGTCGCGCATCATCGGCACGTCCTCGGGCTTGCCGGCCCAGCGGCGCAGTTCGCGGCGCTCGGGCCGGAGCCATATCAGCCAGCCGCCGTTGCCGGGCAGGGGGGCGGCGAGCAGGCCGCAGAGGTCGTCGGCCTGCTCGCCCGCCAGCGGGGTGTCCTCGAGCGCGGTGGTGGCCCAGACGGCATTGGCGGAGGCGTGGCTGTCGAGCCAGTCGGCCATGGCCAGCAGCGGGGTGTTACCGGGCAGGCGCCCGACGCCGTTGACCCGGGTGCCCCTCACCAGGGCCACGCCATCGGCACGCAGCAGCTCGAGCCATTGCCGTCCGTGGTGCTCGAGCATGGTCTCGGGGGCCTCGGGTCGGCCGCGCTCGCCGGCGAGCAGTTCGCGGCTGTCGTGAATGCTCTGCAGCAGGCGCGCCTCGCCGCGGGCATGCAGCAGCATCAGCCGCGGCATGGCGATCTGCACCAGGGCGCGAATGGCGTCGCGTACCCCGGCCGGCAGCGTCATCGGGGTGAGCGAATGGCAGGCCAGCAGGCCCCACAGGCGATTCTCGTCATGCATGGCGACGGAGAGCGAGGCGCCCACGCCCATGTGGTGCAGGTACTCCAGATGGATCGGCGAGACGGCGCGCAGCACGCCGCGGGAGAGGTCCAGCGGCGCGGGGTCATGCGGGTCCCGGGCCGGCACCAGGGGGACGGCGGCCGCGGTCGCATCGGGAATGCTGCGGACCCGATTGATGTCGTAGAGCCGCCGTACCTGGGCGGGGATGTCGCTGGCCGGAAAATGGTGACCGAGGAAGCTCTCGGCCGCTGCCTCGTCACGCGTCTCGGCGACCACCTGGCCGTTCCACTGGGCATCGAAACGGTAGACCATCACCCGGTCGTGGCCGGCGATATGCCGCACCCGGCGGGTGAGGGCGTCGAGCAGCGCCTCCGGGGCCTCGATGGCGCTGACCTCCAGCAGCCATTCGTTGACCTCGGCCAGCAGACGGCGCTCGCCGGGGCTGGGCAGGGGCTCGAGCTCGACCACCACCCGGTCGCCGCTGCGATAGGCTACCACGTGCAGCCGCTTCAGCTGCCCCTTGACCCGGCGCCGGGTCGTGAGGGCGCTGGGCAGACGCTCCTTGTCGACGAGGTGGCGGCGGAGCTGGGCGACCAGGCGCCTGCCCAGCAGCGCCTCGGGCGGATGGGTGAGGGCATCGGCCACCTCCACCCCCAGGTGGTCGGCGAGGTTGGCGCTGACCTGGCGTATCTCGAGCAGCCCGGCATCCAGGCACACCAGGCAGCCGGCCGGCTGGATGGCGCCGGGAATGTGCACCGGCTCCTGCTCGCAGGCCGCCAGGGCGGCGGCGATCTCGGCGTCGCTGTAGGGGGCGTGACGGGTCATGCGGTCTCCGTGGCGGGGGCGAGCGCGGCCTGGAAGAGGGCAAACGCCTCGCGGGCGGCCGTGCCCGCCCTGTCGGCCGCGGCGCCATCGCGGTACAGCCGCGCGGCGAAGGTGAGAAACCCCGGCCAGCGCTGCTCACCCGCGGCGTCGCCGAAGTAGGCCAGCGGCGCTGCCTCGCCCAGGCTGGCGCGAACCCGCGCGGCGATCGGCCGCGCCCCGAGACGCGACCCCTCCAGCACATAGAGCCGGCCGAGCAGTGTTGCCGGGGCGGGCTCGGCCTCGGGGGCGAGGCCCAGCGGCGATGGCGGTGCCGCATCGAGTCGGGCGAGGTCTCGCGCCAGTGCCGGCATGCGGGGCGCCAGCGGATAGTCGTGGCCGAGCTGCGCCAGCTGCGTGGCGACCCGGGCCTCCAGCGCCGCCTGGGCCGAGGCGAGGGCCCGCAGGCTGTCGGTGTAGCCGGCCAGGTCCAGGCCGGGGCGCACCAGCCGCGCCAGCCGCGGGTGATGGTCCAGGGCGCGGTGGTCCTGGCGAGTGGCCTGGCGCAGGGTGGCGAGGAGAGGAGCGGGGGCGGCAGGGGGCAAGAGGGGGCCTCGGTGACGAAGAAGTGCCGTGCCAGTGTACCTCAGCCGCGGCGGGGCTGTCGGGTCGTCGCAGGGCCGCTGTCGACTAGCGCTCGATGCGCTCCAGGGAGCGGGCCAAGTCGTCGATCTGGCGGCCGGCACTGGCCACCAGCTGGCGGATATCGTCGGCGGCGGCATGGGAGCGCAGGGCCAGTTCGCGAACCTCCTGGGCCACCACCGAGAAGGCGCGGCCCGCCTCGCCGGCGCGGGCGGCCTCGATGGCGGCGTTGAGAGACAGCAGGTTGGTCTGGGTCGAGATGCCGTCGATGGTGCCGACGATGTGGCCGATCTGCTTCGATCCCTCGAGCACGTCCTGCATGGCCTCGCGGGTCTGCACGAAGGCGCGGCGTCGCTCGGTGACGTTGAGACCGAACAGCACGTAGCGCTCCACGCGGCCACTGATGCCGCGCAGCGTGGCCCAGTAGCCTTCCAGGTCGGTGCGCTCGCCGTTGCCGTTGTCGAGGCTGGCCACGCGCTGCACGATCTCGTCGTTGGCCAGGCCCTCCAGGGCGGCGTCGTCCAGGGTGTCGCTCAGCTGGGCGGCGGCGCTCTCCACCTGGTCGCCGGCCAGTTCGCGGAACAGCGGATTGGTCTCGACCAGCTGCCAGTCGGCGTTCCACTCCAGAATCACCATCGCCTCGCCGATGGCGGCGATCTTGCGCGAGAAGGAGAGCGCCTGCTGCTTGGTGTCGGTGACATTGGCCTGGATCGAGATGAAGCGCTCCAGTTCGCCGCGCTCATTGTGCACCGGGTTGATCGACAGGCTGACCCAATACCTGTCGCCCGACTTCGCGTAGTTGAGGATCTCCTGGTAGAACGGCTCGCGGCGGGCGATCATCTCGCGGATTCGCTCGCGTGCCGCCGGGTCGGTCTCCTCGCCCTGCAGGAAGTGGCCGGGCTTGCGGCCTTCCACCTCGGCCAGGGTCCAGCCGGTGAGCTTGGTGAATCCCTGGTTGACGTATTCGATCTCGCCGGCGGGATTGGTGATGATCACCGAGTTGTCGGTCTCGTTGGCCACCAGCGAGAGGATCTCGAACTCGCGGCGCTGGCGCACGGCCTCGGTCACGTCCTTGAGAAAGGCGGTGTAGGTGATCTCGCCGTTGCTGCGGATCTTGGAGAGCGAGAGCTGGGCCCAGCGCGGCTCGCCATCCTTGCGGGTAAAGGCCACCTCGCGTGAGGTGCCGACGATGCGGTCCTCGCCGGTGCGGCGGTTGTGGTGGATGTAGGCATCGTGGTCGGCGCGGTGCACCTCCGGCACCAGCATCCGGACGTTCTCGCCCAGCACCTCGTCGCGGCGGTAGCCCCACAGCGTCTCGGCGGCGGCGTTGAAGAAGGTGATGCGATTGTCGGTGTCGATGGAGACCACGGCGTCGATGGCCTGCTCGAGCACCTGCATGAGGTTGTCCCGGGCGGCGCGCTCGGCGCTCACGTCCTGCAGGAAGGCGCCGTAGTAGTGGCGCCCGTGGTGGCGGATGCGCGACAGCGACAGGCGCACCGGGATCAGCTCGCCGCTGCGGTGCTGCAGCTCGACCTCCCGGGAGCTGCCGACGATGCGGTCCTCGCCGCCGCGGCGATGCCGCTCGACCCAGGCATCGTGGCGGGCGCGCATGGCTTCGGGCAGCAGCATGGCGACGTTGCGGCCCAGTACGTCCCGGGCGGAGTAGCCCCACAGGGCCTCTGCCGCGGCGTTGAACAGCACCACACGGTTGCGGTGATCGATGACGACACAGGCCAGGATGGCCTGGTCCAGCGCCTGGCGCTCGATCGTCTTGCCGAACATGGGCGTAGGCTCCGGTCTGGGCAGGGGATGGCCCGTGATATGCTTTATTTATTTAAACTAATACTCATTAATTATACCTGCTGCATGCCGGCCTTTATGCGCCGAAAAGGCGCTATCCATGGCATGAGTTCGACAAATAGCGGGTAGCAGGGGGGCATAATAGTTTAATGTCGCGCCGTTACGCCTGGCGTTTGAAACCGTCCATGTCGCGATGGGGGCCTTGACGCCAGCTGGGCGTGATTCCGGCCTCCCCATCGCGCTGCATGTTCGGGTATCATGTTGGACCTTTGAGTCATGGTGTCGGCACGGTCGGGTGGCCGTCCGGCGATCGGGTCGCGCGGAATCGAGGGGAGGGGAAGATGCAGCGTCGGGAGTGTCTCGCCCTCCTGGCTGGCGCGGCCAGCCTGCCGCTCTGGGGGGCGGGCTGCTCGCTGCGTGATGACCTGGCGATCGGTATCCATCCCTGGCCGGGGTATGAACCCCTCTACCTGGCCCGTGGTTTCGGCTGGCTGCCTCGCGGTGTGGCCCTGCAGGCCGGCGACAATGCCGGCGAATCGCTGGCCAGGCTGCGGCGCGGCGAACTGGACGGGGCGGCGCTGACCCTGGACGAGGTGCTCAAGGCGCGCGCCGAGGGGCTTCCGCTGACGGTCATCCTTGTCTTCGATGACTCGGTCGGGGCCGACAAGGTGCTGGCAAGGCCCGAGGTAGCGAACCTCGCCGGTCTGGCCGGCGCGCGTATCGGCGTGGAGCGCAGCGGCGTGGGGAGCCTGGTGCTCCATGAGCTGCTCGAGGCGGCCGGGCTCACGGCCGCTCAGGTCAGGGTGATGGACCTGCCGCCCAACCGACAGCTGGCGGCCTGGCGCGAGGGTCGGGTCGACGCCGTGGTGACCTATGAGCCGGTTGCCAGCCAGCTGATGCGCGAGGGCGCACGGCCGCTCCTCGACAGCAGCCAGTTTCCCGACATGATCCTGGACGTGCTGGCGGTCCGCCGTGACCGCCTGAGCTGGCGTGCTGGGCCCCTCGAGGCACTGCTGCTGGCCCACTTTCGCGGCCTGGCGCACCTGCGGGTCAACCGCGAGGATGCCATGCGCCGCATTGCCGCCTGGCGCGGGCTGAGCTTCGAGGAGGTGCGCGCTTCCTATGCGGGCCTGGAGCTGCCCGGCGTGGTCGGCAACCACGCCTATTTCGGCGCCGAGGGGCGGCTGCTGGCCGCGGCCCGCGCCCTCAACGACGTCATGGTGGCCAGCGGCCAGCTGGCAGCCCCCGATTCGCTGGATGCGCTCATGGATGCCGACTATCTGCCCCGGAGGTCCGTCACATGAGGCGCTGGACAGCCTTGTGTCTCGCCGGCCTGCTGAGCTGGGGGGCCGCGCTGATGCCCACCGTGCAGGCTGACGACACCCTGGTCCTCGGCGTGTTCGCCTATCGTGATGCGCCGGTGATGCAGGCACGTTACCAGCCGCTTGCCGACTATCTGGATGCCTGGCTCCCCGACATGGACGTCGAGCTGCGAGCGCTGGGGCTGGATGCCATCGAAAGCGAGATTGCCCATCGCAAGATCGACCTGCTGATGACCAACCCCAGCCACTACCTGCAGGTGCGCACCCGCAACAGCCTGACCGGCGCCCTGGCCACCCAGTTTCGTCTCGAGCAGGGGCAGGAGGTCAGCTCGCTGGGGGGCGTGATCATCACCCGGGCGGACCGCCAGGACATCGATGAGCTGCGTGACCTCGCCCAGCGTCGTGTCGGCATTCCCGGCAAGCGCTTCCTGGGCGGCTATCAGACTCAGGCGTTCGAGCTCCAGCAGGTCGGGCTTTCCCCGCCGCGTGATCTCGACCTGCAGGCGCTGGGCAGCCATGACGCCGTGGTCTCGGCGGTGCTGGCGGGTGAGGTGGCGGCCGGTTTCGTGCGCACAGGGGTGCTGGAAAGCCTGGCGCGCGAGGGCCGTCTCGATCCCTCCCGCCTCAAGGTCGTCAACCGCCAGCAGCTGGCCGGCTTTCCCTATGCGATCTCCACGCGGCTCTACCCGGAGTGGCCGTTGATTGCCCTGCCCCAGGTCGAGCGCACCACCGTCCAGCGGGTGTCCTCGGCGCTGTTCGCGCTGACGCCGGAGCACGAGGTGGCGCGTGCCGCCGGCATCGCCGGCTTCGCGCCGCCCATGGACTACCTGCCCGTCGAGACCCTGGCGCGCGAGCTGCGCCTTCCCCCTTTCGATCAGTCACCGCGCGTGACCTGGCAGGATATCTGGGAGCAGCATCGTCCCTTTCTGCTGGCCCTGCTGGGCGCCCTGCTGGTGGTACTGCTGCTGCTGGTGCTGCTGTCGCGGCGCAACCGCAAGCTGAATCGACAGCGCGAACGGATGCGGCTGGCGGCCAGCGTCTTCAGCCAGACCCACGAGGGCATCATGATCACCTCGCCGGCAGGGCGGCTGATCGAGGTCAATCCGGCCTTCACCCGGATCACCGGCTACCGCCGCGAGGACGTCATCGGCCAGCCGGCCAGCCTGCTCAGCTCGGGGCGACATGACGCCGCCTTCTTTGCCAGGCTGTGGGAGAAGCTGCACCGTGAAGGCTACTGGGAAGGCGATATCTGGAATCGCCGCAAGAGCGGGCGGGTCTACCCCCAGCGGCTGACCATCAGTGCGGTGCGCGACGATGAGGGGGAGGTGAAGCGCTACCTGGGCCTGATGGCGGATATCACCGACCTCAAGGCGCACCAGCAGGAGCTCGAGTACATCGCCCACTACGATGCCCTGACGGGCCTGCCCAACCGCAGCCTGCTCGCCGACCGCCTGCATCAGGCCATGGCTTCGGCGAGACGCCATCCGCAGCGCCTGGCCCTGGTCTTCATCGACCTGGACGGCTTCAAGGCGGTCAACGATACCCATGGACACGAGATGGGGGATCGCCTGCTGGTCGAGCTGGCGCGCTGCATGAGGGCCTCGCTGCGGGAGAGCGACACCCTGGGGCGGCTGGGGGGCGACGAGTTCGTGGCCGTCCTGGTCGACCCCGGGGAGCCCGAAGAGTGCGAACGGGTGCTGGAGCGCCTGCTGGCCGTGGCGGCGACCTCGCTGGTGATCGATGAGGTGCGCCTCGAGGTATCGGCGAGCATGGGGGTGGCCTTCTATCCCGCGGGTGACGAGCTGGATGCCGACCAGCTGCTGCGCCTGGCCGACCAGGCGATGTATCAGGCCAAGCGGCAAGGCAAGAACCGCTATGTGGTCTACGAAGCGGAGCCTGCGGGTGGGGCCGCCGGCCGTTCGCCTGATCAGGTGTCCCGCGAATCCACGTCATCGGCATGATCGCCGTCACGCTGCAAGGAGCATCAGGACCATGGGTGTCAGCTTCGTCTCTCGCGTCTCTCTCCGTCTCCTGGCCGGCGGGGTGCTGTCGCTGATGCTCGGCGGTTGCGCCATGCTGGCGCCGGCGCCGCCCGAGCGCCCGTCGAACCTCTGCGAGATCTTCCACGAGCAGCCCGACTGGTACGACTACGCCCGTGACTCGGAGCAGAAGTGGGGCACTCCCATCGCCACCCAGATGGCCTTCATCAAGCGGGAGTCCAGCTTCCGCAGCCACGTCAAGCCGCCACGCACCCGGCTGCTGGGCATCATTCCCTGGACGCGCCCCTCCTCGGCCTACGGCTATGCCCAGGCCCAGGATCCGGTGTGGGGGGAGTACGAGGACGAGGCGGGGCGGCTGTTCGCGCGGCGTACCCACATGAAGCATGCCACCGACTTCATCGGCTGGTACAACGCCCGAACCCGGCGCATGACCGGGGTCTCCCTGCACAACCCCGAGCACCTCTATCTGGCCTATCACGAAGGGCAGGGCGGGTATCGCAGCGGGAGCTGGCGCGGCAAGCCGGCCGTCCGGCGTGCCGCGCGCGAGGTGGCCACCACCAGCGCACGCTACCAGCGTCAGCTGGCCGCCTGTGAAGCGGAGTTCCGCTGTGACGGCCTGCTGGAGATCTGGCCCTTCTGCCGCTGACCAGCGCTAGACATCCTGCCAGCGGCAACGTGGAGGGCTGGCCGCAGCGGGCCCGCAGGCCGCCTCGCTGGCGGGCCCTTTCTGCGCGGGCCGGGCCCCGGGCGCTTGTGCCCGACCCGGCTTGCCCTTAGGCTTGGCGCCCGTTATTCACTTGCCCGAGGGCTCCCGGAGGAGCCGAATGATCGACGAGTACCGCGGCCGGGGCCGCCACGACAACCTGATGCGTGCCCTGCCGCCGGACGAGGACGCCGGTGGCTGGATGGTCAGCTACATCGACGTCATGACGCTGCTGGTGGCGCTGCTGGTGCTGATCATCACGCTGGGCGAACTCGGCACGGGGGGTGAACCGGAACCCGACGCCGAGTCGCGCACCGATACCTCGCCGCGGGTGACGCTCGGCGTGCCCCTCCCCGAGCCCCTGCAGCGGGGGGTGGCAAGCCGGGAAGCCCTGCCTCTCGGGCGCGACACCCTGTCACAGCGCGCCATCTCCGCCGCGCTGGGCGTGGCCGGCCTGCCCGCGACGCGCCCCGTGGCCCCCCCGGCGCTGCTCGCGCGACGGGATGCCGCTGCCGTTCCCGAGGATGACGCCCGCGACTGGCCGCGCCTGGTGATGTCGGCCGCGGCGGACCCCGAGCAGCCCCTGGCCGACTACCTGCTGGTGCTGACCGACCGGCCCCCCGCGGACGTGGCGGAGGTCGATGCGGACGCCATCGCCGGGGCGCGCGCGGTGGTCGAGTCGCTCCAGGACGCCCCTTACCTGGCGGACCTGGATGGCATGGAGGTCTCGCGGATTCCCGAGGGCGTACGGCTGCGGGTCGAGGATCGGCTGCTGTTCCCCACCGCCGAGGCGGAGCTGACCGAGGAGGGGCGTACCCTGGTGGTGGAGCGGCTGCGCGAGATGGTCGAGCGTCATGCGGGCGAGGTCGCCGTCGAGGGACACTCCGACAGCCGTGCCATCAACACCGAGCGCTTCCCCTCCAACTGGGCGCTTTCCAGCGCCCGCGCCATCGCCATCGTCGAGGCGCTGGTGGAGGCCGGCATCGATGCCTCGCGGTTACGCGCCGTGGGGCTGGCGGACACACGGCCCCTGGCCAGCAATGACAGCGCCGCAGGGCGCGCCCGCAACCGCCGGGTGGAAGTGGTGATCCAGGCACGCTGACCCGACTCGGACCAGGCCTAGCCGGCATTGACACGGGCGGCAGGGGCGATGAGGTCGGAGCGGCGCAGGCGCTGTCGAATGGCGGATGCCTGATAGCGCCCGGCAGCGGGGTCAATTGATGGTAAAGTACCAGTTAACTCAGCATTGACGACCCGTCACCGATCTCATGCCCAGTATCGACGTGGTGATAGTGCTCTCCTGCGAGGCTTGCCTGGCGCACTACGAAGGCCGTGTGGGACAGGTCCAGACGCGCAGCCTGGATGGGCGGCGTGTGGTGTTTCCCGCCGAGGCACTGAGGCGGGTGGTGACCCGTGATGGCGTGGATGGCATCTTCAGGCTGACGTTCTCCGAGGACGGGCGTTTCCGCTCGATCCAGCGGCTCGGCGCGCGCTGAAGCGACCTCGTCGGCGCCACGGCGACAACAACAAGGAGGCAACCGGTCTGGCGTGAGCCAGGCGTCATGGTGCCGATGCGCAGGGAGCACAACCGACATGCCCTTCAAGACCCGCGACATTGCCCGGGACAGCTGGCTGCTGATGGTCTCGGCCGCCTTCGTGCTGACGGGGCTGGCCGGGCTGCTGCAGTGGCTGCACTACCCCCTGGGTGCCCTGCTGATGCCGGGCGTGGCGCTGGCAGCGGTGCTCTGTGGTGCGGGCCTGCTGGCGACGGTCCAGCACTGGCCACGGGTGCGCCTGGTGGCGGGTGCTGGCCTGCTGGCCTTGATGCCCTATGCCCTGTTGCACGATGCCCTGGCCGGCTGGGGCCAGGCAGGCGTCGCCTGGCTGTTCCCGCAGGTGTGGGGGGCCTTGGCCCTTGCGGCCCTGCTGCTGGTGGTGGCCCTGTGCCTGGTGGCGGGGCGCGGGCGGCCGATGCGGCGGCGCCTCTGGCAGCTGACGGGGTGGCTGCAGATGCTCGTCGGGCTTGCCGCGCTGGGGGCGTGGTGCGTCTTCTCGGCGCAGGCGCCCGGGGGAGAGGTGATGATGTCGCCGCCGCTGGTGGTGGGGCTGTTCGCGCTGATGTACGGAAGCGCCATGCTGGCGGCGAGTGCCCGGGCCGACCCGCGCCGGCTCGGTCTGGGCAGGGCGGCCGTCACGGTGTGTCTGGTCGGGGTGATGGTCAGCGCCCTGGCGTGGTATCTGCTCGGCTGGCAGCAGCAGCAGCGGCTCGCCCGGCAGGCCGAGTATCTGCTCGACAATGTCCAGCTCAACGCCGAGCAGGTGATGCGCTCGCACCTGAGCCTGATGCAGCGCATGGCCGAGCGGCTGGATGCCGCGGCCGGCGGGCTGGCGGTCGAGGTCCTGGACCGCGACGTGGCCAACTACCTGCGTGACATCCCCAGCCTCGAGGGCATCGGCCTGCTGAGCCAGCGCCCGGAGCGCGGCCTGGACTGGCGCTGGGTCAAGGCGCGCGATGATGCATCCCGGCGCTGGCTGCTCCGCTGGACGGGGAGCGAGCGCGTGCGCGACTGGCTGAACATGTCACTGACGCGGCCGCGCCTGATGGTGCCCGATGACGCCGCCCCGGAGCGGGCGATCCTGGCGATCGCGGTGCCGCGCCGCGACCAGCAGCTGGTGGCCGTGCTGGACATGGTGACGCTCATGGACCGCGGGCTGCGCCTTCAGCTGAGCGGCTTCCAGGTCAACCTCTCCCGGGATGACGAGGTGCTCACGTCGCTGACGGCGCCGGGTCGGGTGGCCCGTGCGGCAGCGGACATGCCCACGCTGGCGACACGCCATATCGGCTTGCCGGGGGGCGCGATGCTCAGCCCTTCGGTGCATCACGCCGCCGGCGCAAGCTGGCGGCAGGCCGCCATGGTGCCCCCGGCGGTGGGGCTGGGCGGACTGATGCTGACCTATCTGCTGGTGGTCAGCCTGGGGCTGATGGGGGTGATTCTGGCGCACTCCCGTCGTCTGCTGGCCACGCGGAAGCAGCTCGAGCAGCAGCAGTCCATCCAGGCGATGATCGCCGAGGAGGTCGCACTCGACCACACGCTCGAAGCCATCTGCCGCATGCTCGAGAAGCAGCTGCAGGGCGGATCATGCTCGATCATGCTGGCCGATGCGGACGGCAGGCGGCTGCGTCTGGTGGCGGGCAACGGCCTGCCGGCGAGCTATCGGGAGGCCATTGGCGCCGTCCCCATCGGTGAGGGGGTCGGCGCCTGTGGCAGCTCGGCCCACGCGCGTGAGCTGGTGGTCTGCGAGGATATCGAGCGGGATCCGCGCTGGCAGGGCTTCCGGAGCCTGGCCACGCAGGCCGGGCTCCGGGCCTGCTGGTCGTATCCGGTGATCGCCAGCGACGGGCGCCTGCTGGGGGTCTTCGCGACCTACTACCGCCAGCCGGCGCGGCCGAGCCCCGATGAGCTGGAACACCTGGCGCAGGCCGTGGACCTGGTGGCACTGGCGGTGGAACGCGAGCAGGATCGGCGCTCGCTGTGGGAGAGCGAGCAGCGCTACCGCTCGCTGTTCGCCTATAACCCCGATGCGGTCTTCTCGCTCGACCTGCAGGGCCACTTCCTCACGGCCAATGCGCACTGTGCGGTGCTGACCGGTCTCCCCGTCGAGGAGATCATCGGCATGCACTTCTCGCAGTTCCTGAAGCCCGATGACCTGGTGCGCGTCCAGCAGAAGTTCGACATCACGGCGGAGGGGGCCCCGAGCCGCTATGAACTGCAGATTCCGCACCGCGACGGCAGCGTCCGCCGCCTCGATGTCACCAACCTGCCGATCGTCGTCGACCGTCGCATCACCGGTGTCTACGGCATCGCCAAGGACGTGACCGAGCGGCGCGAACGCGAGACCCGGCTGCGCATCCTCGAGCGCGGGGTGCAGGCCAGCGTCAACGGGGTACTGATTGCCGATGCCGGGCTGCCCGACCTGCCGATCGTCTACGCCAATGACACCTTCCTGCAGATGACGGGGTATTCGCGCGAGGAGGTCATCGGCCGCAACTGCCGCTTCCTGCAGGGGCCCGGGACCGACCGGACAGCGGTGGCGCAGATTCGCCAGAAGCTGGCCTCCGGGAGCGAGGTGAACGTCACGCTGCGCAACTATCGCCGGGACGGCAGCACCTTCTGGAACGACCTCTACATCGCCCCGGTGCGCGATGACGCGGGGGAGGTGACCCACTTCGTGGGCATCCAGCATGACATCTCCGAACGCAAGGCCCATGAAGCACACCTGGCCTACCACGCCAGCCATGATGCCTTGACCGGGCTGGCCAACCGCACACTGCTCGAGGAGCGCATCGCCCACGATTTCGAGCTGTCCAGGCGTCACGGCCATCTGCTGGCGGTGCTCTTCATCGACCTCGACGAGTTCAAGCCGATCAATGACAGCCTGGGGCATGCGGTCGGCGATGAGCTGCTGGTGACCGTCGCCAAACGCCTCTCCGCGGCGATGCGCAGCGGCGACACCCTGGCGCGCCTGGGCGGCGACGAGTTCGTGGTGCTGCTGCCGGACCTGCACGATGGCGATCAGGCCCTGCAGATTGCCGAGCGGCTGCTGACGATTGTCGGCCGGCCCTATCGGATCGACGAGCATGAGCTGTCGCTGTCGTGCAGTATCGGCATCGCGCTCAGTGACACCGAGCTGTCGCGGCCCCTGGAGCTCGTCCAGCAGGCCGACATGGCCATGTACCTGGCCAAGCAGCAGGGGCGCAATGCCTGTCAGTGGTACACGCCCGAGGTGTCGCGGCGGCTGGGGGATCGCGTCGCGCTGCGCAACGAGCTCCAGGAGGCCATCGACGCTGAGGCCTTCGAGCTTCACTATCAGCCGCTGATCGACCGCCAGGGCCGGGTGGCGGGCGTGGAAGCGCTGCTGCGCTGGTCCAACCCGGTTCGTGGCCAGGTCTCGCCCGCCGAGTTCATTCGCCTTGCCGAGCAGACCGGTCAGATCATTCCCATCAGCGAGTGGGTGCTCGCCAGGGCCTGTCAGGACATGCGCCGGCTCGATGACGCGGGGCGCGGCATCCCCGATGTCGCGGTCAATCTCTCGCCGCTGCAGTTCAGGCGTGCGGGCTTTCTCGGCCACCTGCGCCATACCCTGGCCGAGACGGGCCTGTCGGCGGACAGGCTGTCGCTGGAGCTGACCGAGCGCGTGCTGATGCATGATACCCAGAGTGCCATCGAGACCCTGCAGGCGCTCAGGAAGCTGGGGGTGGAGGTGGCCATCGATGATTTCGGCACCGGCTTTTCCAGCCTGAGCTATCTCAAGGACCTGCCCATCGACACGGTGAAGATCGACCAGAGCTTCGTCAGCGAAGTCACCCGGAGCGCGGAGGATGCCGCCATTATCCAGGGCATCATCTCCATGGCCCACCACCTGGGGCTCAAGGTGGTGGCCGAGGGGATCGAGCGCGAGGGGCAGCACCAGTGGCTGCTGACCCATGGCTGCGACCTCTTCCAGGGATTCCACCTGGCGCGTCCCATGCCGCTGGAAGGGCTGATCGCGTTTCTCGACACCTTGCCGCCGGTGTCACCGCCAGAGTAGATGCCCCGGCATCCCGGGGCGGGGTCAGAGTTGCCGGCGCCAGCGGCTTTCGATGGTCTCCAGTTCGGCGGGGCCATAGAGGGCCCGGGCGTGGCCGCTGTAGTGGGCCCAGAGCTGGTCGCCGGCATCAAAGTGCCACCATTCGCTCGGCAGGTTGGTAAAGCCCTGCTCGCACATGACGCCATGCAGGCGACGGCGGTTGTCACGCGCCTGGCGCTGGCCGGCGTCCGGGTCGCGGATGGCTTCCAGCGCGGCGGTATGCGAGGCCGGCACGGCCTCGTCGAACAGGGTGCCCATGTCCAGCGGCAGGCCGTCGGCATCGCTGAGGGTCACATCCACGGCACCGCCGGTGAGGTGGGGGCTCGGGGAGGTCGCCTCGCGACTGGGGACGGAGACGAACTCCCGCGTCTGTTCCAGTAACGCCGTGTCGCTGAGTTCGGGGTGGTGAGAGCGGATGGCCTCCTGCAGCGTATCGAAGAGGTACTGCTGCACGCGCCAGGGCCGCCAGCCGTCGAGGACCACCAGCCCGTATCCCGCGGGCAGCGAACGTGCGACCTTCAGCAGCCGCCGATAGACGCCTTCACGGACATAGCATTCGTTGACCGCCCCGGGAATGTCCTGCTTGGCGTAGACCGGGAAGATCCGGATCGGTGACGGCGCCAGGCTCAACGGGACCAGGGGCTCGTCACTTCCCGTGATGGGGATGCGGTTCACCACCGGCCAGTCAGGCTCGGGGCGGCGTTCGATGGGCGATGACAGGCAGCGGTTCACGACGGGCTCCATGAGGTCAGCCAAGCTGGGCGGGCAGCCAGAGGGTCAGCGAGGGAAAGAGGATCAGCAGGATCAGGACCAGGATCGCGGTGACGACGAACGGCCAGATGGTGCGAAACAGCGCGGTGATCTCGAGCCAGCTCACCGCGGCCGCCACGAACACGCAGGCCCCCATCGGCGGGGTGATCAGGGCGATGGTGATGTTCAGGGTGATGATGATGCCCAGGTGCACCGGGTCGATGCCTGCCATCATGGCCACGGGCGAGAAGATCGGCGTCAGCAGCATCAGGGCCGAGACCTCTTCCATGAACATGCCGGTGACGAAGGTGATCAGGCTCAGCAGCAGCAGGATCACCACCGGCTGCTCGATGTAGGGGGCCAGCAGGGCCACGAACTCGTTGGGCACCTGGGCATAGGAGAGCAGCCAGCTGATGGTGGCCGAGGCCGCCATGATCAGAAAGATCGCCGAGGTCAGGCGCGTGGTGTCGACCATGGCGCGCCAGAAGTCGGCGAGGCGCAGATTGCCCTGTGCCAGGCCGCACAGCGCCACGTAGAGGGCCGTCAGCGCCCCGGATTCGGTGGGCGTGACGAAGCCCATGACGATGCCCGAGACGATGATGAACGGGGCCACCAGCGCGGGCAGGGCGCCCAGGGCCGTGACGGCCAGCTCGCGGCGCGAGGGCAGTCCGCCACGCTTCTCGAGGCCCTTGTGCCAGGCATACCAGGCATTCATGGACATGAACGCCAGGCCCAGCAGCAGGCCCGGTATTACCCCGGCGAGGAAGAGGTCGCCCACCGAGGTGTTGGTCAGCGAGGCGTAGAGGATCATGAAGATGCTGGGCGGGATGATCGGTCCGATCAGCGAGCTGCCGGCGGTCAGCCCCGCGGCGAAGGCGGTGGAGTAGCCCTCCCTGCGCATCGGCGGCACCAGCAGCGAGCCCAGCGCCGAGGTGTCGGCCACCGCGGAGCCGTTCACGCCGGCGAAGAAGACGCTCGACACCACGTTGACATGGCCCATCCCGCCACGCAGGTGGCCCACCAGCAGCTTGGCGAAGGCCATCAGCCGGTCGGTGAGCCGGGTCACGTTCATCAGGTTGCCGGCCAGGATGAACAGGGGGATGGCCATCAGCGAGAAGGCATTGATGCCGCCGAAGAACTGCTGGGGCATCATGCGCGGGATCATCGCGGGGTCGACGAAGAGAAAGCCCACCACCGCCGTGGCCAGCAGCGAGATGAACAGCGGCAGCCCCAGCAGCACGTGCACGAGGAAGACGGCCAGCATGGTCAGCGTCATGCGGACTCCTCCGCGAGCGTCTTCAGGGGGGCCGGACCGTGCCACAGGGCATGCCAGGCCAGCAGCGCGAAGCCGAGCGGCACCGAGAGCATGGGGATGCTGCGGGTGATGCCCAGCCCCTGACTGGTGAACATCGAGACGGACATCGCGTAGTGATAGCTGATGATGGCGGCGCCGACGGCAATGCCCAGGGTGAGGAGCCACTGGTAGAGGTTGAGGAGGCGACACAGCGGCGCCGGAAGCAGGCGCTCGATGAGCGCGACGCGCATGTGACCGCCCTCCACCCAGACGGCACCAGCGCCGATCAGCACGCTGCCGATGATCAGGAAGCGGGCCAGTTCATCGGTCCAGATCGGCGCCCCGCCGGCCAGGTAGCGCATGAATACGCCGAACAGGATCACCGCCAGGTCGATGAGCAGCAGGCTGCCGGCAAGGGTCAGGGAAGCGGACCGGCTGATGGCCAGTACGCGAGAACGTGATAACGCCATGGTGGGTATCATCCATCGAGGGCAGGGGGAGTCCCCTGCCCGAACTGCAGGGTATCTCGGGCGCGGTGCGCCTTACTCGGCCAGGTGGGTCATCCCGGCATCCTCGAGTGCCATGTCGATGAAGGACGGGTCGATGTCCTGCTCCTCGAGCCACTCCAGGTAGGCCGGCTGGCCCTGCTCGCGAAACGCCGCCAGCTCGTCCTCGGAGGGCCGGATCACTTCCATGCCCTGCTCCTCGAGATAGGCGATCCGCTCCTGGACCCGGGTCTCGTTGTGCTCGCGGGCCATCTGGTTGGCCTCCGCGACGGCCTCCATGACGGCATCGCGCATCGTCTCGTCCCAGCCGTCGATCATGGCACCGTTGCCGACCAGGAACTGGTCCGAGTACTGGATGTTGGCCAGTGTCAGGTAGTCCTGCACCTCGTAGAGGCTGCCCATGATGATGTACATCGGCGGGTTCATCTGGCCATCGGCGACGCCGGTCTTCAGCGCCATGTAGACCTCGGTCCAGGGGATCGGCGTGCCGGAGGCGCCGAAGGCTTCATAGAGCGCTACCTGGCTGGGGTCCATGGCACGAAAGCGCAGGCCCTCGAAGTCACCGGGCGCGGAGATGGGTTTCTCGTCGTTGGTGAAGGCCAGGAAGCCGCCTTCCTCGACCACGGCCAGCAGCTCCACGCCGGTGCGCTCGCGCAGGGCGTCCTCGACGGCCTGCCAGTACCGGCCCTCGTCGAAGAAGGTGCGGGCCGACGCGAAGTCATCGAAGAGGAAGGGGATGGCACTGACGAAGACTTCCGGTACCAGGGGCGACATGCCGGCAAAGGAGGCGATGTTCAGGCTGGGGCTGTTCATCGTCTGCTCCATGCGCTCCTCTTCATCCCCCAGCATGCTGTTGGGATAGAGCTTGAGCTCGATCTCGCCGTCGGTCTTCTCCTCCACCAGTTCCTTGAGGTTGGTGGCGAAGACGTGCACGGCGTTCTTGTCGGGGTCCGGGGCGCCGTTGTAGCTCAGGTCCACGGTCGTGGCAGCCTGTGCCTGGCTGGCCAGGAGGCCTGCTGCCAGCACGGCGGTGGCGAGGGAGGAAACGGCAAAGGCGCGAGTGGGGATCATGCTTGCACTCCGGGTGTTGTTGTTGGCGGACAGGTCGGCCTGATGGCCGGCGTACCTGCAGACTAGGCGTTGATGCGTTGACTATTCAAACCCAAGAGTGTTGTTTTTAAATCAACATCTGGTGCCCAGCAGGCGAGGGGCATCGGCATTGAAGAAGCGCATCCCGTGGCAGAGGTGGTCCAGACAGGCCCTCGCGGCGACCGTGAGTTCGCGGCCGGTAAGGCTCACGATCTGGGCCCGGGCATCACTCAGCACGGGATAGGCCATGGGCAGGACGGTGATATCCCCCTGCTGGACCTCCTCGGCCACGCTCAGTTCGGGCATGAAGGTCACCCCGATGCCCGAGCGCACGAAATTCTTCAGCACGGCCACCGAGTTGGTATGCAGGCGGGCCTGCAGGAAGATGCGCTCCTGGTGGGCCACGGCATCGACCATCTGGCGCATGCCGAAGGGGTTGTCCATCAGGCCGATCGGCCAGCGCACCAGGTCCTGCAGGGTGACCGGCTGCGGGAACCGGGCCAGGTCATGGTCGCTGGGAACGATCAGGTCGAGTGGCTGGCGTGTCTCGACATGGCAGGTCAGGTGCGGGTCGACGGGGGGCGCATAGAGCAGCGCCAGTTCGACCTCGCGATCCTTGACCAGCGCCATGGCCTCGTTGACGCCGGCCATCACCACGTCCAGCGCGATGCCCGGGTAGGTCGTCATGAAGGATTGCAGGGGGGCCGAGATCAGGTCGGCGATGAAGCCTTCGCCCACCGCGATTCGGACCTGGCCGCTGACCAGGCCCTGCAGCGCCGAGAGGCGCGAGATCACGGCGTCCTCCGCCGCCTGCTGGCCATGGTAGTGGTCGACCAGCAGGCGGCCCGCCTCGGTGACCTTGATGCCGCCGGCGTGGCGCTCCAGCAGCCGGGTGTCGAGCTCTTCCTCCAGCGCGCGGATCTGCCGGCTGATCGCCGAGACATCGATGCCGAGGTAGCCCGCCGCCTTGCGCAGGGAGCCGCGGCGCATCACTTCGCTCAGGTAGGAGAGGGCGCGGGTATTGAGCATCGGCCGAGGTGCCTCCTGCAGGGGGTGAAGGGCGTGTTGCCAAACGCGTGAGCATTCACCATGTCCTCCCGGCCTGGCAAGTCTCGCCTGGCTCGACGCCCCGTAGCGGCAGGCCACAGGGGGCGACGACATCGCTCCGGGCGTGCCCGAAGCGCCTGTTTTGGCTACACTGTTGCTCCCTCAGCCACCGCAGCTACTCGGGATCCCCTGATGTCACACTACTATCGCCTGGTGGTCTCCTGCCCCGACCGTCTGGGTATCGTTGCCAGCGTTTCCAACTTCATTGCCGGGCACGGCGGATCGATCACCGAAGCCAGCCAGCACTCCGACCTGGAGGCGGGACGCTTCTTCATGCGCTACGAGATCCTCGCCGATTCGGTGGGCATGCCGCTGGAGGCGCTGCGCGAGGCCTTCGCCCCCGTTGCCGACGAGTTCGAGATGACCTGGGCGCTGACCGATACCCGCCAGCGGCGCCGGGTGGTGCTGATGGTCTCCCGGGAGAGCCACTGCCTGGTGGACCTGCTCTATCGCTGGACGGCGGGGGAGCTCGACTGCGACATCGTCGGCGTCATCTCCAACCACGAGGACATGCGTGGCCTGGTCGAGTGGCACGGCATCCGCTATCACCATGTGCCGGTCAAGGCCGACGACAAGGCGGCCGCCTTCGCCGAGGTGCAGCAGCTGGTGGATGACGCCCACGCCGACTGCGTGGTGCTGGCGCGCTACATGCAGATCATGCCGCCCGAGCTCTGCCGGCGCTTTGAGGGCCGGATGATCAACATCCACCACAGCTTCCTGCCGTCGTTCGCCGGCGCCAGGCCCTACCATCAGGCGCACCAGCGCGGCGTCAAGCTGATCGGTGCCACCTGCCACTACGTGACCGAGGAGCTGGATGCCGGGCCGATCATCGAGCAGGACATCCATCGGGTCAGCCACTGTCATACCCCCAGTGACCTGGTGCGCTTCGGCCGCGACGTGGAGAAGGCGGTGCTGGCCCGCGGCCTGCGCTGGCACCTGGAGGATCGCGTGCTGATCCACGGCAACAAGACCGTGGTCTTTGCCTGAGGTGATGTCGTGACGATTGTTGAACCGGTTCTCGCCCCCTGGCTGCTGTGGTTCTGCGGCCTGGTCTCGCTGGCAGTGGTCGGCCTGGCGCTGAGCCGCCGGCCCTGGGTTGCCTTGCTGGATGACCACGCCCTGCAGCACCGCTGGCTGGCGGCCACCGTCATGGTGATGCTGTTCTGGCAGCTGCGCGCCCAGGCGGTGGACTGGCTGACCCTGCACCTGATGTTCACCGCCCTGCTGACCCTGGTCTTCAAGGCGCCGCTGGCGCTGCTCTCGATCACCGCGATCAACCTGGCCATGGTGCTGCTGGGGCGCATGGACGGGTCGCTGCTGGGTGTGAACGTGCTGGTCAGCGGGGTGGTGCCGGCCCTGGTGATGGGCATCGTCTGGCGGCTGGTCGACCGGCGCCTGCCGGACAACCTGATGGTCTTCCTGTTCGTCTGCGCCTTCTTCGGCTCGGCGCTGGCTACCCTGGCGGCGGGCCTGGCCGCCGTGGGGCTGATGGCGCTCGGCGCCTCGGATGCCGAAGCGTTGCGCCAGGCGCTGGAGTATGCCCGCTTCCTGCCGCTGCTGATGCCCTCCGAGGCCTTCATCACCGGCATGCTGATGAGCATCCTGCTGGTCTATCACCCCGGCTGGGTCGCCACCTTCAACGATCATCGGTATATCGATACGAAGTGAGCGGCCAAGCAGCCAAGCAGCCGAGCGGCCGAGCGCCTCTCTACAGGGGGAGGGCGAGCTGCTGTCGCGCTTCCTCGGGCATCAGGCGCACACCGACGCCGAGCAGGCGCACCGGGCGGCGGGCGCGGGCCCAGGCCTGCTCCAGCAGGCGGGTGTAGCTCTCGGCATCGGGCGTGAGGCCGCGGCTTTCCAGGGTGGTGAGGCTGAAGTCGTCGAAGCGTACCTTGACGAAGAGCCCGGCCATCGGCGGATGGCCGTGGCGCTCGAGGCGGCCCTGCAGCTTGTCGCAGAGCGGGGCGAGGGCAGCGCTGGCGCTCGCCAGGTCCGGCAGGTCGCGGTCGAAGGTGGTCTCCACGCTGACCGACTTGCGCTCGCGCTCCACGCGCACCGGGCGGTCGTCGATCCCGCGAGAGAGCTCATGAAGCCGGCGTCCGAACTTGCCGAACTCGTCCAGCAGGCGCTCGATGGGCAGCCGGCGCAGGTCGGCGCAGGTGGCGATGCCCATGGCGTCGAGCCTGGCCCCGGTGGCCGGCCCCACGCCGTGGAGCTTGCCGACCGGCAGGTCGCGCACGAAGGCGTCGACCTGATCCGGCGGGATCACCGTCAGGCCGTCGGGCTTCTCCCAGTCGCTGGCGATCTTGGCCAGGAACTTCGACGGCGCCGCGCCCACCGAGACGGTGATGCCGGTGCGCCGATAGCACTCCTCCTTCAGCCAGCGGGCCATCCAGGTGGCGCTGCCGCGAAAGCCCTCCACCTCGGTGACGTCCAGGAAGGCTTCGTCCAGCGACAGCGGCTCCACCAGCGGGGTGAGCTCGTGAAAGACCGCCTGGATCTGGCGCGACACTTCGCGATACTTCTCGAACTGCCCGCGCATCAGCGTCAGGTGGGGGCACAGGCGCAGCGCGCGGGCGGTGGGCATGGCCGAGTGGATGCCGAAGGTGCGCGCGGGATAGTTGCAGGTGGCGATGACCCCGCGCTGTTCCCGCGAGCCACCGATGGCCAGCGGGACGTCGCGCAGGGCAGGGTTGTCACGCATTTCCACCGCGGCGAAGAAGCAGTCGCAGTCGGCGTGGAGGATCTTGCGGACGCGCGCGGACATGTCGCGAGGGGCAGGCGGCGCCGCTCAGAGCGCCTGGCCGCTGCCGCCGCGGATCACGCCGACGCCGATGCCCTCGATCTCCAGCGGTTCCTGGCGCAGGTCCACCTCGAGGGGGGCGAAGTCGGGGTTCTCGGCTTCCAGGGTGACCACATGCCCCTGGCGATGGAAGCGCTTGACGGTGACCTCGTCCTCCAGGCGCGCCACCACGATCTGGCCGTCGCGGATACGCTCGGTGCGATGCACCGCCAGCAGGTCGCCCTCGAGGATGCCGGCATCCTTCATGGACAGGCCGCGTACCCGCAGCAGGTAGTCGGCGCGCGGGGTGAAGTATTCGGGGGGCAGCGGGCAGTAGCGGTCGATGTGCTCGGCGGCGAGAATCGGGCTGCCGGCGGCCACCTCGCCGATGATCGGCAGGCCCTGGGCGGGCTCCTCCAGCCCCGCCTCGTTGGCGGCCTCCGGCTCGGGCACCGGCAGGCGGATGCCCCGGGAAGTGCCGCGAATCACCTTGATCGCCCCCTTGCGCTCCAGGGCGCGCAGGTGCTCCTCGGCGGCATTGGCCGACTTGAACCCCAGCGCCCGGGAAATCTCCGCTCGGGTCGGCGGGTAGCCCAGCTCGTTCATGGTCTTGACGATGAAGTCGTACACGTTCTGCTGCCGGGCCGTGAGGGAGTGACTCATGTGACCTCCAGGGTCGGTAACCAGGGGGTGGCAAGCACATCGCCACGCGTCTGGCCAAGTATACAGCATGTCTTTCTGTCCAGTAAAAGTGCGGAGCGCCGAGCGCCAAGGCGGAAGAACAGAGCCGGTAGTTCCTTGTGGGAGCGCAATTTATTGCCGGTTCGACGCCTCGACGAAGGGCGCCGACAGGTGCCCCGGATTGGCCGCCTACTGCCGGGAAGGCCTCCGGCCTTCTTTCGCGATCTAAAGATCGCTCCCACGGGGAGGGCGCAGAACCGTCGCTTTCACAGGAAGCTTTAGGCGCTCGGCGATCGCCCCCGTTTCAAACACGCCGCCCTTGGTGTCATTGAGCCGCGCCCATGGCTGTCATACACTCGCGTGACATTCAAACAATTGTTTCCAATCATGTGGAGCCGTTTCCCATGGCCCAGCAGCCCGACACCGTCACGCGCATTCTCGATACCGCCGAGGTGCTGTTCGCCGAACGCGGCTTCGCCGAGACCTCGCTGCGCAACATCACCAGCAAGGCCAAGGTCAACCTGGCGGCGGTCAATTACCATTTCGGCTCCAAGAAGTCGCTGATCCAGGCGGTGTTCGCCCGCTACCTCGACCCCTTCACGGTACGCTTCCACGCCGCTCTCGACGCGCTCGAGGCGCAGCACGCGGGCGGTGTCATTCCGCTGGAAGAGCTGCTGGAAACCATGGCGCGCAGCGTGCTCGAGGTGCCGGCCGAGCGCCACAGCCTCAAGGTCTTCATGCGCCTGCTGGGCCTGGCCTACAGCCAGGCCCAGGGGCACCTGCGCCGCTATATCCAGGAGGAGTACGGCGGCGTCTTCTCCCGCTTCACCGAGCTGGTGCGCCTGGCCACGCCGGAGCTGCCCGATGCCGAGCGCTTCTGGCGGCTGCACTTCATGCTGGGCACGGTGATCTTCACGCTGTCCGGCCTGGATGCCCTGCGCGACATCGCCGAAAAGGATTACGGCGAGCACGTGCACGTGCGTGACCTGGTGCGCCGCCTGCGCCCGGTGGTGGTGGCGGCCATGAACGCGCCGCTGCCCGAGCCGGCCCCTGCCCAGCGCGAGGCGGGCTGATGCGAACGCCGCTGCTGACCGAGCTGCCGCCGCAGGAGGCGCCGTGGCTGGAGGTCGACACCGCCGCGCAGCGGCTGGTCGTATGGCGGGGGCGCGAGGTCGACTGGCAGTGTGCGGTGTCCACGGCGGCCAACGGCACCGGAGAGGAGGAGGGCAGCGGTGCCACGCCGCTGGGCTGGCATACCGTGCGTGCGGCCATCGGGGCGGGCAATCCCGCCGGTAGCGTCTACCGCGGCCGCCGGCCTACCGGCGAGGTCTACAGCGAGGCGCTGGCGGCCGAGCATCCGGGACGCGACTGGATCCTCACCCGTATCCTCTGGCTGAGCGGCCTGGAGCCGGGCCGCAACCGCGGCGGCAAGGTCGACTCCCAGCGCCGCTATATCTACCTGCACGGCACCCCGCCGAGCGAGCCCATGGGCGTGGCCCGCTCCCATGGCTGTATTCGCTTGCGCGACGAGGACCTGCTGGCGCTGTTCGAGATCGCCGTGCCCGGCACCCCGGTATGGCTGCATGATTAAGCGGCCAAGCGGCCAAGCGGCCAAGCAGCCAGGCGGCCAAGCAGCCAAGCGGCCAAGCGGCCAAGCGGCCAAGCGGCTAGCCGGGGATATGTGGGACCAGACGCCAGGGCCAGGTATCTGAGAGAAGTGATGCACTGCAATAGGTTTGAGCTGGACGTTCAGATTACCCGCCATGCGCGAGAGCGAATGGCGGAAAGGCGCATCGACGAGAGTGAGTTGCTCGCCCTACTCGAAAACGGCGTAACGCGCTACAAGGATGAAGTCCGGCTATGGATCGCCAAGGAGTATCCGGGTCGAAAGGACAATCTGGTCTGTGCAGCCGTAATCCTGGACGATAAGCTGGTCATCAAGACCGTGATGCATCATTTGCAGTGGGAGGATTGATCATGCGCACCACCTATGACGAGGCGGATGACATCCTGGTCCTGCACCTTGCCGACAAGCCGATCGTTCGTGAACGATCACAGGACTGGAATACCCATATCAGCTATGCAGAGGATGGCACCATCGTGGAGGTGGTGATCCTGGAAGCCTCGAAACAGGGCGCCTGGCCACTACTCAAGACCGAGGCGGCGTGATGTAGCGCCGAGCAGGATGAGGCTCGCATACCACTGTAGCAACAAGAAAAAACCTCCAGCAGAGTCATCTGCTGGAGGTTTTTCTTGGCCGCTTGGCCGCTTGGCCGCTCGGCGCTAGATCACGCTACCCAGCTCGAAGATCGGCAGGTACATCGACACCACCAGGCCGCCGACCAGCAAGCCGAGCACCACGATGATGAAGGGTTCGAGCAGCGAGGTGAGGGTGTCCACCTTGTTGTCGACCTCCTCCTCGTAGTAGTCCGCCACCCGGTTGAGCATGGCGTCCAGTGAGCCGGCCTCCTCGCCGATCCCCACCATCTGCACGGCCAGGGCCGGGAACTGTTCGGTCATGCGCATGGCGAAGTGGAGCTGCTGGCCACTCGCCACGTCCTCGCGGATCCGGGCGATGGCCCGCTCGTAGACCAGGTTGCCCGCTGCGCCCTGGGCGGTCTCCAGCGCCTCGACCAGCGGCACACCGGCGCCGAAGGTGGTGGCCAGGGTGCGCGAATAGCGCGCCACCGACGACTTGTGCAGGATGTCGCCGATCACCGGGATGCGCAGGGCCAGCCGGTGCATGCGGTAGCGGAAGATGTCGGAGCGTTTCACGCCGGCGCGGACACCGGCGATCAGGGCCACCAGGCCGACAAGGCCCCACCACCAGTACTGCTGGGCAAACTCCGAGAGCGCGATGGTGACGCGGGTCGCCGCGGGCAGCTCGGCGCCGAAGCCCTGGAAGAGGCTCTCGAACTGCGGTACCACCTTGATCAGCAGCACGGCGGTCACGCCCAGGCCCACCGAGATGACCGCGGCAGGGTACCAGAGCGCCTTCTTCACGCGGCTCTTGAGCGACTCCATCTTCTCCTTGTAGCTCGCCACGCGCTCGAGCATGCTGTCCAGCGAGCCCGACTGCTCCCCGGCCTCCACCATGTTGGCGAACAGCCGGTCGAAATGCCGGGGGTGCTGCTTGAGCGCCTCGGAGAAGCTCGACCCGGCCGCCACCTCGTTCATCAGCTCCTGCACCAGCGCACTCATCGCCGGCTTCTTGAGGCTCTCCGCCACCACCTGGAAGGCCTGCAGCACCGGCACGCCGGCACGAATCATGGTTGCCATCTGGCGGGCGAAGAGCATGATGTCGCGCGGCTTGATGGTGCCCACGCCGCTGCCGATCCCGCTCTTGCGGCGGATCGTCTTGACCGCGATGCGCTGGCCGGTGAGGGTCTTCTCCACGTCCACGCGGCGGGTGGCGATGATCTCGCCGGCGACCTTGCGTCCGTTGGGGCCCAGCCCCGTCCAGCGCCAGCGATAGAGCCTGGTCTTCCGGTGTCGGGGCCTGGATTTGCCCGAGGGGTGCGCTGCCATGTTCATCGTCTCATCCCTGCGTTGTGGTTGAGCAGCCGCCAAGCTTGCCTGACGGCTTGAGAACCTCGCGTCCCGCCAGGCCAGCCTGTCTGGCCGCCTGGCCGCCTGGCCGCCTGGCCGCCTGGCCGCTTGGCTGCTTGGCGCTAGTCCTTGGTCACCCGGTTGACCTCGGTCAGGCTGGTCAGCCCCTGCATCACCTTGAGCAGGCCGCTTCTGCGCAGGTCCGGGTGGCCCTCCCGGCGGGCCTGGTCGTCGAAGTCCCGGGCGTTGCCCACGGTCATGATCAGGTGACTCATGGCGTCGCTGATCGGCACCACCTCGTAGATGCCGACACGGCCCTTGAACCCCTGGGTGCAGTGCTTGCAGCCGACCGGCTCATAGATGGTGGCATCGGCCACTTCCGCCTCGCTGAAGCCCTGCTGCAGCAGCACCTCGCGGGGGATGTCGGCCGGCTGCTTGCAGCGCGGGCAGAGCCGGCGCGCCAGGCGCTGGGCGATGATCAGGCTCACCGAGCTGGCGATGTTGAACGGCGCCACCCCCATGTTGGCCAGGCGCGTCAGGGTCTCCGCCGCCGAGTTGGTGTGCACCGTGGAGAGCACCAGGTGGCCGGTCTGGGCGGCCTTGACGGCGATCTCGGCGGTCTCCAGGTCGCGGATCTCGCCCACCATCACCACGTCGGGGTCCTGACGCAGGAAGGCGCGCAGGGCGCTGGCGAAAGTCAGGCCGATCCGGGGCAGCACGTTTACCTGGTTGACCCCGGGCACCTTGATCTCCACCGGGTCCTCGGCGGTGCAGATGTTGCGCTCCACCTGGTTGAGGATGTTGATGCCGGTGTAGAGCGAGACCGTCTTGCCGCTGCCGGTGGGGCCGGTGACCAGGATCATGCCCTGGGGGTCGTCGAGCACGCCCTCGTACATGGCACGCTGCTCGGGCGTGAAGCCCAGCTGCTCGATGCCCATCTGGGCCGAGCTGGGGTCGAGGATACGCAGCACCACCTTCTCGCCGTAGACCGTGGGCAGCGAGTTGACGCGGAAGTCGATGGAGCGGGTGGTGGAGAGCCTGAGTTTGATGGCGCCGTCCTGGGGCAGGCGACGCTCCGAGATGTCCAGCCGCGACATCACCTTGAGGCGCGCCGAGATGCGTGAGCGCATGGCAAAGGGCGGGTGGGCCACATCGTGGAGGATGCCGTCGATGCGAAAGCGCACCCGGTAGCTGGTCTCGTAGGGCTCGAAGTGGATATCCGAGGCGCCGCGATGGATGGCGTCCAGCAGGATCTTGTTGACGAACTTGACGATGGGGGCGTCGTCGCCGGCCTCCGCCACCGCGGCCTGTTCGTCGCTGACGTCGACCACGCCCTCGTCATAGGCCAGCTCGCCCACGGCCTCGTCGACGTTGCCCAGCTCGTCGAGCATGCTCTTCTCGGAGCGGGCGAGATAGCTCTCCAGCACTGGGCCGAGCTGGTCCACCGGGGCCAGCACTCCTTCCGGCGTGAGGCCGGTGGCGAACTGCAGCTCGTCCAGCAGGGCCAGGGTCGAGGGGTAGGGCACCGCCACCGTCAGCCGATGGCCGTGGCGTACCAGCGGCAGCACCATCAGCTGGCGCAGGATCTTGTCCGGGTAGTCCTGGGCGGGCGGCAGGCTCTCCAGGTGGATGGCGTCCAGGTCGAGGATCGGCAGGCCATACTCCCAGGCCGCGGTGAGGGTGGCATGGCGCGCCGGCACCGTGCCCGTCTCGATCAGATGCTCGAGCAGCGACGTCTCGGCCTCGCGCGCCTCCGCCTCGGCGCGAATGGCGGCGGGCTCGCTGAGCAGGCCATCGTGCACCATGCGCCGGGCCAGCCCGCGTAACCCGTTGCGACGCGTGGCACCGGCCAGCGGCGAGGGTTCCCGGGTGCCGGAAGGCGTCGTGGAGGAGGGGGGCGGAGAGTCGTTCATGGAGCCTCGTGGTGGCAGGAGTCGGCAGGAAACACCCCCGATTCTAGCCCCTGGGGCATGGCCCCGCCCAGCATGAGACCACGCCCGTTCAACCTTTCGCTCGCCGCTGGGCTCATCCCCCGGCATGAGAGGCTTGCTACCCTTGTGTGTGTCGGCATTAATACGCTTGCGGGAGCGCTTTGCGTAACGTATTGTAACCATATGGTCGGCGGCCAGGGAGCAACGCCCGCGGAGCCCGCGGGATTCATAGGGAGTGGCAGGCACGACAGCCTGTCGCGAGGGGTGGCACAAGGCAGTGCTGGCGGTATGATGAGGCTGATGCCGTCAGCAACCCGAACAGGCGGCGAAGCATCGCCACCGTCAACACGGCGAAACGAACGAGTAAGGGATCGAATGATGAACGAGATGATGAAACGCGGGACCCGGCGGAACACGGCGCAGGGCGGCTTTACCCTGATCGAGCTGCTGATCGTGGTGGCGATTATCGGGATTCTGGCGGCGATTGCGATTCCGCAGTATCAGGATTACACGGAAAGGGCCGCCAATAATGCATGTGAGGCCGAACTGAAAAGCTTTTCTAATTCAGTCCTAGCTGCTTTATATAATGATGATGATGTACCTGACGTACCGGGTGAGGACGCGGCTTGTACTTATGATGGCGATAATACCTATGAGCTAGGTGAGGAAATCTCTGCTACAGCGAAAGGCAATGGTGATGAGACTTTCACTGTTCAACTCGGGGCTGATGGTAATTAATAGGAGGCAGACTCCCATTTCCCTAGCCTGAACCACCCAGCGGCCGGCAGCGATGCCGGCCGCTGGTGTTTCTATCGTCCGGCAGCCGCTCGCCTTCGCGCTTTCGCTTGCGATGTCGCTGCTATAGGATCACGGCATGCCTGCCGAGTGGCGTGGCAATTCTTCTCTTGATGCCGCTCAGGAACCGACATGTCCGCCGCTCGTCTTGCCATCGTTCTTCGCCAGCGCGGCTTTTCCCTGATCGAGCTGCTGAGCGTTCTGGCCATCATCGGCCTGCTCGCCGCGATAGCCATTCCGCAGTACACCCGCTTTCTGGCGCGCAGTGCCAATGGCGCCTGCCTGCATGAAGCCACCAGTGTCGCGCGGCTCATCGCCACCCAGCGCGTGGGCGACACCCCGGAGGTGCCTTCCATCGCCTGGCGCGCCTGTGCCGGGGAGCCCGACCCGACGCTTGACAGCATCATCAACGGGCCGGGCGCGACCGCCTTCACCATTGCCGCCGCTGCCCCCGGCGATGCCACGATCCGCTGCGAACTCGAGAGCGCTTCCTGTCGCCTGGATGAGGGCTGATCGGGAAGAGACCCCCATTTCCCCCGCCCGAACCCGCCAGTGGTCGGCAGCGATGCCGGTCGTTGGCGTGATGAACGAGTCGGGTTGCCTTGGGCATTGGCGGCATAGCTCGACCAGCGGTACTCCCCCGGATGGCTCACCATGCCAGCCCGTACCGGATTGAACTCGATAAAAGGTGTGGCAGGCGAGGTGGTGAGATCTATGTTGCACTGCACAAAAATGACTGCTATTGTGCAGTGCATCAGGAGGGGGATTGCCCGCTCCATGGTATCCAGAGCCCAGGAGGTTCCATCATGACCAACGCATTCGCCTTTGACACCAAGTCGTTCGACACCGCTCAGCTCGAGTCCATGTTCTTCGCGCCGGCCCGCGCCTTCGCCGCGCTCTCCGTCGATGTCACCGAGAAGCTGGTCCATGCCCAGCTCGAGGCCACCAAGGCCTACAGCGACGTCAGCCTGGCGCAGCTGCGCAGCCTGATCGAGGTCAAGGATGCCGAGGGCCTCAAGCGCCACATGGAAAGCCAGCAGCAGGTCGCCCAGGAGCTGACCGAGCGCCTGAAGAGCGATGCCGAGAAGGCCGTCGCCCTGCAGCAGGAGTTCGTCGAGCAGAGCCAGAAGCTGACCGAGAGCCAGGTCAAGCAGGCCCAGGAAAGCGCGAAGAGCGCCCCCGAGACGGCCACCAAGGCCGTCAAGGAAGCCGCACCCAAGGCCAAGTAAGTCTTGCCTCCGGCCCGCGGGCCGGATCGCGAGAGCCCCGACAGGCCGCCGATCGATGATCGGCGGCCTGTCTTCATGCTGTTCCGGCTGTGCCCGCCTGGCCGTGCAGCGGCACGTGCAGGGCCAGCACATGGGAGGAGGGCGCGTGCTCGCCCGGCGCTGCGAGCGCTTCCAGCTGCACCTCCACGGCGAGGCGCTGGCCGTCAGGGCGCGAGACGCTCAGACGCTCGCGGGCGGACTGCTGCCTTGCCAGCGCCTGCTGAAGCCGCTGGACGGCCGCGTCCTCGCCGTCGCGCAGCGTGGCGAGGGGCTGCTCCAGCATCTGCTCCCGTGGCATGTCGAGCAGCGCGCTCAGCGCCGGGTTGGCCATCACCACCGGATAGCCGTCGCGGCGGGTATCCAGCACCGCGGCGCCCAGGGGGAGAGCCTCGAGCAGCTGTCGCGCCTGGAGGGCGTCGCTCGGCGTGCCGGGCTGGCCGGCGGGATTGACCAGCACATAGACCCCGAGGGTGTTGCATTCGCTGGCGATGGGCAGCATGTAGAGCTCGGCGCGGTACTCCTGGCCCGCCAGGTTGCAGATGTGGGCCACGCAGCCGGTGTGGCGGCCGTTCATGGCCTGCTCGAAGTGTCGTTCCACCTCCCGGCGATCCTGCGGCAGCAGGAAGCGGGTGAAGTGCATGCCCTGGCCCTCGTTCTCGTTCAGGCCGGCGAGCCGGGCCCCCGCCACGTTGGCATGGCGAAAGCGGCCTTCCGGGTCGAGTTCGTAGATCGGCCCCGGGTGGTGCACGAACAGGGCCTTGGCACGACTCTCCAGCACCATCATCCGCAGTGAGAGATGGTCGTCGCTGCCATGGGGGATATGGGGAAATGCCATGGGCCTGACTCCTCCTTGAGGTGGCGAGTCGCCGGCCGGCGATGCCGTTACCGCTTGCCCGGCCCCTGTGCAGGGCGGCCGCCACCAGGTGACCAATCCAAGCGTAGCAGTGTAGCGATATCGGCGATGAATCCCTGTTGCTGTCCTGTCACCAAGCGTTAGCGAGGGCATCGAGGCGCGGCGAGCGGCCGTCGGCGGGAGGCGGCAACGGGGTGAGGGCGGGCGGCGTCAGCCCTTGCCGGGCCCCAGCCAGAGGCGCAGTCGGCCCACCCACGCGAGGTCCCGGGCGGCCCGGCGCAGCTCCTCGGCGGCGCCGTCGAGGGTCTGGCCGTCGGGGAGGGCATTGAGGTAGAGGGAGACATCCACCTGGCTGTCCAGGTAGTGCAGGTCCAGCGCCACCCGCTCCTGCCAGACCGGCAGCGCCTGCCAGGCGTCATCGAGGCGCGCCACCACGTCGCTGCGCAGCGGCAGGCCGGGACGCAGGCTGTGCTCCAGCTCGCCCGCGTCGTCCTCGGGGTCGATGTGGAAGGTCACGTCGGCGAGTTCCGGCATGGCCTCGCGCAGGCGCCGGCTCACCTCGTTGCCGATCTCGTGGGCCTCGGAGACCGTGACCCGCGGCGGCACCACGACATGCAGGTCGAGGAGCACGTCGCTGCCCAGCGTTCGCGTTCGCAGGTCGTGGACGCCCTTGACGTGGGGAACGTGCTCGGCGATCGCCTGCATGCGCTCGCGTCGGGCGCGGGGCAGGGCCGTGTCGATCAGCTCCTGGCTGGACTCCCACAGCAGCCGCAGGCCGACTCGCCCGACCATGACGCCGACCACGATGGCGGCCACGGCATCCATCCAGCCGACCCCGAGCTGGGCTGCCACCAGGCCCACCAGCACCACCACGGTGGAGAGGGCATCGGAGCGCGAGTGCCAGGCGTTGGCCTCGAGCAGCCGCGAACCCACCCGCCTGGCCACCCGCAGGGTGTAACGGAAGATCCACTCCTTGGCGAGCAGGGCCGCCACCGCGATGGCGATGGCCCAGGGGCCCGGGGCGGGGACGGCGTCGCCGCCCAGCAGGCGGCTGATGCTGGCCCAGGCGATGCCGCCGGCGACGAAGATCAGCACGCTGCCCAGCCACAGGGTCGCCAGGGTCTCGATGCGGCCGTGGCCGTAGGGGTGGTTGCTGTCGGGTGCCTGGCGGCCGAAATGGGTCGCGGCCACCACGAACAGGTCGGTGAGGATGTCCGAGAAGGAGTGAATGCCGTCGGCGACCAGCGCCGCCGAGCCGACGATGACCCCGGCGACCATCTTGGTCACGCCGACCACGAAGTCGATGCCGGCGCCGACCAGCGTGACCTTGTGGGCCTCGCGCGTCCGGGCGGCGTGCGCCGCATCCTCGGCCTGCTGGTCGGGCGCCTGGTGCCGGTTTGTGGGGGATGGCGTCATCGCACGGCCTCCTTCAGCGGCAGCGCCCCGCCTTGTTGAGCACCGGGTTGGCGTACTGGATCAACCACCAGTCGCGAAGCTCGTCGGGTACCGTCTGCAGGCGGGCCTGGAAGCGCGCGCGATCGGCGTCGCTGACCTCGCTCAGGTCGAGCAGCTCCGGCGCCTCGCCCAGGGCCTCCAGGGCAAGCTGGTGGCTGGGGAAGAGGCGGTAGCCGGCCAGTACCTGGCGGTCGATCTCGGCGGCCACGGCGTCGGGGTCGTCGAATTCCGCGCTGAGCGGCGTGCCGAAGGTGAGTTGCACCCGTCCCTTGTGGCCGGTGATGCCGGCGACGATGGAGCGGATGTCCTCGAACTCGCTCTTCTCGTAGTTGCCGCTGGTCTGCATGGCATGCAGCTCCCTGGCCTTCTGCAGGTCGCAGGGGTCGTACTCGTAGCTGATCGACACCGGCACCAGGCGCAGCTCGGCGATGGCCTCGCCGATGCTCGCGCCGCGCTCCACGCCGCGGCGCGCCATGGTCAGCATCTTGAGAATGGCCGGGTCGGTGCGGTCGATGCCGTTCTTGGCCCGCCCTTCGCGCTGGGCCATCCAGATGGAGTGGTTGTCCTCGAGGATGGAGTGGCGAATGTAGGCGGAGAGGTTCTGGTAGGCGGCCAGCATGGCCCGCTTGCCGCGGGCGCTGCGCGGCACGATGAAGCTCTTGTTGAGGCGCATCAGGTCGTTGACATAGGGCTTCTTGAGCAGGTTGTCGCCGATGGCGATGCGCACGGTGTCGCGCCCGGCCAGGTAGAGGGCGTAGTTGACGAAGGCCGGGTCCAGCGAGATGTCGCGGTGGTTGCCGATGAACAGATACGCCCTTTGCGGGTCGAGCGACTCGAGCCCCTCCACGTGAAAGGTGTCGGTGGAGGTGCGGATCATGCGCTGCATGTAGCTGGCGATGCGCATCTGGAAGTCACGCACGCTGGCCACGCCGCGCACCTCGCGGCGGATCGCGACGCTGGCCAGCCGGCGTGACAGGCGCGGCATGAAGCGGCTGAGCCGGGGCAGCCGATAGCGGGTCAGGGCATTGAGCAGTTCAGGATCATGGGCCAGGCGCGCAAGCACCTCGGCCACCTCGTCGTCCTGGTAGGGGCGAATCTCGGCCCAGGGGTCTGCGGCGGATGTCTCGTGAGTCTCGGTCATGGGGTCCAGGCAGTGGTCGGAAGCGATCAGGCGCTGCGGGCGTCGCCGGCATTGCCGGCCTCGCCGCCCAGCCACTCGATCAGGCGCTCGATGTTCTCGGCCAGCGCCTGGGTCATCAGCAGGAAGTCGGTCTCCAGGCGCACCACGGCATCATCGCCGTCGTCGGCCTGGGACGCCTCGTCGATCAGGGCATCGTCGAAACGCAGCGACTTGACCGCCAGGTCGTCGTGCAGCACGAAGCTTAGCCGGCCCTCGATCGACAGTGCCAGCTTGCTGGCCTGGCGGCCGCTCTCCAGCAGCTGCTGGATCTCGTCGCTGTCGAGGTCGACCTGGCGGGCGCGCAGCACGCCGTCGTCGCCCTTGGCCTTGAGCTCCACCTGGTCGCCGAGCACCAGGTCGGCCGGTCGCGAGCCGGGGTCGCCGAGCCAGGTGGTCATGGCGCGCATGGGCAGGGTCTGGCTGGCCAGCGGGGTCACCTTGAGGCTGCCCAGGGTCTCGCGCAGCAGGTCGAGGAGCTCCTCGGCGCGCTTGCGGGAGCTGGCATTGACGGCGATCAGCGCGCGCCGGCTGTCCCACCACAGGTCGACCTTCTGGCTGCGCACGAAGGCGCGCGGCAGCAGCTCCTCGTAGACCTGCTCCTTGATGGCCAGCTTCTCCTGGCGGCGCAGCTTGCGGCCCTCCTGGGTCTCGATGGTCTCGCTGCGCTCCTCGACCTCCTCGCGCACCACCGCGGCGGGCAGGATGCGCTCCTGGCGCAGGGCGGTCATCAGGCGCTGGCCCTGGAGCTCGTGCAGCAGCTGCGTCCCCGCGCGGCCGGCCGGCGCGCACCAGCCCAGGCGGCGCGCTTCGCTGCCGCCCAGGGGGCGAAAGGCCTGCTCGCCGAGGGCGTCTTCCAGGCTGGTTGCGTCCAGTTCAGGGGCGTCGTGCAGACGGTAGAGATGCAAGTGCTTGAACCACATGAAGCATTTCCCGCGACAAAAGGGCTACATTATGGCCAAAGGGAGGCGCTGGTGCCAGCGCGCCCGCAGGCAAAGGGGAGATCCGCTTTCAAACGGTGGTTTGAATGTGGGCGGCCCCCCTGGCTAGAATCGAGGCTTTGCCTGCTCAGGAGCTTGCCCGCATGGATTCCCGCATCTCCCGTATTGCCCTGCGCGTCAGGGGCTATCACCTGGACGGCTACGGGCATGTGAACAATGCCCGCTACCTGGAGTTTCTGGAGGAGGGGCGCTGGGGGTATTTCGACGACCGCCCGGGCCTGGCCGCCTTCCTGCAACGCGGGGGCGTGGCCTTCGTCGCCGTCAACCTCAATATCGACTATCGGCGTGCCGCGGTGGCCGGCGACGACCTGGAGGTGCTGACCCGGCTCGCCGAGCTCGGCTCGCGCCGCGCCCGCATGCACCAGGAGATCCGCCAGGTGCGGGACGGCAGGACGGTGGCCAGTGCCGACATCACCTTCGTGCTGCTCGACGTGGCCGCCAATCGCGCCATGGAGATCGGCGGCGAGATCCGCGCGGCCATGGCGCCGCTGGTTCTGCCCTAGCCCCCTTGGTAGCTCCCTTTGCACCGCCCGGGATGGTATGATGCCAGGCTGATATTGCGCGCCATGTCACGGCCACGTGACGCGCCAACCTGTTGCAGTGCAAAGGATTCGACGACCCATGGGTGACATCGCCAGAGAGATTCTGCCAGTCAACATCGAGGACGAGCTCAAGCAGTCGTACCTCGATTACGCGATGAGCGTGATCATCGGCCGTGCGCTGCCCGACGTGCGCGATGGCCTCAAGCCGGTACATCGGCGCGTGCTGTTCGCCATGCACGAGCTCGGCAACGACTGGAACAAGCCGTACAAGAAGTCCGCCCGCGTGGTGGGCGATGTCATCGGTAAGTACCACCCTCACGGGGACAGTGCCGTCTACGACACCATCGTGCGCATGGCCCAGGATTTCTCGATGCGCCATGTGCTGGTCGATGGCCAGGGCAACTTCGGCTCCATCGACGGCGACAACGCGGCGGCCATGCGTTACACCGAGGTGCGCATGGCGCGGCTGGCCCACGAGCTGCTCGCCGACCTGGAGAAGGATACCGTCGACTGGGTCGACAACTACGACGGCACCGAGCGCATCCCCGAGGTACTGCCCACGAAAGTCCCCAACCTGCTGATCAATGGCTCCTCGGGCATTGCGGTGGGCATGGCGACCAACATCCCGCCCCACAACATGGGCGAGATCATCAACGCCTGCCTGGCGCTGATCGATGACTATACCCTCAGCGTCGACGACCTGATGGAGCATGTGCCGGGCCCGGATTTTCCCACCGGCGGCATCATCAACGGCCGTGCCGGCATCCTCGAGGCCTATCGCACCGGCCGCGGCCGCATCTACGTGCGGGCCTGCCACACCATCGAACATGACGACAAGACCGGCCGTGACCACATCATCGTCAGCGAGCTTCCCTACCAGGTGAACAAGGCGCGGCTGATCGAGAAGATCGCCGAGCTGGTCAAGGAGAAGAAGATCGACGGCATCGCCGAGCTGCGCGACGAGTCCGACAAGGACGGCCTGCGCGTGGTGATCGAGGTCAAGCGCGGCGAGTCGGGCGAGGTGGTGGTCAACAACCTCTTCGCCCAGACGCAGCTGCAGACCGTCTTCGGCATCAACATGGTGGCCATCGACAACGGGCAGCCGAAGATCCTCAATCTCAAGGAGATCCTCGAGGCCTTCATTCGCCATCGCCGCGAGGTGGTCACCCGCCGTACGCTCTTCGAGCTCAAGAAGGCGCGTGAGCGGGGCCATATCCTCGAGGGCCTGGCCGTCGCCATCTCCAACATCGACGAGGTGATCGAGCTGATCAAGGCCTCGCCGAACGCCAGCGAAGCCCGGGAAAAGCTGCTCGCCCGCTCCTGGCAGCCGGGGCAGGTCACCGACATGCTCGAGCGTGCCGGGGCCACCTCCTGCAAGCCCGAGGACCTGGAGCAGGGCTTCGGCCTCGACGCGGCCGGCCGCCAGTACCGCCTGTCGCCGGCCCAGGCCCAGGCCATCCTCGAGCTGCGCCTGCACCGCCTGACGGGGCTGGAGACCGAGAAGCTGCTCGACGAGTACCTCGGCATTCTCGAGAAGATCGCCGAGCTGACCGCCATCCTGGCCTCGGCAGAGCGACTGCTCGAGGTGATCCGCGAGGAGCTGGCGGCCGTGCGCGACCAGTTCGGCAATCCGCGCAAGACCGAGATCCAGGCCAGCCACCTGGACCTGCGCCTCGAGGACCTGATTGCCGAGGAGGATATGGTGGTCACCGTGTCCCGCACCGGCTATGCCAAGACCCAGCCGCTCTCCGACTACCAGGCCCAGCGCCGCGGCGGGCGCGGCAAGTCGGCCACCGCCATGAAGGACGAGGACGTCATCGAGCACCTGCTGGTGGCGTCGACCCATGACACCGTGCTGCTGTTCTCCAACCGCGGCAAGGTCTACTGGCTCAAGGTCTACGAGATGCCGGCAGCCAGCCGCGGCTCGCGCGGCAAGCCGCTGGTCAATCTGCTGCCCCTGGACGAGGGCGAGGCGATCAACGCCATCCTGCCGGTACGCGACTACGACCCGCAGAGCTATATCTTCTTCGCCACCGCTCGCGGCACGGTGAAGCGCGTCAGCCTCGAGCAGTTCTCGCGGCCGCGCAGCGTGGGTCTGATCGCCATCGACCTGGAGGAGGGGGATCGCCTGGTGGGCGCGGCCATCACCTCCGGCAGCGATCACGTGATGCTGCTGTCGTCCAATGGCAAGGCCATCCGCTTCGAGGAGTCCACTGTGCGGGCCATGGGCCGCACCGCCCGGGGGGTGCGCGGGATGCGCCTGCTGGGCAACGCCGAGGTGATCAGCCTGATCATCCCGCAGAGCCAGCAGATCGATGCCGAGGTCGACGCGGAGGCCGAGGAGGGCGCCGTCGTCGACAGCGGCAATGGCGGCCAGATCACCATCCTCACCGCCAGCGAGAACGGCTATGGCAAGCGCACCCGGCTCGAGGCATTTCCGCTGCGCGGCCGCGGCGGCCAGGGCGTGATCGCCATGCAGACCAGCGAGCGCAACGGGTCCCTGGTGGCGGCCATGCAGGTCTACGCCAGCGACGAGATGATGCTGATCACCGACCGCGGCACCCTGGTTCGCACTCGGGTCGACGAGGTGTCGATCTCCTCGCGCAATACCCAGGGCGTGATGCTGATTCGCCTGGGCAACGACGAGAAGCTGGTCAAGACCGTGCGTGTCGATGAGCCCGAATCGGGGACAGACCCCCATTTCGATGAAAGCAACGGAGATCAGCACGATGGGGAATAATGGCAATGGGGGTCTGTCCCCCATTCACCGCCACTACAACTTCTGCGCCGGTCCGGCTGCCTTGCCCACGCCGGTGCTGGAGCGGGCCAGGGAGGAGCTGCTGGACTATCGGGGGCGCGGTCTCTCGGTGATGGAGATGAGCCATCGCAGCGAGGATTTCGTCGCCATCGCCCGGCAGGCCGAGGCCGACCTGCGCGAGCTGCTGGCCATTCCCGACAACTATCGGGTGCTCTTCACCCAGGGCGGCGCCAGCCTGCAGTTCGCCGCGCTGCCCTACAACCTGCTGGGCGCCGGCGGGCGTGCCAACTTCCTGCATACCGGCATCTGGGGCAAGAAGGCGATCAGCGAGGCGCGCCACCTCTTCGGCGACGTCCATGTGGCCGCCAGCAGCGAGGAGAACGGTCACAGCGCCGTGCCGCGCCAGGCAGACATCGTCCTCTCCGACGATGCCGCCTACCTGCACTACACCGCCAACGAGACCATCGGCGGCCTCGAGTTCGACTACATCCCCGAGGCGCGTCGGCCGGACGGGACCGCGGTGCCGCTGGCCTGTGACATGTCATCGTCGATCCTCTCCGGGCCGGTCGATATCTCGAAGTTCGGCGTGATCTATGCCGGTGCCCAGAAGAACATCGGACCCGCCGGCCTGGTGGTGGTCATCGTGCGCGACGACCTGCTGGACCGGGCCCGCAGCGACATGCCGACACTGTTCGGCTACCAGGCGCTGAGCGAGGGGGGGTCGATGGTCAATACCCCGGCGACCTACAGCTGGTACCTGGCGGGCCTGGTCTTCGACTGGCTGAAGAACACGGTCGGTGGCCTGACGGCCATGGCGGCCATCAACCGTCGCAAGGCGGCGCGGCTCTACGCGGCCATCGACGGCAGCGAGCTCTATGCCAATCCTGTCACGCTGCGCAACCGCTCGCGGATGAACGTACCCTTCGTGCTCGCCGACCCGCGGCTGGACCGGCTCTTCCTGGAGGAGGCCGAGGCCGCGGGGCTGCTCAACCTCAAGGGGCACCGCAGCGTCGGCGGCATGCGGGCGAGCCTCTACAACGCCGTGCCCGAAACCGCCGTCGAGGCCTTGATCGACTTCATGGCCGATTTCGAGCAACGCCGGGGATGAACCCTCTCCCCTTCGGGGAGCTGTAAGCTATAAGCTTTAAGCTGTAAGAAAACCGTTGCCACTGCGTGGCTGGGTGGCAAGATCCCGGCTTACGGCTTACGGCTTACGGCTTACGGCTTACGGCTTACGGCTTACGGCTTACGGCTTACGGCTTACGGCTTACGGCTTACGGATTCAACCACATTCAGGGGACACCGCATGACCGATACCCCCACTGATCTCGAGGCGCTGCGCCAGCGCATCGATGCCCTGGACAGCGACATCCTGCGTCTGATCAGCGAGCGGGCCGCCTGTGCCCAGCAGGTGGCGGAGATCAAGACCGATCAAGAGCCCGGGGCGGTCTTCTATCGCCCCGAGCGCGAGGCCCAGGTGCTGCGCCGGATCATGGAGCTCAACAAGGGGCCGCTGGACAGCGAGGAGATGGCGCGACTGTTCCGCGAGATCATGTCGGCCTGTCTGGCCCTGGAGAAGCCGATCAAGGTCGCCTACCTGGGTCCGGAGGGGACCTTCACCCAGCAGGCCGCCCTCAAGCACTTCGGCGAGAGCGCGATCAGCCTGCCGATGGCCGCCATCGACGAGGTGTTCCGCGAGGTGGAGGCCGGCGCCGTCAACTACGGCGTGGTGCCGGTGGAGAACTCCACCGAGGGCGTGATCAACCACACCCTCGACTCCTTCATGGACTCCGGGCTGCGCATCAGCGGCGAGGTGGTGCTGCGCATCCACCATCACCTGCTGGTGGCGGAGACGACCCGTCGTGACAAGGTCTCGCGGATCTACTCGCATCCGCAGTCGTTCGCCCAGTGCCGCAAGTGGCTCGATGCTCACTTTCCCCAGGCCGAGCGGGTGCCGGTCTCCTCCAACGCCGAGGCGGCGCGGCTGGTCAGGACCGAGTGGCACAGCGCGGCCATCGCCGGCGACATGGCCGCCAAGCTCTACGGGCTGGCCAGGCTTGCCGAGAAGATCGAGGATCGCCCCGACAACTCGACGCGCTTTTTGATCATCGGCAATCAGGATGTGCCCCTGTCCGGCGAGGACAAGACGTCGCTGGTGGTTGCCATGCGCAACCAGCCGGGCGCCCTGCACGACCTGCTCGAGCCCTTCCATCGCCACCAGATCGACATGACGCGCCTCGAGACGCGGCCGTCGCGGACCGGGGCGTGGAACTACGTCTTCTTCATCGACTTCAAGGGGCATCGCGAGGAGCCGCACGTCGCGGCCATGCTCGAGGAAGTCCAGCTGCGCGCCGCCGAGGTCAAGGTGCTGGGTTCCTACCCGGTGGGCGTTCTCTAGGCATGGCAGTGCAGCTTCACGAGTCGCGACTCCTGATCGTGGGCCTGGGGCTGATCGGCGGCTCGCTGGCCGCGGCCCTTCGACAGGCGGGCGCCGGGTGTGGCGATGCCGGCGTGGGTGGGGTGGGGGAGTGCCTCGAGATCCTCGCCTGCGATCCGGACGCCGACGAGGTCGCCCGCGGCATCGAGATGGGCCTGATCGACCGCGGCGATACCCGTCTCGAGGCGCTGGTCGAGGGCGCGACACTGGTGGTGCTGGCGGTGCCGGTGCTGGCCATGGCCGACGTGATGCGGTCGCTGTCGGCCTGCCTGGATCGCGCCGCGCCCGATGTCGTCATCACCGACGTGGGCAGCACCAAGGGGGCGATTCGCGAGGCGGCCATGGCCGCCTTCGGCCGCGTGCCGACCAACCTGGTGCTCGGTCACCCCATTGCCGGGTCGGAGAAGAGTGGCGTCGCGGCCGCCGATGCGGCGCTCTATGCCCGCCACAAGGTGATTCTTACCCCCGAGCCCGATACCGACCCGGGGGCAACGGCGCGGGTGCGTGCGCTCTGGGAGGCCGCCGGGGCCGAGGTGCTGGAGATGGCGGTGGCCCGTCACGATCAGGTCCTGGCGCGAACCAGCCATCTGCCGCACCTGCTGGCCTTCTCGCTGGTGGACACTCTGGCCCGTCAGGACGAGCGTCTCGAGATCTTTCGCTATGCCGCCGGCGGCTTTCGCGACTTCACCCGCATCGCGGGGAGCGACCCGGTGATGTGGCGCGACATCTTCATGGCCAATCGCGACGCCGTCCTCGCCGCCCTGGACGACTTCGAGGTCGGGGTGGCCCGGCTGCGCCGCGCGGTGGAGCAGGGTGACGGCGATGCCATGCTCGCCACCTTCGACCGGGCCAGTCATGCGCGCCACTATTTCGATTCCCTGCTCAACCAGACCAGCTACCAGGCGGAGTACCAGATGCAACAACATGGCAAGCGGCGTTATCGGGTCAGCCCCGGCGGTGGCGTCACCGGGCGGATCCGTGTCCCCGGCGACAAGTCGATCTCCCATCGTGCCATCATGCTGGGGGCGCTGGCCGAGGGCGTCACCGAGATCAAGGGCTTCCTCGAGGGCGAGGACAGCCTGGCCACCCTGCAGGCCTTCCGCGAGATGGGCGTGGCCATCGAGGGACCCCACCAGGGGCGCGTGACCGTCCATGGTGTCGGCCTTCATGGCCTCAAGGCGCCTTCCGGGCCGCTCTACGTGGGCAATGCCGGTACCGCGATGCGCCTGTTCGCCGGGCTGCTGGCCGGCCAGGCCTTCGACACCGAGCTCACCGGCGACGCCTCCTTGACCCGGCGGCCCATGGGGCGGGTGGCCGACCCGCTGCGCGCCATGGGCGCCGAGATCGACACCGCCGAGGGCGGACGACCGCCGCTGCAGATCCACGGCGGCAGGGCGCTGACGGGCATGGCGTACGACATGCCCATGGCCAGCGCCCAGGTGAAGTCCTGCCTGCTGCTCGCCGGCCTCTACGCCGAGGGCGAGACCCGCGTGCGCGAGCCGGCACCGACCCGCGACCATACCGAGCGCATGCTGGCCGGCTTCGGCTATGCGGTGCAGCGCGAGGGCGACACCTGCTGGCTCCAAGGCGGTGGCCGGCTGACCGCCGCGCCCATCGACGTGCCCTCTGATATCTCGTCGGCGACCTTCTTCCTGGTGGCGGCGGCGATCACGCCGGGCTCGGACCTGGTGCTGGAGCACGTCGGCATCAACCCGACCCGTATCGGCGTGATCAACATCCTCCAGCTGATGGGCGCCGACCTGCGGCTGAGTCACCAGCATGAAGTGGGCGGCGAGCCGGTGGCCGATATCCATGTCCGCTATGCGCCGCTTACGGGCATCGACATTCCCGAGGCGCAGGTGCCGCTGGCCATCGACGAGTTCCCGGCGCTGTTCATCGCCGCCGCCAATGCCGAGGGCGTGACCCGGCTGCGCGGCGCCGCGGAGCTTCGCGTCAAGGAGTCCGACCGGCTGCAGGCGATGGCGGACGGCCTGGCCCGCCTCGGCATCGAGCACCGCCTGCACGAGGACGGTATCGACATCGTCGGCGGCGGTCACGCGGAGGGTGCCAACTACGGCGGTGGACGTATCGACAGCCTGGGCGATCACCGCATCGCCATGGCCTTCACCATCGCCGGACTGCGTGCACGCGAGGAGATCGTCATCGACGACTGCGCCAACGTGGCGACCTCCTTCCCCGGCTTCATCGACCTGGCGCGCCGGGTCGGACTGACCCTCGAGGAGGAGCAGGAAACGGCATGAGTGATTCGGCAGCGGTACTGACCATCGATGGCCCGGGCGGGGCCGGCAAGGGCACCATCAGTCGGCTGGTGGCCGAGCGCCTGGGCTGGCACCTGCTGGACAGCGGGGCGCTCTATCGCCTGACCGCGCTGGCGGCCGTGAAGCACGAGGTGTCGCTGGATGACGAGCCGGCGCTCGCCCGGCTGGCCGCCACCCTGGACGTGGTCTTCCTGGCCGAGGCGGACGCGACCACGGTACTGCTGGAGGGGCAGGACGCCACGACCACGATCCGCACCGAGCAGGTCGGTGATGCGGCCTCCCGGGTCGCTGCCTTGCCCGAGGTTCGCCAGGCCCTGCTGCAGCGCCAGCGCGACTTCCGCCAGGCGCCCGGCCTGGTGGCCGATGGCCGCGACATGGGCACCGTGGTGTTCCCGGAGGCGCCGCTCAAGATATTTCTGACCGCCTCGGCCTCCGAACGGGCCAGGCGGCGCCACCTCCAGTTGCGGGAGGCTGGGGTGGATGCTAGTCTATCGAGTCTTCTAAAGGAGATTCAGGCGCGCGATGCACGTGACACGCAGCGCAGTGTGGCCCCGCTCAAGCCGGCCGATGATGCCATCACGCTTGACACCACGCGCCTGACGATACCGGAAGTGGTAGATCGGCTGACGGAACTGCTGACCGAGCGTGGCCTGGCATCCGGCACCTGACTCTCCCTTGCGGCGCCTCCGGCAGGATGTGATGACGTGGTCCGGCACTTTTGGTCTGAAACAAGTATCGCCGTGAGCCGGGCCAGGTCGAACCAGCGCCAACATCCCCGGGGGCTTGGTAAATAAGGCCCGCACTTGCTGGTGGTGCGGAGAAGGCGGCAACGCCGTACTCAACGTTGATCACGTAGGAACATCATGAGCGAAAGCTTTGCTGAACTGTTTGAACAGTCTCTCCAGGACATCAACATGGAGCCGGGCGCCATCGTGCCGGCTACCATCGTCGACATCGACGGTGACTGGGTCACCGTCAATGCCGGCCTGAAGTCGGAAGGTCAGATCCCCGCGGCGCAGTTCCGCGACGAGAACGGCGAATTGACCATCGCCGTCGGCGACGAGGTCCATGTCGCCCTGGAAGCCGTCGAGGACGGGTTCGGCGAGACACGCCTGTCCCGCGAGAAGGCCAAGCGTGCCGAGGCGTGGAAGGTGCTGGAAGCCGCCTTCGAGAAGGAAGAGATCGTCAAGGGCGTGATCAACGGCAAGGTCAAGGGCGGCTTCACCGTCGACGTCGACTCCATCCGTGCCTTCCTCCCGGGGTCCCTGGTGGACGTCCGCCCCGTGCGCGACACCACCCACCTCGAGCACAAGGAACTCGACTTCAAGGTCATCAAGCTCGACCCGAAGCGCAACAACGTGGTCGTCTCGCGTCGCGCCGTGCTCGAGGCCGAGAACAGCGCCGAGCGTGAGGCCCTGCTGGCGACCCTGCAGGAAGGCCAGCAGATCGTCGGTATCGTCAAGAACCTGACCGACTACGGCGCCTTCGTCGATCTGGGCGGCGTCGATGGCCTGCTGCACATCACCGACATGGCCTGGAAGCGCATCAAGCACCCCAGCGAGATCGTGGCCGTGGGCGACGAGATCACCGTCAAGGTGCTCAAGTTCGATCGCGAGCGCAACCGTGTCTCCCTGGGCCTGAAACAGCTGGGCGAGGATCCCTGGGTCAACATCAAGGATCGTTACCCGGAAGGCACCAAGGTCCACGCCACGGTCACCAATCTGACCGACTACGGCTGCTTCGCCGAGCTGGAAGAGGGTGTCGAGGGGCTGGTCCACGTCTCCGAGATGGACTGGACCAACAAGAACATCCATCCCTCCAAGGTCGTGCAGGTGGGTGACGACGTCGACGTCATGGTGCTGGACATCGACGAGGAGCGTCGCCGTATCTCCCTGGGCATCAAGCAGTGCACCACCAACCCGTGGGAAGACTTCAACGCGCGCTACAACAAGGGCGACCGCGTCACCGGCACCATCAAGTCGATCACCGACTTCGGCATCTTCATCGGCCTGGAAGGCGGCATCGACGGCCTGGTGCACCTGTCCGACATCTCCTGGACCGACACCGGCGAAGAAGCCGTTCGTCAGTTCAAGAAGGGCGATGAAGCGGAAGCCGTCATCCTCTCCATCGACCCGGAGCGTGAGCGCATCTCGCTGGGCATCAAGCAGCTCGATACCGACCCGGTCTCCGAGTTCCTGGCCGTCAATGACAAGGGCTCCATCGTCACCGGCCGTGTGGTCGAGGTCGATGCCAAGGAAGCCCAGGTCGAGCTGGCGACCGATGTCGTTGCCGTGCTGAAGGCCTCCGAGATCAGCGCCGATCGCGTCGAGGATGCCCGTAACGTGCTGAACGAGGGGGACAGCGTCGAGGCCCGGATCATTGGTGTCGATCGCAAGAACCGCCAGATCGCCCTGTCCGTCAAGGCCAAGGACCAGGACGATACGCGCCAGAACCTCAAGAAGCTGCGCGAGGAGTCTTCCGAGAGCGGTGGCCCGACCACCATCGGTGACCTCATCAAGCAGCAGATGGGCCAGGACTGATCGCGAGAGGGAGCCTCTCCCTCATCACGTCAGGCAAGGCGCCGCCCCGAGGGGCGGCGCCTTTGTTATTGGGTCGCCGCTTCCTGATGGTTCGGCAAGTATCTCGCCGCATGGACAGGGCTGCTACGGTAGTTCTCGAGTGTCATCATGCGTGACTTGCAGAGTGTGCCATTAAGTGACACCCATGTAGTTTGCCGAACTTAGATATACTGTTCATACTGTTGCCAAGAAAGTTTAAAACGGCAATAATGCCGCTGCATCCCGCAATCCCTGAAAAGGAATTATTTCATGTCATCCCTGCTTAGTAACTACATGCAGATGGAGCAGCAGCTCAAGCAACTCCAGTCTGAACTGGACAAGCTGCAGAACGACGATCGCCTCAAGGCCGAGCTCGAGTTCAAGGAAAAGCTCGAGGCGCTGATGCGCGAATACGACAAGAGCGCTGCCGACGTCATTGCCCTGCTCGACCCCAAGCCGGCCGCGGCAACCCGCAGCAGTGCAGCCGCGCCGACAACCGCTGGTACTCGCCGCAAGCGCAAGTTGAAGATCTACAAGAATCCCAATACCGGCGAAGTCGTGGAAACGCGCGGCGGTAACCAGAAGACGCTCAAGGCCTGGAAGGACGAGCACGGTTCAGAGACCGTCGAGTCCTGGCTGGTGCGGGTCGAAGAGTAACGCCTGACACGCGATGCGACGACGCCGCCGTCCTCCTGGGCGGCGTCGTCGTTTGTGCACGGGCTTGTCAGCGACTGGCTGGTAGCGGTGGCAAGTGCCAGGAAAGGTGATTCGCCGTCATCTTGTCCGTATAATCGGTGTCACTCTCGAACACTGATGCTTCCCGACTCATCCGGCCGCCGTCATGGCCCTTGCTTCGACCCCATTGGATACCGATGAAATCGCACAATTCCCGTCAGCCGCTGGACGAACGCGAAAAGTTGCGCAAGTTCCGCGAACTCGATGATGCCTTTGCCGATGCACTTCGCGAACTAGAACATCCCGACAACCCCTCGCCCATGCCTGCCGCCCCGTCCGTTCATGCAGCGGAGTCGCAAGAAACGGAGGGGCAGAGCGAGCCGCAGGTTGTGCCGTCTCGCCAGGGCAACTTCAAGCAGCGCCTCGAGGCCTTGATGGCGGACTATGACCAGCCGGCCGAGAACGTGCGCTGCCTGTTGCAGACGCTCAGTGACCTGGGGCGCAGCGCCTGACCTACGCCATCAGCGGTAGCGATAGACCCGCAGGCTCGGCAGAAAGGCCGTATCCTCCAGCCGTTCATCGCTGCGCCGGGCCCGCGTGCGCGTTGCAGGAGGATGCGAAGGGGGCAGGTTGTGGTCTGGCAGCCGTCCGTCCGGGCTGGGCACGAACAGCGGCAGGGCGATGTTCATGGCGCGTCGGCTGCGGCCATCCTCGAGGGGTTCGCGATAGAAGAGATTGGCGCGCATCAGCGGCGCCTGGCTCTGCACCTGGGCCAAGGGTTCGCCATCCGGGATGCCGGCGAGTCGCCGCAGCTGGATGCGAACATGCGCGGCGTCGCTGTCCAGGTTCAGCAGTTTCTGCTCGGCCTCGCGCACCGTCAGCCGCTTGATGGAGCGCCCGCTGGCATACCAGGCCAGACGGATGCGGGCGACCGGTGCCTCGGCCAGGGGAATCGCCCGCCAGCACTGCTTGAGATGCAGCCTGGCCAGCCCCGTGCCCTTCAGGTGGTCGTGCAGGGCGGGGTGCCGGAAGGGCAGGATCGCCTTGATCTCGGGGATCAGGTCGGGCGTCTCGCGGCGTATCTCCGCCAGCAGGGTGGCAAAGGCCTTCTTGGTGACGTTCACCCGGGCGACCGCTTCCATCACCGCGTCGCTGGCCGCGACCAGGCCGACATGGCTGCGGGTGGCGCGCCCGTCCTGGCCATCCTGGTACCAGACGTCGAGCAGGACCTGGCGCAGCCAGGCGGCGTCAGCCGTCGGGCTCTCGAAGGACCAGGCCGAGGCCCCCGACGCCTGCCAGGTCGACACCAGGTGGTCGGTCTGCTCCACCAGGCGGTCGAAGTGCTGCTCGAGTTCCGCCAGCAGGCGGTATTCCGGGCGCTGCTCCTTCGCGCTCACGTCGCCTCGTTGCCCCGGTCCGCTCGCGCCAGCAGGGCGTCGAGGTCGGTCTCGTCCATGGCGGGTTCGCCGGCGATGCGATGGGATTCATCGGCCCAGGCCCCCAGGTCGAGAAGGCGACAGCGCTTGCTGCAGAAGGGGCGGTAGGGATTGTCATCGTGCCAGAGTACCTTCGTGCGGCACTGCGGGCAGGCGACTTCCAGGGGGCGCTTGCTCTGTTGGGTGTTCATGGCGTTGTCTTCGGCAGGGTGTCGGGGAAGGATGACGAATCAGGCGCCGGGAGGCAAACCGAGGGCGTCGCGGTAGCGGCGGTCCAGGTCGGCCACCTGGGCGTCCAGGCCGGCTTCGTCGGTGGCATTGTCGATCACGTCGTCGGCGCGGGCCAGGCGCTCGGCTCGCGGCATCTGAGCCGCGACGATGGCCCGGGCCTGGGCCTCGTCCACGTCGTCGCGCGCCGCCGTGCGGGCAATCTGGACCGTCTCGGGGACATCGATGACCAGGCAGCGATCGACCATGGCATCCTGGCCGGATTCGAACAGCAGTGGTGAGACCAGCAGCACATAGGGAGCCCCCTGTGCCTGGAGTCGTTGGAGGTGGGCCTCCAGGCGCTGGCGTATCCGCGGATGGGTGATCTGCTCCAGCCGCTGTCGCGCCTGGCCATCGGCGAAGACGATCTCACGCAGCGCCCGGCGGTCCAGGCGGCCGTCGGGGGCAAGGACATCGTGGCCGAACTGCTCGGCGATCTCGCCCAGTGCCGGCTCGCCCGGGGCCACGACCTCTCGCGCCACGTCGTCGGCATCCACCCAGGGGATGCCGCGCCTGGCGAAGGCCCTTGCGACCGTGGACTTGCCCGAGGCGATGCCGCCCGTCACGCCAATGATCATGCCAGTCTCCCGTATCGCTTGATGTCTCGCCGCCAGGGGCGGCTCAATAGAGCAGGCCGGTATAGAGGGCCATCAGCGGCTCGCCGGCCAGCAGGGCGAGCCAGCCGGCCACCACCAGCCAGGGGCCGAAGGGCAGGGGCGCGCCACGCAGGCGCGGCATGGCCAGCTGGATGAGAATGCCCACCACGGCACCCGCGCCGGCCGAGAGGACCAGCAGCAGCGGCAGGGTTTGCCAGCCCAGCCAGGCGCCCAGGGCGGCCAGCAGCTTGAAGTCGCCGTAGCCCATGCCCTCCTTGCCGGTGACCAGCTTGAACAGCCAGTAGAAGCTCCACAGCGAGAGGTAGCCGGCCATGGCGCCGATGACGGCCGAGGGCAGCAGCAAGGGCTGGAACAGCAGCTGGTAGAGCAGCCCTGCCCACAGCAGCGGCAGGGTCAGCACATCCGGCAGCAGCTGGGTGCGCAGGTCGATCACCGCCATGGCCAGCAGGGTCAGGCAGGCGCCGAGGATAAACAGCGCCTCCCAGGTGGGCCCGAACAGCGCCAGTACCGTCACGGCCAGCACGCCGCCGGCCAGCTCCACCAGGGGGTACTGGGGACTGATGCGGGTGTGGCAGCTGGCACAGCGGCCGCGGCGCTTGAACCAGCCCAGCAGGGGAAGGTTGTCGTGCCAGGCAATGGGTGCCTCGCAGCGTGGGCACATCGAGCCGGGGCTCAGCAGGTTGAAGCGCGATGCCGCTTCCGGTTCCAGCTCCAGGGCCTCTCGGGCCTCGGCCCGCCAGCCCAGCATCAGCATCACCGGCAGGCGGGTGATGACCACGTTGAGGAAGCTGCCCAGGCACAGGCCCAGGACGGCCACCAGGGGCCAGAGCAGTAGAGGGGGGAGGTCGGCGAGCAAGGGGTGACTCCTGTCCAGTCGGTTCCGGCCCGCCATTGTATCGGCACAAGGCACCGCTTGTCCGGAGACGTCCGAGCCGCGAGCGGGCTGTCCTGTGCTGCGGCTTTGGTCTAGAATCGCTTTCTTCACTTCTCAGGGGCATGATCATGACCCAGATGCTCGGACCGGTGATGCTGGACCTGGAGGGCCTCGTCCTCACCCCGGAGGAGCGCGAGCTGCTGGCGCGGCCCGAGGTGGGGGGGGTGATCCTCTTTGCCCGCAATATCGCCTCGGCCGGACAGGTCCGCACCCTGTGCGACGAGATCCGTCGCCTGCGTCCCGACCTGCTGTTGGCGATCGACCAGGAGGGGGGGCGAGTCCAGCGCCTGCGCGAGGGGGTGACACGGCTGCCGTCGATGGGCTGTCTGGGACGCGACGTCGCCCGCCAGCCCGAGGTAACGGTGCGTCTCTGTCAGGATGCCGGCTGGCTGCTGGGCATGGAGATGGCGGCCTGCGGCCTTGACCTCTCCTTTGCGCCGGTACTGGATGTGGACGGCGGGACCTCCAGCGTGATCGGCGATCGCAGCTTCTCTGCGGACCCTGGGGTGGTGGCACGGCTCGGGCGTGCCTTCGTCGATGGCCTGCACGAGGCGGGCATGGTGGCGGTGGGCAAGCACTTTCCGGGCCATGGCGGCGTGGCGGCCGACTCGCATCATGAGCTGCCGGTGGATGAGCGCTCCCTGGACGTCCTGCGCCAGCACGACCTGCTGCCCTTCGCCGAGCTGGCACCGCGGCTCGATGCCGTGATGCCCGCCCATGTCGTCTATCCCGGCTTCGACGCACGGCCGGCAGGCTTCTCGCCGGCCTGGCTGGGCATGCTGCGTCAGAGCCTGGGCTTCAAGGGCGTGATCTTCTCCGATGACCTGAGCATGGCCGGCGCAGCCGTTGCCGGTACACCTGCAGACCGGGCGCGACTGGCCCTCGCTGCAGGGTGCGACATGCTGCTGGTGTGCAATGATCGCGGCGCGGCCCTCGAGGTCCTGGATGCCTGCCGTGGTCGCCAGGTGCGTCGCGCCACGCGACTGCGCTACGCCAGGGCGCGACCCGACCTCAAGGCGCTGGAGGCGCTGTCGCGCTGGCGCCGTGTCCATGCGCGTCTCGAGGCAATGGCCGCCGGCTGAGCCGTCGTGCCCCGGCTGCGTTTCTTTCCCCGATTTCTTCTCAAGAGCCGACCGACGATGTCCCGACTCGATGCCGACTCCCTCTCCTCGCTGTCCGTGATGCGCGATGTCATGGACAATGCCGACTGCCTGATCTCGCAGCCCGAGGTCGAGCGTGCGCTGGACCGCATGGCCGGCGAGATCGCCCGTGACCTGGGTGATCGCTTGCCGGTCTTCTACTGCGTGATGAACGGGGGGCTGATCACCACCGGCCACCTGCTGACGCGACTGGGCTTTCCCCTGGAGGTCGATTACCTCCACGCTACCCGCTACCGGGGTGGCCTGCGGGGCGGCGAGCTGTTCTGGCGCGTCTCCCCGGAAGTGCCCATGGCCGACCGTCACGTGGTGATCGTCGACGATATCCTCGACGAGGGGGCCACCCTGGCGGCGATTCTCGATTACTGCCGCCAGGCCGGCGCGGCCAGCATCTCCACCGCCGTGCTGGTCGACAAGCAGCACGACCGCAAGGCCGTCCCCGGCCTCAGGGCCGACTACTGCGGCCTGGAAGTCGCCGACCGCTATGTCTTCGGTTTCGGCATGGACTACAAGGGCTACTGGCGCAATGCGCCGGGGATCTACGCGCCCAAGGGGCTATAAGCTTGAAGCTTGAAGAGCGGCGCTACGCGCCTGGAAGCTGGAAGAACCCGGCCTTCGCCGGGAGCCGTAAGCGTTAAGCCGTAAGCCATAAGAAAACCCCGCAGCCCCAAGGGCCCGCGGGGTTTTCTCTTCCAGCTTCCAGCTTCCAGCTTACGCAAGCCCCAGCTCGTGGGTGGCTTCCTCGCGCATCTTGAACTTCTGGATCTTGCCGGTGACGGTCATCGGGAAGTCGTCGACGAACTTCACGTAGCGGGGGACCTTGTAGTGGGCGATCTGGCCCTTGCAGAAGGTCTTGAGCTCGTCTTCGGTGAGGGTCTCGCCTTCGCTGAGCTTGACCCAGGCCATCACTTCCTCGCCGTACTTCTCGTCGGGCACGCCGATCACCTGCACGTCGGAGATCGCCGGATGGGTATAGAGGAAGTCCTCGATCTCGCGGGGGTAGATGTTCTCGCCGCCACGGATGATCATGTCCTTGATGCGACCGACGATCGCCACATAGCCCTGGTCGTCCATGGTGGCGAGGTCGCCGGTATGCATCCAGCCGGCCTTGTCGATGGCCTTGTCGGTGGCCTCCTCATTGTTCCAGTAGCCGAGCATCACGCTGTAGCCGCGGGTGCAGAGTTCGCCGGTCTCGCCGCGGGGCACCACGGCGCCGGTATCCGGGCTGACCAGCTTGACTTCCAGGTGGGGGTGAATCGTGCCCACCGTGGTGACGCGCTTCTCCAGCGGGGCATCGGTCTGGGTCTGGGTGCTGACCGGGCTGGTTTCGGTCATGCCGTAGCAGATGGTGACATCCTGCATGTTCATGCGGTCGATGACCTTGCGCATCACCTCGATGGGGCAGATGGAGCCGGCCATGATGCCGGTGCGCAGGCTGGAGAGGTCGAAGCGCTCGAATTCCGGATGCTCCAGTTCGGCGATGAACATCGTCGGCACCCCGTACAGGGTGGTGGCCTTCTCCTCCGAGACCGCGGTGAGGGTCTCCTCGGGGTCAAAGCCATCACCCGGGTAGATCATGGTGGCGCCGTGGGTCACGCAGCCCAGGTTGCCCATCACCATGCCGAAGCAGTGATAGAGCGGCACCGGGATCACCATGCGGTCGGCTTCACTGAGGTTCATGGTACGGGCCACGAAGAAGCCGTTGTTGAGGATGTTGTGGTGGGAGAGGGTAGCCCCCTTGGGAGCCCCAGTGGTGCCCGAGGTGTACTGGATGTTGATCGGGTCGTCGAACTGCAGGCTGGCCTGGACATCGGCCAGGTGTTCGGGGGAGACCTCGTCGGCGTGGGCGAGCATCGACTGCCAGCTGAACATGCCCGTCAGGGCGCGGTCCGCGTCGAGGCAGATCACCCGCTTGAGCTCGGGCAGCCTGGCGCTCGAGAAGGTGCCGGGGCCCCCCTCGCGCAGTTCCGGTGCCAGCTCGGCCAGGGTGGCCACATAGTCGGAGGCCTTGAAGGCGCCCTGGAGGATCAGCGTCGAGGCACCCGACTGCTTGAGGGCATACTCGAGCTCGTGGGTGCGATAGCTGGGATTGATGTTGACCAGGATGGCGCCGATCTTCGCCGTGGCGAACTGGGTAATGGTCCATTCGGCGCAGTTGGGCGACCAGATGCCGACCCGGTCTCCCTTGTCCACGCCCAGGGCGAGCAGGGCGCGGGCCGCCTCGTCCACGGCCTGCTGGAGTGACGTCCAGCTGTAGCGCAGTCCCTGGTGGCGGCTGATCAGGGCATCTCGCTCGGCAAAGCGTGACACGGTGTCGTCGAAACAGTCACCGATGGTCTGGCCCTTGAGGGGCGTATCACTGATGCCGCTGACGTAGCTGATCGATTGGTGTTGGCGTGTCATGGTGCATCTCGTCTTGTTGTTGCCTGTGGCGGTGTGCGTGAAACGGGTGATGACATCGGGGTTCGCCGGTGCGCCTGCCCACTGTTCAGGCCTCGTGGCCGAGGTTGCGCAGCACCTCGCGAGCACGGTGATCCACGTCGTCGAGCTCCATGCGCATCAGGCGGATGTCCTCCAGCTGCCGTTCGAGGTTGGCGCGCTTGTCGGCCAGAATCTCCAGCAATCGCCACAGCTGGCGAGCGTTGCCGTCGGGCATGGCGTCGTACATCATCACCACCTCGCGGATCTCGGCCAGCGAGAACCCCAGCCGCTTGCCGCGCAGCGTCAGCTTCAGGCGCACCCGATCCTTCTCGCGGTAGACGCGCTTCTGGCCCTCGCGTCGGGGCGCCAGCAGGCCCTCCTGCTCGTAGAAGCGGATCGTGCGAGGCGTGACCTCGAACATCCTGGCCAGCTCGCCGATGGTGTAGTGCCGGTGCTGGCGCGGCAGGGGTTCCTGGCTGGCCGGAGCCGTTGACTGTGTCATGACGTCGATCCTGTGGCCGGGTGGTGAACCGGCGGTTTCCCACCTCGTCTGGCAACACTAGACGAGGTTTACGTTAACGTAAAGTGCTTGTTCGACCATGGGGTGATATGGGATAAACCTAGCAAGTGCTAGGTTGGTGTCCAGTCGGCCGGGCGGGACGGTGATGGCGTCGGGAGAGCCCGACGAGACGACCTGCCCCTTCGGGGCGGCCCGGACAACAATCACAACAAGCCACCCACTCATTGCCCAACAAGAGGAATCCCCATGGACTTCTCCCTGACCGATGACCAGAAGGCGCTGGCCGCGGCCGCTGCCGATTTCGCGAGGGCCGAACTGGCCGAGCATGCCGCCGACTGGGATGCGCGCTCCCACTTCCCGGTGGATGTCATTCGCCGGGCCGGCGAAGCGGGGTTTCTCGGCATCTATACCCCCGAGGAGCACGGCGGCCTCGGCCTGTCACGCCTCGAGGCCTCGCTGATCTTCGAGCAGCTCGCCCAGGGCTGCATTGCCACCACCGCCTATCTGACGATCCACAACATGGTGACCTGGATGATCGCCAGCTGGGGCGAGGATGCCCTGCGCGAGACCTGGGTGCCTGCCATGGTAGCCGGTGAGGCGCTCGGCTCCTACTGCCTGACCGAGCCCGGTGCCGGTTCCGATGCCGCCAGCCTGCGCACCAAGGCCGTGCGCGAGGGTGACGACTATGTGATCAGCGGCTCGAAGATGTTCATCTCCGGTGCCGGAGCTACCGAGGTGCTGGTGGTGATGGCGCGCACCGGTGCGCCCGACAGCGGCGCGGGTGGCGTCTCGGCGATCGTGGTGCCGGCCGATGCCGCGGGGGTCGAGTACGGCAAGAACGAGGAGAAGATGGGCTGGAAGAGCCAGCCGACGCGCCTGGTCAGCTTCGACGGCGTACGGGTGCCGGTCGCCAACCGCCTGGGGGCAGAGGGAGAAGGCTTCCGGTTCGCCATGAAGGGCCTCGACGGCGGTCGCCTGAACATTGCCAGCTGCTCGCTCGGGGCGGCCCAGCAGGCGCTGACCCTGTCGCGGGACTATCTCGCCGAGCGCAGGCAGTTCGGCCGTGAGCTCTCGCAGTTCCAGGCCCTGCAGTTCAAGCTTGCCGACATGGCCAGCGAGTTGACGGCCGCGCGACTCATGGTGCGTCATGCCGCCTGGCGCCTCGACCAGGGGGACCCGGAGGCGACCGCCCACTGTGCCATGGCCAAGCGCTTCGCCACCGACATGGGTTTCAACGTCTGTAACGAGGCCCTGCAACTGCACGGCGGCTATGGTTACATTCGCGAATATCCCCTGGAGCGTCTGGTCCGCGACACGCGGGTCCATCAGATCCTCGAGGGCACCAACGAGATCATGCGCCTGATCGTGGCCCGCCGCCTGCTGGCCGACGGCGTCATCGAATCCCTGCAATAGGAGACCCTGGATGTCGGACCTTGCCGTACTCTTCGACGAGCTGCCCACCCGCGACGGTGGCCGCATCGGCGTGGCGACCCTCAACGCCCCGAAGTCGCTCAATGCCCTGTCGCTGGAGATGATCCGCCAGCTCGACGCCAAGCTGGAGGCCTGGGCGGTGGACCGCAGCGTGGTAGCGGTTTGGCTGGAAGGCAGCGGCGACAAGGCCTTCTGTGCCGGGGGCGATGTCGTGGCCCTGTATCGTTCGCTGACCGAGGCGGGCGAGAACCGCGGTGCCGGCCGCGATGGTATCTTCGCCGAGACCTACTTCGCCGCGGAATACCGCCTCGACCACCGCATCCACACCTATCCCAAGCCGCTGATGGTCTGGGGCGACGGCATCGTCATGGGCGGTGGCCTGGGCCTGATGGCCGGCGGCTTCCAGCGCCTGGCCACCGAGACCACGCGCATCGCCATGCCGGAGATCTCCATCGGCCTCTATCCCGACATCGGGGCCAGCTGGTTCCTGGGGCGCATGCCTGCCGGGGTGGGCGCCTATCTGGGCCTGACCGGGGCCCAGCTCAATGCCCGTGACGCCCTGGACCTGGGGCTGGCCGACCGCTTCATTCCCCGCGAGCGCCGCGATGCGCTGCTGGGTGCCCTGGAGGAGGCCGACTACGGCGACCGCAGCCTGCCGGCCCTGCGTGCCGGCGTGCAGGTGGCACTCGATGACCACGAGGATCGCGGCGCGATGCCCGAGGGTCAGGTCTGGCCGCACCTCGACCATATCCAGGCACTGGTGGGTCGGGTGGATGCCGCCACGGCCGTCAGGCGCATCCTGCGCGACACCACCGATGACGGCTGGCTTGCCGCCAACCGTGCGCGTCTCGAGGCGGGCTGCCCGATGAGTGCCCAGCTGGTGTGGCGCATGCTCGAGCGTCACGCCCACAGCAGCCTCGCCGAGGCCTTCCGCGACGAGCTGGGCCTGTCCGTGCAGTGTTGCCGCCAGGGCGACTTCGTCGAGGGGGTACGCGCCCTGCTGGTCGACAAGGACAAGTCGCCTCGCTGGCAGCACGACAGCGTGGCCGAGGTGCCGCAGGCCGATATCCAGGCCCTGATGGCGCCGGTCTGGTCCAGCGAGTCACACCCCCTGCGTGACCTCGGCGTCGGCCATCGGGTCGGGTAGGGGCGTGACAGCCTGCGCCCTGGCGCCATCGCGATCACGAGATCCACAACAAGGAGCACAAGCTATGAACATCGCCTTCATCGGCCTTGGCAACATGGGCGCGCCCATGGCCACCAACCTGGTCAAGGCCGGCCATGACGTCACCGTCTTCGATCTGGTCGAAAGCGCCATCCAGGCCCTCGAAGCCGAGGGCGCAACGCGCGCCGCCAGCGCCGAGGCGGCCGCCGCCGGGGCAGACGTGGTCGTTTCCATGCTGCCGGCCGGCGTGCATGTCAAGGCGCTCTACCTGGGCCGCGACGGTGCCCCGGGGCTGCTCGATGCGCTCGAGGGCAAGCCGCTGCTCGTCGACTCCTCGACCATTGCACCGGATGATGCGCGCGAGGTGGGGGCCGCCGCTGCCGAGCGCGGCTTCACCTATCTGGATGCCCCGGTCTCCGGTGGCGTGGGCGGGGCCAAGGCGGGCACCCTGACCTTTATCGTCGGGGGAGCGGAGGCGGGATACGCGCAAGCGAAGCCCCTGCTCGAGGCGATGGGCAAGAACATCTTCCACGCCGGGGAGGTGGGGGCTGGCCAGGTGGCCAAGATCTGCAACAACATGTTGCTGGGCATCCTGATGTCGGGCACCGCCGAGGCCCTGGCGCTGGGCGTGAAGAACGGCATGGACCCGGCCGTGCTCTCGGAGATCATGAAGCAGAGCAGCGGCGGCAATTGGGCGCTCAACGTCTACAACCCCTGGCCCGGGGTGATGGACGGCTCCGCCGCCTCCCGCGACTACCAGGGCGGCTTTCTGACCGACCTGATGGCCAAGGACCTGGGACTGGCCTGGGAGCTGGCGCTGGGCTCGAAGTCCAGCGTGCCCATGGGGTCCCAGGCCCGCAATCTCTTCGCCCTGCACAGCGCCCAGGGCAGCGGCCAGCTCGACTTCTCCAGCATCCAGACGCTCTACCGCCAGGGCGAGGAGACGTAAGCGCCAGCCAGCCGAGCGGCCAGGCCGCCAGCTCGGCGCTCGGCGCGCTTTGCCCTGAATCCGGGAAAGCGGCACAATCCTCTGCCCGTTTTCGCGTCGAGAGCCTGCATGAGTGCACCCGCTTCCCCGTCCTCTGGCCCCCGGCCAGGTCCCGTTCGCCGCGACCTGCTCGAGGGGCCCATCGCCCTGACGCTGCTGCGCAAGAGCCTGCCGGTGGTCGGCGGCATGATCGCCATGATGAGCTTCAACCTGGTGGATACGTGGTTCATCTCGCGCCTCGGCACCGAGGAGCTGGCCGCGGTGGCCTTCACCTTCCCGGTGGTGTTCACGGTCATCAGCCTGGCCATCGGCCTGGGGATAGGCACCTCGGCGGTGGTGGCCCGTCGGCTGGGGCAGGGCGATCTGGACACGGTCAGGCGGCGTGCCACCGATGCAGCCCTGATGGCGCTGGGGGTGGGGCTCGGCATGACGCTGCTGGGCCTTGCCACCCTGGGGCCGCTGTTTCGCCTGCTGGGCGCCGACGACGTCTTGATGCCACACATTCGCGACTACATGGGCGTCTGGTATCTGGGCGCGGCGGCGGTCATCGTGCCGCGGGTGCTCAACAGCATCCTCAGGGCTCACGGCAACACCGCCACCCAGGGCCTGATGATGGTGCTGGCGGCCGGGGCCAATGTGCTGCTGGACTGGTGGCTGATCTTCGGTATCGGCCCCTTTCCCGCCCTGGGCGTCTCCGGGGCGGCGCTCGCCACGGTGTTGAGCTGGGGGCTCATGGCCGGGGTGCTGGTCTTCCAGCGCGAGCTGCGCGAGCTCTTTGACCTGGCCGGCCTGACCGGGCGAGGGCTGCTCGATTCGTGGCGTGAGCTCGGCCACATCGCAGGGCCGGCGGCCGTCACCAGTGTCTTCACCCCCATCGCGCTGGGGCTGGTGACCCGAATCGTGTCGGGCCATGGCCACGATGCGGTCGCCGGCTTCGGCGTGGGCACGCGTATCGAGGCGATCTCCCAGATCGCCGTGCTGGCGCTCTCCATGACCCTCTCGCCGCTGGTCAGCCAGAATGCCGGTGCCGGCCAGCACGACCGGGTGCGCCGGGCGATCCTGGGGTGCTTCGGCTTCGTGCTTGCCTGGCAGCTGCTGGTCTGGGCCGTGCTGCAGCTGCTGGCGCCCTGGCTGGTGGCGGGCTACGCCCAGCGCGAGACGGTCGGGGAGGTATTGCGCAGTTTCCTGTGGCTGGTCCCCCTGGGCCTCGGTGCCCAGGGCGTGGTGATCCTGGCGGTCTCCTCCTTCAACGCCCTGCACCGTCCCGCCCGGGCCATGCGACTGTCGGTGGTCAGGCTCTTCGCGCTGACCGTGCCGCTGGCCTGGCTGGGGGGCCGGCTGGCCGGCAGCAGCGGTGTCTTCGCGGGCATGCTCGTTGCCAACCTGCTGGTCGCGCTGGTCGCCTGGCGCCAGATCCGCACCGAACTGGCGCGCCAGGCGCGCGCTTGAGAGCGGCGGGCATGAGGGGCAAGACTGGACTTGGCAGATGTGTCTGATTGGTCTACATTTGGTGAAAATGTAGAAATTGTCAGCACGCCAACCGAGGACTCTCCATGAGCCAGATCACCCCCGTCACCTGGGACGATCCCTTCCGCCTCGTCGACCAGCTCTCAGAAGACGAGCGCATGGTCCATCAGACCGCCCACGACTATTGCCAGGAAAAACTGCTGCCGCGGGTGCTGGAAGCCAATCGTCATGAGCGCTTCGACCGCGAGATCATGAACGAGATGGGCGAGCTGGGCCTGCTCGGTGCCACCATCGACGGCTACGGCTGCGCCGGGCTCAATTACGTCAGCTATGGTCTGATTGCCCGTGAGGTGGAGCGCGTCGACTCCGGCTATCGCAGTGCCATGAGCGTGCAGTCGAGCCTGGTGATGTACCCGATCCATGCCTTCGGCAGCGAGGCACAGCGCGAGAAATACCTCCCGAAACTGGCCAGCGGCGAATGGGTTGGCGCCTTCGGCCTCACCGAGCCGGACCACGGCTCCGACCCCGGTGGCATGAGCACCCGGGCCACGCGCACCGATGGTGGCTGGCGCCTCAACGGCACCAAGACCTGGATCACCAACTCGCCAATCGCCGATGTCTTCGTGATCTGGGCGCGGGATGACGAGGGGGTCGTCAACGGCTTCATCCTCGAGAAGGGCATGCCGGGGCTCTCGGCGCCCAAGATCGAGGGCAAGTTCAGCCTGCGTGCCTCCATCACCGGCCAGATCGCCATGCAGGACGTGGAGGTCTCCGATGCGCAGCGCCTGCCCGGCGTCACCGGCCTCAAGGGCCCGTTCTCCTGCCTCAACCGTGCTCGCTACGGCATCGCCTGGGGCACCATGGGGGCCGCCGAGGCCTGCTGGCATGCGGCCCGTGACTATACCCTCGAGCGCAAGCAGTTCGGCCGCCCCCTGGCCGCCAACCAGCTGATCCAGAAGAAGCTTGCCGACATGCAGACCGAGACCGCCCTGGGTCTGCAGGCGGCGCTGCGCGTCGGCCGCATGATCGATGACGGCCAGCTGGTCCCGGAGGCGATCTCGCTGATCAAGCGCAACAACTGCGGCAAGGCCCTGGATATTGCCCGGGTGGCCCGGGACATGCACGGCGGCAACGGGATCAGCGACGAGTACCACGTGATCCGCCACGTGATGAACCTCGAGGCGGTCAACACCTACGAAGGGACCCACGACGTCCACGCCCTGATCCTCGGGCGCGCCCAGACCGGCATCCAGGCCTTTACCGGTTAACCCGGCAGGTCATCACATGCGTCTGACGAGGGCGCCGGGAACCCGCCGAAGGGGAGGTCCGATTCCAGGGAAGGAATCGGTAGCGTACAGGGAGGTATTCACAGCGCCTCCCCGCAGGCGGGTTGCCGGATCAGCCCGAGTGAGCTGAGAGTGAGCAAGGAGCTCAAGATGAGCGGACCGCTTGAGGGCATCACGGTGCTCGACATGTCGCGGGTGCTGGCCGGCCCCTGGGCCGGCCAGCTGCTCGCCGACCTGGGTGCCCGGGTGATCAAGGTCGAGCATCCCGCGCGTGGCGATGACACCCGCGGCTGGGGGCCGCCCTGGCTCGCCGAGGCGAGCGAGATAGAGCGGGTCGCCGCCTATTACCTCAGCGCCAACCGCGGCAAGCAGTCGCTGGCCCTGGACATCGCCACCGAGGGGGGGCAGGCGCTGGTCAGGGAGCTGGCGAAGGGCGCCGATATCCTGCTCGAGAACTTCAAGGTTGGCGGCCTGGCCCGGTACGGCCTCGACTACGCCAGTCTGCACGCCGAGAACCCGGGGCTGATCGGCTGTTCCATCACCGGCTTCGGCCAGGACGGCCCCTATGCCCACCGGGCCGGCTACGACTTCATGATCCAGGCCATGGGCGGGTTGATGAGCCTCTCGGGCGAGCCCGATGGCATGCCCATGAAGACCGGCGTGGCCATCACCGACGTGATGACCGGCCTCTATGCCACGGTGGGCGTGCTGGCCGCCCTGCAGGAGCGCGCAAGCACCGGCCGAGGGCAGCATATCGACCTGGCGCTGCTCGATGTGCAGGTGGCCACCCTGGCCAACCAGGCACTCAATGCCCTGGTCGAGGGGCGCTCCCCCGAGCGCCACGGCAATGCCCACCCCAATATCGTGCCCTACCAGGCCTTCGCCTGCGCCGACGGTCACCTGGTGGTCACGGTGGGCAACGATACCCAGTTCGCGCGCTTCGCTGCGCTGCTGGGGCATGCCGAGTGGGCCGAGGATCCCGCCTACGCCACCAACGCCGCTCGGGTCGGCAATCGGGACGTGCTGGTCTCGCGCATCCAGCGGATCCTGCTCGAGCGGGGCCGCGATGAGTGGCTGGCCGAGATGGAGGCGCGTGGTATCCCCGCCGGCCCGATCAACACCCTCACCGAGGTCTTCGACGACCCCCAGGTGCGTCATCGCGGCCTGCACCGGACACTGCGCCGCGGTGACCTCGAGGTGCCTCAGGTCGCCAATCCGCTGCGCTTCGACGGTGAGCCTGCCACCAGCGAGGTGGCGCCGCCACGGCTTGGCCAGGACAGCGATGCGATCCTCGCCGAGATGGGACTCTCACCCGATGATATTGCCCGACTCAGACGGGCAGGGGTGGTGAGATAGCTGCAAGCGGCCAGGCGGCCAGGCGGCCAGGCGGTCAAGCAGCCAAGCGGCCAAGCAGCCGGCTCGGCGCTTATCGCGGTGAAAAGCGCCGTGTCAGGCCGGTCTCGGCGATCATCCGGGTGGAGATCTCCTCCACGGAGAAGCGGGTGGTGTCGATGTAGGGGATGTGCATCTGCCGATACAGCCCCTCGGCCTGCTCGACCTCCTGAACGCACTGGTCCATGGAGCTGTAGCGGCTGTTGGGGCGGCGCTCATGGCGGATCGCCGCCAGCCGTCGCGGGTCGATGGTCAGCCCGAACAGCTTGTGACGATGCGGGACCAGGGCCTTCGGCAGCTTCAGGCTGCCGTTCTCGTCCTGGTCGTCCTCGGTGAGCGGATAGTTGGCGGCGCGGATGCCGAACTGCAGCGCCAGGTAGAGCGAGGTGGGGGTCTTGCCGCAGCGCGAGACCCCCACCAGGATGATGTCGGCCTGGTCGTACTGATGGGTACGGGCGCCGTCGTCGTTGTCCAGGGCGAAGTGCACCGAGTGGATGCGGTCCATGTAGACATCGTCGCGGCCGATGGCGTGTGTTCGGCCGACGCTGTAGGAGGAGTCGGCCGCCAGTTCCTCCTCCAGGGGCTTGAGGAAGGTCGAGAAGATATCGACCTTGAAGCCTGGTGCCTGACGGATCACCTCGCGGATCTGTTCGTCGACGATGGTATCGATGATGATCGGCTGCTCGCCATCGCGCACCGCCGTGGCTTCGATGATCGCCACCAGGGTTCGGGCTTTCTCGAGGGTGTCGATGTAGGGCTTGGTCAGCATGCGGATCTCGACGCTCTCGAACTGGGCGAGCAGGCTGCGTCCCAGGCTCTCGGCGGTGATGCCGGTGCCATCGGAGATGAAGAAGGCGGTGCGCGTCATGGCGGCTCGCTGTGTCCATTGGGAAGGTAAGGTCCATTGTCGATGCTGCTCGAGACCGGGACAAGAGGCGGGGTTCCTGCCCGCCACGCTCCTCGCCACTACAGATGACTGGCGATTTGTCCGGGTGTTGTAAAAATCCTCCAGTGACTTCGATGTTAGACTAATGGCGAATATGGCAGGCCGCTGGTAGAGTCGCCACCATCCCTTCATGTCCGAGTGCTGCGGTTGCCGGCATGATGCTTTCGTCGTCGCTATCCCGGGAGGTCTCATGGACGATTACATTCAGTGGTTCGATCAGTTGGGCATGGACGATGTCGAGCGCGTCGGCGGCAAGAATGCCTCCCTCGGCGAGATGATCTCCAACCTGTCCGGCGCCGGCGTCACCGTGCCCGGCGGGTTTGCCACCACGGCGCACGCCTTTCGTGAATTCCTCTCCTTCGAGGGGCTCAACGAGCGCATCAACCGCCGGCTTGCCACCCTGGATGTCGACGATGTCGGCGAGCTGGCCAGGGCCGGTGCCGAGATTCGCCAGTGGGTCATCGACACGCCGCTGCCGCCGACCTTCGAGCGCTACCTGCGCGAGAGCTTCGAGACGCTGTCGGCGATGCACCCCAACCTCAAGGTGGCCGTGCGCAGCTCGGCCACCGCCGAGGATCTGCCGGATGCCTCCTTCGCCGGCCAGCAGGAGACCTTCCTCAACATCGAGGGCTTCGACAACGTCAAGCGCGCCGTGCACGAGGTCTTCGCCTCGCTGTTCAACGACCGGGCGATCTCCTATCGCGTCCACCGCGGCTATGCCCACGAGAACGTGGCGCTCTCGGCCGGTATCCAGAAGATGGTGCGCTCCGAGAACGGTGCCTCGGGCGTGATGTTCACCCTGGATACCGAGTCCGGCTTCCGCGACGCCGTCTTCGTCACGGCCTCCTGGGGGCTGGGCGAGACGGTGGTGCAGGGGGCGGTGAATCCCGATGAATTCTACGTCCACAAGCCGACCCTGGCGGCGGGTCGCCCGGCGGTACTGCGCCGCAACCTCGGCTCCAAGCTGATCAAGATGGTCTACACCGACGACACCAGTGCCGGCAAGTCGGTGGAGACCGTGGACGTGCCGCTGGCCGAGCGCGCGCGCTTCTGCATCAATGATGAGCAGGTCATGGGGCTGGCCCGTCAGGCGATGACCATCGAGGCGCACTACGGCCGCCCCATGGACATCGAGTGGGCGCTGGACGGCGACGATGGTGAACTCTACATCGTCCAGGCGCGCCCCGAGACCGTGGTCTCCCAGCAGGAGGGCGGCAAGCTGGAGCGTTTCCAGCTCAAGGAGAAGGGGCGCACCCTGGTGGCGGGTCGGGCGATCGGCCAGCGCATCGGCAGCGGCGCGGTGAAGGTGGTCTTCACACCGGATGACATGGAGAAGGTCAACCCCGGCGATGTGCTGGTCACCGACATGACCGACCCGGACTGGGAGCCGATCATGAAGCGCGCCTCGGCCATCGTCACCAACCGGGGTGGCCGTACCTGCCATGCGGCCATCATCGCCCGCGAACTGGGCATTCCCGCCGTGGTTGGCTGCGGCGATGCCACCGAGGCGCTGGAGGACGGGCGCGACGTCACGGTCTCCTGTGCCGAGGGGGATACCGGTCACGTCTACGAGGGGCTGCTTGAGTTCGACCGCCGCGTGACCAGCGTCGATGCCATGCCCGAGATCCCCTTCAAGATCATGATGAACGTCGGCAACCCGGATCGCGCCTTCAGTTTCGCCGGGCTGCCCAACGCCGGTGTCGGCCTGGCACGGCTCGAGTTCATCATCAACCGCATGATCGGCGTGCACCCCAAGGCACTGCTCGAGTACGACCTGCTGCCCGCGGACCTTCAGCAGACCATCGACCTGCGGACGGCCGGCTACAGTGACCCGGTGGCGTTCTACGTCGACAAGCTGGTGGAGGGGATCTCCACCCTGGCGGCCTCCTTCTATCCGCAGCGGGTCATCGTGCGCCTGTCGGACTTCAAGTCCAACGAGTACGAGAACCTGATCGGCGGCAAGCTCTATGAGCCGGGGGAAGAGAACCCCATGCTCGGTTTCCGCGGCGCCTCGCGCTACATCTCCGAGACGTTCCGCCCCTGCTTCGAGCTGGAGTGCCGGGCACTCAAGCGGGTCCGCGAGGTGATGGGGCTGGACAACGTCGAGATCATGGTGCCCTTCGTGCGCACCACCGAGGAGGCTCGCGAGGTGGTCGACCTGCTGGCGGCCAACGGCCTGGCCCGCGGCGACAAGGGCCTCAAGGTGATCATGATGTGCGAGCTGCCGGCCAATGCCCTGCTGGCCGACGAGTTTCTCGAGTACTTCGACGGCTTCTCCATCGGCTCCAACGACCTGACCCAGCTGACCCTGGGCCTGGATCGGGATTCCGGCATCGTCGCTCACCTGTTCGACGAGCGGAACCCGGCGGTCAAGAAGCTGCTTGCCATGGCCATCCAGGCCTGCCATGCCCAGGGCAAGTACATCGGCATCTGTGGCCAGGGGCCTTCGGACCATCCGGACCTGGCCAAGTGGCTGATGGAGCAGGGCATCGACTCCGTGTCGCTCAATCCCGACGCGGTACTGGAAACCTGGTTCATGCTGGCCGGTGAAACCCTGGGCTGATCGGCCCCCGCCACCAGGCATCGACGACACCCGGGCCAGCCCGGGTGTCGTGCTTTCTGCGCTCGCTGTCCACTGATCCATATCAGGCAGGTGCCTGCACCTTGGTTCATACTGCTCCTGTCTGCAAAGGAGAAGCGCCATGGTGGAAGCCCTCGAGGTGGCACAGGTATATCGCCCCTGTCCGACCGATGCCTTCGATTTCGAGATCACGAGCGAACTGGCGTCGCTCGACCTGCTTGTCGGCCACGAGCGTGCCCGGGATGCGTTGAGTTTCGGCACGGCGATTCGCAGCGACGGCTTCAACCTCTTCGTGCTGGGCCAGCCGGGGCATGACCGGCACAGCCTGGTGGGCAGCTTCCTCGCCGAGAAGGCCCGCGACGCTTCGCCTCCCCGGGACTGGTGCTATCGCTACAACTTCGACGACCCGGCCGTGCCGCTGGCCCTCTCGCTGCCGCCCGGCCTGGGTCGACAGCTGCGCACGGACCTGGAGGCCCTGGTCGAGGAGCTGCGCAGCGCCATCCCGGCGGTGTTCGAGAGCGAGGAGTACCAGAACCGTCTCCACGAGATCAAGCAGGCCATGGGCGAGCGCCAGCGTGACGCTGTGGAGGCCGTGCGACGCGAGGCCCGCGAACACGACATCCTGCTGCTCTCCACTCCCAACGGCTTCACCTTCGCACCGGCCGAGGGAGACAAGATGATGGCGCCGGAGGCCTTCGAGAAGCTGCCGAAGGACGAGCGCGAGCGCATCGAGGCCAACGTCGAGATCCTGCAACGCAAGCTGACCCAGGCGATCCGCCAGATGCCGCGCCTGGCCAAGGCGCTGCGCGACCAGGCCAATGCCCTCAATGCGGAGATGCTCGAGTCGGCCATCGGCGCCCCGCTGGACGAGCTCGAGGAGCGCTATGCCGAGCACGAGGGCATCCTGGCCCACCTCGAGGCCATCCGCGCGGCCATCCTCTTCAATGTTGACGCCTTCATTGCCGACGAACCCGATATCCCGGCGGAGGCGCTGTTCAGCCGCTTTCAGGTCAACCTGCTGGTGGACAATGCCGAGGCCGAGGGGGCGCCGGTGGTCTACCAGGACCTGCCCACCCATCAGCACCTGGTGGGGCGCATCGAGCACCATGTGCACAATGGCACGCTGCTGACGGATTTTTCGCTGATCCGGGCCGGCGCCCTGCATCACGCCAACGGTGGCTACCTGGTGCTGGACGTGCGCGGCGTGCTGACCCAGCCGGGGGCCTGGGACACCCTCAAGCGAGTGCTCAGGGCCGGCGAGATTCGTACCGAGTCCCTGGAGCAGGCCTATGGGCTGATCAGCACCGTGACCCTCGAGCCGGAGCCCATCCCGCTGGATATCAAGGTCGTGCTGCTGGGCGATCGCGTGCTCTATTACCTGCTCTGCGAGCACGATCCCGAGTTTCTGGAGCTGTTCAAGGTTCAGGCCGACCTGGAGGATGAGCTCGAGCGTGATGCCGAGCACGTGGCCTTCTATGCCCGTGTGGTGGCGACCCTGGCCCGCGAGTCGGCCCTGCGTCCCCTGGATCGCAGCGGCGTGGCCGCGGTGATCGAGCGGGCCAGCCGGCTGGCCGATGACCAGCGCAAGCTGACCGCGCGCCATCGCGACCTTCATGACCTGTTGCTGGAGGCGGATCACTGGGCCGGCGACGAGGCCGCCGACGTGATTGCCGGTCGCCATGTCGAGAAGGCGGTCAGCCAGCAGCTGTGGCGGGCGGGGCGCATCCGTGAGCGCAGCCACGAGATGATCACCCGCGGCACCCTGATGGTGGCCACCCGGGGAGAGGTGGTCGGCCAGGTCAACGGCCTGTCGGTGCTGCAGCTGGGCGAGTACGCCTTCGGTCAGCCGTCGCGGATTACCGCCACGGCGCGGCCGGGCAACGATCAGGTGGTCGACATCGAGCGCGAGGCGCGCATGGGGGGGCGCATCCACTCCAAGGCGGTGATGATCCTGTCGCGCTATCTGGCCAGTCGCTACGCGAGCGCAGAACCGCTCTCGCTCTCCGCGAGCCTGGCCTTCGAGCAGTCCTACGGTGGGATCGAGGGCGACAGTGCCTCGGTGGCCGAGGTCTGCGCCCTGGTCTCGGCCATCGCCCGGGTGCCGCTGGACCAGGCCTTCGCCGTGACCGGCTCCATCGATCAGCATGGGAGGGTCCAGGCGGTGGGCGGCGTGAACGAGAAGATCGAGGGGTTCTTCGATGTCTGCGCCGCCCGCGGCGACCTCGAGGGGCAGGCGGTGATCCTGCCGGCGACCAACGTCGAGCACCTGATGCTCAAGGCCGAGGTGCGCGAGGCGATCGAGGAGGGGCGCTTCCGGGTCTTCGCCGTGTCACGGGTGGACGAGGCACTGGAGCTGCTCTCCGGTCTGCCCATCGGGGCCCCCGACGCCCAGGGGCACTTCCCCGAGGGCAGCCTCGATGCCCGCGTGGCCGAGCGCCTGACCCACTTCCGCGAGGTGGTGAAGCAGGCCCGCCAGGAGGAGCGCACTGATGGCGGTGATCTACACGAGGCGCATGACCATGAACGCTGATCCGACTCGATTCCCCCCTGGCGAGCGGGCGCGAGAGGCGGGCGTCCCGGTCGTGCGGGTGCTGGCGCTGCTCGATGCCTCCCGCCACAGCCTTTCGGCACTGGCCGCCGCCGTGGACCTCGCCGCCACGCGCCATGCCGAGCTGGTGGCACTGTACGTCGAGGACCAGGAGCTGCTGGGCAGCGCCGCCTTTCCCTTTGCCCGCGAGATCGGTGCCGTCTCCGGACAGGTGCGCAGGCTGTCCAGATCCGACCTCGAGGCCGGCATGGCGCGTCAGGCGCGGCGCGTGACCGAGGCCCTTGACGCGGCGGTGGCGGGTCGCGCGCTGCGCCACCAGCTGCAGGTCCGCCGTGGTCGGGTGGTCAGCGAGGCCCTGTCGCTGGCCGGCCCCGGTGACCTGCTGGTGCTCGGCAAGGCCGGGCTATCGGGCCACTGGGGCGTGCGCCTGGGCGCCACCAGTCGCGCCCTGATCCTGGAGGCCCCCTGCACGGTGATCATCTGGGACGAGCGCCTGGCGCTGGCCCGTGGTCCCCTGCGGATCCTGGAGGAACCCGAGGCGAGCGGCGAGTTCGGGCCGATCCCCGAGGCGTTGACGCGCCTGTTCGACGGCAGTGAGACCCTGCAGGCGCGCGATGCCCGCCAGCTGGAGCACCAGCTGGCCCGAGCGGATCACGGGGCCCTGCTGCTCCATCGCCCGCAGCTGGCCCGCCTGGCGGGCCAGGATGCCGACCTGCTGGCCCGCCTGCCGATCCCCGTCATCGTCGTCCCCTGAGACACCGGGCGATTGCGGTCCACGCGGCGGCGAGAATTTGGCAAGATAGCGCTTTCAACGCGCCGAAGGAGAGCTGTCGGGATGGCATACTTGCTGGTGATGGGGGGGCTGGCACTGTCCGTGCTCTTTACCCTGGGCTGGGGACTGCACGTCGCCATTCGCTGGCTGGCGGGCCGCCTGCCGGGTGCGGGGCGCAAGCCGGCGGCGCGCAAGACGCGCCGCGCAGCGGCCAGGCAGACGCCCCCCTCCCGCGCCAGGGCCCGCAAGGCCACTTCTGCCAAGGCGTCGCCCAAGGAGCCGACCCAACCCTGGGGGCTGACCCGCTGGCTGGCCCGCTGGCGCTCACCGCTCCCCCTGGGGCTGCTGGCCCTGCTGCTCTACGGGGGCAGCCGCCTGGCCGCGTATGGCATGGCCTTCCGGCCGCAGGCTGCCCCGGGCGAGTTTCATGGTCTGGTCAGCGCCCTGGGCTGGGCCGCTGCCGCGTTGCTGATGCTTGCCAGCCTGAACCTGCTGGCCCTCTGGCGCTGTCGCCGGCAAGGGTAGCGACGACCGGGCCGCACTCGCCTATGCTGTGGTGACCCCGAACGAGACAAGGAGTCATGACCATGGTCATCCCTGCCATCCGCCGTCGCTCGGCGGTGCTGCTGCTGACACTCTCCCCGCTGCTGCTGTCCCCGCTGGCCCTGGGGGAGGGGCAGTTCCAGTATCAGCGTCCGGAGATCGCGCCGGAGACGGGGTCCGGCAGCGCGGAGAAGCCCGGCTGGGCCACCGAGTCGTTCGCCGTGGCCGCGGCCAACCCGCTGGCCACCGATGCCGGCTATCAGATCCTCAAGGCGGGGGGCTCGGCGATCGATGCCGCCATCGCGGTGCAGATGGTGCTCACCCTGGTCGAGCCTCAGTCCAGCGGCATCGGCGGAGGCTCCTTCCTGATGCATCACGATGGCGAGGCACTCAAGGCCTACGACGGACGCGAGACCGCCCCGTCCTCGGTGGAGGAGGGGCTCTTCCTGGATGGGGACGGTGAGCCCCTGGCGTTCATGGACGCCGTGGCCAGTGGCCGCTCGGTCGGCGTGCCGGGGACCCTGCGCATGCTGGAGATGGCGCACGAGGCGCATGGTCGCCTGCCCTGGGCCGAACTCTTCGAGCCGGCCATCACCCTAGCCGACGAGGGGTTCCCCGTCAGCCCTCGGCTCCACCACAGCATCGCCGCCACCGAGGGGCTTCGCGACGATGCGCGGGCATCGGCGTTCTATTTCACCGAGGAGGGGGAGCCGTTGCCGGAAGGGCACAGGCTCCGGAATCCGGCCCTGGCCGTGATCCTCGAGCGGATCGCCGAGCAGGACAGCTCGGCGCTGCACACCGGGGAGATCGCCGAGGACATCGTGGCGCGGGTGCAGAACCACCCCGCCATCACCGGCAGCCTGAGCCTCGAGGACCTGGCCGGCTACACGGCGAAGGAGCGCGAGCCGCTCTGCACCGACTGGCAGGCCTACCGGGTATGCGGCTTTCCGCCGCCTTCGTCGGGCCACCTGACCGTGATGCAGATCCTCGGCACCCTCGAGCAGCTCCCGGCGCTGGAGCAGCCCGTGACAGACGCGCTGCCCGGCGTCGACTGGCTGCACCGCTTCCTCGAGGCCTCGCGGCTGGCCTTCGCCGATCGCGGACGCTATATCGCCGACCCTGACTTCGTCGAGGCGCCCGGCGGGGACTGGGCACTGATGCTCGATGCCGACTACCTGGCCGAGCGTGCCGAGCTGATCGAGGCGGGGCAGAGCATGGGCAGCGGCGGTGCCAGCCCGGGCAACCCCGGCGCGCTGGACACGGCCTGGGCCGTGCAGCCGACGCAGCCGGAGCACGGTACCAGCCACATCAGCATCGTCGACGAGCACGGCAATGCCCTGGCCATGACCAGCTCCATCGAGCAGGCCTTCGGGGCGCGCATCCTTGCCGACGGAGGAACCGGCATGCCGGGGGGCTTCCTGCTCAACAACGAGCTGACCGACTTCTCCTTCACCCCGGCGGATGACGAGGGGACGCCGATCGCCAACCGGGTGGAGCCCGGCAAGCGACCGCGTTCCAGCATGAGCCCGACGCTGGTCTTCGACCGGGACAGTGACGCCCTGGTGGCAAGCCTCGGCTCGCCGGGGGGCGCGGCCATCATCCACTATACGGCTCGCTCGCTGGTGGCGATGCTCGACTGGGGCCTGGATGCCCAGCGCTCGCTGGATCTGCCTCACGCCATCACCCTTGGCGGGCCGGTCTACCTGGAAGCGGGCCGCTTTCCACCGGCGACGCTGGAGGCGCTGCGCGAACGGGGCCATGAGGTGGAGGAGCGCGAACTCACCAGCGGCCTGCAGGCGATCCGGCGGACCGAGGAGGGCTTATTCGGCGGTGCCGACCCACGTCGCGAAGGGGTGGTGATGGGCGACTGACGCCCCTCGACGCAGCCGCTAGTTTCTCAGCCAGTTGCGCAGCTTGACCAGCAGCAGGGCACCGTCGCCCAGGCGGCGGCGCTCACTGATGAGCTCGGCAAGCATGGCCGGTCGGTCGGTGATGATGGCGTCCACGCCCAGGTCGATCAGCTGCGACATCCGCGTGCGCTCGTTGATGGTCCAGGCATGCAGCGCGTAGCCATAGTACCCGGCCAGGCGCACTTCTTCCTCGTCGATGCGATTGTGGCGCAGGGCCAGGGCATCGAAGCCCTGTCGCTCCAGGGTACCCGACATCACCAGCTGGGCGAGCAGGGTGAGGCGCAGGCGAGGTGCGCGCAGCCCGACCTCGCGCAGCAGCCAGGGTGACATGGCGGCGACGCGCATCTCGCCCATGATGTCGGGATCACCGCAGGCCAGCGCGGTGATCCGGTCCTCGGCGCGGTGTCGACAGGCGCGGCGCAGCTCGCGCTCCTGTTCCAGGTCGTCGATGACGGCCTCGACCAGCTCGAGCTCCCGCCCGGGGTCAGGCTTGAGCTCGATCATCAGGTTGGCGCGCCCGCGCACCGCTGCCAGGGTGTCGTCCAGGCCCGGGATACGCTCGCCGACGAAGGGATCACCGAACCAGCTGCCCACGTCCACCTCGGCGAGCTCCGATCGTGGCAGGCTGCCGACCCGGCGATCATCGCCGGCCAGTCGCCTGAGCGTCTCGTCATGGTAGAGGACCACCTCGCCGTCGCCGGTGAGGCGCACGTCGATCTCGATGCCGTCGGCCCGGTCCCGGATCGCCTGCTCCACGGCGGCCAGGGTGTTCTCCGGCGCCGCCAGGGAGCTGCCGCGGTGAGCGATGATGGCGACCTCGTCGCGGATCTCGAAGCGATTGACGATCAGCCATGCCTGGCCGATGGCAAACACCACTACGGCGAGCTCGACCGCCCAGGCCAGGCGCCCGGGGTGGGTGCCGGGGGGCGGTGGCTGTGGCCGTGGCTCCCGGTGTGCCAGGCGCAGGTAGAGGCAGGTGGCCTGCAGGGCGTTGGCGGCGATGCCGCCGAAGGTGATGGCCAGGGCGATCAGCAGGTAGGCGGTGAGGTAGGCCAGCATCGCCGGAATCAGCACCGCATTGCGCTCGGGCAGCCACCACAGCAGCGGCGTGACGACCCACCCGAACAGCGCCGTGGCCAGCAGCGGCAGGGCGACGATGCCCAGCAGCAGCACCACCACCGCCACGGCGATATGACGCCCGCGCCCGCGGGTCAGCTGCATGCTCCGTGCCAGGGCCGCCGGCGGCGATAGCCCCTCCAGGGTCAGGGCGGGCAGGGCCAGGTGCCAGCGGACATAGAGGCTGCCGGCGACGAGGATCCACGCCAGTATTGGCACCAGGGCGCTGCCGACAAAGGCCCAGAAGGCCGGGGGACGCACGTTCTGCACGAAGTAGGGATCCATTCCTCCCAGGAAGCATTCATGCAGCCAGCCCAGCCCGAGGGCCAGCGGGAGCAGCAGCAACAGCTGGCTCCCCACCTGGAGCACCACCAGGCCGGTGAGGGCCGGCAGCCGGCGCAGCGTGGTCCAGAGGGCCTCGAAGGCCAGGCGGACATGGTGGTCCCGAGGACGGACAGCCACCAGGATCATGCCGGACTGCTGCAGGTAGAGCACCAGGAAGGTCAGGCCCACGGCGGCGAGCAGCCAGAGCAGGCCCCCGGGACTCATCAGCAGCGCGATCAGTTCGTTGTTGGTGATCACCGGGCGGCCGAACTGGGCGAGCAGACCCGAGAGGGTCCAGCCCACGGCCGGCAGCAGCAGGCTCGATGCCAGCAGCGTGAAGAAGAGGTGATAGGCGATCAGCGGTCGCAGGTGCTCGCGCAGGGTACGCAGCACATCGCTGCTCAGTCGGGAAAGGGGGGGCATGGACTCGCTAGTGACGGGACGACGCTGTCAGGGTGACACCGCTTGCCCGTCACAGGCAAGTCGCTGGCATGGCGCGCCTTGTCGGACGTCAGCGCGCCAGGTCCAGTTTCTCGTCGGCAACCAGGATGCCGTTGTTGTCGGCATACAGCCACTGGCCGGGCGTCAGGGTGACACCGGCGAAGCTGACCGGGATATCGCGCTGTCCCTCGCCGCGCTTCTCGCTCTTGCGCGGATGCGCGCCGATGGCCTGGATCCCCAGCTCGGTCTCGGCCAGCACGTCGACGTCACGGACACAGCCGTACATCACCACGCCGGCCCAGCCGTGGCCGGCGGCCTGCTCGGCGAGCATGTCGCCCAGCATGGCACAGCGGGTGGAGCCGCCGGCATCGACGACCAGCACGGCGCCGTCACCGGGCTCGGCCACGGCCTGCTTGACCAGGGAGTTGTCCTCGAAGCACTTGACGGTGCGGATCGGACCGGCGAAGGCCTCGAGGCCGCCGACGTTGATGAAGATGGGGTCGAGCACCTGCACGTCAGGGTAGGCATCGCAGATATCCGGGGTAACGATTGGGGTCACGGTCGGGCTCCTCTCGAGGCATGGACGATGTCGCGATGATGGCCGTCGCCCGGCCAGAACGGAAGTCCCCTTTGGTGGGAGGGGCGGGAAGGCGAGGCGGGAACAAAAAGGGCTGCGCACTTTCCAGGGACCGACGGAGACGCAGTCCCCCTGTGGAAGCGAAGCGACGGTCGGGATGTTCCGGGCGCCTTTCGGCGCCATCGCGATCTGAAGATCGCTCCCACAGGGTGTCCCCTACGTCACAGATCGTGAAGGCTGAGACCACCGAGGCTTGGGCGGCCACCGGTCCTGTAGAAGCGACGGTCCGGCGCCCCGGCTTCACAGTGGGAGCGAACTTCAGTTCGCGAAGGCTGAGACCACCGAGGCTTGGGCGGCCACCGGCCCTGTGGGAGCGACCCTTGCGATGAACCAAAAAAAGCGCCCCAGAGGGGCGCTTCTGTCATCGGCTCCGGCCGCCGCGAACGGTGGCCTTCGATGTGCGAGCATCGGAGTCGAACCCGATGGTATCAGAATCCAGGGTATCAGGCTTCCTGTGCGATCGGAATCACGTTGGAGGCGGCGTTCTGATACTCCTCGATCTCGTGGAAGTTCATGTAGCGGTAGATCTCGCCGGCCATGGCGTCGAACTCGCTCATGTAGCGACGGTATTCGTCGACGCTGGGCAGACGGCCCTCCACGGCGGCTACGGCTGCCAGTTCCGCTGACGCGAGATACACATCGGCCCCATCGCCCAGGCGGTTCGGGAAGTTGCGGGTCGAGGTGGAGACCACGGTGCTCTTGGCGGCGACGCGAGCCTGGTTACCCATGCACAGCGAGCAGCCCGGCATCTCCATGCGCGCGCCGGCGCGGCCATAGATGCCGTAGTAGCCCTCCGCGGTGAGCTGGTGCTGGTCCATCTTGGTGGGCGGCGCCAGCCACAGACGGGTCTTCAGGCTGCCGGCCGGCTGCTTCTCGAGCAGCTTGCCCGCGGCACGGAAGTGACCGATGTTGGTCATGCACGAGCCGATGAAGACCTCGTCGATCTTCTCGCCGGCCACTTCCGACAGCAGGCGAGCGTCGTCCGGGTCGTTCGGGGCACACAGCACCGGCTGGTCGAGTTCGTCGAGGTCGATCTCGATGACTTCGGCGTAGTCGGCATCCTGGTCGGCGCGCATCAGGCTGGGGTTGGCCAGCCACTCCTCCATACCCTGGATACGGCGCTCGATGGTGCGGCGATCGCCGTAGCCATTGGCGATCATCCACTTGAGCAGGGTGATGTTGGACTTGAGATACTCGGCGACGCTCTCTTCGCCCAGGGTGATGGTGCAGCCCGCGGCGCTGCGCTCGGCTGAGGCGTCGGAGAGCTCGAAGGCCTGCTCGACGGTGAGGTCCTCGAGGCCCTCGATCTCCAGCACGCGGCCGGAGAAGGCATTCTTCTTGCCGGATTTCTCGACGGTCAGAAGGCCCTGCTGGATGGCGTAGTAGGGGATGGCATGGACCAGGTCACGCAGGGTAACGCCCGGCTGACGCTTGCCCTTGAAGCGCACCAGCACGGATTCCGGCATGTCCAGCGGCATCACGCCGGTGGCGGCGGCGAAGGCCACCAGGCCGGAACCCGCCGGGAAGGAGATGCCCATCGGGAAGCGGGTGTGGGAGTCGCCACCGGTGCCCACGGTGTCGGGCAGCAGCATCCGGTTCAGCCAGCTGTGGATGATGCCGTCGCCCGGGCGCAGCGAGACCCCGCCGCGATTCATGATGAAGTCGGGCAGGGTGTGGTGGGTATCCACGTCGACCGGCTTGGGGTAGGCCGCGGTGTGGCAGAAGGACTGCATCACCAGGTCGGCCTGGAAGCCGAGGCAGGCGAGGTCCTTGAGCTCGTCGCGGGTCATCGGGCCGGTGGTGTCCTGAGAGCCGACGGTGGTCATCTTCGGCTCGCAGTACATGCCCGGGCGGACCCCGTCCATGCCGCAGGCCTTGCCGACCATCTTCTGGGCCAGGGTGAAGCCCTTGCCGGTGTCGACCGGCTGCTCGGGCAGGCGGAAGACATCGGAGGGGGCCAGGCCCAGGGATTCGCGCGCCTTGGTGGTCAGGCCACGACCGATGATCAGCGGGATGCGGCCGCCGGCGCGCACCTCGTCGAGGATCAGCTGGGTCTTGAGCTCGAAGGTGGTGAGCACCTCATCGGTGTCGTGCCGGCACACCTTGCCCGCGTAGGGGTAGACGTCGATGACGTCGCCCATCTCGAGGGCGGAGACATCCATCTCCACCGGCAGGGCGCCGGAGTCTTCCATGGTATTGAAGAAGATCGGCGCGATCTTGCCGCCGAAGCAGAAGCCGCCGGCGCGCTTGTTGGGCACGTTGGGAATGTCGTCACCGAAGAACCACAGCACCGAGTTGGTGGCGGACTTGCGCGAGGAGCCGGTGCCCACCACGTCGCCCACGTAGGCGACCGGGAAGCCCTTGGCCTTCACTTCCTCGATCTGCCCCAGCGGACCGGTGGTGCCGGGGACCTCGGGTTCGATGCCCTCGCGCTCGTTCTTGAGCATGGCGCGGGCGTGCAGCGGAATGTCCGGGCGTGACCAGGCATCCGGGGCGGGGGAGAGATCGTCGGTATTGGTCTCGCCAGGCACCTTGAATACCGTCAGGGTGATCTTCTCCTCGAGCGCCGGCTTGGAGAGGAACCACTCGGCGTCGGCCCAGGACTGGATGACGTCCTTGGCCACGGCGTTGCCCGCCTTGGCGCGCTCTTCCACGTCGTGGAAGGCATCGAACATCAGCAGGGTGTGCTTGAGCTGTTCGCCGACTTCCTTGGCCAGGTCGGCATCGTCGAGCAGCTCGACCAGCGAGACGATGTTGTAGCCGCCCTGCATGGTGCCCAGCAGCTTGACGGCGTGGATCCTGTCGATCAGCGGTGACTCGGCCTCACCCTTGGCGATGGCGGTCAGGAACCCGGCCTTGACGTAGGCGGCCTCGTCGACGCCGGGCGGAACGCGATTGGTGAGCAGGTCGAGGATGGCTTCCTCCTCGCCGGCGGGCGGATTCTTCAGCAGCTCGACCAGAGCGGCGACCTGCTCGGCGTTCAGCGGCTTCGGCGGCACGCCATCGGCGGCGCGCTCCTCGACATGTTGGCGATAGGCTTCAAGCACGTTGTGGCCCTCATCGGTGGTGGTGGCCGAAGTCGGCAGGCCTTGTCGAGCGTCGACGAAGGTTACGCTTCGGCGCGGTAAAACGTCTGGCAGACCCTGTCTGACATCAGCGGGCGAGCGGTGGCGAGATCATAGAGGAAACTGTCGACAATGTTAAGTTGAGCCCGCCGTGGCGGCCTTGAACTTTGGTCGGCGCCAACTTCGGGATGCCAGCCTGGCGCCCGCCGCGTTACCATGACGCTTTGTTAACGCATCTTGACGTCAACGGGAGAAGGCATGGGAGAGCGCATCACGTCGCCCTGCGTGGGTCTCTGCTCGACTACCCTGGGGGACCGGGTGTGCCGCGGGTGCCAGCGAGTCGACAGCGAGATCCGCGACTGGCCGGCCCTGACCGGCGAGCAGCGTCGTTGCCGCATGGCCGAGCTGGATCGGCTGCGGGCCGAGGTCGCCGGGCGCTTCCTGAGGGTCACGGACCCCTCGAGCCTCGAGGCACAGCTGCGCCGTCATCGGATCCGCTTTCGCGACGAGCAGCCGCCGCTCTCCCGCGCCGTGGAGCTGCTGCGGGTGGGGCGCGGCCGCATTCGCGACCTCTCGCGCTACGGGCTGGCCGCTCGCGATGGCGACGACGTCGCCAGGCTTCATGACCGCATCACCGCCGAGCTGCTCGACGCCGCCGAGCACCGAGAGCTGCCGCCTTCCCCCTTGACCTGACCACACGGGACCCATGATGCCTGCTACGCCGACTGCCCCAACGCCCGATAGCCGGGAGCTGCTGCCTGAAGAGCTGGTGGCCTTCCTGCCCTGTGCCACCCCGGATGCCTGGGTGGACTGGGCTCTGGCCAATCCCGAGCTGCTGCTGATCGACCACGCCCAGTGCGAGAAGAAGGCGGCCTCCACGGCCATGAGCCTGCTCTATCGCTATGTCGACCAGCCGCTGCTGTTGACCAAGATGTCGCAGCTGGCCCGGGAGGAGCTGCTGCATTTCGAGCAGGTCGTCAAGCTGATGGAGGCGCGGGGCATCGTCTACCGCCACATCACCGCCTCGCGCTATGCCGAGGGGCTGCGCCGTCATGTCCGTGGGCAGGAGCCGGAGCGGCTGGTCGATATCCTGATCATCGGTGCGCTGATCGAGGCCCGCAGCTGTGAGCGTTTCGCCTGCCTGATTCCCCATCTGGATGATGAACTTGCCAAGTTCTATCGCAGTCTGGTTAAGTCGGAAGGTCGCCATTTCGAGGATTACCTGATGCTGGCACACCGCCTGGCCCCGGCGTCCATCGACGCGCGTATCGCCTTCTTCTCCGACCGCGAGGCCGAGCTGGTCACCATGCCGGATACGGCCTTTCGTTTTCACAGCGGCGTGCCGGCCTGAGGCCATCACTTCCGCCACGCAGGAATGATCACCATGCGGGATGCTGCCGACGACGCACACGACAATGACCGGGACCACCTGGCACTCTTCGGCCACTTTTCACTGAGTCTGGGCGATGACGTCCTGACCCAGTTCAGCTACGACAAGGTCAAGGCACTGCTGGTCTATCTGCTGCTCCATGAGCAGCCGGTCAGCCGTGCCACCCTGGCCGAACTGCTGTGGCCGGACCAGGGCCTGTCGTCGGGGCGTACCAATCTGCGTCATGCCCTGCACTGCCTGCGTCAGTCGCTGGGCGAGGAGGCCGAGCGGGTGCTCTCGGTGTCCCGCCAGACGATTGCCTTTCGGCTGCCGGAGGGCTGGCATTTCGACATGCACCGGCTGCAGGGGCTGCTCGAGGGACCCGTCGACGTGGCCACCCTCGAGGCAGTGCTGGAGTGCTATCGGGGCGACCTTGCCGAGGAGCTGCATCTCGCCAGCTGTGCCGAGTACCAGCGCTGGCTGGTGCAGGTGCGCAACGAGTGGCGCCAGCGGGTGATTCGCTTTGCCGAGAGCGTCCTGGAGAGTGAAGACCCGCTTCCGGACAGCGTGCTCGAATCGCTGGTCAACCGCTTTTCCGGCTACGGTCCCTTCCATGAACGTCGCGTACGCCAGCTGGCCGAGCAGGGGCAGCTGGCTGCCGCGCACGAGCAGTACAATGCCTACCTGCAGCTGCTGGCACTCTCCGGTCAGCAGCCCGAGCCCGCCTTCCTGCAGCTCGCCCGTTACTGGTCCGATAGCCAGGTCGAGGGGTCGCATCTCGGCCCCAGCGGTGCCTTCTCGCGCACCCTCGCGATGGATAGCGCGCCCCTGCGCGAGGACGAGATCGAGCAGCGCCAGCTCTCGGTGATGGCCATTCGGCTGCGGCTCAAGGCCGATCTCTCGGCCCGCGCCGATGCCCGCGCCTGCCTGGCCCTGCAGGTCGAGCTGATGCGCTGGCTCGAGCAGCAGTGCCACCATCTCGGCGGCTTCTGGTTGCCCGGGGCGACCGGCGGGCTGGGCCTGGCCTGTTTCGGTACCCATGGGCCGGCACACCAGCTCGCCGAGCTGGTGGCGCTCTACGAGCACTGTCGGCGGGTACTGCCGGACGAGTCCCGGCGACACTGGACCGGCGAGGGTGACTCGCCGCGCATCGAGCTGGCCGCTGGCCTGGACAGCGGGCGGGTGGTCTACCTGCCCGAGCGACACCTGGTCGACCCGCTCGGCGAGGTGACCCAGGGCTCTCTCGACCTGATGAGTGCCGCCGAGGGGAGCGAGCTGGTCATCTCCCAGGATGCCAGCCAGCACATGCCGCCGGCACTGGACCTGCAGCCGCGGCTCTCCACGCGACTGGTGGCCAGCGATGGTCGGGTACGGCTGCGGGCGCTCGTCCTCGGGGCGAACGAGGGGGGGCGCGAGGTGCCGCCGCCCAGCCTGGTGGGGCGCGAGGCCTCCCTGCGCACCCTGCGCGATGCCCTGGCCCGGGCCGGGATCGGCCTGCGGCAGAGTGTTCTGGTGCGGGGCCCCTCGGGGCTTGGCAAGTCGGCGCTGCTGGTGGGCTTCCGCCAACTGGAACAGAGCCGCGAGGCGGCGATCTGCTGGCAGCCCACCACCCGCCTCTCGGTGCAGGAGCCCTACGGGGTGGCGCGGCAGCTGCTGCGCTGGCACCTCGGAGGAAGCATCGATGCCGACTCGCTGTCGCACCTGCTCGCCACGGAGGAGGCCCAGGCCCCGGATGCGGATCATCGCCTGCTGCTCGAGGAGGCGCTCGGGGTGCGAGAGCCCCGCGAGATGGCGGCGCTGGCCCAGAGCGGTGAGGCCGTCGTGCTGGTGGTGGGGGTGGTCCATCGCCTGATTCGTGAACAGTCCCGCGAGCGCACCCTGGTGCTGATGATCGATGACCTGCAGTGGCTCGACGAGCCCTCGTTCAAGGTGCTGGCGGGCCTCCAGGCGCGGCTGCCGATCAACACGCCCTTCCTGCTGGTGGCCAGCCACCATGGCCGGGAAGCCCTGCCCGCCAAGCTTCACTGGGACCAGCAGATCTCCCTGGGGCGGCTGGATGCCATGCAGTCCTCCCGGCTGCTCTCCCAGCTGGCCCGACGCTATCGCATCCACTTGAGTCCGCGGCTGCGCGGCCAGATCATCGAGCGCTGCGATGGGGTCCCGCTCTACCTTCAGGAAATCTGTCGCCGGGTGGACATGGACCGCCGTGAAGGGCGTAGCGTCCACCTCGATGAGCTGCCCCGTGGCCTGCTGGGCCTGCTGGCCAGCCGCATCGACCAGCTCGACACGGATCGGGAGGTGGCGCACGTGGCGGCGGTGCTGGGGCGCCGCTTCCGGCTCGACTTCCTGTCCGAATGCAGTGGCTGGGAAATGAGCCGCCTGACACCGGCGCTGGAGCAGATGCGCCGGCTCGAGATCATCGAGCCGGCTGAGGGCGAGGAGGGTGAACGTGAATACCAGTTCACCCACCAGCTGCTGCAGGAAGCCGCCTACCTTTCCTGCCCCCGGGATGTGCGCGTCAGCATCCACCGCCAGGTGGTCAGCCTGATCGAGGAGCATTTCCCGATGTGGATCAGCCGCCACCCGGGCGATTTCGCCACCCATCTACGACGCAGCGGCCACTATGCCCGTGGTGCCCGCTATTTCGAGCTGGCTGCACGAGAGGCGCTCAAGGTCAGTGCCAACCGTACGGCGTTGAAGATGGCCGACTTCGGCCTGGCCAGCCTGCGTCATGTCGAGGGGCAGGCCGAGCGCCAGATCAGCCTGCTCACCGTGCGTGGCCAGGCCGCCTTTGCCCTGGAGGGACATGGCTCCCCCACCGCCCACGAGAGCTTCGTCCGGGCGCGGGAGCTTCTCGCCCAGGAGGAGGCCAGCCCGGATGATGGCGGCGACCTGGAGCAGGCCTTTCTGGTCCAGTGGGGGCTCTGGGTGGGCTGCAGCCAGCGTCATGCCCATGCCGATGCCTTCGCGCTCGCCTCGCGTCTGGCCGGCCTCGCGGATCGCCTGGAGGACCCCCGCTATCGGCGCCTGGCCGACTTCGCCCGGGCCAGCTGCGAGTACTGGGCCGGGCGCATCTCCCAGGCCTATGACCATCTGGAAGAGATCGACCCGCTCAATGCCCCGATGATGATCGAGTGGCTGCCGTTCTCCGACCACCCCCAGGTGGCCGCCGCCTGCTTCCAGGGGTGGGCACTCTGCCTGCGCGGCGACTATCAGCGTGCCGAGCGGCAGGTGGAGTCGGCCATCCGACTGGCCGAGCGCATCGGGCATCCCGGAAGCCTGGCCATGGCGCTGATGTATGCCGCGGCCCTCTATCGGCAGCTGGGGCACGTGCACCTGGCCACCACGCGGGCCGAGCGGGCCTTCGAGCTGACCGGTACGCCCGACCTGAACCTCTGGCAGGTGGCCTCACGCAGTGTGCTGGGCTGGCAGCGGGCCCTGGCCGGGGACCGTGACGGTCTGCTGCAGATCGAGTCGGCCCAGGAAGAGCTGGCCGAGGTGACCGGGCGCGACCCCTGCCAGCGCCCGGCCCTGTGGTACGTGGATGCCTGCGTGGCCCTGGGGGAACTTTCCCGTGCCGAGGACTACCTCGACCAGTGCCTGATGATTGCCCGCGAGCGCACCACCCTGTTCGTTCCGGAGCTGGCCGTGCACCTGGCGCGGGTTCGCCAGCGCCTAGGACACTCGCCCGAGGAGGTCAGGAGTCTTGCCGAGCAGGCCCTGACCCAAGCCCGCGAGGACGGCAACCTCCATCAGCAGCTGGCTGCCCTGGAGTTCTGGCTGAGCCTGGTCGATGCCCGCGACGGGGCGCTCCGGGCGGAGTTCCGTGCCCTGCTGGGCGAGGTGAGCCACAGCGATGCGCCGATCCTGATGCGTTGGCGCAGCTTGCTCGACCGCCGTGCGTTTTATGCTGCCGAAAGCTCCTCCTGAGCCAACCGATGCGCCAGTCAGTGGGTGACGGCGCCCTCCCGGGGCGCTGTTGTCGAGACGTCAGGTGGCCAGCTCCAGGGCCGCGATCCGCTCGAGTGCCTCCTCGCGCCGTTCGCCGCACAGCTCGTGATCATGGTCGAAGCGGGAGCATACCGCCGGGCGACGAGGGTCATCGAACAGCCGACAGAGGTTGGCCTCATCGAGCTGCACGCAGCGTTCGCCGGCCGGCTTGCCATCGGGCATGCCGGGAATCGGCGAGCTGATCGAGGGCGCAATGCAGCAGGCACCGCACCCCGGACGGCAGCCGTCGACAGGGGCCTCGGGGGGGGCGGTCATGGTGGGGCCTCGGGCGTTGAGCGGGGAGCCGTCAGTATCATGGAGAGGGCGCCGGTCTGGGAAGGTGTCGGGGGCCTGTGCGGCGATCCGGGGTCCGGTCCGCAAACGGCGCCAGTCTACGTGACCTGCCGGCTCCGGGGAACTCCGGTCTGCGTTGTTCGGCGCTCGGCTCTTGTCCTGCTATAATCGCGCCCCTTCACATCCTGCGCCGTCGCGCGCCATCGTCCTGACAACGGTGACCTCCTATGCAAGCCCCCGAACTGCTCTCCCCCGCGGGAACGTTCAAGAACATGCGCTACGCCTTCGCCTATGGGGCGGATGCCGTCTATGCCGGCCAGCCGCGCTACTCGCTGCGCGTGCGCAACAACGACTTCAAGCTCGACAACCTGCACAGGGGCATCGCCTATGCCCACGAGCGGGGCAAGCAGTTCTACGTGGCCTCGAACATCGCGCCGCACAACAGCAAGCTGAAGACCTACCTGCGTGACATGGAGCCGGTGATCGAGGCCGGTCCGGATGCGTTGATCATGTCCGACCCGGGCCTGATCATGATGATCCGGGAGCGCTGGCCGCATCAGCCGATCCACCTCTCGGTGCAGTCCAACGTGGTCAACTGGGCGGCGGCCCGCTTCTGGCAGCAGCAGGGCATCAGTCGCATCATCCTGTCGCGGGAGCTGTCGCTTGGCGAGATCTCGGAGATACGCGCCGAGTGCCCGGACCTGGAGATCGAGACCTTCGTTCACGGCGCGCTGTGCATTGCCTACTCCGGCCGCTGCCTGCTCTCCGGTTACTTCAACCACCGCGACCCCAACCAGGGCACCTGCACCAACGCCTGTCGCTGGAAGTACAACACCGTGTCGGCCGCCCACGACGAGACCGGTGACCTGGTGCCGGCCAACTCGGCCCGCGCCCATGCGGGGAGTGGGATCTGGACACCCGGGGAAGCGGGGCAGCAGGCTGGCCTGATCGCCTCCGGGGGCGGCAGCGCGGCGGTGCCCAGCGCGCCCACCGCCGGCGGTGAGAAAGACCAGGACGAGCTCTCGGCGCTGATCGAGGACCGCTCCCGCCCCGGCGAGCTGATGCCGGTGTTCGAGGACGAGCACGGCACCTATATCATGAACTCCAAGGACCTGCGCGCCGTTCAGCACGTGCCACGGCTCACCGAGATGGGGGTCACCTCCTTGAAGATCGAGGGGCGCACCAAGTCACACTACTATGTGGCGCGTACCGCCCAGGTCTACCGCCGTGCCATCGACGACGCCGTCGCCGGTCGGCCCTTCGACATGCGCCTGATGGATGAACTCGACAACCTGGCCAACCGCGGCTACACGGAAGGCTTCTACCGTCGTCACGTCCACGACGAGTACCAGAACTACGAGCAGGGCCACTCGGTGGGGGTGCACCAGCAGTTCGTCGGCGAAGTGATCGGCTATGACCCGGACCGCGGCGTGCTCGAGGTCGACGTCAAGAACCGCTTCGAGGTGGGCGATGGCATGGAACTGATGCTGCCCGGTGGCAACCGCCGTTTCGTGCTCGAGCACATCGAGAACCGGCGCGGTGAGTCCGTGGGTGCGGCACCCGGCTCGGGCCATGTGGTGCGCATCCCGGTGCCCGGGGAGGCGATTGCGCCGGAGCGGATCGAGTTTGCGCTGCTGATGCGCGATCTCTGACCCGGCCGGCCGCTGGACATCCGCGCGCGGCGGCGACATTGTGGACATCGATTGAGCGTCGAACAGGGAGCGGCATGGCCACCATCGAACACAGCGCGATTCTCAAGGCCTCCCCCGAGCGGGTCTTTGCCCTGCTGCAGCGGGTCGAGGACTTTGCCGACTATTCCGACCTGATACAGGCCATCGAGCCGTTGGGAAAGGACCGCTATCGCTGGCATGTCCACGCGGTGGGCATGGACTGGACCTTCGACGTGGCGATTACCGAGGCGCGAGCCCCGGAAGTGCTGGCCTGGGAATCGCTGGACGGGGTTCACAATCAGGGCTGCTATCGTCTCACCCCGGTGCCCGAAGGCACCCAGGTGGCCCTGACCCTGACCTACGCCATCCGCAATCGGCTGCTGGAGAAGGCCGTGAATCGCGCCGCTCGCCCCCTGGTCGGCAAGGTCAGCCAGCAGATCCTCGAACGGGTCGAGGCACGGCTGTAAGCATCGTCATCGGGGCATGGCGGCTCAGCTCTTGCGCAATGAGGTGTCGAGGTGGTCGACCACCTCGGCCCAGTCCGCATCGGCCTCGAGGGCTTCGCGAAGGAACTCGGCCTGCCCCTCGTTCCAGCAGGGCGCGTCGGGCAGGGCGATCTCCTCGGGAAGGGGGGCGTGGCGATCGATGAAGCGCTTGATCGAGGCGGGGTCCGAGGCGAGACCGAGTTGCTCGAACAGTTCGGTGAAGGGGTGGTCGGGGTGTTCCATGGCGTGGCTCCTGCTCTACCTGTCGTGTGTCTCCCACCTTAGCGGATTTCCGGCAGGCCGTGCTTGACGACCGTCAACGTTGCCGCTGACGCCTCACCGCTCGCCGACCAGCGGCGTGAGAAAGCGCCGTCGTCGCTCGCTTTCCGAAAGCGGCAGGCTCAGCAGGTGGACGAGCTTGGTGAAGGTGGCCTCCGGGGTCATGTCATCGGCCGAGAGCACGCCCGCATCGGCGAGCCCCCGGCCCGCGGCGTAGTCGCCGAAGGCCACCGGACCCAAGGGGCACTGGCTGAGGGCCGCCAGCAGCTTGCCCTCGCCACTGGCGCGGGCGAGCGCCCCGGCCAGCGCCGGGTCGTCGGGCAGGTTGCCGCTGCCCCATACCTCCAGCACGGCACCCCGCACCCGGTCGTCGTCCAGCCAGGCCTCCAGTTGCCAGGCCTGGATGCCGGGCCAGAGGGCCAGACGCACGACACCTCCCGCCTCCAGTGCCGTATAGTCGGCCAGCTCGAAGCGCGGGGCGCCCCGCTGGGTATCCGCCAGTCCGCGCCCCGGGTAGAGCACGACCTCGTCGTCGAGTCGCTCGCCGAGCAGTGGCTGGTTGGGGCTGATGAAGGCGTCGGCCGCTTCGGCATGCCACTTGCGGGTACGGCAGCCTCGCAGCAGGCGGCCGGCGAAGCAGATCGTCACCTCCTGCAGGCGTGGCATGAGGGCGAAGCGCAGGGCGTCCTCGACGTTGGTCACGGCATCGCTGTCCTCGGCTTCCAATGGACGCATGGCCCCGGTGAGGATCACCGGGCGATCCAGTCCCGGTAGCTGGAAGGCCAGGCTCGAGGCCGTCCAGGCCAGGGTGTCGGTGCCGTGGAGAATGACGATGCCGGCATGCCGCCGGTAGTGCCGGGCCACCAGGACGGCGAGCCGCTGCCAGGCATCGGGCGTGGCACTGCTGGAGTCGATGGGGCGCTCGGTCTCGAGCACCTCGAAGGCCGGCAGGCTCGCCTGGCGGCCCGGCGGCAGGTGGGCCAGGGCGCGCCGCAGGCGAGCCTCGATGCGGCTGCCCGGGGTCAGGCCGTGGTCGCTCTCGACCATGCCCAGGGTGCCGCCGGTGTAGATCACCAGCACGGTAGGCTCTGCAGAAACCGGGGCGGACATGGGGGCTCCTGTCGAAGGGTAGGGGTTATGATACGGGCGCCGCCTGCCAGGCATCTAGCGGGTGACCAGCCGTCCCGCGTCGTCGACCTCCAGGCGTCGGTTGCGGCCGGCGAGCAGGGCGAAGCCCATGCTGAAGGCGATGATGCCCGTCAGCACCAGGGTAAGGAGGGTCAGCCCCACCTCGAGCTGCAGCATCACGCCGATTCCCAGCGGTCCCATGGCGGCCAGGGTGTAGCCGCCCCCCTGAACCACTCCCGAAAGCTTGCCGGCGAGCCGCGAGGTGCCGGTTCGCAGCACGATCAGGGTGAGGGCGAGGCTGAAGCCGCCGCCCTGGCCGAGGCCCAGCAGCACGGCACCTGGCCAGCGCCACACCGGCGGCGCCTGGAGCAGCAGCCAGAAACCGATGGCGACCAGGCCCAGCACGATCAGCAGGGCAGGGCGCTGGTCACGGCCCAGGCGCGCCAGCCAGGGGGCCGAGAGCGCCGATACCAGCTGGACCATCACCGAGGCACCCATCATCCAGCCGGCCTCGGCCTCGCTGTAGCCGCGGGCGACCAGCAGGGTGGGCAGCCAGCCGAAGACGATGTAGGCCAGCGATGACTGGCTGCCCATGAACAGCATTACCTGCCAGGCCAGCGGCTGGCTCAGCAGCTCTCGGGTGGAGCCGCCTCCCCCGGGAAGGGCCGTGGCGGCGTCATGACGCGGCATCAGGCGCTGCCAGGCCACCAGGGCCACCAGCGCCACCAGCGACCAGCTGGCCAGTCCCGCCGGCCACCCGCCCAGGGCATCGGCCAGCGGAATGCTCAGCCCCGCGCCCAGGGCACCACCCAGGCAGAGTGCCATGGTATAGACGCCGGTCATCAGGTCCGCCCCGGCGGGCAGTTCGCGCTTGACCAGGGCCGGCAGCAGGGTGCCGGCCACGCCGATGGCGGCACCGACCATCAGGGTGCCGGCGAAGAGTGCCACCACGGCCGGCACACCGCGCAGCAGCAGCCCGCTGGCCAGCAGCAGCAGGGCGGCGGCGAGGGTGTTCTCCGGGCCGAAGCGCTTGGCCAGCCAGGGGGCGAGCGGGGCGAAGATGCCCAGGCAGAGCACCGGCAGGGTGGTCAGGGCACCGATGGCAAGTGGCGCAAGCCCGGTCTCCTGCTGGATGCGGGTGAGCACCGGCGCCAGCGTGGAGAGCGCCGGGCGCAGATTGAGTCCCACCAGCACCATCAGGCCGATGAAGCGAATCAGCGGACGTGCGTCCGGCCGGGATGTTGGGGTGCCATGGGTCATGTCACGCTGGGTTTACCGCATGTGGCGGCGCAGGTCGCCTCGCACCGCGTCAAGCAGGGTGATGAAACGGGTATCGTGTTCGCCATCGATGCGATCGACCCGCACCACGCTGCTCATGCCGCGGTCGATGTTCAGCTGATCGAAGATCTCCAGGGTGACCTTCTCGGCCGGCTGGCTGCCGGGTTCGATGCGGCCCTCCTCGAGGGTGAAGGTGGTCAGCAGGGTGGCACGCACGCGGGTCGAGCCGCCCTCCGCCAGTACCCGGCGCACGAACAGCCAGCCCTCGCAGGCCAGTGCCGTGTCGCCGTGATCGCGCAGGAAGAGCGTGCGGTAGCTGGCCCCCTCGCTGGCCCCCTTGGCGGCCATGCTGCGGTAGGCCTCGGTCATGCGCGTCGCCGAGACCTTCGACGCCTCCAGCTTCTGGCGAGCGCCGTGGTGTTCACGGTCCAGTCGGGCCTGCTGCTGGAAGGTCAGCCAGCGCCGGTAACAGGTGACGAGATTCTTTTCATCCATGGAAGCGTTGTGCCTTGGGTATGGGAACAGGCAAGGAGGGTGGCAGGCCACATTCGCATATTCCGATGCAGCCCGCCAGTCAGGCATCTCAGGCCTGGCGCGAGCCGGAACCGCCGCCACCTCGGCGGCGGCGCGGGGCACGGGCCTCGTCGCCGCCGCGGCGCTGGCCGCTAGCCTGGCCCTGGCGTCGCTGGCCCTGACCGCCGTTACGGCCGCCGCCCGCGCGCTTGCCGCGGCCGTTCTCGATGGGCTCCGGCCGGGCATTGGGGTCCGGCTCGAAGCCCGGCTCGATGCGCTTCTCCAGGTCACGCTTGATCAGCCGCTCGATGCCCTTGAGCAGGCCGTGCTCGTCGACGCAGACCAGCGAGACCGCCTTGCCTTCGCTGCCGGCGCGACCGGTACGGCCGATGCGGTGAACATAGTCCTCGGCCACGTTGGGCAGCTCGAAGTTGACCACGTGGGGCAGCTCCTCGATGTCGAGACCGCGGGCCGCAATGTCGGTGGCCACCAGCACCTGCAGGTCACCGGTCTTGAAGGCGGCCAGTGCCTTGGTACGCGCCGACTGGCTCTTGTTGCCGTGGATCGCCATGGCCGGGATGTCCTGTCTGGAGAGCTGCTCGGCCAGGCGGTTGGCGCCATGCTTGGTGCGGGTGAAGACCAGCACCTGCTGCCAGTCGTGCCGGGTGATCAGGTGGGCCAGCAGGTCGCGCTTCTTCTCGCGGTCGACGCGATAGATCGCCTGGTCGACGAGTTCGGCGGTGGTATTGCGGCGGGCGACCTCGATCATCGCCGGGTCATCGAGCAGCTTGTTCGCCAGTGCCTGGATCTCGTTGGAGAAGGTCGCCGAGAACAGCAGGTTCTGGCGCTTCTCGGGCAGCACGCGCAGGATCTTCCTGATGTCGTGGATGAAGCCCATGTCGAGCATGCGGTCGGCCTCGTCGAGCACCAGGATCTCGACCTTCGACAGGTCCACGTGCTTCTGCTGCTGCAGGTCCAGCAGGCGCCCGGGGGTGGCGACCAGCACGTCGAGACCGCCGCGGATGGCGTCCACCTGGGGCTGCTGACCGACGCCGCCGAAGATCACATGGGAGCGCAGCGTCAGGTGGCGGCCGTAGTCGGCCACGCTCTCGCCGACCTGGGCGGCGAGCTCGCGGGTCGGTGTCAGCACCAGGGCACGTACCTGGCGCCTGGCCGGGCGGGGGCCGTCGGCCAGGCGTTGCAGCATCGGCAGGGTGAAGCCGGCCGTCTTGCCGGTGCCGGTCTGGGCACTGGCCAGCAGGTCACCCCCCTTGAGCACGGCGGGGATCGCCTGGAGCTGGATGGGGGTCGGGGTGGTGTAGCCCTGTGCCTCGACGGCACGGAGCAGTTCGGCACGCAGGCCGAGGTTGGAAAAGGTCATGCGGTCTCCGCAGAGACGCCCTGGTCGCGCCGCGTCGCAGTGCGACGTGGTCAGTCCCGGGCCAAGGCGTATATAAGGAATCTGGCGCGACGGGAGGGACCAGCGATCGCCGCGTGACAGCGATTATGCCATACCGTGCGGCTCAGCGCAGCCGTTCGATGGCCGCGACGATCTCGTCGGCCACCCGGTCCCAGCCACGCCCCAGCGCACGCACCAGGGCAGGGTAGCCATCCTGCTCCAGCGCCACCTCCACGGCAAAGGGCGCCATCGCCAGCAACTCGCCTGCGTCCCCGCGCAGCTGCCACTGCCCGCCGACCAGGGCCTGCCCGTCGACGTGTCCATGGAAGCGGTCCACCTCCAGGCGCAGGATCGAGGCGGTGCCTCGGCGGCTGTCGGGAGCATCCTGCATGACCCGGGTGCCCGGCAGACGTGCGGCCAGTCGAGCGCGCAGACCGCGCTCGAGCTGCAGGCCGAGCGGCTCTGCCCACTGGTGGTGATTGGCCTCGTTGAGGGTGATGTCGTCGAGCTGCAGCACCAGGCCGTCGACGTCCAGGAAGCGTGCCAGCCGGGGCTGGCCGACGACCAGTTGACGGGGAGCCTGGGTGCCGGCGATGCCTGTCGTCGCGTCGCCCGCGTCCGTGGGCAGGACGTACCGGTCGGGCGACGGGCCACCAGCGGCGCAGCCCGCCAGCCACAGGGAAAGGCCGGCGACGGTGAGAGCCTGGATGGGCGTCATGGGGCGCTCCCTCCGGGTTGGCGTTGCGGTGCCCTGGGCAGCGGGTCCTCGCCATCCAGGCTGTCGAAGAGCAGGGCGCGGGGGTTGTCGCGCAGGGTGCGTGCGGTGGGCTGCAGGTCCCGCAGCATGCGCTCGAGCTGCTGCAGCGTGCGGGTGAAGTCGTCATAGGCGGCCGAGGTCGGCGATACCCCCGCGAGGGTAGTGCGCAGCTCCTCCAGGGTCCGATTGAGGTTGCCGGGAAGGGCTCGGGTGCCGGGGTCGTCGACCAGGGTACGCACGCTGGTGGAGAGTTCGCGCACTTCCTCGAGCATGGCCTCGGAGCTTGCCAGGTTGCGGTCCAGCCCCTCCAGCAGCGGTTCGACCTCGAGGCCGTTGAGCTTGTCGAGCAGCGCCGTCACCTGGGCTTCGATCTGGGCGAAGCCGCTCGAGGTGGTGGGGAAGACACGGCGCTCGGCAAAGGTTTCCTCGACGGGGTCGCCGGCCTGGTCGCGGTGGAAGTTGAGGTCGACGAACAGCGCGCCGGTAAGCAGGCTTCCGCTCTTCAGCGACGCCTTCAGGCCCAGTCCGAAGAGGCGCTCGAGGCGCCTGCGCCACCCCTCGATGTCGAGCTCCTGGGCATCGATGCCCAGGCGCTGGGGCTCGATGCGGATCAGTACCGGGATGGCAAAGTTCGAGCGGGAGTCCGGCTGGGGCGCGGTGAAGTTCCAGGGCACTGCCGCTACCGTGCCGATGCGGACGCCGCGAAACTCCACCGGGGCGCCTCGTGAGAGGCCCCGCACCGTGTCTTCCACCAGCAGCACGTATTCCAGATAGTGATTGAAGGCCCCCTGGCGTGCGCTCTCCTCATCGGGATAGAGGGTGAAGGTGGTGTCGGCCTCCACGGCCATGCCGCGCGGGAGGTCATCCGGCGCGCCGAAGGTGACGCCGCCGCCGAGCAGCGTTTCCAGCGAGCCGATATTGACACGAAAGCCCTCCGTGTCGAGCTGCAGGTCGAAGCCGCTGGCTGACCAGAAGCGGGTACTGTCGGTGACCAGATCGTGGTAAGGCGTTTCGATGAAGACACGATGGTGCATGCGTTGGGTCTCGGCATCGAAGCGGGCTTCCTCGACGCGGCCGACGGTGAGCCCCTGATAGCTGACCGGGTCGCCCACGCTCAGCGAATTGCCCAGCTGGCTGACCAGGTCGACGCGCAGTCCCTCCGCCCCGGCCGGGGAGACCGGGGGCTGGTCGCTGACCCGGAATTCCCGAGCCTCGTTCTTGCCCTGGCCCGGCTCGAGCTGGATGTAGGCGCCCGAGAGCACCGTGCCCAGGCCGCTGATGCCCTCGCGGCCGATACGTGGCTTGACCACCCAGAAACGGCTGTCCTCGACCAGCATGGCGTCGGTGTCGGGGCTCATGCGGGCGGTGATCACCGCCCGTGAGAGGTCATCCGAGAGGTGGACCCGCTCGACCCGCCCCACCTCGACGTTACGGGTCTTGATCAGGGTGCTGCCTGCCTCGATGCCTTCGGCACTGTCCATGATCAGGGTGATCTGGGGGCCGCGACTGCGGTAGTTGTCGTAGACCAGCCAGGCGCCGATCAGGATCGCCACCAGAGGGACGATCCAGATCGGTGAGAACCTTGCCTGGGGCGTGGCATGGGCGCGGTGGCTGTCCCGGCCGGTTGCATCGGGGGGCTGGGTCATCGCGGGCTTCCTTGTGCGGGGCGAGACGCATGCGGCAGGGGCGTGTCCCAGAGCAGTCTCGGGTCGAAGGTCATGGCGGCGAGCATGGTGCTGACCACCACGGCGCCGAAGGCCAGGGCAGCCGGCCCCGGGGTGATCGACATCAGTGCGCCGGCGCGGATCAGCGCGACCAGGATCGCCACCACGAAGACATCGACCATCGACCAGCGGCCGATGAACTCGGTGAGTCGATAGAGGCGGATGCGAGTCGCGGCATTGAGCTCATCGCTGTGCCTGGTCACCAGGCAGAGCCAGGCCAGTGCCACCAGCTTGCCCACCGGCACGATCACGCTGGCCACGAAGATCACCACGGCCACCGGCCAGGAGCCCATCTGGATCAGCTCCACGACCCCGCCGATGATGGTGGAGGAGCTGGCATGGCCCAGGGTGGTGGTGGTCATGATGGGATAGAGGTTGGCCGGCAGGTACATCACCGTGGCGGCCGCCAGCAGGGCCCAGGTGCGCTGCAGGCTGTGGGGCAGGCGCGCATGCAGTGTCTCGCCACAGCGTCTACAGCGGCCGTGGCCGGCATCGTCCAGGCGGTTGACCAGCCCGCAGGTGGCGCAGCCGGCCAGGTTCTGCGGGGCGGCGGGCTCCCCGGTACGTGCCCCCGCCGGGGCAAGGGGCTCGCCAGCCAGCGAGAACCACAGCCAGTCGGCATCGAGCGACTGGGTGGTGAAAAGCAGCAGCAGGGCAAAGGCGCAGAAGGCCCAGAAGGCGATGCCCAGTTCGATCTCGGCCATGCCGGCGATCTTGATCAGGCTCACCAGGGCGCCGACGATGAAGACATCGGCCATCATCCAGGGGTGTAGGTGGGAAAGCGAGCGGGCGATGCCGTGGCTGGCCGGTAGCGGGGCCTGGCGCAGCAGGCCGAGCTGCAGCCAGACGACCCCGGCCAGGTAGACGGCCGGCAGCACGGCGATGGTCAGCAGCACCGCGATGGCCACCAGCGGCTGATCGAAACCGATCAGGCGGGTAGCGGTCTGGGAGAGGTCGATGCGGTTGCCGATGCCGCTGACGCTGAAGCTGACGAACGGGAAGGAGACCGCCAGCGCCAGCGCCACCAGCGCGGCCAGGGCCAGCGCCATGCTGCGCTGGGCCGGGCGGTGATGGCGGCTGGCCAGGGTGTGGCCGCAGCGCGGACAGTCGGCTTTCTCGCCGGCGTGCAGCGGCGGCAGCGCCACCAGCCAGTCGCACTCGTGGCAGGCGCGCAGTCGTCGTCGCGAACTGCGCGCCTCCGGTGGCAAGCGATCCACCAGCGGTGCTTTCCGGGGGAGCAAGGGAGGGCGAAAGACGAGCCTGGGCACCGCGATGGGGCCTCCTCATGAAGCCATATCGGAAAAGCCAGTTTGGCACGTTGACGAGGGGGGCACCATATACAAACATGCGGGATTGAATGTTCCCGAGGAGGCAACATGTTACTTCCCGCCGTGGCGGTGTTGGCAGGCCTGGTCCTGCTGGTGTGGAGCGCCGAGCGCTTCGTCGACGGGGCAGCGGCCACCTCTGCCCGGCTGGGGGTCTCACCGCTGCTGATCGGCATGCTGGTGATCGGCTTCGGTACCTCGGCGCCGGAGCTGGTGGTCTCCGCACTGGCGTCCAGCCAGGGCAATCCCGGCCTGGCGCTGGGTAACGCCTATGGCTCCAACATCGCCAACATGGGCCTGATCCTGGGCCTGGTGGCGCTCATCTCGCCGTTGACCGTGCATTCCGGGGTGGTACGCCGCGAACTCCCGGTGCTGGCGGGCGTGACGCTGCTCTCCGCCCTGCTGCTGTGGGGGGGGCTGATCAGTCGCCTGGAGGCCAGCCTGCTGCTGGTGCTGCTGGCCGCCTTCATCGGTGTCTCCATCTACCTGGGGCTGCGTAATGGCGGCGACCCTCTCTCGCGCGACACCGAGGATAGCCTGGCGGGCCATCCGATGTCGCTGAAGGTGGGGATTCTCTGGACGGGGATCGGCCTGGTACTGCTGGTGGTCAGCTCGCGCATCCTGGTATGGGGGGCGGTGTCCATTGCCGAGGGCTTCGGCGTCAGCGACCTGGTGATCGGGCTGACCGTGGTGGCGGTGGGTACCTCGCTGCCGGAGCTGGCCTCCTCGATCAGCGCCCTGCGCCGCGGTGAGCACGACCTGGTGCTGGGCAACGTGGTGGGGTCCAATCTGTTCAATACGCTGGGTGTGGTGGGCCTGGCCGCGGTGATCATGCCCATCGAGACAGGCAGCGAGGTGCTGCTGCGCGACTGGAGCCTGATGATGGCCATGACCGTCATGATGGCCGTCTTCGCCATGGGGTGGCGGGGACGCGAGGGGTGTATCAATCGGGCGGAGGGCGCCGCCCTGCTGGCCATGTTCCTCGGCTATACCGCCTGGATGGTGCAGCTGGTCATGCAGGGCGGCACGGGCTGAGCGGACGTCTGCGACATCGCGACACAGGATGTCACGCCAACTTTCCTGCCGTTATCGGGTCATTAAGGGTAGGATAACGTTATTGGCATAATAAGTTTATTCCCTAAGGTTCTTTGAAGAGTTTTGCTTGCCTGCTCTTCGATATGCCGAGGAATGCTCTTACACTGCCATTGGTGTCCATGTGGAATGCGTCACAGCGGGCCTTAAGAGGTTGGCTGGAGGCACAACACGCACTGGAGCGTGCACCCGCATCCCTTGCGACGTATCTGAGTCCATCGCCGTCATGAGGCTTGCGTCATGGAACTGGATCCTCTCCTGCTGTCGCGATTGCAATTCGCTTTCGTCGTCATGTTTCATGCCATCTTTCCGGTGTTCACCATCGGGCTGGCATCCTATATCGCCGTTCTCAACGGCCTCTTTTACAAGACCGAAAATCCCGCCTGGGATCGCCTTTCACTGTTCTGGACCAAGGTATTTGCCGTGGTCTTCGGCATGGGCGTGGTCTCGGGCATCGTGATGTCGTTCCAGTTCGGCACCAACTGGAGCAACTTCTCGCTGGCGGCCTCGAACTTCTTCGGCCCGGTGCTCAGCTACGAGGTGGTCACGGCCTTCTTCCTGGAGGCGGCCTTCCTCGGGGTGCTGCTCTTCGGGCGTGGCAAGGTGCCCCAGGGCGTTCATCTCTTCGCCGCCATCATGGTGGCCACCGGGACCTTCATCTCCTCGTTCTGGATCCTGTCGGCCAACAGCTGGATGCAGACTCCGGCCGGCGTGGAGCTGATCGACGGGCGCTTCCAGATCACTTCCTGGGGCGAGGCGATCTTCAATCCCTCCTTCTGGTACCGCTTCTCTCACATGGGGCTGGCCTCCTTCCTGACCGGTGGCTTCGTGGTGGCGGGCGTCAGTGCCTGGTATCTGCTGCGCAACCGCGATGTGGAGGCCAACCGCAAGGCACTGTCCATGTGTCTCTGGCTGCTGCTGGTGCTGACACCGGCCCAGGCCATTCTGGGTGACTTCCACGGCCTCAACACCCTGGAGCACCAGCCGACCAAGGTGGCGGCCATGGAAGGTAACTGGGAAACACAGAAAGGGGCGCCTCTGCTGCTGTTCGCCTGGCCCGACCAGGAGGCGCAGGAGAACCGGTTCGAGATCGGCATTCCCAAGCTGGCCAGCCTGATCCTGACCCATGAGATGGATGGCGAGGTTCCCGGTGTCACGGCCGTACCGCCCGAGGAGCAGCCGCCGGTATGGATCGTCTTCTGGTCGTTCCGCGTCATGGTGGCACTCGGCTTCCTGATGATCGGTGTGGCGCTGGTTGGCCTGTACCTGCGCCGCGGCGGTCGACTTTACCGCAGCCCGACCTATCTCAAGACGCTGGTGGCCATGATCGCCAGTCCCTTCCTGGCGGTGCTCGCCGGCTGGATCGTGACCGAGGCAGGCAGGGCGCCCTGGGTGGTCTATGGGTTGATGACCCATGCCGAGGGGCTGACGCCCTCGCTGACCGGCGGCATGGCGCTCTTCACGCTGGTGGGGTACATGGCCGTCTATGCCGTGGTCTTCTTCGTCGGCCTCTACTACCTGATGCGGGTCGTGCGCCAGGGCATGCTGCCCGAGTCGGAGCAGCACGAAATCGAGGGTGAAGTCGAGCGTCCCAAGCGCCCGCTATCGGCTGCCCATACCCCCTTCGATGACGCCGACGCGACAAGGAGCTGAGAGATGGAACTATTCGACCTTCCACTTATCTGGGCCTTCATCATCGGCTTCGGGGTCATCATGTATGTGCTGATGGATGGCTTCGACCTGGGGGTGGGGATACTCTACCCCTTCGCGCCGAACGAAGAGTCCCGTGATCTGATGATGAACTCGGTGGCACCGATCTGGGATGGCAACGAGACCTGGCTGGTGCTGGGCGGTGCCGGTCTGCTGGGGGCCTTTCCGCTGGTCTACTCGGTGTTTCTTCCGGCCCTCTATATCGGTGTCTTCCTGATGCTGGCCGCGCTGATCTTTCGCGGTATCTCCTTCGAGTTCCGCTCCAAGTCCCATCGTAATCGTCGCTGGTGGAATCGCGCCTTCTGCGGTGGGTCGGCGATCGCCGCCTTTGCCCAGGGGGCCGTGGTCGGGGCCTACATCCAGGGCTTTGCCGTGGAGGACATGGTCTATGTCGGTGGTGCTCTCGACTGGCTGACGCCGTTCAGTGTCCTGACCGGCCTTGGCCTGATGACCGGCTATGCGCTGCTGGGTGCCACCTGGGTCATCCTCAAGACGGAAGGCCCGACGCAGGAATGGGCCTATCGCATCACGCCACCGCTGCTGGCAGCCGTGCTGACGATCTTCCTGATCATCAGCTTCTGGACCCCCTTCATCGACCCCAATGTTGCCGCCCGCTGGTTCGACAACATCCAGTTGATCTGGGTCCTCCCGGCCCTGGCCCTGTTCTGTGCCTATCTGGTGCTCCGGGCCGTGCGCAGGCGTGCCGATGGACAGCCCTTCCTGGCCACGCTGGGGGTGTTCATCTTCACCTATCTCGGCCTGGTGGCCAGCAAGTGGCCGGTGGTGGTGCCACCGGACTACACCATCTGGGATGCCTCCTCCTCGCCCGAGGCCCAGCTGTTCCTGCTGATCGGCGTGCTCTTCGTGGTCCCCATCGTGCTGACCTATACCGCCTGGACCTACTGGGTCTTCCGCGGCAAGGTCGGTCTCGAAGACGGGTATCACTGAGTGGCCGAGCGTGGCAAGACGGCGGGGCTGACGCCTCGCCGCTACCTCAAGCAACTGGCCGCCGGCGAACGCCGGCGGCTGCGTCTTGCAGTGCTCGCCGGCACCCTCGCGGGCGCGCTGACCCTGATCCAGCTGGCGCTGATGGCGGCCTTCATCAGCGGCCTGCTGGTCGAGGGGAAGGTGCTGTCGAGCCTGCTGCCGCTGCTGGGCGCTATCCTTCTCGTGGTCGTTCTCCGATCCCTGATGCTCTACGTTCAGGAGACCCTGGGTCAGGCGGCCAGCCTGGCGATCCGCCACCGCGCCCGTGTTGCGCTGCTCGACCATCTGGCGCTTCTGGGGCCGGTGCGCCTGGCATCCCGGCACTCGGCGTCCGTGGCCAGCGAGCTGGTGGAGCAGGTGGAGGCACTGGATGGCTATTTCGCGCGTTTCCAGCCCCAGCTCTGGCTGTCGCTGACGCTGCCGCTGATGATCCTGGTCGCCACCTTCTGGCTTGACTGGCTGGCCGCGCTCTTCCTGCTGATCTCCGCACCGTTGATTCCGGTCTTCATGGCGCTGGTCGGCATGGGGGCCGAACGGCTCAACCGGGAACAGTTTGCCGCCGTGGCGCGTCTCTCCGGGCACTTCATCGATCGCGTCCGCGGCATCACGACCCTGCAACTGTTCGGGCGCACCCGGTCCGCGACGGGGGAGGTCCATGCCGCCGCCGACGATTATCGACGCCGCAGCATGCGCACCTTGCGTCTGGCCTTTCTCTCGTCAGCGGTGCTGGAGTTCTTCGCCTCGGTGGCGATTGCCGTGGTGGCCATCTATGTCGGTTTCGGCCTGCTGGGTTACATCGACTACGGTCCGTCGGAGCAGCTGACGCTGTTCAGCGGCCTGCTGGTGCTGCTGCTGGCGCCGGAGTTCTTCCAGCCGTTGCGCACTCTCTCCCAGCACTATCATGACCGGGCGGCGGCCCTGGGGGCTGCCGAGGCACTGGTCACGCTGCTCGAGGAGGTGCCCGACAGCGGTCGTCGCAGCAACGACCCTGGCCGTGACGAGCAGGTCCCTGCCGACAGCGAGACCTTGATCGCCCTGGAGGAGGCTAGTGTCGCCCATCCGGGCCGCGGCGTCGTCCTGCAGCCGATCAGCCTGACGGTGCGGCGGGGGGAGGTCATCGCCGTGACCGGCCCTTCCGGGGTGGGCAAGTCATCACTGCTGCAGCTGCTTGCCGGCTTCGTGATGCCCGCGACAGGCGAACGCCACCGCCGCCGTGACATGGGCCTGGCGTGGATGGACCAGCGACCGCTGCTGATCCAGGGCAGCCTGGCGGACAATCTTCGCCTGGCGGCCCCGGAGGCCAGCGACGAGGCCATGCGCGCGGCATTGACCCGAGCCGGCCTCGAGGCACTTCTCGCGACCTTGCCGCAGGGGCTGGAGACACCGCTGGGCGAGCGTGGCGTCGGCCTGTCCGGTGGCCAGGCCCAGCGCCTGGCGCTGGCTCGGGTGTTCCTGTCACAGGCCCCGCTGGTACTGCTGGATGAACCCACGGCCAGTCTGGATGCCGAGACCGAGGCCGGCGTGATTCGGGCGTTGCAGGCGCTTGCCGACGAGGGGCGAGCGCTGGTCATTGCCACTCATCACCCGGCGCTGATGGCCATGGCCAGCCGGCAGTTGGCGTTGTCCGGGACGGGCCGAAACGAGGAGGGACAGCATGTCGCTGACACCACATGACGGCTCGAGGTGGCAGGTCCTGAGGCCCTGGCTGCGGCTGCTGGACCAGCGCCGCGGCCGGCTGATGCGCGGGGCGGTGCTGATGGCACTGACCCTGATCTCGGCGATCGGGTTGCTGGCGCTGTCGGGCTGGTTCATTACCGCCACGGCGCTGGCCGGGCTGTCGCTGGCGGCGGGCCTGGCCATCACCCTGGATGTCTATGTGCCGGGTGGGGGCATTCGTTTCTTCGCGGTGAGCCGGACAGCGTCTCGCTATGTGGAGCGTCTCTACAATCACGATACGGTACTGCGTCTGCTCGCGGACCTGCGTGCGCGACTCTTCGGCGTGCTGTCCGGTCTCGATGGGCAGGCCCTGAGCCGACGGCGGGCAAGCGACTGGCTGAATCGTCTGACCGCGGATATCGATACCCTGGACAGCCTCTACCTGCGCCTCCTGGCGCCGGCACTGGTGGCGCTGGTGGCGATCCTGCTGCTGGCCGGGTTTCTGGCCGTCTTCGCCGTGCCGGTCGCGGTCAGCGTGCTGGTGCTGCTGCTGACAGGCTGGCTGTGGCTGACCCTGGGACAGGCGCGGCGAGGCATGCTGTCCAGCCGGCGTCAGGTCGAGGATCTGGAGCAGCTGCGGGGACGGCTGATCGAGCAGCTCCAGGGCCTGGCGGAACTGGAGGCCTACGCTAGCCTGACGGCGCACCGGGCCCGCCTGCTGGATATCGAGGCACGGCTCTACCGCGATCAGCGCTCGCTCGGGCGCCTCGTTGCGCTCGGCAATGCCCTGGTGTCGCTGCTGATAAGCCTGGTGGCCCTGGTGGCCTTGTGGCTGGGCGCCCGGGCCTGGACGGCCGGCGTGATCGATGGGCCGGTGATGGTCATGATGCCCCTGGCGGTACTGGCCGTGAACGAGGCACTGGCCGCATTGCCCGCGGCCTTCACCTGGTTCGGGGCCACCTTCGGGGCGGCCGAACGGCTCAATGGCCTGGAAGCGCAGTCCGGTTCGCAGGCCAGCGCGGCCACGTTCGGCGATCAGGGGATGGGCGGCGCCCTGACGGTCGAACTGCGGGAGGTGACACTGCACTATCCGGCAGCGCTTCGCCCGGCCCTGCAGCATCTGACCCTGTCTGTATCGCCCGCAGAGCGGCTCGCACTGTGCGGTGCGTCCGGTTCCGGCAAGTCCAGCGTGGCGGGGCTGCTCACCGGGCAGCTCAAGCCCGGGTCGGGGGCGTGCGAGCTGGGGGGCGTATCGCTGGCGCACTGGGACGAGAATGCCCTGCATCGCCGTGTGGCGCTGCTGACTCAGCAGACCGATCTTTTCGACGATACGCTTGCCGCCAACCTGCGTCTGGCGGACCCCGAGGCGGATGAGGCCCGGCTGTGGGAGGTGTTGGCGATGGTCGATCTGGCGGAGTGGGTCGGGACCTTGCCGCGGGGACTCACGACGCGTGTCGGGGAGGGGGGACGTCAGCTGTCCGGTGGTCAGGCCCGCCGCATCAGCCTGGCCCGTGTCCTGTTGCGCAACCCGGATCTGGTGATCCTGGACGAGCCCTTTGCCGGACTCGATGCCGATACCGCGTCACGCCTTGCCGGGCGGCTCGACTCCTGGCTCGCGGGAAGAACCGTCATCTACCTGGTGCACCAGCTCGGCGACGTCGTCGATCCCCCCGGCATCGATCGCTGCCTGACCCTGCGCGACGGACGGCTTTGCACGACTGGTCAGGATGTCGCAGGATGAAGCCGATGACTTGCCCCGATGAGGTGTACCATGCGCGACTTCCTCAAGCGCCTGCCCAAGGCCGAACTCCATCTGCACATCGAGGGCTCGCTGGAGCCCGAGCTGATGCTTGCGCTGGCCGAGCGTAACGGCGTCCGGCTGCCCTATGCCTCCGTGGCGGAGGTGCGGTCGGCCTATGAGTTTGCCGATCTGCAATCCTTCCTCGATCTGTATTATCAGGGCATGAGCGTGCTGTGTACCGCGGAAGACTTCCATGACCTGGCCATGGACTACTTCCGTCGGGCCAGCGCCGAGGGGGTGGTGCACGTGGAGATGCACTTCGACCCTCAGGCCCACCAGTCGCGCGGCATCCCCCTGGCGGTGGTGATGGAAGGGCTGACCCTGGCCCAGCGCCGTGCCCAGCGCGAGCTGGGCATGTCCACGGCGCTGATCATGGCCTTCCTGCGCGACCGGCCGGCCGCGGAGGCGCTGGCGGTACTGGAGGACGCCGCTCCCTACTGGGAGATGCTCGACGCCGTGGGGCTGGACAGTGCCGAGCAGGGCAACCCGCCGGCGAAGTTCGTCGAGGTGTTCGAGCGGGCGCGGCAGCTCGGCATACCGGGGGTGGCCCATGCCGGCGAGGAGGGGCCGCCCGGCTATGTCCGCGAGGCGCTGGACCGGCTGAACGTCGAGCGGATCGACCATGGGGTGCGCTGCCTGGAAGACCCGGCGCTGGTGGCGCGGCTGCGTGACGAAGGCGTGGTGCTGACTGTCTGCCCGCTTTCCAACGTGCGCCTGCGGGTCGTCGACCGGATGGCCGACCACCCCTTGCCGCAGCTGCTCGATGCGGGGCTGCGTGTGACGCTCAATTCCGATGATCCGGCCTATTTCGGCGGTGGCATGCTGGCCAACTTCGAGGCCTGTGCAGAGGCCTTCGGCTGGTCGGAGGCAGTCTTCATCCAGCTGGCCGGTACCGCCATCGAAGCGGCCTTCATCAGCGAAGCGCGCCGCCTCGACCTGCATCGTCGGCTGGCCGCCAGCTGCTAGCCCGGCCCCGGACGCGACGGAACCCCGGCCGTGACCGGGGTTCCTGTCGAACGCGTGAAGTGCGGGATCAGGGCAGGGCCGGCACCTCGAAGTCAGGCATCTCGCCGGTCAAGGTGTGCAGGAAGGCGGTGATGTCGGCAATGGTCTGCTCCTCGAACTCGCGGCCCAGCATCTCCTTGCCCATGATGGCCACGGACTCCTCGAGGGTCTCGGTCGCACCGTTGTTCATGTAGGGATAGGTCACGGCCACGTTGCGCAGGGTCGGGGTGCGGAACTTGTGGCGGTCGCTCTCCTCGCCGGTGACCTCGTAACGACCCACGTCGGTGGAGCCGGGGACCTGGATGCGGTGGAACTGGCTGTCGGTCAGGGCCGGGCCGCGGTGGCAGGCGATGCAGCCGTTGTCGACGAAGGCGACCATGCCGTCCTTCTCCTGCTGGTCCAGGGCGTCCATGTCGCCGCGAAGGTAGCGGTCGAACGGCGAGTTGGGGGTGTTCAGGGTGCGCTCGAAGCTGGCGATGGCCATGGCCAGGTTCTCGGCGCTGATCGGCTCCTCGTCATCCGGATAGGCCTGGGCGAACTTGTCCTGATAGAGATCGAAGCCTTCCAGCCGCTCCAGGGCCTGTTCGAGGTCCATGGCCATCTCCACATCGGCCTCGATGGGGCCGAGGGCCTGGCCTTCCAGGTCCGGTTCACGGCCATCCCAGAACTGCGACTCCAGGAAGCCGGAATTGAGCACCGTGGGGGTGTTGCGCTCGCCGATCTGACCGTCATGGCCGGTCGCCCGCGGAATGCGGTCGGCCCAGCCCAGTGCCGGGTTGTGGCAGGTGGCGCAGCTGATCACGCCGCTTGAGGAGATGCGCGGCTCGAAGAACAGGAACTTGCCCAGCTCCACCTTCTCGGGAGTCAGGGAGTTGTCGGCCGGAATGGGCGGCAGATGGGGCAGCGGCTCGAAGCGGTCGCGGTAGTCACCGAGGCCGTCGTCGGCCATGGCGGGTGCGGCGATGGCCAGGGCGGAGCCCAGGGCGATGGCCGAGGCCAGAAGGCGCTGGTGGTGCATGATCGTTCCCCTCATTGTGCTGGTCCGGGTCAGTTACGGAAATAATCCGCACGTAACCTTCTGTTAGTAGCGTGTGCTATCGCCTGACGCTAATCAACCTAGTAAAAGAGTCGGAAAGCCACCCGTATTGAGCTGCGTCAAGTTTTGTCGGTGGTTTGCGTTCGTCGCTGGACGCGCCCGTGGTTGATCGGTGACGCTGGTGGCCGAGTCGCGTTCCGGGGTGCGGTCGACGACCGTGTGGAACAGGCAGGCGTCCGGTATCCCCCCTCTGCTCGAGAGTGTCATCATGTCCCGCTATCGTTACCCTGCAATTCCTGAATCCGAGGTCACGCCCCGCGAGCTGTTTCGTCAGCGCCGTCGCTTCCTCAAGGGCAGTGCAGCGCTCTCGGCCGCCGCGATGCTTCCCGGAGGGCTAGTGTTGTCCGAGCAGGCGCACGCCTGGCGAGAGTCGCTGGGCGAGCGTCTGCAGGGTAAGCTTCCACGCCGGGATCTGGCCGGTGATGAAAGGCTCACGCCGCGCGAGGATGCGACCTCCTACAACAATTTCTACGAGCTCGGTACCCGCAAGAGTGACCCCGAGGTCTATGCGCACAAGCTGGTCACCGACCCCTGGTCGCTGACCATCGGCGGCGAGGTGGACAAGCCGGGAACGCTGGCGTTCGAGGACGTGCTCGCTCGCGAGTCTCTGGAGGAGCGGATCTATCGGCTGCGCTGCGTCGAGGCGTGGTCGATGGTGATCCCCTGGATCGGCTTTCCGCTGGCCGACCTGCTCAAGCGACACGCCCCCACGTCCCGGGCCAGATACGTGCAGTTCGAATCGATCCATGATCCGGATAACCTGCGCGGCCAGAAAAGCTCGATCCTCGACTGGCCCTATCGCGAGGCGCTGCGGCTCGACGAGGCGATGCACCCGCTGACGCTGATGGCGGTGGGCATGTATGGCGAGCTGATGCCCAATCAGAACGGCGCGCCGCTGCGCCTGGTCGTGCCCTGGAAATACGGCTTCAAGAGCATCAAGTCGGTGGTGCGCATCACCCTGATGGAGGAGCGCCCCACGAGCTCATGGACGGAGCAGAACCCCGCGGAGTACGGCTTCCTTGCCAACGTCAACCCCGAGGTGGATCATCCGCGCTGGAGCCAGGCACGGGAGCGGCGCATCGGCGAGCGCGGCAAGCGTGAGACGCTGATGTTCAACGGCTACGGCGAGGAAGTGGCCGAGCTGTATGCCGGCATGGACCTCCAGCAGCACCCTTGAGGTCGGGAGCGACGGCATGCTGACATCCGCGCGACGCATCCTCGCCTTTCGCCTGGTGGTGCTGGCCGCCGGCAGCCTGCCGGCGCTGTGGCTGGCCTGGCTGTGGTGGTCTGACGGTCTGGGGGTCGTGCCCGAGGAGGCCGTGGTGCATGCCACCGGCCGCATTGGCCTGGTCCTGCTGCTCGTGACCATTGCCTTCAGCCCCGCCTTCCGCCTGACCGGCTGGGTGGGCATCATGATTGCCCGCCGCCAGGTCGGGCTCTGGGCCTTTGCCTGGCTCCTCGCCCACATGCTGGCCTGGATGGGGCTGGAGCAGTACTGGGACTGGCCCTGGATTCGTCATGACATGATCGACCTGCCCTATGTGCGCTACGGCGTTGCGGCACTCTTGCTGCTGGTGCCCCTGGCCTTGACCTCCTTCCGGCGGGCAAGGCAGGCGATGGGCGATACGGCCTGGCACTGGCTGCACCGGCTGGTCTATGTGTCCGCGGCCCTGGGCGTCACCCACTTCTGGATACTCACGCGAGCCGACTATCGGCTGCCGTCCCTGGCCGCGGTGGCGCTGGCGGTCCTGGTGCTCTTCCGGCTGGTGGATGCCGCCATTCATCGACGCTAGACGCCCGTCACTCCGGGTCCCGGCGATGCTGCAGGCGTCCGCCGGCCCAGGTCTCGGCCACGCAGCGATCATCCCCCAGCATCATCAGCGCAAAGAGCGTCTCTGCAAGTGACTGGCTGCGGGCGGTACGCCTCGCCAGCAGCGGGGTGGCGGCCGGGTCGAGCACCACGACGTCGGCCTCCATCCCCGGCGCCAGCCGCCCGACGTGGTCCTCAAGCGACAGCGCCCGGGCGTTGCCCAGCGTCAGCCCGTGGAAACCCTGCCAGGCGGTGAGCGGCTGTCCGCGCAGCTGGCCCACCTGGTAGGCGGCCTTCAGGGTGGCCAGGCCGGCGAGGTCCGTGCCGCCGCCGACGTCACTGGCGTAGGTGATGTTCAGGCCCATCTCGCGGGCCGCCAGACGATCGAAGAGACCGCTGCCGAGGAAGAGGTTGGAACTCGGGCAGAAGGCGAGGTTCGCCCCCCGCTCGGCGAGCCGGCCACGCATTTCCTGATCCAGGTGAATGCCGTGGGCGAAGGTGCTGCGCGGGCCGACCAGCCCCGATGCCTCGTAGACCGCCAGGTAGTCGCGGCTGTCGGGGAAGAGTTCCGCCACCCACTCCAGCTCACCGGTGTTCTCGGCCAGGTGGGTCTGCAGCCAGAGGCTCGGGTCGTTGCGCATCAGGCCCCCGGTGGCGTCGAGCTGGGCCCGGCTGGAGGTGGGGGCGAAGCGCGGGGTCAGGCTGTAGCCCAGCCGCCCCTTGCCGTGCCAGTCGCCGATCAGCCGCTCGCTGTCGCGGATGCCGCCGAGGGTGTCGTCGCAGAGCGCGTCGGGGGCGTGGCGGTCCATCAGCACCTTGCCGGCGAGCATGCGCAGGTCACGCCGTTGGCTGGCCGAGAAGAAGGCGTCGACGGAGGCGGGGTGGCTGGAGCAGAACACCTGGGCGGTGGTGGTGCCGACCCGCAGCATCTCGTCGAGGAAGGCCTCCGAGAGCCGCTCGGCATGCTCGCGCACGGCGAAGCGACACTCCTCGGGAAAGGTGTAGTCACCCAGCCAGTCGAGCAGCTGTCGGCCGTAGGAGGCCATGATCTCCAGCTGCACATAGTGCACATGGCTGTCGATAAAGCCGGGGAGGATCAGTTTCCCCCTGTGGTCGATGACGTCGATTCCCTCGGGCAGCTGCGGCACCAGGGTGGCGAAGTCTTCCACCGCACGCAGGCGGCCGTTCTCGATCCATAGTGCGCCATCCGGGATATGGCGCACGCTGCCTTCGGCGGGCGTGTCATCCTCGCCGGGGTCGGCATCGAAGCTCAGCAGTTCGGCGCGCAGCACGCGCGAGTCGTTGTGGGTCATCTCGTCGGGGCTCTTTCAAGTTCTTCTGTGGCCGGTGGCTGATGCAACGCTGGTCAGCGTGATCATGTCAACACGCGGCGCAGCTCGGCCGGGTCGAGGCCGCGCTGGTCGTCTCGCTCGGGTGACTCGACCCGCGGCAGCAGCTCGGCGAGGGTGGCCAGGGCGATGGCGTAGGGGGTCTTGTCGCCTCCGGTGCCACCGGCCGCCATGCCGATGGGACAGCGCACGCGGGCCAGGGCCGCCTCGCCGTGACCGGCATCGCGCAGCCGGCGACGGAAGCTGGCCCACTTGCTCTTCGAGCCGATCAGGCCCAGCGAGGCCGTATCGCCGCGGGCGAGCAGGGCATCCACCAGGGCGCGGTCCTCGGCATGGTCATGGGTCAGCACCAGGGCGTGGACGCCGGGGGGCAGGGCGGCCACGGCCCTGGCCGGGTCGGGGGCATGGCGACAGGCCAGGCGCGGCTGGTCGTCCGACCAGGCGGGAAAGGCGTCGCCCCGGCTGTCGTGCCACAGCACTCGCCAGGGCAGCGGCGCGGCCAGCCGCACGAGCACGCGGCCCACATGGCCGGCGCCGAAGATCGCCAGCGTGGTGGTGCTGCCGGGGAAGACCTCGAGCAGCACATTGACGAAGCCGCCGCAACACTGGCCGCTGCGTCCGCCCAGGCTGAAGGCTTCCAGGCTCATGCCCGTCTCGGCCTGGCCGTCGGGTCCCGCCAGCCGGCGCCTGGCCGCCTCGATGGTCTGCCATTCGAAGGTGCCCCCACCCAGGGTGTCGTGGACCGCATCGGCGGTGATCACCATGCGTGCCCCGGGTTCCCGGGGGGTGGAGCCGGCACTGGTCACCTGGGTGGCCAGCACGTGTGGCTGCCCCTCGCGCTGCAGGCGATGCAGGGCGGCGTGCCAGCTCTCGGGGCGCGTCCCCCGGCGAGTCGCGTCCGTCATTGCGGCTGCCCCCCGCGCGACGGCCGGGATTCCTGGCGGGCTCGCAGCGCTTCGGCGGCCATCAGCACACGCTCGGGCGTGGCCGGGGTGTCGAGGCGAGGTGCCTCGCGGTCGTCGGCCAGGCTCGACAGGGCGTCGCGCAGTGCCGACCACACCGAGATGGCGAGCATGAAGGGGGGCTCACCGACCGCCTTGGAACGGTAGATGCTGGCCATGGAGTTGGGGTGTCCCTGGAGCAGCTCGACATTGAAGCGCGGGGGCAGGTCGCCGTAGGTCGGGATCTTGTAGGTGGCCGGGCCGTCGGAGATCAGCCGCCCGGCGTCGTTCCACTTGAGCTCCTCGCTGGTCAACCAGCCCATGCCCTGGATGAAGCCCCCCTCTACCTGGCCGATGTCGATGGCCGGATTCAGGGAGTCGCCGACGTCGTGCAGGATGTCGACCCCCTCGACCTGATATTCGCCGGTCAGGGTGTCAACGCGGACCTCGGCGACGGCCGCGCCATGGGCGAAATAGTAGAAAGGGCGGCCCTGGCCGGTGGTGCGGTCGTAGTGGATCAGCGGCGTGGCGTAGAAGCCCTTCTCGGAGAGCGACACGCGGCCCAGATAGGCGGCCTGGATCAATTCGCCCCAGGGAATGCGTCGCTCGCTCTCGCCGTGACCGGCCACCAGGTGACCTCCCTCCAGGCGCATGTCCTCGCGATCCAGCCCCTGGTCGACATACAGGTGCTCATGGGCAAAGTCGAACAGGCGCTCCTTGAGCTTCAGGCAGGCATCACGAGCCGCCATGCCGTTGAGGTCGGCGCCGCTGGACGCCGCGGTGGGCGAGGTGTTGGGGACCTTGTCGGTGCGGGTGGCGGTGATGCGCACCGTCTCCAGGTCCAGTGCCAGTTCGCGCGCCACGACCTGGCAGATCTTGGTGTGCAGGCCCTGGCCCATCTCGGTGCCGCCATGGTTGATCTGCACGCTGCCGTCGGTATAGACGTGCAGCAGCGCGCCGGCCTGGTTGAGGTGCTTGGCGGTGAAGGAGATGCCGAACTTTACCGGCGTCAGTGCCAGGCCCCGCTTGATCACCGGGCTTTCGGCGTTGAAGGCGCTGATCGCGCGGCGTCGTGTCCAGTAGTCGCTGTCGGCCTCGAGCCGCTCGACGACATGGTGCAGCAGCGCGACCTGTTCCACGGTCTGGCCATAGTGGGTGATGTCTCGACGGGTGACGTCCTGTTCCGCGCGATAGAGGTTGCGCTTGCGGATCGTCAAGGGGTCCTCGCCGAGGCGTCTGGCGATGTCGTCCATGGCCGCCTCGATCACCATCATGCCCTGGGGGCCACCGAAGCCGCGGAAGGCGGTGTTGGACGCGGTGTGGGTGCGCGCCCGGTGGCCGGTGACCCGCGCCTCGCCCAGGGAGTAGGCATTGTCGGCGTGGAACATGGCGCGGTCGACGATGGCATCGGAGAGGTCCGGCGAGTAGCCGCAGTCGCCGACCAGGGTCAACTCGCCGCCCTGGATCACGCCGGCGTCATCGACGCCCAGCCGATAGCGATTATGGAAGGGGTGGCGCTTGCCGGTGACGCGCATGTCCTCGGCACGCGGCAGGCGCAGGCGGGTGCTACGCCCGGTGCGCCGGGCGACCAGGGCGGCGATGCAGGCCCAGGGAGAGGCCTGGGTCTCCTTGCCGCCGAAGCCACCGCCCATTCGCCGAACCTCCACGGTGACCGCGTGGAAGGGGATGCCCAGCACCTCGGCGACCAGCTTCTGGGTCTCGCTGGGGTGCTGGTTGGAGGTATGCACGATGACCCCCTCATCCTCGCTGGGCTGGACAAGACAGGCCTGTCCCTCGAGATAGAAGTGCTCCTGGCCGCCGACGAACTGTTCGCCCTCGATGACGTGAGGTGCCCTGGCGAGCGAGCCTTCCCAGTCGCCGCGCTGCTGCACATGGGTCGGGCGCACGAGCTCGTCGCGCTCGGCGGCGGCCACCGGGTCGAGGCTGGCTGGCTGCTCGTCGATCCCGGCCAGCCCTTCCGCCCAGGCGGCGCTGATCGCCTCGCGGGCGTCGCGATGGGTTTCGGCGGCCACGGCGAAGAGCACCTGGCCGGCGTAGCTGATCTCCTCCTCGACGAAGAGCGGGTCGCCGGGGAAGACCGGGCCGATATCGGTATGCCCCGGCACCTCGGAGAAGGCCACCACGTCCACCACGCCGGGCAAGGCGCGTATCGCGGCCAGATCCAGGTGGGTCAGGCGGCCGTGGGCCACCGGCGAGAGCCCCAGGGCCAGGTGCAGGGCATTGGCGGGGGCGGGAATATCGTCGATATAGGTGGCTCGCCCGGTAACGTGCTTGATGGCGCTCTCATGGGCACTGGCGCTGCCGGCAGCGCCGCGGGTCGCGGTCCGGGCCGTATCCCGTGCGAGGGGGCCATCCCCCTTGATGCGTCCGTCCGGCGCCTGGCGGGCGATGGCGGCATCGGCGCTGATCGCGGGGGTGGACGCGGGCGTCGGCGCGGTATCGGGCGCGTCAGTCAGCTTAGTGAGCGTACGCATGGAGCATCACCTCCCGGTCAGGATGGTCGGCCGGATGCGTCGGCTGGTCATGAAGGAGCACGAGGCGCAGCCGCTCGAGCAGGTTGGCGGCGGCGCGCCGGCGATAGTCGGCGCTGCCGCGGACATCGCTCATGGGCTGGAAGTCCTGTGCCAGCGCCAGCCGGGCGGCCTGGAAGGCAGCGGGCGAGGGCGCCTGCCCCTCGAGGGCGGCCTCGGCAGCCCTGGCCCGGCGGGGCGTTGCCGCCATGCCGCCGAAGGCCAGGCGCACCTCGCGCAGCACGCCCTCGTCCAGGCGCCAGCAGAAGGCCCCGAGCACGGCGGAAATGTCATCTTCACGCCGCTTGGACAGCTTCCAGACCTTGAGGTGTTGCCCCGTCTCGGGCCGGGGCAGGAAGATCGCCCGGATCACTTCGCCCTCGCGCAGCGCGGTCTGCTTGTAGTCGAGAAAGAAGTCGTCGAGGCGTATTTCACGTTCGCCCTCCGGACCGGCCAGCCACAGCCGCGACGCGAGCGCCAGCAGCACCGGCGGGGTGTCACCGATGGGCGAGGCGTTAGCGATATTGCCGCCCAGCGTGGCACGATTGCGCACCTGGGCCGAGCCCAGGCGGTGCAGGAGGTGGGCGAAGGCCTCATGGTGCGTCTCGAGCAGCGGCGCCAGGTGCGCGTAGGTCACGGCGCCGCCGATCCACCAGCCCTCGCGACCGTCATCCAGGGTCGCCGCTTCGATGGACTGGAGTTCGGCGACCCGGGTGACGTCGACGACCCGCGGGAAGCGAGCCAGGCGCTGGGTGACCTCGAGCCATAGATCGGTGGCGCCGGCGACGAGCGGCGCCTCGGGATGACGGCGACGCAGCGCTACCAGTTCGGCAAGGGTTGTCGGCTGCGGGAAGGCGCTCTCGTCAGGCGGCTCCACGCCAGATGACGGCGGCCTTGCCGCGGCGTCGGTGCAGGCTTGCTGCCATGCCGGCCGCTGGTGGGGATAGTCGCCCATGGAGAGCGCGGCGTCACGGATCGGCCGGTAGCCGGTGCAGCGGCAGAGGTTGCCGCCGAGTGCCGCTTCCAGGCGCTGCGGGGTCAGTGGCGCCGGGGGCGTGCTACCGTCCTCGTGCTGCTCCTCGTGGAGCGTGAACAGCGACATCACGATGCCCGGGGTGCAGAAGCCGCACTGGCTGCCGTGACAGGCGACCATGGCCGCCTGGGCGGGATGCAGGCTATCGCCCTGGGCCAGGCCCTCCACGGTGACCAGGGTGCGTCCCTGGAGCTGATGGGCCGGGGTGATGCAGGCGTTGGCGCTGTGGTAGTGGATACGGCCGTCAGCGCCGGCCTCGCCGATGGCCACCGTGCAGGCGCCGCAGTCGCCGGAGGCGCAGCCCTCCTTGGTACCGGTCTGGCCCAGCGAGTCGCGCAGCAGCTCGAGCACGCTGGTATCGGGCGAGGTCGCGCAGTGGCGGGGCTGCCCGTTGAGCAGGAAGTCGATCATCGCCGTGTCTCTATTGTTGGCATTGGACTGTTGGCATTGGACGCGTTGGCGTGCGCACCGGGTGTCAGGGGTGTCATATCCTGACCATTCGGTCAGGTAGTTTCAGCTTGGTTCAGATCCGTCCCCTTTGCAAGCCCGTTTGCACCTGGCAGGGGGGTGGGGCACTATCCCTGACTTCGATTCGCCATGGGCAGTGAGGTGGCCGATGACACAGGGGAGCACACCCGACGAGCGGGGAGCGAAAGCGCAGGGCGAGGTCAACGGGGTGACCCGCCAGCGTAACGAGCGCCAGATTCTGGCGGCGGCCGAGCGGGTGTTCGCCCGGCACGGCTATCGCGGTGCAAGTCTCCAGGCGATTGCCGAGCAGGCCGGCCTGCCCAAGTCCAATGTCCTCTATTACATGGGCAGCAAGCGTGGCCTCTACGTGCGGTTGCTGGAGCGGATGATGGAGCGCTGGAATGCGCTGCTCGATGATATCTCGGTGGAGGATGATCCGGCCGAGGTGCTCGAGGCCTTCATCCGCAGCAAGATGGAGCTGTCACGACGTCACCCGGAGGGGTCACGTCTGTTCGCCGCCGAAATTCTCGGCGGTGCTCCCTTCCTTCAGGCGTATCTGCGCGGTGATCTGCGTGACTGGGTGCAGGCACGGGCGCGAATTCTCGAACAGTGGGCCGAACGGGGACTGATGGATCCCGTCGAGCCGGTGTGGCTGATCTTCCTGATCTGGTCGGCCACCCAGCACTATGCCGACTTCGAGGCCCAGGTGCTGGGCATCACCGGTCGGGAGACGCTGAGCGATGCCGACGTCGAGGAGATCACGGCCTTCCTTACTCGGGTGATCCTCAAGGGCTGCGGTATCTCGCCAGGCCCCAAGGCGTCGGGCTGACCCGCCAGAAGAAGAGGGCAGCGGCCGTGGGCTGCCGTCCTCGACGGTTGTGTAACGGCTGCGTCACTCTCCTTCCAGCAGTTCTGCTACCAGGGCGCTTGCCTGGTCGACCAGTTCGGGTGCCTGCTTGACCCTTGCCGTGCTCAGCACGCCCTGATGGAGCGCCAACAGCATCGCGGCGCGTGATGACGGAAGCCCCTCTTCCTGCAGCAGGCGTGCGAAGAGGGCTTCCAGCCAGGTCAGGTGATCACTGACGCATTGGCGTATCGCGGCATTGAGGTACATGAACTCGGCCGCGGCATTGCTGAACAGGCAGCCATTGAAGTCGGGGGCCTCGCAGATGTGGTGCAGCTCATCGAACAAGCACGTCACGCGCCGGCTGCCTTGGCCATGCAGCGGCTCGACAAGCGCGAGCAGCTTCTCCTGGACGCGAGCTGCGGTGCGCTCCAGCACAGCCAGGATCAGGGCATCCTTGGAGCGGAAGTGCTTGTAGAGCGTGGTCTTGGCCACACCGGATTCCGCCTGAATTCGATCGATCCCGATGGCGTGAAAGCCTTCACGGTAGAACAGTTGCTCGGCTGTATCGAGCAGCCGTTCGCGCCGAGGTGATGCCATGAAACGCTCCTGATTCAACGACTCGAGAATTGTCGCTTCCCTGTGCCGCGAAGGCCAGTGGCGGCACCGTGGTCCATTCGCGCGCTTGACGCTACAGGTCTGTATACCTATGATGTGTCAAACACTACAGATCTGTACACTTCTGGCCGATGGCCGGAGCCCACCCTGAGTCGAGGAGAGTCTTTCATGTCCCGTGTCCCCCTGCTTTGTGCCGACACTGCCTGTGAACAGGCGGCGCCCACGTTGCGCGGCATCCACAATCAGCTGGGTATGCTGCCCAATTTCTTTGCCGGCATGGCCCACCATGGCGGCGCCCTGAACGGTTATCTGGCGTTCGAACAGACGCTGGGCAAGGAGAGTCGGCTGAACAAGTCACAGCGCGAACGCCTGGCGCTGGCGATCGCCAATGAAAACGGATGCCACTATTGCGTCAGCGGTCATACACTGGCGGCCAAGGGAGCGGGCCTGTCGAGTGAGGAAGCCCGTCACGCCCAGATGGGTCGTGCCACGGCGCCGCTGGACCAGGCCATTCTGGACCTCGGTCTCGCGGTACTGCGCCAGCACGGTCATCTCGATGATGCCCAGGTGGCTGCAGCGCGCGAGGCTGGCGTGGATGATGCCACTCTGGTGGAGGTCGTCGCGCTGGTAGGCCTCAACAGTTACAGCAACTGGCTCAATAACGTGATGCAACCGCCGATCGACTTCCCCGAGGTTGCCCTGGTCGAGACGTCGGACCCGAGCTGAGCCTGCCTTGTGGCCGGTGATAGTGCCGGCGTATCCTGCCTCGCTGCCGCTGCGTGCCCGCTGCGGCAGTGTTTTCGTCACTAGGCAGGAGGCTCACCATGTCGCGATGTCCAGCCTCGGCTGAACTTCCCATCGATGCCCGTCTCGACGCTATCCTCGAGGCCCTCGCGTTGCATCCGCGTGCCCTGCTGGTGGCCGAGCCCGGGGCGGGGAAGACCACCCGGGTGCCCCTGGCGCTGCTCGAGGCGCCCTGGGGGGCTGACGGCAAGCTGCTGCTGCTGGAGCCACGTCGGGTGGCGGCGCGCCTGGCCGCCGGGTTCATGGCCGAGAGCCTGGGAGAGGCGGTGGGGGAGACCGTCGGCTACCGCATGCGCGGCGAGAGCCGGACGGGCCCTGCGACCCGGCTCGAGGTGGTCACCCAGGGGGTGCTGACCCGCATGCTCCAGGATGACCCCATGCTCGAGGGCGTGGCCGGTGTGATCTTCGACGAGTTCCACGAGCGCAGCCTGGACGCGGACCTTGGTCTGGCGCTGGCCATGGACGCGCAGTCAGTGCGCGACGACCTGCGCCTGCTGGTGATGTCGGCGACCCTGGACGTCGAGGCCCTGCTCGGCGTGCTGGGCCGCGAGACGCCGGTGATCGACTGCCCGGGACGCAGCTTTGCCGTCGAGACCCGCTACCGGGCACTCGACAGCCGGGCTGAGGTGGCTCGCCAGCAGGCCACGGCACTGCTCGAGGTGATGGCGGTGGAGGCGGGTGATGCCCTGGTGTTCCTGCCCGGCGTGGCGGAGATCCGTCGACTGGCCCGCGAGCTCGACGGGCGAGCGCCGGACCTGGCGGTGATGGAACTGCATGGACGCCTGCCGCTCGAGGCCCAGCGCCGCGCGCTGCGGCCCGACCCCGACGGGCGTCGACGGGTGGTACTGGCCAGCGCGATTGCCGAGTCCAGCGTCACCGTCGATGGCGTGCGGCTGGTCGTGGATGCCGGCCAGGAGCGAGTGCCGGTCTTCCAGCCGCGCACTGGGCTGACCCGACTGGAGACCCGCCGCGTCAATCGGGCCAGTGCCGACCAGCGCCGCGGTCGTGCCGGCCGTCAGGGGCCTGGCCTGTGCCTGCGACTCTGGGCCGAGGAGCAGCCGCTGGTCCCGCATGGCGAACCGGAGATCCGTCAGGCCGATCTCGCGCCGCTCGCCTTCGAACTGGCGCGCTGGGGCATTCAAGACCCGGGCCAGCTCGCCTGGGTGACGCCGCCGCCCGGTGCGACCCTGGCCGCTGGACGTGACCTGCTGCGCCGGCTCGGGCTGCTGGACGAGGCGCACCATCTGACGCCACTCGGGCGCGCCGCCGCCCGCTGGCCGACCCATCCGCGCCTGGCCGTCATGCTCGAGCGCGCCACCCAGCTTGAGGCGCGACCGCTGGCCTGTGCCCTGGTGGCGTTGCTGGAGGGGCGTGACCTCGAGGGCGAGAAGGACCTGGAACGGGCGCTGCAGGCGCGGCTGCGTGAGCCCCGTGCCCACCGCCAGTGGCAGCGCGACGCCGCGCGCCTGGCCCGGATCGCCGGGGTGAGCCTCGAGGTCGCCAGCCTCTCGGCGCTGGGCGAGCTGCTGGCGCTGGCCTATCCGGAGCGCATTGCCCAGCAGCTGTCACCGGGGCGCTTTCGGCTGGCCGGCGGGGGCTGGCGACCCTGCCCGAGGATCATCCCCTGGCCCATGCCGACCTGCTGGTGGCCGCCGAGCTCGACGGCGAGGCGCGTGGTGCGCGTATCTTTCGTGCCGTGGCGCTGTCACGCCCGCGCCTGGAGGCGCTCTATCCCGCAACCGCCGAGTGGGGCACGCGCCTTGAGTGGTCCGACGACCAGGGCCGCCTGGTGGGCGAGCAGGTGCGCGGGCTGGGTGCGCTGGTCCTGGCGCGCAGGCCGCTGGCCTCGCTGCCGGCGGAAGCGGTCAGAGCGGCGCTGCTCGAGGCGCTGCGCCGCCGCGGCCTGCCCCGGGACGACGCCCTGACCCAGCTGCAGGGCAGGGTGGCGCTGGTGCGCCGCGTGCTGGGTGACGCCTGGCCCGACTGGTCCGACGCGGCGCTGCTGGCGACCCTGGAGGCCTGGCTGGGCCCGCACCTGGAGGGCGTGACTCGCCTGGAGGCCGTCGAGCGCCTGCCGCTGGCGCGTCTGCTGCTGGATACCCTCGACTGGCCGTTGCGCGCGCGTATCGATGAGCTTGTCCCGCAGCGTCTGGCGGTACCCAGCGGCGCCAGCCACCGGGTCGACTACGCCCCCTGTCGCGACGACAAGCCGCCGGTGCTGGCCGTGAAACTCCAGGAGTGCTTCGGCTGGCACGCCTCGCCGCGGGTGGCCGAGGGCCGCGAGGCCGTGTTACTGCATCTGCTCTCGCCGGCGGGGCGGCCGCTCCAGGTCACCGCCGACCTGGCGAGTTTCTGGGCCAATGGCTATCCGGCGGTGCGTGGCGAGATGCGCGGCCGCTACCCGAAGCATCCCTGGCCGGACGACCCGTTCACCGCCGAGGCCACGGCTCGAACCAAGCGCCGGCGGTGAGTCGCCATCAGGACGACTCGATCTCCGAAGGGTCGTGAGCGCCGTGACTGGCGGTTGGATGACTGTCGATACCGCGGGCGCGCAGCACACGCTTCTCGAGCTCGACGATCAGGTAGATGGCGAGGCTGCCGGCCAGGATCACGCCCCAGTGGCCGAGGCCCAGTCCCTCGCTGCCGAAGATCAGCTGCATGAAGGGCAGGTAGGTCCAGCCCAGCTGCAGCAGCACGATGATCCCGATGGAGACCCATACCGGCCGACTGCCGAAGATGCCGGCCAGGGAGAGGGTGCTGCGCAGCAGGTAGCGGCTGTTGATCAGGTAGGCGGCGCTGCCCATGACCAGCATGTTGACGGCGCCGCTGCGCGCCAGCATCTCGCTGCCGCCGTGCTGGAGGATCCAGGTGAACATGCCGAAGACACCGACCAGCAGCAGCACTGACACGAACACGACCCGCCACAGCAGGAAGAGGTCCAGCAGCGAGGCATCCGGGTCCCGGGGCCGGCGGGTCATGATGTCCGGCTCGGCCGATTCAAAGGCCAGCGCCAGCCCCAGGGTGACCGCCACCACCATGTTGACCCACAGCGCCTGCAGCGGGGTCACCGGCAGGGTGGTGCCGGCCAGCACGGCGAGCATGATGGCCAGCCCCTGGCCGCCGTTGGTGGGCAGCAGGAAGGTAATGGTCTTGCGGATGTTGTCGTAGACCTTGCGGCCCTCGCGGATGGCGCCGACGATGGTGGCGAAGTTGTCATCGGCGAGCACCATCTCGGCGGCCTCCTTGGCGGCTTCGGTGCCCTGGATGCCCATCGCCACGCCGACGTCGGCACGCTTCAGCGCCGGGCCGTCGTTGACGCCGTCGCCGGTCATCGCGCAGATGCCGCCACGGGCCTGCATGGCCTGGACCAGGCGCAGCTTGTGCTCCGGTGCGGCGCGGGCGAAGACGTCCACCTCGAGGATGAGGCTCTCGAGCTCGGCGTCCGACATCGCCTCGATCTCGCGGCCGCTGATGGCACGCTCGGTATGGGCGAAGCCCAGCTGCCTGGCAATGGCCAGGGCCGTGGCCGCATGATCACCCGTGATCATGACCGGGCGGATGCCGGCCGCGAGGCAGTCCGCCACCGCCTCGATCGCCTCGTCCCGGGGCGGGTCGAGCAGGCCGACCAGCCCCAGCAGCACCAGCCCCTCCTCGGCATGCTCATCGGTGAGCTCGTGAATGTCGCGCACCGGTTTCTCGGCCAGCGCCAGTACCCGCAGGCCGCGCGAGGAGAGCTCGTGAATGCGCGCCTCCCAGCGCTCGATGTCCAGCTCGCTCTCCTCACCGTCATCGCGCACGCGATGGCACATTTCCAGCAACCGGTCCGGGGCACCCTTGACCAGCAGCAGCTGTTTGCCCTCCACCTCGTGGAGCGTCGCCATGTACTTGCGCTCGGACTCGAAGGGGATGGCGTCGTGGCGGTCGTGGTCACCGCGCAGCTTGTCGGTCGCCAGGCCGGCCTTGGCCGCTGCCACCACCAGCGCCCCTTCGGTGGGGTCACCGTGAATCCTCCAGCGGCCATCCTCTTCCGCCAGTTCGGCGTCGTTGCACAGCACCCCCACCTTGAGGAAGTGGCGCAAGGCATGGTCATCGTCCAGATCGAGTTGCGCCCTGTCATGCGTGCCGTCGCCGGCCCGGTGGAAACTGCCCTGCGGGGCGAAGCCGGTGCCCTCGATATGCACCTCGCCATGTGGCAGCCAGATGGCCTGGGCCGTCATCTCGTTGCGGGTCAGGGTGCCGGTCTTGTCGGAGAAGATGGTGGAGATGGAGCCGAGCGTCTCCACCGCGGGCAGCCGACGGATGATGGCGTTGCGGCTTGCCATGGTCTGGACGCCCAGCGCCAGGCCGATGGTGACGATGGCCGGCAGGCCCTCCGGGATGGCGGCCACCGCCAGGCCCACGGCGGCCATGAACATCTCGCTCAGTGGCTGGTCGTGCACCAGCACGCCGAACAGTGCAGTGAGGGCGGCAGCCAGGAGAATGAAGAAGGCCAGCACCTGGCCGGCGCGATCGATCTGGCGAAGGAGAGGGGTCTTCAGCTGTTCGACGCCGCGCAGCATCTCCGAGATTCGCCCGATCTGGGTATGGGCGCCGGTTTCCACCACCAGACCCCGTGCATTGCCCTGGACCACGATGGTGCTGGCGAAGGCCATGCTGCTGCGGTCACCCAGGTCGACGTCGGCCGCGACAGCCGCGGTCGCCTTGTCCACCGGGGTGGACTCTCCGGTCAGCGAGGCCTCCTCGGTACGGAAGCGTCGCGCCTCCAGCAGGCGCAGGTCTGCCGGCACGCGGTCACCGCTCTCCACCAGCACGATGTCGCCCGGCACCAGTGCCTCGGCGGGGATGGTCTCGCGCCGGCCATCACGCAGCACCTGTGCCTTTGGCGAGAGCATCTGGCGAATGCTCTCGAGCGCCTGCTCGGCCTTGCCCTCCTGGATGAAGCCGATCAGGGCGATGATCACCACCACGCCGAAGATGGCGGCGGCATCCAGGGCATGGCCGAGAGCCAGGCTGGCGACGGCGGCGACGATAAGCACCAGCATCAGGACATTGTTGAACTGCTCCAGCAGGCGCTTCCACCAGGGGCGCGCTTCGGCCTGCTTGAGCTGGTTGGGACCATGCTCGGCAAGCCGACGTTCGGCTTCCTTGCTGTCGAGCCCCTCGGCACGACCCTCGAGACGTTCGAGCGTCTCCTCGAGGGAAAGGGCGTGCCAGTCGGTGGACCTGTCCTGTGCGTGCTCGGTCATGCGGTGTCTCCGGCCGGATGCGAGAACCCAAGGTGTAGCACACAGCATGTTGCACTGCAGTGATCCAGCGCAAGGGTTTCCCGGCAAGCCGCTGGAATCACCGTGTCATGAAGGCCACGCGCGTGCCGAAGGCCAGTCGCTGTCGGGGCGAGAGGGCAGGGGCCTGCGGGGAAAGGCCGACCATTTCATCGGTGACATCGGCCCAGGTGAGGGTCCCGTGGGTCAGCCCCAGCGGGGCCAGCAGCCGGCTGATCCATTGGGTGCCGGTAAAGCGGCGGGTTTCGCCCGCTTCGTCCACGAGCCGGCTGGCCCCCTCACGATGATGGAACAGGACAATGTAGTAGCCCATGTCCAGCGACTGGATCTCGACCAGCGGCGGCGCATCCGGTGATAGCCACTGGGGCAGTGCGTCGGCGGTCAGGGTGGCGGGCATGGCAGCGACAGGCCGGTGTTCCATGGTAGATTCCCCGTGGTATGGCGACTTGATAGTGATACAAGTGTTATATATTTATAGAATACGGTACAGGTTTTCCGATGCTTTCGTCCTCTGATGCTTGCCCCTGCGGCAGCGGGCTTGCCTATGAGGCCTGCTGCGGTCCCTGTCATCGCGGCGAGCCGGCAGCCACTCCCGCGGCGTTGATGCGTTCGCGCTACAGCGCCTTTGCTCTCGGGCTCACCGACTATCTGTTGACGAGCTGGCATACCGCGACCCGGCCGAACAGCCTGTCGCCCGACCCGTCAACGCGCTGGGTGTGCCTTGAGCTTCTCGACAGTGGGCAGCAGGCGGATGAGGGCCACGTGCACTTTCGGGCGATCTGTCGAGAGGGGCGTCGCTGGGCGGTGCTCGAGGAGCGCTCGCGCTTCAGGCGGGAGGCGGGCCGCTGGCGCTATGTTGACGGCCATCCAGTCGTGACCCGACTCAAGCCGGGGCGTAACGATCCCTGTCCATGCGGCAGTGGCCGCAAGCTCAAGGGATGCTGCGGCTCGCGCTGATGCCCTGACCCCTTGCCCGTGGGCGGCCCGCTGCCGCCTTCACGGCGACTGCTATCGGGAGTTCCATGAACGATTCACGTCTGACCAGCCCTGCTGCGGTTCGCAACCGCCAGCCGATACTCCGGGTCCTGCAGGCGGTTCTGCCGGCCAGGGCTCGGGTGCTGGAGGTGGCCAGCGGCAGTGGTGAGCATGCCGTCTACCTGGCCGGTGCCGTTCCCGGCTGGACCTGGTGGCCCAGCGATCCCGACCCGCGCGCACTGGCGTCCATCGGCGCATGGCGGGAGACGGCGGCGCTCGCGAATCTTCGTCCACCTCGACACCTGGATGTGTTGCACGATGACTGGCCGATGGCACCTCTCGATGCCGTGGTGAGCATCAACCTGCTGCACGTTTCCCCCTGGCGGGTCACCGAGGCGCTGATGGCGGGGGCGGGTGCCTCGCTGGTGACGGGCGGCGTGCTCTATCTCTACGGACCCTTTCGCCGCGAGGGATGCCATACGGCGCCCAGCAATGCGGCCTTCGATACGGACCTTCGGGCGCGCGACCCGCGCTGGGGCATCCGTGATCTGGACGCCGTCTCGGCCGAGGCCGAGCGCCATGGTCTCATCCTCGACCGGGTGGTCGACATGCCCGCCAACAACCTCAGCGTGGTGTTTCGCCAGGGCGTGTCTGGCCCGACACGTCAAGGGAACTGAGGCCGGCCATCACTCCGGTACCTCGCCGGGCTCACGGTATTCGATGCCCTGGGTCTGGCGCTCCTCGCGGGTCGTCGTCTCCTCCTCCGCGGGAATGCCCCATACGGTTTCCTGGCGGCCGTCCTCCCAGGTGTAGGTGGTACAGCCCGTCAGCAGACTCATGCCCAGGATGGCAGGCAGTGCCAGGCGGTTGCGTGGATGTGACTCCATTGAGCGTGCCTCTGTCGGTGTCCGAGTAGCGGGTCGTCAGCGTGACGTCATCGCCCCGCTCATTGTGGCGCTTCGCGGTGAATGAAGAAAGCGGGGGCGGGCCAGCCTCACGGGGGCTCGGCGCCGCCGCGTTATTCTTCGGCGAGATGGGACAGGGTCGTCTTGAGTTCGCCAAGCAGCGCTCGGGTCATGTTGACGCTATCACTGACCTCTCTGGCAGCCCCTGATGAGCTTTCAGCCAGTCGGCGCACTTCCTGGGCAACCACCGCGAAGCCTCGGCCCGCTTCCCCGGCTCTGGCCGCCTCGATGGCGGCATTCAGGGAGAGCAGGTTGGTCTGGCTGGCGATGCCGTCAATGGAGGCCACGAGTGCGCTGATCTTCTGGCTCGCCTCGTCGACCCTGTTCATCTTGTCATCCATTTCGTGGCGCAGGCTCACTTCGTCGGTGACGTCGCGGAAGAAGGCGGTGTAGTGGGTTTCGCCGTCCAGCTCCACTTTCGACAGGCTGACGCTTCCCCAGCGCGTGCGGCCATCCCTTGTGGGTACCGGGACCTCTCGTGTAGACCCGACCAGCCTGTTTTCACCGCCATTGCGATTGGCATTCACGTAGCCGTTGTGGTGGGGCCTGACATCTTCCGGCACCAGCATCTTGACGTTCTGGCCCAGGACTTCCTCGCGCGGGTATCCCCACAGCGTTTCGGCCGCCTTGTTGAAGAAGATGACCGTGTTGTGCTGGTCAATGCTTACGACAGCATCGAGTGCCTGCTCGAGCGTCTGGTTCAGCCGCTGCTGGAGCTGGCGCTGCTCGCTGATGTCCTTGGCGAACGCGGTGTAGCAGGTCTCGCCATTGACCTCCACTTCCGAGAGCGACAGGTTGACCCAGACGGGTTCGCCGTTGCGACGATACATCAGGACATCCCGGCTGCTGCCGACGATGCGGTTCTTCCCGGTTCGACGGTGCCGGTCGACAAAGCCATCGTGCTGTCCACGATGCACGTCGGGTACCAGCATCCTGACGTTGTGGCCCAGGACCTCATCGCGCTGATAGCCCCAGAGCCGCTCTGCCGCCGCATTGAAGAAGATCACGCGATTCTCGCCATCGATGGTGACGACGGCGTCCAGGGCCTGCTCCAGGGCTTGCTGGGCGTGGTCGGGGGGTGCCTGCTCGATACGGCGAACGCTGGCGACGCTGCCTTGCCCGAATGCGGTCAGCGTCACTCCGGCAAGAAATGGCGCCCCCTGCGCATCGACGCTCGGCAACGGCTGCTCTCCCTGCCGGCTATCGATTGCCAGGCCGTGCAACAGGTGCTGGCAGTCGACCTCTTGCAGGTCGTCGTGCCCCCATAGCTGCCCTGCGGCCAGATTATGCTCGACGACCTTGCCACTGCTGTCTAGCAGGAGCACGGCTGTCGGGACAGCATCGAAAAGGGCCTTGAAATCACGCGTGTTCGCGGGTTCCGACGGACCCCTCATCGTCGGCAGGAGTGAGACGCTGAGTCGCTGCAGGAGGGAGGGCATGAGTGGCCTCGGGCGGTGAACGTAGGCCGACTATAGCGATACATAAGTTATACATCAATATAACAAATGGATAAGGATTGCCTGGTGCTGTCGGCTGTCGCCATTGCCGGGCGCGTGGATCACCGAACCCTTGCCTGTCCGATACCCCGGCACCTCTGCGCATCGGGCGAGCGTTACGGGCTTGAGCCGCCAGTGGCGGGGACGTAGTCTCACTGTATTCACTATCGCTCATGAGACAACGCAGGGAATCACGATATGCAGCAGCTGCTCGAACGCCTGTCCGCTATCCTGGGGGGGGACAATGTGTTGACGGGGGAGGCGGTGCATCAGCGCAGCGTCGACTGGTTTACCGCCTTGCCCTGTGCGGCCGGGGCGATCGTGCGTCCCGCCACGACCCAACAGCTGAGCGAGGTCATGGCGCTGTGCCATGAGGCCGGTCAGCCGGTCGTCACCCATGGTGGCGTTACCGGGGTGGTTCATGGCGCCATCGCCGGTGAGGATGAGCTGGTGATTTCACTGGAGCGCATGGCGTCCATCGAAGCGGTGGATGCCGTGGGCGGCACCCTCACCGTGCAGGCTGGCGTGCCGTTGCAGCGTGTGCAGGAGGCCGCATCGGAGATCGACATGCACTTTCCCCTTGACCTCGGTGCCCGCGGGTCCTGCACCATCGGTGGCAACATCGCGACCAATGCCGGCGGCGTGCAGGTGATTCGTCACGGGATGATGCGCCAGCAGGTGCTGGGCCTGGAGGCAGTGCTTGCCGATGGTCGGGTGGTCAGCTCCATGAACCGGATGCTGAAAAACAATGCGGGCTATGATCTCAAGCAGCTGTTCATCGGCAGCGAGGGCACGCTGGGTATCGTGACGCGTGCCGTGCTCAGGATTCAGCCCAGACTGAACAGCGAGCAGTGTGCCCTGGTGGCGGTGCCCTCCTTCGACGCGCTGACCTCGCTGCTCGATCTGGCATCCCGGCGCATCGGCCTGAGCGTCTTCGAGGTGCTGTGGAACAGCCACTATCGGTTGATGACCGAGGAGAGTGGCGCCCATACGCCACCGCTGGCCACGGATTCGCCCTTCTATGCCATCATCGAAAGCCAGGGGCAGGATCCGGCGCATGATGCCGACCAGTTCCAGTCGCTTCTGGAGCAGGCGTTAGCGCAGGCATTGATCAGCGACGCCGTGCTGGCCGGTTCCGAGGCGCAGCGCCAGGGCATCTGGGCCATTCGCGAGAATATCGAGGTGCTGGTGCGCGCGCTCGACCCGATGTTTTCCTATGACGTCAGCCTGCCCATCCCGGCCATGGAGGCGTACGTGGCCGACCTGGAGCGGGCGCTGGCGAATGCCTTCCCCGCGGTGGGGCGCATGGTCACCTTCGGCCACCTGGGAGATGGCAACCTGCACATCATGATTACCGTGGGCGAGGCGAGCGCCGAAAGCCGCCGCCGCGTCGAGGCGCTTGTCTACGAGCCGCTGGCTGACCTGGGCGGGTCGATATCCGCCGAGCACGGCATCGGCCTGGAAAAGCGCGACCATCTGCATCTTTGCCGCAACCCGGACGAGATAGCGTTGATGAAGCTGCTGAAGCAGGCGCTCGATCCTCGCGGGTTGCTCAACCCCGGCAAGGTGCTGGCATCGCCGCGCGCCTCATCCCCCTGACCAGCCGGCCAGTATCGGTACGTAGACGACCAGCAGCAGGACGCTGATCAGCCCCATCAGGTAGGGGACGATGGCGCGAGTGATGCGCTCCAGAGGTAGCTGGGTGACCGAGGAGGCCACGTAGAGGTTGATGGCCACCGGCGGCGTGATCATGCCGATGGCCAGTCCCATCACGATGATGATACCGAAGTGGATGGGATCGATGCCCAGCTGGGTCACCAGCGGCAGCAGTACCGGGGTGAGGATGATCAGGGCGCTGGCGGTCTCGATGAACACCCCGGTGAGCAGGATCACCGCCACCACCAGCAGCATGATCACGACGGGGTCGGTGGAGAGCGACAGCACCGCCTGGGCGATGGCGCCGGGCACCTGCCAGCTGGAGAGGGTCCAGCTCAGTACCGCCGAGGTGGCGATGACCAGCATGATGACCGAGGTGGTCATGGCCGAGCGGATCAGGATGCGGTAGATGTCGGGCAGGCGCAGGTCGCGGTAGACGAACAGCGACACCAGCAGGGCGTAGTTGACCGCCACCACGGCCGCCTCGCTGGGCGTAAAGATGCCGGAGAAGATGCCGCCGAGGATGATCACCGGCGTCATGAGGCCCCAGATGGCGCTTCTGAAGGTGCGCCAGAGGGTCGCCGGCGAGAGAGCGGTGCCCCGGGGGTAGTGGCGTCGATAGGCCTGGACGATGGCGATGGCGGCCAGGCCCAGCCCCATGGCAATGCCCGGGACGATTCCGCTCAGGAACAGCGTGGAGACCGACTGCTGCGCGATCACCGCGTAGATGATCATGGGCACCGAGGGCGGAATCACCACGCCGATGGTCCCGCTGGCGGCGATCAGGCTGGCTGCCGAGGCCGGGTCGTAACCCTTCTTGCGCAGCTCCGGCACCAGGCTCGAGCCCACCGCGGCAGTGGTGGCCGCCCCCGAGCCCGAGATGGCGGCAAAGAACATCCCGGCCCCCACCGAGACGATGGAAAGCCCGCCCTTGAGGAAGCCGAACAGCGCATCGGCGAAGTCCACCAGCTTCTCGCTCACCTTGCCCTGGGCCATCAGGTCGCCGGCGAGGATGAACATGGGCACCGCCACCAGGGCGAAGGAGTTGATCCCCTGGAACATCTGCTGGGTGACCACCATCGTCGGAACGCCCTGGAGGTTCAGGGCCACCAGGCTGCTGGCGCCGATGGCCAGGGCGATAGGGACGCCCAGCAGCATGAAGACGAGAAACAGGATGAAGAGCAGGGCGGTCATGCAGGGGGCTCCTCGGCGCCGCTGTCAGCTCTGCTGTCGTTTCCTGCCAGCAGCTTCGCCAGGTCGATCACGGCATACCAGGCCATGATCCCGGCAGCGAGCGGAATCACCGCATAGACCCAGGTCATGGAGAGACGCAGCGAGGCGGACTTCTGGAAGCTCTGTGCCTGCATGTATTCCCAGCCGATGGCCAGCAGCGCCAGCAGAAAGCCCAGTACCACCAGGGTGGCGGCGATACGCAGCAGCCGCTGCAAGCGTCCCGGCAGGGCGTCGACCACGAAGGTCACGGCAATATGCCGACCGCGCTGAAAGGCCAGGGTGGCGCCGAGAAAGGTGATCCATATCAGCAGGAAGCGGGCCACCTCCTCGGTCCAGCCCACCGCGGTAAAGACGACGCGTGACACGATCTGCAGGGTGATGACGCCGATCAACGCCGCCATTGCCGTGAAGACCAGCGGCTGGATGACGGCGTCGAGAGCGCGTTCACTCCACTGCAGCGGTCGCAGCAGGGAGATAGCGGGAAGCACTTACTTCAGGGCCTCCCGGATGCGGGGGAGGTAGTCACCGAACTGCTCGCCATATGCCTCGTAGACCGGGGCCACGGCCTCCTGGAAGGCGGCAAGGTCGGGCTCCTCGACGATCTGCATGCCCGCGTCGCGCAGCTCCGCCAGCTGCTCGGCCTGCATGTCGGCGTTCATCCGGCGTTCGTGCTCGGCGGCCTCCTGGGCGGCCTGCGCGATCACCTCCTGGGCGGCCTCCGGGAGCTCATTCCACACCGACATGCCCATCACGAAGAGCGCCGGCGCATAGGTATGGCGGGACAGCGTCATGTGGTCCTGGGTCTCGTAGAGCTTGAACGAGTGGATCACGTTGACCGGGTTTTCCTGGCCGTCGATGGTGCCCTGCTGCATGGCGGTGAGCGCCTCGGTCCAGGCCATGGGAATGGCGTTGGCGCCCAGTTCCCGGAAGGTGTCCACGTAGACCGGGTTCTCCATCACGCGAATGCGCAGGCCATCCATGTCCGACGGTTGCTCCACCGGGCGCTCGCTGTTGGTCAGGTTGCGGAAACCGCGCTCGGCGTAGGCCAGGCCCTTGAGGTTGACCTCGCTGAGTCGGTCGAGCAGTTCCTGACCGATCTCGCCGTCCAGAACCTCGTAGGCTGCCTCGGGAGAGGGAAAGAGGAAGGGCAGTTCGAAGACGGCCATCTCCTCCAGGAAGTTGGCCACCGGCCCGTTGGTGATCACGCCCATGTCCACGGTGCCGATCTGCATGCCCTCGAGCAGGGTGCGTTCATCCCCCAGGCTGGCGTTGGGATAGAGGTCGACGTTCACCTTGCCATCGCTGCGCTCTTCCACCAGTTCCTCGAACTTCTCGGCGGCGATATGGAAGCCGTCCTGTTCGTTGACCACATGGGCCAGGCGCAGGGTAACCGGGTCCATGTCGGCGAACTCGGCGGCGTTGGCGCCGGCGGTCATGGCCAGCGAGACGGCGAGCGCCAGCGTGCTGCGTGTGATGCCGTTCATTTCCGTTTTTCCTTTTTTGTGTCAGCGTGTTGCGTTCTCCAGCCGATAGAGCATGCACCGCACGGGTAGGAGCGGTCAATTGCCTCGGTGGCGACGCCAACGGCGCCCCGCACAAGACGCGGACATCCATCAGGTCCAGCACAGGCTGACGCAAGGAGCGGGTTCGCTCAAGGGGGAAGAAGGAGAGCAAAGGGTCTGCTGGCTTCGCAGCTCGGGACCTTGCGAGCTGCCGTGGGGAGCCGAGCTTCCCGTACGGCCGGCGGCCCGAGGTCAATCCTGCTCGCAAGCGTTCGCGTCGGCCCCCTCCTCGCGATGGATCACGAGGAGGGTCTTCTGGTTGAAGCTGACTTGCCGCCCGTAGGCCTCGGCGGCCTTCTTGGTGGCGAAGTGCCGGCTGGCGCGCCGGGAACCGCTTTTCTGTACACGCCAGCCGCCTCGGCCATTCGGCTCTACATGGTGTGTCGACCGGTTCATCGTTGTCCCTCCGCGCGGTGAGCCCTGACGGGGTGGCGCACGATGAAGTATAGCGGTCACGTCGAAAGGCGTGCCGGTCCTTTCGCCGGGCATGATCCCGGTCAGGCCATGGTGTTGCTGCTGGAAGCACCGACGGCTGCCGGGGAAGCCGCTGCCCTACACGAATTCGGGGTCCTCGGTTCTGACGCTGATCGCCTCCTCCTCCCCGGGCACCATCACGGCGAACTCGCCCCCGCCCAGGTGAGTGACCGAGTGGCCCTCTCGGGTGCGAAAGGCGGGCAGGCCGCTGTGGGTGGCACCGGCATGCTGAAGGTCACTGAGGTCCCGGACGCTGACGAGGATATCGATGAAATACTCGTTGCCGGCCGCGTCGAAGGCCATGATGGTTTTCTCGCTGTGGGACACGGTGTCACCTCGGGTGGGGATGCCTGATGACCATTCTAGCGCTCGCCATCCGCTGTCTGCCATGCTCTGCCGACAGCGGGTATCCTGGCCGCATTGACGAGAGCCGCCCCGTCACGCACCGATCGGATGCCGAGTGCAGTGGAGGGGGCGAAGGAGGGAGGACACGCGCCTTGCGTCTGGATTATCAGGGACTATTGCCCGAGCCCGTGGGGTTCCTGCTGCTGCCGCGCTTCTCGATGATGGCGTTCTTCTCCGCAGTGGAGCCGCTGAGGATCGCCAATCGGATCACGCAGCGCCCCCTCTTCGACTGGACGTTGATCAGCGAGGATGGTGCGCCGGTCACCGCGTCCAATGGTATGACGCTGCTGGTCGACCGCGCCATCGGCGAGGTGCATCACTGTCCCTCCCTGGCGGTATGCAGCGGCTTCGGTCCCGAGGACAGCCTGAGCCGGCCGCTGCTGGCCTGGCTGCATCGCCTGGATCGGGCCGGCTGCGTGCTGGGCGGGCTCGATACCGGCGGCTTCCTGCTGGCGGAAGCAGGCCTGCTGGAGGGCGAGCGCGTGACGCTTCACTGGGAAAGCCTGCCGGCCTTCCAGGAGCGTTTTCCGGGTATCGAGACCTCCGACGAACTCTACGAGCTGGGGCCGAGGCGCTTCTCCTGTGCCGGCGGCACGGCAGCCATGGACATGGCCCTGGCGGTGATCAGTCGCCGCCACGGGGCGCGGCTGGCGATCGACGTCTCGGAGCAGCTGATCCATGAACGCATTCGTACCCGCAGCGATCAGCAGCGCATGTCGGTGGCCAGGCGGCTGGGAGTCCACAACCGTCGCCTGGTAGAGGCCGTCTCGCTGATGGAGCACCACCAGCAGGTGCCGCTGTCGCTGGCCGAGGTGGCTGGCCGCAGCGGTGTTTCCCCGCGCCAGCTGCAGCGTCTCTTCGCGCAGTACCTCGGCACGTCGCCTCGGGCGTGGTACCTGTCGCTGCGACTGGAACGCGCTCGGCACCTGCTGGCCGAGACGGACCGGGATATCCTCTCGGTGGGGCTGGCCTGCGGCTTCGGCTCCTCCTCCTCCTTCTCCCGCGCCTTCAAGGCGCACTACGGTCTGTCGCCGAGTGCCGCCAGGCGCTGCCAGCCTGTGGTCGAGGCCTCGGCCTCCGAGCCCGCCTCGGACGCGAGGGGAGAGCGGGCATAGCCCTCGGTGTGACGGCTTGCAGAAGGCATGCATCCTGACGCCGTTCATGACGCTGGCGTGGGCGTCGTCGATGGAGGAAGGCGTCATGATACTGGCCGCTCTCCGCCAGTGCTGCCCCGGGCCTGGCGACGGTAGCCGGCGCTAGTCCTTGCTAGGGGGTTGGGGGCGAGCCTGGCGTACCGCCCTGTCGTGACGCCGCTGACGGGCAAGGGCATTGCCGTTGGCCAGCCGTGTCAGGAAGGCGATCTCATCGGGGCTGAGTGGCTGGCGCTTCTGCTCGGTCATGTCTGGGACCCTTCCCGGCCGTTTGCTTCCAGCGGACGCTAGCGCCGGGAGATGTCAGCTTGATGACGGCCTGGGGCACAAGCGCGGGAATCGTCTATCAAGCAACAGGTGGCATCTGCCGTCATCGAATTCAGGTCTCAGCGGGAGCTGTGTTCATCGGCCGCCTACACAGACTCTCCACAACGGGTATAGTGTGATTGTATATACATAGATCTCACCCAAGGATGCCCATGGCCAGCACTCCGCCTCTCTATCAGCAGATCCAGCAGCACCTGCTCGACAGGATCACCAGTGGTGAATGGCCAGCCCATCACCAGATTCCCCCGGAGGAGCAGCTGGCCCGGGATTTCCAGGTCAGCCGCATGACCGCCAACAAGGCGATCCGCGATCTGGTCCAGAAGGGTTACCTGACACGCCAGTCGGGGCTTGGCACCTTCGTCACCGATCGCAAGGCAGAGTCATCACTGGTCGAGGTGTACAACATCGCCGAGGAGGTGCGATCTCGGGGGCATCGGTATGGCAACGAGGTGCTGACCTGCGCAGCGATCGACGCCGATGACGAGGTGGCGCTACGTCTCGGAGTTCGGCTCGGCAGCCGAGTCTTCCACACACTGATCCTTCACCTCGAGAATGATGTACCGATCCAGCTCGAGAGGCGTTTCGTCAATCCGCGCTGGGTCCCGGATTATCTCGACACCGACTTCTCCCGCCACACGCCCAACGAGGTGCTGGTTGCCGCCTGCCCCATCACCGATGTGGAACACATCGTTGAGGCGATCCTGCCCGACGACCAAGCTGCCGAGTGGCTGGCCATCGATACACTTAGCCCTTGCCTGAGCATGATTCGGCGTACCTGGTCGGGTGAGCATCTGATCAGCTATGCGCGGCTGCTCCATCCTGGGGCGCGTTACAAGCTGCGTTCCTCGATGCATCGCGAGCTGAAATGATCGACTCGTCCACCACTATCGACGCAAACGGCCCGGAATCCCGGGCCGTTTGCGTATGCGAGCTTGACGGCAGTGTCAGCCGACCAGTGTCTGCACCAGATAGCCGGTAGGGACTGCCAGCAGCAGGCTCAGCGACACCCGGATGAACCACACCACCAGCATGCGACCCACCGACAGCGGAATGCTGGTGGAGAGGATGCAGGGGATCGAGGCCGAGAAGAACAGCACGGCGGACACCGACACCACACCGGCGGCGAAGCGAGCCGCGAACTCGGCCTCGGCCATCAGCAGCGCCGGCAGGAACATCTCGGCGAGTCCGGCGGCGGAGGCTTGCGCAAGGGGGGGCGCATCCGCCACGCCCCACACGGCCACGAAGGGGTAGAAGAGCCAGCCCAGCCATTCGAACAGCGGCGTGTACTTGGCAGCCAGCAGGCCCAGCAGCCCCACCGACATGATCGATGGCAGGATGCTGATCGCCATGACCAGCCCTTCCTTGAAGTTGAGTGCCACGCTGCGATGCAGGCTCGGGGCCTTCTCCGCCACTTCCAGGCCGGTCTGCCAGGCCGTGATGAGGCGCTTGCCGGGTACCGCTTGTGGTTCGCCATCCGCGGCGCTGTCATCCAACCGCGAGAGCGGCGGCAGCCGCACGGTCACCGCGGTGACGATGAAGGTGATCAGCAGGGTCAGCCAGAAGTAGAGGTTCCACACCTCCATCAGGTCGAGGGTCTTGGCCACGATGATCATGAAGGTGGCCGAGACCGTGGAGAAGCCGGTAGCGATGATGGCCGCCTCCCGCGCCGAATACTGCCCGGCCTGATAGACCCGGTTGGTGATCAGCAAGCCGATGGAGTAGCTGCCCACGAAGGAGGCCACGGCGTCGATGGCCGAGCGGCCCGGGGTGCGCCAGATGGGGCGCATCACCGGCTGCACCAGTACGCCGATCAGTTCCAGAAGGCCATAGCTGATCAGCAGCGCCAGGAAGATGGCGCCGATCGGCACGATCAGGCCCACCGGAATCACCAGCTTGTCGAACAGGAAGGGCAGCATGTCCGGCTCATGCAGGAAGGCCGGCCCCCATCCTGTCAGCGCCATCACCGCGGCGACGACACCGGCCATTTTCAGCACCGTGAAGATGCGCTCGGTGAGGTTGCGGTTCCAGTAGCCGCGGACCAGTGGATAGGCCGCGCCGGCAACAATCAGCGCCAGGGCATAGAGCCCACTGGCCTCCCCGAGCAGTGCGCGCGCGCCGGTCACCATATGGTCCAGGGGGATGGTGCGCTGCCCTGAAATCTCGATGGGCATGAAGAAGATCAGGATGCCCAGGGCACTGGGCAGGAAAAGCTTGACAAGGGTGGCGGCAGCGGCGGGTTGCCGTGCCAGGGGGCCTTGGTGATTCATGGGGTACCTCTTGGCTAGTGGCGTGGGGTGGCTGGGTCGGGATAGGCGTCCCGCCTCTATATGTATATACAATAAAATAAGCCAGGCCAGTGCCTCCGCCTAGTTATCCAGGCTAGACATTGGTCTAATGCCTGATCGATGGCAGATGGGATAGAGCCCGAAATACCTATCCATAACCCTGTTTATAAAAGGTTATTTAGGTTTTCGCCTTTTCGATTGCGCCGCTTTTCCCTGATGGCCTCTTGGGAAGGTGGCTTGACGTGATCCCGCGTGCTTGGCTTAATTGTATATACATTAAGTTTGCATCTGTTGAGCCACCCCGGAGGAGGCCTCCATGTCGAATACCCCCCCTACGCGTCGTCTATGGCGCGAGATGAACGTCTTCGATGGGCTGCACACGCTGCCCGAGCCCATGGCCGTCATCACCGACGGGGCGCGGGTCGCGTCGCTTTTGCCGATGCGGGAGTTCGATGAAGGGCTCGCGGAAGCTTGCCACGACATGGGCCGCGGCGGCGTGATGACCCCCGGACTGGTGGACTGTCATACCCACCTGGTGTTTGGCGGCTCCCGCGCCGATGAGTTCGAGGCGCGCCTGGAAGGGGCCAGCTACGAGGCGATCGCCCGGCGTGGCGGTGGGATCCTGAGCACCGTGACAGCCACCCGGGAAGCCAGCGAGGACGAACTGCTCGAGCTGGCCAGGCCGCGCCTCGAGGCGCTGATCGCCGACGGTGTCACCACCGTGGAGATCAAGTCCGGCTACGGCCTGACGGCCGAGGACGAGCTGAAGATGCTGCGCGTGGCGCGCCGTCTCGGCGAGGCGCTTCCCGTGCGGGTGGTGACGACCCTGCTGGGTGCCCATGCACTGCCGCCGGAGTTCAAGGATGACAGCGACGCCTATATCGACCTGGTGTGCCAGGAGATGGTCCCGGCGGCCGCCCGTGAAGGCCTTGCCGATGCGGTCGATGTGTTCTGCGAGAAGATCGCCTTCTCGGTGGCGCAGTGCGAGCGAGTCTTCGAGGCCGCCGAGGCGCATGGCCTGCCGATCAAGGCTCACGCCGAGCAGCTCTCCAACCTGGGTGGCACCGCAATGGCGGCCCGTCACGGGGCGCTCTCCGCCGATCATATCGAGTACCTCGATGAGGCCGGCATCGCCGCCATGCGCAAGGCCGGTAGTGTCGCCGTGATCCTGCCAGGGGCCTTTCACACCCTGCGCGAAACGCAGCAGCCGCCCATCTCGGCACTGCGCGAGGCCGGTGTGCCCATGGCCGTGGCGACCGACGCCAACCCGGGCAGCTCGCCACTGTTCATGCCGACCTTGATGTTGAACCTGGCCTGCACCCTGTTCCGCCTGACGCCCCGGGAGGCACTGGCCGGCATGACCGCGCATGGCGCGACTGCCCTGGGGCTCAAGGGAGAAGGGCGGATCCGGGAAGGGGCCGCCGCCGACCTGTGTGTTTGGAATATCGACACCCCGGCCGCACTGGCTTATGCCGTCCAGCCCGGTCGCCTGCGTCAGCGCCTGTTTCAGGGGGAGTTGACCCATGCCGTCTGATACGTCGCTTCACCAGGATTTTGACCGCACCTTGTGGCAGGGGCGCACCGATCCCGAGCCCGGCAGCGAACGCTGGCACCAGAAGATTCAGCCGCTGGCCGAGGGCGGTCCCCCCGGCTGTGCGCTGCTGGGGTTCGCCTGCGATGCCGGCGTGGCGCGCAACCAGGGGCGTGTGGGTGCCGCCGATGGCCCTGCCGCACTGCGTCGCGCCCTGGCGCCGCTGGCCTGGCACCGACAGGGGCCTGCCTATGACGCCGGTGACGTGCGCTGTGAAGGCGACGCCATGGAAGTCGCTCAGCAGGCGCTGGCTGACCGCCTCGCCCCGCTGCTGGGCGAGGGGCACCTGCCCATCGTGCTGGGTGGCGGCCATGAGGTGGCCTATGCCAGCTGGTCAGGGCTCGCCCAGCACCTGGCGTCCAACGGCGAGACGGCGCCACGTGTCGGCATCGTCAACCTGGATGCCCATTTCGATCTGCGTGATCCCCGGCATGTGCGCTCCTCGGGCACGCCCTTCGCGCAGATCGCTGAAGACTGTGCTCGGCGCGGCTGGCCATTCCGCTATGCCTGCCTTGGCGTGAGCCGGGCCGCCAATACGCGAGCGCTGTTCAACCGTGCCGACGAGCTTGGCGTGATGGTGCGTGAGGATCGAGACATCACCGCGCCGCGTCTGACCGACATCGAGCAGGACCTGGCGGACTTCCTCCGCGACTGCGACCACCTCTACCTGACCATCGATCTGGACGTGCTGCCTGCCGCCGAGGCCCCCGGGGTAAGTGCCCCGGCCGCCCGCGGGGTTGCGCTCGCCCTGATCGAGCCGCTGATCGAGAGCATTCGAGATAGCGGCAAGCTGCGCCTGGCCGACCTGGCGGAGCTCAACCCCGGCCGTGATATCGACGGCCGCACCGCCAGGGCGGCAGGTCGCCTGGTGCATCTGCTGACCCTGAATGACTGAGAGCCGACGGCTCCATGACCACAACACTCCATCGAGACTCCAGAGGCCATACGCCATGACCCAGCAAGACAAGCGTCACGATCCCTCCCGCAAGATCGCCGCGCCCACCGGACCCGAGCGTAGCTGCAAGAGCTGGCTCACCGAGGCCCCGTTGCGCATGCTGATGAATAACCTGCACCCCGACGTGGCCGAGCGCCCCGAGGACCTGGTGGTGTATGGCGGCATCGGCCGTGCCGCTCGCGACTGGGAGTGCTACGACAAGATCGTCGAGACCCTGCAGCGCCTGGAGGATACCCAGACCCTGCTGGTTCAGTCCGGCAAACCGGTGGGCGTCTTCGAGACCCACAAGGACGCGCCGCGCGTGCTGATCGCCAACTCCAACCTGGTGCCGGCCTGGGCCAACTGGGAGCACTTCAACGAACTGGATCGCAAGGGCCTGATGATGTACGGCCAGATGACCGCCGGCTCGTGGATCTACATCGGCTCTCAGGGCATCGTGCAGGGCACCTACGAGACCTTCGTCGAGGCAGGGCGCCAGCACTATGACGGCCAGCTCAAGGGGCGCTGGATCCTGACGGCCGGCCTCGGTGGCATGGGCGGTGCCCAGCCGCTGGCCGCCACCCTGGCCGGCGCCTGCTCGCTCAACATCGAGTGCCAGCAGTCGCGCCTCGATTTCCGCCTGCGCACGCGCTATCTGGACGAGCAGGCCGAGGACCTGGACGATGCCCTGGCTCGCATCGAGCGCTACACCACCGAGGGCAAGGCGATCTCCATCGGCCTGTGTGCCAATGCTGCCGACGTGCTGCCCGAGCTGGTCAAGCGTGGCGTCAAGCCGGACATGGTTACCGACCAGACCAGCGCCCACGACCCCCTGCATGGCTACCTGCCCTCCGGCTGGACCTGGGAGGCGTACGTGGCGCACGGCAAGGCCGAGCCCGAGGCCACCGTCAAGGCCGCCAAGCAGTCCATGGCGGTGCATGTCCAGGCGATGCTCGACTTCCAGACGATGGGCGTGCCCACCTTCGACTACGGCAACAACATCCGCCAGATGGCGATGGAAGAGGGCGTCGAGAATGCCTTCGACTTCCCGGGCTTCGTGCCGGCCTACATCCGTCCGCTGTTCTGCCAGGGCATCGGCCCGTTCCGCTGGGCAGCGCTCTCCGGTGACCCCGAGGACATCTACAAGACCGACCGGAAGGTCAAGGAGCTGATCCCGGACGATCCGCACCTCCACAACTGGCTCGACATGGCGCGCGAGCGCATCAGCTTCCAGGGCCTGCCGGCACGCATCTGCTGGGTCGGCCTCAAGGACCGCGCCCGCCTGGGCCAGGCCTTCAACGAGATGGTCGCCAGCGGCGAGCTCAAGGCGCCGATCGTGATCGGGCGCGACCACCTGGACTCCGGCTCGGTGGCCAGCCCCAACCGCGAGACCGAGGCGATGCAGGATGGCTCCGATGCCGTGTCCGACTGGCCGCTGCTCAACGCCCTGCTCAACACCGCCGGTGGCGCGACCTGGGTGTCGTTGCACCACGGCGGCGGCGTGGGCATGGGCTATTCCCAGCACGCCGGGGTGGTGATCGTCGCCGACGGCAGCGATGACGCCCATGCCCGCCTGGGCCGGGTGCTGCGCAACGACCCGGGCACCGGCGTCATGCGCCACGCCGATGCCGGCTACGACATCGCCAGGCGCTGCGCCGTGGAGAACGGCCTCGACCTGCCGATGCTGAACAACTAACAGGAGACTTCCCGATGGTTCATCTCGAGATTCAGCCCGGGACTATGACCCTGGCGCAGGCGCGCCAGGTCTTCCAGGAGCCTGTCAACGTCAGCCTGCCGACCAGTGCCGATGCTGATATCGGCAAGTCAGTCGACTGCGTCAACCGGGTGATCGCCGAGAACCGCACCGTGTATGGCATCAACACCGGCTTCGGGCTGCTGGCCCAGACCCGTATCGCCAACGAGGACCTCGAGGCGTTGCAGCGGTCCCTGGTGCTCTCCCACGCCACCGGTGTCGGGGTGGCCCTGGAGGACAATCTGGTGCGGCTGATCATGGTGCTCAAGGTCAACAGCCTGGCGCGCGGGTTTTCCGGCATCCGTCGAGAGGTGCTCGACGCCCTTATCGCGCTGATCAATGCCGAGGTCTACCCGCATATCCCGGTCAAGGGATCCGTCGGGGCGTCAGGGGATCTTGCCCCCTTGGCCCATATGAGCGTGGTGCTGCTGGGGGAGGGCAAGGCGCGGCATCGGGGCGAGTGGGTGTCGGCCCGCCAAGCCCTGGAGATCGCCGGGCTCGCCCCGATGGAGCTGGCGCCCAAGGAGGGGCTGGCCCTGCTCAACGGCACCCAGGTCTCGACAGCCTATGCCCTGCGTGGCCTGTTCGATGCCGAGGATCTGTTCGCTGCGGCCACGGTATGTGGGTCATTGACCGTGGAGGCGACCCTGGGCTCTCGCGCGCCCTTTGACGCCAGAGTCCATGAGGTCCGTGGCCAGCGCGGCCAGATCGATGCCGCTGCAGCCTATCGGCACCTGCTGGGGGAGGGGAGTGCCATCGGCGATTCCCACGCCGACTGTGACAAGGTCCAGGATCCCTACTCCCTGCGTTGCCAGCCCCAGGTGATGGGTGCCGCCCTGACCCAGATCCGTCAGGCGGCCGAGGTGCTGGCGGTGGAGGTCAATGCGGTCTCGGATAACCCGCTGGTGTTTGCCGAAGACGACGACATCATCTCCGCTGGCAATTTCCACGCCGAGCCGGTCGCCATGGCGGCCGACAATCTGGCACTGGCCATCGCCGAGACGGGCTCGCTGGCCGAGCGTCGCATCTCGCTGATGATGGACAAGCACATGTCCCAGCTGCCGCCTTTCCTGGTGGAGAATGGCGGGGTCAATTCGGGCTTCATGATCGCCCAGGTCACCGCGGCGGCGCTTGCCAGCGAGAACAAGGCCCTGGCGCATCCTCATAGCGTCGACAGTCTGCCTACCTCGGCGAACCAGGAGGACCATGTCTCCATGGCGCCGGCCGCCGGCAAGCGCCTCTGGGAAATGGCCGACAACGTGCGCGGAGTCCTGGCCATCGAGTGGCTGGGCGCCTGCCAGGGACTCGACATGCGCCACGGCCTGAAGAGTACCGAAGCGCTGGAGCGGGCCAGGCAGCTGCTTCGCGAGCGGGTAAGCCACTACGAGCAGGACCGCTTCTTCGCCCCGGACATCGAAGCCGCCAGTGAACTGCTCGCCGCACGCACCCTGAGCCCTCTGGCTCGCCCCGGCACGCTGCCCAGTCAGCACTGATACGCCTGGTGCTGCTCCACGGCACCGGGCCGTGGAGCCGTCATCGCATTCAACTCCAACGACAAAGCAGGTTTTCCATGAATGCAATCGTCCTGGCCATCCTGGTGATGGTCGGCCTGAGTCTTGCCCGCGTTTCCGTGGTCTTTGCCCTGATCGTCGCCACTCTGGTGGGCGGTCTCTATGCGGGCATGCCGATCAATGAGATCCTCGATGCCTTCAACGATGGCCTAGGCAACGGCGCGACCGTGGCGCTGGCCTATGCCGTGCTGGGCGCCTTCGCCGTGGCACTTTCTCGTTCGGGGATCACCGAGGTGATGGCGAATCGTGCCATTCGCCGCTTTCATATTGACGAGTCGGGCAGCAGCCGGCGCATGGTGACCTATACGCTGCTGGCCGCACTGCTGGCTGCGGCGGTCAGTTCCCAGAACCTGATCCCGGTGCACATCGCCTTCATTCCGGTACTGGTGCCGCCGCTGCTCAAGCTGATGAACCATCTTCAGCTTGATCGTCGTCTGGTCGCCTGCGTGATCACCTTCGGCATTACCGCGCCCTACATGCTGCTGCCGGTGGGCTTTGGTGCCATTTTCCTCAACGATATCCTGTTGACCAACCTCAATGAGAGCGGTGCCGAGCTGGGTCTCGAGGTGACCCGCCAGATGGTGCCGATGGCCATGGTGATTCCCATCGGCGGCATGGCGCTGGGGCTCGCCGTGGCAGTGCTGATCAGCTATCGGAAGGGGCGTAAGTATGAGGACCGTGACCTGGCGCACGGTGACGAGACCCCTGCCGAGGCGGCTCAGCATCTGAAAGGCTGGCAGAAGGCCGTACTCGCCATCGCGCTGATCGGCACGGTAGCGGTGCAGCTATACACTGGCTCGATGGTGCTGGGCGGTATCTTCGGTTTCGCGGTGCTATCGCTGAGCGGTGTATTTCGCTGGCACGAGCAGGACAGTATCTTCACCGAAGGCATGCGCATGATGGCCCTGGTTGGCTTCATCATGATCACCGCGGCAGGCTTTGCCAGCGTGATGCAGGCCAGTGGCGAGGTCGAGGGGTTGGTAACCAGCTCCACCGAGATGATCGGTGACAACAAGGGACTGGCGGCGCTGATCATGCTGCTGGTGGGCCTGTTCATCACCATGGGCATCGGCTCGTCCTTCTCGACGATTCCGATCATCGCCTCACTCTACGTCCCATTGGCGCTCAACTTCGACTTCTCGCCGCTTGCTACCGTGGCCTTGGTGGGCACCGCGGCCGCTCTGGGGGATGCCGGCTCGCCCGCCTCGGACTCGACCCTTGGCCCCACCGCCGGCCTCAACGCCGATGGCCAGCATGATCATATCTGGGACAGCGTGGTGCCGACCTTTTTGCACTACAACATTCCGCTAGTGGTCTTTGGATGGGTTGCGGCCATGGTGCTGTGACCTGACCAATGCTTCTCACCGCCGCGTGTGATCCACCGGCGGTGATTTGAACAAGTCCCGCGTGTCGATATACCTGGAGCTGAATACCGCGGGTGCTGCGCTTATTGGTTGAATTCAGGGCTATCAGCCTGCGTAACAAAGTGGCTGGCGGGTGGCCCCGGGACCTGTCTGGATAAGCCACCGCGAGATTGGCGGCAACTGCCTGGCGCATGCCACCTATATGTCACCGAGCAGTAGCCACAACGAAAAACCGCCACTCGGCATGATCCGTAAGTGGCGGTTTTTCTTGATGTTTCTGGTCGGAGCGACAGGATTCGAACCTGCGACCTTTGCAACCCCATTGCAACGCGCTACCAAGCTGCGCCACGCTCCGATGCCGTCTCCAGGGCTTCTGGCCTGTGCCTTCTTGCCCCGAGAACGAGGCGTATACTAGCGCGTTGCGCGGCAAAAGAAAAGTCCCTTTTGCACTTCAGTTTCAATCGCTTGGCCAGCCGTCCCGGAGTGGCCATGGACCCTGCCGATTCTGTCACAATACTGGCAATCATGACGGGGCCCCCAGAGGGCTGTTCAGAGGAGGGGAGACATGCCGTTGATCATGGGAATGAGCATGCTGCTGGCCTGCCAGTTTGCCGGTGAGCTGGTGGCGAGGGGGCTCACGCTGCCGATCCCCGGGCCGGTAATCGGCATGGTGATCCTGCTGCTAGCGTTGATCATCCGTGGAAAGGTGCCATCGAGCCTGCGGCTGACGGGCGAGGGGCTGCTGCGCTACCTGACACTGCTGTTCGTGCCTGCCGGCGTGGGGCTGATGGTGCACTTCCAGTTGATCGGCGCCGATCTGTGGCCGATCGTGATAACCCTGATCGCGTCTACCGCCGTGACCCTGGCGGTGACGGCCTGGGTGCTGGAACGCCTGCAGCACGGCCATGCCCGACGCAACGGTCGGCCGGGAGACGAGGCATGAACGTTGCCAGCCTCGACCAGCTGTGGGTCTATCTTTCGGGCAATCCGCTGCTCTCGCTGCTGGTGACCCTGCTGGTCTTCGCCCTGGCAGTGAGGATCAATCGTGCGGTGGGCGGTACCCCCTTGCTGCATCCGGTCACCCTCGCCATCGCCATGCTGATCGCCCTGCTGCTGGTGGTGGACATGGAGTATCGCACCTACTTCGAGGGGGCACAGTTCATTCACTTCCTGCTGGGGCCGGCCACGGTGGCCCTGGCGATTCCCCTCTACGACCATAGAGAGCGGGTGCGTCGCCTGATGTGGCCGCTGCTGCTGGCCTGCGGGGCGGGCATTGTCACGGCGGTGGCGTCCACGCTGGGGCTGGCCATGCTGCTCGGCGCACGCACCGAGACGCTGCTGTCGTTGGCGCCGCGTTCGGTAACGTCACCGATCGCCATGGGCATCGCCGAGCAGATCGGCGGGATTCCCTCCCTGGCTGCCGGCCTGGTGCTGTTGACCGGCTCGATCGGCTGCGCCCTCGGCCCCTGGATCTTCCGCCTGCTGCGGATCAAGGATCCAGTGGTACAGGGGTTCACGCTGGGACTCGCGGCCCATGGCTTCGGCACTGCCCACGCCTTTGCGCGCCTGGGCGCCGTGGCCGGTGCCTTCTCGGGGCTTGCCATGGGGCTGACGGGATTGTTGACCGCTTTCCTGTTGCCCCTGATCACTCGGCTGTTCGGCTTCGGTTGACCCTCAGGGCTGAGCGGCAGGGGCAAGGTTGTCGGAAGGGCAGGGGTCAGATCTCTTCCCAGACGCGGCGCCGGAACTCATGGGAGATATCGGCGGCCTGTTTCATGCGCTCCATCTGGGCTTCGGTGACCTCGGTGACGAGTTTCTGGTAGCACGCCTGCATCTCGGCGGGCGTCTGTGGTGCCTCACCTTCGAAGCACTTGGCGATCTTCTGGCCGCTTTCCGCCAGCGCCTGGAGGAACTGGGCTTCATGTTCCATGGCCTCGGCCATGCTCTGCATCCAGGCGAGCTGCATCCGGGTCATGGGCGTGGCTCCCTGGGCGAGCTGTTTCTGCCACCACTCCATCACCGGTGCGGTAGCCGCCAGCGCGGGGTTTGCCGTGGTGTCTTTCTGCTTGGTCATCATCTGTCTCCTTCGGGTCCCTGGCGGGATGCGGAACCTTGCGGCTGTCACCCTGAGTGTAGAAGAGGAATGGAACAGGGTGGGGAGGAACCGAGCGAGACGACCCGCTTTACTGGCGACGTGGAAAGACCGGTTGGGCCGGTTCCGACGGCATGGTCTAGGGTTGTGCATAGTCGAGCATCAGCCAGGGAGCAGAGAGCGAATGTGGCAAGCGATCAAGTCAGTGCTGGCGGCCTTCCTGGGCGTTCAGAAGGATGCCCGGCGGCGTGAGGACTTTGCTTCCAACCGGCCCGGGACCTTCATTGCCGCAGGGCTGCTCATGGGACTGGTGTTCGTGGTGCTGGTGGCGCTCGTGGCGGTGCTTGCCGCACGCTGAGCCGCGAGCGTTGACACGCCCGTTTACCTGTCCCGGTGATCGAGGCGTGACGTAATGCCGCACTCTCCTATACTCTTCTGCTAAGCGCTCGCTAATACAACAATGACCCGAGGAGGCGCCGATGCGCACGCTGCTCGTGTGGATGGCGGGGGGGCTCGCCTCTACAGCTCTGTCCCCGGTTGCGTTGGCCAATGGCTGGAACATGCCGGTCGGTGTCACCGCGCTCAGCCGTGATATCCATTCCCTGCACATGCTCATCTTCTGGATTTGCGTGGTCATCGGCGTCATCGTCTTCGGGGCGATGTTCTATTCGCTCTTCCGCTATCGCCATTCCCGCGGCGCCAAGGCCGCTACCTTCCATGAGCATACCAGCGTCGAGGTGATCTGGACGGCGATACCGCTGCTGATCCTGGTCGGCATGGCGGTGCCCGCCACCGCCACGCTCAAGAACATGTATGACACCTCCGAGGCTGATCTCGACATCATGGTGACCGGCCAGCAGTGGCGCTGGCGCTACGAGTATCTGGGGGAGGATGTCGCCTTCACCTCCAACCTGGGCACGCCCCGCGATCAGATCAGTGGTGCCGATGCGAAAGGGGAGAACTACCTGCTCGAGGTGGATGAACCCCTGGTGCTGCCGGTAGGGCAGAAGGTCCGCCTGCTGCTGACCTCCGATGACGTCATTCATTCCTGGTGGGTGCCCGACCTGGCCGTCAAGCAGGATGCCATTCCCGGCTTCGTCAACGAGAACTGGGTACGCATCGAAGAGCCCGGCATCTATCGCGGCCAGTGCGCCGAACTGTGCGGCAAGGATCATGCCTTCATGCCCGTGGTGGTCGAGGCCGTCGAGCAGGAGCGTTTCGACGAGTGGCTGGCCGAGCGCAAGGAGGCCGCTGAAGAGGAGGCGATGGGTGTCGATCGCGAGTGGGGCCTGGATGAGCTGATGGAGCGAGGCGAGCAGGTCTACGGTTCGGTGTGTGCCTCCTGCCACCAGGAGGATGGTGAAGGCGCCGGCGACTTCCCCGCACTGGCCGGCAATGAGGCAATGCTCGAGGACATCGACTGGCATATCGACCGGATCGTGAATGGGGTCTCGGGAACCGCCATGGCATCCTTCCGCAATACCCTGAGCCCAGTGGAGATTGCCGCCGTGACCACCTACGAGCGCAATGCCTGGGGCAATGAATCCGGCGACAGTGTGCAACCGTCGGAAATCGCCGAGCTCCTCGAGGAAGACGAGTAGCAGGCGCCTTTCCGTTTCTCTTTCGTGATGGCCAACAGGGAGATTTCCGATGGCTTCCCACCTGCCACCCAAGCCGACCCCGCAGCACAGCACGGCCACTGCCGGTGGCATGGCCGAGGCCGGTCATGCCCAGCCCTACGGTCTGAGACGCTGGCTGCTGACCACCAACCACAAGGAGATCGGCAGCCTCTACCTGATCTTCTCGCTGCTCATGTTCTTCATCGGCGGGATCTTCGCCCTGGTGGTGCGCGCCGAGCTCTTCCAGCCCGGCCTGCAACTCGTGCAGCCCGAGTTCTTCAATCAGATGACCACCATGCACGGGTTGATCATGGTGTTCGGGGCGATCATGCCCGCCTTCGTGGGGCTCGCCAACTGGATGGTGCCGCTGCAGATCGGCGCGCCGGACATGGCCTTGCCGCGCTTGAACAATTTCAGCTTCTGGCTGCTGCCGGTGGCCTTCACGCTGCTGCTCAGCACCCTGCTGATGCCGGGCGGCGGGCCCAACTTCGGCTGGACCTTCTACGCGCCGCTCTCCACCACCTACGCGCCGCCGTCTACCACCTTCTTCATCCTCTCGCTGCATATTGCCGGCATCAGCTCGATCCTCGGCGCCATCAACATCATCGCCACCATCCTGAACCTGCGTGCGCCGGGGATGCGCATGATGGACATGCCGCTGTTCGTCTGGACCTGGCTGATCACCGCTTTCCTGCTGATCGCGGTGATGCCGGTGCTGGCCGGGGTGATCACCATGATGCTGATGGATATCAACTTCGGCACCAGCTTCTTCAATGCGGCAGGCGGGGGGGACCCGGTGCTGTTCCAGCACCTCTTCTGGTTCTTCGGGCATCCCGAGGTCTACATCATGATCCTGCCGGCCTTCGGCATCATCTCGGCGATCATCCCGACCTTCTCCCGCAAGCGCCTGTTCGGCTACGCCTCCATGGTCTATGCCACGGCGGCGATCGCCCTGCTCTCCTTCCTGGTCTGGGCCCACCACATGTTCGTGGTCGGTCTGCCGCTGGTCGCCGAGCTGTTCTTCATGTACACCACGCTGCTGATCGCGGTCCCCACGGGGGTGAAGGTGTTCAACTGGGTGGCAACGATGTTCCGTGGCTCGATCAGTTTCGAACCGCCGATGCTGTTCGCGCTGGCCTTCGTGGTGCAGTTCACCGTGGGGGGGTTCTCCGGCCTGATGCTGGCCATCTCCCCGGCTGACTTCCAGTATCATGACACCTACTTCGTGGTGGCGCACTTCCATTACGTGCTGGTGCCCGGTGCGCTCTTCGCGATCCTCGCGGGGGCCTACTACTGGCTGCCCAAGTGGACCGGCCACTACCCGAACGTGCGGCTGTCCCAGTGGCACTTCTGGCTCTCGGTCATCGGGGTCAACCTGACCTTCTTCCCGATGCACTTCTCGGGCCTTGCCGGCATGCCGCGGCGCATTCCCGACTATGCGCTGCAGTTCGCCGACTTCAATCTCGCCTCGAGTCTCGGGGCCTTCCTGTTCGGCGCCTCCCAGCTGCTCTTCGTGCTGGTGATCATCAAGTGCGTGCGTGGCGGTGAGAAGGCGCCGGCGAAAGCCTGGGAGGGTGCCGAGGACCTGGAGTGGAGCGTGGCAAGCCCGGCCCCGCTGCACACCTTCGAGACACCCCCGGACTTTCGTCCCCATCAGCACTGAGCGGCGTCGGCAGCGACGCGGGAGGCAGACATGAGCCGTCATGACGAGCAGGTGACCCGCCGCTCAGGTGTCCGGCGAACCGTGACCCGCACCCTGGTGGTGCTTGCCGGCATGTTTGCCTTCGCCTTTGCCCTGGTGCCGCTCTACGACGTCTTCTGCGAGGTCACGGGGCTCAACGGCAAGACCAGCAGCAGTGCCCAGACGCTGGTGAGCGAGGAGGTCGACACCTCGCGAATGGTGACGGTGCAGTTCATTACTCGCGGCAGCGCCGGGTTGCCCTGGGAGCTTGAGGTCCAGACACGCCAGATTCGCGTTCATCCGGGGCAAAGCAACGAGGTGTTCTTCACCTTCCGCAATCGTGGCGGCGACGCCAGCCGGGCAAGGGCGGTGCCCAGCGTCTCGCCCTCGGAGGCCTCGGTGCACCTGCGCAAGCTCAGTTGTTTCTGCTTCCAGGAGCAGCGCCTGGAGGGCGGCGAGCGGCTCGAGGCGCCGCTGGTGTTCCAGCTGACCCGGGAGTTGCCCGCCGATATCAAGACGGTGACCCTGGTCTATACCCTCTATCCCGTGCAGCCGGCTCAGGCAGCGGTGACGACCCGCGGGCCGATCAACGAAGGAGACAGCGCATGAGTGGTGGCAGCTACTATGTTCCGGAGTCCAGCAGGTGGCCCGTCCTGGCGTCGCTTGCGCTGGGGGCGATGATGATCGGCACCGGCATGGTGCTGGTGCACGGCATGGCCGGCATGCCGGTCATGGTCATCGGCCTGATCGGCGTGCTTGCGGTCATGGCGCTGTGGTTTCGCGATGTCGTGATCGAGTCGCGAGGCGGGCTCTACGACGACCAGATGGATCGCTCCTTCCGCTGGGGGATGGGCTGGTTCATCTTCTCGGAAGTGATGTTCTTTGCCGCCTTCTTCGGTGCGCTGTTCTACGTGCGCACCTTTGCGCTGCCCTGGCTGGACGGGGAGGGCGCCAAGGGGGTGGCGGCTCTGCTGTGGCCTGACTTCACCGCCAGCTGGCCGCTTCTCAACCCGCCGGGCGCCGACATCGAGGGGCCGCGGGATACCTTGAGCCCCTGGCACCTGCCGCTGGTCAATACACTGATCCTGGTCGCCTCGAGTATCACCCTGACCATAGCCCACGAGGGCCTCAAGGAGGGGGCGCGCGACAGCACCCGCTTCTGGCTCAGCGTGACCGTGCTGCTGGGCCTGTGTTTCATCACCATCCAGGGGGTGGAGTATTACGAGGCCTATGCGCATTACGGCATCACCCTTCAAGCCGGCATCTACGGCGCCACCTTCTTTCTGCTCACCGGTTTTCACGGGCTCCACGTGATCATCGGCACCATCATCCTGGCGGTGATGCTGTGGCGGGTGTTCCGCGGGCATTTCTCGGCCGACGACCACTTCGGCTTCGAGGCGGCGGCCTGGTACTGGCACTTCGTCGATGTGGTATGGATCGGCCTGTTCATCTTCGTCTACGTGTTCTGACCGCCAGGCCTGGTGTTGCCGCCTGGTCAACCGCCAAGGCCGCCCAGGGTGAAACCGTAGCCGAGCAGGACGAGCAACAGGGTGGCCAGGGCCACGCGAATCTTGAGGGATACCAGCACGCGCCGTGAGCGGCTGCCGTCCCGGACCAGAAAGCCGGCACCCATGGCAAGGCTGGTCACCATGGCCAGGAAGACAAGGGCAATCACTATCTTGAGTAACATTCACGGCTCCAGGAAAGCGTCGCTCTCCGGCGGTCCTTCGGCGACACGCCGGGCAGGCTGGTGGGGGTTCTGGTCATGCCTCGTGATATCGGGCCTCGCCCTGGGACTATGGCAGTGGGAGCGTGCTGCCGACAAGCGGGACTACCTGTCTCGTCTGGCGGACGCGCCACGTATCGAGGCGCCGGCGACGGCTCCCCCGGCCGGCGCGCAGCTGGTCCTGGAGGGCGAGTATCTTGCCGACCAGACCCTGTTCCTCGACAACCGCACCCATGACGGACGTCTCGGGGTGGCCCCCCTGACGCCGTTTCGTGATGTCAATGGGCGCCTCTGGCTGGTCCAGCGCGGCTTCCTGGAGACCGGTCCCACGCGAGCGGATCCGGCGGTGAAGACGCCCGAGGGTGTCGTGACCCTGGAGGGGCGCTGGCAACGGGCAGGGGATGATGCGCCGCTGTTCGGCCCCAACCGGGAAGGCAACCGCCTCCAGCGTATCGATCTCCCGGCCTGGGACCTGGACGGGGAGTTTGCCTACTCAGGCTGGCTGCACCTCGAGCAGGGGCCGGGCCATCTCGCGTCCTGGTGGCAGCCCAGCGTGGTGCCGCCCGAGCGCCACCTGGGCTATGCCCTGCAGTGGTGGGGGCTGGCCCTGGCGGCCCTGGTAATCATGCTGGTCGGGGCGCGACGCCGGACACGCCGCCCCGTGTCGAAGACCACCCCGAGCAAGGAGACTCCCCGATGACGCATGACGGACGTCAGCGCCTCAAGCTGCTGGCCCTTTTCGCGATCTTTGCCCTGCCGGTGGCTGTGGCCTGGGGCATGGTGGAGTGGCGCATCGGGATCCCCGAGGGGCGCACTGCCCATGGGGACCTTGAGCCCTCGATTCCGCCCCTCGCCGAGTGGCCGCTGAGCGCGGTGGAGAAGCAGGGGGAGGGCGACTGGTGGCTGGTATTCGACTGTCCCGAGACGTGTGATGCCCATGCCGATCGCTGGTGGCGCCTGCATCGGGCCCTGGGGCGCGAGGCCGACCGGGTCAGTCGCCTGCGTATCGGCGGTGGCGATGAGCCGCTGCCCGGCGCGGCCCTGGCAGAGTGGACGGACGACGCCCACTGGCGTGCTCCCCATCGCCTCTGGATTCTCGATCCCGAGGGGCGTGCTGTCCTCGGTTATGCCCCCGAGGTTGCCACCGCGGATGTGCTCGATGACCTGCGTCGCCTGCTGCGCATGAACCCCGAGCCTCCCATGGCGCGCTTCGACGACGCCTCGACCACGGTGGGAGGCGGCAGCGATGACGACTAGCATCCGCGCAGCAGCCGGTTGCCAGCGCGGTCGATGGCTGGTGGGGCTGAGCCTGGCCGGGGGCCTCTTCACCGCCGTGGTGGTGCTGGTGGGCGCCTGGACGCGCCTGGTGGATGCCGGCCTGGGGTGTCCCGACTGGCCGGGATGCTACGGGGCCCTGGTGGTGCCGGATGCCGAACGCGCCCTGGCTCATTCTCCCGACGTGCCGCTTGAGTCCGCCAAGGCGTGGGTGGAGATGGTTCACCGCTATCTTGCCTCGGCCCTGGGGGGCGTCGTTATCGCCCTGGTGCTGCTGGGCGCTCGGTGGCGCCGCAAAGCCGGCTATCCCTGGAGGCTCAGCCTGGCCCTGCTGGGGGTGATTCTGCTGCAGGGGGCCTTCGGGGCCTTCACCGTGACCCTCAAGCTGTGGCCCCAGGTGGTCACCCTGCACCTGTTGGGTGGCCTGACGGTGATGGTGTTGTTCCTGTGGCTGCATCTGCGCCTGCGCCGGTTCTCGTCCGGCGTGGACGTCGCAGCGCCGGCACGTCGTCTGACGCCGCTGTGGGGAGTGGCCCTGCTGCTGCTGGTGGTGCAGCTGGCGCTGGGTGGCTGGGCCTCGAGCAACTATGCCGGCATTGCCTGCCAGGGATTTCCCACCTGCAATGGTCAGTGGTGGCCGGCCATGGATTGGAGCGAGGGCTTCCACCTCACCCAGTCGGTAGGTCCGAACTACCTGCATGGCCAGCTGCATGCCGAGGCGCGCACGGCTATCCAGGTCGGCCATCGGCTCGGGGCCCTGGCCCTGGGGCTGAGTCTGCTGCTGCTCGGCATTCGCTATCGGCGGGTGGCACGCATGCGGCCCTGGCTGGGGCTGCTGGTCGGCGCCTACCTCGTTCAGGGGGGCATCGGCGTTGCCAACGTGCTGGCCTGGCTGCCGCTGTGGCTGGCCTTGCTGCACACGGCCGGGGCGGTGCTGCTGGTCGTGGCGATGACGCTGGCCGTGTGGCACTGGCGCTGGCCTGCGGTCGCCGGGGCAGTCGGGATGGTGGGTAGCGGGGAGACGAAAATGAAGGAGGAGTTGGCTCATGTCTGACGTCATGCTGAATCGCGGGAGCGTTGGCCAGTTTGCCGGCTGGGGCTGGCGAGACCTCTATACGCTGTGCAAGCCGCGGGTCGTGGCGGTGATGCTGGTCTGTACCCTGGTCGGCATGCTGCTGTCTGCGCCGCTGCCGGATCCCGGGGCCGTGGTGTTCGGTCTGGTCGGCATCGGCCTGGCGGCCGGCGGTGCCGCGGCCTTCAACCATGTGGTCGACCGCCGCCTCGATGCCTTGATGCTGCGTACCGCGCGGCGCCCCCTGGCCACCCAGCGCATGCCGACGCCGCTGGCCCTGTCCTGGGCGACACTGCTGTCGGCCTGCGGCATCGGGCTGCTGGCCTGGCAGGTCAACCTGCTTACGGCCTGGCTGACGCTGGGGTCACTGATCGGCTATGCCCTCATCTATACCGCCTTTCTCAAGCATGCCACGCCGCAGAACATCGTGATCGGCGGGGTGGCGGGAGCTGCGCCGCCATTGCTGGGCTGGACGGCGGTCACCGGGCAACTGGGCCCGGAGCCGCTGCTGCTGATGCTGATCATCTTCGCCTGGACACCGCCGCATTTCTGGGCACTGGCCATCCACAAGCGTGATGAGTACGCGCGTGCCGGGGTGCCGATGCTGCCTGTCACCCATGGCGAGGCCTTCACACGATTGCAGGTCTGGCTGTATGGCTGGCTGACGGTGGCGGTGACCCTGCTGCCTTTCACCATCGGCATGAGCGGGATGCTCTACCTGGTGGGGATACTGGCGCTGAACCTGCGCTTCATGATGTGGAACTGGCGGGTATGGCGTGGCCGCGACCCACAGGCCCCCCTGGCGGCATTCTGGTTCTCCATCCGCTATATCCTGGGGGTCTTCGGCGTGCTGCTGCTGGATCACTATGCGGCCACCTGGATGGCGGTGATCTGAGGTTCCGGTCGCCACCTCGTCGTCCAGAGCGCAGCGAGCCTGGCCTGTCGGTCAGGCTCGCTGCGCTCTGGCTGCCGCTGATCCCCTACCAGAACCAGGTGATCAGGAAGTAGGCCATCAGGGTCACCAGTATCGTGCTGACCAGGTTGAGCATGAGGCCGGCACGAATCATCGACTGGATCCGCATGTGGCCGGTGGCGAAGACGATCGCGTTGGGAGGCGTGGCGACCGGCATCATGAAGGCACAGCTGGCGGCGATCGCCGCGGGTACCGTGATCAGCAGCGGCGAGATGTCCAGCGACAGGGCCAGCGCTCCGAGCAGTGGCAGGAAAGCGGCGGCGGTGGCGGTATTGGAGGTCACCTCGGTGAGGAAGATGATCACCAGCACCACCACGCCGACCATCGCCAGCAGCGGGAAGGCGCCGAACACCCCGAGCTGCTGGGCGATCCACTCCGCCAGGCCGGAGCGGCTGATGGAGCCGGCCAGGGCCAGGCCTCCGCCGAACAGCAGCAGGATGCCCCAGGGCAGCTCGCGCGCCGACTCCCAGTCCATCAGACGCACGCCCGGCTCACGCCCGGCCGGCACCAGGAAGAGGGCGATGCCCGCAATGATGGCGATGCCCGTGTCGGAGAGCCAGTCGAGACCCGCGTCGTTGAGCAGGGGACGCAGTATCCAGGCCGTAGCGGCGAGCAGGAAGACAAGACCCACGCGCCGCTCGGCGGAGCTGGTGCGGCCGAGTCTGGCCAGCTCGTCACGGACCATGACGTCACTGTCCGCGCCGGCATCCAGGGCGAAGTCCCGGCGGGTCAGCCACCACCAGGCGCTGGCCATCATGGCGATACTGATGGGCAGCCCGACCATCATCCACTGGGCGAAGCCGAGGTCGATGCCGCGGTCCTCGGCGAGGTAACCGGCAAGCAGGGCATTGGGCGGTGTGCCGATCAGCGTGGCCACGCCGCCGATGCTGGCGGAGTAGGCGATGGCCAGCAGAAGCGCCGTGGCGTAGCGACGCAGCTCCGCCGGGTCGCTGTCGCTCAGCAGGCTGACGACCGAGATGCCGATGGGCAGCATCATGATGGCCGTGGCGGTGTTGGATACCCACATGCTGAGAAAGCCCGTGGCCAGCATGAAGCCGCCGATCTGTTGACGAGGCTTGTGACCCACGACACGCAGCACGTGAAGGGCAATGCGCTTGTGCAGATTCCAGCGCTGCATGGCGATGCCGAGCAGGAAGCCCCCGAGGAACAGGTAGATGATCGGGTTGGCGTAGCTGGCGGCCGTCTCGCTCATGTCGCCGATCCCCAGTGCCGGCACCAGGGCCAGCGGCAGCAGCGAGGTGGCGGGTATCGGGATGGCCTCGGTGGACCACCAGGTGGCCATCAGCAGGGCCAGTCCCACACAGGCCCAGGCCGTCTCGGCCATGCCGCCCGGGGCGGGCAGGATCAGGGTCATCAGCACCCAGAGGGGGCCCAGCCACAGGCCGATTCGTGCGGAGAGGGGCGTCGCCGGGGGGGTGTCGTGAGTGGCGTCGGGGGCAGGCATCATGGCTCCTTGCCGGGGTGGATGGGGGCGTTATACTACCTAAGTTGAACATGGCGTCCAGAACGCAGCGACCGGCCAGAAGTGCGAAATCTGTCGTGCTCGCCGCAGCCATCATTTTGAAAGGCGCCCTGCCCGTGTATAGTATTTGTACATGTCACTAGCGACGGGAATACGCCAATGAGTACGACGCTGGCCCTCATGCTGCTCGGCCTGGCCCTGGCCATCATCGCCGGCCTCGGCACCTACGCCTTCACGCTCTGGAAGGAGGTGCAGCGGCGCAAGGCCTTCCGTGAAGAGGAGGTCCAGCGCGCCCACCGTAACTGCCTGGACAATCTCGAGATGGTGGCCTCGGCGCTGGTGCAGGAGCAGGTCGATATCACCGAGGGTAGCTGGCGCTGCAAGGTGCTGCTGGAGATCCTCGACGAGACATTGACCGAGCGACCCGACTTTCAGGCATTCGACGAAGTGCATCGTCGCACTCGACACCTGCATACGCACTCTGCGCGCAAGGCACTCACCCCCCGTGACCGCTTCCGCGAGGACCGTGAGCGCCTGGCCGTCGAGGAGGAGTTTCGCCAGCCCGTGCTCAAGGCGGCAGCGGCGGTGGTCGAGTTTCGCCGCGGCTGGCCGGACAGCCTGCACTGAGCCATGCACAGCGTGAGGGCGGTACTCGAGGTGCCGGCGTTGCGTGCGCTGGCGCACCATCTTCGATTGCAACCTGTGGGTCTGTGCTGCAAGCTTGTCCCGTCTCTCAGATGGCTGATATAGGGCTGGAGGCCACGGCCATCGCAGGATCGCACTGGCCGAGAAGGTTCTTCCATGCTTTCTTGGTAGGTGCAGGAAGTGGATCGGGGACCGCTTCCCTTGGGTCATTCCTCGGAACCCCGGGTGATGAAGGCATCGCCAGTCACACCGGGATGTAGTCAAGAAGAAGGAGTCTTAACATGAAAAAGTCCACGACTGGCTTGTTGCTCGGTTCCGCGCTGGTGGTCGGCCTGTCCGGCTGCGCCAGTTCCGCTTCCCAATCCGGGGGTAGCGCCTCTGCTTCCTCCGATCGTGCCTGGTACCAGCATCCGGCCGTCTGCGGCCTGGCCGGTGGTCTGATCGGCGGTGGTCTCGGCTATGCGGCAAGCGACGATTCCAATGAGGATTCCGGTGCCGCTGTCGGGTCCACTGCCGGTGCCACCATCGGTGCCATGCTGTGTGCCGACACGTCGCCCGAGCCGGCAGAGCAGGCACCGCGCGATAGCGACGGTGACGGCGTCATCGATGCCGATGACGAGTGTCCTGGCACCCCGGCCGGCGTGGCCGTGGATGCCGTGGGTTGCCCGCTGGACTCCGACGACGACGGCGTCCCGGACTACCAGGACCAGTGCCCGGGTACCCCGGCCGGTGCCGAGGTCAATGCCCTGGGCTGCGAAGAGGACCTGGTGTTGCGTGACGTCAACTTCGAGTTCGACTCCGCGACCCTGACCTCGGGTGCCGAGCAGATCCTCGACGGTGTGGCCGAGAAGCTGCAGGCCAACGAGAACGTTCGCGTGCGCATCGAGGGTCACACTGACTCCGTGGGCAGCGAGTCCTATAACGAGCAACTGTCTCAGGAGCGTGCGGACGCCGTGGCCGACTACCTGGTCAGTCAGGGCGTCGAACGTGATCGCATGCAGACCACCGGTTATGGTGAGTCCCAGCCGGTGGCGACCAACGATACCGATGAGGGGCGCGCCGAGAACCGTCGCGTGGAGCTCGGCGAGTGGGAGTGATCCTGCCCTGACCCGACGCAGGCCCCGGGGGTGACCCGGGGCAGATCGAGAGAAGGCGCCCCAGGGCGCCTTCTCTCGTTCCGGCGAGGTGCGTCGCCATGGCGCCACGGGGCAGGATTCTGCTAGGCTAGGCGTCGCTTTTTCACACGATCATTCTTCTGGCGACACGTGATCCCTGGTATGGATCACCACTGTGCACAAGGACCCCTTCATGCCCATCGTCACCCTGCCCGACGGCAGCCAGAGATCCTTCGACGCCCCGCTCACCGTGATGCAACTGGCCGAGAGCATCGGCCCCGGCCTGGCCAAGGCCTGTGTGGCCGGCAAGATAGACGGCGTTCAGGTAGACGCCGCCGACCTCATTGACCACGACGCCGAAGTGGCGATCCTCACTGCGCGCGACCCCGAAGGGCTGGATGTCATTCGCCACTCCTGTGCCCATCTCATCGGTCATGCGGTCAAGCAGCTCTATCCCGACGCCAGGATGGCCATCGGGCCGGTGATCGAGGACGGCTTCTACTATGACATCGATTTCGGGCGTTCGGTGACTCCCGATGATCTCGAGGTCATCGAGGCACGCATGAAGGCGCTGATCGACCACGAGTACGACGTGGTGCGCGAGTACGTGGATCGCGACCAGGCGATGCTGACCTTCCTCCACCGTGAGGAGCCCTACAAGCAGGAGATCGTGCGCGAGATCCCCGAGGGACAGACCATTCGGCTCTACCACCACGAGGAATACGTGGACATGTGCCGGGGACCCCACGTCCCCAACACCCGACACCTCAAGGCATTCAAGCTAACCAAGCTTGCCGGTGCCTATTGGCGCGGCAACGCCGAGAATACGATGCTGACGCGCATCTACGGCACGGCCTGGCCCGACAAGAAGCAGCTCAAGGCCTACCTCAAGCGTCTCGAGGAGGCCGAGAAGCGTGACCACCGCAAGCTGGCCAGGAAGATGGATCTCTTCCATCTTCAGGAAGAGGCGCCCGGCATGGTCTTCTGGCACCCCAATGGCTGGACGATCTATCAGGCCCTGGAGCAGTACATGCGCCGGGTGCAGATCGAGAACGGCTACCAGGAGATCAATACGCCCCAGGTGGTGGATCTGTCGCTATGGAAGGCCTCGGGCCACTGGGGGCACTACAGCGACCTGATGTTCACCACCGAGTCGGAGAAGCGCGAGTACGCCGTCAAGCCGATGAACTGCCCCTGCCATGTCCAGGTGTTCAACCAGGGGCTCAAGAGCTATCGGGACCTGCCGCTGCGGCTTGCCGAGTTTGGCAGCTGCCATCGCAACGAGCCGTCCGGGTCCTTGCACGGCTTGATGCGGGTACGTGGTTTCACCCAGGACGATGCGCATATCTTCTGCACCGAGGGGCAGATCCAGGCCGAGGCCGAGGATTTCATCGCTCTGACCCTCAAGGTCTATCGGGAGCTCGGCTTCGACGACGTCGAGCTCAAGCTCTCCACTCGCCCCGAGGGCTACATGGGCGAGCCGGAGCTCTGGGACCGTGCCGAGGCCGGCCTCGAGGCCGCGCTTGACGCCACGGGGCTGGCGTGGGAGCTTCAGCCGGGCGAGGGGGCCTTCTACGGGCCCAAGATCGAATTCTCGCTGCGCGACTGCCTCAATCGCGTATGGCAATGTGGAACCCTGCAGCTGGACTTCAACCTGCCCGGGCGTCTTGGGGCCCAGTTCGTCGATGAGGACGGGGTCCGCAAGACGCCGGTGATGCTGCACCGGGCGATCCTCGGCTCCTTCGAGCGCTTTCTTGGCATCCTCATCGAGCACTACGCCGGGGCCATGCCGCTGTGGCTGGCTCCCCAGCAGGCTGTCGTCATGACCATCACCGATGCGCAGCGCGAGCACGCCGTTTCGCTGGTGAAGCGGCTGCAGAAAGTCGGTCTTCGGGTCAAGTCGGACTTGAGGAACGAGAAGATCGGCTTTAAAATCCGCGAGCATACGTTGCAGAAGGTCCCCTATCTCCTGGTGGTGGGAGATAAGGAAGTCGAGTCCGACTCGGTGGCCGTGCGTACGCGCAGTGGCGAAAACCTTGGTACGATGGGGGTGGATGCCTTCATCGACCATGTCGAGGCCGAGCGGCGGTAGCGACATCTTCCCAAGCTGAAGTGGAGACGGAACCATCAAGCGAAGCAACCCAAGAGGGCGTGTCCAAGACAAGCGCCCCCCCATGAACGAGCGGATTACCGAGGATCAGGTTCGCCTGATCGACAGTGACGGCGAGCAGCTGGGTATCGTGCCCACCAGTGATGCGCTGGAGCGAGCCGAATCGGCAGGTATGGACCTCGTGCAGATTTCCAATGCCGATCCGATCGTCTGCAAGATCATGGATTACGGCAAGTTCGTCTTCGAGCAGAAGAAGCAGAAGGCTGCTCAGAAGAAGAAGACGAAGCAGATTCAGGTCAAGGAAGTGAAATTCCGGCCTGGCACTGACGAGGGTGACTATCAGGTCAAGATGAAGAACCTGGTCCGGTTCCTCGAAAGTGGCGACAAGGGCAAGGTCACGCTGCGTTTCCGCGGTCGCGAGATGGCGCACCAGGACATCGGTCGCAAGCTGATGGAGCGGATTGCTGCCGATCTCGAAGATATCGGCACCGTGGAGTCCTTCCCCAAGATGGAAGGGCGGCAGATGATCATGATCATTGCCCCCAAGAAGAAGCAGTAGCACGCAGTACACAGAAAAGTGATCCGGCGGCCTGTCCAACGGGCGGAAGGCGACACGGCTTTCCGTCGGCCCCGGATTTTCTGAAAAACCTCGAGCGGAGTTGACCTCATGCCGAAGATCAAGAGCAACAGTGGCGCTGCCAAGCGCTTCAAGAAGACGGCCAACGGCTTCAAGCACAAGCAGTCGTTTCGCAGTCACATCCTGACCAAGAAGTCCACCAAGCGGAAGCGTCAACTGCGCGGCATGAAGCAGATCCATGACGCCGACAAGCCGCTCATCCAGCGGATGTTGCCGAACCTGTAACCCTTGGTTGCACATACCTTTCGTCAGGAGTAAGTCATGACACGTGTCAAGCGGGGCGTCGTCGCCCGTCGTCGTCACAAGAAGATTCTCAAGCAGGCCAAGGGCTACTACGGTGCCCGTTCGCGCGTCTTTCGCGTAGCCAAGCAGGCCGTCATCAAGGCCGGCCAGTATGCCTACCGCGACCGTCGCCAGCGCAAGCGCCAGTTCCGTGCCCTGTGGATCCAGCGCATCAACGCCGGCGCCCGTCAGCACGGCCTGTCCTACAGCCGTTTCGTCGGTGGCCTGAAGAAGGCCGGTATCGAGATCGACCGCAAGGTCCTGGCCGATCTGGCCGTTCACGAGAAGGCTGCCTTTGCCGCCATCGTCGAGAAGGCCAAGGCTGCCCAGTAAGGGACGTCGACCCTTGGCCGGCCGCGGTGCATGCCGTGATGCCGGACCATGATCGTCGCAGGGGAAGAGCAGCCGCTCTTCCCCTGTTTTTTTGAAAGACTGCTTTTTTGAACGACTTCGGAGCTCAACCGATGGACCACCTTCCCACTCTGGTTGCCGAGGCTCGCGACGCCATCCATGCTGCCGACAGCCTGGCCGCGCTGGACGAGCTGCGTGTGCGCTATCTCGGCAAGAAGGGCGAGATCACCGCACTGCTCAAGGGGCTCGGCAAGTTGCCAGCCGCGGAGCGCCCGGCCGCGGGTGAACGTATCAACCAGGCCAAGCAGGCGCTGGGTCAGGAACTGGACGCGCGACGTCAGGCACTGGAGAAGGCAGCCCTCGAGGCGCGTCTGGCGGCGGAGCGCCTGGACGTGACCCTGCCGGGGCGCGGCCAGCCAAGCGGAGGGCTGCACCCGGTGACCCTGACGCTGGAGCGCATCGAGGGACTCTTCACCCGCATCGGCTACGGCGTGGCCGTGGGTCCCGAGATCGAGGATGACTACCACAACTTCGAGGCCCTCAATATTCCGGCCCACCATCCGGCACGGGGCATGGCGGATACCTTCTACTTCGATGCGACTCGGCTGCTCAGGACTCATACCTCGCCCGTGCAGGTACGGACCATGAAGGAGGGGGAACCGCCGATCCGCATCGTTTGCCCCGGTCGCGTCTATCGCAGCGACTCCGACCTGACCCATACCCCCATGTTCCATCAGGTCGAGGGGCTGCTGGTCGATGAGGACGTCAGCTTCGCCGACCTCAAGGGCACCATCCAGGATTTCCTGCACGCCTTCTTCGAGCGCGATGATCTCTCGGTACGTTTCCGTCCCTCCTACTTCCCCTTTACCGAGCCGTCGGCGGAGGTCGATATCCAGTGCGTGATGTGTGGTGGCGAAGGCTGCCGGGTCTGCTCCCATAGCGGCTGGCTGGAGGTGATGGGCTGCGGGATGGTGCATCCCGAGGTGTTCCGCCATTCCGGCATCGATGCCGAGCGTTACACGGGCTTTGCCTTCGGCATGGGCGCCGAGCGCCTGGCCATGCTGCGCTACGGCGTCAACGACCTGCGGTTGTTCTTCGACAACGACCTGCGCTTTCTCAGGCAGTTCGCTTGAGCGATCACCGGACAAGCAGAACACAGCGATAGGATCTCACATGAAATTTTCCGAACAGTGGCTGCGTGACTGGGTCTCGCCGGCGCTCGCTACCCAGGCACTGGCTGACCAGATCACCATGGCGGGCCTTGAAGTCGATGCCGTGGAGCCGGTGGCTGCCGCCTTCACCGAGGTCGTGGTGGCAGAGGTCGTCGGCAAGGAGCCGCATCCCGATGCCGACAAGCTCAGCGTCTGTCGGGTCGACGACGGCAGTGGCGAGCCGGCACAGGTCGTCTGCGGCGCGCCCAATGTCGCCGTCGGACAGAAGGTGCCCTTTGCCCGGGTTGGCGCGGTGCTGCCCGGCGACTTCAAGATCAAGCAGGCCCGGCTGCGCGGTGTCGAGTCCCGCGGCATGATCTGCTCGGCCTCCGAGCTGGGCCTCGTGGAGGAGACCTCCGCCGGTATTCTCGTGCTGCCGCCCGATGCGCCGGCAGGCGCGGGGTTCCGTGACTTCATGGGACTCGATGACCACACCATCGAGGTCGACCTGACGCCCAACCGCGGCGACTGCCTGAGCCTCAAGGGAGTGGCCCGCGAGGTCGGGGTGCTCAATCGGCTGGCCGTCGCAGGGCCCGACCTGACGCCCGTGGCGCCGAGCCATGACGAGACCTTTCCGGTGCGTGTCGAGGACGGTGAGCGCTGCCCGCGCTATATCGGGCGGCTCATCAAGGGGGTCGATGTCACCGCCGACACCCCGCTGTGGATGACCGAACGCCTGCGCCGCAGCGGCATTCGCAGCATTGATCCGGTGGTGGATGTCACCAACTACGTGATGCTCGAGCTCGGACAGCCGCTGCATGCCTTCGACCGTGCCAACCTGCACGGCAGCGTTGTCGTGCGACTGGCACGAGAGGGCGAGCGTCTGGTGCTGCTCGACGGCCAGGAGATCACCCTGCAGGCCTCGACGCTGGTCATCGCCGACGAGCGTGGCCCGCTGGCCATTGCCGGCGTCATGGGCGGCGAGCACTCCGGCGTGAGCCCCGAGACTCGCGACATCTTCCTCGAGGCTGCCTTCTTCTCGCCGCTGGCGGTTGCCGGCCAGGCACGTGCCTATGGCCTGCACACCGATGCCTCGCATCGCTTCGAACGCGGGGTTGATCCCAGCCTGCCTCGTGAGGCCACCGAACGGGCCACCGCCCTGCTGCTGGCGATTACCGGCGGCGAGCCGGGGCCGCTGGTCGAGGTGGCAAGCGAGCCAAATCTGCCCGTCGGCCGCGAGGCTACCCTGAGAGCGTCGCGCCTGGCGCAGGCGCTGGGCAAGTCGTTGCCCCGTGACGAGGTCACCGAGATCCTCGAGCGCCTCGGCCTGGGAGTCGAGATGTCCGGTGAGAGCTGGACCGTGCAGGTCCCCAGCTGGCGTTTCGACATTGCCATCGAGGAGGACCTGATCGAGGAGGTGGCGCGCATCCATGGCTACAATCGGTTGCCGGCGCGCCGGCCCCAGGTTCGTCTGGCCCTGGAGGCGACCCATGAGGCGTATACACCCCTGGCGCGACTGCGCCGCCAGATGGTGGCTCGAGGCTTCCAGGAGGCCGTGACCTACAGCTTCGTCGCTCCCGAGCTGCAGCAGGCCCTGCATCCCGAGGCGGTATCACCGACGTTGGCCAATCCCATTTCCAGCGATCTCTCGGTGATGCGGGCAAGCCTCTTTCCGGGGCTGGTCCGGGCCCTGCAGCACAACCTCAATCGTCAGCAGAACCGGGTGCGACTCTTCGAGACGGGGCTGGTCTTCCGCGGCGAGCTCGATCACCTGCATCAGGTGCCGATGCTGGGCGCTCTGGTCTGCGGGCCTCGCGAGCCGGAGGGGTGGAGCGGTGGCAGGGAGCCGGTGGATTTCTTCGACCTCAAGGGGGACCTCGAGAGCCTGCTGGCACTCGGTGAGCCACAGGCCTGGCGCTTCGAGCCTGGCGAGCATCCGGCCCTGCATCCCGGTCAGTGCGCCCGCGTCCTGCACCGCGGCGAGGAAGCGGGCTGGATCGGTACCCTGCACCCGGCAGTGCGCGCCAGTCTCGGCCTCAAGGTCGATGCGCTGCTCTTCGAGGTGCGCCTCGATGCGCTGACTCAGGGGCGAGTGCCGGCCTTCACGCCCTTGTCGCGCCATCCCGAGGTCCGCCGTGACCTGGCCTTCCTGGTCGATGAGGAGTTGCCGGTACAGTCGCTGCTCGACACCATCCGCGCCGAGGCTGGCGAATGGCTGGTGGAGTCACACCTGTTCGATGTCTATCAGGGCAAGGGCGTGCCGGCGGGACGCAAGAGCGTGGCCCTGGGCTTGACCTGGCAGCATCCATCGCGCACGCTTAATGACGAGGAAATCAACCAGTTGGTAGATGCCATCGTTGCGGAATCGCGTCGGCACCTGGGGGCGGAATTGCGTGCCTGAGTTGCGTGCCTGACCAGGAGCGCTGCGTCGATCGGCAGGACCGGCACCATGAGGATAATGACATGGGTGTGACAAGATGGGTGCATTGACCAAGGCGGAACTTGCCGAACATCTGCACGCCGAGCTTGGCCTCTCCAAGCGTGAGGCCAAGTCCATGGTCGAGACGTTCTTCGAGGAGATACGTGGCTGCCTGCGCGAGAACGAGCAGGTCAAGCTCTCGGGGTTCGGCAACTTCGATCTGCGCGACAAGCGTGAACGCCCCGGGCGTAACCCCAAGACCGGCGAGGAGATCCCGATCTCCGCGAGGCGAGTGGTAACCTTCCGGCCCGGCCAGAAACTCAAGAGCCAGGTCGAGGGGTACCGCGGCGAACGCCACTGACCGTGTTGCCGGACGAACATGAAGACGCCACTCCCGGGAGTGGCGTCTTTATTGGCCTGGGCTCGGCGCATGGCTACACGCCGTTGCCGTTTTCCAGTATCCAGGTGATGACTACCTTCAGGACATAACCCAGCATGCCGGCGCCCAGCACCACGAAGAGCATGATGGTGCCGAAGCGACCGGCCTGGGACTTCTTGGCCAGGTCCCAGATGATGAAGCACATGAACAGGATCAGGCCACCGATCATGATCGGGGTGATCCAGGTCTCGAAGGTCTGCTGCATGATGGCTCCGTGCACGCCCGGAAAAGTCCGACCATTATACTCGGGCTCTTGCGCTGCTGCAGCCGACAGGGCGTGGCCCCGTGACGCACCTCATGGTAATATCCGACGGAAATTCTCAGGTAAATCCATGACCCGCGTATGCTCAAGATCTTTGTAGGCACCATGTATGGCGGCGCGCTGGACGTCGCCGAACAGGTCAAGCCGCTGTTCGAGGATGCCGGCTACGAAGTGGCCATCTTCGATCAGCCGACACTCGACGACCTCACCGGCTCGCCCACCGACCTGGCACTGTTCTGCGTCTCGACCACCGGCAGCGGCGACCTTCCCGGCAACATCATGCCCTTCGCCCGTGATCTCGAGGCGCAGAGCCCCGGCCTCAGCGGCCTGCGCTACGGTCTCATCGCCCTGGGGGACAGCTCCTACGGCGAGACCTTCTGCGGCGCCGGCCGCTACCTGGATGCACTGCTCGAGGGGCAGGGGGCACAGCGACTCGGTGAACGCCTCGAGGTGGATGCCATGGAGACCTTCATGGCAGATGACGAGGCGCTCCCCTGGGTCGAGGAGTGGATCGATGCGCAGCAGCTCAAGGTGGCCTGAGGTGGGCGCGATGCCCACTGCGGAACGCCTCAGCCTCTTGATGGGGCTCGGGGCCCTGATGCTGGCGACACTGCCACGCTATCTGGCCGGTGGGCATGAGACGCATCTGTCGCTGATAGCGATGGCGCTGGCCGTGGTGGCGGTGGTGAGCGTGCTGCAGTGGCGGTTGCTCCCCGGCGAGTCGCGTTCACGCCTGCCTTCGTTGCTGCGCCGGCTGGGGCTCTTCCTGGTGGTGGGCCTGGCGCTGATGACGGCCTGGCATGCCCTGACCAGTGACTTCTTCGGCTGGGAGCTGCTGCTCTCCCATGGCGCCACCCTGGGGCTGCTGCTGCATGCCCTGTGGCTATGGAAAAAGGCGCCTGGTTGAGAGCGCCAAGCGGCCAAGCGGCCAAGCGGCCAGGGGCTTGACAGCATAACGGGCGGAGCCATCGTCTTGCTCGGCGCTATCCCAGCGTATAGCAGGGCACATAGTCGCCGGCGAGCTTCATGCGGCCCTGGTCGACGAAGGAGGCCAGCAGCTCGTCGAGGCGTGCCATCAGCTCCGGCTCGGCATGCAGCCGGAAGGGGCCATGGGCCTCGATCGCGCGAATGCCCCTCTCCTTGACGTTGCCCGCGACGATCCCGGAAAAGGCCCGGCGCAGGTTGGCGGCCAGCTCGTGCACGGGCTGCTCACGATGCAGTGCGAGGCCGGCCATGGCGTCATGGGTGGGCTCGAAGGTTTCCTGGAAGTCGCGAGCCACGGTCAGGCGCCAGTTGTAGTAGAAGGCATCCTGACGGCTACGGCGATACTCGGTCACCGCGTCGATGTTCTTGCGCATGGTGCGGGCGACCTCGACGGCGTCGTCCACGATGATGCGGTAGAGGCGACGGACCTCCTTGCCCAGCGTATAGACCAGGAACTCGTCGATGCGCTTGAAGTAGTCGGCAGAATCGGCGGGCCCGGTGAAGATGACCGGAAATTCCATGTCGGTATTGTCCGGGTGCAGCAGAATCCCGAGCAGGTAGAGGATCTCCTCGGCGGTGCCGACCCCGCCGGGGAAGACCAGGATGCCGTGCCCGAGGCGCACGAAGGCCTCCAGGCGCTTCTCGATGTCGGGCATCACCACCAGTTCGTTGACGATCGGGTTGGGTGCCTCGGCGGCAATGATGCCGGGCTCGGAGACGCCCAGATAGCGCCCCTGGGTACGACGCTGCTTGGCATGGGCCACGTTGGCGCCCTTCATGGGCCCCTTCATGGCGCCGGGCCCGCAGCCGGTACAGATGTCCAGCTCGCGAAGCCCCAGGTGGTAACCGACGGACTTGGTGTAGTCGTACTCCTCGCGCGAGATCGAGTGTCCCCCCCAGCAGACGACCAGGCTGGGGTCGCGACCGGGCTTGAGGGTGCCGGCCTTGCGCAGGATATGGAAGACCGCATTGGTGGTGCCCTCGGCGGTCTGCAGGTCGAAGCGATGGCGGGTCTGGATCTCGTTGTAGACGTAGACGATGTCGCGCAGCACCGCGGAAAGGTGCTCGCGGATGCCGCGGATCATCTTGCCGTCGACGAAGGCCTCGGCAGGCGCATTGGTGATCTTGAGGCGTACCCCGCGGTCCTGCTGCAGCACCTCGATGTCGAAGTCGGGATAGGTCTCGAGCAGGGCCAGGCCATCATCGGTGGGGGTGCCGCAGTTGAGGACCGCCAGCGAGCAGCTGCGCAGCAGGTCGTGCAGGCCGCTCTTCGAGGTATCGTGGAGGCGCTCGACCTCCTGCTGGGAGAGAATCTCGAGGCTGCCTTCCGGCGAGATGGTGGTGGAAATGGTGTCGGGCATCCTTGGCGCTTCCTGTCGTCTTGGCGGCATTGCTCGTTCCGGGATGCTACCATGCCGCGCCGCCGTGGGCATCGCTGCGGCTCTGGTGACGAGCTGGTAGAATTCCTCTCCTGTCTGGTCATTGCCCGCGACGTGACACCCATGTTCAACGCCCGATACTTTCGCACCTTCATCACCCTGGTCGAGACCGGCAGCTTCACGCGCACGGCCCACCGCCTGGAGATGACCCAGCCCGGAGTGAGCCAGCACGTGCGCAAGCTCGAGGCGTACCTGGGCAAGCCGCTACTGGATCGCCAGGGGCGGCGCCTCGTGCTTACCGAGAGCGGGCGGCGCGCCTATGACTACGCCCTCAAGCTGTTCGCCGAGCACGAGCAGTTCCGCCACTCCCTGGACGATGACAGCCTTGAGAGCGGCGAGTGTCGCCTCGCCTCGCCGGGCAGTGTCGGCCTGATGCTCTACCCCTTCATCCTCGGCCAGCAGCAGATGCAGCCGGGGCTGACGGTCAGCTACAGTTTCGCCTTCAACAGCGAGATCGTCGCCGACGTGCTGGGCGGTCGTCACGACCTGGGGATCATTACCGAGGCCGTGCGTCATCCCGAACTGGACTGTGAAGCCTGGCATCAGGAGCCGCTCTGCCTGGTCGTGCCGGCAGACTTTGCCGGCAGTGGCCTGGCCGATCTGATGGGGATCGGCTTCATCAGCTACTCGGGCGGGGAGGGTAACGCCAGTGCCCTGTTGCGCGCCAATTTTCCCGACTTCCGCTCGATGAGCCACTTTCCGCGCCAGGGCTTCACCAATGAGGTGAGCATGGTGCTCGACGCGGTGGCGCGTGGCCTGGGGTTCACCGTGGTCTCGCGGGTCGTGCTGGAAACCTCGCCCTGGCAACGACAGGTCAAGGAGCTCTCCCTGCCCCATTCGGTCCACGAGACCCTGCACCTGGTCGTGCGCGCCGGCGAGCAGATGCCGCGTCGCTACGTGCGCCTGCTGCAGGGCTATCGCGAGCAGCGCCACCACGAACGCTTCGGTTTCGGTGAGGGGCTGGAGCGCCAGGAAGCCTGAGGGCAGCAGGCCCCGCCGGGTGGCGGGGCCCGTTCGGCGTGCCGGCCAGGCGGTCCTGCCGCTACTCTCGATATTCGTCGATGCTCGGGCAGGAACAGATCAGCTGGCGGTCGCCGAAGACGTTGTCGACGCGGTTCACCGCCGGCCAGTACTTGCCGGCCTTGACCGCCTCCGAGGGGAAGGCACCGAGTTCGCGGGTATAGGGGCGCGCCCAGCGGTCGTCCATCAGGTCGGCCATGGTGTGCGGGGCATTGACCAGCGGGTTGTCATCCGCCGGCCACTCGCCGCGCTGCACGCAGTTGATCTCCTCGCGGATACGGATCATGGCGTCGCAGAAGCGGTCGATCTCATGGCGCGACTCCGATTCGGTGGGCTCGATCATCAGCGTGCCGGGTACCGGGAAGGACATGGTCGGGGCGTGGAAGCCGTAGTCCATCAGGCGCTTGGCGATGTCCTCCTCGCTGATGCCTGACTCTGCCTTGAGCGGGCGGATGTCGATGATGCATTCATGCGCGACGGTGCCGTTACGCCCCTTGTAGAGCACCGGGTAGTGTCCCTCAAGTCGCGCCGCGATGTAGTTGGCGTTGAGGATCGCCAGCTCGGTGGCCTCGCGCAGGCCGCGGCCCCCCATCATCTTGATGTAGGCCCAGGAGATCGGCAGGATCGATGCCGAACCGAAGGGGGCCGCCGAGACCGCACCACAGCTCGCCTCGACGCCCTCCAGCGGAGTGACCACGTGATTGGCGACAAAGGGAGCCAGGTGGGCCTTGACGCCAATGGGGCCCATGCCCGGTCCGCCGCCGCCATGAGGGATACAGAAGGTCTTGTGCAGGTTGAGGTGGCTGACGTCGCCGCCGAAGTCGCCGGGACGGGTCAGGCCCACCTGGGCATTCATGTTGGCGCCGTCGATGTACACCTGGCCGCCGTGCGCATGCACGATGTCGCACACCTCGCGCACGCTCTCCTCGAAGACGCCGTGGGTGGAGGGATAGGTGATCATGATTGCCGAGAGGGTGTCACGATGCTGCTCGGCCTTGGCGCGCAGGTCTTCCAGGTCGATGTTGCCGTCGCTGTCGCACTCCACCACCACGACCTTCATCCGCGCCATGGCGGCGGAGGCCGGGTTGGTGCCGTGAGCCGAGCTCGGGATCAGGCAGACGTCGCGGTCCCCCTCGCCCTCGGCGGCCTGGTAGCGGCGGATCGCCACCAGGCCGGCGTATTCGCCCTGGGCCCCGGAATTGGGCTGCATGGAGATATGGTCGTAGCCGGTGACTTCCACCAGGAAGGCCGCGAGCTCGTCGATCATCTGCCGGTAGCCGGCCACCTGGTCGCGGGGTGCGAAGGGGTGGATGCGCGCGAACTCCGGCCAGGTGATCGGCATCATCTCGCTGGTGGCATTGAGTTTCATGGTGCATGAGCCCAGCGGGATCATGGCGTGGGCCAGGGACAGGTCCTTGTTCTCCAGCCGCTTGAGGTAGCGCAGCATCTCCGTCTCGCTGTGGTAGCGGCGGAAGGTCGGGTGGGTGAGGAAGTCCGACTCGCGCCGACAGGCCGCCGGGATGCCGCTGGTGCCGGCCGCGACCACGCGGTCGTCCAGCTCGCGCACCGAGAGACCGTGCTCCTCGCCGAGCAGCACATCGAACAGTACGTCCAGGTCATGGGCGGTGGTGGTCTCGTCGAGGCTCAGGCCCACGTCGCCGCCCGCGAAGTAGCGCAGGTTGAGGCCATGGGTCATGGCCCGGCCGTGGAGCTTGCCGGCATCCACGCCGGTGAGGCGCAGGGTGTCGAACCAGCTGTCGTGGACCAGGGCGACGCCCCTGGACCTGAGTCCCTCGGCGAGGATCGTGGTCAGGCGATGGATGCGCGAGGCGATGGTGCGCAGTCCCTCGGCGCCGTGGTAGACGGCATAGAAACCGGCGATGTTGGCCAGCAGTGCCTGGGCGGTGCAGATGTTGGAGGTGGCCTTCTCGCGGCGGATGTGCTGTTCGCGGGTCTGCATGGCCATGCGTAGCGCCGTGTTGCCGCGACTGTCCTTCGAGACGCCGATGATGCGGCCGGGAATCGAGCGCTTGAGCTTGTCGGTGGTGGCGAAGAAGGCGGCGTGCGGACCGCCATAGCCCATGGGCACGCCGAAGCGCTGCGAGGAGCCCACCACCATGTCGGCGCCGAGCGCCCCCGGTTCCTTGAGCAGCACCAGGCCCATGATGTCGGCGACCACGCAGGTCATCACGCCGCGTTCGCGTGCCGCGGCCAGCAGCGGCGCCAGGTCGCGAACCCGGCCGCTGTCGCCGGGGTACTGCAGCAGGGCGCCGAAGACCTCATGCTCGGCGAGTTCCTCCGCCGGTGCCACCACCAGGTCGAAACCGAACCAGGCGGCGCGGGTACGTACCACGTCGAGGGTCTGGGGAAAGACGTCCTCGGCGACGAAGAAGGTATCGCGCTTCGCCTTCCTGTTGGCGCGCCGGCACAGCGCCATGGCCTCGGCAGCGGCCGTGGCCTCGTCGAGCAGCGAGGCATTGGCCAGCTCCATGCCGGTGAGGTCCATGACCATCTGCTGGAAGTTGAGCAGGCCCTCCAGGCGGCCCTGGGAGATCTCCGGCTGGTAGGGCGTGTAGGCGGTGTACCAGCCGGGGTTCTCCAGCACATTGCGCTGGATAACCGTCGGCAGGTGGGTGTCGTAGTAGCCCTGGCCGATGTAGCTCTTGACGACCCGATTCTGGCGGGCCAGGCGCGACAGGTAGTCCAGGGCCTCGGCCTCGCTCCTCGGCGGGTCCAGGTCCAGCTCACGTCCCAGCCGTATGTCGGCGGGCACGGTGGCTTCGAGCAGCGAGGACAGGCTATCCAGGCCCAGGGTGGTAAGCATGCCGTCCACCTCGGCACCGGTGGGGCCGTTGTGGCGCTGGAGGAAGGCATCGTGAGCGGCCAGGTCGGCCAGACGGCGGTTGTCGAAAGCCATGGAACACCCTGTGTCGTGACGGGGCCTCGCCCCGGGGATCGTCGAAAGGGACCGGCCCCGTCATTGACGGGGCCGGGGAGGGCACCCGGGTGGCAGCGGCCGGCGCGAACCGGCTGGACCAAGGGGCGCCCGGATGGGGATCACTCCTCGGCGGCGGCCACCGCCTGGTAGGCGTCGGCATCGAGCAGGTTGTCGAGGTCACTGGGATCGTCGAGGCGCACCTTCATGATCCAGCCATCCTCGTAGGGCGATTCGTTGACGGCCTCGGGGCCATCCTCGAGGGCATCGTTGACGTCGAGGACCTCGCCGGCCACTGGTGCATAGAGGTCGGAGGCCGCCTTGACGGACTCGATGACGCCGAACTCGTCGCCCACGGCCAGCGAACGGCCCACCTCGGGAAGCTCGACGAAGACCACATCGCCCAGCGCCTCCTGGGCATGGTCGGTGATGCCGATGGTCACGGTGCCGTCACCATTGTCGAGGACCCATTCATGGCTTTCGGCATAGCGCAGGTTGGCGGGGATAGAGCTCATCGTGATTTCCTATACGAAAAAGGTTTTCGGATTCGCGAATGCTAACGCCCTTGGCGGCATTTGGCGAGTCCTCCCGGCGGGGTCGGCTTGCCACCTGGCGCGCCTGAACCCGTAGACTAGCGTGGCCGGCCGCAGCCGGTTCGTCCAGTGACAGCCCCGGCAGGGCGGGCCCGGCGCCGAGAGAGGTCTGGCGTGGTGCGGTGCCGGCGGCAGGACGTCGCCGAGAGGCCCGGCGCTACAGCCAGCGGGGAGTAGCGGTGCCAGCCAGCTTGCCCCCGGGAACGCTCGCCAGTAGGCTTGCTGCGTTTCCGATCGGAAACAGGCGGTGCCCGTGGCACGGGGGCGTCGTGGTGTCTCCTCCGTTTCATCGGGCTGGTGCATCCGTGGCAGGATCCGCTATCGTGAAGGCGTTCGTGCTGTCGATCTTTCGTCGAAGCCTGGCCCGTCCACGCCATATCGTCTTTCCGTCGGGCAGGCGACCCGGTGAGGGCGGGTCACAACAACAAGCGTGAATCTAGGGAGACTCTCGTGGAAGCATTAATGACATTCTTGAGTTCGGTGGAGGGCATCGTATGGGGTGTTCCCATGCTGATCCTTCTGTTGGGGGTCGGTATCTACCTGCAGGCCGGCCTGAAGTTGATGCCGATCCGCAAGCTGGGGACCGGCTTCAAGCTGATGTGGCAGGGGCGTGACCGCAAGCTGGCACCAGGCGAGAAGAGAACCAAGCAAGAAGAGGGGGAGATTTCGCCCTTCAACGCCCTGATGACGGCACTTTCCGCCACCATCGGGACCGGCAATATCGCCGGTGTGGCGACGGCCATCTTCCTGGGTGGCCCGGGGGCAGTGTTCTGGATGTGGATCACGGCCCTGGTGGGCATGGCGACGAAGTTCGCCGAGGCGGTGCTGGCGGTTCGCTATCGCGAGACCGACAGCACCGGCTACCACGTCGGTGGGCCGATGTTCTACATCAAGAACGGGCTGGGCCGGAAATGGCTATGGCTGGGGGGCGCCTTCGCCCTGTTCGGTGCCGTGGCGGCCTTCGGTATCGGCAATACCGTACAGTCCAATTCGGTGGCTGAAGGGCTGAGCGAGTCACTGGGCATGCCTCACTGGCTGACGGGCCTGATCCTGATGGTACTGGCTGGCGCGGTGATTCTCGGTGGCATCAAGCGCATTGCCAGGGTGGCGGGCAAGCTGGTGCCGATCATGGGGATCGCCTATGTGCTGGCGGGGATCCTGGTGCTGGTTCTCAACGCCGGTCAGCTCGGTGAAGCGCTCGGCATGATCTTCTACCATGCCTTCAACCCCATCGCGGCGGCAGGGGGCTTTGCCGGTGCCGGGGTGGCCATGGCGATCCAGTTCGGCGTGGCGCGAGGTATCTTCTCCAACGAGGCAGGTCTGGGAAGCGCGCCCATTGCCCACGCCGCGGCACAGACCAGGAACCCGATCAGGCAGGGCCTGATCGCCATGCTGGGTACCTTCATCGATACCATCATCGTCTGTTCCATCACCGCCCTGGTCATTCTCACCAGCGTCGAATGGAGCGGAGGCGAGACCGGTGCGCGCTTGACGGCAGCGTCCTTCGACCTGGCGCTGCCCGGTGTCGGTGAGTATGTGGTGACCTTTGCCCTGGCGGTCTTCGCCTTCACCACGATCCTGGGCTGGTCCTTCTACGGCGAGAAGTGTTTCCAGTTCCTGTTCGGTACCCGCTCGATCACGCTCTATCGCGTGCTGTTCATCATCGCGATCCCGCTCGGGGCCATGGCGAACCTGAATCTTGTCTGGGTGCTGGCAAGCGTCTTCAATGCCATGATGGCCATTCCCAACCTGATCGCCCTGGCGCTGCTGTCGCCGGTGGTCTTCAAGCTGGCCCGTGACTACTTCGACGGCAAGGAGATCCTGCCGGGCGAGGAGCTGGACCACGACAAATCCTGAGGGTGCGTCTGGCAAGAGAGGTGCCCCCGGGCACCTCTCTTGCGTTGAGCGCCCAGCCACGAGTGATGACGACATGAGTGAACTCAAGCATACCCCCCTGCATGCCCTGCACGTGGAGCTGGGCGGCAAGATGGTGCCCTTCGCCGGCCATGAGATGCCGGTTCAGTACCCGCTGGGGGTGAAGCGCGAACACGAGCATACGCGTCGCGCCTGCGGGCTCTTCGATGTCTCCCACATGGGACAGATCCTGCTGCGTGGTCCGCAACCGGCCGAGGCACTGGAGACCCTGGTGCCGGCGGACATCGTCGGGCTGGCCGAGGGCATGCAACGCTATGCGCTGTTCACCGCCGAGGAGGGCGGCATCCTGGATGACCTGATGGTGGTCAATGCGGGCGAGCACCTCTACCTGGTGGTCAATGCCGCCTGTCGGGAGCAGGATATCGCGCACCTGCGCCGCGGCCTGCCCGACCATGAGGTAGAGGTGGTCGATCGCGGGCTGCTGGCGCTGCAGGGGCCGGCAGCGTCCGAGGTGATGCAGCGGCTGTGCCCCGCGGCCTGCGAGATGGTCTTCATGCGGCACGGCCACTTCTCGATCGAGGGCATCGAGGTCTGGATCAGCCGCAGCGGCTACACCGGCGAGGATGGCTTCGAGATCTCGGTGGCCGCCGAGGAGACCGACGCCCTGGCGCGCCGCCTGCTGGCGGAAGAGGAGGTGGAGGCAATCGGCCTGGGCGCACGCGACTCGCTGCGCCTCGAGGCGGGCCTGTGCCTCTATGGTCACGATATCGATACCGGGACGACGCCGGTGGAGGCGGGGCTGATCTGGGCCATCGGCAAGCCGCGTCGTCGCGGCGGCGAGCGTGCCGGCGGCTTCCCGGGGGCCGATCTGATCCTGCACCAAGTGGCGGAGAAGGACCATCGCCGCAAGCGCGTGGGCCTGCTCGGCGAGGGCCGCGCCCCGGTGCGCGAGGGGGCCGAACTCTTCGATGCCGCGGGCAATCGGCTGGGTCAGGTGACTTCCGGCGGCTTCGGACCCAGTGTCGGGAAGCCGGTGGCGATGGGCTACGTGACCATCGAGGCCAGCGAGGTCGGTACCACGGTGTATGCCGAGGTACGCGGCAAGCGGCTGCCGATGACGGTGACCAGGATGCCCTTCGTCACCCCTGGCTACCACCGGGGGTGAGGCTTTCCTTCCTCATTTATACCGTTATCTTAACTAGCTTCCATCAGCGGCCATCCCGATCCGGGGTGGCCGCTCTGTCCTGAGCAGCACGCATCAGGGGCTGGCGCGTGTCAGGCAGACGCCGACGGTTTCACCAGGCGGAAGGTCAGGCTGATGCGAAGCCCCGGCAGCCGCCGCGGCAGCAGGGCATGCTGCAGCCTGTCCTGCACGCCGGCCCCCATCACCAGCAGGCTGTCATGGGGGAGCCAGACATTGAAGGCCTCACGGGCGCGGTCCTTCCAGCGAAAACGCAGTGGCCGCTCGGTCCCCAGGCTGACCGCGGCGATCAGCGGGGCCGGCCCAAGCTCGGGCTCGTCGTCACTGTGCCAGCCCATGCGCTCCTCGCCGCCGGCATAGCGATTCAGCAGCACGCCATTGAAATCTGACCGGGTGCCGGCGTCCGCCAGGGCGTCGACCACCCGGTCGCGCAGCGCCGACACGGCGGGGTGCCAGGGCGCGGGCATGAAGTCCTGTCCCGAATAGCGGTAGCGGGCCTCGGGGTCTCCCATCCAGAGCTGACGCCGGGGGATCGGATGCTCGCGTCCATAGAGACGCAGGGTGGGGCGCTGCCAGGCGAGCTCACGGTCGAGCCGGGTCAGCAGTTGCGTTGCTTCCGGCTCTCCGAGCAGGCCGGAAAGCAGGGTCAGGGCGGGCGCGTCGAGCAGAGGCTGCCCTGGCAGGTCGCGGCAAGGTGACATCCCGGCAGGATGCCACGCCAATCCGGCGGCGGCCAGTGGCAGCCGTCAGCCAGCCAGCTGCAGGCTGGTCAGCGCAAAGCCCAGGCCGAGCAGGGCGCCGGCCACCACGTCGCTGATGTAATGCAGCCCCAGTCCCACCCGTGACATGGCGATCAGCAGGGCGACGGGAATCAGCCCCGGCAGCAGCCAGGGACAATGGGCGGCGGAGAGCACGCAGAACATGACCGCATGCATGGTATGGCCGCTGGGGAAGCTGTAGCGGTCCCTGGCGGGTTCGCTGCAGCGAATGATGCCGTTGAAGGTGATGAAGGGGCGCTCTCGACACAGCCGGGTCTTGAGCAGCCGATAGACGCCGATGGCCACCAGCGCCGTGGCGATGTACTGCATCATTCGCTGGCCGCTATCGACGGGATCGAGCAGGGGCTGGGCGAGGATCAGTGCGACCCACAGCGGCCAGTCGCCCAGCTTGCTGGCCAGCCGCAGCAGGATCAGCCATGGCAGGTAGGCGTTGAACCCGGCCAGGCGTCGGCAGAGCTGCCACTCGATGAGGTCGAGGCGTTCAAACACGGCAGGCGGATGCAGCTTCATCGTGTTGCTCCCGGGGTTGGGCCAGGGTGGTGAGGAAGGTATCGGCAATTGCCGACCAGCGGTACGTCAAGGCGCGCTCCCGGGCCGCCCGACCCAGACGCGCATAGCGGGCCGGTTGCTGGCACAGTGCCGTGGCTGCCTCCTGGAAACCGGCCTCGTCCCCCAGCGGCAGGCTGATGCCGTTGTGGTCGTCCTCGATCAGCTCGGCGCCGGCGGCATGGCGGAAGGCCACCACGGCGAGGCCACTCGCCATGGCCTCGAGCACCACGTTGCCCCAGGTCTCCGAGGTCGAGGGAAAGATGAAGAGGTCGGCACTGGCGTAGTAGCGCAGCAGCGACGCCCGGTCGATGAAGCCGGTGAAGTGGGCCTGGGGCAGGGCGCGTTGCAGCGCGACTCGCCCGGGGCCATCGCCGACCACCACCAGGCTGAGGTCGGGGCGGGCTGCCTGCATTGCCGTGAAGGTGTCACGCAGAAGGTCGAGGTTCTTTTCCGCGGCCAGGCGCCCCACGTAGAGGGCGACTGGCCGGTGGGCATTGCTGCCCAGCTCGGCGCGCAGGGCTGGATCACGATGAGCCGGCGAGAAGCACTCACCGTCGATGCCACGGGCCATGACCCTGACCCTGGCAAAGCCTTGAGCAGCGAGGTTCCTGGCCTGGGCTCGGGTCGGCACCAGGGTAGTGGCCGTCCTGTTGTGGAAGTGGCGCAGGCGACGCAGCACCAGCGGGGCCAGCCATGGTACCCCGTAATCGCGGCAGTAGTGATCGAAGTTGGTGTGCCAGCCGCTGACCACCGGGATGCCCAGCCGCTCTGCGGTGCGTAGCGCCGACCAGCCCAGCGGGCCCTGGGTCGCCAGGTAGACGGCGGTCGGGCGCTGCTGCCGCCAGAGGCGCTGGATGGCCGAGGCGGCCGGCAGGCCGATGCGGATCTGACGGTAGCCGGGCAGGGCCAGTCCGCGTACCTGCAGCTCTGCCTCCATGCCCTCGGCACGGCCTCCGCTGCCATGCGCCGGTCGCGGGCGGATCAGCTGCAGGGCCACGCCGCGGCGGCGCATCTCGATGCTGAGCTGGCCCAGGGTATGGGCGACGCCGTTGATCTCGGGTGACCAGGTTTCACTGACCAGGCAGATACGCATGGCGCTCCTCGAACGATGACAGGCCCGGAGCGGGCTGACACCGTCGAGGATGACGGGTCGCCATGACAGCCAGGCGACACGGCGATGAAGGACGCGTGACGGCGCAGAGTTGCGCTCCTGGATCAGCGCAGCACTCGGGCAGGGTCGACGGGCTTGCCGCCATGGCGCATATCGAAGAGCAGCCGCGGGCTGCCATCCTGCTGGCCGACCTCGCAGACCGGCGTCCCGCGCTTGACCGAGTCGCCGCTGGCCACCAGGGGGGTCGCACAGAGGGCATAGACGCTCTGCAGATTGTCGGCATGGTGGACGATCACCACCTGCCCGAGCTGGCGCATGCTGTCGGCAAAACGGACCTCGCCGTCGGCCACGGCACGGGCACGGCTGTCCTGTCGGGTGCTGAGCAGCATGGGTTGCAGAGTACCGCGGCCGTCAGCGCCAAAGGGCCGCTCGACCTGGTACTCCTCCAGCGGCCAGGACCAGCGCCGCGCGGAAGCGGGCAGGTCCCCGGGATCCGGCAGCTGCTTGTCGGCCGGCTGTCTGGATGGGCGCTCGCTGGCCGCATCGCGGTTCCCCGTATCGCGTTCAGACGTGTCCTTGGAGGTCGCCTGCCGGCCTCCCAGGGGCACCTCGATCAGCTGGCCGACCATCAGGCGGGTAGGCGGGATGTCGGGGTTGGCCGCCTGAATCCGGTCAGGGTCAGCGTCGAAGCGCTGGGCGATGGCGCTGTAGGTGTCGCCGGGCCGCACCCGGTAGCGATAGGGGCCACCTGAAGGGGCGCGCTCATCGTGTCCAGGCACCAGCAGGCGCCGGCCCACGGCCAGGCGCCGGGCATCGACGCCGGGATTGAAACGCTCCAGGCGTACCAGGGGCACCTCGGCGCGACGCGCGATCTCGCCCAGGGTGTCGCCGCGCTGGATGGTGAACCACTGGCCGGCAATCTCCTCGGCCGAGCCTCCCCCGGTGCTGCGTCCGGCGCAGCCCGCCAACAGCAGCGTCAGGCTGACAAGCAGCATCAGCGCGACGCGTCGAGACGGCGATCCTTTTCCTGCCAGAGGGCGTTGAGCCATGTCTGGAAGCGTTCCTTGTAGTCCGTGTCATCGTGATAGTTGCCTTCCAGCATCCAGCCGGGAACCGCCAGGTGCCGGGCCTCCAGTCTCACCCGTCCCTCGCGGCCGCAGAGGAAGCCCCAGAAGCTCGGGGCGGGATTCGCGTAGTGCAGGGTGACATCCAGGATGCCACCGAGGCGGTCGCCGAGCAGGCTCACCACCTGGGCGATGCCGCCGGCGCGGGGCTTGAGCAGGTGGCGGTAGGGGGCGCCCTGGCTGGCCTGCTTGGCAGGAGTCAAGCGGGTCCCCTCGACGAAATTGTAGATGGCAATCGGCCGCTCCCGGGCATGACGGCACATGCGCTCGGTGGCCTCGCGATCGCGGCGCGCCAGCTGGGGGTTGCGCTGGCGCTGCTCGCGGGTCAGGCGTCGCAGCATGGGGAATTCCATGGCCCAGAAGGCGAGCCCGACGATGGGGATCCAGATCAGCTGACGCTTGACGAAGAAATGGGGCATGGGCAGGCGGCGGTGCAGGGCGAAGAAGAGCAGAAAGATGTCGGTCCAGCTGCGATGGTTCGAGAGCACCAGCCACCATTGTTGGCGGGAGAGCCCCTCGGGCAGCGCGATATCCAGCTGCGGCTTGAGCCAGCGACGCATCCACCAGAGATTGCTGCCCACCCAGTTGAGGGCGATGCCGTTGAGGGCCGTCAGCACTCGGCGGCGCCACTGCCGTCCCGGGGTCACCAGCTTGACCAGGGTGAGCAGGATCAGCGGAACCCCCCAGGCGAGGGTGGTGAGAGTCAGCAGCAGGATGCTGACGAGCCCCCTGAGGGTCGGCATGCCTGTCTCCTTGGCCGGATTCACGAGTTGCCCATGCTAATGGATCCGCCACGGGCTGCCCAGCGGCCCCGCTCATCGGTCCGCGATGAGTATCGGCATGCGAACCGTCTCGGCGAGCACTTCCTGCAGCGCCAGGGCGGCGACCGAGAGCTCATGTTGGTTCCAGGTCAAGACGCCGACGTCGCGCTCGATGACCGGGTCCTCGAGGGGGACGCAGACCCCACCGAGCTGCTGCATCTGCTCGATACACAGCGACGGGACCGCGCTGACGCCCAGGCCGCTGGCGACCATGCGTCCCACGGTGGCCAGCTGATGGCATTCGAAGGCAGCCGGCAGGGTAAGGCCGCGACTCTCGAGTTGCTGTTCCAGCAGCCGGCGCACCATGGAGGGGCGCTGAAGGGCAATGAAATCGCGTGTCATCAGCGTCGGCCAGCCCAGCCTCGTGCGCTCGGCGAGACGCGACTCGGCCGGCACCACGGCCACGAATCGGTCGCGGAACAGGGGCGTGAAGGCGAGGCTGCCGGCCGCCTCCGGCTCGAAGGCCACCCCCAGCTCCACCTGACGGGCGCGCACCATCTCGATCACCTGCTCGTTGATGACATCATGCACCGTGATGTTGACTCGGGGGTGGCGCTGTCGGAAGACACTGAGAGCGGGCGGCAGCAGGTTGCTGGCAAAGGAGGGCATGGTGGCCACCGCCAGGCGGCCGAGCTGCAGGGTGAAGCGCTGGCGCAGCAGTTCCTCGGTATTGTCCCACTCGGCAAGCAGGCGCTTGGCCAGGGGGACCAGTGACTCGCCCTCCGGGGTGAGACGCACGCTGCGCGTACTGCGGATCAGCAGGCGACCGCCCAGGCTCTCCTCGAGCCCCTTGATCGCCAGGCTGAGGGCCGGCTGGGAAAGGTGCAGGTGCTCGCAGGCCTGGGTAAAGCTCAGGGTCCGGGCCACGGCGAGGAAGGCGCGCAGTTGCTTGACGGTCACGGCATGCTACCAAGGTCAAATTTATGAGTTAGGCCTATCAATCCATAAATAAAACAAACTTAACAAATATATTGGCAGTGGCAACACTGACCTGACATTCTGCCACTGCATTGCACAGCGTATTTCAGCTGACTCCCCCATTCATCTTCACCCTTCATTCCACAACAAGGCGAGGCGCCACTATGGCCGGATTCGACAAGCGTGTGACTTCCTACGAAGAGGCAATGGACGGCATCGAGAGCGGCATGACCGTGATCGCCGGCGGTTTCGGCCTCTGCGGTATCCCCGAGAACCTGATCAGCGAGATCAAGCGTCGCGGTGTCAAGGACCTTACCGTGTGGTCCAACAACTGCGGCGTCGACGGCTTCGGCCTGGGCCTGCTGCTGGAAGACAAGCAGATTCGCCGCATCCACGCCTCCTACGTCGGCGAGAATGCGCTCTTCGAACAGCAGATGCTCAACGAGGAGATCGAGGTGGTTCTCACGCCCCAGGGGACCCTGGCGGAGAAGATGCGTGCCGGCGGGGCCGGCATTCCGGCATTCTACACCGCCACCGGTTACGGCACGCCGATCGGCGAGGGCAAGGAGGTACGCGAGTTCAACGGTCGCCACTATATCCTCGAGGAGTCGGTGGTAGGGGACTTTGCCATCGTCAAGGGCTGGAAGGCCGACCGCTACGGCAATGTGGTCTATCGCGATACCGCCCAGAACTTCAACCCCCTGGCCGCCACCGCGGGCAAGGTCACCGTGGTCGAAGTCGAGGAGATCGTCGAACCCGGTGAGCTCAAGGCTGATCAGATCCACACCCCGGGCATCTATGTCGATCGCATCATCCAGGGGACTTTCGAGAAGCGTATCGAGAAGCGCACCGTGCATCAGGGCTGATCCTGACGCTTCCCCACGACCGCTTCTCCACCGACCACAAGAGGCAACAAGATGGCACTGACTCGCGAACAGATGGCAATGCGCGTGGCGCGCGAACTCGAGGACGGCTTCTACGTCAACCTGGGCATCGGCATCCCGACCCTGGTGGCCAACTACATTCCCGATGGCATCGACGTGATGCTGCAGTCCGAGAACGGCCTGCTGGGCATGGGACGCTTTCCCACCGAGGAGGAAGTCGACCCGGACATGATCAACGCCGGCAAGCAGACCGTCACGGCGCGGCCGGGCGCGGCGATCTTCGACTCGGCCGAATCCTTCGCCATGATCCGTGGTGGCCATGTGGACCTGACCGTGCTGGGGGCCTTCGAGGTCGACCAGAACGGCAACATCGCGTCCTGGATGATCCCCGGCAAGCTGATCAAGGGCATGGGCGGCGCCATGGATCTGGTGGCCGGCGCCGAGAACATCATCTGCACCATGACCCATGCCTCCAAGCATGGCGAGTCCAAGCTGCTCGAATCCTGCAACCTGCCGCTGACCGGCGCAGGCTGCATCAATCGGGTGCTGACCGACCTTGCCTATCTCGAGATCAAGGAGGGGGCCTTCCACCTCAAGGAGCGCGCCCCCGGGGTTTCCGTTGAGGAGATCAAGTCGTTGACCGCGGGCAGGCTGGTGGTGCCTGACCACGTCCCGGAGATGACCTTCGAGGCCTGATCGTCCCGCTGTCGGCAAGGCCTGCGGCCCGGACTCGCGTCCGGGCCGCACTTGTGTCAGGGACGGCGAAAGGCAAGTGTCGAAAAACTGATCATTCCGCATCGCGCCCTCTGACATCCCGCCCCTGACCGGCTTCCACAGGGATGGTGCACAGCGTTATCCACAGATTCTGTGGATGACCGGAATCAGCAGAGTTCGCAGCGGGTATGGTGGGGTAGCAGCAGTTCGGCGGCACGCTTATGGTTGGCGCTGACCTGTTTCTGGACGAGGGAGAGCCCGCCGAGGTCGACACGATGCTCGTCGCCCCGGGAGAAGGGCAGACGCCGTGAGCAGGTGGCATAGAAACGGTAGTCGAGCAGTGGCGAGACGGGGAAGAGGCCGTGGTGGCGGTCGCTGCTGCCGATGAGGCCGGCCTGCTGCAACTGCCCGTCCAGTTTATCGATGTCGTGCCCCAGCCGCTGGCAGTCGAAACCGGCGTGGTGCATGCGGGGTCCCATCACCGCGAGCCAGCCGGCCAGCGGATGCGCCTGGTGCAGGAGCTGGTAGCCGTTCCAGTCGGGCATCGGCCACGGACGGCCGCGGCAGAGCAGGGCCTGGCTGCGGGCCTCGCGCGGGTCCGCGTCGGCCACCAGATGCTGCAGGTGTTCGCGGGGCTGGCGCGACAGGGTGCCGAGCTGGAGTTCGGCCAGCAGGATCCAGGCTCCGTCGTCCGGGGCGCTGAGCAGGGTAGCGAGCAGTCCTCGATCGGCCATGGCGTAACGCTGCAGTGGCCGATAACCGAAGCGTACCAGGGTCGGCAGGAGAGCATCCATGGCCCAGGGGCCATGATTCAGCGTCAGGATCGCCAGGTATTCCGCTGGCGTCTCCAGGGGCCAGAGACGCAGTCCCCCGACGTCCGGATGCTGATGGATGTAGTCCAGCCAAAGCTGCTGGACGAACTCTTCCCGTTGCATCGTGCCTATCCCTCTGTCGTGATGCCCTGTGTCTGCTCGCCGCCAGTATAGGCAGCGGGCCGACGGGGACATTCAACGCGGGGAAGACGTTGTGCGTGACGGGGCAGCGTGAATCGTCCTGCATGGCGTGGACGAGCGAGGCGCCTGGCTCAGCCGGCGGCGGTCAGCAGTGCCTGGTCACGGACGTAGCGGTCGAACTCGGTGAAACCGCCGATATGGTCCTGGTCGGCAAAGATCTGCGGCACGGTATGCACCGGCTTGCCGATGGTCTTCTCCAGGTCGGCCTTGGTGATGCCCTCGGCCTGGATATCGACATAGCGGTGCCCCTCGATGGCTCCGGCGCTCTCGAGTCGTGTCGCGAGGGCCTTGGCGCGATCGCAGAAGGGGCAGGCGGGACGACCGAAGATGACGACGAACATGCAGCGACTCCTTGCACGGCGGGGTGCGTGACGTGGGGTTCGGGACAGCAAGGCGCCATTGTGACGGAGCCGGTCAGGCTTCGCCAATAGCCGCCTCCTTGTGACCCCATGGCAATGCCCTATCGGCCGTTTCAGAGGTCGATTTCTCCGGCATCGGCGCGGCGCAGCAGGTCACCGAGCCTGGCATGGAGGTCGGGGCTGGTGACCAGCAGGTTCTCGCCGTAGAGGTCTTCCGGAATGCCCGCCGGGCCCGGATAGAGGTGCCCCGTGCGGGCACCCGCCTCCCTGGCGATCAGCCAGCCGGCAGCGCAATCCCAGGGAGAGACGCTCTCGTAGTAGGCATCCAGCCGGCCGCAGGCCACGTCGCAAAGGTCCAGAGCGGCTGAACCGTTGCGCCGGACATCCTGGCAGTGGGCCAGCACGGCGGTGAGGCGACGCATCAAGGGCGGCCGGCTGTCACGGCGATAGGGGAACCCGGTGCCCACCAGGGCGTGGGCCATCTCCGTGGTGCGGCTGGCCAGGATGGCCTGGCCGTTGCACCAGGCGCCCTGGCCGTCGAGCGCGGTGAAGGTCTCGCCCAGGAAGGGGGCATGCACCACCCCGAGGCGGGTGCGGCCCTGGCTGGCCCAGCCGATGGAGACGGCCACATGGCGCAGACCATGGGCGAAATTGACCGTGCCGTCGATGGGGTCGACTACCCACAGGGCCCGGGGGCTGGCCAGGGCCTCGCGATCCGGGGCCAGTTCCTCGCTGAGGCGCGCCTCGCCGGGGAAATCCGCCTCGAGGCGCTCGCCGATGCGGGTATCCACCTCGACATCGGTATCGGTGACCAGCTCATGGCCGTGCTTGTAGCGATGGCCGAAGACCTGACGTTCCCGGGCATCGACGATCATCCGGCCGGCCTCGTGGGCGATATCGACGGCAATCTCGAGTCGCTGGGCGGGTGTCATGGTGGCTCCTGGGCAAGGGGGTCGCCTGGACATGCTATCAGCTCGCCCGGCCCCTGCCGAATGTGACCCCCGGCGGTTATACTGACGCGCCATTGCTGCCGAGGACGCCATGCAAGCACTGACTGCCGACCAGTACGCGCGCCTGCGTCAGCTGGCCGCGACCTGGAACCACAGCCATCTGAAGGTCGCCAAGCGCGATTCCCGTTTCAACCCGCGGCTGGGCGTGGATGCTCTGTGCTTTCAGCCTCGCCGGCTGGACGATCAACGCCATGGCCTGCTTGGGGCCTTGATCACGCCCGTCTCGCTTTCGCTGGTGCTGGTTATCGACGAGCCGGCCGCAGCGGTCCCCGACGCGTTGCACCTGACGTTATCACTACCCTCCGGGCGCTACCCCTTCGTGCTCGAAACCCTGGGGGAAGGCAACTGGTGGTGGCGCTGCGAACTGCTCGACGACCTCTCCGATGTCGGTTCCCTGCAGGACGCCAGTCGCCTTGCCCAGCAGCTGATGGAGCGGGTCATGACCCCGGCCTCGCTCGCCCCTTGAACGGATGACGCACCGCGTCATCCGCCTTATGCTGAGGGCGGCATCCGATACTATCATCCAGTACTGAGGAGTCATCCATGACCGCCAACGCTTCTACCCCTCGCATCGCTCTGGTGACCGGCACCAGCAGCGGCATCGGCGAGGCCGTGGTTCGCCACTTCTGCGAACAGGGCCACCAGGTGCTGGCCGTGGACTTCAACCCGGCGGGCAAGGAGGTCGCCGAGCAGGCGGGCGCTGCCTTCTTTCAGGCGGACCTGACCGACGGCGAGGCCTGCAAGGCGGCGGTAGCCGAGGCGATCAAGCGCTTCGGGCGGGTCGATATCCTGGTCAACAACGCCGGTATCCAGCATGTCGCCCCCATCGAGACGTTTCCCGAAGCGAAGTGGCGTCAGATCATCGACCTGATGCTCACCGCGCCCTTCCTGCTCGCCCAGGCCGCCTGGCCCTCCATGCGCGAGAACGGCTGGGGGCGCATCGTCAACATCGCCTCGGTCCATGCCCAGGTGGCCTCCCCGGGCAAGTCGGCCTACATCAGTGCCAAGCACGGCATGATCGGTCTGACCAAGACCGCGGCACTGGAGGGCGGCAGCCAGGGCATCACCGCCAACGCCATCTGTCCCGCCTACGTCAAGACACCGCTGGTCGACAACCAGATTGCCGACCAGGCGAAGATGCACGGCATGGACGAGCAGGAGGTGATCGAACAGATCATGCTCAAGAACGCGGCCGTCAAGCGCCTTATCGAGCCCGCCGAAGTGGCCGAACTGGTCGGTTATCTGGCCTCCGACCGCGCGGGGGCCGTCACCGGCGCCAGCTGGAACATCGACCTGGGATGGACGGCGCAGTGACCCGGCTGCGCCGGGAGCTGGAAGAGCGTCGCTTCGCTCCTGGAAGCTTGAAGCTGGAAGAAAAACCAACCGGGGTTGCGCCCGGAGCTTGAAGCTAGAAGAGCGCCCGCTTCGCGGGCTTAAGCTGGAAGAAAAAGCTTGACACCTGGTTGGGTGGCAACATGCTGGCTTCCAGCTTCCAGCTTCCAGCTTCCAGCTTCCAGCTTCCAGCTTCCAGCTTCCAGCTTCCAGCTTCCAGCTTCCAGCTTCCAGCTTCCAGCTTCCAGCTTCCAGCTTCCAGCTTCCAGCTTCCAGCTTACCGCCGCACCGGCCGCTTCTGCAGCTTGCGCTGCAGGGTGCGTCGGTGCATGCCCAGCGCCCGGGCAGTGGCGGAGATGTTGCCGTCGTGCTCCTGGAGCACCTTCTGGATGTGCTCCCAGGTGATGCGGTTGATCGACGGCGGGTTATCGGCGACCTCGGTCTCCGGGTCGCCCTCCGCTCGCGTCAGGGCCACCAGCACTTCATCGGCATCCGCCGGCTTGCAGAGATAGTTCACCGCGCCCAGCTTGATCGCCTCCACCGCGGTGGCGATGCTCGAATAGCCGGTCAACACCACGACTCGGCAGTCAGGCACGATTTCAAGCAGTTCCGGCAGCAGCTTGAGTCCCGATTCCTGCTCCAGCTTGAGGTCCAGGGTGGCCAGCTGGGGCTGGTGGCGGCGTGCCAGGGAGAGGGCCTGGGCGGCATCATGGGCAACCAGCACCTCGAAGCCGCGACGGCTCAGTGCGCGGTTGAGCACGTGGCAGAACATCTCGTCGTCATCGATGATCAGCAGGCGTTCGGCGGTCTCTTGCATGTCGTCCTCGCAGGGGGGCGGGCATCCCGAGTCAGCGTTCTGACGGTGTTTGCGGCAGCGTCACTTCAGTGAGGGTGCCGCCTTCGGGATGATTATACAGGCTCACGCCGCCTCCGAAGCGGTTGATGGTAGCGTGAGTCAGGAACAGGCCGATACCCAGGCCCTTGCTCTTGGTCGAGACGAAGGTCTCGCCAAGCTGGTCGGCGATGGACATCGCCACACCGGGACCATGGTCGCGAATATCGATGATCACTTCGTCGCTGGTCCAGTCCAGGCGGATAAGGATGTCGTCAGGGTTGGCATCGGCGGCGTTGTTCAGCAGGTTGGTCAGCGCCTGGTCGAGGGTTGCGTCCACCGCCAGCCGGGGATGGCCGCGTCGCTCGGTGACCTCCAGGCGGTGGCTGACATCGGGGCGCAGTACCAGCCAGCGCTGAATCACCCCGGCCAGCCAGACCTGGGCGTCGTGGATCTCGGGCTCGGCCATGCGGCGGCGGTCGGCGCTTTCCACCAGGTGGCGCAACCGCGACTTGCAGGTATCGACCTGCTGGCGAAGCAGCTCGATGTCCTGCGTCAATGTCGGATGGCCCCTGGCATCCTCGCGCATCTCGTGGAGCAGCACTGCCATGGTGGAGAGCGGGGTGCCCAGTTCGTGGGCCGTGCCTGCCGCCTGGGTCGCCACGGCCAGCACCTGTTCGTTACGCAGGGCGGCCTCGCGGGTGCGCGACAGCGCCTGGTCGCGACTGCGCAGGGCACGCGCCATCTTGTAGATGAAGTAGGTCACGAGTCCTGCCGAGAGCCCGAAGTTGAGCCACATGCCCAGCACATGAAGACTAGGGGATGAACCACCGTGGCCCTGAGCGAACTGGGGCACCGGTTGGTAGGCCACCATCAGGAAGCTGTAGGCGGCCATGGAGGCGGCGGCAATCACCCAGGCGTGTCGCCAGGGCAGTGTCGCCGCGGCGATGGTGACCGGTACGAGGTAGTAGTTGATGAAGGGATTGTGAGAACCGCCGGTAAAGTAGAAGAGCAGTGTCAGGCCCGTCACGTCGAGCAGCAGGTGGAGCAGGTACTCGCCGTGGGTGACCGCCCGGGGGCGCCCCAGTCGCCACCAGGTGGCGATGTTGATGCCCCCCATGGCAATGGTCACCCCGATCACCGCGGGTACCTCCAGCGCGAGCCCGAGCAGTTCGATGCCGATGATGATCGCGGCCAAAAAGCCGGTCCAGGTGATGCCCCGCACGATCGTCAGTCGAACCAGGTTGCGATTGGGCGTGGAGAGGGGCAGGGGCAGGGCGGCTGGCATGGCGACTCCGTGCAGTGAGCTGACGCGATGATACCCGATTCATGCAGCACTGTGCCCGACCCCATCCCCTGAGGCACAGTGTCGCCCGCTGGCCTCGGGCGCGGACAACGGCCCGTTGATGGCGGTATATTGGGTACTATTGTTATTACCATTGGAACTCAGCTCGATGCTCAGACGCCTCCTTCCCCTGCTGATCCTGGCCCTCGGCGTAGCGGCTTTCCTGTGGTTGCGCGCCACTCGGCCGGAGAGCGCCAGCGTCACGCCCGAGGAGCGAACCTGGCGGGTCGAGACCCTGTCGGCCAAGCCCGCAGATCATGTTCCGGCGCTGCCGCTCTACGGTGAAGTGACGGCACCCGAGCGGCTCACCGTGACCGCCCCGCTGGCTGGTCGGATCGCCGAGCGGCCGGTTCGCGAGGGGCAGAGGGTCGCGCGTGGTGACCTGCTGGTGGCCCTCGATGAGGCCGACGTCCGCCCGCCCGTGGAGCAGGCCGAGGCCGAGGTGGCCGATCGTCGTGCCCAGATAGAGAACGAGCGGGTGCGCCATGACAGTGACCGTGCAACCCTGGAGCGCGAGCGCGAGCTTCTCGATACGGCCCGTCGCCAGCTGGAGCGTACCCGCTCCCTGGTGGAGCGCAACCTGGCCTCACAGTCCGAGCTGGACACGGCCCGCAACGAACTGGCCCGGGCCCGGGTGACCGTGGCCTCACGCGAGCGCGCGATTGCCGAGCATCCGGCGCGCCTCGCGCGTCTGGAAGCCAGCCTGGCAAGTGCCACGGCCGCCCTGGCCACCGCGCGCCGCGATGCCGAACGCAGCCGCGTCGAGGCGCCCTTCGATGGCATCGTCACGCGCATCCGGGTGGCCCCGGGCGACCAGGTGGCCGCCCGCAGCGAGCTGCTCAGCGTCTATCCCGAAGAGGGCCTGGAGCTGCGGGCGCGTATCCCCGGACGGCACCAGGCCGAGCTGCTCCAGGCCCTGAAAGAGGGCATGCGACTCGAGGCCAGCGGCGAGGACGGCGTGCGCTTCGTGCTGGCGGGGCTGGCCGGGGAGAGCGACCCTGCCGGCACGGAGGCGATCTTTCGCCTCGAGGCGGGTGGGGAAGGGCTCCGGCCCGGCAGTCTGCTGTCCGTGTCGCTGGCCCGACCGGCCGTGCCCGACAGCCTCCCGGTGCCCGACAGCGCCCTCTATGGCAACGAGGCCCTCTACCTGATGGATGACGAGGGCCGGATGCAACGCTTGACGGTGACTCGCCATGGCGAGGTGGTGCGCGACGACGGCGAGCGCTGGGCGCTCGTCAGAAGCGACGCGCTGGATGACGGCGACCGGGTGATCACTACCCATCTCCCCAATGCCATCGAGGGGCTGCGGGTCGAGGCTGCAGAGCCCGACGAAGGAGGCCGGCCATGAGTCGACGGCGCGGCCTGATCGGTTTCTTCGTCCACCACAAGGTCGCGGCCAACCTGGTGATGCTGGTGATGCTGCTTGGCGGGGTGCTGGGCTTGTCGCGCATGAACATCCAGTTCTTCCCGACCTTTGCCCTGGACGTGGTCAGCGTGCGCACGGTGTGGAGTGGTGCCTCGGCGGAGGATGTCGAGCAGGGCATCACCGTGCCCCTCGAGCAGCGCCTGCGGAGTCTCGACGGTCTCAAGCGGATGACGTCCACCTCGGCGCAGGGCGTTTCCAACATCACGCTGGAATTCACCGAGGGCAGCGACCCGATCCTGGCCCTGGACGACGCCCGTCAGCGGGTCGATGAGTTCACCAACCTGCCGGCCGACGCCGAGACGCCGCGCGTTACCCGGGCCGCCCGTTACGAGCCGGTCGCTCGGCTGCTGGTGCATGGCGAGGTCAGCCATGAGGAGTTGCGTCATCTGGCCAACCGCTACGAGGATGAGCTGCTGCAGCGAGGCATCGACCGGGTGGAGATAAGCGGCCTGCCCGAACAGCAGATCAGCATCGAGGTGCCCGCCGAGCGCCTCCAGGGCCTGCAGCTGAGCCTCGCGGAAATCGCCGAGCGCGTCGAGGGCATGTCCCGGGACCTGCCGGCGGGTCTGCTCGGTCAGCAGGACAGTACCCGCGAGCTGCGTGCCGTGGAGCAGCGGCGCGATGAGCAGGCCTTTGCCGACCTGCCGGTGCTCAGCGGTGAGCGGGTGCAGCTGCGGCTGGGCGATATCGCCACCATTCGGCAGGAGTCACGCGAGCAGCAGGTGACCCTCAGCCGGGGAGGGGCCCCGGCGGTGGAGCTGATGCTCCAGCGCAGCGAGGATGGTCACTCCCTGGAGGCGGCCGAGGCGCTGGAGAGCTGGCTGGCAGAGACCCGCCCCCAGCTGCCGCCCACGGTGGAACTCGAGGTCCATGACGAGACCTGGCAGTTGATCGCCGACCGTATCTGGCTGTTGATCAGCAACGGCCTGGGTGGGCTGCTGCTGGTGCTGCTGCTGCTGTACTTCTTCCTGCCCGCCCGGGTGGCGCTGTGGGTGGCCATCGGCATTCCCACGGCCTTCATGGCGGCCATGGCGGTATTCTGGGGCATCGGCGGGTCGATCAACATGATGTCGCTGTTCGCGCTGATCATGGCCCTGGGGGTGATCGTCGATGACGCCATCGTGGTCGGCGAGGATGCCGATGCCCACTTCCGCATGGGAGAACCTGCCCGGCACGCCTCCGAGGGGGCGGCCAGGCGCATGGTCTGGCCGGTGCTGGCCTCGTCGCTGACCACGGTCGCCGCCTTCATGCCGCTGCTGCTGGTGGGCGGCGTGATCGGCAACATCCTCGGCGATATCCCCGTTATCATGATCTGTGTGCTGGTCGCCTCGTTGCTGGAGTGCTTCGTGGTACTGCCCGCCCACCTGCGCAACGCCTTTCTGCCCAGCCGGACGGCGCGGCGTCATCCTCTGACACGGCCGCGCGAGCGCTTCGAGGCCGCCTTCGACCGCTTTCGAGAGGGGCCCTTCCGGCGCTTCTCGGCGCTGACCCTGCGCCACCGCGCCGCCACCCTGGCCACGGCGGCGGCGGTGGTACTCTTTACCGTGGGCCTGCTCGCCGGCGGGCGGCTGGCGTTCAACTTCTTTCCCACTCCCGAGCCCAATGTACTCTATGCCAATGCCAGCTTCGTGGCCGGTACCGACAGCGAGCACGTCGATGATCTGCTGGCGCGGATGCAGAAGGCGCTGGACGAGACCGAGCATGCCCTGGGCGGCAATCTGGTGGAGCACGCCGTGACTCGCCACGGGGCAACCCTGGCCAGTGGCAGCGAGGCCCGTAGCGGCGACAATGTCGGCTCGATCATGGTGGAGCTCACCGCCTCCGACGATCGTGACGTGCGCAACGCCGAGTTCATCCGCGCCTGGCGTTCGCGCATCGCCGAGCCGGCAGGCCTCGAGAACCTGACCATCAATGAGCGCGCCGCCGGTCCGCCGGGCAAGGATGTGAATATCCGCCTGACGGGCGAGGAGGCCGGCGCTCTCAAGACCGCCGCCGAATCGCTTTCCCGTTCGCTACGCGAGCTTCCCGGCGTGCTGGATACCGAGGACGACATGCCCTGGGGGCGCGAGCAGCTGATCTACCGCGTCAACGCCGAGGGCGAGGCCCTGGGGCTGACCACTGCCGATCTCGGTCGGCAGCTTCGCGACGCCTTCGACGGCCGGCTGGTGCAGATCTACCAGGACGGTGCCGACGAGGTCGAGGTCAGGGTGCTGCTGCCGCGGGCTCAGCGCGAGCGACTGTCGACCCTGTCGCGGCTTGCCGTACGTGTACCCGATGGCCGCTTCGTGCCACTTGACCAGGTCATGGCCCTGGACCATCGCCAGGGGTTCGAGGCCCTGCGCCATGCCGATGGCCGCCTGGCGGTGGAGGTCACCGCCGAGCTCGACACCGAGACGACATCGGCCGAACGCGTCCTCGATGCCGTCTCCGCCGAGGTGCTGCCGAATCTCGCCAGCACCCACCGCCTGCGCTACAGCTTCGAGGGACGCGCCGCCGACCAGCGCGAGACCTTTGCGGACATGCGCACCGGCCTGATGATCGGCCTGGGGCTGATGTACGTGGTACTGGCCTGGGTCTTCGCCTCCTGGAGCCTGCCGCTGATCGTCATGGCGATCATCCCGCTGGCACTGGTCGGGGCCCTGCTGGGGCACTGGATGCTGGGCCTGAACCTGACCATGCTCTCGCTGTTCGGTCTCTTCGGCCTCTCCGGCATCGTGGTCAACAATGCCATCATTCTGGTCGCCTTCTATCGCCAGCAGCGGCACAAGGGGCTGCCCATCGAGGCGGCACTCAACGAGGCGGTGGTACAGCGTGTGCGCGCCGTGGTGCTCACCTCGCTGACGACCATCGGCGGGCTCCTGCCACTGCTCTTCGAGACCTCGCTGCAGGCGCAGTTCCTGATTCCCATGGCCGTCTCCATCGCCTTCGGCCTGGCCTTCTCGACCCTGCTGGTGCTGGCGGTGATTCCGGTACTGCTCAGCTACCTGGAGCGGCTTCGCGAGCGGCTCGGGCGCAGCGAAGCGGTGTCCGATGAGCAGCCGACGTGAGGCCTCCCTGCCCGCCTGGTCGAGCCGTTCGCTGCCCCTGGTACCCGCGGCCAGGCCGGCGGCGTGAGGCCATGTCATCCCCGTTGGCCCCTGTGGCGCGCTCGATGCTGGACAGGGGGCGCCGCGGCCCTTGAAGTCGGCCGTCGAGCGCCGCATCTAAGAGGAAGTCGTATCGACAACTCGACCTTCCAGAGGAGATGACATGACGTCCACCGTAGTGATCACCGGCGCCAACCGTGGCGTCGGCCTGGCCCTGGCGCACCACTATCACCAGGCGGGCTGGCGGGTGATCGGCGTCTGCCGCCACGCCTCCAATGAACTCGCTGACGTGGCCGATCGCGTCCTCGATGGCATCGACGTCACCCGGGAGGCCGACGTCGCCCGGCTCGCCGAGGTGCTGACGGGAGAGTCGCTGGATCTGCTGATCAACAATGCCGGCATGCTTCACGACGAGTCGCTGGGGGCGCTCGACTTCGATGCCATCCGGGCCCAGATGGAGGTCAACGCCTATGCGCCGCTGCGGGTGACCGAGGCGCTGTTGCCGTGCCTGGGCGAGGGTGCCAAGGTCGCCAACATTACCAGTCGCATGGGATCCATCGCCGACAACGACTCCGGGGGGCGCTATGGCTACCGCGCCTCCAAGGCGGCGCTGAACGCCTTCGGCAAGTCGCTGGCGGTGGACCTGGCCCCGCGGGGCATCGCCGTGGCCCAGCTGCATCCGGGCTACGTGCAGACGCGCATGGTCAACTTCGGCGGCCTGATCAGCCCGCAGGAGGCGGCCGCGGGCATCGCCGAGCGCATCGAGGCGCTCTCCCTGGCAACCAGTGGCGGCTTCTGGCACAGCAACGGCGAGCCACTGCCCTGGTAGGCCGCAGTGGGACGAGCCGACATGCATGCCGTCGGCCAGTGTTGGTTCGAGCGCGGGGTGCAGAGCTGCGGCCTGTCGCGGTATCATGGCGGTCTTTCGAGCTTCCATTCGAGTCCTGACCAGGCACCGCATTGATGTCAAACCCCACCCTGGCCCGTGAAGTCGGGCTGCGCAGAACCTTCGCGATCATCTCGCACCCCGACGCCGGCAAGACCACCATCACCGAGAAGATGCTGCTGTTCGGCAATGCCATCCAGATGGCCGGCTCGGTGAAGAGCAAGCGCAACGACCGCCACGCCACCTCCGACTGGATGAAGATGGAGCAGGATCGCGGCATCTCCGTGACCACCTCGGTGATGCAGTTTCCCTACGGCGGGCGCATCGTCAACCTGCTCGACACCCCCGGCCACGAGGACTTCTCCGAGGATACCTATCGCACCCTGACCGCGGTGGACTCGGCGCTGATGGTGATCGACGGCGCCAAGGGCGTCGAGGCGCGGACCATCAAGCTGATGGAGGTGTGTCGCCTGCGTACCACGCCGATCCTCACCTTCATCAACAAGATGGATCGCGACGTCCGCGACCCCGTGGAGGTGATGGACGAGGTCGAGGAGGTGCTCAACATCCAGTGTGCCCCCATGACCTGGCCGATCGGCATGGGACGTCACTTCAAGGGGGTCTATCACCTGTATAACGATGTGATCCACCTCTACACCCAGGGGCAGGGCAGCCAGATTCCCGACGACCGTCGCATCGAGGGGCTCGACAACCCCGAGGTGGACGCGGTGCTCGGCGAGGAGCAGGCCGAGGAGCTGCGCATGGAGGTGGAGCTGGTGCGTGGTGCCTCCCACGCGTTCGACCATGCGGCCTACCTGAGAGGCGAGCTGTCGCCGGTCTACTTCGGCACCGCCATGGGCAACTTCGGGGTGCGCGAGATGCTGGACGGCTTCGTCGAGTATGCGCCGCCCCCCCAGCCGCGCGAGACCGATACCCGGACGGTACCCGCCGATGATGAACGCTTCACCGGCTTCGTATTCAAGATCCAGGCCAACATGGATCCCAACCACCGCGACCGCATCGCCTTCCTGCGGGTCTGCTCTGGCAAGTACGCCAAGAACATGAAGATGCGCCACGTGCGGATTGGTAAGGATGTAAAAATAGCGGACGCCTTGACCTTCATGGCCTCGGACCGCTCCCAGGTGGAGGAGGCCTGGCCCGGCGACATCATCGGCCTGCACAACCACGGCACCATCCAGATCGGTGACACCTTCACCCAGGGCGAGGACATGCGCTTTACCGGCATTCCGCACTTCGCCCCGGAACTCTTCAAGCGGGTGCGCCTCAAGGACCCGCTGAAGATGAAGGCGTTGCAGAAGGGCCTGCAGCAGCTCTCCGAGGAGGGCGCCACCCAGGTGTTCATGCCGCTGGACAACAATGACCTGATACTGGGCGCCGTGGGGACCCTGCAGTTCGACGTGGTCGCCCACCGGCTCAAGGAGGAGTACAAGGTCGAGGCGGTCTACGAAGGGGTGAACGTCAACACCGCCCGCTGGGTCTACTGCGAGGATGCCAAGAAGCTCGAGGAGTTCAAGCGCAAGGCCAGCGCCAACCTGGCCATCGACGGCGGTGGCTATCTGACCTACATCGCCCCGACCCGGGTCAACCTGCAGATGACCCAGGAGCGCTGGCCGGAGGTTCGCTTCCAGCCTACCCGGGAGCACTGACCGGGCTCCGCCCGGAGCTTTAAGCCGTAAGCTTGAAGCTGGAAGAGCGCCGCTTCGCGGCTGGAAGCTGGAAGAAAACACTTGACCCGAGCAGTGGAGGCTTCATGCTGCCTTCCAGCTTCCAGCTTCCAGCTTCCAGCTTCCAGCTTCCAGCTTATGCTTATCGACGCCCACTGCCACCTCGACTTCCCCGACTTCGATGCCGACCGCGAGGCGGTCATCGAGCGGGCCAGAGCGGTGGGCGTGGCGCATTTCGTGGTGCCGGGCACCACCCGGGTCCGCTGGCCCAGGGTGCTGGCGCTGGGTGAGCGCGACGACGTCAGCGTCTGTCTGGGGCTGCACCCCTACTTCATGGATGAGCATCACGACACGGATCTCGAGGCACTGGAGGAAGCGCTGGATGCCAATCCTGGAGTCGTAGCGGTAGGGGAGTGTGGCATCGATACCCGCTTCGCCGAGACACTGGACACCCAGTGGCGCCTCTTCGATGCCCAGCTCAAGCTGGCCAAGTCGCGCGAACTGCCGGTCGTGATCCATTGCGTGCAGGCCAACGACCAGGTGGCCAAGCGGCTCCGCCAACGTGACCTCCCCGACGGCGGGCTGATCCATGCCTTTGCCGGATCCCCGGAGCAGGCCAGAAAATTCCTCGACCTGGGCTTCGTTGTCGGCCTCGGCGGTGCCGTGACGCATGAGCGGGCAAAACGCCTGCACCGGGCGGTGCAGAGCCTGCCCGACGACGGCTATGTGCTGGAGACCGACAGCCCCGACATGCCGCTGGCCGGCGATCAGGGGCAGCGCAACGAACCGGCACGGGTCGCCGAGGTCTGTCGCGTGGTGGCAGGCCTGCGAGGCCAGGGGGCAGACAAGGTGGCAACGGAGAGTACTGCCACTGCCCGTCGCCTGTTCAACTGCTGACTATGTCCCTTCCGCCAGACGCTCCGGATCAAGGCGCTCGACGGGGTAGGGCAGCTTGAGCAGCTTGAGCTTCTGGCCGGCGCAGCGCAGGGGCAGGGCGGGCTCGCGGGTGCTCATCACCGCCAGCACCTCGGCCTCCCCATAGGCGTCCAGTTCGGTGCACAGCACCTCGCCGAGCCGCCGGTCGTCGGCATCCTCGATGGCGCTGCCGGGCTCGGGGAGAAGGCCACCGTCGAGCTGAGCCCGTACCAGCCGCTTCTTGACCTGACCGCGAAAGTGCGCACGGGCCACTACCTCCTGGCCGGTATAGCAGCCCTTCTTGAAGCTGATGCCGCCGAGGGCCTCCCAGTTGATCATCTGCGGCAGGTAGGTATCGCGCTGATCGGCCTCGAGCCAGGCCAGCCCTGCCTGAATGTCGTGGAGCCGCCACACGGCGTTGCCGACCGGCGTGGCGTGTTCTTTCAACCACCCCCAATCGGCCTCGACCTGATCGACGGACAGGCAGAGCAGCAGCCGCGGGCGAGGTCCGGGATGGGCCAGTACCTGGTGCTGCTCATCGCCGGCCTGGTGCCAGGTCCGTGGCGGCAGGACGTCGAAACGCACCTCGGCGAGAGCGGCCGCTTCGTGTCCGATCAGCCCCAGCAGTGCCAGGTCGTCGCGCTCGCGCAGTTCGACCTTGTAGAAAGGGGCGAACTTCTTGAGCTGCTCGGCCAGCGTGGTGACCAGGCTGGTGTGCATCAGCAGTCGGTAATGGCCTGCGGTGACACGCAGCAGCTGGGCATTGGCCAGCATGCGGCCCTTGGGCGTGCAGAAGCAGGTCAGCGGGGCGAGGTCGCCGTCGGCCAGCGAGACCTGGGCGCTGGTCTGGCCCTGCAGGAAGGTCTCGGCATCGGGGCCCTCGACGTCCAGCACCCCCAGATGAGCGAGGGGCGTCATCACGCTGGCATCCAGGGCCAGGCGGGGTGCATCGGGGGTGTCGAAGGTCACCCGGTATTCGGCCTCCTGCCGACCGCCGGTGGCAGCGATCCAATCCATCATCTCCGGGCTCCTCGTGGTTCATCGTCGGGCATTGACATCAGAAGGTTGTGCGGGCGAGCAGGCGGTTTTGCAAGCGCTGCCCGCCGCTCGGGTGGCGTGCTAGACTCGGGGCTTATTTCTCATTCATGCCGCGTCAGGAGCCGCCCATGGCCCATCAGTCTCTCAGCTTCCAGGGCGTCGAGAACGCCGACCAGGTCAATCGCATCACCACGGCTCTGATGATGCTGGACGGCGTCGATAGTGTCGAGGTCGGTCGCCACGGGGCGGAGGTGGAGGGGCGCGCCAGGCGCGAGGTGCTGGTCGAGGCGGTGCAATCTCTCAAACTGGGTATCGAGGTCAAGTGATGAAGAAGACCATTGAAGTCATCAGTGAGTGCAACCATATCTACCGCCAGCGAGTCGAGCTGGACGGCTTCGACGATCTCTTCGTCGACGTGCCCGAGGCCTATGGCGGTGAGGGTAGCGCGCCTGACCCACACGACTACTTCGACCTGTCCCTGGGGGCCTGCAAGGCGATCACCTCGCTGATGTACGCCCGGCGCAAGCAGTGGCCACTGACGGGCATCAGCGTCACCGTCAATCGGGATGACAGCCAGGAGCGTCACGGGACCTATCGTCTCGATGTCGCGATGACCTTTCATGGCATCGAGGATCCCGAACAGCGCGAGCGGCTGGAGGAGATCAGCCACAAGTGCCCGATTCATCGCCTTATGACCACCTCCACCGTGGAGGTGTCCACCCGTACCGTCGACAGCACTGCCGAGGCCTGAGCGCAGGCCGGCATCGCTTCACCCCCGGACGCCGTGCAGGCGCCCGGCCCGTCATCGGAGCCGTCATGAGCAAGCCCTTCCGCCTGGAGTCAAAGTTTCAGCCCGCCGGCGACCAGCCAAGCGCCATCCGGGGACTGGTCAGCGGGCTGGAATCGGGGCTGGCCCACCAGACGCTGCTCGGCGTGACCGGCTCCGGCAAGACCTTCACCATGGCCAACGTGGTCGAGCAGCTGCAGCGTCCGACCATCGTCATGGCGCCCAACAAGACCCTGGCGGCCCAGCTCTACGGTGAATTCAAGGCGTTTTTCCCCGACAACGCCGTGGAGTACTTCGTCTCCTACTACGACTACTACCAGCCCGAGGCCTACGTGCCGTCGTCGGATACCTTCATCGAGAAGGATGCCTCGATCAACGACCACATCGAGCAGATGCGCCTCTCGGCGACCAAGGCGCTGCTGGAGCGACGTGACGCTATCATCGTGGTCTCGGTATCGGCGATCTATGGCCTGGGGGACCCGGACCAGTACCTGAAGATGCGCCTGCACTTCACCCGCGGCGAGCTGATCGACCAGCGCAAGTTCCTGCGTCGCCTGGCAGAGCTGCAGTACACGCGCAACGACATGGACTTCAGGCGGGGCACCTACCGGGTGCGCGGTGACGTCATCGACATCTTTCCTGCCGACGCCGAGGACGAGGCGGTGCGGGTCGAACTCTTCGATGACGAGATCGACACCATCAGCCTCTTCGACCCGTTGACCGGCGAGGTGCGGGGCCGGGTGCCGCGCATGACCATCTACCCCAAGTCGCACTATGTCACGCCCCGGGAGACGATCCTGGGGGCCATCGATGCGATCAAGGCGGAACTGGTGGAGCGTCTCGACTGGCTGCGCAAGCACGACCGGCTGGTCGAGGCCCAGCGGCTCGAGCAGCGTACCCTCTATGACATCGAGATGATGCTCGAGCTCGGCTACTGCAACGGCATCGAGAACTACTCGCGCTATCTCTCCGGGCGCCATCCGGGCGAGCCGCCGCCGACCTTCTTCGACTACCTGCCCGGTGATGCCCTGCTGTTCATCGACGAGAGCCACGTCAGCGTTCCCCAGGTGGGCGGGATGTACAAGGGCGATCGCTCGCGCAAGGAGACCCTGGTGGAGTACGGCTTCCGGCTGCCCTCGGCGCTGGACAACCGGCCGATGACGTTCGAAGAGTGGGAGCGTATCTGTCCGCAGACCATCTTCGTCTCGGCCACGCCCGGGCCCTACGAGGCCGAGCATGCCGGCCAGGTGGTCGAGCAGGTGGTGCGCCCCACCGGCCTGCTGGACCCCGAGATCGAAGTGCGCCCCGCCTCCACCCAGGTGGACGACTTGCTCTCGGAGATCCGTCTGCGCAGCGAGGCGGGCGAGCGGGTCCTGGTCACGACCCTGACCAAGCGCATGGCCGAGGACCTTACCGAGTACCTGGATGAGCATGACGTGCGGGTGCGCTACCTCCACTCGGATATCGACACCGTGGAGCGGGTGGAGATCATCCGTGACCTGCGCCTGGGCAAGTTCGACGTCCTGGTGGGCATCAACCTGCTGCGCGAGGGGCTCGACATTCCCGAGGTGTCGCTGGTGGCCATCCTCGATGCGGACAAGGAGGGCTTCCTGCGCAACGAGCGCTCGCTGATCCAGACCATGGGCCGCGCCGCGCGCAACGCCCACGGCAAGGCCATCCTCTACGGCGACCGGATTACCGACTCCATGCGTCGCGCCATGGACGAGACCCAGCGGCGTCGCGACAAGCAGGTCGCCCACAATGAGGCTCACGGCATCACGCCAACCACGGTGACGCGCTCGGTGGCCGACATCATGGAGGCTGCCCAGGCGCCCGGCAAGAAGAAGGGGCGCAAGGGCGAACGCAAGGTTGCCGAGCGCGAGGCGCTCTACGACCCCGCCGAGCTGTCACCGAGCGAGCTGCTCAAGGAGATCTCGCGGGCCGAGGACGGGATGCACGAGGCCGCACAGAACCTGGAGTTCGAGGAAGCCGCCCGGCTGCGTGACCGCCTGCATGAGCTCAAGGAGCGCCAGCTGCTGCTGGGTTCCGCTTGACGGGCGCCCGCCATGCCCGAAGGGCCCGATACCGAGTGCATCGCCAGATCGCCGGCCGACTCACTCGGTTACGCCTTTCCCGATCTGGCCAGCCCAGGCCGCCTTCGCGGGACTTGCTGCCAGCTTCCTGTGCAAATTCCTCCAGAGAGGATTTATACCGTTATCTATCGTGCAAATCTCTTACTCACGACCCGAGATCTATGTGGACATGGGAATGTCGAGCAGCCAGGGGGTGGGGTATAATGTTCGCCGCTCAAGCCCGCCGCTGCGACCCCGTATCGCCTCGACGCGGGCATGCCGATAACGCCAAGGAGCCCCTTGCCCATGACCGTGATTCGCCAGGACGACCTGATCCAGAGCGTCGCCGATGCCCTGCAGTACATCTCCTACTACCATCCCAAGGACTTCATCGACGCCATGGCGGCGGCCTACGAACGTGAGGAGAACCCCGCGGCCAAGGATGCCATTGCCCAGATCCTGATCAACTCGCGGATGTGCGCCTTCGGCAAGCGCCCGATCTGCCAGGATACCGGCATCGTGACCGTCTTCGTTCACGTAGGCATGAATGTGCGCTTCGAGTCCGACATGAGCCTCGATGACATGATCAACGAAGGCGTGCGTCGGGCCTACCAGCTGCCCGACAACGTCCTGCGCGCCTCGGTGCTGGCCGACCCGGACGGCGCCCGCAAGAACACCGGCGACAACACCCCGGCCGTGATTCACCACAAGCTGGTACCCGGCGACACCGTCGAGGTGCATGTGGCGGCCAAGGGGGGCGGCAGCGAGGCCAAGTCGAAGTTCGCTATGCTCAATCCCTCCGACAGCGTGGTCGACTGGGTGATGGAGCAGCTGCCGAAAATGGGGGCCGGCTGGTGCCCGCCGGGCATGCTCGGCATCGGCATCGGCGGCACTGCCGAGAAGGCCATGGAGATCGCCAAGGAAGCGCTGCTCGATCCCATCGATATCCAGGAGCTCCAGGCTCGCGGCCCGGCCAATCGTGCCGAACAGCTCCGCCTGGAGCTGTTCGACAAGGTCAACAAGAGTGGTATAGGCGCCCAGGGTCTCGGCGGGCTGACGACCGTGCTCGACATCAAGGTCAAGGACTACCCGACACACGCCGCCAACAAGCCGGTGGCCATCATTCCCAACTGTGCCGCCACCCGTCACGCCCATTTCACCCTGGATGGTTCCGGCCCCGCGGCACTGCCGGCGCCGAAGCTCGAGGACTGGCCGGAGATCACCCGCGAGGCGGGCGACAACGTCAGACGCGTCGATCTCGACAGCGTGACCCCGGAAGAGGTGCGGACCTGGCAGCCCGGTGACACCCTGTTGCTCAACGGCAAGCTGCTGACCGGTCGCGATGCCGCTCACAAGCGCATGGTGGACATGATCGCGAAGGGCGAGCCGCTGCCGGTGGATCTCAAGGGCCGCTTTATCTACTACGTGGGTCCGGTGGATCCGGTACGTGACGAAGTGGTCGGTCCAGCCGGTCCGACCACGGCCACCCGCATGGACAAGTTCACCCGCACCATGCTCGAGGAGACCGGCCTGCTGGGCATGGTTGGTAAGGCCGAACGGGGCGAGGCGGCCATCGAGGCGATCCGTGACAATCAGGCTGTCTACCTGATGGCGGTGGGCGGTTCCGCCTATCTGGTCGCCCAGGCCATCAAGAAGGCCCGGGTGGTAGGTTTCGAGGATCTCGGCATGGAAGCCATCTACGAGTTCGAGGTGGAGGACATGCCGGTCACCGTGGCGGTGGACAGCGCCGGTACCTCGGTACACCAGACAGGTCCCGCCAAGTGGAAGGAGATCATCGCCGAGCGCGCCTGACGCGATCGGCGAGGGCGCTCCGCGACGACCGGTGACCTGTGCCCCTCACCGTGACGTGATCCGGCAACCGTGCATTGCGGCCCCGCCATCTGGTGGGGCCGTCGTCATCAGGGGTATGCTGTGGGTGGCGGCATTTCGGACGGCGCTCCCGTCCTCCCACGGAACGGGGATTCGACCATGACTTCCTGGCTGATCGGCCTGGCCATCTTCCTGATCTATCTGCTGGGCATCATCTCGGCGGTGCTGGCCCTGATGTCCAGCCGCACCTCCCAGGGGGCGGTTGCCTGGATCATCTCGCTGATCACCATGCCCTACGTGGCGGTACCGGCCTACTGGATCTTCGGCCGGCCGCGCTTCTACGGCTATGTCTCGGCCCGCGGTGAACGCGACACCGTGCTGCGCCGTCTTCTGGAACGCTACCGCGACCGCTTCGACCCCTACCTGCCCGAGGTGGGCGATGCGGACATTCGTGCCGTTGAACAGCTGGCAATGATGCCGCTTACCCGTGGCAATCAGGCAGCGCTGCTGATCGATGGCAAGGCGACCTTCGACAGTCTCTTCGATGGTATCGAGCGGGCGGAAGAGTATGTACTGGTCCAGTTCTTCATCGTTCGCGACGATGCGCTGGGAATCGAGCTCAAGCAGCGACTGCAGCGCGCCGCCGAGCGCGACGTGCGCGTCTACTTTCTCTACGACGAGGTCGGCAGTCGCGGCCTCGGCGAGCGTTTCCTGCGCGACCTCGCCGAAGCGGGCGTGCAGGTCAGTGCCTTCCGCTCCTCCCGAGGTTTCAAGCATCGCTTCCAGCTCAACTTTCGCAACCACCGCAAGGTGCTGGTGGTCGATGGCAGGGAGGGGTGGCTGGGCGGTTTCAATGTCGGCACCGAGTACCTGGGCCAGCACCCCCGCCATGGTCACTGGCGTGATACCCATCTCAAGCTCACCGGCCCCAGCGTCCTGGGCTTGCAGGAGGCCTTCTGGGAGGACTGGCACTGGGCCACCGGCGAGATGATCTCACTGAACTGGATGCCCCATCCGAGCCGGGAAGCCAGCCAGAACGTGGTGATCGTGCCCTCGGGGCCGGCGGATCCGCAGGAGACGGCGAGCCTGCTGGTGCAGCATGCGATCCACAGCGCCCATGAACGCTTCTGGGTCACCAGTCCCTATTTCGTGCCCGACCAGGGGGTACAGGATGCCTTGCGCCTGGCGGCCATGCGCGGGGTGGACGTGCGCATCATGATGCCCGAACGTCCCGACCACCTGCTGGTCTTTCTCTCGGCCTTTTCGTTTCTGCCCGACATGCTGCGTGCCGGCATCAAGATCTACCGCTACCAGCCCGGGTTCCTGCACCAGAAGGTCATGCTCGTGGATGATGCTGCTGCCAGTGTGGGGACGGTCAACCTGGACAATCGTTCGTTCCGTCTCAACTTCGAGATCACTGCCGTAGTGCCCGACCGCCAGTTTGCCGCCGAGGTTCGGTCGATGCTCGAGCAGGACTTCACCGCCTGCCGTCGCGTCGCACTGGAGGAACTGACCCGTCGCCCCCTGTGGCGCAAGCTGTTGTCCCGGGCGGCTTACCTGCTCTCGCCGATCCAGTGATACGGCTTGGGTCGCGGCCGTCACTGGGGTACATTAGCGGGTTTCGAAGGCTCCTTGGCGGGGCCATGCACGCAGACATCCTGAGGAGTTCAGGTGAACCTCGAGACCAAGTGGCTGGAAGACTTCGTCGCCCTGGCCAGTACGCGCAGCTTCTCGGGCTCGGCTCGGCAGCGGCATGTCACCCAGCCGGCCTTCAGTCGGCGCATTCGCTCCCTGGAGCAGGCCATCGGTGTGACCCTTGTCGACCGGTCGACCACCCCGGTGGACCTGACACCCGAAGGACAGTTGTTCCTGGTCACTGCCCGCAACATTGTCGAGCAGCTCAACGAGAGTCTCGGTCATCTGCGCGGCCTGGCCATGGCCAACGAGGCGCTGGATATCGTCGCCGCCCACTCCCTGGCGCTGAGCTTCTATCCTCAGTGGATCTCCCGGTTGCAGCAAGGACTGGGCGAGCTGCCGACTCGCCTGGTAGCCATGAACGTGGGTGATGCCATCCATGTGCTGCGCGAGGGTAACTGTGACCTGATGCTGGCCTACTACGACCCCTATGCCAGCATGCAGCTCGATGCCGAGGTCTTTCCCTCCTTCTCCATCGGCCAGGTGAAGATGCTGCCGGTCTGCCTGCCCGACGACCAGGGCAGGCCACGCTTCACGCTGGAGGGCCAGGCCTCGATTCCCTATCTGGCCTACACCCAGGGCGCCTTCCTGGGACGCAGCGTGCGCATGCTGCTCAAGAACGACCCCTTGCGCATGCGCCTCAGGACTGTCTACGAGACGGCCATGGCCGAGGGTCTCAAGGGCATGGTGATGCAGGGCATGGGGATGGCCTGGATACCCGATTTCTGCATCCGCCAGGAACTCAAGGATGGACGTCTGGTGCGTGCCGGAGACGAGCAGTGGGACGTGCCGCTGGAGATCCGTCTCTATCGCTGCTCGCTGGTCCACAAGCCCGGGGTCGAGAAACTGTGGCGGCAGATGATGAAGTTGCCCCGCGACTTTCTGCAGGCCTGATGGCGCCGATGTCCCGGGGCGTGGCCACGATGCCTCAGGGGCGGTCGAAATCCGCGGGCAGCCCCAGGAAATCCTGGATGATGAAGAAGTGGTCCTCGAACAGGCCCTCGGGGTCGAGATCGGCCAGGGGCACCCAGCGGGCATGGTCACCGCCCTTGACCGGCCTGAGCTGGGGCAGCTGCTGTTCGGGCCGCAGGGCGAAGTAGAAGGCTTCAGCCAGGGTGCGGCCCCGCCAGCTGCGGTGGGGTTCGTCGAACAGTCGCTGGCCGCGCAGCGAGCCCTTGAGCACGGCCTCGGGCACCTTGAGGCGGACCCGCTCGCGCAGCTCCCTCAGGCAGGCGTCCATCAGGCGTTCATGGGGGCTGATGAAGCCGCCGGGCAGGGCGTAGAGCCCCTTGCCGGGCGCGGCCGTGCGCCTGACCAGCAGCACGTGGCCGGACTGCACCACCACGGCATTCACGGTGACGAAGATCGGCGGGTAGGGGGCCTGGGACCAGGCCTGGCGGTACTGGTCCAGCAGGTGCTGCTCCTCGACCAGCTGGCCGTAGGGCGCCTCCGCCAGGAAGTCGCGTATCCGCGCCACCACCCCGGGGGGCAGGTCGTGGGCGGCGTGGGTGCTCAGGTAGTCCTCCGCCGAGGCGGCGGAGCGGAACAGCCGCTCGCGGATGCGGCTGGCCGAGATGCCCTCCACCAGGGGCACGCTGACCGATTCCCACTGCGGGAACAGGGCGAGGTAGTAGCTGGACTGCCCACGACTGGCGCCGATCAGGCCGATGCGCGGCAGCCGAGCGTGCTCGGGGCTGGCGATGTCGCGCACCTTGCGCTGGACGTCGCGCACCCAGACGTCGTTGTTGTAGAGGGCGTCGAGCAGCGGCACGACCTCCAGCCGGGCATTCTCCTCCTCCTCGAAGGCGCTGCGCAGCATGCGCAGCCGCTCCTCGTAGCGCCAGGGGTTGCGCAGCGAGCGGGCCTGCCAGGCGGAACCCACCAGCACGATGACCTGGCGCGCGTGGCGCAGCGCCTCGCGGATCACCGCCAGGTGCCCCAGATGGGGAGGCTGGAAACGGCCGATGAACACCAGACAATCGAAGTCGGCAGGGCTGTCGGCGTCCGGACGTGCGGTCATGGGCGCTCCTGGGAAGAGGGGGCGGGATGGGCGGAGCCCATTATGGTCAGGCCCGCCGGCCGCTGCAATTGGGGCCGGTCTCGGCGGGCTGGCTACATTCGGGTATGCTGAAGGAAACGACGGGGACGCGGGGAGCGGCATGATCAAGGCGAGCATGACGACCATCAGGCAAACGGGGCTGTTCTGGTGGCGGGTGGTGCGGAGCGCTGCCAAGCTCTGGCTGGAGCGCAACGCCTTCAGCTATGCCGGCTCGCTGGCCTTCTATACCCTCTTCTCCCTGGCGCCCACGATGATCATCGCCGTCACGGTGATCGGCGTGGTGCTCGGCGAGGAGGCCGCCCATGGACAGATCGTCGCCCAGCTGCAGGGCACCATGGGCCATGACGCCGCCGCCGCCATCGAGCAGGCGGTCGCCCAGTCGCGCATCGAGGAGTCCGGCCTGCTGCCAACACTGCTCGGGGTGGGGGCCCTGCTGGTCGGTGCCACCACCGTCTTCGCCCAGATGCAGTTCTCGCTGAATACCCTCTGGGGCGTGACGGCCAGGCCCAGCAGTAACAGCGCCCTCAAGTTCCTCAAGAACCGCCTGCTGTCGCTGACCGTGGTGCTCTCCATCGGCTTTATCCTGCTGGTGTCGCTGGTACTCGGGGTGGCGATCAGAACCATGCTTCAGGCGGCCGATGACCTGCTGCCCTTCGTCGGTCTGCTGACGACAGGGGCAGAGTTCCTGGTCTCCCTGACAGTGATCGCCACGCTCTTCGCCACCATCTTCAAGGTATTGCCGGATGTGGTGCTGCGCTGGCGGGACGTGCTGGTCGGTGCCGTGGTGACCGCCCTGCTGTTCGCTATCGGTCGTTCGGGCATTGCCATCTACCTGGCCCACACGGCCACGGCCTCCACCTATGGTGCGGCGGGGTCGGTGGTAATGATACTGCTGTGGGTCTATTACAGCTCCCTGATCCTGCTGTTCGGGGCGGCCTTCACCAAGTGCCACCTGCTCGCCTCGGGCAAGACGGTGGTACCGCGCAACTCCGCCGTTCTCGTCCACCGTGAATTCATTGAAGAGTGAGTGCGCGACGCAAAGGCCGGCTTTCGCCGGCCCACAACGACGCAGAATGGCTTGTCAGGCAGCTGGCTGAAAACGCTCCCGGGCGAGCTGGTCGGCCACGGTGGCGGGGCTGAGCCTCTCGCGCTCGGCGCGAGTGAAGATCTCATCCAGGGTGGACCCGATCCCCTCGATATGCGCCATGACGGCATCGCGGCGGTAGTCATCGCGCCGCTGCCAGGCGATCTCGATCACGCCGCCCGCGTTGGCCACGTAGTCCGGGGTATAGAGGATGCCGCGGGCCATCAGCTGCTCGGCGATCGCCGGGGAGGCCAGCTGGTTGTTGGCGGCCCCGCAGACCACCCTGGCCTTCAGCCGGTCGACCACCGCTTCCGAGAGGGCGGCCCCCAGGGCGCAGGGCGCGAAGACGTCGACTTCGGCATCGGCGATCGCGGCCGGTGCCACGGCCTCGGCACCGAGTTCCTCGGCGAGGTGGGCCAGGGCCGCGGCATCGACGTCGGTCAGCACCAGCCGGGCGCCGGCGGCATGGAGGTGGCGTGCCAGATGCGCACCGACGTTGCCGACGCCCTGCACCGCCACCCGCAGGCCCCTGAGGTCGTCGCGGTCCAGGCCGTGGCGGACGGCGCTCCTCAAGGCACAGAACACGCCCCAGGCGGTGAAGGGCGAGGGGTCGCCCGAGCCCAGACCATGGCAGGGCAGGCCGCCGACGTGCGCGGTGGCCTCGGCGATGCAGCGCATGTCGGCCTCGCTGCTGCCCGAGTCCTCGGCGGTGATGTAGGCACCGCCCAGGCCGTCGACCAGCCGCCCCATGGCGCGCAGCAGTTCGGGGGTCTTGTCACGGCGCGGGTCGGCGATGATGACCGCCTTGCCGCCGCCCAGGGGAAGGTCGGCCAGTGCCGACTTGTAGGTCATGCCGCGGGAGAGACGCAGCACGTCGGTCAGGGCGTCCTCCTCACTGGCATAGGGGAAGATGCGCAGGCCGCCCAGGGCCGGTCCGCGATTGGTATCGTGGATGGCGATGATGGCGCGCAGGCCGCTCGCCTCGTCGCTGCCGAAGACGATCTGCTGGTGGTGGTCGAACTCGGGGTGGTCGAAGACCGGCATGGTGGTACTCCCTCGTGAGGATGATCGTTGTGGTTGTATCGGCCCGGGTAGGGCTGGATCCTCGGCGGCGCGGGGCTTGTGGCCATGTGACGTCCGGGGATAGTGACAAGCCTATGACAACGGCCCTCTGACGGGAAGGCCCGAGGACTGGCAGTAGACGGGGTCGTGCTGGTAGAAAGTGCTGGTAGCAAGGGTACGCCACCGATCGCGATGACAGAGGAGATGGCCATGGATACGTGCTGTGCGAGAGCACTGGTGACGGGCAAGGTGCAGGGCGTCTGGTACCGTCGGGCGACCCAGGAGCAGGCCCTGAGGGCCGGCATCACCGGCCATGCGATCAATCTGCCGGACGGACGCGTCGAGGTGCTGATGTGCGGTGAACGTGAGGCGGTCAAGCGACTCGCGGAGTGGCTGTGGAAGGGGCCCGACAACGCCCGGGTCACGCACGTGGAATTCGAGGTCATCGAGACCCACGTGCCGGACGAGTTCCACGTCGGTTGATCGAGGGGCAGGACCGGTGCGGCGCGTGGTGGCGCCGCACCGGTTCGCGCCGAGCCGTCAGGCCAGGGTGTCGGCGATCCAGTCGCTGACGGCTTCGCCGTCGACGCCCAGGCAGACCTCCACCAGCGGAGTGCGCGACCAGCGTGCCTCGATGAACCCACGGCCCTCGGGCGCGAAGATCGTCTGCCCCTCCGCGTTACCGTCAGTCGCCACGGACAGATGGCCACGGCGGCTGGTGAAGAGCTCCGGGCGCAGCAACCAGGCCAGGGCACAGCTATCGTGGGGGCAACAACCATCGATGCCCAGGAACTCCCGGTAGAAGTCCCGATAGAAGCCGTAGCTGCCCGCCAGCACCCGGCCGAGGGCGCCCTGGCCGGCCTCGATACGCGCCATGTGCTCGCCGGTCAGCACGCAGCGATGCGTGACGTCCAGCCCCACCAGGGTCAACGGCCAGCCGGCGGTGAGGACCCGCGCGGCGGCGTCCGGGTCGTTGAACATGTTGGCTTCGGCCACCGGGGTGACATTGCCCCCTTCGCGGATCGACCCGCCCATGACCACCACTCGCTTGACCTTCTCGGTAATGCGCGGATCCAGCTGCAGGGCCGCGGCCAGATTGCCCACCGGGCCCACCGAGACCAGCGTGACCTCGCCGGGTCGGTCATTCAGGGTATCGACGATGAATTGAGCCGCGCTGCGTGAGTCAGGATGTCCCGCGACCGGTGGCAGTTCGATATCGCCCAGGCCGTTGGCGCCATGGATGTGGGCCGGCGGCGGATGGCGTTCCTTGACCAGCGGTGCCGCCGCGCCCTGGGCAACCGGGATCTCGTCTCGCCCGGCGAGCTCGGCGAGCAGCAGGGCGTTCCGGGTAGCAGTCTCCACGTCCACGTTGCCGTAGGTGGTGGTCAGCCCCAGCAGCTCGATCTCGGGATGGCGCAGGGCGATGGCGATGGCCTGGGCGTCGTCGACGCCCGGGTCGGTGTCGAAGATGATCGGATGGCTCACGGTGTCTCCTCGTCGTGGCGGTGGGTCGCGGGGATGCCGTCGCGCAGGGCGCGTTCGACCGCCGTCGCCTCGGGAATGCTCTCGGCGGCGCCGGCGACCTGCACCCCCAGGGCAGCGGCAGTGGCAGCGCGCCTCAGGCAGTCGGTCACCGGGCGTCCCTGCTGCAGGGCAGCCAGGTAGTAACCGATGAAGGTATCGCCGGCGGCCGTGGTGTCCCGTGGGGTGACCGGCAGGGCGGGCTGGAAGTGGCGTTCGTCGCCGGACTGGTACCAGGCTCCCTCGCCCCCCAGGGTCAGCACCGTCTCGCAGTCGGGCAGGCGACGGGCGAGGCGCTCGAGCAGGGCATGGGGTGCGGCATTCTCTTCCAGACCCGCCAGCCAGGCGGCCTCGCCACGGTTGACGAACAGCAGCCGACACGTTTCCAGGGGCAGCTCCAGTACCGCATCGTCCATGGGAGCCGGGTTGAAGGCGATCTTCAGGCCCGCCTCGGCGGCACGCGCCAGCACCCGGGGCAGGGCATCGCGCTCGTTCTGGACGAGCAGCCAGTCCCCGGGCGTGGCAACGGCAAACTGTGCGTCCAGGGCCTGTTCGGTGACGCCATGGTTGGCCCCCGGAAACAGAAGGATGGCGTTCTCGCCGTGGTCGTCCACCTGGATGATGGCGTGACCGCTGGGCTCGTCGACCAGGTCGATCGATGCGACCTCGACCCCGGCACGGGCCAGCAGGTCACGGGCCCAGGTATCCTGGCGCCCCAGACGTCCCCAGTGGCGGACCCGTCCGCCGGCGCGTGCCATGGCCAGCGACTGGTTGGCTCCCTTGCCGCCCAGGCCGACGCGGTAGTCGCAGCTGGTCAGGGTCTCGCCCGGGCGTACCAGGTGCGGGACGCGGTAGAAGTGGTCGAGATTGATGGAACCGAAGTTGTGCAGCATGCCTGTCTCCATGCTCAGCCTTCCCGCCAGTCGCGCAGGTTGGCGGCAGTCAAGGCCACGATGCGCTGGCGGGCCTCGGGGGTGATCCAGGCGTTGTGGGGCGTGACCACCAGGTTGAGCGGCTCGCCCAGGGCGTCGAGCAGCGGGTGACCGTCGCGGGGCGGCTCCTCGGGCAGCACATCGACCCCGAGCCCGCCCAGCTGGCCTCGGCGCAGGGCCTCGAGCGCCGCCGGCTCGTCGATGATCCCGCCACGGGCGCAGTTGATCAGCAGGGCGCCGGCCTTGAGCTCCGCCAGCAGGGCAGCATCGACCAGGTGACGTGTCGCCTCGGTGAGGGGGCAATGCAGGCTGATCACGTCTGCCTCGGGTGCCAGTTCCGGCAATCCCCGCCGGCTATCATGGACCTCGTTGCCGGGGCGGGCCGCGAAATCGACATGCATGCCGAAGGCCTGGGCCAGGCGTGCCACCTTCGAGCCCAGTTCGCCCTGACCGACGATCACCAGCCGCTTGCCTTCCAGTTGCAGGGTCGTATGCCCCATCAGGCAGAAGAAGGGGCTTGCATTCCAGCTTCCTTCGGCGACGTCACGCTGATAAAGGGGGAGACGATTGGCCAGGGCCAGCATCAGCATCAGCGTGTGCTGGGCCACGCTGGCCGTCCCGTAGGCGGTGACATTCTTCACGCGGATCCCCAGGCGCTCGGCCGCGGCCATGTCGATGTTGTTGGTACCGGTGGCGAGCACACAGATCAGCCTGAGCGAAGGCAGGGCCGCCAGGGTCCCGGCATCCAGCACGACCTTGTTGACGATGGCGACCTCGGCGCCGGCGAGGCGCTCGGCTGCCTGGTCATGCGTGCTGTGGTCATGCACCTCCAGGGCGTCGAGGTGCTGGCGAATCGGGCCCAGGTCGACGTCGGGCCCCAGGCTGGCGGCGTCCAGAATGACGGCTTTCATGCAAATGTCCTTGTGATGCAGGCGCGTCAGGCAACAGGCCAGGTCAGGGGTGGGCCTTGCCCGACACGACAGGCTATAATGACCCGCCTTCGAGGCAGGCTTGGATTCACGGCGGGCTGGCCCTATATCATCTTCGCACACCGCAGGCGTCAGGCGGTGAGTCCCTGCCCGTGCATCCCCATGGGTTATGTCATTACACCGGGAGTGATCAAACCATGCCCATCTACGAATACGAGTGCAAGGCCTGTGGCCATCGCCTGGAGAAGCTGCAGAAGATCAGCGCCGAGCCGCTGAAGGACTGCCCGGCCTGCGAGGCGGCCGAGCTCGACCGGCTGGTCTCCGCAGCCGGATTCCGGCTGGCCGGCGGAGGCTGGTACGAGACCGATTTCAAGACCGGCGGCAAGAAGAACCTGGCCAGCGGCGATGAAGGTGGCCAGTCCAACAAGACGCCGAGCAAGGACGGGGCGGCGGCCTGAGCCGCCCGACGTTGCCTATCACCATTTCATGCAACAGAACAGGATTTGACATGCGCAGCCATTATTGCGGCCAGCTGAACGAGACCCTGGTGGATCAGACGGTCACCCTCTGCGGCTGGGTCCATCGCCGCCGTGACCACGGGGGCGTGATCTTCCTCGACATGCGCGATCGCGATGGCATCGCTCAGGTCGTGGTCGACCCCGATACTGCCGAGGCCTTTGCCAATGCCGACCGCGCCCGCAGTGAATACGTGCTGCGCATCGCCGGACGCATCAGGCTGCGTCCCGAAGGCACCCAGAACCCCAACATGCCCACCGGCATGATCGAAGTGCTGGCCAAGGAGGTGGACGTTCTCAATACTGCGGCCACGCCTCCCTTCCAGCTCGACGAGCATGGCAAGGTCGGCGAGGAAGTGCGCCTCAAGCACCGCTACATCGACCTGCGCCGCCCCGAGATGATCGAGAAGCTGCGTCTGCGCTCGCGCATCTCCCACAGCGTGCGCGCCTTCCTCGAAGGCCAAGGGTTCCTGGATATCGAGACCCCGATCCTGACCCGCGCCACCCCCGAGGGTGCCCGTGACTACCTGGTGCCGAGCCGCACCCATCCGGGCAGCTTCTTCGCGCTGCCGCAGTCGCCGCAGCTGTTCAAGCAACTGCTGATGGTGTCGGGCTTCGACCGCTACTATCAGATCGCCAAGTGCTTCCGCGACGAGGACCTGCGCGCCGACCGTCAGCCCGAGTTCACCCAGATTGACATCGAGGCCTCCTTCGTCGAGGAGGAGGACATCATGGCGATCACCGAGGCGATGGTCCGCCAGCTGTTCCAGGAGGTGCTCGACGTCGAGCTGCCGGCATTCTCGCGCATGCCCTACGCCGAGGCCATGAGCCGCTTCGGTTCGGACAAGCCGGACCTGCGCATCCCGCTGGAACTCACCGACGTCGATGACCTGATGAAGGACGTCGACTTCAAGGTCTTCTCCGGCCCGGCCAATGCCGATGATGGTCGCGTTGCCGCCCTCAAGGTCAAGGGCGGTGCCAGCCTGTCCCGCAAGGAGATCGATGAGTACACCCGCTTCGTCGGCATCTACGGTGCCCGTGGGCTGGCGTGGATCAAGGTCAACGAGCGAGCCAGGGGCCTCGAGGGCCTGCAGTCGCCGATCGTCAAGTTCATGGAGGACGTCGTCGAAGAGCTGCTTGACCGGGTGGGCGCCGAGGACGGCGACATCATCTTCTTCGGTGCCGACAAGGCGCGCATCGTCAACGAGGCCCTGGGGGCGCTGCGCGTTCGCCTGGGCGAGGATCTCGACCTCTATACTGCCGAGTGGGCGCCGCTGTGGGTGGTCGACTTCCCGATGTTCGAGGAGGACGGCAGCGCCCGCCTGCAGGCCCTGCACCACCCGTTCACCGCTCCCGCCTGCGATGCCGAGACCCTCAGGGCCCGTCCGGCTGACGCGCTGTCGCGGGCCTATGACATGGTGCTCAACGGCACCGAGCTGGGCGGCGGTTCGATCCGTATCCACGACCAGGCGATGCAGCAGACGGTGCTCGAGGTGCTCGGCATCGACGAGGAGGAGGCCCGCGAGAAGTTCGGCTTCCTGCTCGATGCCCTGCAGTACGGTGCGCCGCCCCATGGTGGCCTGGCCTTTGGCCTCGATCGCCTGGTGATGCTGATGAGCGGGGCGAAGACTATCCGCGAGGTGATCGCCTTCCCGAAGACCCAGAGTGCGGCCTGCCTGCTGACCGAGGCCCCGGGCGAGGTGAGCGCCGAGCAGCTCAAGGAGCTCAACATCCGCCTGCGTCAGAAGGCCAAGGCGGAAACCGCCGGCGAGTGACGGCGGCCACGCTCCAGTAACATCCACCGGCGCCCCAGGGCGCCGGTGGCGTCTCGCAACCTCGAAGAGGAGAGGCGCAGGTTACCTGATACGAGAGGCGCCGGGGGCAGGGCGAAGAGGAGGTCCTACGCCAGGGGTGAGGAGCACTGCTCCGAACGGGCTGGCCATGGAAGGCCAGCACCGGTCCTGCAAGCGGAGCGGGACCCGAGAGCGCAGCAGGGCTCGGTAGCGCCCAGGGAGGGGTTTACAGCGCCTCCTCATAGCCCTGTCGCCGGGACAGCCTCGAGCAGAGATAGAGCTACCACGGGAGGTTGCCATGGCAGGCCATAGCAAGTGGGCCAATATCAAGCACCGCAAGGCGGCCCAGGACGCCCGGCGGGGCAAGATCTTCAACAAGCTGATCCGTGAGCTGAGCGTGGCCGCCCGCCAGGGCGGGCCGGAGCCGGCTGACAACCCGCGGCTGCGTGCCGCCATCGACAAGGCGCTGGCCAACAACATGACCAAGGAGACCATCCAGCGCGCGGTGGATCGGGGCGCCGGCAATGCCGATGGCGATGCCATGGAGGCGTGCATCTACGAGGGCTATGGCCCCGAGGGCGTCGCGGTAATGGTCGAGTGCCTGACGGATAACCGCAATCGCACCGTCTCCGAGGTACGACACGCCTTCGGCAAGCATGGCGGCAATCTCGGTACCACCGGCTCGGTGGCCTTCATGTTCCACCGCCAGGGTCGCCTGCTGCTGCCCGAAGGGGTCACCGAGGAGGCGGCGATCGAGGCAACCCTGGAAGCGGAGCCCGAGGAGATCGAGGTCCGTGACGATGGACGCCTCGAGGTGGTCACCAGGCCCGAGTCCTACTGGCGGGTAAAGGATGCGCTTGTCGCGGCGGGGATCGAGCCCGAGCAGAGCGACGTGGGGCTCTATCCGGAAACCACCACGCCCATTACCGAACCGCAGCTCGCCAGCCGGGTTCTCAAGCTGCTCGACATGCTCGAGGACCTGGACGATGTCCAGAACGTCACCACCAATGCGGAGTTCGCCGACGATGTCCTCGATCAGCTCGAGTGAGCCCTGCCGATGCTGATCCTCGGCATCGACCCCGGCTCGCGGATCACCGGCTACGGGGTGCTGGATGTCACCACGCCGACGCCGCGCTACGTGGCCAGCGGCTGCATCCGCATCCAGGCCGACGACCTGGCCCAGCGCCTGGCCCAGGTCTATGCCGGCGTCGGTGAGCTGATCGCGGTGCACGGCCCCGGCGAGTTCGCCATCGAACAGGTGTTCATGTCGAAGAATGCCGACTCCGCCCTCAAGCTCGGTCACGCCCGTGGCACGGCCATCGTCTGCGCTGCCAACCATGGACTGCCGGTCAGCGAGTACGGCCCTCGCCAGATCAAGCAGGCGGTGGCCGGCAGCGGCAGCGCCGACAAGGCCCAGGTGCAGCACATGGTGACGGCCATCCTCGGCCTTTCGGCCACGCCCCAGGCGGATGCCGCCGACGCCCTGGCGATCGCGCTCACCCACGCCCATGCCCGCCTGGGACTGTGGAGCAAGGGAAGCTACGGAGGGCATCGCAGCCGCCGCAAGGGAGGTTCCTGGCGTGACTTTCGACCCTGAGACTGTCGCCGCAAGACGACGACGGAAGATTGCCGAACGCTGTTCCCGCGGGCTGGCATGCGGCATGGGCGAACAGTATAGTGGCCCGATGACGGCCCTCGGGGCCGCCATGGACTCCAACCCAAGGAACCGCGAACTTCCATGATAGGACGCCTGAGAGGCACCCTGCTCGAGAAACAGCCTCCCTGGATGGTGGTTGACGTGGCTGGTGTCGGGTATGAGCTGGAAGCCTCCATGACCACCCTGGTGGCCATGCCGGGTATCGGTGAACCGGTCTCGCTCTATACCCACTTGACCATCCGCGATGATGCCCACCTGCTCTATGGCTTCGCCCGGGAGCAGGAGCGTTCACTGTTTCGAGCCCTGATCAAGGTCAACGGCATCGGCCCCAGGCTGGCCCTGGGCATTCTCTCCGGCATGGACGAGGAGGCCTTCGTACGCTGCGTGATGGATGACGATATCAAGGCGCTGACTCGGCTGCCCGGCGTCGGCAGGAAGACCGCCGAGCGTCTGGTGATCGAGATGCGGGACCGCTTTCCCCACTGGGAGCAGTCGGGAGAGATGCCTGTCAGTCACCATGACGGTGCAGGCGGCGCTGCTTCCCCGGCCGATCCCGTCGCCGATGCCGAGGCCGCGCTGGTCAGCCTGGGCTACAAGCCCGCCGAGGCAGCCCGCATGCTGACCGGCCTCGAGGAGACCGGCTCCACGGAAGCCATGATCAAGGCGGCACTGACCCGTCGCCTTGCAGGATGATTCGATGCCGCACCCAGATTTCCATCTGATGCCGGAGGGTCGCCATGCTCGAGACTGATCGACTGATCGCCGCCGACCCCCGCGACGGGGAGGGCGGCGCCGACCACGCCATCCGTCCGGGCCGGCTGGAGGACTACATCGGCCAGCCCCGGGTCCGCGAACAGCTCGAGATCTTCATCAGTGCTGCCCGCGGCCGCGAGGAGAGTCTCGACCATACCCTGGTGTTCGGTCCCCCGGGACTTGGCAAGACGACGCTGGCCAATATCGTCGCCGCCGAGATGGGGGTAGGGCTCAAGGCCACCTCGGGGCCGGTGCTCGAGCGGGCCGGCGACCTTGCTGCCATGCTCACCAACCTGCAGCCCGGCGACGTCCTCTTCATCGACGAGATCCACCGCCTGTCACCGGTGGTCGAGGAGATCCTCTATCCCGCCATGGAGGACTTCCAGCTCGACATCGTCATCGGCGAAGGACCGGCAGCGCGTTCGATCAAGCTCGACCTGCCGCCCTTCACGCTGGTGGGTGCCACCACTCGGGCAGGCCTGCTGACGTCGCCGCTGCGCGACCGCTTCGGCATCGTCCAGCGCCTTGAGTTCTACAGCATCGACGAACTCACCGAGATCGTCGTGCGCTCTGCCCGTCTGCTCGGGGTCGACAGCGACCGGGAAGGGGCCCGGGAAGTGGCACGTCGGTCCCGTGGCACCCCGCGCATCGCCAACCGACTACTGCGCCGGGTACGCGACTTTGCCGAGGTGCGTGCCCGGGGCCACGTGAATGCCGAGGTTGCTGATCTGGCCCTGAACATGCTGCACGTCGACCACCACGGCCTCGACCACATGGACCGGCGCCTGCTGCTGGCGATGATCGAGAAGTTCGACGGTGGCCCGGTGGGTATTGACTCCCTGGCCGCGGCGATCGGCGAAGAACGGGATACCATCGAGGACGTCATCGAACCCTACCTGATCCAGCAGGGTCTGATGATGCGCACCGCGCGTGGCCGCGTGGTGACCCGTCAAGCCTGGGACCACTTCGACCTGGCGCCCCACGAGCAGGCACCCCGTTAGCCACTACCGACACCCATGACGACTCACCAAGACTGACGAGGATCCCCGTGAACGACTCCATGTCCATACCCCACCTGATCATGAACGCCAGTGGCGTGGTGCAGATGGTGATGCTGATCCTGGTGATCGGCTCCCTTCTCTCCTGGGTGGTGATCTTCCAGCGCACCTTCGTGATGCGCCGGGCGCGCAAGGCCCACCGTGCCTTCGAGGACCGCTTCTGGTCCGGCGTCGATCTGAACGAACTCTATCGCGAGACACCCGCCGAGCAGGAGACCCAGGGCGCCGAGCACGTCTTTCGGGCCGGCTTTCGCGAATTCAATCGTCTGCTGGCCAAGACCCGAAGCCCTCAGGCAATCCTCGAGGGCGTCCAGCGCAGCATGCGCGTGGCCTGGTCCCGCGAGGAGGATCGCCTCAACCTGCACCTGGTGTTCCTGGCAACGGTTGCCTCGGCCAGCCCCTATATCGGGCTCTTCGGTACCGTCTGGGGCATCATGGGCTCCTTCCAGTCCCTATCCATGGCCCAGCAGGCGACCCTGTCCACCGTGGCTCCCTGGATTGCCGAAGCCCTGATCGCCACCGCCATGGGCCTGTTCGCGGCAATCCCTGCCGTGATCTTCTACAACCGCCTCTCCGCCGAGTCCGGGCGCCTGCTGGGCAAGTACGAGGACTTCGCCGAGGAGTTTCACTCCATCCTGCACCGCAACCTGCAGGGCCGCACCGACTCCGGCACCGAGTGAGGGAGAGGCCGTCATGCTAGGACCCTTCAATCGTGGCGGGCGCCGCAAGCCGATGGGCGAGATCAACGTCGTGCCCTTCATCGATGTCATGCTGGTGCTGCTGGTGATCTTCATGATCACCGCCCCCATGCTCACCCAGGGCGTTCAGGTCGACCTGCCCCAGGTCAGCTCCGAGCCCATCGAGGACACCGAGGATCGCGATCCGATCGTTGTCTCGGTAGATCGTGACGGTCAGTACTATATCTCCGTGGGCGAGGACGAGACGACGGTCAGTCTGGACGAGGTAAGCGAGCGGGTGATCATCCTGCTGGAACGTCAGCCAGGCACGCCGGTAATGGTGCGCGGGGACCGCAACGTCTCCTATGGCCAGGTGGTGACGCTGATGAGCACCCTGCAGACCGCGGGGGTAAGCAATGTCGGGCTGATCTCGGAACCGCCCCCCGGGGAGAGTTGAGGAGCCCACATGGCCAGACATGACCGACACGTGGGCTATGGCCTGCCACTGGTGCTCGCCATCGCGCTGCACCTGGCGATCCTGATGGCCAGCGTGATGCGCTTTCCCGAGCGCGAGACCGAGCCACCGAACAGCGGTATCGTCCAGGCGACCCTTGTCAGTACCGAAACCACCACCGACCAGGCCCAGCGCGCCGAGGAGGCCCGGGCCCGGGCGGCAGCCCGTCAGGCCGAGGAGGAGGCCGCGGTGCAGGATGAGCAAGCCGCCACGCGCGCCGCCGAGGCCGAGGCGATCGAGGCCGCGGAGGAAATGGCTCGCCAGGCGGAGGAGGCCAGGCGGCAGCGACAGGCCGAAGCCCAGGCCCGGGAAGAGGCGCTGAGGGCTGCAGAGGAGGAGGCGGCCCGACGCAACGAGCAGGCCGAGGCGGAAGCCGAACGCCGGCGCCAGGCCGAGGCGGAAGCCGAGCGCCGGCGCCAGGCCGAGGCGGAAGCCGAGCGCCAGCGTCAGGCCGAGGCGGAAGAAGAAGCCGAGCGCCAGCGTCAGGCCGAGGCGGAAGAAGAAGCCGAGCGCCAGCGTCAGGCCGAGGCGGAAGAAGAAGCCGAGCGCCAGCGTCAGGCCGAGGCGGAAGAAGAAGCCGAGCGCCAGCGCCAGGCCGAGGCGGAAGAAGAAGCCGAGCGCCAGCGCCAGGCCGAGGCGGAAGAAGAAGCCGAGCGCCAGCGTCAGGCCGAGGCGGAAGAAGAAGCCGAGCGCCAGCGCCAGGCCGAGGCGGAAGAAGAAGCCGAACGCCAGCGTCAGGCCGAGGAGCAGGCCCGTCGTGCTGCCGAGGCGGCCAACCAGGGTCTGGACCGTGCCATCGAGGGCGAGGCTGACAACGTGGCCAATGCCCGCCAGGCCAGCGAGGCAGCCAACAGCTTCATCAACCTGGTCCGCCGTGCGGTAGAGCAGGCCTGGATGATTCCGCCCAATGTGCCCGATGATGCCACCACCGAGGTCGCGGTGCGACTAGGCCCCTCGGGGGAGCTTTTCGCGGCTACCATTGGACAGAGCAGTGGCAATAGCGCCTTCGACCGCTCCGCGGTCCAGGCTGTGGAAGCCGCCGCGCCCTTCGCCGAACTGCGCGAGTTGCCGGCGTCGGCTCAACGCGACTACCGTCAATTCAACCTGCGATTCCGACCGGGGGATATCCGCTGATGAACATCCTCAAGACCACCTGGCTGGCCGCCATGCTGATGCTGTGCAGCAGCCTGGCACAGGCCGCCGACCTGACCATCGAGATCACGCGTGGCAGCGACCGTGCCACACCCATTGCGATCGTGCCCTTCGCCGATGGTGATGACCTGCCCGAGGACATTGCCCGGATCGTCTCCGACGACCTGGAGCGCAGCGGGTACTTCGAGCCGCTGGAACGTCGTGCCATGTTCGAGCGACCCGCCGCGCGCGACGAGGTCCGCTACGACGACTGGCGGGCCCTGGACGTTCGCTATCTGGTAGCGGGGCGGGTCAACCGGGAGGGCGACGACTACCGTATCCGTTACGAGCTGATGGATGTCAGCGGCGAGAGCCGCATGATCGCCGAAACCGTGACGGCCGGCGATGAGGGGCTGCGCGACGCCGCCCACTACATCAGTGACCAGGTCTTCGAGGAGATCACCGATATCCGGGGCGCCTTCTCGACACGCATCGCCTACGTGACCTCCAGCGGCGTTGGCGAGGATACGGCGTATGCACTTCACGTGGCCGATGCCGATGGTCGCAACAGCCAGCAGATCCTCTCGTCCGACGAGCCGATCATGTCGCCGGCCTGGTCCCCGGACGGTGGCAAGCTGGCCTATGTCTCCTTCGAGACCGAGCGGCCGGCGATCTATATCCAGGAGGTCGCCTCCGGTCGGCGGGTGCGTGCCACCTCCTTCGAGGGGTTGAACAGCGCCCCCACCTGGTCACCGGATGGTCGCCGCCTGGCGATGGCGCTCTCCAAGGATGGTCAGCCCGAGATCTACGTGATGGATGTCGGCTCGCGTGACATCCGTCGCGTCACCAACAGTTCCAGCATCGAGACCGAACCTGCCTGGTCACCGGATGGTCGCAGCCTCCTGTTCACCTCGGACCGCAGCGGTGGCCCGCAGATCTATCGTCTCGACCTGGACAGCGGGGAGGAGGAGCGCCTCACCTTCACGGGCGACTACAATGCCCGGGCGCGCTTCGCGCCGGACGGGGAGTCGATCTTCCTGATCCACCGCGGCAACAACGGCTACCAGGTGGCGCGCCAGGAGCTGGAAAGCGGCCGCCTGGTCGCCCTGAGCGATACCGGGCAGGCAGAATCCCCCAGTGTCGCGCCCAATGGCACCATGGTAATCTTCGCCACCCAGCAGGGCGGCAGCGGCGTGCTTGGCGGTGTCTCAGCCGACGGGCGCGCCTCCTTCCGGCTGCCGGCGGCACAGGGTGATGTTCGCGAACCCGCGTGGTCACCGTTTCTGAACTGATGTATCCGACAAGGAGTTTCATGATGCAGCTCAAGCCCTATGCCAGAACCCTGGCCATTGCCCTGTCCCTGGCCTTCGTGGCCGGCTGCTCCAGCACGGGGGGCGGTCAGGACGGCGACCTGACGGATGGCGGCGGAAGGAGCGGAGAGGCCGACCGCAGCGGCGTTTCCACGGGGAGTGCCGACAGCCGTGACGTCAGTGGCGACCGCGCCGGCCAGATGGCCGATGCCGAGGAGCGAATGCCGGAGACACGCACCATCTACTTCGAGTACGACAGCGATGCCATTCGCAGCGAGTTCGAGCCGGTGCTCACCGCCCATGCCCGCTTCCTGCAGAACAACCCCGACGCCAGCGTCGTCCTGCAGGGGCATACCGATGAGCGTGGCACCCGGGAGTACAACCTGGCACTGGGCGAGCGTCGCGCCGGTGCCGTCGAACGCTACCTCAGCGTGCAGGGCGTGTCGCCCTCTCAGGTCGAGGTCGTCAGCTACGGTGAGGAGCGGCCCGCGGCGCGTGGCCAGAACGAGCAGGCCTACGCCCAGAACCGTCGTGTGGTCTTCGCCTACTGAGCCGCGACACGACGAGGGAGACAGCGATGAGACACGCTCTGAAAAGGCTCGGCGGCGCAGGCGCCCTGGTGCTCCCGCTGGCCGTGGCAACACCGCTACTGGCGCAGCAGCCGGTGGTCGAGGACCTGACCGGACGAGCCGGGGCGGGGAGCTTCTATGACCAGGCGGCCACCCGCGAGGAGGGCGGCGGCAACCTGGTGATCTTCAACCAGGTCCAGCAGCATCAGGAGGAGATCCGTCAGCTGCGTGGGCAGGTGGAGGAGCTGCGCCACCAGCTTGAGCAGCTGCGTCGCCAGACGCGCCAGCAGTACATGGATATCGAGGATCGCCTGATGGCAGCGGGCAGCGGGGTCGACCAGGCCGCCCCGGACGTGGACGAGGAAAGTGCCCGGCAAGTCGCCGAGACACCCTCGACACGCGATGACGACCCTGCCGCCCAGTCGGCCTACCAGACAGCCTTCTCGCACGTCCAGGCGCGCGAGTTCGACCAGGCCATCTCTGCCTTCGAGACCTTCGTGGACGACCATCCCGACAGTCGCCTGACCGCCAATGCCCACTACTGGCTGGGCGAGCTATTCTCGGCCGAGGGCGAACTCGAGGCCGCCGATGCGGCCTTCCGACGGGTCCTCGAGGATTTCCCCGAGAGCCGCAAGGTGCCCGATGCCCTCTACAAGCTGGGGCTGCTCGAGGCGCGCCGTGGGCGTCCGGAGGAGAGCCGGGCACTGCTCGACCGCGTGCGCGAGGAGCACCCCGACAGCAGTGCCGCCGGGCTGGCCGACGACTTCCTGCGTCAGGCAGGTAACTGAGGGATAGAGGAACCGTCATGACCTGCAAGATCGACTACTCGGCACCGAGCGACCTGCTCGACGGCCGCGTCATCCTGGTGACCGGTGCCGGCGACGGCATCGGCCGGGCCGCGGCCCTGGCGTACGCCGGTCACGGCGCCACCGTGATCCTGCTGGGGCGCACCATCGCCAAGCTGGAGACGGTCTACGACGAGATCGAGGCCGCCGGCGGACTACAACCGGCCATCTTCCCGCTCAACCTCGAAGGGGCCACGCTCAAGGATTACCATGACATGGCCGAGACCCTCGACAAGGCATTCGGTCGCCTCGACGGTATCCTGCACAATGCGGGACTGCTTGGCCGCATCACCCCCTTCGAGCAGTACAGTCCCGAACTCTGGGAGCAGGTGATGCAGGTCAACATCAACGGCCCGATCTGGATGACGCAGGCGCTGCTACCGTTGCTGAAGCGTTCGCCGGACGCGTCGGTCGTGTTCACCTCCTCGAGCGTGGGGCGCCGAGGCCGGGCATACTGGGGAGCCTACGCGGTCTCCAAGTTCGCCACCGAGGGGTTCGTCGAGGTGCTGGCCGACGAGGTGGAGCACCTGGGCAATCTGCGCGTCAATAGCCTGAACCCGGGGGCAACGCGCACCGCCATGCGCAAGAGCGCCTATCCCGGGGAGAACGAGATGACCCTGCGCACTCCCGAGGCGATCATGCCGACCTACCTGTGGCTGATGGGGCCGGAGAGCCGCGGCCATAATGGCGAGAAGATCGACGCCCAGCCGCCGAAGCGGGAGTGAAAACGGATTCCTCGCACATGGGCGAGAGACTGTCGAGTGGGCTCCCACAAGGTGCTCCTTCACCCATCTCGCCGGACACGGCGCAGTGCCGCCACCAGTTCCTCGGCGGTATCGAACCACAGGTCGGCCGGCCAGCCGCGGTAGTCGTCTCCCGCCTCGATATAGCCGTAGCCCACCGCGACCGCGGCCATGCCGGCCGCACGTGCCGCCTGCATGTCGCGCCGGTGATCACCGATATACCAGCACTCGCCAGGCGCCGCCATCAGGCGGCGCGCGGCCTCCTTCAGTGGCTCGGGATCGGGCTTCTTGACCGGCAGGTCGTCGGCGCAGAGCAGGGCCCCGGGAGCCAGCCCCAGCGCCTCGACCAGGGGCGCGGCGTAGGCCCGGGGCTTGTTGGTGACAATGCCCCAGGGGCGAGCGCTGGCCTCCCATTCGGCGAGCAGCCGCTCCAGCGGTGAGAAGATGCCGCTTTCCCGGGCCACCGTGCGTCCATACGCCTCGAGCAGGAAGGCGCGCGCCTCGCCATGGCCCTCTGCCTCCTTGTCGAGTCCCAGGGCCAGCGTGACCAGGGCACTGCCGCCGTTGGAGACCTGAGCACGGATCACTGGATAGGGCAGGGGGGCAAGCCCATGATGGCGGCGCAGGGCGTTGGTGGCCCTGGCCAGGTCCGGCGCGGTATCCACCAGAGTGCCATCCAGGTCGAAGAGCAGGGCGCGAGGCAGGCACTCGGCTATCACGGCGTCTCCCGGCGACAGTGCATCAGATAGTTGACCGAGACATCACGCGGCGACAGGGCATAGCGACGGGTCAGCGGATGAAAGACCAGACCATTCTGCTCGCGCACGTCCAGACCCGCTTCACGGCACCAGCCAGCCAGTTCCGACGGCCGAATGAAGCGGCGGTAGTCATGGGTGCCGCGTGGCAGCATGCGCAGCAGGTACTCGGCACCGAGCACTGCCAGCGCATAGGCCTTGGGGTTGCGGTTCAGGGTAGAGAAGAACACCTGGCCGCCAGGCTTGACCAGGGTCGCGCAGGCGTGTACGACCGAATCGGGATTCGGCACGTGTTCGAGCATCTCCAGACAGGTCACCACGTCGAACGTACCGGGCTCGGCCTTGGCCATCTCCTCGACGCTGATGCAGCGATAGTGCACTTCCACGCCGCTCTCCCTGGCGTGCCGCCGCGCCACGCACAACGGAGCTTCTCCCATGTCGATGCCGGTGACGTCGGCACCGCGGTGGGCCATGGCCTCGGCCAGGATCCCGCCACCGCAGCCCACGTCGAGTACCCGACGCCCGGCCAGTCCCGTTCGCGCATCGATGAAGTCCAGGCGCAGCGGGTTGATGTCGTGGAGGGGCTTGAACTCGCCCTCCGGATCCCACCACCGCTCGGCCAGGGCCTCGAACTTGGCGATTTCCGCCTGGTCGACGTTCTCCGCTTCCGGGGGGCTTGCACTCATCTGCTCTCTCCATGGTATCCCCGACCCGACAATCTGGCAGGCCAGGCTAGGTGCGGTATCATGGGGCATTGTACCCGCTCCCGGGAAGGTATTCCCACGCTTTGCCCGGGGACCACATCCTCACTAGTGACAGGGACCGCACCATGATCAACAAGGCTGTTCTTCCGGTCGCGGGGTTCGGCACGCGCTGTCTCCCGGCTTCAAAGGCCATTCCCAAGGAAATGATCACCATCGTCGACCGGCCGGTGATCCAGTATGTGGTCCAGGAAGCCGTCGCCGCCGGCATTCGCGATATCGTGCTGGTGACCCATGGCACCAAGAGCGCCATCGAGAACCACTTCGACAAGCACTTCGAGCTCGAGGCGAGCCTCGAGGCCAAGGGCAAGACAGAGCTGCTGGAGGAACTGCGCTCCATCGTGCCCGCTGACGTCAGCATCATCAGCGTGCGCCAGCCCGAGCCGCTGGGCCTGGGCCACGCCGTGCTCTGCGCACGACCGGTGGTGGGCGATGATGAACCCTTCGCGGTACTGCTTCCCGACGTGCTCGTCGACGACGAGGGCATCAAACCCAACGACCTGGCCGGCATGATCGCCTCCTTCGAGGCGAGCCATCGTAGCCAGCTGATGGTCGAGGAGGTGCCTCATGACATGGTCCACAAGTACGGCATCGTCGACACCGGGGGGGAAAGCCCCGGGCCCGGCGAGTCGCGGCCGATCGATGGCGTGGTGGAGAAACCCCCCGTCGCTGAGGCACCGTCCAACCTGGCAGTGATAGGCCGCTATGTGCTGCCGGGCCGGATCTTTTCGCTGCTCGCCGATACCCCGCCGGGGGCCGGCAACGAGATTCAGCTCACCGATGCCATCGAGACGCTGCGCCGCGAGGAGGGCGTGGATGCCTGGCGAATGCGCGGCAGGACCTACGACTGTGGCCACCAACTGGGCTACCTCGAAGCGATCCTCGCCTATGGTCGTCGCCATGCGCGCTACGGCCAGGGGTTCCGTGAACTCCTGACCCGTTACGCCGACGAGGAGTGACGCTCATGCGGGTACTGATCCATGGCAGCGAGCTGGCTGCCGCCACTGCCGCAGCAGCGCTCTCCTGGGTAGGACACCAGGTGACCTGGCTGCCCCACGCATCTGCCGACTGGCCGGCGCTCTCCACCAGCGGATGGCTGACCAGCGAACCAGAGCTGATGCGCCGGCTGGAGGAGGGGCTGGACCAGGGCAGCCTGCGCCTGATCGCCGAGGAGAGCGACGCCATCGTCGGCAAGCCCCACGATGTTCTCTGGCTCGCTGTCTCCCCTGACCAGCGCCGGGACGCGGCAGACAGCGTTGCGCGACTGCTGGCCGGGCTCTGCTCGGGGGCAGTGCTGGTCAACAACTCCACCTTCCCGGTGGGTGAGACCGAACAGCTGGAAACGCGTCTCGATGGCTGTCGGTCAGTGGCACTGGCCGACCTGCTCGAGGAAGGGCGGGCCTGGGAGACCTTCACTCGGCCCACCCGGTGGCTACTGGGCTGCGACGATGATGGGGCGGAGCGCCAGGTGCGTGAGCTGCTGCGTGCCTTCAACCGCCGCCGCGAGGTCTTCCAGCGCATGCCCCGACGCGCCGCTGAGCTCACCAAGCTGGCCATCAACGGCATGCTCGCCACGCGCATCAGCTACATGAATGACATCGCCGGACTGGCGGACAGCCTGGGCGTCGACGTGGAGCATGTGCGTCAGGGCATGGGCGCCGACTCACGCATCGGCTACGAGTATCTCTATCCCGGCTGCGGCTTCGGTGGCCCCAACTTCTCCCGCGACCTGATGCGCCTGGCCGACGTCCAGTCCGCCAGCGGACGCCATTCGGCGCTGCTCGACCAGGTGCTCGATATCAACGAGCACAAGAAGGAGACGCTTTTCCGCAAGCTCTGGGCGCACTTCCACGGTCGCCTCGGGGGACGCCGCGTGGCCATCTGGGGAGCGGCCTTCAAGCCGGGTACCGCCCGCATCGACCAGGCACCGGTGCTCACGCTGCTCCGCGCGCTCTGGGCGCAGGGGGTGAGTGTTCGCCTGCACGATCCGGCGGCAATCCCGGCGGTGCTGGCCGAGGTCGGTGAGCACCCGCTGCTCGAGGTGTTCCGGGGGGACCCCCTGGAGGCCTGCGAGGGGGCCGATGCACTGATGCTGGTCACCGAGTGGAAGGCCTACTGGAACCCCGACTGGCCACGGCTGGCCGAGCGACTCGGTGAGAAGCTGCTGCTCGACGGACGCAACATCTACGACCCTGACCATGTCGCCGCCTGCGGCATGCACTACCGGGGAATCGGCCGTCGGGCCGACCCCTGATGTCGCGGGAGCGCGACGCTGTCGTAACGCAAGGGCCCTGCCAGCGGCGGGGCCTCGCCCCGCCTGGTTTCGGTCGTTTCACTCCTGCCAGGGAAGAAGCACGAACTTGCCGACATGCTGCTTGGTCAGGAACTCCTGCTGGGCAGCCACGATATCACGCAAGGCAAATGTCTTGGCCAGTAGCGGGCGAATCTCGTTGTGCTCGACGTAGCGAACGAGGTTGGGAAATACCTGTTCCTCCCAGGCTGTCGTGCCGATCAGGCGAACATCCTTGAGATAGAGTTCGCGCAGGTCCAGTGACACGACGGGGCCTGCAATCGCACCGGAGGTCACCAGGCGGGCTCCACGCTTGAGCAAGCTCAGCATGACGGGAAAATGCCCGCCCGCGACGTTGTCCACCACCAGGTCGACTGACTCCGGACCGAGCGCGGCCAGCAGGTCGTCATGGCGATCAAAGAGCCTGTCGGCACCGATGTCCCGGAGTCGCTCATGCTTGCTGGCGTCGGCGATGGCAATCACTCGGGCCCCGCGACGCCTGGCCAGCTGCACGGTCGCCGAGCCCACGCCGCCGGATGCGCCGGTGATCAGCACCGTCTCGCCCCGTGACAGTCCGGCCCGGATCAACATGTTTTCCGAAGTACCGTAGGCACAGGGGAGGGTGCCAAGCTCGGCATCCGTCCAGCCGCACTCGAGCGCGAATACCTCGCTGGCGGGGACCTTCACGTATTGGGCAAAGGCACCGTCGAAATCCGAGCCCATCCAGTGATTGTCCCAGTGCTCGAAGCCGTGTGTACGAATGCAGGAACGCACCAGTACGCGCTTTTCGAGCATGTCGGGATCGGCACCGGGTCCCGTCTTAACCACGATGCCACAGCAGTCAGTGCCCTGTATGAAAGGAAACGGGCTTTGCCCATTCCACCCACCGTCGTTGAGCGTTTCATCACCATCATGGCCGGCCATGGACTCGGTGGAATCCGTGACAGCGGAAGAATACCAGCCCAGTCGTGTGTTGATTTCGGTATTGTTGATGCCGGCCGCCAGCACCTTGATCAGTACCTCACCCTGGCCAGGTGTCGGTACCGGAACCTCGCGAAAGACAAGCTTGTCGTAACCACCGGTTCCGGTCGTCATCACGGCGTTCATCAGATGGCTTGATACCTCACCCGTTGTCTGCATGCTGTCCCCTTGCTGGCCTGCCTGAGCCGGCAGGACAAACCAAAAAAGAACCCCCTCGACCGTGGTGAGGGGGCTGTCTTACAGGCCGTCACGTCGAGACGGCTTGCCGAGAGGCACTCAGGCGAAGTTCTGCGCGACGAAGTCCCAGTTGAGGACGTTCCACACGTTCTCGAGATACTTCGGGCGCGCATTGCGGTAATCGATGTAGTAGGCATGCTCCCACACATCGATGGTCATCAGCGGCGTCTGCCCGTGGGCAACAGGCGTGTCGGCGTTGCTGGTGTTGACGATATCGACGCCACCGTCGTCGGTCTTGATCAGCCAGGTCCAGCCGGAGCCGAAGTTGCCGGCTGCCTGGGCGTTGAAGGTCTCCTTGAACTTGTCGAAGGATCCGAACTTGGCATTGATGGCCTCGGCCAGCGCACCGCTCGGCTCGCCGCCACCGTTGGGTGACAGGCAGTGCCAGTAGAAGGTGTGGTTCCAGACCTGGGCTGCCTGATTGAACAGGCCGCCGGAGGAGGACTTGATGATCTCCTCCAGGGACTTGTTGGCATCATCGGTGCCCTCGGTCAGCTCGTTGAGCTTGTTCACGTAGGTCTGGTGATGCTTGCCGTAGTGATACTCGAGGGTCTCGGCGGAGATGTGCGGTTCCAGCGCGTTCTTCTCGTAAGGCAGTGCGGGCAATTCAAATGCCATCGAATCTCTCCTTGTCGTCAGCGGTCTCGGTACAGCACCCCATGGTGCGGCATCGGAACATCGAGGTTCAAGGCTCATCAACGGGAATTGACGTGCCCCGTGCGTTCCGATGACAAAAAACCTTACACTATCAGGACGATGTGTCGGTGCCGTCGCCGCATCATAGCATTCGGCCTCGGGGGCGCCAATCGACCCGGGCCTCGGCCGGCGCGACCGGCCACCCCGTTTCCCAGAGAAAGGAGTTCGCCATGGCAGAGCGCCCGGATACCTCGCGGTCCCCCCGGCCGATCGTACCGGACCCGGATGCCAGCCTGTCGGCGCCACGCTGGCGTCAGCCTCCGCCCCCGCGCACATGGCCCCTGTGGCTGCTGTTGCTGCTGCTCATTGCCGCCTTCAGCGTCTTGGCCTGGGCGGGCTGGCAGGAACGGGTGCGACTGCATGCCGATCTCGCCCGGGTCAGTGGCGAGCTTTCCAATGTGCATGCCCGCTTCGATGCGGAAACGGGTCAGGGCGAGGCTCTCACCTCGATGCAGGACCGACTGGACGAGCTGGCCAATCTGGAAGCCGAGCTGGACGCCGCCATCGGCGAGCGGCTGGCCGCGTTCGAGACGCAGCAGGAAGAGCGCCTCGCGCCACTCGAGGAGGCGATCGATGCCCTCGAGGAGCAGCTAGCGTCGATCAGCGATGAGGCCGACACCCGGGAAGCCACCCTGGCTGCGACGCGTGCCTCCCTGGATGCGCTGGAACGCGCTGGCGAAGAGGGTCGAGCCGCACTGCGTGGCCGCATTGTCGCCCTCGACGAGGCCCGCGAGGCGGAGAGTGAGCGTCAGGAGACGCTGGCTGCGGCAATGGAGGAACTGGAGCAGCGCCTTGCCAGCCAGCGTGACACGCAACGGTCGCGCCTCGCCGATATGGAAGAAGCGCTGTCGGAGCTCTCGGGCGACGTTGAAGCCCTGGCAGGATCACGCGATGATGAGCAGGATCGGATAGCGTCGCTGGACGACCGTCTTGGTGATCTCGAATCCGGGCTGCGCGAGCTGCGCCAGTCACAACTCGCGCTCAGCGCCCAGCTCGAGGCCCTGCGCCAGTGACACGCCGCCAGTAAGGAAGCCTGACCAATGGATAAACGCGTGTTCACACGCCTGGGGATGGCGGCATTCTGCCTGGGCCTTGCGCCCGGTGCCCAGGCCCTCGAGGCAACCATCGAGGGCATCGACAACCCGCTGGCGGAGAACGTTCGCCTCTATCTCGACGGGCTGGAAGCGGAGCAGTTCAGCCCCGAGCGTCTGGAGAGCGAGGTACGGCGACGCAGCGGCGAGGCGCTGCGGGTCTTCGGCTACTACTCGCCGCGCATCGAGTCACGCTTCGACGATCCCGAGACCCCGACCAGGGTGACCCTGGACATCAGTCCCGGTGAGCCGGTGCGGATCGAGGTGCTGTCGCTTTCCGTGACCGGTGACGCCGCCGAGGATGCGCCCTTTACCGAGGCCATCGAGGCCTTTCCCCTGGCGAAGGGGGATCGCCTGCGCCATGCGCCTTTTGACCGGCTGCGCAGCCAGCTGGCCAACCTCGCCCTGGAACGCGGCTATTTCGACTGGCGCTTCACCGACCGGCGAATGGAAGTCAGGCCGCACGCCAACAGCGCTCGGCTCTACCTGGCACTGGACAGCGGCCCGCGCCATCGTTTCGGCGAGGTGAGCTTCCAGGGCCACCATATCGAACCTTCGCGCCTGGAAAACCTGGCACCCTTCGCCAGCGGGGAACCCTACCTGGCGAGTGAGGTAGCACGCTTCAACCAGCACCTGGGCCAGACCGAGTGGTTCGCCTCGGTGAACGTGCGCCCGCGCCTCGACCAAGAACTCGCCCGACTGGCCCTGCCGGACAGTGAACCGGGCTGGTGGCAGTCCCTCGATGTCGAGGGCGTGGCGACTGCCGACGACCAGGGGTCGCGCATCGCCGCCGAGGCGCTGCTGGCCTCTGTCGGCCTTGAGCGAACCGCAGCCCCCGAGGTGCCGATCGATGTGGTGGTGACCCCCGCTGACCGCCACCAGTTCGAAGCGGGGCTGGGCTATGCCACCGACGTGGGCCCCCGCATGCGCTTCTCGTGGGAGCAGCCCTGGATCAATCGCCAGGGGCATGGCCTGGACCACGATCTCTATCTGTCGGCGCCGGAACAGCAGCTCACCGGGGTCTATACCCTGCCGCTGGAGGACCCGCTGCGCGACAGCTATCGCTTCCAGTACGGCCTGCGCAACAAGGACAACGATGATACCCGAACCCTGGAGAGTACCGTCGAGGCGGCCCGACGCTGGACATTCGACAATGACTGGGAGCAGACCCTCTACCTTCGCGGCACCTTCGAGGACTTTACCCAGGCTGGCGTCTCCAATCAGGTACTGCTGCTCTATCCCGGGATCAGCTGGTCGCGCACTCGCACTCGCAACCCCACGTTTCCAACCTGGGGCGATCGCCAACGCCTGGCCGTGGAATACTCCAGCGACTGGTGGGGCTCGGCCGCCGAGTTCCTGCGTGTCACCGGCGACAGCGAATGGATCCGCACGGTCGGCGACGACAACCGCTTCCTTGGCAGGATCGGGGTCGGCAGCATTACCACCGATGACTTCGACGACATCCCCCCCTCGCTGCGCTTCTTCACCGGCGGCGACCGCAGCGTGCGAGGCTATGCCTACGAGAGTCTCGCTTCCAGGAACGACGACGGTCGCCTGGTGGGCGGCGAACAGCTGCTGACCGGCAGTCTCGAGGCCCAGCGCCGCATCACCGGCAAGTGGTGGGGCGCAGCCTTCATCGATATCGGCGATGCCTTCAGCGACTGGAGTCCGAACGACCTGAAGACCGGTGCCGGCCTGGGGGTGCGCTGGATATCCCCGGTAGGGCCGATCCGTCTCGACGTCGCCCACCCCTTCGATGTGGATGATGCCTTTCGCATCCACTTCGCCATCGGTCCGGAATTCTGAGAGCCATCATCTTGAGACCCCGAGCATTGACCTGGGCCCTGGTCCGGCTGCTGATCGTCCTTCCCCTCTGGCTGCTGGGCCTGGTGCTGATGTTACTGGGCCTGGCGCTCTCGCCCTGGGGAACCGGCGTGCTGCTCGAGCAGGGGGCCAAGCGCGGCTTCTACGAACTGGGCGCCGTGGAGGGCGCCCCGCTGGATCGTCTGGTGCTGCATGACGTCCGCCTGGATGCCGGCCCGGCGCATATTGACCTGACGCGCTTCGAACTGGCCTGGTCCGAGGAGTGCGTCCTGCAGGGCAAGCTCTGCATCGAGCGGTTGGCCGTGGAAGGCGCCGATATCCGACTGGCCGATGGGGGGGCCGAACCGGAGGCCAAGGGGAAGGCGAATAACGGTGCGCCCCTCGAGGAGATACGCCTGCCGTTCCCGGTGGAGCTGCGCGAGCTGTCGCTGAGCGATGTCACCCTGCGGCTCGCCGACGGCACGCGGCTCACCTGGGCCTCCTTCACATCCGGTGCCCGAGCCGAGGAGAGCACCCTGACCCTGCTGCCGACCCGACTGGCCGGAACCCGCCTGACCCTGCCGCTCTCGGCGGGCACCCGCCTGGCCCTGAGCGAGGCCGAGCAGGACGCCCCCCGGCTCTCGGCAGCGGCCATCGACGCGGCCAGCGCGTTGCGCACACCGCGACCGGACGCGGCCGCCGCCGCGCAGCAGGGAGAGGATGACCGGCCTCTCGACGAGCAGCCGCGGCGCGTGCTTCCCGAGGTGACGCTGCCGATGGCCGTGGAGGTGCCGGAACTGGCCGTCGAGGATTTCGCCATCGATGGATCGGTCGAGTACGACGTGGAGCGGCTGCTGCTGAGCCTCAGCGGTCGCGGCCAGGAGGTCGGGATCGATTCGCTGGCGGTAGCCACCGAAGATGCCGATGCCGAGCTGATGGCTCGCGTGGCGCTTCGCGACGACTACCCCCTGGAGGCCCGGCTGGCCGCCGACCTCTACCTGCCGGAGCGCATGCCGACGCTGGCGGGGGAGCGTATCGAACTGGCCCTGGTCGGCAGCCTGGCCGACCTCGAGGTCGACCTGGTCACCCGGGGACCGGTCGAGGCCCAGCTGGTGGCGCGACTCGATGCCCTCGACCCGACCCTGCCATTCACCGCCTCGCTGCAGAGCGATGCCCTTCAGTGGCCGTTGACGGACAATGTCCCAGCGGACAGCGATGAGGCAGCCAGGGCCGGTGAAAAGCAGGGAGGCGCCGTCGGAGAGGAAGACGCAGCGGCCGCGGCGCCCGAGGCGTCGCCATGGCAGGTAGAGGATCTCGCGGTGCACCTGGAAGGCAGCCTGGTCGACTACCGCACCCGGATGTCGCTCAGTGCTCAGGGGCCGGGCCTGCCGCCCACCGACCTGCTGGTCAGTGGCAGCGGCGACCTCGAGCACTTCCGCTGGTCACCGTTGACGGTCAACCAGCAGGGCGGCGTGCTGGTCAGCCGCGGCCAGGCCGCCTGGCACGACGGTCTCGATGTCAATGCCACCCTGTCGCTGGACAACCTTGACCCCGGCCACTTTGTCGAGGGACTCGACGGGCGCCTGGGCGGCGGCGCCGAGCTGGCCTTCGTCCAGGACGCTACAGGCTGGCGACTCGAGGTCCCGGGGCTGGATCTCCAGGGCGTGCTGGATGACCGTCCCCTGAGTCTCGAGGCCACCCTCGCCGGCGACAGCGCGATGCACTGGGACATCACGACACTCGACTTCCGCCAGGGCGCCAACCGGGTGAGCGCGGCCGGACGCGTGAGCCATGAAGCGCTGGACCTGTCCGGTGACCTGGAGATGCCCGCCCTGGAGAGCCTCTATCCCGGTCTCGGCGGCACGCTGGCCGGTCGCTTCACCACCGCCGGCACCCTTGATGCGCCGGAGCTCGATCTCGCGCTGACCGGTCGCTCACTGGCCCTTGCCGGCAATGCCATGGAGCGTCTCGATCTGACGGCACGCGTCGCCGGGCTGGAGGACCCCGACCTGGCGATGGCCCTGGAGGTCAGCCGCCTCGAGGCCGGCGGACAGCGTCTCGATGCCCTCACCCTGGACCTCGATGGTCGCCTCTCCGAGCACCGCTTGCGCCTTGCCGCCGAAGGCAGCGATGCAATGCCGCTGTCGCGTCTGGCACTGGTGCTGGAAGGCGGGCTCGATGGCGCCCGGGAGCGGTATCGCGGCGCCTTGTCACCGCTGGAGGTCGACAGCGAGTTCGGGGATATCCGCCTCGCCGAGGCGCTGACCTTCAACGCCAACCTGCCGGCAGGCTCGGCGCGGGTGGCCCCCTTCTGCCTGACCCGCCGGCAGGGAGGCGAGCTGTGCCTGACCGAGCCGTTGGAGGCCTCGGCTCAGGCCGGCCAGGCATCGCTGGAGATCCGCGATCTGCCCATGGACCTGGCCGATGGGGCGATGCCGCCGGGGTGGCGCATCAACGGCGAGAGCGACGGCACCCTCGTGGCCGGCTGGTCCGCCGGCGGGTCGCGCTGGCAGCTGGACACCGACCTCGACAGCCGCGCCGAGATCACCGGCGAGGACGCCTATGGTCGACCCTGGTCGGTGCCCGGCACCACGCTGGGCATTACCCTGGAGGCCAGCGAGGCGCAAGCGGAGCTCGACCTGCTACTGGGCCTGGCCGACAGCGGCGAGGTCCGACTGGCCCTGGGCATCGACGACCCCCTGGGGGAGGGCGAGCTCGACGGCCGGCTGCGTATCGATGACCTGCGCATGGCCCCCTATCGGCCCCTCGCCGCCGGCCTGGAGACGCTGGAAGGGGGGCTGGATGGCGATATCCGCATCGGCGGCAACCGCGAGACGCCACGCCTCGATGGCCGGCTTGCCCTGGCAAGCCTGCGGGCCGGCGGCCTGGATCTGCCACTGGAAGTGCACGACGGGGAGCTGGTAATAGAGCTTGAAGGCGACCGCGCCGACATCGACGGCTTCCTGGCAGCCGATGAAGGGCGCCTGGAGATCACCGGCGATGCGCGCTGGCCGGCAGATAGCTGGCAGGCCGCCGTCGACCTGCAGGCCGTCGATGACCCGCTGCTGGCGGTGCTGCCCGAGTTCGGCCGCCTGCGCCTGGCCCCGGACCTGCGAGTCCGTGCCACCCCGGAGCGACTGCAGGTGCGTGGCGCGGTCGACATTCCCTGGGCCCGGCTCGAGGCCGGGGAAGTGCCGGACTCGGCCATGGCGCCGAGCGCGGACGAAGTGATCATTACCGAGGAGCAGGACCGTCGCAGCGAAGAGGCGGCGGCCGAGCGCGCCGCCGCGCAGGACGACGAGACCGGCGCCCCCACCGCCGAGGCCATGGCGCAGGCCGGCATGGCCACCGACATACTGGTCACACTCTCCCTGGGGCCGGACATGCAGTTGGAGGCCTATGGCCTGGAGTCCGGGCTCTCGGGCAACCTCGAGGTCCGCCAGCAGAACGGGCCGGTCCAGCTGTTCGGCGACGTCAGCCTGGACGATGGCCGCTTCCGAGCCTTCGGCCAGGACCTGCTGATCCGTCAGGGCATCATCTTCTTCAGTGGCCCCCCGGGACAGCCGCTGCTCGACTTCGAGGCGATCCGCAATCCCTCGGCCACCCAGGACGAGGTGATCGCCGGCCTGCGCGTCACCGGCTCGGCGGATTCGCCGAGTCTGGAGATCTTCTCGGAGCCGGCCATGGATGAAGCCAGTGCCCTTTCCTACCTGCTCCGGGGGCGCGCCCCGAGTAGCAGCGGCGGGGCCGACGGTGCCCTCACCTCGGCGCTGATCGGCCTCACCCTGGGGCAGACCGGCGGCGCGGTGGGGGCCATCGGCCAGGCCTTCGGCATCGACGATCTGAGCCTCGACACCGCCGGGGCCGGTGAGGAGAGCCAGGTCGTGGTCACCGGCAACCTGACCGACCGCCTGAGCATCGGCTACGGGGTGGGGGTCTTCTCGCCCATCGCCGAGCTCACCCTGCGCTATCAGCTGTGGCGCAACCTCTATCTCGAGGCGGTCTCGGGGACGGCCCAGGCGGTCGACCTGATCTACAGTTTCAGCCTGCCGGGCAACCCTCCCGACCCCGGCAGGCGCTAGACTGACGTCACGGACATTTCACCCGATGAGAGAGCCCATCCCATGCCATTGCACCCCGACCGCGCCCTCTCAGGGCGCAACACAGCGCTGCCGATCAGCGGAACCCACCTGGTCAACGGGCACGCCATGTCCCCTCCCTGGCCCGAGGGCATGGAGGAAATCGTGCTCGGGCTTGGCTGCTTCTGGGGGGCCGAGCGGCTCTTCTGGCAGCTACCGGGCGTTCACGTTACCGCGGTGGGCTACGCCGGTGGCGTGACCCCGAACCCGACCTACGAGGAGACCTGCAGTGGCCGCACCGGCCATGCCGAGGTGGTGCGGGTGGTCTTCGATCCCCGTGAGGTCGACCTGGAGAGCGTGCTGCGGGTGTTCTGGGAAGCTCATGACCCGACCCAGGGGCACCGCCAGGGGAATGACATCGGCAGCCAGTATCGCTCGATCATCCTCACCACCACACCGGCGCAGCGCGAGATCGCCGAGCGCAGTCGCGACGCCTACGCCGAGGCGCTGTCGCGCTGCGGCAAGGGGCCTGTCACCACCGCGATCGAGCCCCTCGAGGCCTTCTACTACGCCGAGGAGTACCACCAGCAGTACCTGGCGAAGAACCCCGGGGGCTACTGCGGCCTGAAGGGTACCGGGGTCAGTTGCCCGATCGGCTGATCATATGTCCGGGGGTCCAGCCCGCCAGCCCTCCGGGGTGCCTCCAGGCGTCGAGTTGGTGGGCGACCCGGCGGGCCAGCCAGGACTGCAGGCGTCCCCGGCGCCACTCCACGAAGCCCACATGGCCGCCGTGGCGGGCGAGTTCCACGCGCACCGACGGGGAGGGTGCCGGCAGCCTGGCAAACAGCGACGGCGGCATAAAGGGGTCGTCGTCGGCATGCAGAATAAGCATCGGCAGCTCGACATCGCCCAGCAGGGGGCCGGCAGAGGCACGGCGATAGTAATCCTCGGCACCCGCGAAACCGTGCAACGGAGCCGTCACCACCTCGTCATAGTCGCGCAGGCTTTTCAGGGACTCGAGCTCCCGTGGCGTGAGCGACAGCGGCAGCTCACCGCGCGACAGACGAGGCGCCATCTTGCGCTTCAGCGAGCCGAGCAGGTGCCGCTCGTAGAGTCGAGCAAAGCCGTGGCGCAGGGTGTCCGCGCAGGCCGAGAGCTGCAGCGGTGCGCTGATGACGATGGCACCGGCAAGATCGAGCCCGTCACCACCCTGTTCGGCGACCAGCTTGACCAGCATGTTGCCGCCCAGGGAGACCCCGGCGGCGACCTTGGGGGCACGGGGATAGCGGTGGGCGAGCTGACCGATCAGCCAGTAGGCATCTGCGGTGTCCCCGCTGTGATAGGCACGGGGCAGGCGGTTGGGCAAGGCGCCGCAGCCGCGGAAGTGCATGAGCAGGGCGCGCCACCCGAGCCCGGCGGCGGCGTGCAGCAGCTGGCGGGCATAGGGCGAGTCCAGCGAGCCCTCGAGCCCGTGGAAGAGCAGCAGGATGGGCGTGTCTGCCGGCGCGGGCATCGGTCGCACCCAGGCCAGTTCCACGAAATCGCCGTCCGGCAGCTCGAGAATCTCGGTTACCGTATCGACCGCCGGCCGCGGCTGGCAGCGGGGGAGCAGGGTCTGGACATGCCGGTTCGAAAGCCCCGCGGGCGGGCGGAAGTCGGCAAGGTGCCAGGTCGCGTCCATCTGGGGTGTCACCCCGACGGGGTCAGGTTGTCATGGCCGGTGGCAGTGATCACCAGGTTGTCCTCGATGCGGATGCCACCGTGGTCCGCGAGGCGCTCGACCAGCGACCAATCGATATCACGACCCGCCGCCCCCTCCTTCAGCGGTGCCAGCAGCACGGGAATCACGTAGAGCCCCGGCTCCATGGTGACCACCATGCCGGTCTCCAGTTCACGGGTCAGGCGCAGGGCAGGATCCGCCGCCGGCGGCGGCAGGGGGCGGCCCGCCGCGTCCACCCGGCCGGCCACGTCGTGGACCTGCAGGCCCAGCGAATGGCCCAGGCCATGCGGGCAGAAGGCTCGGGTGATGCCCTGAGCCACCGCCGCCTCGGGCGAACAGTGCACCAGTCCCTGGCCGGCCAACAGCTCTCCCAGGCCCCGGTGCATGCGCTGGTGCAGCGCGACATAGTCGCCCCCCGGCGCCAGGGCATCGATGAGCCGACGCTGCAGCACCGTGACACCCTCGATCAGGGGAGCGAAGGCGGGATCGGCATCGGGGCCGGCCCAGGTGCGCGTGATGTCGGCGCAATAGCCCCGGTGTCGATGGCCGCCGTCGAGCAGCAGGCTGCGACGCCTGACGGGAGCGTCACCGTCATAGTGCTGATAGTGCAATACGCCGCCGTGGGCATTGAGCCCGACGATGCTGGCGTAGGGCAGGGCCGTCTCGCGCTGGCGGGAGGCACTCAGGTAGGCGAGTTGGATATCGAGCTCGGCGCCACCCGCCAGGAAGGCATCCCGGGCCGCGCGATGGCCGTCGATGGCCCGGTGGTTGGCACCACGCAGGCAGGCGATCTCGTAGTCGCTCTTGCGCAGGCGGCACTCATCCAGGGCAGCCACCAGGGACGATGGGTTGCAGGCAGCACCAAGCGTTTCGGCCAGCGCCGTCGACACCTCGCCAAGCACGGCGAAGCGACCGGCCGGCAGGCGGGGTGGAGCATCGTCGCGGCTCATCTCGATATCGAAGGCGTCCACCCAGGGCTCATCGGGCAGTCGGGCCGGCAGGTGCCAGAAGTCGTCAGGGGCGTGAACCTTTAGCCTGGGTCGCTGGCCCGGGCGGACCAGCAGCCAGCTGCGCGCGAGGTCGGCCTGGCCGGTCCAGTGCATGAAGTGGCCGTAGGCGGCGAAACTGGCCTGCTGGTCATCGCCGAAGTGACAGCGAGGATGTCCGCTGTACAGGAGTACCCCATCGAAGCCCAGGCGAGAGAGCCGCTCGTCGTAGGCGGACTGCAGTGATGTCAGGTGGCGTGCCTGCAGCGAGGCGAGGGTGGCAGAATCGTTCATCGGAACTCCGCGGAAACATTCGGGGGGGAGGAAAGACGCGTGCCGGCCTGGTCGGAGAGGTCCGCCCAGAGGGCCTCGAGGGCGGCGGGACCCTGGCCCCGACGGCGAAAGAGACGTATCTCCAGGGGGACCTCCCAGCATGCATCACCGGCCCGAACCAGCCTCCCGCTGGCCAGGTCGCCGCTCACGCTGCGCTCGGGCAGCCAACCCAGCCCATAGCCCAGCCCGACCAGCTCGTGGATATTGCCGCTCTGGATACTCTCGTGGAGCACCCGGAATTGCGGTGCACCGGGCAGGGCATCCAGGTGGCTGCGCAGGGCCAGGTCGATCAGTCCACGAGGGTGGTAGGCGATCAGTGGCAGAGTGAAGCGGGCTCCGCCCTGGAGCGCGAAGCGGGGAGCGCCATCGGCCTCGGGTAGCGAGGTCGGAATCATGCGCTCGATACCCAGGCAGTGATGATCCAGCCCGTCGGTTTCCGGCATCTGGGGAGACGCCGTCCGTGGCCAGTAGCAGAGCACCAGGTCGCATTCGTCACGGGCCAGGGCCTCGAAGAAGTCGCCGGCCAGCCAACCGGTGGCACGCAGGCAGGGGGTCAGCGGGGGGGGGCTGGCCCAGCCGGCCAGCCACTCGGGGAGAAAGTGCGCCAGCAGGCTCTGGGGGGCCGCCAGTCGCAGCTGACCGGCCTGCTCCTCGGCCAGGTGCGCCAACCGCTGCCGGGTGGCCGAGACCCGGCGAGTGACGTCCTGGCAGAGGCCGAGAAACTCCTGGCCGGCCGGCGTCAGCGACAACGGCAGGGTCTGGCGGTTGATCAGAGTGGTGCCCATCTCCTCCTCGAGCAGCTTGATGCGCCGCGAGAAGGTCGGCTGGGTGACGTTCTGCTCCTCCGCTGCCCGGGAAAAATGCCGCGTGTGGGCCAGGGCGATAAAGTCTTCCAGCCAGCGCAGTTCCATGTCGATCCTCGTGGATACCGGGGCGTTTCTCGCCCCCGGCATTTTGCCATAGCATGACGGCCCTCAGGTGATACGTCCCTCTTCCACGGCGTGACAGGCCACCTGACCGCCGTCGGTGGTGGCAATCAGCGCCGGAACCTCGCGTCGGCAACGCTGGTTGGCGTGGGGGCAGCGACCATGGAAGACACAGCCCGAGGGCAGATTGACCGGCGTGGGGACTTCTCCCTCCAGGCGGATATGCTGTGGCCGGTCATCCTCGAGGCGCGGAATCGCCGACATCAGGGCCTGAGTATAAGGGTGTCGTGGCCGTGCGAAGAGCGACGCCGTGGGGGCCACCTCGCAGACCCGCCCCAGGTACATCACCGCTACCCGGGTGCCGAAATGCTCGACCACCGCCAGGTCGTGGGTGATGAACAGATAGGTCAGGTGGCGCTGCTGCTGGGCCTCCATCAGCAGGTTCAGCACCTGAGCCTGGATCGACACGTCCAGTGCCGATATCGGTTCATCGGCGACGATGAACTCCGGGTCCACCGCCAGGGCACGGGCGATGGCAATCCGCTGGCGTTGCCCGCCGGAGAACTCGTGGCCGTAGCGTGCGCCCCAGTCGGCCGCGATGCCCACCGAACTCATCACCTCGGCGACCTGCGCCTTGATGCGCTGTGGCGACCAGTCCGGATGATGCAGGCGGATCGGCTCTTCCAGCGTCTGCTGAATGGTCATCCGCGGGTTGAGGGAGGCATAGGGGTTCTGGAAGATCATCTGCATGCGGCGACGGTAGGGCATCAGCGCCTTGTGGGAGAGATCATCGATGCGCTGGCCGTCGTAGCGGATCTCGCCGGCACTGGGCTGGAGCAGGCCCATCACGGTGCGGGCCACCGTGGACTTGCCGCAGCCGGACTCACCGACCACGCAGAGCGCCTCGCCACGCTGGATATCCAGGTCGACACCATTGATGGCGTGCACGAACTGCTGCTCGCGCACCAGCTTGCCGCGCTTGAACTTGAGCTGCTCGAGGAAGTCGCCGGAGAGCGAGAAACGCTTCTCCACGCCGCGAATCTCCAGCAGGGGGGCGACCGACTCGGGGGCCTGACCACTGGAACGTGACGGGACTTGGGTGGTGGCACTCATCAGCGAATCTCCTCGGCCGGAATGCGTTCACGCTCGAGCATCTCGGTGACCATGTGACAGGCGACACGACAGTTGCCCGAGGTGACGAAACGGGGAACCTCATCGATGCAGGCGCGGCGGGTGGTGCCGTCGGCGCGCTCGACGAAGCCGCAGCGCGGGTGGAAGGCGCAGCCGCTGGGCAGGTTGTCCAGCGAGGGCATGCTGCCGGGGATCTGGTTCAGCCGGCTGCCCGGGGTGGCCATCTGGGGCAGGGCGTTGATCAGCCCCTGGGTGTAGGGGTGCTGCGGATCGTTGATGATCTCCCGGGTCGGGCCCTGCTCGATGACCCGGCCGGCGTACATCACCAGCATGCGCTGGGTGACCTGGCTGACCACACCCAGGTCGTGGGTGATCAGGATCAGGCCGACGTTGTGCTGCTCGCACAGCTCCAGCAGCAGCGCCATGATCTCGGCCTGGATGGTCACGTCCAGCGCCGTGGTGGGCTCGTCGGCGATGATGATGTCGGGGTCGAGCAGCAGGGCGATGGCGATGATCACCCGTTGGCGCATGCCGCCGGAGAGCTCATGGGGGTACTGGTCCAGGCGCGCGGCGGGCGAGGGGATCTGCACCTGCTCGAGCTTGTGCAGGGCGATCGCCCGGGCCTCGCGGGTCGTGATGCGACGGTGGGCCTTGAGGCACTCGACCATCTGCTCGCCGATGGAGAGCACCGGATTCAGGGTCATCATCGGATCCTGGAAGATCATCGACATGCGATGGCCGCGGATGTGTCGCAATGCACGGTCGCTCAGAGTGGTCAGATCACGCCCGTCGAAGTGGATGCTGCCGCCGGCGATATAGCCCGGCTTGGCAATCAGGTTGAGCAGGCTGAAGGCTGCTACCGACTTGCCGGCGCCGGACTCGCCCACGATGCCCAGGCGCTCGCCGCGCTCGAGGCTGAAGCTGACATCGCGCAATGCCTGAACATCGCCACGGCGAAGGGCGAAGCGCACGTCGAGATGGTTTACGTCGAGGAGTGCCATGGGATCAGCCCTTGTAGAGTCGCGGGTTGAGGACGTCGCGCAGCCAGTCGCCGAGCAGGTTGATCACCAGCACCAGTACGACCAGCACCAGGCCGGGGATCAGGGTGATCCACCAGGAGCCCGACTGCAGGTAGTCGAAGCCGGACTTGATCAGCGAGCCCAGCGACGGCTGTGTCTCGGGCATGCCCAGGCCGAGAAACGAGAGGGCTGCCTCGGCGATGATGGCGTTGGCCACCTGGACCGTGGAGATGACGAAGATCGGCGACAGGGTATTGGGCAGGATGTGGCGGAACATGATCCGCCGACTGGTGAACCCCATTACCCGGGCCGCATCGACATACTCCTTGCTTCGCTCGGCCAGTACCGAGGCACGCACCGTGCGTGCATACTGCGGCCATTCGGCCAGGCCGATGATCAGCACCAGCAACGGCACCGCATAGGCGCTGAAGGTGGCACCACCGAAGGCCGCCTTGACTACCGCACCCACCACGATGGCCACCATCAGGGTGGAAAACGACAGCTGGATATCGGCCAGGCGCATCAGGAAGGCATCCACACGCCCCCCCAGGTAGCCGGCGAGCAGCCCGAAGCTGACCCCCAGCAGCGCCTGGAGGGCCACCGCACCGAAGCCGATGATCAGCGACACCCGGGCCCCATAGAGAATGGTCGAAAGCAGGTCGCGACCCTGGGCATCGGTGCCCAGCAGGTAGGTCGGATCACTGCCCTCGATCCACAAGGGCGGCAGCTCCGAGGCCATGATGTCGATCTGTGCCAGGTCATAGGGGTTCATGGGCGCCAGCCACGGTGCCAGCACCGCCACCGCGACCAGGGCGATGAAGACCACCAGGCTCAGCTGGGCGATCAGGTCACGCTTGAAGCTGTAGAGCAGATAGGAGCCGCGAAAGCGTGACCAGCGGCTCGCCACCTGGGGTGTCGTGGTTGTCATGCGGGTTTCCCTGTCAGCTTGACGGTGGGGTTGACCAGGCCGTAGATCAGGTCGACCAGGGTGTTGGTGATCACGAAGATCAGCCCCACGATCATCAGGTAGGTGATGATCAGCGGCACGTCGGAGCGCTGGATGGCGTTGAGGAACATCAGCCCCATGCCCGGCCACTGAAAGACCGTCTCGGTGAGGATGGTGTAGGCCACCAGGGTACCGATCTGCACCCCGCCCATGGTGATCACCGGCAGCATGGTGTTCTTCAGGGCATGCAGGAAGTAGATGCGACGCAGTGATATGCCCTTCGCCCGGGCGAACTTCACGTACTCGGACTGCAGCACCTCGAGCATCTCGGCGCGAATCAGGCGGATGAACAGCGGCAGCATGATCGAGGCCAGCGAGATGGCCGGCAGCACCAGGTAGGTGAGGCCCTCGAGGGAGGCGAAGTTGGTCGCCCAGGTACCGAACACGGGCACCGGGTTGCCCCGTCCGTAGGCCGGCATGCCGCCCTCGGTGGTGATCAGGTCATTGAGCCAGGCGCCCCAGCCGGTATCGGCGGGGAAGGGGGTCCAGGTGACCCCGATGGCGAACAGCTGGATCAGCATGATGGCGGTGAGGAAGACCGGAATCGAGATACCGACGATGGAGATGCCCATGAAGAAGCGCGACAGCCAGGCGCGAGGGCGAATGGCGCTGTAGACGCCGATCGGCACTGACAGCAGCACGATCAACAGGGTCGTGGCGAAGACCAGCTCCAGGGTCGCCGGGAGATGACGCAGGATCACCTCGGTGGTGGGCTGGTTGAAGATGTAGGAGTAGCCGAAGTCCAGCTGCAGGGCATTGCCCGCAAAGCGCAGGTACTGGACCAGGAAGGGGTCGTTGAGGCCCAGCTGCTCGCGCAGGGCCTCGCGCTCGCTCTCCGGGACCGACTGGCCGACCATCTGCTGGATGGGGTCGCCCAGGTTCTCCTGGATCGCGAAGGCGATGATGCTGATGACGAACATCACCAGCAGGGCATGAAAGAGGCGCTTGATCAGGAAGGCGATCATGGCTGGCGTCCCGTGTGCAACACGCGGCGACGCACTCGGCTGGCGAGCGCGTCGCAGGGTCAGGTTTCGGAGGGCCGGCCCACGAGGGCCGGCGCGAGGGAGGCTTACTCGTCCTCGATGACCAGATCCCCGAGATAGGGGAAGTTCATCACGTTGAGGACCGGCTCGATATCGACGTTGGCCGCCGAGGCCCAGGCCAGATCCTGCCAGTGCAGAGGCACCACGGCCGCCTCGTCATGCAGGGTCTGCTCGACCTGCTGCAGCATCTCGGCCCGCTTCTCGAGGTCGACCTCCAGGTTGGCCTCGGCCACCAGCTTGTCGAGCTCCGGGTTGCAGTAGTTGCCGGCGTTGTACTGGCCGGCACCGCTGTCGGCATCGGGGCAGGCCGTCAGGTACTCGTGGAAGTTGGCGCTGTCCTCGGTATCGGCGTGCCAGCCGATCAGCATCATGTCGGCGGCGCGGTCGTCGTACTCGCCCCAGTACTGGGCCTTGGGCAGGGTCTTGAGATCGACCGTGACGTTGATGCGTGCCAGCATGGCCGAGACGGCCTGGGCGATCTTGGCATCGTTCACGTAGCGGTTGTTGGGCGCCATCATGGAGATCTCGAAGCCATCGGCGTAGCCGGCCTCTTCCATCAGCGCCTTGGCCTTCTCCAGGTCGTAGCGCGGCTCGAGGTCCGCCACGTGACCGGCATAGCCTTCCGGCGAGAACTGCGCCGCGGGGGTGGCAAAGCCCTTCATCAGGCGGTCGGCAATGCCCTCCTGGTTGACGGCATAGGCGAAGGCCTGGCGGACCCGCGGATCCTGGAAGGCCTCGACGCGCTCCTGGTTCATGTGGAAGAAGATGATCCGGGTGCCGGACATGGTGACCAGCTGCACGTCCTCGTCCTCGCGCACCCTGTCCAGATCGTTGGGCGGCACCGGGGCGATGAAGTCCACGTCTCCGGAGAGCAGGGCGGCCACGCGAGAGTCTTCTTGAGAGTCATATGTCGTTCCATGCCAATGTGGCTTGTTGTTGGTGTCATGCCCCGGAGGGCTCCTGACAACATAGTGACCCCGGCCAATGCTGCACAATCGAAATTGTGAGAGGCCCCATGCGCCACGTGAATGATCACTGTCGCACCGGGTGTTGCTGGCCTGACTCCGGCAAGCCCGAGAGCTCTCCCGAGGCATCGCCCCGGCTGGTATGATGGCAGCAGGATTCAACGGCGAGCCGGACGCGGCTCGACCCTTCGACGGGAGACTTGCGTGTCAGACTTCGACTATGACCTGTTCGTGATCGGGGCGGGCTCGGGTGGCGTTCGCGCTGCCCGCACCGCTGCCGCCACCGGTGCGCGGGTCGCCGTGGCAGAGGATCGCTACCTGGGCGGCACCTGCGTCAACGTGGGCTGCGTGCCCAAGAAGCTCTACTCCTATGCAGCACACTTCCACGAAGCCTTCGAGGATGCCGGTGGCTTCGGCTGGCAGATGGCCGAAGCGCCGCGTTTCGAGTGGGCCACATTGCGCGACAACAAGGTCGGCGAGATCAAGCGACTCAACGACATCTACGGACGGCTGCTCGACACGGCCGGGGTGCAGCTGATCAACGGCCGCGCGCATGTGGAGGATGCACACCATGTCAGCGTCAACGGGGAGACCTTCAGCGCGAGGAAGATCCTGGTCGCCGTGGGCGGATGGCCCTGGACGCCGGATTTCCCGGGCAACGACCTGGTGGTCCACTCCAACCAGGTCTTCGACCTCGACACCTTCCCCGAGCGTTTCCTGGTCCTCGGCGGGGGCTATATCGCCGTGGAGTTCGCCAGCATCTTCAATGGCCTGGGCAGCGATGCCCACCTTGTCTATCGTGGTGAGCTGTTCCTGCGCGGCTTCGACCAGCAGGTGCGCGAGTTTACCCGCGACGAGATGGCCAAGAAGGGCGTTCAGTTGCACTTCGAGACCAACATCGCCTCGATCGAGAAGGTCGAAGGGGGCCTGCGGGTCAGCCTGACCGATGGCGAGCAGCTGGAGGTGGATGCCGTGCTGACCGCAACCGGTCGTCGCCCCCACCTGGACGGGCTGGGACTCGACGAGCTGGGCGTGGCCCGCACCGAGAGCGGCCACCTGGCCGTAAACGAGCGCTTCGAGACCTCCGTGCCCTCGATCCTGGCCCTGGGGGACGTGACTGGCGGACCCGAGCTGACCCCGGTGGCACTGGCCGAGGCCATGCAGATGGTCCGGCATCACTTCGAAGAGGTCGAGCCGGCGCCGCTGGACTACCGTAACATCCCCACCGCGGTCTTCTGTCACCCCAATATCGGCACCGTGGGACTCTCCGAGGCGCAGGCCCGCGAGGCATGTGGCGATATCCGCGTCTATGTCGCCGACTTCCGCCCCATGAAGCACACCCTGTCCGGCAGCCGCGAGCGCTGCCTGATGAAGCTGGTCGTCGACGATGCGAGCGATGTGGTCGTGGGCGCCCACATGGTAGGCGAGGAGGCCGGCGAAGTGATCCAGGGGGTCGCCGTGGCTGTGCGTGCGGGCCTTACCAAGGCCGACTTCGATGCCACCGTCGGTATCCATCCGACCGGTGCCGAGGAGTTCGTCACCATGCGGGTTCCTACACGGCGCTGAGACCTCGCCGGATGAGGATGACGGCAAGCCGGATACGGCACTGCAGCGGGCCACCCCATCGGGTGGCCCGCTGCGTTTCGACATCCCGACGCCTTTGAAGTCCGCTATTATCTAGGATAAGCGGCACGACTGGCGCGGGTGGCGTGACTAGCATAATTTTCCATTATGGATCTGCCTTGCCAGAATAATCATGGTTTTGAATTGCCGATAGGCCGCTGGTATACTCCCTCCCAAATTCGCTAAGCGAACCATGACAATGAATGCAACCACCGAGCCCTTTACACCCTCCGCCGATCTGGCGCGTCCCACCGTGGCAGATGCCGTGGTCGGTCACGAGGCGTATCCGCTGTTCATTCGCAAGCCCAATCCCGATGACGGCTGGGGCATCTACGAACTGGTCAAGTCCTGCCCCCCGCTGGACGTCAACTCCGCCTATGCCTACCTGCTGCTGGCGACCCAGTTCCGCGACAGCTGTGCCGTGGCCACCAACGAGGAGGGGGAGATCGTCGGCTTCGTTTCCGGCTACGTGAAGAGCAATGCCCCGGATACCTACTTCCTGTGGCAGGTGGCGGTGGGCGAGAAGGCCCGTGGTACTGGCCTGGCCCGTCGCCTGGTGGAAGCCGTGATGACCCGCGCGGAGATGGCCGAGGTCCACCATCTCGAGACCACCATCACGCCCGATAACCAGGCCTCCTGGGGCCTGTTTCGCCGACTCGCCGATCGCTGGCAGGCGCCGCTCAACAGCCGCGAGTACTTCTCCACCGACCAGCTCGGTGGCGAGCACGACCCGGAAAACCTGGTTCGCATCGGCCCCTTCCAGACCAGCCGCATCTAGTTCCCCGCGTCATCTCGCCTGCCGTTTTCTGGCGGCAGGCGACCTTCTCACGCCTCAGCCGCGCTCGCGTGGCATGATCCCTTTCCTATTGCCAAACAGGAGGTCGCACATGCAGACCCAGATCCTCGAACGCATGGAGTCCGAAGTCCGGACCTATTCCCGCTCCTTTCCGGTGGTCTTCACCAGGGCCCGCAATGCCCGCCTGAATGACGAGGAGGGCCGCGAGTACATCGACTTCCTGGCCGGTGCCGGCACCCTGAACTATGGCCACAACAACCCGCATATCAAGCGTGCCCTGCTCGACTATCTGGCCGAGGACAACATCATCCACGGTCTCGACTTCTGGACTGCCGCCAAGCGTGACTACCTCGAGGCCCTCGAGGAGGTGATCCTCAAGCCGCGCGGCCTGGACTACAAGGTCCAGTTCCCCGGGCCGACCGGCACCAATGCCGTCGAGGCAGCCATTCGCCTGGCCCGAAACGCCAAGGGTCGCCACAACATCGTCACCTTCACCAACGGCTTTCACGGGGTGACCATGGGGGCGCTGGCCACCACCGGTAACCGCAAGTTCCGCGAGGCCACCGGCGGCGTGCCCACGGTTGGCGGCAGCTTCCTGCCCTTCGACGGCTACATGGGGCAGGGCGCCGATACCCTGGACTACTTCGAGAAACTGCTCGGCGACAAGTCCGGCGGCCTGGACATCCCGGCCGCGGTGATCGTCGAGACCGTTCAGGGCGAGGGTGGCATCAACGTCGCCGGCCTCGACTGGCTCAAGCGCCTCGAGGGTATCTGCCGTGCCCATGACATCCTGCTGATCGTCGACGACATCCAGGCCGGCTGCGGGCGCACCGGCAAGTTCTTCAGCTTCGAGCATGCCGACATCGTTCCGGATATCGTGACCAACTCCAAGTCGCTCTCCGGCCTGGGCCTGCCGTTCTCCCAGGTACTGGTGCGCCCCGAACTCGATGTCTGGAAACCCGGCCAGTACAACGGCACCTTCCGCGGCTTCGCGCTGGCCTTCACGACCGCCGCGGCGGCCCTGCGCCAGTACTGGAGCGATGATGCCCTGGCCCAGGAAGTGGAGCGCAAGGGCGAGGTGGTCGCCAAGCGCTTCCAGAAGATCGCTGCCATGATCCGCGAACTGGGTATCGAGGCGTCCGAGCGCGGCCGCGGCCTGATGCGCGGCATCGACGTGGGCAGCGGCGATGTGGCCGACAAGATCACTCACCAGGCCTTCGAGAACGGCCTGGTCATCGAGACCAGCGGCCAGGACGGCGAGGTGGTCAAGTGCCTCTGCCCGCTGACCATTACCGACGAGGAGCTGGAAAAGGGCCTCGATATCCTCGAGACCAGCACGCGGCAAGCGCTTAGCTGATAGTCTTGGGGCGTCGCCTGGCAGGCGGCCCGGTCATCGACCGGTCGGCCATGGCCGACCGGTCCGTCCTTGACACCACTGGAGAGCATCCATGATCGTTCGCAACCTCGATGAAGCCCGCAAGTCCGACCGCCTGGTGAAGGCCGAGAACGGCAACTGGGACAGCACACGCCTGAGCCTGGCCGATGATGGCGGCAACTGCTCGTTCCATATCACGCGTATCTATGAGGGGACCGAGACTCATATCCACTACAAGCACCACTTCGAGGCGGTCTACTGCATCGAGGGTGAAGGCGAGGTGGAGACCCTGGCCGACGGCAAGATCTGGCCGATCAAGCCGGGTGACATCTACATCCTCGACCAGCATGACGAGCATCTGCTGCGCGCCAGCAAGACCATGCACCTGGCCTGCGTCTTCACCCCGGGCCTGACCGGCAACGAGGTACACCGCGAGGATGGTTCCTACGCGCCGGCCGAGGCCGACGACGAGAAGCCGCTCTGACTGCCTTTCGCTGTCGATAGGCCCTGCGATGCCCCCGGCTCCCATGAGCGGGGGCGTTCGCGTCAGGGGACCCGGTCGAAGACAATGGTGATCTCGGCGAGGGTGATCCCGAATTTCTTCATCGCCGTGCGGTTGATCAGCCGTCCATCAGGCTGAAGGTACATCCAGTCGTCCAGCGTGAAGGTGATCTCGCGCCCCGACACCTCGACAGGCAGCCGGTAGCGCATGGTGAAGGCATGGCCGGCCTGACGGGCCACCACGGCATCCTCGACGTCATTGGCTCGGCCTAGCCAGCGATCCTCGCCCTGACGCTCGAAGGTCCAGACCCGGCGGTCGGTCTCGCCATCGTCGTAGGTGAAGCGTTCGTCCAGGGTCAGGGTGTCACCCTCCAGCCGGCCATCGATCTCCACGGTGAAGCGCCGCTGCACCTCACCGCTATAGTCCTGCACCATGCCCCAGGCGCGGGTCCTGCCATCGAAGTACTCGCCGATATCGAGACGCGGCGTGGTTCCTGCATAGCGGTCGACATCAACGCTGCTGCAGCCCGCCAGAATCCCCAGAGAAAGCAGCAGCAGCAGGGTCAGACGGAAACGCCGCACCGCGTTGTGCTTCAGCATCTTGTACATCAAATAATTCGCCAAATGGAGTTGTACAGGAATCTTAGCGGATGGCCAGCGCAAGCGCCATGTTCACCGCGCCTCCGGCGAGACGGTCATGCGCCTTGAGCCATCATGGCTACGCAGCCACGGCGTGCTTCCAGGAGTTCGTAGAATGTATATTATGTTAAATCACGGTCACGAGCACTCCGCCAGCCCGTGCCATAATGCAACCTGTCGCTTGCCGTCGACGTTGGACAAGGCTGGCGGCCACTCCTTATCATCACTGACCACCTTGTTCCTCGAGCCCTGTTCATGCGCCATTGTCTGCCGCTTGCCGGCACGCTGATCGTTACGACCCTGCTGATGAGCGGCTGCACCCTGCTGCCCGACCGCAAGCCCGCATCGCCGCCCGTCACCCGCGCAGAGTTCCAGGCGCGCATCGACCGGCTGGAGGGCGCGGTCACCGACCGCTGCGTGACCGGCCAGCAGGCCAGGCTCGACCAGCAGCTGGACCGGCAGCAGGCGCTGTCTGCCGATGTCCGCGAGGTCGGCAGCCTGTTGCGAAAGCTGCAGGATCAGGTGGCGAAACGCGGACGCGATGACGATGCCCCCAAGCTGACGCGTCAATGCAGCGACGACCCGACACGCCTGGACAACAAGGAGATCCTGGGGCGCAGTGAGTGGATCGGCCTGGCGGGTATCGGCACCTACCTCAAGGCGCGCATCGACTCCGGTGCCACCACGTCGTCGCTGTCCGCCCACGAGATTACCCCCTTCGAGCGAGACGGCGAGAACTGGGTGCGCTTCAAGCTGGGACTCAATGACGATGATACGGTGATCGACAGCGTGCGCGACGAGTGGATCGAGGCGCCGGTGGAGCGGCGGGTGCGCATCATCCAGGCCTCCGGCGAGGAGTCGCGCCCGGTGATCAGCCTGCTGATGACGCTGGGACCACTGCGCGAGACAGTGCAGTTCACCCTGAGTGACCGCACCCACCTGGATCATCCGGTACTGCTGGGGCGCCGCTTCCTGATGGACATCGCCGTCATCGACGTGGCCGAGCAGTACCTGCACGAGCGTCCGGAGTTTCCGGGCGGGCGTCCGGCAGCGGAAGCCGACGCCGACGAGCGTGCTGACCGTGATGAAGCCGAAGAGTGACCTTGTCACGTCCGACCCAAGTCCCCTCAAGGAAGACTCATGTCACGACTGCCCTTCTATCTGATCGTCGCCTTCCTGGTGGTCGCAGGTGTCGCCCTGAGCATCCATCGCCACGTGCAGTTCGAGGTGCCCTGGACGCCCGGCGAACAGCGACAGGTCTGGGAGATCGAGGCCCAGGTCAACTTCACCGCCGAGGGTGAGGCGGCAAAGGTCAACATGGCACTGCCCTCGAGCCAGCAGGGGTACCGCATCCTGACCGAACACACCGCCTCTCCCGGCTACGGGCTGGCCTTCCTCGAGGAAAATGGCGGCCGCCGCGCCGAGTGGTCAACGCGCCAGGCCACCGGTGACCAGCAGCTCTACTACAATGTACAGGCCCTTGTGGCGCCGGAGGCGCGCAACTCGAAGGTCGAGTCCCCTCCCCTGCGGCGTGACATCGTCTGGGAGAGCCCCTACGACACGGCGGCCAGCCAGGTGATCGAGCGCGCCTGGTCTCGCAGTGCCGACCCCTTCACCTTCGCGCGTGAGCTGATCACGGACTTCACCGAGGAACGCCAGGGTGAGAATGCCCGCCTGCTGTTGACTCAGTTCGACCGTACGCCACTGCTGGTGCGTCTGCTCAATCAGGCCGGTGTGCCGGCCCGCGAGGTCAGCGGGCTGCTGCTCGAGCACGGGCGCCGGCGGCAGGATCTGACCCCCTGGATCCAGGTCTTCGATGACGAGGAGTGGGCGCTTTTCGATCCTCGCACGGGGAGTCGCGGCCGGCCCGATAACCTGCTCCTCTGGGAGTCCGCCGGACAGGCGGTCCTCGAGGTTCAGGGCGGCAGCAATTCGCGGGTCGATTTCTCGATGCTCTCCCGCAACCAGCCGGCAGCAGCGGCGGTGCGCAGCCAGCTGGCCGATGACACCCTGCTTAACTTCTCCATTCACAGCCTGCCGCTGGAGGATCAGGCACTGTTCCAGACCATCCTGCTGATTCCCATCGGCGCGCTGGTGGTGGTGATCCTTCGCGTGCTGGTCGGCATCAAGACCTCGGGCACCTTCATGCCCGTGCTGATCGCCCTGGCGTTCATCCAGACCACCCTGATCACCGGGCTGGTCGGTTTCCTGCTGGTGGTCGCCGTGGGGCTGGTGATCCGCAACTATCTCTCCTATCTGAACCTGCTGCTGGTGGCGCGAGTGACGGCGGTGATCATCACGGTCATCGCCATCATCTCGGTCTTCTCTGTGCTCTCCTATCGCTTCGGCCTCAACGCCGGCCTGACCATCACCTTCTTCCCGATGATCATCCTCTCCTGGACCATCGAGCGAATGTCGATCCTCTGGGAGGAAGAAGGGCCCAAGCAGGTCCTGATCCAGGGAGGCGGCAGCCTGCTCACCGCGGTGCTGGCCTACCTGGCAATGAACAATCCCTGGATCCGCCATATCACCTTCAACTTCCTCGGCGTCCAGCTGATCCTGATGGCGCTGATCCTGCTGCTCGGCAGCTACACCGGCTACCGCCTGCTCGAGCTGCGTCGCTTCAAGCCGGTCACGGAGGACTGACGTGATGTGGACGACGCCCGCGCGCCTGCATGCCAAGGGGATCATCGGCATGAACCGGCGCAACATCCGCTATATCGGTCGCTACAACAACCGTCGGCTCTACCCCCTCGTGGACGACAAGCTCAAGACCAAGCTGCTGGCCCAGGAGTTCGGCATTACCACGCCGGCGCTGATCGGCACCGTGACCACCCAGTTCGGCATCAAGCAACTTGCTGTCCTGCTGACCGGCCACCATGGGTTCGTGATCAAGCCCGCCAAGGGCAGCGGCGGCAAGGGCATCCTGGTCATCGAGCGCATCGAGGGCGGCCGCTACATCAAGCCCAGCGGGGTCCAGCTGACCCTCGGCGACGTGGAACGCCATGTCTCCAATATCCTTTCCGGGCTCTATTCGCTGGGGGGCTCGCCGGACGTGGCCCTGATCGAGGCCCTGATCAACTTCGACGACTCCTACGCCGACTATACCTACGAGGGGGTGCCCGACATTCGGGTCATCGTCTTCAAGGGCTATCCGGTGATGGCAATGATGCGCCTCTCCACCGCCGCTTCGGATGGAAAGGCCAACCTGCACCAGGGGGCCGTTGGCGTGGGCATCGACATCGCCAGCGGCACCGCCATCCGCGGGGTGCAGTTCGACCGCACACGGCACGACCATCCCGATACCGGGCATGAACTCGCCAGCCTGCGCATCAGTGACTGGGGGACTCTGCTGCGGCTGGCCGCCGGCTGTTTCGAGATGACGGGGCTCGGGTATCTCGGCACCGACATGGTGCTCGACCGGGACCATGGGCCGATGCTGCTGGAGCTGAATGCCCGACCCGGGCTGGCGATCCAGATGGCCAACGGCGAGGGGTTGCGCTCCCGCCTCGACCTGATCGAACGCCAGCCCGAGGGTGTCGCGATCCAGGAGCGAGTCGCCTTCTCACAGCATCACTTTGCCCGCTCCAGCGAGCTGCGCGAGACGGCCTGACCGCGGGTCCTGGCTGGCCCCACGCCGGCCCGACGCGTAGAATACGTGACTCCTCTCAACCATCCCCCGGGTGCCATGACCGATCCCCGCGACATGATCCGACAGGCTGAACGACAGTGCCATCAGCGTGGTGTCCGCTTCACGCCGATACGCCGACGCGTGCTGGAGATGATCGCCGACGCCCCCGGCAGCCTCAAGGCCTACGACCTGCTCGACCGCCTGTCGACAGAACACGCTGCGGCGCGTCCCCCTACCGTCTACCGCGCCCTGGAATTTCTCATCGACCAGGGGCTGGTACACCGCATCGAATCACTCAATGCCTATGTGGCCTGCCCCTGTCCAGAGCACGCACATGGCTTCCAGCTGCTGATCTGTCGTGTCTGTGGCCGGGTCGAGGAACTGCACCTGGACGAGATCAACGCCCAGCTGTCGGGCCGTGCCAGGGAGCTGGGCTTCCAGGTCCAGCGCCAGACCATCGAACTGCTGGGCCAGTGCGGCAGCTGTCGACAGGCGGCCGAGCGCCCTGCCGCCCCTGTGGAGCTTTCATGAGTGACACCTTCAAGACCCTCGAAAAGGCGGCCAGCGACAGCCGCTTCCCGCTCGCCGACATTCTCGATGCCATCCGCTTCAACGCCGATGGCCTGATCCCCGCCATCGCCCAGCAGCACGACAGCGGCGAGGTCCTGATGATGGCCTGGATGAACCGCGACGCCCTGGAGGAGACGCTGGACACCCGTCGCGTCTGCTACTGGTCACGGTCAAGGGGCAAGCTGTGGCGAAAGGGGGAAAGCTCAGGCCAGCAGCAGCACCTGAAGGGCGCGATGCTGGATTGCGACGGCGATACCCTGCTGCTGCAGGTCGATCAGGCGGGCCCCGCCTGTCACAGCGGTCGACGCAGCTGCTTCTATGTGGCGCTGGAGGGCGACGAGGCGCGCATCACCAGCGCCCCCTTGATCGACCCCGGCATCCTCTACGGCAAGAGGTGAGATGTGAGGCGCCTCTCCGCCCTGCTATCACGCACCCTGGGCGGCCTCTTGATCGCCCTGGTAAAGCTCTATCAGGTGACGCTGAGTCCGCTGCTGGGGCCGCGCTGTCGCTACTGGCCAAGCTGTTCGAGCTATGCGGCGGAGGCGCTGAGGGTGCATGGTCCGCTCAGGGGCGGACTCATGGCGTTGCGCCGGATCACGCGCTGCCACCCGGGCTGCGAAGGCGGCATCGACCCGGTACCCGGCGGGCCCAGCGAGCAGCTCTGCCGCGAGGACCCGGAACTCGACGAGCAGTTCCGCTGCCGGACGGAGGACCGGCCACCCGGCGACCGCTGATCAGGCGGCCGCTTCCGCCTCGGCCACGCGGTAGATCCGTTCCAGCATGGCATTGAGGCCGTTGCTGCGCGTCGGCGAGAGGTGCTTGTCGAGTCCCAGGTCCGTCATGAAGTGGGGGCTGGTAGCACGGATGTCCGCCGGACGGCGGTCGTTGTAGATGCGCATCAGCACGGCGATCAACCCGGAAACGATGGCCGCATCCGAGATCGCATCGAAGTGCAGGGTCTCGCCGTCGCGCCGGTGATGCATCCAGACGTTGGACTGACAGCCCTGGATCTTCAGCTCCTCCACCTTCCACTCCTCGGGAAAGGCAGGCAGCTGCTTGCCCATGTCGATGATGTACTGGTAACGATCCATCCAGTTGTCGAACATCTCGAACTCGTCGAGAAGCTCCTGCTGGGCCTGTTCGGCGGTGCTCTCGGTACTCATGGTCTCTCCTGAACGTGGCTTGCGCCATTATAACGGCTCATGGCCGTCATCTCGATCACCGCCCTTCCCGGCTCTCGCGTCATCCTGCCCCAGGCCGTGGCGTGCCTGCTGGCGGTGCCAGGCCTCATCCTCGGCATGCAGGTAGCGCAGCGTGGTATCGAGGCGCGAGTGGCGGGCCGTGGCGGCCAGGTAGCGAAGCTCGACCCCGGCCTGCGCCTGGTGCGTCAGGGCCGTATGGCGCAGCCAGTGGGGCGTCGCCTGGCGCAGCCGCCGCACCTCTTCCTGCGCCGCCTCGCCTGCCTCCCGCTCGAGCGCCTCGGCCGCCTGCCGGAAGCCCTCCCGAATCAGTCGATAGAGACGATTGTCGCCCAGGCCCCGTCGCCCATCCAGGCGTCTCAGCAGGGGGGAGGCATCCGCTGACGACGGCTCTACTGACAGACCCAGGAGCGTGCGCCATTCCCCGAGCAGCGTCATCATGTCCGGCGGTACCGGGATACGCGCCGCCCTGTCGCCCTTTCCCACCACCTGCCACCACCAGCGCCCCTCGCGACGCCGAAAGTCGTTCATGCGCGCGGCACTCATCTCGCTGATCCGCGGGGCCAGCAGGTAGGCGAAGCCGAAGACCAGTCGCCGCCGGGCCAGCTCGTAGCGATGCCGGGGCGAGGCACCCTCCTTCGCCGGCCGGTTCAGCCACTCCCACAGCCAGTCCCACAGGGGACGCTCCAGGTAGCGCTCGATCCCGCCCTGCCGGTTGTCCAGCCGACGACGCTTGTCGCGCATCAGGCGGAAGGGGTTGTGGCGGACCCAGCCCGCCTCGACCAGCCAGGCGTACATGCCCTGCAGGATGACCAGGCTCTGGCGACGGCTGGCGGGCGACAGCGGACCGCGGAAGGGGCGCCATCGCGGGTCATGGCGCGGGCGGACCGGCCCGATCCAGCGCTCGGCGGGGCGCGGGTCGGCCAGGAAGGCGTCGAAGGCGTCCAGGTCCTCGCGGCGCAGCGCGTCGAGCCCCCTGCCCTGCTCCGCCAGCCACAGCAGCAGCCGCTGTGCCTCGCGGCGATAGGCCTCCCGGGTCCGCGGACTGTCGCGGTACTCGGCGAGCCAGTGTGTCACCGCCTCGGCGTCGCTGCCCGCGGTGATATGCAGGCCCTGCCGCTGGTGCGTTTCTTCGGGCAGTCGCTCGATCGCCGTTGATGCCATCTCCAGCACTTCCCCCGGCGGCGCCTGCCTCGACTCGCTGTCCATATTCGCTCCCCGCGCCTCACTCCTCACTCCTCACTCCTCACTCCTCACTCCTCACTCCTCACTCCTCACTCCTCACGAAGCCAGTATCCCGCCGTGCCAGCATAAAAATCAAGATAAGCCGCGTAATCTTGATTTTTAGCTCGTAATGATAAATAAAATTATGGTTTACGTATTATGTAATAATCTTCAATATCGTCTCCTCAGCGGGTACACTGTGCGCTGTCACCCGAGTCACCCTCTGCCAGACAACCACGAGGACACCGCCATGGCCCGCAGCGGCGTGCGATACGAAGATGTACAGCGAGCCATCGACACTCTGCTGAAGCGGGGCGAGGCGCCCAGCGTCCACAAGGTGCGCGAGGTACTGGGGACGGGCAGTTTCACGACCATCAGTGAACACCTGCGCGAATGGCGGACCCAGCGAGACGAGAATCGCGACCAGCCTCCTCCCGGCAACATGCCCGAGGCGCTACAGGAACTGGCCGAGGCGCTGTGGGAAAAGGCTCAAGCCTCGGCAAACGAAGCGCTCGCCCATTACCGGGAGGAAGCGGAAAGCCGGGTCGAATCGGCGCAGGAAGAAGCTGCCGAGGCCCTGCGCCGGGCCGAGGACGCCGAGCAGCGCGAGTCGGCGCTGGCCGCCCACCTGGCGCGAACCGAGCAGCGCCTCGAGGAGCAGAGCGGCGAGCTGGCGCGCCGCGAGTCGGAGCGCGACGCCCTGGCCGAACGCGAGACAAGGCTCACCAAGCGTCAGGCACACCTCGAGTCGCAGCTGGCGAACCTGCAGCAGGCGCATGAGCGCCAGGCGCGTGATCAGCAGGAGGCTCTGAGCCAACAGGCAGCGCGTCACGAGGAGCGCCTGGCCCAGGAAGAGAAGCGTCACGAGAGCAGCGAAGCGCGACTCATGGGACTGGTCGACGAGGCGCGTCAGGAGCGTCAGGCGGCGGACAAGCGTCATGCCCAGCGACTGCAGCAGCTCGAGACGCGCCTGGAACGCGCCCAGCAGCTGGTCCAGGAGGCACGCAGCGCCCTGGCCGACGAGGAGAAGCGTCACCGGGAGACGCAGTGGGCCCGCCATCAGGCAGACGAGCGAATCCAGACGCTACAGCATGAGCAGGAACTGATGCAGGCGCGAATCGATGAACAGAAGCAGCTGCTGGAGGAGCAGACACGTCGCCTGCGCGACCTCGAGGCCCAGCTACATCGCTGCCTCTGGCAGAGACCGGTTCGCGAAGAGGGAGACCCGCCCGGGGAGAAGGCGACCCAGAACGACGAAGGCCCCGCCACGGCGGAGCCTTCAGATTCCCGAGAGTGAGATAAGCTGGAAGAGAGTTCGCCGCTCTCTACTCACCACTCACCACTCACCATTCACCATTCACCACTCACCTGTAGTAGGCATTGGTCGTATCGGAGTGGTCGGTCACGTCGCGGATGCCGGCAAGCTCGGGGATGCGCTCCAGCAGGGTCCGCTCGACACCATCCTTGAGGGTCAGGTCGACGGCGGCGCAGCCCTGGCAGCCGCCGCCAAACGCCAGGATCGCCACCTGGTCCTCGGTCAGCTCGATCAGCTTGATCTCGCCACCGTGAGAGGCCAGGCCCGGGTTGATCTCGCTGTAGAGCACATAGTTGACGCGATCCTCGAGGGGACTGTCGGCGTTGACCTTGGGCATCTTGGCGTTGGGCGCCTTGATGGTCAGCTGCCCGCCCATGCGGTCTGCGTTGAAGTCCACCACGGCCTCCTCGAGGAACGCCAGACTGTTCTTGTCGAGGTAGACCCGGATCTTCTCCAGCTCCAGCAACTCATCACTGGGCTCTTCCTCGCCGGGCCGGCAGTAGGCCAGGCAGGTCTCGGCGTAGGGGGTGCCCGGCTGAGTAATGAAGATACGGACCGCGATGCCTTCGACGTTCTGCTTCTCGAGCAGTTCGGCAAGGTAGTCCTGGGCGCTGTCGGTGATCTGGATGCTGTCGCTCATGGGGCTCTCGCTATCGTGACGTGCCGCGCCGCAGTGGCGTCGCGACATGTACAGAAGTGTCTTTTCCCAATGGTAAGCGACCTGACCGATCGACACAATCCCGAGTGAAATGCTGGGTTTTAGCCCGCCCCCTGCCGCGGCGCCGAGGCTTTTGCTAAGATAGCGGCTTGTCCCGCGGCCTGCCGATGACCCGAGAGTCCGGCAGGACCGTCCCTTGCCGCAGCGTACTCCCTCGACAAGACGCCCCAGGCGCCCCGCTGCCGGTTCGAACCTGACTAGCCCTATGCTGGAGATTGATCCGACCCATGGCCGCTGCTCCCACTGCCCTGACCGCCACGCTCCATGACAGCCTGTCGCGACGCATCCTGATGCTCGACGGCGGCATGGGAACCATGCTGCAGAATGCCGGGCTCTCCGAGCAGGAGTTTCGTGGCGAGCGTTTCGCCGAGTGGCCGAGCGACCTCAAGGGCAACAACGACCTGCTGGGCCTGACCTGCCCCGACCTGGTGGTCCGTATCCATCGGGACTATCTCGAGGCGGGTGCCGATATCGTCGAGACCAACACCTTCAACAGCACGCGGCTCTCCCAGTCGGATTATGGCATGGAGGACCTGGTCCCCGAGCTCAACCGGGAGTCGGCACGCCTGGCCCGGGCGGTCTGTGACGCCGTGGCCGAAGAGACCGGCGTGCCGCGCTACGTGGCCGGCGTGCTGGGACCGACCTCACGGACCGCGTCACTGTCGCCGGATGTCAACGACCCGGCCAAGCGCAACGTCACCTTCGACGAGCTGCGCGAGAACTATCATGAGGCCGCCGAGGCGCTGATCGAGGGTGGCGCCGATCTGATCCTTATCGAGACCATCTTCGACACCCTCAATGCCAAGGCGGCGATCTATGCCCTGGAGGCACTGTTCGAGACACGCGGCGAGCGGCTCCCGGTGATGATCTCCGGGACCATCACCGACGCCTCGGGACGTACCCTCTCGGGCCAGACCACCGAAGCATTCTGGAACTCGGTTCGCCATGCCCGTCCGCTCTCCGTCGGCCTCAACTGCGCCCTGGGCGCGGAGGAGCTACGGCCCTATGTCGAGGAGCTGGCCACCAAGGCCGACGCCTTCGTCTCGGCCCACCCCAACGCCGGACTGCCCAACGAGTTCGGCGAGTACGACCAGAGCCCGGCGGAGATGGCGGCCATCGTCGCCGAGTTCGCCGAGAGCGGCCTGGTCAACATCATCGGCGGCTGCTGTGGCTCCACCCCCGAGCACATCGCGGCGATCCACGCCGCCATTCAGGGGCTGGCGCCGCGCCGGGTGCCGAAGCGGCCGCGCGCCTGCCGTCTCTCCGGGCTCGAGCCCTTCAACATCGAGGCCGACTCGCTGTTCGTCAACGTCGGCGAGCGCACCAACGTCACCGGCTCGGCCCGCTTCAAGCGGCTGATCGTGGAGGAGGACTACACCACCGCCCTCGAGGTCGCGCTGGAGCAGGTGGAGAATGGCGCCCAGGTCATCGACGTCAACATGGACGAGGGGATGCTCGAGTCCGAGGAGGCCATGGTGCGCTTCCTCAACCTGATCGCCGGCGAGCCCGACATCGCCCGGGTACCGATCATGATCGACTCCTCCAAGTGGGCGATCATCGAGGCGGGCCTCAAGTGCGTGCAGGGCAAGGCGGTGGTCAACTCTATCTCCATGAAGGAGGGCGAGGACGCCTTCCGCGAGCAGGCCACCATCTGCCGTCGCCATGGCGCGGCCGTGGTGGTGATGGCCTTCGACGAGGCCGGCCAGGCCGATACCTTCGCGCGCAAGACCGAGATCTGCCAGCGCGCCTACCGGATCCTGGTCGACGAGCTGGACTTCCCGCCGGAAGACATCATCTTCGACCCCAACATCTTCGCCATCGCCACCGGCATCGAAGAGCACGACAACTACGCCGTGGACTTCATCGAGGCCACGCGCTGGATTCGCGAGCACCTGCCCCACGCCCTGGTCTCGGGCGGCGTCTCCAACGTCTCCTTCTCCTTCCGCGGCAACAACCCGGTGCGCGAGGCGATCCACTCGGTGTTCCTCTACCACGCCATCCGCGCCGGGCTGACCATGGGCATCGTCAATGCCGGTCAGCTGGCCGTCTACGACGATCTGCCGGCGGAGCTGCGCGAAGCAGTGGAGGATGTGGTGCTCAATCGCCGCAGCGACAGCACCGAGCGGCTGCTGGAGCTGGCCGACAAGTACAAGGGCGACGGCAGCGGCCCGACCCGTACGGAGGACCTGGAGTGGCGCAGCTGGGAGGTGGAGAAGCGCATCGCTCACTCCCTGGTCAAGGGGATCACGGCCTACATCGAGGAGGATACCGAACTCGCCCGGCAGCGGGCCGAGCGGCCCATCGAGGTGATCGAGGGGCCCCTGATGGACGGTATGAACGTGGTCGGCGACCTGTTCGGCGCGGGCAAGATGTTCCTCCCGCAGGTGGTCAAGTCGGCCCGGGTCATGAAGCAGGCAGTGGCCTACCTGATCCCCTACATCGAGGCCGAGAAGGCCCTCAACGAGGACACCCAGGCCAAGGGCAAGATCGTCATGGCCACGGTCAAGGGCGACGTCCATGATATCGGCAAGAACATCGTCGGCGTCGTGCTTCAGTGCAATAACTACGAGGTGATCGACCTCGGCGTGATGGTCCCCGCCGAGAAGATCCTGCAGACCGCCCGCGACGAGAACGCCGACATCATCGGCCTTTCCGGCCTGATCACCCCATCGCTGGACGAGATGGTCCACGTGGCCAGGGAGATGCAGCGCCAGGGCTTCACCCTGCCGCTGCTGATCGGTGGCGCCACCACCTCCAAGGCCCATACCGCGGTGAAGATCGAGCCCGGCTACGAGCATCCGGTGATCTACGTCAGCGATGCCTCGCGAGCCGTCGGCGTGGCCGGCAAGCTGCTCTCCCCGGCCCTGAAGCCGGCCTATGTCGAGGAGATCCGCGCCGACTACGAGGCGGTGCGCGAACGCAATGCCAAGCGTCGCCCCAAGGCCGCCGACCTCACCTACGCCGAGGCCCGGAGCCGCAAGCCGGCCATGGACTGGGACGGCTACACCCCGCCGCGGCCGGCCATCACCGGGCTCCAGGTGTTCGACGACTATGACATCGAGGCGCTGGTCGAGCGCATCGACTGGACCCCCTTCTTCATGAGCTGGCAGCTGGCCGGCAAGTACCCGAAGATCCTGGACGACGCCAAGGTGGGCGAGGCGGCGCGCCACCTCTTCGCCGATGCCCAGGCGATGCTGCGCAAGCTGATCGACGAGAAACGCATCCAGGCGCGCGGCGTGATCGGCCTGTGGCCGGCGAACAGCGTCGATGACGACGTCATCGAGGTCTATGCCGACGAGTCGCGGCGCGAGGTGATCGAGCGGCTTCACCACATCCGCCAGCAGACCACCCGGAACCGCGACGGCGTCTGCTACAGCCTGGCCGATTTCATCGCGCCCAGGGAGAGCGGCAAGCCCGACTGGATCGGTGGCTTCGCCGTCACCACCGGGCATGGCGTGGAGGCCCTGGCCGAGCAGTACAAGGCGGCGGGCGACGACTACAACGCCATCATGGTGCAGGCACTCACCGACCGCCTGGCCGAGGCCTTCGCCGAGCGGCTCCATGAGCGGGTTCGCAAGGAGTTCTGGAGCTATGTGCCGAACGAGACCCTGGACAATGACGCCCTGATCGCCGAGAGGTACCAGGGCATCCGCCCGGCCCCCGGCTACCCGGCCTGCCCCGACCACACCGAGAAGGCGACCCTGTTCCGGCTGCTCGAGGCCACCGCGAATACCGGCCTCACGCTCACCGAGAACTTCGCCATGTGGCCCGCCGCCGCGGTGGCCGGCTGGTACTTCTCCCACCCGCGCTCGAAGTACTTCGCCACCGGCAAGATCACCCGGGACCAGGTCGAGGCGCTGGCCAGCCGCAAGGGCATGCCCATCGAGGAACTCGAGCGCTGGCTCGCCCCGGTGCTCTCCTACGACCCGGCCTGACCCTTCCGGCCCGCTGCGGCGGGCCGCCTGCCCTCACCTGCCCGGAACACGGATGCTGCCCGAGCCCACTCGCCGCCAGACGATCCTGCGCCTCGCCCTGCCGATCATCGCCGGCATGCTCACCCAGAGCCTGCTCAACCTGATCGACGCGGCCCTGGTGGGCTCTCTCGGAGAGGTGCCACTGGCCGGCGTGGGTATCGGCGGCTATGCCATGTTCCTGGTCACCGCCGTGGTCTTCGGTCTCTCCTCCGGCGTTCAGGCCCAGACGGCGCGTCGTCACGGTGAGCAGGACTGGGAGCGGCGCGCCCTGGCGCTCAACGCCGGCCTGGTGATCGCCCTGGCGGTCGCCCTTCCCCTGACCCTGCTCTGCCTGTGGCAGGCCCCGCACCTGCTGGCGCTGATCAACCAGGACCCGGCGGTGAACGCCGAGGCGGTCGGGTACTTCCGCTGGCGGGTGGTGTCGCTCGTCCCGGTGGCGATGATCTTCTGCTTTCGAGGCTACTGGAACGGCATCCAGCAGACCGGCCTCTACCTGCGCATCAGCCTGGTGATGCATGCCATCAACGTGGTGGCCAGTATCGGCCTGATCTTCGGCTACCTCGGCCTGCCCGCCATGGGCGCGGCCGGCGCCGGGGCCGGTACCACGCTGTCGCTCCTTGCCGGACTCCTGATCTGGGCCGGACTGAGCCTGCGCCATGCCACCGCCAGTGGTTTCCTGGCCGGGCGGCCCCGGCACTCTACCCTGGCCACCACCCTGCGCCTGGCCACGCCCCACTCCTTCCAGCAGGTCTGGTTTGCCGCCGGCTATGCCGTGCTGTTCTGGATCCTGGGCCAGATCGATACCGCCAGCGTTGCCGTTGGCCATGTGCTGGTCAACCTTTCGCTGCTGCTGATCCTGCCCGGCGTGGGGCTCGGCATGGCGGCCATGAGCCTGGTGGGCCAGGCGCTGGGGCGCGAGGCCCACGGCGAGGCGCACCGCTGGGGCTGGGAGGTGGTCCATCTGGCCTGGTTCTGCCTGGCGGTGCTGGCCCTGCCGATGGTGCTGTTTCCCGAGGCGGTACTGGGCCTGTTCCTGCATGACGCCGACCTCGTCGTCCTGGGCACGCTGCCCCTGCGCCTGACCGCCGCGATGATCGTGCTGGATGCCGCGGCACTGGTGTTCGCCCAGGCCCTGCTCGGGGCTGGCGCCCAGCGCACGGTAATGGCGACCACCCTCACCCTGCAGTGGCTGGTGTTCCTGCCGCTGGCCTGGTGGGTCGGGGTGGGGCTCGACCAGGGGCTGGTCGGTATCTGGTGGGTCCAGCTCGGCTATCGCGCCCTGAACTCGGCCGGCTTCGTGCTGATCTGGCAACGACGGCGCTGGCAGGCGCTGATCATCTGACGCCTGCTGTCATTCCATTCTGCATATAGAATATGAATATTTATTCTTTTATAGAATAAAAGGCAGGCGGTAGGCTAGTGGCAATATCCGCCACTTCCCAGTATCAGGAATGCGCTGAATGTATCGTTACGACACCCACGACCAGACCCTGGTCGATGAACGCGTCGCCCAGTTCCGCGACCAGATGCGCCGCTATCTCGCGGGGCGGATCAGCGAGGAGGAGTTCCTGCCGCTGCGCGTGCAGAATGGCCTCTACATCCAGCGCCACGCCCCCATGCTGCGCATCGCCATTCCCTACGGCATGCTGGCCTCCTATCAGCTGCGCAAGCTGGGCGAGATCGCCGCCCGCTACGACCGCGGCTACGGCCACTTCACTACCCGCACCAACCTGCAGCTGAACTGGCCTAAGCTCGAGGATGTGCCGGATATTCTCGCCGATCTGGCCAGCGTGCAGATGCACGCCATCCAGACCAGCGGCAATGATATCCGCAACACAACCACCGACCAGTTCTCGGGCGTGGCGGCCGACGAGGAGGTCGATCCGCGTCCCTGGTGCGAGCTGATCCGCCAGTGGTCGACCTTCCACCCCGAGTTCGCCTACCTGCCGCGCAAGTTCAAGATCGCCGTGACCGGTGCCGTCGAGGATCGCGCCGCCATCCAGGTCCACGACGTGGGCCTGCGCCTGTGGCGCGATCGCGCCGGCGAGGTGCGCGTGAAGGTGCTGGCCGGCGGCGGGCTGGGGCGCACGCCGATGATCGGCGAGGTGGTCCGCGAGGACCTGCCCTGGCAACACCTGCTGACCTACCTGGAGGCGCTGGTCCGGGTCTACAACCAGTTCGGCCGCCGTGACAACAAGTTCAAGGCGCGCATCAAGATCCTGGTCAAGGCCCTGGGCGTCGACGAGTTCCGTCGCCGCGTCGAGGAGGAGTGGGCCCACCTCAAGGATGGCCCCCAGACACTGACCCAGGGCGCCGTCGAGGCCGTGGCGGCGCACTTCGTCGAGCCGCCGCGCCGTGAGGTGCCGGCCGAGGCCATCGCCGCCTTCGAGCGGCTGCGCAGCGAGAATCGCGCCTTCGCGCGCTTCGTCACCAATAACGTCAGTGACCACAAGGTGGCCGGCTACAAGGCCGTGACCCTGTCGCTCAAGCGTCGCGAGCACTCTCCTGGGGACGTCACCTCGGAGCACATGGCGGCCATCGCCGATCTGGCCGACGAGTTCGGCCACGGTGAGCTGCGGGTCACCCACGAGCAGAACCTGGTGCTCACCGACGTGCCGGTCGACCGCCTCGAGGCGCTCTGGCAGCGCCTCGAGGGCCTGGGCATGGCCAACCCCACGGTCGGCACCCTGGCCGACCTGATCTGCTGCCCCGGCGGCGACTACTGCGGCCTGGCCAATGCCAAGTCGATCCCGGTCGCCCACGCCATCCAGGAACGCTTCGAGGACCTGGACTTCCTCTACGACCTGGGGCCGCTGGAACTCAATATCTCCGGCTGCATGAATGCCTGCGGCCATCACCATGTCGGCCACATCGGCATCCTCGGCGTCGACAAGAAGGGCGAGGAGTACTACCAGATCTCGCTGGGCGGCAGCCAGGGCAATGGCACCTCCCTGGGCAAGATCCTGGGGCCCTCGTTCTTCCGCGAGGACGTGCCGGAGGTGATCGACAAGCTGCTGCAGGTCTATGTCGGCAGCCGCCAGCCCGACGAGACCTTCCTCGATACCTATCGCCGCATCGGCCTCAAGCCCTTCAAGGAGCGTGTCTATGCCTGAACCGACCGTCAACCGCCCGCTGATCGTCAATCGCCGCCTTGTCGAGGATAACTGGGTTCGCCACGACGAGGAGACTGCCCCGGCGCAGGGTCCCGCCCTGGTTCACCTGGCGGTGTGGCAGACCGCAGGCCGGCGCGACGACCTGGCCCCCTGGCTGCCCAGCGATACCGAGCTCACGCCAGAACTCGCCGAAGAGCTGATGGCGGCCCCGCTGATCGGCATCGACTTCCCGAAGTTCACCGATGGCCGGGGCTACAGCATCGCCCGGCTGCTGCGCGAGCGGCACGGCTATCGGGGCCAGATCCGCGCCCTGGGCGACGTGCTGATCGACCAGCTGTTCTACATGTCCCGCTGCGGCTTCGATGCGTTCTCGCTGCGCGAGGACCAGATCGTCGAGGATGCCCTGCGCGCCCTGGATACCTTCAGTCGTGGCTACCAGCCGGGAACCGACGACCCCGAACCGCTGTTCCGGCGTCGCCTTCGCGAACTCGCCCAGCGGCGCGCGCAACCCGCCCTGGCCTGACCCCCCTCCCGGGGTAGAGCACGCTGCCGGCCCTCGGGCCGGCAGTGCTGCTTGCTTCCGGGGCTCAACCGCGCCGCTTCTGCTGGCGCTCGCGGTTCGCGGCCCTCGCCCGTTCGCTCTTGCGCAGCATCACCCAGGTGGCCCCCAGGCCGCCCTCCGCCTGGCCGGCGGAGACGAAGGCCTGCACCTCGTCGAAGGCGCCGAGCCACTTCGCCAGGTAGGAGCGCAGCACGTTGGGGGGACTGTCGATTTCGCGCCCCCGGCCATGGACGATCAAGACCGAGCGCAGATCGTGGGCGTAGGCCTCGCGAATGAAGGGTGGCAGCAGGCGCCGGCACTCCTCCAGCGGCCGACGCAGCAGGTGCAGGCTGGCCTGCACCGGGTACCCGCCATGGCGCAGACGATCGACCACCGCCTGCTGGATACCGTCCCGGTGGAAGGCCAGCGGATCGAAGGGCGGCACCAGGTCGACGAAGTCGTCGGAGAGGAAGTCCCGGCCCGGCGCCTCGGCCGCGGCGCTCGCGCGCCGGGCCAGCTGCGCCTCGCTGGGCTCGCTGCGGGCTCGTCCAGGATCGGCCCGATTGGTAGCGCCGCGCACGGGACGAACATCCTCCATCAGTGCCCGAAAATCCACGTCGTGGTGATTCGCCTGGCTCATGGAGCACCTCCTGGACGTCGTGGGGAGAATTCCATCCTAGCAGAGCCGCTGCTGCCGCTTAAGTCAGGGGCCCGAACGTGTCAGGATGGCACTCGGCCTCGCGACAAGGATGCCCCATGATGCGACCCCTCAAGTGGCTGGGGGGCCTGGCCCTCGGCACGCCAGTGGTCCTGGCCGGCTGGCTGTGGCTCTCCCTCCTCAGTCCCTGGACCTATGACCGCCCGGACCACCTGGCCCCCGTCCAGGAGGGGCCTCACCGGGTCTTCGTCTATGGCACGCTCACCCATGCGCCCGTCCGCTGGCTGGTCTACGGCCGAACCGGTGATCCCGAGCCCGCCGTACTGGAGGGCTACCGACGCAACGATCTGGATCTTGAGGAAACCCCTCTCGGGGAGGTGGAAGGCCTGGTGCTGACGGTCGATGCCGCAGAGCTGGCCCGTCTTGACCGCTATGAAAGGCTGGGTCTCCGTTACGATCGGGTTCGGGTGACGCTGGCGGATGGCCGCCGCGCCTGGGCCTACCGGCGGCGCGATGGAGGCAACCGTTGATCCCTGCCCGGGTGACCTGAATCACGACACAGAGGCGCCGCTCATCACCGGTGACATGCACGCCTGCTCCCCTTGGGAGCCATTTTCGGTCAAGGAGATGCCATGGAAAACGAGATCTCGCTGTTCGACATGTTTGCCCGGCTGGGGGTCGCCGCCGGCCTGGCGCTGGTACTGGGCCTGGAGCGCGAGCTGCGCGGCAAGCCTGCGGGGCTGCGGTCGCACATGCTGGTGGCCCTGGGAACCGCGGCCTTTCTGATCGTGGGCCTGGAGATCCTGTTCGCCACGGCCGAGGGAGACCCCTCCGCACGTATCGACCCCACCCGCATCGTCGAAGGGGTGATCGGAGGCATCGGCTTCCTGGGCGCCGGCAGCATCATCCGCAGCGGCACCAGCGTCCACGGCATCACCACCGGGGCCTCGATCTGGCTGGCCGGCGCCATCGGCATCGCCGCCGGGGTCGACAACTTCGCCCTGGCTTCCATGGTCACCGTCATGGCGCTGGTGATCATGTCGGTACTGGGCGCCATCGAGCGCACGCTTCCCTCCCATCGGGACGAGGACTGACCTGTCCGGTTGTGGCGGGATTCAGCTGCAGCCTACAATGGCTCTCCCTGTCACTGGAGTGATACAAGGCCCTGTTGATGATTACCCTCCTGCATAATCCACGCTGCTCCAAGTCACGCCAGGCCCTGGCTCTGCTCGAGGCGGCCGGTGCCGAGGTGAGCGTCCGCCGCTATCTGGAAGAACCGCTGGATACCGCTGAACTCGAGGCCCTGATCCAGCGCCTGGTAGACAGCCCTTCGGCGCTGGTACGCCGGACCGAGACCGAGTGGAAAGAACGTGGAGCCGATCCCGAGGATACCCGGCAGGTGATCGACGCCATCGTCGCTCATCCGCGCATCCTGCAGCGTCCCATTGCCGACAATGGCGAGCGGGCGATCATTGGCCGACCGCCCGAGGCGGTCAGAGCCCTGCTCGACTGACCCGTTCCGCGCGCTCCGACACCCCATCCCTCTGGAACTTCCATGACCGCAAACCGCCCCTATGTGTTGATCCTCTTCTACTCGCGACATGGCGCCACCCGGGCCATGGCCGAGCGCTTCGTCGCCGGGGTCGAATCTTGCCCGGGCATCGAGGCGCGACTGCGCACCGTGCCGCCGGTCTCGACCACCTGCGAGGCCGTCGACCCCGAGGTCCCCGACACGGGGGCCGTCTATGCCAGCCTCGACGATCTTCGCCATTGCGCAGGCCTGGCCATCGGCAGCCCGACGCGCTTCGGCAACATGGCCGCTCCCCTCAAGTACTTCATCGACGGTACCAGCGAGTTATGGCTCGGTGGTGCCCTGATCGACAAGCCGGCGACCGCCTTCACCTCCACCGCCAGCCTGCATGGGGGCCAGGAGACCACGCTGATCTCGATGCTGTTGCCGCTGCTCCACCACGGCATGGTCTATGCCGGCCTGCCCTACAGCGAGATCGAGCTGATGGACACCCATGCCGGCGGTACGCCGTACGGGGCGAGTCATGTCGCCGGCAAGCGCAGCGACAGGCCCCTTGACGAACATGAACGCCATCTGGCCTTCGCCCAGGGCAAACGCCTGGCCCGGCTCGCCCTGGCACTCGAAACCTCGCGCCGGGAGGCCTCATGAGACAGTGGCTGGAAGGACTGGAGGCCCGCAAGGGGATCAACCGACTGACCGACGGCTCGCGCAGACTGGTGCTGGGCAGCTATGGCCTGCTGCTGGCGCTGATGGTCTATCGCGGCATGATCGTCACCACCGATGGCAATGCGCTGGTGCCCCTGCTGGCCTTCGTGCTGCCGCTGCTGCTCTTTATGCCCTCGCTCGTCACGCGTCGCCCCCGGGGGCATGCCTGGCTGGCCTTCGTCAGCCTGCTCTATTTCAGCCAGGGCGTGATGGTGGCGACGCTCCCGGGCCAGGGGCTGCGCGGGAGTCTCGAGGCACTGGTCGCCCTGGCCCTGTTCGTCGGCTGCACGGCCTACGCGCGCTTCCGCAGCCGGCAACAGCGGGGCGACTAGCCAATGGCGAGGGAGCTGCTAGGCTTAGGCTGACCGACATCAAGAAATGGACGGTCATCCTCGACTGGACACGAAACGGAGATCGTGATGACCCTGACTCGCTATTCCTTCTTTGCTGCCGCCACCCTGACCACGGCTCTTCTCGCCTCGACCAGCAGCCAGGCCGATGTCGACAAGGCCATCGAGTATCGCCAGGATGCCCTGGGCGTCATGGCGTGGCAGATCGGTCCGCTGGGCGACATGGCCCAGGGCAAGATCGACTATGACGCCGAGGTGTTCGCCCGTCGCGCCGACAACCTCGCTGCCGTGGCACATCTTCCCTGGGAGGGCTTCGTCGAGGGCTCCCTGCGAGGTGATGACCATGGCGTCGACACCGATGCCCTGGCCGCGATCGCCGACGACCGGGAAGATTTCGAGTCACGCCAGCAGGCACTGGTCGAGGAAACCGCCAGATTGGCCGACCTGGCCCAGGGAGATGACTTCGCTGCCATGCGAAAGCAGGTGGCCGCCGTTGCCGACACCTGCAAGGGCTGCCACGACAACTACCGCGCCGAATGATCCAGCGCGCTCATGGGGGAGGCGGTGCTGCCAGCCGCCTCGCCCCTGACGTCAGCTTGCCGCGGCTCACAGCTGCCATAGCCACCCCACCACCCCGACGGCGACCAGCAGTAGCCCCGCCGCCAGCCAGGGGTTGCCACGCGACGCGGCGGCACTCCCTCGAGGCAGGTCGTGGGGAGGCGACGGCAGTCGCTTGCGCCCCGTGACCATGGCACCTACCAGGCGCTCTCCTTTCAGCCGATGCACCACCAGCGCCACCAGGTGAAGGATGATCAGTCCCATCAGCAGCTGTGCGTTCCAGTGATGCAGCGTGCGCAGCGCGTCGCTGGTCTCGCCCGATACCCAACCGTGCAGCGGCGCCTGGAAGAAGATGTCGTCGCTCAGGAAAAGCCCGCTGGTCGCCTGGACGCTCAGAGATACCAGCATTGCCAGCACCGCCAGTCCCCCGAGCGGATTGTGGCCGGCATAGGGTGGCAATGGCCCGCGGCGCAGGGCTTGCAGGTAGTCCAGTATGGCACCGGGCCCATGCAGGAAATGCCAAGGCCGCGCATGGTAGCTGCCCACCAGCGCCCAGCCCCAGCGAAAGAGCAGCAGGCCAAGCACGACCAGGCCGGCACGGCCATGAATCTCCACGGGAAACACGAAGGGGGCGCCCCCTGTCTTCATGGTATAGAAGGCGAGCACCACGGCACTGGCCAGCCCCCAGTGGAACAGGCGAATCGGCAGATCCCAGACGTTTGCTTGGTACATCTTGCTGGCTCCTTGCGCTTTTCACAGAAAATCCTTGTTGTCGGATGAGACGCGGCCGTCCACGGCGTATAATGCGTCGCTCAACGGAGTGTCGCTGCTGCGCCACATGACGACAAGGAGGTCCACGTTGCTCAACTGTCACGCCTGGCGAGAGGCTGGCATTACCACCCTGCCGGTCATGTTCGGCTATCTGCCGCTGGGGGCGGCCTTCGGCATCCTCGCCATCGAGGTGGGCATCCCGGCCTGGGGGGCGCTGCTGATGTCACTGCTCATCTATGCCGGGGCCGGGCAGTTTCTGGCCGTCACGCTGCTTGCCGCCGGCGCCGGGCTGATGGAAGTGGCCGTGGCCACCCTGATGCTGAACTCGCGCCATCTCTTCTATGGCCTGTCGCTGCTGCGCCGCTTCCAGGGGGCCGGGTGGCGCAAGCCCTATCTGATCTTCGCCCTCACCGACGAGACCTACTCGCTGCTTACCACCCAGGGCGGCAATGCGGATCTGGACCATGCCCAGGCCTTTCGGCTCAGCCTGCTCAACCAGCTCTGGTGGGTGCTGGGCTCGATGGCGGGCGTGCTCATCGGCACGACTCTCGCCTTCGACAGCAGCGGCATCGAATTCGCCCTGACGGCGCTGTTCATCGTCCTAACCCTGGAACAGGCACGACGGTTGCGCCAGTGGCTGCCCTTTGCCATTGCCCTGGCGACAGGGCTCGGCGCCATGCTGCTGCTGCCGGAGCGCCACCTGCTGCTGGGGGCGATCGGGGCGACCAGCCTGGTGCTGCTGGTCGATTACCGCCGTCGACGCTGCGGAGGTGTGACATGAGCGGTCTCGGCCTGCTGGGCTTCATCGCCGTCTGTGCCGCCGCCACCCTTGTGACTCGGGTGCTGCCCTTCGTGGCTCTGGCCCGCCAGGCAGAGCATCCGCTGATACTCCACCTGGGGCGCTATCTGCCACCGGCGGTGATGATGATACTGGTGCTCTACGCCCTGCGTGACTTTCGCCCGCTGGCCGATGGACGCCTCAATGCCGGGGGCGATGGCTGGCCGATGATCCTCGCCTCCCTGACCGTCGTGCTCCTTCACCTCTGGCAACGCAACGCCCTGCTGTCGATCATTGGCGGCACCGGCGCCTACATGGTGATGGTGCAACTGGGCTGGACCCCATAAGCTTAGCGGACAGGATCCATTGACCGCTCGAACCGGGGTATTGAGCTCGACCCGGCGAGCGGCGACCATGGCACAAAATCCGAGGAGAGAGTCATGACACGCAATATTGCCGACATACGGCGCGACTACGAAGGCGGCCAGCTCGACGAGTCCGCCACCCCCGACGACCCCATGGCGCTGTTCCACGAGTGGCTGACGCTGGCGCTGGATGCCGAGGGAGACGACGGCAATGCCATGACCCTGGCTACCGCCGATAGCCAGGGTCGCCCCCATGCCCGCGTGATACTGCTCAAGGGCGTCGACGACCAGGGGCTGACCTTCTATACCAACTACCACAGCCACAAGGGCAGTGAGCTGACCAACGTCCCCCATGCGGCTCTGGTCTTCTGGTGGCCGTCACTTTCCCGCCAGGTGCGGGTCGAGGGTCGCGTGGAGCAGGTCGCCCCCGAGGAGTCGGATGCCTATTTCGCCAGCCGTCCACGCGGCAGCCAGCTGGGTGCCTGGGTGGCTACCCAGAGCGTGGTGATCCCGGATCGCACCTGGCTCTCGGAGCGCGAACAGCGCTTCGAGCGCGCCTACGAAGGACAGGAAGTCCCCCGCCCCATCCACTGGGGCGGTTACCGGGTGGTGCCCGACATGATCGAGTTCTGGCAGGGGCAGCCGAGTCGGCTCCACGATCGCATCCGCTACGAGCGGCGAGACGGCAGCTGGCACCGCTTCCGGCTGGCACCCTGAACGCGGGGACCGGCTCCCACCAACGGCTCCGCCCCTTGGCGGGGGCGGCGACCGACTTAATCCGGCAGGCTTTCAAGGCGGTGCCGTTGCCAGTCGCTCTCCGGCTCGTTGAGCCGAAGCACGGCATCGACCACCTGCTCTTCCATGTTGTAGCGCTGCTTGAAGCCCAGGTGCTTCATCAGTGCCCTCATCGGGTGATTGTCGACCATGATCTTGCCGATCATCTCGAGGGTTCCCACGCTCCTGCAGTAGCTGATCATCTTCTCCATCAGCAGGCTGCCGATGCCCAGCCCCTGTAGGTCATCGCGGATAATGACCGAGAACTCGGTGCGAATGTTGTCCGGGTCGTTCCATACGCGGACCACGCCGAGCATCTCCTTGCTGCCATCGTCGCGCAGATGCTCGGCAATGAAGGCCATCTGACGGTCGTAGTTGATATGCGAGAGCATCGACAGGTCTCGCTTGGTCAGGTCGGCCTTGTTATGGAAGTAGCGAAAACGAATGCTCTCCTCGGAAAGCTGCTCGTGGAAGCGGGTGATCAGCGGCGCATCCTCGGCGCGGATCGGGCGAACCTCGACCTGCCAGCCATTCTTGAGGGTCACCCACTCCCGCAACTCTTCGGGATAGGGCATGATCGCGAAACGGGCGGGGGCACCGAGGTCCATGGCGAAATCCACCGCGACCATGCCATCGCGGTTGAGCAGCAGCGGGTTGAGTTCCAGACCCCGCAGCTGCGGCAGGTCACTGGCCATCTGTGACAGCTTCACCAGCAGCTCGCAGAGTCGCTCCAGGTCACGCTCGGGATGGCTGGCGTGTTCGCGAATCAGGCGTGCGGCGTGGGTGCGTCCCACCACATCCGCGGCCAGACTCATGTTGAGCGGGGGCAACGTCACCTGGCGGTCGGCCAGGATATTGACCTTGTAGCCACCGATACCGAAGACGACGACCGGGCCGAAGATCGGGTCCCGGGTGATGCCGGCACATAGCTGCATGGAGTGCTTGCCGCGCTGCATGGCCTGCAGGCAGTACTCGCGGATCTCGACGCCCGGGAACTTCTCCTTCACCTTGTCGCCCAGACGCCCCACGGCCTCGGCCACCTGTTCCGGACTCGCCAGGTCCTGTACCAGGCCGGCGGAAATCTTGTGGGGGTGCTGGCGGTAGCGGAAGGGTCGGCAGTTGCCTTCGTGGACCACCTTGAGCGCCATTGGCCCGTCGAAGTCGGCGGCTGCCTCGCGGGCCTCATCGGCGGTACGCGGATAGCGGCTCGGCGCCACCGGGAGCCCGTAGGCTTCCAGCACCCTGGCCGTCTCGGAATGCGCCAGGCACTCACGCCCAGCCTCGCGGGCCTCCGCGATCAGTGACCGACAGCGGCGACGAATCTCCAGCGTGGTGGCGAAGGGCAGGCTCGGGGGAATCTCCTGGAGCAGCGCCTGCACCCGCTGATAGTCGACCATGTGCATGAAGGCCTTCACCGCCTTCTCCGGGGAGATGTAGGTGGGAATACCGGCCAGGTTGCACTCGTGGCGCGCCGACAGTGCCTCCTCGAGACCCATCCAGCTGGTCAGCAGGTTCCGCCGGAAGCGCTTGCGCGCGGCGATGAGCGCCTGGGCCGTCGCCTTAGAGGGTGCCAGGCGAGTCGGCGCATGCACGACCAGCACGGCATCCACGCCCCGGTCGGCCGCCACGATCTCCAGGGCCTCCACCAGCCGCTCCGGTGTCGCATTGCCCCCCAGGTCAACCGGGTTCTCGCCGGGCTTGCTCATGTCGAAGTCATCACGACGCAAGGCCTCTCGGGTCTCTTCACTGAAGCGGGCGAGCTTGCCTCCCGCATTTATCAGCTTGTCGATGGCCAGCATCGCCGGTCCCAGGCCATTGGAGACGATGGCCAGGCGATCCCCCTTGAGGGGCTTCATGCGCGACAGCGTCTCCAGGGCATCGAACAGCTCGTCCGAGTCATCGACCCTGACCACCCCCGCCCTGGCGAAGGCCGCATCGAAGACCTGGTCACGGTTGGCGATACCGGGGGTCGGTGGCAGGCCGGAGATATCGGATTCCGCGGTGCGGCCGCTCTTGATCGCCAGCACCAGGCGATTGCGCGAGGCGTCGCGCAGTGCGGTCATGAAATGCTGCGCATCCTTGATGCGTTCGAGGTGGAGGAGGATCGCCTGGGCGGGCGAGAACTGGTTGATGTAGTCCATCAGGTCGGGCAGCAGGACATCGACGCTATCCCCTACCGTGAGCAGGTGAGAAAAGCCGATGCCGCGGCCGGCGGCCCAGTCGATCATGGCATTGCCGAGCATGCCCGACTGGCCGAGATAGGCCACGCGCCCGGCCTTCACCGGCTGGCTGGCGTAGGAGGCATTGAGCTTGCGTCCCGGGACGATCAGGCCCATGCATTCAGGCCCCAGCACGCGAATGCCCGAGGCCCTGGCGGCCGCCAGCATCCTGCTGCGGATCGAGCCCTTGTGATCGCGTTCATCATCGAGATGGGCCCCCCCGGAGAGCACCAGTGCCGCCTTGACACCGAACCGCCCCAGCCGATCGATCAGGGGCGCCACCGTCTCCACCGGCGAGCAGATCACCGCCAGATCCGGCACTTCAGGGAGGTGCGATACCCGACTGACGCAGGGCATCGCAAAGACCGTGTCATAGCCCTTGGGGTTGACCGCCCAGATACTGCCGGTGAAGCCGCCGTCCTGGAGGTTGCGGATCACCAGGCCGCCCGTGGAGTGAGGCTTCTCGGATGCCCCGATCACCGCGATGCTGCGGGGCTCGAAGAAGTGGCGCAGGAAACGGGTACTCAAGCGGGGTTCTCCTGAAGGGAGCTTGCCCTTCATTGACTAAGACTTATTGACACTGTCCTGCAGGCGGGCGTCACGATTAAGGTGACTGCAGTCACTTCGGAGCCCGTGCATGATTACCGCCTACATTACTCACCCGGACTGCCAGTTGCACCACATGGGGCCCGAACACCCGGAAAGCCCCTTGCGGCTGGATGCCATCCGCGCCAGGCTGATGCTTGCCGGTGTACTGCAACAGACCATGCAGTCCGACGCCCGGGAGGCCACCGAGGAGCAGCTGGCCCGGGTTCATCCCCTGCGTCATCTGCGCGCCCTGGACAAGTGCGTGCCGGATCACGGCATCGTCACGCTCGACAGTGACACCATGATGAACCCGGACAGCCTGAAGGCGGCGAGGGTCGCGGCGGGGGCGGTGGTGCGCGGTGTCGACCAGGTATTCCGACGTCAGGCCGACAATGTCTTCTGTGCGGTCCGTCCCCCGGGGCATCATGCCGAAGCCTCCGACGCCATGGGGTTCTGCTTCTACAACAATGTCGCGGTAGGTGCGGCCCACGCTCGGGCAAAATACGGCGCTCGCCGCATCGCCATCCTCGACTTCGATGTTCACCAGTGCAATGGCACCATCGACATCTTCAAGGATGACCCCGAGGTGCTGGTCTGCACCTGCTTCCAGTTCCCGTTCTACCCCTGGCGCTACCTGCGCAGCGAATGGCAGAACGTGGTCAACACCCCATTGACCGCCGGCACCGACAGCGCTGCCTTCCGGCGGGCGATCGAGGATGACTGGCTGCCTGCCCTGCATGCCTTCAAGCCGGAGATCGTGCTGGTCTCGGCAGGCTTCGACGCGCATCGCGAGGACCCCATGGCGGAACTGTGCCTGGAAGACGAAGACTACCACTGGATCACCCACATGGCGCTGGAGATTGCCGCCCTCTATGCCGATGGGCGACTGGTATCGGTGCTGGAAGGCGGCTATGACCTGGATTCCCTGGGTCGCAGTACCGAAGCGCACCTCAAGGCCCTGCTCGGCCTGCCCTTCAGCGATTGAAGGGCATGTTTCCCGACATCGGGAAACATGCCGCCTGCCCGCACCTCCGCGGCTGCCGAGGCGCCGCCAGCTCGCCTAGCGCCTTGAGGGGATCGCTGACATGGGGTGACGCGGCGTGACTGTGATAGGCTTGGGGAAACCTCGTTTCCGATAGTGAACAGCGCATGCCCACCACCGATCAGGACGCCGCCCTGCGCATTGCCGATGGACGCAAGCCCTTCGTCGAACCCCTGCGCCTGGGCGAACGCCTCAAGGAAATTCGCCTGGCGCACCAGTGGACGCTGGAGGACGTCAGCCAGCGGACCGGCCTGGCACGCTCCACCCTCTCCAAGATCGAGAACGACCAGATCTCGCCCACCTTCACGGTGGTGCAGAAGCTGATCAACGGCCTGGGCATCGACCTGCCCCAGCTGCTTTCACCTCCGCGGGTCCAGCCACGCACCATGGGGCGGCGCGACCTCACTCGCCTGGGCGGGGGCCAGCGCCATCCCACCCCGACCTACGAGCACGAGCTGCTCAGCTGTGAACTCGCCCGGAAGCGCATGATCCCCTTCAAGACCATCGTACGGGCGCGCACCTTCGACGAGTTCAACGAATGGGTACGCCACGATGGCGAGGAGTTCCTGATGGTGCTGGACGGCAAGATCCTGCTCTACACCGAGTACTACGAGCCGCTGGCGCTGGCCGGCGGGGACAGCATCTACTTCGACAGCGCCATGGGCCATGCCCTGGTCTCCATCAGTGACGCCGATGCCGTGGTGCTGTCCGTGTGCACGCGGGGTGATGGCAGCACTTGAGGGTCAGGACGGCACCCGATCCCCCGGGCGCCGCACCGGCACCGCATCGAGCTCGAGCCGGCCCGCGCCATGGATCGCCTGGAAGTGTCGCCCCTTGGCGCGGGCAATCAGCAGCACGCCGAAGCGTTCAGCCAGCTCCACCCCCTTCTGGGTCACGCCTGAACGCGACACCAGGACGCCGATGCCCATCTGCGCCACCTTGAGCACCATCTCGGAGGTGAGGCGTCCGGTGGTGTAGAAGATATCGGCATCGCGACTCTCCGCCGAGGCCAGCCACTGGCGGCCGGCCAGCGTATCCACGGCATTGTGCCGACCCACGTCCTCGACGAAGTCCAGCACCGCTTCCTGACGACACAGTGCACAGCCGTGCACCGCACCGGCACTGCGATAGGTCTCGTTGTAGGCACCGAGATTGTCGAGCAGCTGATAGAGCACCGACTGGCGAATCACGGTGGCCGGTAACGGCTGCAGTGAGGTCGCCTCGAGCAGTCGGCCGAACACCGTGCCCTGGCCGCAGCCCGTGGTCACCGTCCGCTGCCCCAGGCGCTCTTCCAGGTCGTCCGGCAGATGGCGGGTGACGACCGCGGCCGCCTCCACGTCCCAGTCCACGTGCACCGCCTGGAGATGCTGCTGGTCGGAGAGCAGCCCCTGGTTGCGCAGGTAGCCGACCACCAGGGCCTCGGGGTCGGCACCCAGCGTCATCAGGGTGACGATCTCTCGCCTGTTGAGGTAGACCGTCAGGGCCCGCTCCGCCGCAATGGCCTGGCGCTTGGCCATGCCATACTCGTCGACCACCTCGACGTCCAGGGTGGCGGGCAGGCGTGCCCGACTCAGGCTGATGTCGTCCATCCCGGGCTCCTCGACACAACGTTGATTGACGATGATGGCATTGTCGCTCCCTGGTGTCTTTACTGAAAGCGACACCCGGCAGGAGAACCTTCCCCATGGCATCGCTGACCCGCACTCGCTCCCTGAGCTTCGATGTCGTCGGTGAGCCCGTCTCCATGAAGGGCTTCACCACGACCCGCTGGAGGATCAGCGCCCTCGCGCCCGGCCAGGCCGGGCCCTGGACGCTGGATTTGCAACTCTACATGACCGAACGGGCCGCCTATCGCTTCAACCTGACCAGCGGCACCCCTCGCCTGTTCGTGCAGGCCGGCGAGGCCGGCGCACGGCCACACCCCGCCGCCATCACGGCCAGCCAGGACGTCGCCGCCGGCTGGCTCGATGGCGAACACCGGGTACTCGAGGTCGCCATGCCGCTGGCGATCCAGGCCTGGATCGAGGCCTACCTCTGTCAGCACGGCGAGGCGCCGGAGCAAGGACGCAAGAAGAAGCGCAAGGGGGCCGGGCGGGCTCGGGAGGTCGAGGCATGAGCCGATTCGAGAGATGGTCCCGCCTCAAGCGCGGTGAGATGCCCCCCTCGTCGGAGGCGACCGCAGCGCCGCACGAGGGCGATGGTCCCGATCCACAAGCAGCGCTATGCGACGAACCCGCTCGGGAGAGCGTGCCCTCGGGGTCGCAGGAGCCGGGGAGCCTCGATCACACCCTGCCCGACCCGGACACCCTGCCCGCCGGTAGTGACATCAAGGCCTACCTGGCCTCCGGCGTCAGTCGCGGCCTGCGCAAGCGCGCCCTGCGGCGTCTCTTCGCCGGAGACCATTACGGCCTGCGTGACGGCCTCGACGACTACGACGATGACTACCGTCAGACGCTACAGCCACTGGCCGGCGAGGTGGCCGGGCGGCTGCGCCACTGGACCCGTCGACAGCCGGACCCTGACGAGGCCCCGGGAGAGGCCGGCGAGGCCACAGGTGCCGATGTCGCGCCGGTGGACACCGATCATTCACCACTCGACGACGCCACCACCAGGTTGTCTCGGGAGCGTGACGAGAAGGCGCCCCCCGAGGACGAGGCCGGTCGCTCCCGCGACGTCTCTTAGACCAAGGGAGTGTTTGCGCAAGTCGCCGATTCGGCAAAGACTGATAGATCAGCCCGTCACGACAAGAACAACGTCAAGCCAAGCCACTCGACCGCGAGACTGCATGAACCAGCAAATCGATATCATGTCGGTGGATGATGACCGCAACCGGCAGGCGCGAGAGGCGGCACGCCAGCGCGTCTCCTGGCCGGTCAACCTCACCCCGGCAAGCGTTGGCTACCACAGCCAGGGACATGCCCTGGTGCTCGGCAACGAGCGCGACGTCCGGCGTGCCGCCCGTGCGCTGCACGACCGCGGCCTGCCCCCGCCGACCCTGCTCGTCACCGAGCCGATGACCGACAACGAGACGGACGAGGATGACGCGCTGCTGGCCGACACCGCCGGCATGCCACATCAGCGGCTATCCCGAGCCCAGGCGCGGACGCTCGACATCGAAGGCTATCTGGGCCACTTCGCGGTCCGCCTGGACGGCGAGGACGGCACCCTCGACCTGGCCCGGGCGCTGGCCGGTCGCGAGCATTTCGACCTGGTGCTCGACCTGGGCGCGACCCCGGTGCTCGCCCTCGAACTCCCTCCCCCCGGCTATGTCGCCCTCGCCTGGCAGGACCCGCAGCGCGACGAGCAGCTGGAAGCGCTCGCCGGCCTGGTCGGCGAGTTCGACAAGCCGCGCTACTTCCAGATCGACAACGCCCTCTGCGCCCACTCTGCCAGCGGCTACACGGGCTGCACCCGCTGCCTGGAGGTCTGCCCGGCCGATGCCGTCCGCAGCCACCAGGGCCGTATCGAGGCATGGATCGAGATCGATCCCTTCCGCTGCCACGGCGTCGGCAGCTGCAGCAGCGCCTGTCCCACCGGGGCGATCCAGTTCCGCCTTCCGGAGACCGCCCGCCAGCAGGAAACGCTGCTGGCCTGGCTTGATGCCTATCGTGAGGCCGGTGGCACGGCGCCGGTGGTGCGCTTCGCCGAGGCCGAGGATCTCGCCGGCGAAGCGGCCGCGGCGGGACATGTTCTTGACATCCCCCTGGAGGAGCTGGGCGCCGCGGGCCACGACCAGTGGCTCACCGCGCTTGCGGGCGGGGCGGCCGAGGTGCGCATCCAGTGCCGGCCCGGCATGCCCGAGCGCCTCACGGCCTTCATCGACGACCAGCTCGCCCAGGCACACGCCCTGCTTCTTGCGCTCGGTCATTCCCCGTCACGGGTGAGCCGTCTGATGGCCGGTGACGAGGTTTCCCGTGACGCCCTGCCGAGCGAGGCACCGCTGGAGGGAGCTCCCCTGGCGATGGCCGGCAGCGACAAGCGGGACCGCCTCGAGCAGGTGCTGGCCCATCTCGCGCGCCTCGGCAATCCCGATGGCCAGCGCCACGCAATGCCACCTGGCGCCGCCTATGGTGGCCTGGCAGTGGACGGCGAGGCCTGTACCCTGTGCCTCTCCTGCGTCTCGAACTGTCCCACCCCGGCACTGGCCGCCGGCGATGACCGGCCGCTGCTGAGCCTGCGTGAGGCGGACTGCGTGCAGTGCGGGCTCTGCGCCGAGGCCTGTCCCGAGGACGCCATCACCCTGGTGCCCGGCTTCCTGGCCGATGCCACGCGAGGCGAACGGCGGGTACAGCACCAGGAAGCGGCCTTCGAATGCATCCATTGCGGTAAGCCCTTTGCCACCGCGAGCACCGTCGCGACCCTCAAGGCCAAGCTCGCCGACCACCCCTACTTTGCCGGCGATGCCCTGGCGCGCCTGGAGATGTGCGAGGACTGCCGGGTCAAGGATGTCTGGCAGACCATGGCCCGCGACCCGGAAGCGCAGCTGAAGGTATGACGCCATGAACGAACTGAACGAGCGCGACGCCCTGCGGGCGGATGTCTACCGACTGCTGGCAAGGCTGCTGCGCGAGGCGCCCGATGCCTCGCTGCTCGACTGGCTGGCCGGGCTGGAGGTCGAGCGGGACGGCACCCTGCTCGCCCAGCGCTGGGCATCGCTGGTCGCTGCCGCGGGCGTGGCAACGGCCCATGACCTGGAGCGGGCCCATTTTCGCCATCTTGTCGGCGTGGTGCAGGGCGACATCACGCCCTATGCCTCCTGGTACCGCAACGGCGAACTGATGGATGCGGCGCTGGTCACCCTGCGCCGTGATCTCAAGAGACTGGGCTTTCAGCGTGCCAAGCACAGCCAGGAGCCTGAAGATCATCTGGCCGCGCTCTGCGAGGTGATGGCCATGCTGATCGAGGCCCGCTCCCCGGACGAGGCGCGCTTCTTCATGACCCATCTTGCCCCCTGGGCTTCGCACTGTCTCGCCGACCTGGGAAACGTGGACACGACCTTCCATGCCCACCTCGGTCGACTTGGCGAGGCCTTTATCGAAGAGGAGTCGCGGCGGCTCGAGGCCGAGTCGCGCGAGGATCCCGTCAGGATCGTGGAACCCTGATGCCTCACACCGGACCGTGATGCCACGAACACAACGACAATCACCACGAGGCCCGGCAAGGGCCCCAGACAGCATGAGTCGAGGAGACATCCCCATGTCCAGCACACGCAATCCCGAGCGCCGGCGCTTCCTCAGGACGTTCGGCATCGGAACGGCCGCCGCCGGCGCAGCGGCGGCCGTCGGTCATGTGACCCTGGCCCAGGCCGACGCCGGGCCGACGACGCGGGAAGCCAGGCCCTCCGGCGAGTACCGGGAAACCCCTCACATCCGTGCCTTCTACGCCACCCTGCGTGACTGACGGCCCGAGCCAGGAGAGCGATGCCATGCGTCTGACACCAAGACCCGATACCCCGAAGGCCGGTGGCCTGGGCATTTCCCGGCGCCAGTTCCTCAAGCGCAGTGGGGCCACCACCGGCGGGTTGGCCGCCGCAGGCTTCATGGGCGCCCCCATGATGCAGCGCACCGATGCCGCCGAGAAGACCGCCGTCTCCGACGCGCCCGTGGAAACCAGGCGGACCGTCTGTTCCCACTGCTCGGTAGGCTGCGGCGTCTACGCCGAAGTTCAGGAAGGCGTCTGGACCCGGCAGGAACCCGCCTTCGATCACCCCATCAACCGGGGTGCCCACTGCGCCAAGGGTGCCTCACTGCGTCAGCACGGCCACTCGAGCCGCCGACTCAAGTACCCGATGAAGCTGGTCGATGGCGAGTGGCAACGGCTGAGCTGGGAGGAGGCCATCGAGGAGATCGGCAGCAAGGTACTGGAGCTGACCGAGCAGCACGGCCCCGACAGCATCTACTGGCTGGGCTCGGCCAAGTTCAACAACGAGCAAGCCTACCTGATGCGCAAGTTTGCCGCTCTTGCCGGCACCAACAACACCGACCACCAGGCGCGCATCTGTCACTCCACCACCGTGGCCGGGGTGGCCAACACCTGGGGCTACGGGGCGATGACCAACTCGCTCAACGACATCCAGAACAGCAAGTCGATCATGTTCATCGGCTCCAACCCCTCCGAGGCCCACCCGGTGGCCATGCAGCACATCCTGCTGGCCAAGGAGAAAAGCCAGGCGCACATCATCGTGGTCGACCCGCGCTTCACCCGTACCGCGGCCAAGGCCGACAGCTACGTGCGCATTCGCCCCGGGTCCGACGTGGCCTTCATCTGGGGCCTGCTGTGGCACATCTTCGAGAACGGCTGGGAGGATCGCGCCTACATCGACCAACGCGTCTACGCCATGGACGAGGTTCGCGCCGAAGTGGCCCAGTTCCCGCCGGACGTGGTCGAGAACATCACCGGCGTCGCCGAGGAGGCGATGCGCGACACCGCCCGGCGCCTGGCCGAGAACCGTCCGGGCTGCATCGTGTGGTGCATGGGCGGGACACAGCACACCACCGGCAACAACAACACCCGGGCCTACTGCATCCTCGAGCTGGCCCTCGGCAACATCGGCAAGTCCGGCGGCGGGGCCAACATCTTCCGCGGTCACGACAACGTCCAGGGTGCCACCGACCTGGGCCTGATGTCCCACTCCCTGCCCGGCTACTATGGCCTCTCCGAGGGTGCCTGGAAACACTGGGCCCGCGTCTGGGACCTGGACTACGAGTGGCTGAAGGGGCGCTTCGACCAGCGCGAGTACGCCGACGGCAAGCCGATGTACTCCAGCGGCATCACCGTTTCGCGCTGGATCGACGGCGTGCTCGAAGAGGAGGAGGACATCTCCCAGCGCACGCGGCTCAAGGCGATGTTCTACTGGGGGCACGCGGTCAACTCCCAGACCCGCGGGCCCGAGATGCAGAAGGCCATGCAGCAGCTCGAGATGATGGTCATCGTCGACCCCTACCCCACCGTGGCAGGGGTCATGCACGACCGTCAGGACGGTGTCTACCTGCTGCCGGCGGCCACCCAGTTCGAGACTACCGGCAGCGTCACCGCCACCAACCGCTCCATCCAGTGGCGCGACCAGGTGATCGAGCCGCTGTTCGAATCCAAGCCCGACCACGAGATCATGTATCTGCTGGCCAGGAAGCTGGGCTTCGGTGACGAGCTCGTCAAGAACTATCAGATGAATGGTGACGAGCCGCTGATCGAGGATATCACCCGGGAGTTCAACGCCGGCATGTGGACCGTGGGCTATACCGGCCAGAGCCCGGAGCGCCTCAAGGCCCACCAGCAGAACTGGCACACCTTCAGCTTCCGTGACCTGCGCGCCGAGGGCGGGCCCGCCGACGGTGACTACTATGGCCTGCCCTGGCCCTGCTGGGGCACCGCCGAGATGGGCCACCCCGGCACGCCGATCCTCTATGACACCAGCAAGAAGGTGTCCGAGGGCGGCCTGACCTTCCGCGCCCGCTTCGGCATCGAGCGAGACGGCGAGAACATCCTCGCCGACGGCTCGTTCAGCGAGGGCTCCGAGCTCGAGGACGGCTATCCAGAGTTCACCGACGCCATGCTCAAGGACCTGGGCTGGTGGGACGACCTGACCGAGGAGGAGAAGGCCGAGGCGGAAGGCAAGAACTGGAAGACCGACCTCTCCGGCGGCATCCAGCGTGTGGCGATCGCCCACGAGTGCTCGCCTTTCGGCAATGCCAAGGCGCGCTGCAACGTCTGGACCTTCCCCGACCCCATCCCCAAGCACCGCGAGCCGCTCTACACCAGCCGCCGCGACCTGGTGGCCGACTACCCGACCTGGGACGACGTGGCCTCCCACTACCGTCTGCCGACTCTCTACAGGACCATCCAGGAGAAGGACGTCACCGGGGACTACCCGATCATCCTCACTTCCGGGCGCCTGGTGGAGTACGAGGGCGGCGGCGAGGAGACCCGCTCCATGTCCTGGCTCGCCGAGCTGCAGCAGGAGATGTTCGTCGAGATCAACCCGGCACTCGCCAACGACCTGGCCATCGCCGAGGGTGACATGGTGTGGGTCGAGGGGGCCGAGGGCGGTCGCGTGAAGGTCAAGGCCCTGGTCACCCCGCGGGTCGCTCGCGAGGTGGTCTTCATGCCCTTCCACTTTGGCGGCATCTTCCAGGGCGAGAGCCTGCACGACCGCTATCCGGAAGGCTCGGCCCCCTACGTGCTGGGCGAGGCGGCCAACACCGCCACCACCTACGGCTATGACTCGGTGACCCAGATGCAGGAAACCAAGTGCACCCTGTGTCGCATCGAGAAGGCAAGCTGAGGAGAACACCATGGCCACGATGAAGTTCATGTGCGACGCGGAGCGCTGCATCGAGTGCAACGGCTGCGTCACCGCCTGCAAGAACGCCAACGAGGTGGAATGGGGCGTCCAGCGCCGTCGCGTGGTGACCCTCAACGACGGCGAGCCCAGCGAAGTCTCCATTTCGGTGGCCTGCATGCACTGCGACGATGCACCCTGCATCGCCGTCTGCCCCACCGAGACCCTCTTCCAGCGCGATGACGGCATCGTGCTCCACGACAAGGACCTGTGCATCGGCTGCGGCTACTGCCTCTACGCCTGTCCCTTTGGTGCCCCACAGTTCCCCAAGCAGAACGCCTTCGGCGAGCGGGGCAAGATGGACAAGTGCACCTTCTGCGCCGGCGGGCCGGCAGAGACCCAGGAGGAGGAGTACCAGAAGTACGGGGCCAACCGGATCGCCGAGGGCAAGCTGCCGCTGTGTGCCGAAATGTGTTCGACCAAGGCCCTGCTCGCCGGTGATGCCCAGGAAGTCGCCGATATCTTTCGTCAACGGGTCGTCCAGCGCGGTCACAAGGATGGCGGCTGGTCGGGCAACCAGCGTCGCGAACAGATACGCGCCGGCCAGGGTGACGACCTTTCCGCGGCCGACTCCCTGGCCTACGACGCCACCCAGCAGGGGTAAGGAGGTCATGTCATGAGCAAGTCCACATCCTGGCGGGCGCTATGGCGACTGCCCCTTCTGGTGCTGGCCCTGGTGGCAAGCCTCGGGGTTGCCCAGCTCACCCAGGCCCAGGCCGACCCCGACCGGGAAGCCGCCACGGCGGTTCCGGCCCTGGACGCCGATGCCTGGCGGCAGATCAAGAGTGGCGAGACCGGCCCCAACTACCGGGACAGCCGCTTCGACTCCGACTACAACCTGATCAACGCCAGCGGCGAGACCTGGCGTCAGCTTCGCGAGCGCTGGGTCGCCCCCTTCGGGGTGATCGCGGTGGTGGGCATGATCGTGGTGATCGCCCTCTTCTACCTGGTGGTTGGCCGCAAGACGCTCGATGAGCCGCGAACGGGCCGCAAGCTGTTGCGCTGGTCACTGGTGGTTCGCTCCCTGCACTGGACGGTGGCGACCCTGTTCATCCTGCTCGCCCTCACCGGGCTCAACCTGGCCTATGGCAAGGTCGTCTTCCGACCGATCTTCGGCGACGGCTTCTGGGCGGCCATGATGTCCGGCACCAAGCTGATCCACAACTACCTGGGCCCCCTGTTCGGCATCCTGCTGGTGATCCTGCTGCTGCGTCTGCTGGCCCACAACATCCCCCGCAGGCATGACTTGGCCTGGTTCGCCAAGGGCGGCGGCCTGGTCGGCAAGGAGCATCCGGACGCAGGCTTTGCCAACGGCGGCGAGAAGGCGTGGTACTGGCTGCTCGCCACCGCGGGCATGGCGGTGATCATCAGCGGCCTGGTACTGGACTTCCCCAACTATGGCCAGGCCCGTGACACCATGCAGTGGGCCAACATCATCCATGCCGTCGGCGCCTTCGGCCTGACGGCCGTCGCCCTGGGCCATATCTACATCGGCACCCTGGGCACCGAAGGATCCTTCGAAGGCATGGCCACCGGCTACGTGGACGAGACCTGGGCCAGGGAGCACCACAACCTCTGGCACGAGGAGGTCAAGGACCAGGCCGTCCCCGAGGAGCAGCTGGCGGCCGGCCGTTCGCCCGCGCAGGGAGACGGGCCGGCCCCTCGCTCCGGCTGAGCGTTGGCAGCGACCCGTCCATCGACACCGCCCACGGGCGGTGTCTTTTGTTAAGCTGGAGCGACAGACGACACGCCCCCGGAGGAGCCCGCCATGCAGCATCTCGACGATGCCACCCGCACCGAACTCGAGGCGGCCGCCTTTCGCCGCCTGCTCCGCCATCTGGACGAGCACAAGGAGGTGCAGAACATCGACCTCATGATCCTCGCCGACTTCTGCCGCAACTGCCTCTCCAAGTGGCTGGTGGCCGCCGCCGACGAGCGCGGCGCCGAGCTGGACTACGATGCCGCCCGGGAGTATGTCTACGGCATGCCCTACGCGGAGTGGAAGGCCAGATACCAGCAGGAGGCTACCCCCGAGCAGACGGCCGCCTTCGCGGCACGCCAGGCCGCCAAGCAGGAGCGCGAGGACGGATGAGCGAGCCGATGATTCCCCTCTCCATTGCGGTGTTGACCATCTCCGATACCCGCGACGAGGCAACCGACCGCAGTGGCCAGGCCCTGGTCGAGCGCCTCACCGCGGCCGGGCACACCCTGCACGACAAGCGCATCGTGCCCGATGATGTCTACCGCATCCGTGCCGTGGTGGCCGGCTGGATCGCCGATCCCGACGCCCAGGTGATCCTGACCACCGGCGGCACCGGCTTCACCGGCCGGGACTCCACGCCCGAGGCGGTCTCGGTACTGCTCGACAAGCAGATCGAGGGGTTCGGGGAGCTGTTCCGCCACCTTTCCTGGCAGGAGATCGGCAGTTCCACCGTGCAGAGTCGCTGCCTGGGCGGGCTGGCCAACGCCACCGTGGTGTTCTGCCTGCCCGGCTCCACCGGCGCCTGCGGCACCGCCTGGGACGGCATCCTCGCCGAGCAGCTCGACAGCCGGCACAAGCCGTGCAACTTTGCCAACCTCGTCATTCCCGAGCGAGGCCAGCATGGCTGAGCTGGAATCGGTCGAGGCGGCACTGGCGGCGCTGCTGCGTGACGTGGCCCCGACACTGCCGGAACCCCTCCCCTGCGATGCGGCGGCGGGCCGCGTGCTCGCCGAGGCGATCGAGGCCCGGCTCGACGTGCCCGCCTTCGACAACAGCGCCATGGACGGCTATGCCCTGAACCACCGGGATGCCGGCAAGCGGCTGCCCGTTTCCCAGCGCATCACCGCGGGCTCGCCGGCTGCGCCCCTGGCGCCCGGCACCTGCGCGCGCATCTTCACCGGGGGCGAGATCCCCCCGGGCGCCGACTGCGTGGTGATGCAGGAGCGCGTCGAGGTGGCGTCCGACCTGGCCGCGATACCGGCCGACATCCCGGCCGGCGACAATATCCGCCGCCGCGGTCGTGATGTCGCCGCGGGCGTTCCCCTGCTGCCGGCCGGCGAGCGCCTCGATGCTGCCGCACTCGGTCACCTGGCCGGCCAGGGCATCACCGAGGTGGTGGTGCGTCGCCGGCCCAGGGTGGCGCTGCTCTCCACCGGCGACGAGATCGTCGACCCGGGCCGGCCCCTTGCCGCGGGCCAGATCTACAACTCCAACCGGCCGATGCTCAGGCGGCTGCTCGAACGTTTCGGCGCGGAGCTGACGCTGGTCACCTCGATTCCCGATGACCCGCATGGCACCCGCGAGACGTTGAGCGCCGCGGCCCGTGGGGCCGACCTGGTGATCAGCACCGGCGGCGTCAGTGTCGGCGAGGAGGACCACGTCAAGGCCGCCCTGGCCTCGCTGGGCCAGCTGGACCTGTGGCGGCTGGCGATCCGTCCCGGCAAGCCCCTCGCCCTGGGGCGACTGCCGGGGCGGGAGGGAAAGGAAATTCGCTTCGTCGGCCTGCCCGGCAACCCCGTCTCCTGTTTCGTCGGGGCCTGGCTGTTCCTGCGTCCCCTGCTGGGTGCCCTGCAGGGATGCCCGGCACTCGCGCAACTTCCCTGCCTGCGGGCACGGGCGGATTTCTCGACGCAAACCGGCCCGCGGCGCCATTACATGCGTGTGATGCTGGCGTTCGGGGAGGATGGGGTCGTGGCACGAGCCTTCGAGGACCAGAACTCCGGCGTACTGTCATCCTGCGTCAACGCCGATGCGCTGGCGGTGGTTCCGGCCGAGAGCCGGGTCGAGCCGGGCGACCCGGTCGACTGCCTGTGGCTCAGGGTCGAGTGACTCCTGCCTGGCAAGGGGCGACCCCCAGGGCGTCATTGACCGCGGGCCAGAGCCTTTCGAAGTCGCGAGCGAGCCGTTCGTAGTCCTCTTCCAGCCAGGGCACCAGCTCGGCCAGGCGATTGGGCCCGGATAGCCGCCGGCCGATGCCCTCGATGGCCCGGCAGGTGAAGGTAAAATCGGAGTAGCGATTGAGCCAGTCCTGTTCCACCAGGACCGGCACCATCGTCGCGAGTCGGGCCGGCGCCGGACGCGTCGCCAGGACCCGGTAACATCGATGGACCAGCAACCGGCGCTCGTCGCTTGCCAACACCGTCGCGGTAAAGTGATCCCAGACCAGGTCCAGAGCAATACCGGCATAGCGTCGCTGCCTGCGGGGCGAACGCGCAAGAACGGCCGAGACCACCGGATGGCCATCGACAAAGGCATCCACCCGCCGATGGTGGCGAATGCCGCTGGCCTGCTCGGCGCTCCAGGCCGAGAGGTCCGCTCCCTTGACCCCGTCGGCAACCAGGTTGCCGTAGAGGAAGTCATCGCTGCCGCCCCGGGCGAGCCAGCCATGCGCCAGGAAGTTCACGGCCGGCGGATCACAGGCAGTGGGTCGGCTTGGGCAACCCGGCGAGGCGGGCGGCCACCTTGGCCGGACTGCCCGGGAAGAGGCGCATCAGGTGGATGGAACGTCCCTTCTCCGGCCCCAGCGCGCGCGCCACGGCCTTGACCAGGGGGCGCATGGCGGGCGCCATCTCGTAGCGCGAATAGAAGTCACGGAGCACCTGGAGGATCTCCCAGTGCTCCGCCGTCAGGGTGATACCCTCCTCCTCGGCCAGGGCCTCGGCGATCTCGGGCGACCAGTCATCCATGTTGACCAGGTAGCCTTCAGGGTCCAGGGCATAGTGTTGTTGATCAACAGGGAGATAACGGTATATTTCCGTGCTTGCCATCAGTACCAGCTCACCGTGCGTTCGGCTTCCTCGGTCAGGTCCACGAAACCCTCCACGTCGACCACCTGCACGCTGGCGTCGCAGCGACCGAGCAGTCCACGCGACGCCAGGTCCTCCTTCAGGGCGAACAGCCGACCCTCCAGGCCCGCGTAGTACTGCACCAGCTGAGGGAGTGCCCCCTGGACCCCATCCTCGATCAACAGCAGGCGGTCACGCGGCGACATGGCGGCCAGGGCCTGCTGAAAGACCCGGCTGGTCGCCGGGGAGCGGTTGACGATGTGCAACAGCATGGAGGCTCTCCTCGCGACTGGGCTAGAAGGTCAATACCAGGCGGTAAGCGGACAGGACCCGTGCCAGGGCCTCGGGTGACAGGCACTGCACATCGAGCATCAAGGCATCGCTCGTGAGACCGAAGCGCGACAGTGCCCGGGCTTCCACCAGCAGGCTCTCGATATCATACATTTCCAGCATTTCCAGGGTCGCGGCCGTGCCCTTCTGCCCCAGTGGCCCCACTTGCTGGTCCGGCATCAGCGCCATCACACCCTCCCCCATGAACAGCAGGGAGACGCGCTGCCCGAAAGCGGCGGCGACCAGGGCGGCGTCCAGCCCTTCTCTCAGCCAGCTGCTGCCGTGGGGACCATGGCGCAGGATGACCAGCAGGTCACCGTCGTCGTGGGATTGTGGCATGGTGACTGTCATGACTCCGTCGAAAGTGATCGCGCTCAGGGGCCAAAGGTCACCAGGCGGTCGCAGCGGCTGCCGAGGTCAACCAGCTGGCCCAGCCCGGTCAGCTCGAAGGGGGGACTCACGCTGACGTCCTTCTTGCCATGCCGGCCGGCTTCCCGCTCGTCCATCAGGCCACGGCGCAGCGCCGCGGCGATACAGACCTGCAGGGACACCCGGTGCTCTTCGGCCAGCGACGCCCAGGCATCCACGAGATGCGGCTCATCCTGGGGAGGCGCGGCCAGCCGAGCGGCATTATGCACGCCATCATGGTAGAAGAACACTGCCTCCAGCCGGTGGCCGCGGGCCACCAGGGCACGGGCAAAGCGCAGGGCCGAATGGCTCGCCTGGTCACTGTAGGGGGCACCCATCAGCAGGATGGCATAACGCATGGAGGTCCTCCTGAAACGGCCTGGCCCCGCCGGAGGGCGGGGCCAGGGAGGCGTGATGCGGCACCCGCATCAGTCCTGGCTCATGATCCCCAGGATGGAGAGCAGGCTGACAAAGAGGTTGTAGATCGAGACGTAGAGCGTGATCGTGGCGAGGATGTAGTTGGTTTCACCGGCGCGATGCACGATCTCACTGGTCTGATAGAGGATAGCGGCCGAGGCGAACAGCACGAAACCGGCCGACACCATCAGCGAGAGCGCGGGAATCTGCAGGAAGATGCCCGCCACCATGGCAATGATCAGCACGATGGCACCGGCCATCATGAAGTTTGCCAGGAAGCTGAAATCCTTGCGCGTGATCAGCGCGACGGCCGAGAGACCGACGAAGGTCACCCCGGTCATGCCCAGCGCGGTCATGATCAGTTGGGCGCCATTGGGCAGGGTAAGGTAGGCGCTGAGAATCGGCCCCAGCGTGAACCCCATGAAGCCGGTGAAGGCGAAGGTGGATAACAGGCCGAGCGCCGAATTGGCCGTCTTGTGGACCAGAAACATCAGGCCGTAGGCACCGATGAAGAACACCAGAATGTTCATCCGCTCGATGCCCATCGCCATGGCGGCTCCGGCCGTCACGGCCGAAAAGAGCAGGGTTAGCGCCAGAAGGCCGTAGGTGTTGCGCAGGACCTTGCTGGTACCGACAGCCTGGGTCTGCTGCCGTGTCATCTGCTGCGTGTCTTGGTAAGCCATGGATCGGTAGCTCCCTGTGTGGTTGATCTAGGCACTGGACCTAGAATGCCGCCTGAAGGTTCCCGACGCAAGAGACTGGCTAGCCTGGCTTCAACGCGTTTTCTGCGGACATCGCCTCGGCCAAGACCCGGCGCGCCACGCGACCGGCCGAATCGCAGACCTCTTCGCCATGCTGCACCAGTGCCTCCAGATCCATCCAGCGCAGCTCGGAGGCATCATCGGCAGCGGCCTCGACCCCACCCTGCCACTCCAGCTGAACCACCACGATGACGTAATGCATTCTCAGCACTCCCGCTGCATCGTGGTCGATCAGATCAATGGCCGTGAGAATGCGTCGGGGCGCCGCCAGAACACCAGTTTCCTCCAGCAGCTCGCGAGCTGCTGCCTGCTGCAGGCTCTCTCCCGCCTCGACCTTGCCTCCGGGGAGGGCCAGCATGCCCGCATTGGGCGGATTGCGACGTCGCACCATGAGGATGCGATCCCCGCGTATCACGGCAGCGGAGACCGCGGGAACCGGATGCACCCCGGCTGCTTCTGTGGGCTCAAGCATGACGTCTCCTGCAGTCGCCGACCGCACCATTGTGCCTCAGCTCACCATGGCAAGCCTAACACCCTGATCCCAAGGCGCTCTTGACCCGGAAAGTAAAGCTGGTAATATACACATCCGTGAGCCGGAGGGATGGCAGAGCGGTTGAATGCACCGGTCTTGAAAACCGGCGAAGGTGAGAGCCTTCCCAGGGTTCGAATCCCTGTCCCTCCGCCACTTCCTATCTAGAATCAGGCGCCTGCGGGCGCCTTTTTCGTGCCACCGCGCCTCCCTGTGAACGCACCACCGCGATCCTGTGCTGACTCAGTAGAGCCGCAGCCCCACCCGGGTCACCGTGTTGCCCTCCATCTCGCTGACGACCCAATGGATGCCGTGCCAGTCCACGTCATCGCCCACCACCGGATGCCCCCCCACCCGCAGGGAGATGAACTCGGCCAGCGTCATGTCATGCTCGCCGGGACTCAGTGTCAGGCCATAGGCATCGGCGATGTCGCGCATGTGTGCCGCCCCGTCGAAGGTGAAGGTACCGAAGAAGGCGCGCTCGCGCTTGAGCTTGGCTTCTCCGTTGAACAGCCGGTTGAGCGCCGGCAGATCGTCGGTACGGCCAATCACGCAGATCACATCCCCCAGCCGCAACCGGGTGCTGCCCTTCGGATGGAGCATGGCATGCTCACGAAAGAGCGCCGAGATCAGCGCGCCGGAGGGAAAGCGCAGCAGCCGGATCGGCACGTCCTCGAGATCGGCGTTCTCGACCTCGTACACGAACATCTCGTAATCGTTCTCGGGCAGGATGCCCAGTGGACCGCGCCGGTTCGGGGTCACGCTGGGAGGCAACTCGACCCGCATGCGCCGTGCCATCCACGGCAGGGTTCCCCCCTGAATCAGCAGCGACAGCAGCACCACGGCGAAAGCGACATTGAAGTAGAGCGAGGCATTTTCCACTCCGCCGATGACCGGGAAGATCGCCAGCACGATGGGGACCGCGCCGCGCAGGCCCACCCAGGCGATGAAGCCGATCTCCCGCCAGCGAAACTTGAAGAAGGGCTTGACGGCCACGAGCACCGCCAGGGGTCTGGCGACAAGGATCAGCGCCAGGGCGACCAGCAGCGCGGGCAGCGCATAATCGAGCATCTCGCTGGGCGTGACCAGCAGCCCCAGCACAAGGAAGAGGCCGATCTGGGAGAGCCAGGCCAGCCCATCATGCACCGGCAGGATGAAATTGAGGTGGCGGCCAGGCCGGTTACCGATCATCAGCCCCGCCAGGTAGATGGCCAGGAAGCCACTTCCCCCCAGGGCGCTGGTCAGGCCGAAGACGCAGAAGCCCAGACCCAGGGCCAGAAGCGAGTAGAGGCCGGGCGCCAGGTCCAGCCAGCTCAGCAGGCGTGCACTCAGCCAGCCGATGCTCACGCCGATGGCGATGCCCAGGCCGAACTGCTGCACCAGAAACAGCAAGGTCTCTCCCACCTCACCAATCTCGCCGACCAGCATCTCCACCAGCACCAGGGTGAGGAAGATCGCCATGGGGTCGTTGGTCCCGGACTCGATCTCCAGGGTCGCTCCGACCCGCTCGTTGAGGTTGACCCCGCGTCCGCTGAGCATCGAGAACACCGCCGCGGCATCCGTGGACCCCACGATGGCGCCCACCAGCAGCCCCTGCACAAGGCTCAGTTCAAACAGCCACATGGCAAACACGCCGACCAGCGAGCTGGTGATGAAGACGCCCAGCGTGGCCAGGGAAAGTGCCGGTCGAAAGCCGACTCGGAAGGTCTTGAGGCGAGTGCGCAGCCCGCCATCCAGCAGGATCATGGCCAGTGCCAGGTGACCGATCAGGAACGCCAGTGAATAGTCATCGAACTGGATGCCAAGCAGCCCCTCCTCGCCGGCCAGCATCCCCAACCCGAGGAAGATCAGCAGAAGCGGTACTCCGGCCATCGAGGAGAGCCGACTGGCGAGAATGCTCAGCGCCAGCAGAAAACCGCTGATCAGGAAGAGGGTATTGATCGAATCCATGAGCGTCCTGTTCCGGCTGCGCGAGATGGAATTATCGCATGCCGGCCCCGGCACGGCGATTTCCGTTTGTGGCCGCGACTGGCAGTGGCATGCGGGCAACGGTTAAGCTTGCGCGGCACCAGTGGAATGCCGGATAGCACATGGCTGGAGACCTGTTACGATGATGTCACCCGTTTCTTGGCGGCCTCTCCGCCGGCAACTGCTGCTGCCGACAGCCGCCTTGCTGTCGACGCTATCCGCCGTCGCCGATCCGCCGCCCTCCGACATGCCACCCCGTGACGGATACCCGCCACTGGCCACCGAGGTGATGGTGGTCGATCTCGAGGCCCTTGCCGAGGCCGCCGCCTGGGCGGAAACCCGTCGCCGCTACCGGCAGGCGCCCCGCGGTCCCGGCGTCGACACGCCCTCGCACCCCAGTGTCCCGGCCATCGCCTTGCGGCCGGCAGAACCGATCGAGCCTCCTCCGGTCACCTCGCTCAGGGTCATGCTGGACGGCTACCCCAGCCCTCGCCATGCCGCCCTGCTCATTGCCAGGGAAAGAGGCCTTTTTGCCAGCCGCGGCCTGGAAGTGGACCTCGCCACGCCCGCTGACCCTGATGTGCCCAGCAAGCTGCTGGCAGCGTCACGGGTCGATCTGGCTGTCGCCCGACAACCGCTTCTGCACCTTCAGGTTGACCGTGGCCTGCCGATGGTCCGCGTCGCCAGCCTGATCGCCACGCCCTTGAGCGCTCTGGTGGTGCGCGAGGATGGTGACATAGAGACCCCCGCCCAGCTGGCCGGCAAGCGCATCGGTCATGCCGATATCGACAGCCGAGATGTGCTGCTGGCGGCGCTGATGAAAGAGGCAGCGATCCGCAACGACGAGATCGAGACCGAGGCGCTGCACTTCCGGCTCGGCGATGCGCTGCGCGAGGGACGCGTGGACGGGGTGATCGGGGCCATGCGTCACCTGCTGCCTCGTCAGCTCGCCGATGAGGGACTGGCCACTCGGGTCCTGCGTATCGAGGAGCAGGGGATTCCTCTCCATGACGGCCTGGTACTGCTGGCCAACCGCGACCACCTGGGCACGCAGCGGGACGCCATTCACCGACTGGTGGCGGCCATCGAGCAGGCCACGACATGGATCGCCAACCATCCGCAAGAAGCCTGGTCGCTGCTCACAAGGGCGGAACCCGCCATTGACACCGCCATCAACCGCGAGGCCTGGGAAGTGGTGCGTAGCCGCCTGAACCTCAGCCCGGCCGCCCTGGACCAGGGGCGCTACCGTCGCTTCGAGACCTACCTGCTGGAGGCCGACCTGATCCAGGAGCGCCATCCGGTATCACGCCTGGCCATCGACCTGGGCGCGTCGCCTCGCTAGCCTTCCAGGCGGTCGAGAAAGCCGTTGACCGCCGCCTGAAAGGCCGCTGGTTCCTCGGCATGTAGCCAGTGCCCCGCCTGCAGGGTCTCGATCTCGGCCCGCGGCAGCACCTCGGCCACGACATGGATCGCCAACCATCCGCAAGAAGCCTGGTCGCTGCTCACAAGGGCGGAACCCGCCATTGACACCGCCATCAACCGCGAGGCCTGGGAAGTGGTGCGTAGCCGCCTGAACCTCAGCCCGGCCGCCCTGGACCAGGGGCGCTACCGTCGCTTCGAGACCTACCTGCTGGAGGCCGACCTGATCCAGGAGCGCCATCCGGTATCACGCCTGGCCATCGACCTGGGCGCGTCGCCTCGCTAGCCTTCCAGGCGGTCGAGAAAGCCGTTGACCGCCGCCTGAAAGGCCGCTGGTTCCTCGGCATGTAGCCAGTGCCCCGCCTGCAGGGTCTCGATCTCGGCCCGCGGCAGCACCTCGCGCAGCGCCGGCAGCATCTCATCCGTCACGTAGCGCGAATGCGCTCCGCGCAACACCAGCGTCGGCCCCTCGAAGGCGCCCTCGCCCGCCGGCGCCGCCATGATCGTCTCGTAGTCCTCCTGTATCTCGTCCAGACCGATGCGCAGGCGCAGGATCCCCGCCTCGTCACGCTCCAGGTTGGTGGCCAGGAAGAGACGCACCGCGGTCTCCTCGACATGCTCGGCGAGCAGCGCATCCGCCTCGCGGCGATTGCCGGGCTGGCCCGCCTCGACGCGGCGCAGGGCGGCGAACACGCTGTCGTGATCATGGCCGTAGGCGAGCGGCGCGATGTCGGCGACGATCAGCGAGGCCACGCGGGTCGGCGCCAGCCGGGCCAGGCTGATCACTACCTTGCCGCCCATGGAGTGTCCCAGCAGGTGAGCCCTGGCCACCCCGAGCCGGTCGAGCAGGGCGAGCAGGTCCTCGGCCATGGCGTCGTAGCCCATCCCCGCGACGTGCGGCGAACGCCCATGATTGCGCAGGTCCACGGCAATCACCCGGCGCCTGCGCTGCCACTGCTTGAGATGGGAGCGCCAGTTGTCGGCACTGCCAAGCAGGCCATGCACGACCACCAGCGGGGTATCGTCGCCCCCGGTATCGATATGATGAAGTTCAACGGGCATCTTGGTCTCCTCGACGGGATGGTAGCCTCAGGTGCGGGCGTGTGCCCGGGCGGGCATCAGGTCGGCACTGCCCGTCACCGCGACCAGGCGACGACTGAGCCAGGCCAGCAGGACACCGTACAGAGGCAGGAAGAAGGCCAGGCTGATGCCGAGCTTGATCACGTAGTCGACCCAGGCGATCTCCGGCCAGTTGGCCGCCATGAAGGCATCGGGGCTCTCATGGAAGGCAATGGAAAAGAAGGCGAAGGTGTCGGCCAGGTTGCCGAGCACGGTAGAGATCGCCGGCGCCACCCACCAGGCCCTGAGGGCACGCAGGCGATCGAAGACCTGCACGTCCAGCAGCTGGCCCAGCACATAGGCCATGAAGCTGGCCAGCGCGATCCGTGCCACGAACAGGTTCCACTCCCCCAGACCCGCCAGGCCGGCATAGCCGCCCTGCGGGAAAACGACCGAGACGACATAGGAGATCAACAGCGCGGGCAGCATGACCCGCAAGACGATGGCACGAGCCGGCTCCTTGCCGAACAGCCGCACGGTCAGGTCGGTGGCCAGGAAGATGAAGGGAAAACTGAAGGCCCCCCAGGTGGTATGGAACCCGAACAGGGTGAAGGGCAACTGGACCAGATAATTGCTGGCGGCAATGACCAGTATGTGGAAGGCAACCAGCAGCACCAGGCAACGCCGGGTCTGGGCATCGGAAAGCACGAACATCACGGCATCCTTTTTTGGGGAGGGGTGAGGGAACCCTCATGGCACGGAAATCGCCCTGGGGCGGACAGGCGGCGTATTATACGGCTTGGCCGGGCGACTGGCCATTGTCGTCCTGCCCCAGAGACGCTACCGCCGCCCGGACGGGCGGCGGTGCCGAGACATCGGTGGCGGGCGTGTCCGCCGTGTCAGGGTCAGAGCTGACGGGCCTCGTGGGCGGTGCCCACCGAGCGCTCCTTCATGGCCTCGTGCACGTCCTGCAGGCTCGCCGGGTCATCGATGGTGGAGGGCACGCCGAACTCCTGGCCGTCGGCGATGTTGCGCAGCAGCTTGCGCAGGATCTTGCCGGAACGGGTCTTGGGCAGGCGGTCGACCACCAGCACCTGCTTGAAGCAGGCGATCGGGCCGATCCTGTCGCGCACCAGCGCAATCAGCTCCTCCTCCAGTTCCGCCTCGCGGCCATCGAAACCGTCCTTGGGAATCACCAGTCCCACCGGCAGCTGTCCCTTGAGGGCATCGTGGATACCGATCACGGCGCATTCGGCCACGGCCGGATGGGCACCGACAACCTCTTCCATCTCGCCCGTTGAGAGACGGTGACCGGCGATGTTGATGACATCATCGGTGCGCCCCATGATGAACAGGTAGCCATCCTCATCGAAGTAGCCACCATCGCCGGTCAGGTAGTAGCCGGGAAAGGCTGCCATGTAGGCGCTGTGGAAGCGCTGAGGATCCCCCCATACGCCGGTCAGACACCCCGGCGGCATCGGCTGCTTGATCACCACGCTGCCCTGTTCCATGGGACCGACCGGCTCACCCTCGCGATCCAGCACCTGCACGTTGAACCCGGGCACCGGCACCGTCGCACTCCCCGCCTTGGTAGGCATCGGCTCAAGCCCCTGAAGGTTCGCGGCGATCGGCCAGCCGGTCTCGGTCTGCCACCAGTGATCGATCACCGGTACCTCCAGCAGGTCGTCCAGCCAGTGGAACGTCGGCGGGTCGAGACGCTCACCGGCCAGGAACAGCGCCTTGAGACAGGAGATGTCGTACTGCGCCATCAACTTGGCGTCCGGATCTTCCTTCTTGATGGCGCGAAAGGCCGTGGGTGCGGTGAAGAAACTCTTGACCCGATACTCGCTGATCAGCCGCCAGAAGGCCCCGGCATCGGGGGTCTTCACCGGCTTGCCCTCGTAGACCACCGTCGAACAGCCGCGCAGCAGAGGGGCATAGACGATGTAGGAGTGACCCACCACCCAGCCCACGTCGGAGGCGGAGAAGAAGACATCGCCGGGGGCAACGTCGTAGATGGCATCCATGGAATAGGTCAGAGCCACGGCGTAGCCCCCGGTATCCCGCACCACCCCCTTGGGCTTGCCCGTGGTCCCGGAGGTGTAGAGGACATAGAGCGGGTCGCTGCCCTTGACCGGCACGCAGTCAGCAGGCTGGGCAGTCTCGACAAGGGCCGCCCAGTCGTGATCGATTGCGCCAAGTTCGGCGTGGTGCTGGTCTCGCTGGAGCATCACGCACGCATCGGGCCGGTGAGCGCTCTGCTCGATGGCCTCGTCGATGATCGGCTTGTAGGGCAGGACCTTGCTGCCTTCGACCCCGCAGGAGGCGGCCACCACGACCTTCGGTGCCGCATCCTCGATACGCACGGCCAGCTCATGCGGGGCAAAGCCCCCGAACACCACCGAGTGCACCGCGCCAAGGCGCGCGCAGGCATACATGGCGACCAGCGCCTCGGGCACCATGGGCATGTAGATGACGACGCGATCGCCCTTCGCCACGCCCAGTGCGCGGAGGGCCCCAGCAAAGCGTGCGACCTGGTCACGCATCTCGCTGAAGGTGAGGGTGCGCTTGGTGTCGGTGACCGGAGAGTCCCAGAAGATGGCCGGCTGATCGCCGCGTCCCTGTTCGACATGATGGTCAAGGGCGGCATGGCAGATATTCAGTTCGCCATCGCCGAGCCAGCGAGCATGGCCAGTCTCGTCATAGTCGAGAATGGTCGTGGGCGAGGTAAACCAGGGAATTCGCTTGGCCTGCTCCGCCCAGAAGGCCTCGGGGTGATCAATGGAGCGGCGATACTCGTCTTGGTACATGCGCATCTGCATCCTGTCAGCAATCAAGGGAACTTGGGGTGGCGTTGGCGTTGATTGTTGACACTCTAGAGCATGTCCGCCGCTATAACCTCATACCATTGGCTAACACTCGACAAAAGTACGAGGCAGACGGCCAATTATTGTCGACAACACGGCGGCAATCGACCGGAATTCGTCATTGATCCAGCGTTGATCCGGCGACAGGCGCCAGGCTGAACTATTATTGAGGAACATCTGTATGAGAACATCAGAGAGAGTTTCGCACCACTCGCAAGAGGGCGGCGAGTGAGAATGCACACTCAACCGCGCAGGCAGCCGGCCCCGGACCGGGCCTGCCCGTCAGGGGATGGATCATGGGCAATAACAGTGGCGCTGCAGCACGCCTGATGGAAGGCGGAACAGCGGTCATCGATGAAGCCAGCGCGCTGCTCAAGGCGATGGCCAACGACAACCGGCTACGGATACTCTGTCTGCTCGACGGTACCGAGCTCTCGGTGACCGAGCTCAACCAGCGACTTTCCCTCAGCCAGTCAGCACTCTCACAGCACCTGGCGATCCTGCGCCGCGAGAACCTGGTCAGTACCCGCCGGGAATCCCAGACCATCTACTACTCCCTGCACGGCACGCGTGCGAGAACCCTCATCGAGGCCCTGGGCAGCCTCGAACTGGCGGGAAAGGCATAGGCGACCGCTCAACGCTTCTGCCAGCGCCCGGCATCGAGCATCTCGATTCCCCGCTCGATACACCGCTCCACACCCCGCGAGACCGCCACGCCCAGTCGGTCGCCGAACTTGTGCTTCTGCTCCAGCTTCAGGCTGATCACCCGCGCCTGCTGCATGCGCTCGACCAGGTAGGCCTCGCTGGTGCCCAGCGCATCCACCAGCCCCCTCGCCACGGCATCACGGCCGTACCAGATCTCACCGGTGGCCACTGCTTCGATGTCCAGCCCCGGACGCCGCTCGGCCACATGGCGCTTGAAGAGTTCATGGGTCGTCTCGAGGTCCTCCAGAAACTTCTCGCGCCCCTCTTCGGTATTCTCGCCGAAGACCGTGAGAGTGCGCTTGTAGCGCCCGGCGGTGAGCAGCTCCACATCGATGTCATGACGCTTGAGCAGGCGATGCAGGTTGGGCAGCTGGGCGACCACCCCGATGGATCCCATCACTGCGAACGGGGCGGCACGCAGCTGGTCGGCCGCGCAGGCCATCAGGTAGCCGCCGCTGGCGGCCACCTTGTCGACACACACCGTGGTGGAGAGGCCCGCCTCGCGCAACCGATCCAGCTCGGCGGCCGCCAGGCCGTAGCCGTGCACCAGGCCACCGGCCGACTCCAGGCGGATCACCACCTCATCCCCCTGGCCGGCCACCGCCAGCACCGCCGAGACCTCCTCGGCCAGGCGCCCGGTACCGCTGGCCTTGATATCGCCATGGAAATCGAGCACCCAGACCGTCGGGAAGGCCTCCCCGCCCCCCTTGCGACCACGCCGACCATGCTCCTTGTCATCGCGCCGGAAGGCCTTGACCAGGCGCTTGCGGGCACCCGGCTGACTGGCGGCCAGCTGCATCCGCCGATGGCGGGAGCGGCGCGTACCGTTGAGCTCCTCCAGCCGCAGGCGGGTACGTTCTCCGGTCTCGCCCCTGGCACGCAAGACCACCGCCACTACCAGGCCGATGACCACCACCAGGGTCAACAGCTGCGCCACGAACATGCCGAATTCCGTCAGCCACTCGTTCACTGCCTTCTCCTTTCGCTTGATGTCACGACATCCTGCCCGCGGCCTTGCGGACGGCACAAGAGCGCTTGATTCAAACAATCGTTTCAAATACGCTCTGACACCATCCCTACCTGCAACCGAGGATCCCCATGTCAGACGCCACACTCGACAAGCTACAGCGTCGCTTCGATGCCGAGGCCGCCAGCGGCATGCATGAAGTCTTCCAGTTCCACTTCTCCGATGCCGGCAACCATTACCTGGTGGTGGACGACGGTACCCTGGAAGTCCACGAAGGCGAACACGATGACCCGTCGGTCAGCCTGAGCATGAGCAGCGAGACCCTCAAGGGGGTGATGAACGGCGAGATCAACGGCATGAGCGCCTTCATGACCGGCAAGCTCAAGGCCACCGGCAACGTCATGCTGGCCACGCAGCTGACCCGCCTCTTCCCGGGCCACTGAGGCCCGGCTGGCCGGCCCGTCACGGGCCGCCTTCGCCGGCTAGCCCCGAGCCCCGACCTCCCTGAGATGGGTCTCGATCAGCGCCCGGGAGATGGAATAGAGCGGCGGCAGCTGGGGCAGGCGCCGCGGGCTGAACCAGGCGGCATCGGCGATTTCGATGCCATCGATGCGGATCCGCCGACTGGCCGCCTCGGCGAAGAACCCCAGCATCAGCGAGTGGGGGAAAGGCCACGCCTGGCTCCTGAAGTAACTGACGCGACCCACGCTGAGCCCCACTTCCTCGAAGATCTCGCGACGCACGCCCTCTTCGGCCGACTCGCCGGGCTCGATGAAACCGGCCAGGGTCGAGTAGCGTCCCGGAGGAAACCGCGGACTGCGAGCCAGCAGCAGCGACTCGCCATGGGTGACCAGCGTGATGATACAAGGCGAGATGCGCGGATAGTTGCGATGGCCGCACTGCTCACAGTGCATGGCGAACTCGGCATCGAGGCGCCGCGCCGGCGCCCCGCAACGGCCACAGAAACGATGGTTGTCCAGCCAGGCCGCCACCTGCAGGGCCGTGGAGACCAGCGGAAACCAGGATTCCGGCAGGCGAGCCAGCCAGGAGCGGCCATCGATCCAGTCATCTCCGGGCTGTTGCTCCAGCGAGAGTGCCACCGGCTCTTCCTGCCACCAGCAAAGCGGCTGCATACGCTCATGCCAGGGCTGGAACGCCTGCAGCGGCCGCTCATCGACACCGGGAGCAATGCGCCCCCGAGCCAGCCGAATGACCCGGCCGGCCGACGCCTCGCTGGGCAGTTCCCGCCGCAGCATCAGCGCGACCCCAGGCCGACCGTCACGTCGGGGTAGGCGTCCCAGCGACACTCGCCGGCCGCATCGCGTATCCGCTCCAGCCGGGCATGATGGGCCGCCAGCTCTGCCTCATCGGGACGCACGACTCGCAGCTGTCCCGCGTTCAGGGACAACCGGCGGATAGCCAGCCCCCCGGGCTCACCGTCACGGCGCTCCGTGGTCGCCGAGGCATCCAGCGAGAGCAGGGTCTGCCCCCCGGTCATGGCCAGGTAGACATCGGCAAGAATCTCGGCATCGAGCAGGGCGCCGTGCAGGACACGGCGCCCGTTGTCGATCTCGTAGCGCTTGCACAGGGCATCCAGGCTATTGCGCTGCCCCGGATGCTTGTCGCGGGCCAGGGTCAGGGTATCGAGGATCCGACAGTGTTCGGCCACCGGCCCGAGCCGTGGCTCGCCGCGCCGCGCGTTGAGCAGGCCGAGTTCATGGTCGATGAAGCCCACGTCGAAGGGGGCGTTATGGATCACCAGCTCCGCGCCCTCGATGAAGGCCCAGAAGTCGTCGGCGATATCGGCGAAGACCGGCTCCTCGGCCACACGCTCGTTGGTGATACCGTGGACGCTCACCGCCTCGGCCTCGATGTCCCGCTCGGGATTGATGTACTGGTGATAGCGGTTACCGGTGAGACGGCGATTGACCATCTCCACCGCGCCGATCTCGATCAGGCGGTGGCCGTCGCGTGGATCGATGCCAGTCGTCTCGGTATCCAGGATGATCTGACGCATGTCTCTCTCTCGTCGGCTCACAGGGGGAAGGCGGGATTGCCGCGGCAGGCGCCGTCGGTATAGATCGTCACAGTCTGCACGGACTCGCCTTGCTCTCGGTCAGTCACCCTGGCGGTTCCTCTGCGGTTGTGGCCCGACCCGCGTGGCGCTGCCCAGCGCCGGCCCGGCCAGAGGGCGCGCCATGTCGAGGGGCGAACGCTGCGACTGGGCGAGCTGTGCCCGACGTCGGGCATGAATCATGTAGCTGTCGCCCAGCGGCAGGTTATGGCGCCGACCGAGAGTCTCCAGCATGGTGTTGCGCGGCAGGCTGCCGGGCAGGTGAAAGCCGCAATAGTCTACCCGCTCGATCTCGAAGTCGACAAACGCCAGCCAGTCGCCGAGCCGCCCGGGAGAGCGCCAGTGACCACGCCAGGGCATGCGGCATCGTCTACCCGGCCAGGCACGCATCAGCCCGCCGACACTCAGCGGGCACCAGCCGAAGATGAGCAGCCGCCCGTTGTCGGCAGTGACACGCGCTGCCTCCTGCAGCATATGATGCGGTTCGGCCACGACCTCCAGCAGATGGTGGACCACCACCAGGCTCAGGCTGTCGTCCGGGAGGGGCAGGGCATCCGGCGGACATACCAGGGTCGAGTCATGCTCGGCCATCTCGCGGCTGGGCGACCAGCCAAGGGCATGGCGAATCGGGCAGATGTCGCTGAGCATGGGGGCCATGCCCAGTTCCAGACTGTGTCGGCCGACCAGGCGCTCACAGACCGGCCCCAGGCAGGCGCGCTCGGACCGCCACAGCGCCTGCCCCGCCGGCGACGCCCAGTATCGACGCCCCTCCCTGACCAGACGCGCCAGGGCGTGGGGGTCCCGCGAATTTGACATAGTGCCGCTATCCCTCCACAGTGCCATGTTCTCTAAAACCCTATCGCAACGAATTGCGGCAGCGTCTGGCAACGCCTCCGTCAAGGACCCCGAGCCCATGTTGAGCGTGACACCGATACCCGCCTTTAGCGACAACTATATCTGGCTGCTGCGACAGGACACGAGTCCGGCAGTCTGCGTGGTTGACCCCGGCGATGCAACGCCGGTCATCGAATGGCTGGAGCGCGAGCGGCTGGAACTGGGTACCGTTTTGATCACCCACCACCATCACGACCATACCGGCGGCCTGGCGGCGCTGATCGAGCGCTATTCGCCGCGCGTGATCGGCCCGGACAACCCGGAGATCGACGGCATCGACGAGCGGGTCGGCGACGGCGACGAGGTGCGGGTAATGGGCCGGCTGTTCGAGGTGCTCGCCCTGCCCGGCCACACTCTGGATCATATCGGCTTCTTCACACCGGGCATCCCGCCCCTGCTGTTTGCCGGCGACGTCCTGTTCAGTGGCGGCTGTGGCCGCCTCTTCGAAGGCACCCCGGCACAGATGCATGACTCCCTGTCACGCCTCGCGGCCCTGCCGGAGGACACCCTGGTGTTCGCCGCCCACGAGTACACCCTGGCCAACCTGGCGTTCGCGCGCGCTGCCGACCCGGACAATGCCGACGTCGAGGCCGCCCAGCTGGAGTGCCAGCGAGCCCGCGAGCTCGACCGTCCGACCCTGCCCACCACGCTGGGCCGCGAACGCCGCATCAACCCCTTCCTGCGCTGCGCCTCCGCGGGGATACGCCAGGCCGCATCGGCCCATGGCGACACCGACAGCGATCTGGCGACCTTCACCACCCTGCGCGTCTGGAAGGATGGCTTCTGAACTCGCCGTTGATGGACGACACCCGATCTGCCCATAGCGGCAGGTGCCTGCATGACCAGGAGATGACCTTTCGATGACCTATCATACGACACGTCGACGGATCCTGGGCTTCACCAGCTGTCTCGCGCTGATGGGTTCCCTGCTGGCGACCACCGGCTACAGCCAGGCTTCCACGCCCGCCCAGCGCGCCTTCAAGGACGATTCGGCCAGCCAGACGGCTCAGCCCGCTCCGCTTCCCACCAACCAGACCTTCTGGGATGCCCTGGCCCTCGAGCCGCAGGATGCGTGGTCCCGCCTCGCCGAGTCCTTCCAGTGGCAGGAGGATGTCGATCAGCCGCGTGTCCAGCAATGGATCGAGCACTATCGCCAGAGCCCCCGGAACATCGCCGAGATCACCGAACGTGCCCGTCCCTGGCTCGCCTGGATCACCGAGCGCGTGGAGGAGCGTGAACTGCCCGGCGAGGTCGCCCTGATTCCCTTCATCGAGAGCTCCTTCGACCCCACTGCCCAGAGCCACCGCGGGGCGGCAGGCCTGTGGCAGTTCATGCCCGGCACGGGCCACGCCCTGGGGCTGCACCGCGGCGGTGGCTACGATGGCCGCCTGGACGTGGCCCGCTCCACCCATGCCGCCCTGGACTACATCGAGACGCAGGCCGAGCAGTGGTACGAGGGTGACGTCGAACTCTCCCTGGCGGCCTACAATGCCGGCGCCGGCACCGTGAACCGTGCCCGCGACGCGGCGCGCTCGCGTGGCCAGGTCGGCAGCTACTGGGACCTCGAGCTGCCGCAGGAGACCATGGCCTATGTCCCCAAGCTTATCGCCATCTCGGCGATCCTCGCCGAGCCGGAACGCTACGATGTCGAGCTGCCCCGCATCGAGGCCGCCCCGGCCGTCGCCGAGGTGCCGGTGACCCGGCCCATGGACCTCGGCGAAGCCGCCCGCCTGGCGGGCGTCTCCCACGCGACCCTGGCCGACCTCAACCCCGGACTGCTCGGCGACCGGGCCGACCCCCGGCACGTCGAGCGGCTGCTGGTGCCCGCCGGCAGCGCCGAACGGCTGGTAGCTCGTCTCGATGGCAACTCCGACCGTCAAGTGGCCAGCGCCGATACCGATGAGGTCTATGTGGTCCGCCGCGGCGACAGCCTCTCGGCGATTGCCTCCCGCCATGCCGTGACGCCGGCCGAACTGGCCCGCTGGAACGGCATCGAGCAACCCGACGCTTTACAACCGGGGCAACAGCTGACACTTTCCGGTAGTTGATGTCACGGGCCACGGCCCCGCCTGCTACGAGGAACCCGATCGATGCGACACGCTGCCCCTGGCCTGGGCCTGATGCTGGGCGCACTGCTGGGTGGACCGGTCCTGGCGGCCGACCCCGCAGAGGTGCCGACCGTCCACGGCCTGGCCCTGTATGGCGACCCGGCGTTGCCGGCGGACTTCAGGCACTTCCCCCACGCCAACCCCGACGCCCCGACCGGAGGGAGCCTGGTACGCTCGGCCATCGGCAGCTTCGATTCCACCAACCCCTTCATCGTCCGCGGCACCCCGGCCACGGGCCTGACCGAAACCTACGATACGCTGCTCGCCCAGAACCCCGACGAGCCCTTCTCGATGTACGGCCTGCTCGCCGAGGGCGTGCGGCTGGACCCGCAGCGGCAGTGGATCGAGTTCGACCTGCACCCCGAGGCGCGCTTCCATGATGGCGAGCCGGTCACCGCCGAGGACGTGGTGTTCAGTTTCGAGACCCTGACGGAGCAGGGCCAGCCCTTCTATGGGGCCTACTATGCCGACGTCATCGACGTGAAGGCGCTCGACGAGGCCACCGTCCACTTCGACCTCGCCGACAGCGAGTCACGGGAGTTACCGCTGATCATTGGCCAGTTGCCGATCCTGCCAGCCCACTTCTGGCAGGACCGTGACTTCGAGGCTACCACTCGCGATGCCCTGCTCGGCTCCGGCCCCTACCGCATCGGCGAGGTGGAGCCGGGGCGGCGTATCGTGTACGAGCGCGTCGATGACTACTGGGGAAGGGAACTGCCGGTCAACCGGGGCCGGCACAACATCGACCGGCTGGTCTACGACTACTACCGCGACCAGACGGTGGCCCTGGAGGCCTTCAAGGCCGGCAATCTCGACCTGCGCATCGAGACCAGTGCCCGCAACTGGGCAACCGCCTATGACTTCCCGGCCCGGGAGGAGGGGTTTGTCGAGCGTCTCGAGATACCGGATGGCCAGCCCGCCGGCATGCAGGCCTATGTGATGAACCTGCGACGCGACAAGTTCCAGGACGTCCGCGTCCGCGAGGCCCTCAACCTGGCCTTCGACTTCGAATGGCTCAATCGCAACCTCTTCTATGGCGCCTACGAGCGCACCGAGAGCTACTTCGCCAACTCCCAGATGGCCGCCGAGGGCCTGCCGAGCGAGGCCGAGCTGGACCTGCTCGAGCCCCACCGCGAGGTGCTGTCCGAGCGCATCTTCGAGGAACCATTGCCCATCGACCACCCGGAGGAGATGCGTCCGCGACTCGCCAGGGCACTCGAACTGCTCAACGAGGCCGGCTATGTGGTTCGCGACGGCGTCATGACGCACCTCGATTCCGGCGCCCCGCTCACGGTGGAGGTGCTGCTTTACGACACCCAGTTCGAGCGGGTCGTGCAGCCGCTGCTGCAGAACCTGGCCAAGATCGGCATCGAGGGCAATATCCGCATCGTCGACGTCAACCAGTACCTCAACCGGCTGCGCGGCTTCGACTTCGATATCATCGTCGGCAGCTTCCCGCAGTCAGCCAATCCCGGCAACGAGCAGCGCGATTTCTGGACCAGCGAATACGCCGAGGTGCCCCAGAGCCGCAACCTGATCGGGCTCAGCGACCCGGTGGTCGATGACCTGGTGGAGTCACTCATCCGCGCCGATTCCCGGGAGGCGCTGGACACCGCCGCGCGGGCGCTGGACCGGGTGCTGCGCTGGGGCTTCTACGTGATTCCCCAGTGGCACCTCGGGAAGACGCGGATCGCCCTGTGGGACAAGTTCGACTGGCGGGAACCCTTCCCCGAGTACAACCGGGACCTGGCTGCGTGGTGGGTGGACCCTGAACGCGGCGCCGACATCGAGGCTCGCCAGCGCAATCGCTGAATGATGGGCGAGGTGCGAGGTGTGACACCACTGCTGCTGGCAGATGAGCGCCGGGGACAAGGCGCAAGCTCGGCAGGGCGTCGGTAGCGCCCAGGGATGGGGTCACAGCGCCCTCCGGAGACTTGGCGCCGGGAAAGCTCATCTCTCGTTGAGATTTCATTGAAGCTCTAAGGACACGCCGTGGCCCGCTATGTACTGCGCCGCCTGCTGCTGATGATACCCACCCTGCTGGGCATCATGCTGCTCAACTTCATCATCGTCCAGGCCGCGCCGGGCGGCCCCATCGACCAGATGCTGGCCCGCTTCGAGGGTCTCTCCAGCCAGGCCAGCACCCGCATGGACGGAGGTGGGGGCGATGCCACCTCGAGCAGCGAGTCCCGGGGTGCCCGGGGCATCCCGCCGGCCTTCATCGAGAAGCTCGAGGCGCAGTTCGGCTTCGACCAGCCCGCCCATGAGCGCTTCCTCGGCATGCTCGCCGACTACGCCACCTTCGACTTCGGCGAGAGCTTCTTCCGTGACGAGCAGGTCACCACCCTGATGCTCGAACGGCTGCCCGTGTCGATCTCGCTGGGGCTGTGGACCACGCTGGTGGTCTACCTGGTCTCCATCCCGCTGGGCATCCGCAAGGCACTGCGACATGGGTCGCGCTTCGACATCTGGAGCTCGGGACTGGTGATCGTCGGCTATGCCATTCCCGGCTTCCTGTTTGCCATCCTGTTGATCGTGCTGTTCGCCGGCGGCAGCTACTGGGACCTGTTTCCGCTGCGTGGCCTGACCTCCCCGGACTTCGATGAGCTCTCCGCCTGGGGCAAGGTCAAGGACTACCTCTGGCACATCACCCTGCCGGTGATCGCCTCGGCGATCGGCAGCTTCGCGACCCTGACCATGCTGACCAAGAACAGCTTTCTCGACGAGGTGCACAAGCAGTACGTGCTCACCGCGCGCGCCAAGGGGGCCAGCGACCGACGCGTCCTCTACGGCCATGTCTTCCGCAACGCCATGCTGATCATCATCGCCGGGCTGCCGGGCGCCCTGATCGGCATCTTCTTCACCGGCTCGCTGCTGATCGAGGTGATCTTCTCCCTCAACGGCCTGGGCCTGCTGGGCTTCGAGGCGGTGATGCAGCGCGATTATCCGGTGATCTTCGGGACCCTCTACCTCTACACCCTCATCGGGCTGGTGCTGAAGCTGATCTCGGACCTGACCTATGTATGGGTGGATCCGCGCATCGACTTCGAGACACGGGAGTCCTGATCCGATGTCACTGCTCTCGCCAGACCTCTCTCCCATCACCCGTCGCCGCCTGGCGGTATTTCGCGACAATCGCCGGGCGCGGGTCTCGCTGTGGATCTTCGCGATTCTTTTCGTGGTCAGCCTGGTGGCCGAGCTGATCGCCAACGACCGGCCCATCGTCATGCAGTACCAGGGAGACTGGTACGTGCCGGTCCTGGTGGACTATCCGGACACCGAGTTCGGCGGCTTTCTGCCCAGTCCCGCCGACTATCGGGATCCCTTCGTGCGCGACGAAATCATGGCCAACGGCTGGATGCTCTGGCCGCCGATCCCCTTCTCCTACGAGACCCTGGACAGGGAACTGGACCACCCCGCCCCGTCGCCGCCCACCCCCCGGCACTGGCTGGGCACCGACGACCAGGGCCGCGACGTCCTGGCGAGGGTGATCTACGGCTTCCGCCTCTCGGTGGTCTTCGCCCTGGTGCTCACCGCGGGCTCGCTGGTGCTGGGGGTGCTGGCCGGCGGCATCCAGGGCTACTTCGGCGGCAAGGTGGACCTGATCGGCCAGCGCGTCACCGAGATCTGGTCGGGGCTGCCGATGCTCTTCCTGCTGATCATCCTGGCGAGCCTGGTGGAACCCAACCTCTGGTGGCTGCTGGGCATCATGCTGCTGTTCTCCTGGCTGGGCCTGGTCGACGTGGTACGCGCCGAGTTCCTGCGCGCCCGGAATCTCGAGTACGTGCGTGCCGCCCGTGCCATGGGCCTGCCCTCGCGGCTGATCATGTGGCGCCACGTGCTGCCCAATGCCATGGTGGCGACCCTGACCTTCATCCCCTTCCTGTTCACCGGCGCCATCACCACCCTCACCGCCCTGGACTTCCTGGGGTTCGGCCTGCCCCCGGGCTCGCCGTCCCTGGGCGAGCTGGTCGCCCAGGGCAAGAACAACCTGCAGGCCCCTTGGCTGGGCATCACCGCCTTCGTCACCCTCTCGGTGATGCTCTCACTGCTGGTCTTCATCGGCGAGGGACTTCGGGACGCCTTCGACCCCCGCCATATCCAGCATGCCGCGAGCCCCCCCCCGGCACCGAGCCATCCTTCAAGGAGCGGCCAGGATGCGTGATTCGTCCCCAGCCCCCCTGCTGCAGCTCAACGACCTGACCATCACCTTCGACGGCGTCAGCGTGGTCGAACGGCTATCGCTCACCGTCGCGCGTGGCGAGACCCTGGCCCTGGTCGGTGAATCCGGCTCAGGCAAGTCGGTCTCGGCCCTCGGCGCCATGAACCTGCTGCCCCCCAATGCACGGGTCGAAGGCGGGCGACAACTGGCTGATACGGACCTCGCCACCCTGTCCGAGCGGGGCTGGCGTGGGCTGCGTGGCAGCCGGGTGGGCTTCGTCTTTCAGGAGCCCATGACATCGCTCAACCCGCTGCACCCCATCGGCAAGCAGATCGGCGAGACTCTGCGCCTGCACCAGGGACTCACTGGCAGGGCCGCCCGGGCGCGCACCCGCGAACTGCTGGAACAGGTCAGGCTGCCGCGCGCCGACGAACTGCTGGATGTCTGGCCGCACCAGATCTCCGGCGGCCAGCGCCAGCGGGTGATGATCGCCATGGCCATCGCCAACGGCCCCGAGCTGCTGATCGCCGACGAGCCTACCACCGCGCTGGACGTCACCGTACAGCAGGAGATTCTCGCCCTGCTCGCCGAGCTGCGCGATGCCCACGGGATGGGCATGCTCTTCATCACTCACGACCTCAACCTGGTGCGCCGCCATGCCGACCGCATCTGCGTGCTGCATGGCGGCCGCGCACAGGAGACCGGCCCGGTGCAAGCCGTCTTCACCCGCCCGCGCAGCGACTACACCCGACTGCTGCTGGAAGCTGAGCCAGAGGGCCGCCCAGCGCCCGTCGGCCGGATCGCCCCCCTGCTGCGTGCCCGGGGCGTCGGGGTCAGCTTCTCGCGTCCGACGCGGCTGTTCGCCCGGCGCCCGCCGCCGTTCGAGGCCGTCAAGCCACTGGACCTCCATGTGGCGCCCGGCGAGACCCTGGGCATCGTTGGCGAATCCGGTTCGGGCAAGACCACCCTCGCTCTCGCCCTGCTGCGGCTGGGCCAGGGCAGCGGCGAGATCGACTTCGACGGTACCCGCCTCGACCGGCTGACCGGCAACGCGCTGCGCCGCCAGCGCCGCAGCCTGCAGGTGGTGTTCCAGGATCCCTACGGCTCGCTCTCGCCGCGCCTGCCGGTCTTCGACATCGTCAGCGAAGGACTGCGCTTTCACCACCCGGAACTCGACAGGGCCGAGGTCGACCGCCGCGTGCGAGCCACCCTGCGCGAGGTGGGCCTGCCTGAGGCGTGCGCCTCCCGCTACCCCCACGAGTTCTCCGGCGGCCAGCGCCAGCGTATCGCGGTAGCCCGGGCCATCATTCTCGAGCCACGCCTGGTAGTCCTCGACGAGCCCACATCGGCACTCGATCGCAGCGTCCAGAAACAGCTCGTCGAGTTGCTGCGTGACCTCCAGGCCCGGCGTCACCTGAGTTACCTGTTCATCAGCCATGACCTGGCGGTGGTGCGGGCCATGGCGCACCGAGTACTGGTACTCAAGGACGGCGAGGTGATGGAACAGGGCGACTGTCTGCAGGTACTGGAGAACCCCGGTAGCGACTACACCCGGCGCCTGGTGGCCGCTGCCGGACTTGCAGCGCGAACCAGGGGAGAAGGAGCACGCGAGTGATGATCGCGATGCCCTGACACAGCCCTTCTGGCTATCCTTGGCCTTGCATGCGATCAGGCTCCGCGAGGGGATTTCATTGCGATATTGGCGCAAGGATAGTTAACGGTATAAACCCGATACCTCTCCTGAACCGATCGTTGGCGATGAGGGATTCCCAATTGGTTACGTTGTGTTACAGTGCGGCATCTGCCCGGATGACAGGCTGCCATGCGCACACGTTTCCTCTGCCTGCTCGGTGTCCTGATGGCCACCTTGCTTCTGGCGGGCTCCAGCTTGGCGGGTACCCCCCCGCTGTCACTCGATGAGGGCTGGGAATATCGCTGGGGTGACTCCCCCTTCCGGGCCGACGGGACGCCGGTCTGGGTCAATGACCCGGTCTCGCAGGAGGCGTGGCAGCCGATCGCCTTCCCCTCCAATCCGCCTGGCCGCGGGGGCAACAGGCACGCCTGGTTTCGCATTACCCTGCCGCCAGGCGAGTGGCGCGACCCAGTGTTCTATATCTACAGCATCGACCTGATCACCCAGGTCTGGCTGGAAGAGGCGCCGATTTATCAGTACGGCCGGTTCGATGCTCGCGGGGAGGGACGCTTCGAGGGCTGGCCCTGGCACATGATCAGCCTGCCCGAGGACTTCGCGGAAAGGACGCTCTACTTCCGCGTCTTCTCCGACTACACCGATATCGGCCTGTGGGGCGAGATAAAGCTGATGGAACATCTCGACCTGCTGCACCATATCCTCGAGCGTTCGGCAGGCGACCTGATCGTCAGCGCCTTCCTGCTGCTGCTGGCGCTGCTAGCCTTCATCTTCGCGGCCTTGCAGGCCGACCGACGCAACTTCATCGGTATCGGGCTGTTCGCCCTGTCCGCGGGCATCATGCTGCTCGCCGAGACACAGGCCAGCCAGCTGCTGCTGGAGATGCCCCTGGTATGGGACTATCTGGCCGCCGGCAGCTACTACACCCTCCCGGTGGCCATGGCACTGATGCTGGAGCACTGGTTCGCCGCGCAGCGTCCGGTGCTGCTGCGACGCATCTGGCAACTCCATCTGACCTACCTGGCAATGGCGCTGGGGCTGGCCCTGAGTGGCGTCATCAACCTCTCCAGCACCTTCCCGCCCTTCGACGCCCTGCTGCTCGTCACCCTGCTGGTCATGTTCACCACCATCAGCGTTCACCTGGCAGCGCTCAACCCCGAGCAGAAGCTGATCATCACCAGCTACGGGCTCTTCAGCCTGCTGCTGCTGGTCGACATGGCCGTGGCCCACGGCCTTCTGGCCTGGCGGCGAGTCCCCTTGAGCGGTGGCGCTCTCGGGTTCGCGCTGGCGATCGTGGCGGTATCGCTATGGCACTATCGGCATACCCTGCGTGAGCTGCAGCGACTCAACCTCTCCCTCGAACAGCAGGTCACCGCGCGGACCCGGGAACTGGAACAGATGGTCGAGACACTGCAGGCCTACTCCTACCAGGACACCCTGACGGGCCTGCACAACCGTCGCTACTTCGACGAAGTACTCGAGCATGAGGCAGCCGTGGCGCGCCGGCACGGCTCGCCGCTGACACTGGCGATGATCGATATCGATCACTTCAAGCAATTCAACGACAGCGAGGGGCACGAGGCGGGAGATGCGGTATTGGTCGGGGTGGGACGGGTATTGACGCACCACTTCCGGGACGCCGACGTGGTATGCCGGATGGGAGGCGAGGAGTTCGTCATCATCATGCCGGGAGCCACCACGAGCGTCGCCGAGGCGCGCCTCGCCGGGCTCCTGGAAATCCTTCGCCGGACGCGTTTTCGTCACCGGGAGCAACTACTCGGCCCGCTGTCGGTCTCCTGCGGGATCGCCACCTACCCGACGCATGCCGGCGACCCGCTGACGCTCATCGGGCTTGCCGACAAGGCGCTCTACTCGGCCAAGCACCGTGGGCGGGCGAGAATCGAGACCTACGCATGACACGCCTGCCCCCCGGACGACCTCAGAACATGGCGATTTCATCCTCGGTGAGTTCACGCCACTCGCCGGGAGCAAGCCCGCCCAGGGCAAGCGGTCCGACCGACTCGCGGTGCAGTGCCACAACGTGATGCCCGATGGCGGCGAACATCCGCTTGACCTGATGATACTTGCCCTCATGAAGCGTCAGCTCGGCCACCGCCGGTGAGCGCATGGCCAGCTCGGCGGGACGCGTCGGCTTCTCCTCCCCGTCGAGTGTCAGGCCCTCGGCGAAGCGGGCAATGGCGTTGTCCAGCGCAGCCCCCTCCAGCGGCTCGGCGAGGCTGACCCGGTAGACCTTGCCCCAGCGCCGTTTCGGCGATGTGACCCGGTGGGACCACTGACCATCGTCGGTCAGCAGTACCAGGCCGGTCGTGTCCACGTCCAGCCGGCCCACTGTCTGCAGGCGCTCCACCTGGGGCAGGTCGACCAGCTCGCGGACCAGCGGATAGAGGCCACGTCGGGCACTGCACTCGACGCCCTCTGGCTTGTGCAGCAGCACGTAGCGCAGGCCGACCAGGGCCAGGCGCTCGCCGTTCCAGGTGACCCGGCTGTGCTCGTCGACCTGGGTGGCGGGGTTCTTGATGACCTCGCCATCCACCTGAACCTCCTCCCGGTGCAGGGCCTTCTTGGCCAGGCTGCGCGTCAGCTCGGTGGTCTCGCAGAGAAAACGGTCCAGACGCATCAGTAGCCTACCCCGTCGGCGAGGCGAAAATGGTCGGCATCACGCCAGGCGGGGAACTTCTCGCGAAAGCGCCGCAGTTCCTCGAGCGACAGGTGACCGGTCTCGAGGAAGGGGGTATCGCGAGGTTGATCGATGAGCGCCTCACCCTTGGCGTCGATCAGCATGGAATCGCCCGCATAGGCAAGCCCCTTGGCGTCCTCGCCGACCCGATTGACGCCGATCACCGGGCAGAGGTTCTCGATGGCCCGGGCCTGCAGCAGCACCCGCCAGGGGTCGCGCCGCGGCGCCGGCCAGTTGGCCACGCAGAGCAGGGCGTCATACTCGAAGTGCTCGTCGGGCCCCGGCTGCTGGCGCAGCCACACCGGAAAGCGCAGGTCGTAGCAAACGCTGAGCAGGATGCGAAACCCCTTTAGCTCGACGATCACTCGCTCGTGACCCATGGCGTAGCGTTCATGCTCCCCGGCCATGCGGAAGAGGTGACGCTTGTCATAGGTGACCAGGCTGCCGTCCGGGCGGGCCCAGACCAGACGGTTGAAGTAGTCGTCCGCTTCCCTCACGGCCACACTGCCGGTGACCACACAGCCGCGACGCGTGGCCTGAGCCTGCAGCCAGGCCACGCTCCGGCTCTCGGCCATGGGCTCGGCCATCTCCCGGGAATTCATGGTAAAGCCGGTGGCAAACATCTCCGGCAGCACGATCAGGTCGGTATCATCGGCGCCGAGCGTACCCAGCGTTTCCTCGAGCATCCGACAGTTGGCATCGGGATCTTCCCAGCGCAGGTCGCACTGCACCAGGGTGGTTCTCAGTTCGCTCATGCAGGCGCTCCCCTCAAGCTAGTATGGCCAGGGTCAGCCTACCCCAGACGCCGTGCCACCGTCAGCCATCCGGCTCGCCCCGTGGCGACGCAGCGAATAGGCTGCTAATGTTCACAGCATTCTCGATTCGAGGCCCTCATGACCCGCTACTCCCCTTCCACAACTCACCAGGAAACCGGCAAGGGCGTTGCCTTCGGCCTCGCCGCCTACGTCACCTGGGGCTGTTTCCCGCTGTTCTTCGCGCTCTTCCAGGGCGTTCCCGCCTTCGAGATCCTGCTTCACCGGGTGATCTGGTCCTGCCTCTTCCTGGTCGGGCTGGTCACGCTGCTCGGCCGCTGGGCGCCGATCCGCCGGGCCATTGCCGAGCCGAAGCGACTCGGTCGAGTGCTGGGTTGCGCCCTGCTCATCGCCCTGAACTGGGGCCTGTACATCTACTCCGTGGAGACCCACCAGGTGCTGCAGGCGAGCCTGGGCTACTTCATGACCCCGCTGGTCAACGTGGGGCTGGGCATGCTGGTGCTGCGCGAGCGCATGGCACGCCTGCAGGGCGTGGCCGTGGGACTGGCGGGGCTCGCCATCGCCATCCAGCTGGTGATGCTGGGAGCGTTACCCTGGATCAGCCTGGCCCTGGCCTTCTCCTTCGGGACCTACGGCCTGCTGCGCAAGCAGGTACCGCTGGACGGCCTCTCGGGGCTGTTCGTCGAGACCTTGCTGCTGCTGCCCTTGGCACTGATGGCGCTGGGCTGGCTGGCCCAGGCCGACCTCTCCCACTTTCTCGCGGAGGGCCGCACGACCGCCCTGCTGGTGGCCAGTGGAGTGATCACTGCCCTCCCCCTGCTGGCGTTTGCCGGTGCCGCACGACGACTGCGCCTGGCCACGCTGGGCTTTCTGATGTATCTCAACCCGAGCATCCAGTTCGTCATCGCACTGCTGGTATTCAATGAGCCCCTGGCAAGCGTGCAGCTTGCCACTTTTCTGCTCATCTGGACGGGCCTGGCCCTCTACTCCTGGTCCGCCTGGCAGCAACGCCCGGGTCCGGCAGCGGCAACACGCACATGACGCCCTGCCGAAGGACCGGTACCTGACCCCGGAAGCCTCTTCCGGGGCATGGGCCGGCAAGCAAGTGATGCTCACGCCTCAGGCAAAGGTATCCACCAGCGAGCCCACGGGGGAGTCGGGGTTGAGAGGGGCCTGGGTATCCGCCGAGGCCATCAGCTCGTTCACCTGCTGCTGCTGCTGATCCAGACTGTCCCTGAGCACCTGCATCTGGACGTCCTGAGCCGCCTGGGCCTGCTGCATCACCAGCGATTGCCCCACCATGCTGTTGATCGAGGTATCCATCATTGCCTCCTTGGTCGACACCTCGACGCTAGCAGTCATCAGGCAGGCTGTCGAGCCGACCGCTTCGCTCTCAGCCTCCCTGGCTGGCCGAAAGCGCCTGCTCCAGGTCAGCGAGGATATCGTCGACATGCTCGATGCCGATGGACAGACGCACCATGTCGGGCCTCACACCGGCCGCCCTGAGCTCCTCGTCGTTGAGCTGACGATGGGTGGTCGCGGCCGGAATCGACGAGCAGGTCTTGGCATCGCCGATGTTGACCAGGCGCAGAATCATGCCCAGGGCATCGTAGAAGCGCGCCCCGGCCTCGCGGCCACCGTGAATGCCGAAGCTGAGGATGCCCGAGGCACGCCCGCCCATGTAGCGCTGCGCCAGGGCGTGATCCTTGTGACTCGGCAGCCCCGCATACTGCACCCAGGTCACCAACGGGTGGCCCTCGAGGTACTCAGCCACCTTCTGGGCGTTGTCGCAGACCCGCTCGATACGCAGCGACAGGGTCTCCAGGCCCTGCAGCAGATTCCAGGCCGCCTGGGCGGAAAGTGCCGCCCCCATGTTGCGCAGCGGCACCACCCGGGCACGGCCGATGAAGGCGGCCTCGCCGAGGTCCCGGGTATAGCAGACGCCATGGTAGGAGACATCCGGCTCGTTGAGCAGCGGAAAGCGGTCAGGGTAGTCGGCCCAGGGGAAACGCCCGGAATCGACGATCACCCCGCCCACGGTCGTGCCATGGCCGCCGATATACTTGGTGGCCGAGTGAATGACGATATCGGCCCCGTGCTCGATCGGTCGCCACAGGAAGGGGGTCGGCACGGTGTTGTCGACGATCACCGGGACCCCGTGACGATGGGCGGCCTCGGCCAGGGCGGCCAGGTCCACCACGCTGCCGGACGGGTTGCCGACGCTCTCGCAGAACACCGCCTTGGTGCGAGCGTCGATCAGCGACGCCAGGCCGGCGATGTCATCCTTGTCGGCGAAGCGCACCTCGATGCCCTGACGCGGCAGCGTATGGGCGAACAGGTTATAGGTTCCGCCGTAGAGCTCACTGATGGAAACGATGTTGTCGCCCGCCTCGGCGATGGTCTGGATGGCGTAGGTGATGGCCGCCATGCCTGATGCCACGGCCAGGCCGGCGATACCGCCCTCCAGGGCCGCCACGCGCTGTTCGAGCACGCCACAGGTGGGGTTCATGATCCGTGAATAGATGTTGCCCTCGACCTTGAGGTCGAAGAGGTCAGCCGCATGCTGGGCACTGTCGAACGAAAACGAGGTGGTCTGGTGGATGGGCACCGCCACGGCGTGCTGGTCATCGGGGGCATAGCCATGGTGCAGGGCGAGCGTATCGGGCTTCATGAGGTGTCCTTCTGCGTTGTCGTGCGAACCCACTGTTTCGGCCGATGCTACCCAACCCTGAACCTGGCGACCAATATCGTTTAGTCTGATCGCCATGCCCCGGGGTCACGCCCGGACGACTGCCACCGACATGGCGAACAAGGATGCTCAAGCGCTACCTGCCGATCCTCACCTGGCTGCCCCACTATACCCGTCGACTGGCAGGCGCCGATCTGCTGGCCGGCGTGATTGTCACCGTGATGGTGATTCCCCAGTCGCTGGCCTATGCCCTGCTCGCCGGACTCCCGGCCGTGGTCGGCCTGTATGCCAGCATCCTGCCCGCCATTGCCTATGCGCTGCTTGGCACCAGCCGCACCCTGGCCGTGGGCCCGGTGGCCATCATCGCCCTGATGAGTGGCGCGGCCCTCTCGGAGGTGGCCAGCCCCGGCAGCCCGGCCTATCTGCAGGCCGCCCTGGTGCTCTCGCTGCTCTCCGGGCTGATGCTCGCCGCCATGGGCCTGCTGCGCCTTGGCTTCTTCGCCAACTTCCTGAGCCATCCGGTCATCGCCGGTTTTCTCTCCGCGTCGGCGGTACTGATCGCCGTGAGCCAGACGGCCCACCTGCTGGGCATCGGTGCCAGCGGCTTCAATGCCCTGGAGCTGGTCGTCAGCCTCTCCGGCAACCTCGCGCAGACCCACTGGCCGACGCTGCTGCTGGGCCTGGGCTGCGTGGCGTTCCTCGTCGGCATGCGCCGCTACGGGGAGCCGGCGTTGCGGGCATTGGCGCTGCCAAAGGGGCTCGCCTCGCTGCTCGCCCGGACGGGGCCCGTCATCGCGGTACTGGTAACGACGCTGCTGAGCGTGTGGCTGGAACTCGCGGACCGCGGCGTGGCAGTGGTTGGCAGCATCCCCGGAGGGCTACCGCCGCTGAGCCTGCCACCGCTGGATAGTGCTCTCTGGCGTGGCCTGCTGATTCCGGCCCTGTTGATCAGCGTGGTGGGGTTCGTCGAATCCATCTCCATGGCCCAGATGCTGGCCGCCAAGCGTCGCGAGCGAATCTCGCCCAACCAGGAACTGATAGGGCTGGGGGGCGCCAATCTCGCCGCAGCCTTCTCCACCGGCATGCCGGTCACCGGCGGGCTGTCACGCACGGTCATCAACTTCGAATCCGGCGCGCGCACCCCCATGGCCGGTCTCTTCGCGGCGCTGGGCATCGCTGCAGTGACCCTGGCGCTGACCCCCCTGCTGGCGCATCTACCCATCGCCACCCTGGCGGCCACCATCATCGTTTCCATCCTGACCCTGGTGGACATTCCCCTGCTCCGACAGACCTGGCGCTATTCGCGCAGTGACTTCTCGGCCATGGCGGCGACCATCACCTTGACCCTGGTCGATGGGGTCGAGGCCGGCATCATTGCCGGCGTGCTGCTCTCCATCGCGCTCTTTCTCTACCGTACCAGCCGTCCGCACAGCACCCTGGTAGGACGCATCGAAGGCACCGAGCACTTCCGCAGCATCAAGCGTCACGAGACCGAGACCGTCAGCCACCTGGCCATGCTGCGCATCGACGAGAGCCTGTATTTCGCCAATGCCCGCTATCTAGAGGACACCCTCTATGGACTGGTGGCGAGCCGCCCGGAACTCGAGCACGTGGTGTTGATCTGCTCGGCGGTCAACCTGATCGACGCCTCGGCACTGGAGAGCCTCGACGCCATCAATGCGCGACTCGAGGACTCAGGGGTCACCCTGCACCTGGCCGAGGTCAAGGGGCCGGTGATGGACCGCCTCAAGCACAGCGACTTCCTCGATGACCTGACCGGACGCGTCTTTCTCAGCACCTTCGCGGCCTGGAGGGAACTCAATCGCAAGCCGGACGGTGCCGACTGAAGCCATCATGGCTCGCTCGACCATCGCGATACAGAGTCGGCAGGTGATGCGGCAACACGGGATGGGCCCACTCTCGCCAGAGAGGGGCCCGCGACTTCCCCCCTCCTTCAGGGCATCAATACGCTGTCGATGACGTGAATGACGCCGTTGGATTGCGCCACGTCCACCAGGGTAATGTTGGCCGACTTGCCGTTGCCATCCATGACGCTCAAGTTGTTGCCATTGCGCATCACGGTCACCCGCTCACCCTGGACCGTCTCGAAACTGGCCGCTCCGTCGCGCTCCATGACCGCCTCCTGCAGCGCCTCACGATTCATGTTGCCAGGAATCACATGGTAGGTGAGCACCTCCTGAAGCTGTGCACGGCTTTCCGGCTTGAGCAGCATCTCGACCGTTCCGTCGGGCAGTTCGGCAAAGGCGGCATCGTCCGGCGCCAACACCGTGAATGGTCCCTCACCTTGCAGCACCTCGGCCAGGCCGGCTGCCTTCACTGCCTCAACCAGGGTTTCATGGTCCTTCGAATTGACGGCATTCTCGATGATGTTGCGCTCGGGCAACATCGACGCACCTCCGACATTGGTGGGTCCATGACCGGCATGGACAGTGCCCAGGCCCAGGGCAGCAACACAGAGACCGGCAGCAATGATCTTCGATTTCATGGCGGATATCTCCTGACTCAGGTTCCGGTGTCGCCCCGATCTTTCGGGGCTCATCAGCAGTTACGCAATGGTGTTGAGAATGGATGCACGTTGATGGAGAGGACTTTACATGCACGCCACCTTCACCAAGACTTGGCAGCATTGCCTTCTCAGCCAGGATCAGGGACGAGTGCATGGCCGACGCTTCTCAACACGATCTGATGCGCCACTTGTCCGGCTGCGCGCAGGGTGACAGGCAAGCGCTTGAGCGTCTCTATCGCGCCTGCAGCGCGCATCTGTATGCTCAGCTGCTACGTATATTGCGAGACGAGAGCGCCGCCCAGGACTGTCTCCAGCAGGTTTTCATCCGCATATGGAACGTCGCAGGCCAATATGATGCCAGCCGCGCGAAACCCATGACCTGGCTTTCCACGCTGACACGCAATATCGGGATCGACTGGCTGAGGCGTCAGAAGCCCATGGATGCCACCGACACGGCAGCGGACCTTGATGCCTTGACCGGTGTTCAAGACCCGGAGTCAGACAGCATGAACGTCCAGCATGTCGAACATCTGCACGACTGCCTGGACACGTTGAGCACGCCTCAACGTCAGGTGCTAGAGATGGTCTATTTCCAGGGCCTGACCCACAGTGAACTCGCCAGCACCCTGAGCCAGCCTCTGGGAAGCGTGAAAAGCTGGATACGACGCGGACTCGAGAGGTTGAAAGCATGCCTGACTGGGATTTGAGCCGACCCGAGGAGCGTCATCTCGCGGCGGGCGAATATGCCCTCGGTGCGCTGGACCCCGACGAGAAGGCCCGCTTCGAAGCCGTGCTGGCCGTCAGCCATGACCTGCAGAACGATGTGGCGACCTGGCAGGAACATCTTCAGCTGTTGAACGAACGCCTGGACCCGCAGACCCCGCCCGCCGAGGTATGGAAACGCATCGCGGCGGCCACCGCCACGTCACCAGCGCCATGGTGGCATTCCCTGACTCTGTGGCGCAGTGCCAGTATCGGCTTTGCCACCCTGGCACTGGCCCTGGGTCTTCTGTGGATGCAGCCTGCCGAGGTCAACGTCGCTGAGGAGAGCGCGGTCTTCGTGGTCCAGGATGAATCGCAGACCCCGGGCTGGATCATCAGCGCCACGGCCGAGGGCCGGCTCGTCGTCCAGGCTGTCCAGCCCAATCAGGTCGGCCGCGACCAGACCGGTGAGCTGTGGCTGATCGCCGACGGTACACCCGTGTCACTGGGCCTGCTGCCCGATACAGGGCGCCATCAGCTCGCGATTGGCCCGGAGCTGCGTGCCCAGCTGCTCGACGCCGACCTTGCGGTCACGGTCGAACCGCAGGGCGGCGCTCCGCAGGGACAGCCCACCGGACCGGTCGTCGACCACGGTCGTCTGACGCCGATACGCGGGGCCACGCTGCGATTCTGAAGGCGGCGCCCTCGGCCGGGCTCAACGGGATATCCGAGCGAGAATATCCATCATCCCGACCGTTTTCCATTTTCCGGCATGACACGGCACGATTCACCACAGTGGCGATGATTGGGTATGATAACTGCCACATTCGGAACAACAGTGCGTCATGGATACCACCTCGAAACAGAACCTGGGCGTCAGCGCCTATCAATGGCTGAAGCGCGACATCATCCGCGGCGTCTTCACGCCAGGCGAGAAACTGCTGATGAGCGGACTCAAGGCACGCTACGGGCTGGGCATCGGCCCTCTGCGCGAGGCCCTCTCGCAGCTGGTGGCCGAGAGCCTGGTGATCGCCATCAGCCAGCGGGGCTACCGGGTGGCACCCATGTCGCTGTCGGAGCTCGCCGACCTCTACGACGCCCGGGCTCAGCTCGAGGGTCTCATTCTGGAGCTGGCCATCCAGCGCGGGGGCGACGACTGGGAAGCCGAGATCCTGGCCAAGGCCCACACCCTGGCCAAGGTGACGGAAGTCAACAGTTCCGAGGAACTGCTCGACGTCTGGGACACCCGCCACAAGGCCTTCCATACGGCGATTGCCGCCGGCTGCAACTCCCCCCAGCTGCTGAAGGTGCGTGAGGGACTGTTCGACCAGGTGGAGCGCTATCGCCATCTCTGGCTGCGCGAGACCGTCTTCTCCGCCGAGGCCCTCGAGCGCAAGCGGCGCGAACATGCCGCCCTGGTCGAGGTCATTCTCTCCCGAGAGGGCCGACGCGCCGCCCAGATGATGCGCGAGCACTTGATGACACCTGTCCCCGTCATCACCGAGGTGATGCGTCAACAGGGACTGGCCTGAGCAAGACGCCTGCCGGGTCGTTCCGGTGGCGATACAGGCGGGTGACAGGATGATCGGCCACGCGATCGAGGCGCTGTCATCCTGCTGTCACCCCGGTGCGACAGACTCGGGAGGTGACAGCATCACAGCGGCATTTTATGGTATCAGGACGCACAGGCCGCCCGGGAACGGGCCACACGGAGACGACGACATGCCCCACCTGCTGAGATTCCCCCGCGACCTGGAGGCTCGCCTGGAGCGTGCCTGCCACCATACCGGCATCACCAAGGCCGAATTGATCGAGCGCCTGGTGGAGGACGGCCTGACCGACCTGGAGAACCAGCTGCTGCTCGAGGAGAGTGCAACGCCCCGCGTCGAGCGCAGTATCGACCAGCTGCTGCGCGAGAGTGGCCTGGGGGCCTGAAGACAGGTTCTTCGCACCCTGGCGTGATGCTGTGCGACAGGCAGAAGTGGGCCATCAAGGGCACTGCGCTTCTTTCACGCCAAAATGCGATGATCCTGAAAAAGGGTTGCCGGGAGAGCCTCAGGCGAAACCGGCGCGGAACTGTCGATAGGCCTCCAGGGCCCGCTCGGTCGAGTCCGCCCGCAGCCACACCTCCTGTCCTGGCAGGCACTGGGCGAGTCGTGAGCAGGCCAGCGGCGTCAGGGCGCCAAGTCGGGGATAGCCGCCGATGGTCTGACGATCGTTCAGTAGCGCGATGGGCTGGCCATCGGGCGGCACCTGCACGGCTCCCAGCCCGATTCCCTCGGAGATCATGCTGGTGACCCGACATTGGAGCCGCGGCCCGGTCAGGCGAACCCCCATGCGGTCGGCCCGGTCATCCACCCGCCAAGGCGCGTTGAACGCCTGGAACAGGCTCGCACCGCTGAACTCGCTTATCTGGGCGCCCGGCAGCAGCGCCAGCTCGGCCGGCACGCGATAGTCGACCAGCTCCTCGGCGGGGGCCTCGTGCCCTGCAAGGGCGCGGCGCGGGCTAACCCTCAGAGCGTCGCCCTCGGCCAGGCGATGCCCCTGACCGTCATGGCCACCCAGCCCCTCACGCACCACGCAGGCCACGCTATCCAGCACTGGCGCTGCCGAGAATCCACCGGCAACCGCCAGGTAGGCCCTCAGACCGTTGACCGGCGAAGCGAAGGCCAGCCGCTGGCCCGCTCTCACCGACAGCGAGCGCCAGCCGGGCAGCGGCTCGGCATCCAGGGTCGCCGCCAGATCCGCTCCCGCCACGGCCACCACCAGGTCGCGTTCGGCCACCAGCTCGAGCCCACCGAAGGTCACCTCCAGCGCCGGGGAGCCCCAGGGGTTGCCCACCAGATGATTGGCCCAGGCCCAGGCGTGCTGGTCCACCGGACCACCCTGGGTCACGCCCAGCCGCCGCACGCCGAAGCGTCCGGCATCCTGGAGCAGTGCCAGGGGGCCGACACGCGCCACCCTCAGGCCGTCTACCGCCTCCGTCATGCTCCCTCCTCCATGGGGCGGGTGTCGCCCCCAAGACGCTCGAACTCCTCGCGGTCGATGGGCAGGAAACGCACCCGGTCGCCCACCTGGAGCAGGCTGAATCCCTCTCGATCACGGTCGAAGAGCACTGCCGGCGTGCGGCCGATCAGGTTCCATCCACCGGGGGTGACCGAAGGGTAGGCGGCGGTCTGCCGCCCGGCCACGGCCACGCTGCCCGCCGGCACCCGGCGTCGCGGCGTCTCCAGGCGAGCGGCTTCGATACGGGCATCGACACTGCCCATGAAGGCGAACCCCGGTGCGAAACCCAGCGCAAAGACCCGGTAGCTGCGCTCGCTGTGACATGCCACCACCTCCTCGAGGCTCATGCCGGCCAGCTCGGCCAGGCGCGGCAGCTCGGGCCCCACCGAGGCGTCATACCAGACCGGCAGCGCCTTTTCCGGGGCATCCGTCGCCTCCTCGTCGGGCTGCAGCCGCTGCAGGATCTCGACCAAGTGTCGCCTGGCCTCGCCGGGCGAGCATCGCAGCGGGTCGAAGACCACCAGCAGGGTGGTGTAGGACGGCACCAGATCGATCAGCCGGTCGCCGAAGACCGCCTCGCACTCCCTCACCAGGGCCGTGAGCCACGGCATGTTGGCCTCGTCGATGACATCGAAGAGTCGCACCATCCAGCCATCCAGCCCGGCGGACTCGAGGCGCGGCAGCTCCTGCACGAACGCACCGCTCATGAAGCGCTCGCCAGGCCGTCGAGTGTCTCTCGGATGGCCTTGATGGCGGCGATCGACTCGGGGTTGTCGCCATGCACGCAGAGCGTATCGGCGGCCAGGACCAAGTCGCTGCCGTCACTAGCCCTGAGCGGCTCGCCGCGGGCGATGCGCCGTGCCTGGTCGACGATCACCTCGGGGTCGTGGTGCACGGCCCCCAGCTCGCGCCGGGAAACCAGCCGCCCCTCGGCGTCGTAGGCGCGATCGGCGAAGGCCTCGAACCACAGCGTCACCCCATGCACCTCGGCCAGTTCCCGCGCCGCGGCGGTGTCCCGAGTGGCCATCGCCATCAGCGGCAGGCGAGCGTCATAGGCCACCAGGGCGCGCATCACCGCATCGAGTATCTCCGGGTCACGCATCATGTCGTTATAGAGGGCGCCATGGGGCTTGACGTAACCAACCTCCAGGCCTTCGGCCCGGCAGATGCCGGCCAGGGCACCGATCTGATAGAGCACCAGGTTCTCGACCTCCTCCGCCGAGCAGGCCATCGAGCGGCGGCCGAAGCCAACCATGTCCGGATAGGCGGGATGGGCACCCACGGTGACGTCATGACGCTTCGCCAGCCGGACCGTCATGCGGATAACGTCGGGGTCGGAGGCGTGGAAGCCGCAGGCCACGTTAGCCAGGTGCACATGAGGCATCACCTCATGATCGAGGCCCATGACCCAGGGGCCGAAGCTCTCGCCCATGTCGGCATTGAGCAGCAGGGTCTGCATGATGCACCTCCTGTCTATGATTTTTCATCCATAATTTATCAATGTTTTACCATCAAAACATTGTCCTTTAGTATACATATCGTTGACTCCTCGCAAGTGCCTGCCTAACCTGATCAGCGCACACTCGCTAGACTCCTTCTGCTGGCTTGCCATTCGGCTCGGCCACCTGAAGCGACAACAAGAACCCGACTCGAGGAACCTCACATGACTGCGCGTTTCCCCCTTCTCCATCTGACCTCCGCCATGGCCATGGGTATCAGCCTAGCTACCCTGGGCAGCACCGCCCAGGCGGCAACCGAATGGGACATGCCCACGCCCTACGGCGACATGACCTTCCATACCGTCAACATTCGTGAGTTCACTGACGACGTCCGCGAAGCGACCGACGGCGAGCTGGATATCACCGTGCACTCCAACGGCTCGCTGATCGGTCATGGCGAAATCAAGAATTCGGTGCGTCGCGGCATCGTGCCCATCGGCGAGCTGATCATGTCCCGCCTGGCCAACGAGAACCCGATCTTCGAGGTCGACTCGGTACCCTACCTGGCGGCCAGCTACGAGGATGCCCAGACCCTGTGGGAAGCCTCTCGCGAGGTCATCGCCGAGGAGCTCGCCGAGCAGCAGCTACGCCTGCTCTTTGCCGTCCCGTGGCCGCCCCAGGGGATCTACACCCAGCAGGCCGTGGAGGAACCGGACGACCTGAAGAACCTGAGCATGCGTGCCTACAACACCGCCAGCGAACGGATCGCCCAGCTGGTCGGCGCCGTGCCCACCCAGGTCGAGGTGCCCGACATCCCCACCGCCTTCAGCACCGGACGCGTCGATGCCATGATCACCTCGCCGGCTACCGGTGCGGACACCAAGGCCTGGGACTACCTGAGCCACTTCAACCATGCCCAGCTGTGGCTGCCCAAGAACATGGTGATCGTCAGCGAGCAGGCTTTCTCGCGCCTTGACGACGCCAGCCAGCAGGCCGTGCTGGACGCCGCGGCCGAGGCCGAGACACGCGGCTGGGAGATGAGCCGCCAGGAGACCGAGGACGCCCTCGCCGTGCTCGAGGAGAACGGCATCGAGGTCAGCGAGCCGACACCCGAACTCGCCGAGCTGCTCGATCAGGTCGGCACGACCATGACCGAGGAGTGGGCCGGCCGTGCCGGTGACCAGGGAGCCGCCATCCTCGAGGCCTACGAGGCCGCCCGCGACTGAACCCGCCACTCGCCGGGGTATCTCACCCCGGCCTTGCTTCACGGTTCCCGCCATGACCTATCGTCTGCGACCCCTCTACAACCTGGGCGGCTACCTGGCCGCCCTCTGCCTATGCCTGATCTGCGCGCTGATCACGGCGCAGATCCTCGGGCGTATCGTCGATCGCATCGCCACCGGGATCGGTGGCAACCGCATCGGTCTGGCGATTCCCGGCCTCTCGGAAATCTCAGGCTTCCTGCTGGTCGGCGCCAGCTTCCTCGGACTCGCCTATACCTTCGTGCACGGTGGCCATATCCGCGTGACACTGCTGATCGGACGCCTGCCCGCCGCGCCACGTGCCCTTGTCGAGCTATTCTGCCTGAGCGTGGCGCTGCTGCTGAGCCTCTATCTCGGCTGGTACCTCTACACCCTGCTGGCCGACAGCATCGCCTTCAACGAGACTTCCTACGGCCTGCTGAGCATCCCGCTGTGGATCCCCCAGTCGGCCATGCTGAGCGGCGTGGCATTGTTCAGCCTGGCGCTGGCCGAGGCCTGGCTGGCCACCCTGGTGACCGCCGTGACCCGGCCCTCCAGCTTCACCATCGACGACAGCGGCCACGAATGAGCCCGGGAGACACAGCATGCTCATGATGATGACGGTCCTCTTCGCGACCCTGCTGCTGCTGCTCGGCAGCGGCGTCTGGGTCGCCTTCTCGCTGCTGGGACTTGGCTGGCTGGGGCTCTCGCAGTTCACCTCGGTGCCCACCGGCGACGTGCTCGCCTCGAACATCTGGGGCTCCAGCTACAGCTGGGAGCTCACTGCCCTGCCGATGTTCATCTGGATGGGCGAGATCCTGTTCCGCTCGAAGCTCGCCGACGACATGTTCACCGGGCTGTCGCCGTGGATGCAGCGCATCCCCGGCCGGCTGCTGCACACCAACGTGGTGGGCTGTGGCCTGTTTGCCGCGGTGTCGGGGTCATCGGCAGCCACCTGCGCCACCATGGGCAAGATGACCCTGCCCGAGCTGACGCGTCGCGGCTATGACGAGAGCCTGATCATCGGCACCCTCGCGGGCTCCGCCACCCTGGGCCTGCTGATTCCACCCTCAATCATCCTGATCGTCTTCGGCGTGGCCACTGACCAGTCCATCGCTCGATTGTTCATGGCCGGCATCTTCCCCGGTCTGCTGCTGATCTCGCTCTTTGCGGGCTATCTGATGCTCTGGTCCTGGCGCTACCCGGACAAGATCCCGCCCGCCGAAGCCGGCCTGCCACTGGGCGAGAAACTGCGTCGGGCCCGTCGCCTGATTCCCCTGCTGGCACTGATCGTGGGGGTCATCGGCTCCATCTACACCGGACTGGCCTCGCCCACCGAGGCCGCCGCCGTGGGCGTGGTGCTGTCGCTGCTGCTGGCCCGGCTGCAGGGCACGATGGACCGCGTCGTGTTCCGCGATGCGCTGCTCGGGGCAGTGCGCACTGCGACCATGATCGCCTTCATCCTGGCAGGTGCCGCCTTCCTCACCGCCGCGATGGGCTTCACCGGCCTGCCGCGGGAGCTCGCTGCCTGGATCGGCACCATGGGGCTGTCGCCCTTCATGCTGCTCGCCGCCCTGACGCTGTTCTTCATCCTGCTGGGCTGCTTCCTGGACGGCATCTCGGTCGTGGTCCTGACCACCTCCATCATGTTGCCCATGGTCGAGGCCGCCGGGATCGACCTGATCTGGTTCGGCATCTATCTGGTGATCGTGGTGGAGATGTCGCAGATCACCCCGCCGGTGGGCTTCAACCTCTTCGTGCTGCAGGGCATGACGGGGCGCAATATCCTGTCGATCGCCTGGGCGGCCATGCCGTTCTTCTTCCTGATGATGCTCGGCGTGGTGCTGATCAGCCTCTTCCCCGGCATCGTCACCTGGCTGCCCCAGGCCATGAGCAACTGACCACGAAAAGGAGCAGCATGTGACAAGCGTACGGACACCCCGCGGCCCCATCGTCTCCTCCGAGCACCTGTCGCGCAGCAGTCAGGAGCTCTCGGAATTCGAGTTCGGCCTGATCATCGCTGGTCACGCCTTCGACCGCTGGATGGTGCGCTGCATGACGGCCAGCGGCTATCCGGAGCTTGGTGCCCTGGACGTGCTGGTGCTGCACAGCGTCAACCACCGGGAGCGTGCCAAGCGCCAGGCGGACATCTGCCTGGTGCTCAACGTCGAGGACACTCATACGGTGACCTATGCCCTGAAGAAGCTGGCCCGCCTGGGGCTGGTGACCGGCGAGAAGCACGGCAAGGAGACCTTCTTCCGCACCACCAGCGAGGGGCACAAGGCCTGCAGCCGGTATGCCGAGATCCGCGAGGCCTGCCTGGTCGACTCGCTCGCCTCCATGGGCATCGAACGCGAGGAGATGAGTCGCCTGGCGGGCCTGCTGCGGGCGATGTCCGGGCTCTATGACCAGGCTGCCCGCTCCGCCGCCTCGCTCTAGCCGACGTCGCTATTCGCCCTCCCGGGTCGCCGACAGCTCGGCAACTCGGCGAGGGTTGCGCGGATAGAAGCGTTCCGGCTGACGCTCGATATGGGCGAAGAAGCGCGTATCCTTGTAGGGCATCTTCATGAAGCCCGACACCCCGAGCCCCTCGATCAGCCCCACCGCGTCGAGAATGTCATCCAGGCGGCCCCGGAACTCCGCCTCCCGCGTGGGGTCGAGCAGCCGGTAGTGGCTATGGATCTTCAGGTGCTGGGGCAGCGCCTCGAAGATGATCATCCCCGTGTGGTGGATCTCGTTGAGGGCCTCCAGCGAGGCGATGATCGCCGCGGGCAGGACCAGGAACTCCTCCGGGTCCGGGCCATCCTCGAAGTAGCTGTGCAGGCGCGAGCGGTCCTCCAGCTCGGGGACGGCGCTGACCTCGTAGTGAAGCCGCATGCCGGCGGTAACCTCGAAAGGCGCCTCGACGCTCTCCCGATCCAGGTGCAGGGTATCACGGGCATTGAACAGGCAGCTCTTGAAGATGCCGCGACGGTGGATCGCCCGGGCCAGGGTCACCATGTTGTTGACAGCGGCGATGAACGCCGGCTTCAGGGCCGGGTCGTGCAGGTTCAGCGAGGTGTCGATATACACCCCTTCGGCCTCCCAGCGCACCGCCAATCCACCCACCACCGGGTACTTGCCGAGCCGGCTCACCGCCGCCAGGAAGGCCTTCTCGGTCTCGCCCATGTTCTGCATGAAGTTCTTGTAGTAGCGATCGAGCTGAACGTCATTGACGTCGTTGAGTGTCTCGCGGCCACCCTCCTCGCGCAGGAAGGACTTGCGCGAGCTGTAGACCACGGTGTCGATCTCGCGGCCGGCCGGACGGCTCCACACCGGCACCAGGGGGGCCTCCTGGGGTGTGGGCAGGTCGAGCATCACCAGGCGGCCAAGACGCGGCATCTCGCGAATGAAGTGGTCGCCGGCGCGCATGCGGGTGCGCGGGTCGGGGTCGAGCATGCCGTCGAGCATGCGCGCGAACTCCATGGGCAGCCCCAGGGAGGTGGCAGGAATGGCGCGGTGGCCGAAGCGACAGGACTGCGCCGAGGCCAGGGCGTAGAGGGTGGCCGCCGCCCCCTGCTCGTCGAAGCGCGGCGACGACAGCGCGCCATCCAGCTGCTCCTCGCCGATGAAGTAGACATCCCCCAGCCGCGCGTTGGTCTGCTGCAGGTTGTCCGACATAAGCTCCATGACATTGGTCGCCACGAACTGCAGGCTGGCGTCGAGCTGGGCGAACACCGAGGATCCCCAGTCGATCAGGGCGATGGTTTCACGGGTAGCATCGAAGACCAGGTTGGAGGGCTTGATGTCGCCATGCACGACTGGCCGGCCGGCCGGCCCGCTCTCGCGGCGCAGGGTGCGCAGGATATCGGCCAGCTGGTCGGCGATGCGCACCACCAGGCGTGGCGAGAGCCGCCCTTCGCGCAGCGAGACCTCCTCCATGTTGAAGCCCGGGGCACGCTGCATCACCAGGATCGCCTGGTGGCGCACCCGCTGGAAGACGATCAGCCTTGGCACCCGGGGGTGGTCCACCTGCTCCAGCATGAAGGCCTCCTCCTCGAGGCGGTCCTGCAGGTGCTGGGGCAGGTTGACCCGCGTGAACTTGAAGACGTACTCCTCGCGGGGGGTGGAAACGCCAGCGGTGAGCCCGGCGAAGACGAAGCCGTAGGCGCCCTTGCCGATCAGCTCGATGTCCCGGTAGCCCAGCTGTTCCAGCTGGGCCTGGCACAGCGCCACCCACGCCTTGAGCTTGCGGGCGTCGTCGTGGCTGAGCAGGTAGATCGACTGCTCTTCCGGAATGTAGAACTGCTGCAGGGACGCCCGGCTCATGGCACTACCCTAGATGCAGAAGCATCGTCTCGGGTGCTTCCAGATATCCCTTCCAGGCATTGCAGAAGCGGGCGATGGTGCCACCGTCGATCAGGCGGTGATCGCCTGCCCAGGTGACGGTCATGATCGCCCGCTTGACCACCCGGTCCTGCGCGTCGAAGCGCGGCAGCCACTGGGTCTTGCCGATGGCGACGATGGCCACCTCCGGGGCGTTGATGATCGGCGCCGCATAGGTCCCCCCCAGTGCCCCGATGTTGGAGATGCTGATGGTGCCGCCCTTCAGGTCGGCCTGCGCCACCCTGCCCTCGCGGGCCCCGGCGGTCAGGCGCTGGATCTCGGCGGCGATCTCCAGCAGGGTCAACCGCTCCACCCCCTTGACGTTGGGCACCATCAGCCCCGCCTTGCCATCCACGGCCATGCCGATGTTGCAGGACGGCAGGTAGTGGATCTCGTCGCCCGCCTCGTTGAGGCGGCTGTTGAGGATCGGGAAGTCGCGGATCGCCAGTGCCATGGCCTTCATGAAGAAGGGCATTAACGTGACCTTCGTACCTCGCGCCTCTGCCTCGGGCTTGAGACGCTCGCGCAGCGCCAGCAGGTCGGTGACATCGAGCTCCTCGCCGTACTGGAAATGCGGAATCGTCGAGGCCGAGGCCACCATCTGGCGGGCCATGGCCGCGCGAACGCCGCGCAAGGGTTCGACGCGACCTTGCGCATCGCCGGTCGACGGCCGTGCCGGGGGTGCCGCTTCCCCGGCAGGCGCCCGCGACGCCGCGCTGCTCGTGCCACCGCGCGCCAGGAAGGCCTGGATATCCTCTTTCAGCACCCGCCCCTGCTTGCCGGACCCCGGCACCTGCTCGAGGCGCAGACCATGCTCGCGCAGCAGGCGACGCACTGCGGGGCTCGCCGGAATGCGTCCGTGGGGCCCCCGACCACCGGCCGTCGGGGGCTCGGCCCTCGAGGTCGCCGTCGGACGCGGGGCAGGTTCGGCGGGTGCGGTTGCCGTCGAGGCGGTCTCTTCCGTCTCCTCGCTGTGTTCGGGGGCATAGGCAAACAGCGGCGCATGGACGCGGGCAATCTCACCCTTGGCCACGTGCAGCCGGGTGACTCGCCCTGCCTCGGGGGCGGTGATCTCGACCAGCGCCTTGTCGGTCATCACGTCCACGACCGGCTGGTCCTCCTCGATGACGTCACCCTCTTCGATGCGCCACTCCACCACCTCGCACTCGACGATCCCCTCGCCGATGTCGGGCAGGATAAAGTCCTTGCTGGCACCACTCGATGAGGGTGCCGAATGAGCCCCCTCGGTATTGATGGGTTCCCTGCCGACTTCATCGCCAGAGCCGCCGTGAGACGTGTCGGACTCGTCGGACGTCTCCCCCTCGGCCTCATAGGCAAACAGCGGCGCATGCACCCGGGCGATCTCGCCCCTGGGCACATGGAGCCGGGTCACCCGACCGGCCTCGGGGGCGGTGATCTCGACCAGCGCCTTGTCGGTCATCACCTCGACGACCGGCTGGTCCTCCTCGATGATGTCCCCCTCGTTGATGCGCCACTCCACTACCTCACACTCCACGATACCTTCGCCGATATCGGGCAGCTTGAATTCTGTCATCGTGTCTCTCCTGTCCTGAGCCCGGGGCGTCAGAAATTCACACTGGCGCGGATGGCCTCGACGATCTTCAAGTGATCCGACAGATACTCCTTCTCCAGCGTCAGCGGGAAGGGCGTATCCAGGCCGGTCACCCGGGCAATGGGCGATTCCAGGTACAGGAAGCAGCGCTCCTGAATGGCCGCGGCAATCTCGCCGGCAAAGCCGCCGGTGCGCGGCGCCTCATGGGTCACGACCAGGCGGCCGGTCTTGAACACCGACTCGGCGACGCTATCCTGATCCCAGGGCAGCAGACTGCGCAGATCGATCACCTCGCAGGAGATACCCTCCTTCTCGGCCAGCTCCACGGCGCGCTCGATCACCTCCATCTGGGCACCCCAGCCCACCAGGGTCACATCAGTGCCCTCCTTGGTTACCTCGGCCTCGCCGATGGGCAGCTGGTAGTCCTCTTCCGGCACGTCGCCGACGGCGGCACGGTAGAGGCGCTTGGGCTCGAAGAAGATCACCGGATCCGGGTCGCGGATGGAGGCCAGCAGCAGACCCTTGGCCTGGTAGGGGTCGCGGGGCACCACGATCTTCAGACCGGGCGTGTGCGTGAAGTAGGCCTCCGGTGACTGGGAGTGATAGAGGCCCCCGGCGATGCCGCCACCGTAGGGCGCGCGGATGGTCAGACCGCCGACGTTGAAGAGATCGCCCGAGCGATAGCGGAACTTGGCCGTCTCGTTGACGATCTGGTCGAAGGCCGGAAAGATGTAGTCGGCGAACTGGATCTCCGCGACCGGCACCGAGCCCTGGGCGGCCAGGCCGTTGGCGAAGCCGATGATGCCCTGCTCCACCAGCGGGGTGTTGAAGCAGCGCGCCCGCCCGTACTTCTCCTGGAGGTGGCTGGTGGCACGGAAGACGCCGCCGAAGCTGCCCACGTCCTCGCCGAAGCAGAGCACCTTGTCATCCTCGCCCATGGCGATGTCCAGGGCGTTGTTGATGGCCTGCAGCATGTTCATGGTCGGCATTTCACTCCCCTCCCTTGAGCGCGGCGTCGTCTCCGGCACGCACATCCGGATCCAGGGAGCGCGCCCCCTTGGGATAGGCCTCCGGGTACAGGCGGATATGGCGCTTCAGTGCGTCGAGCTGGCGCTGGAGCTCCGGGGTAACGTCGGCGTAGACATCGGTCACCAGGCTATCCAGGGGGGGTGGCGGACGTTTCTCGGCACGCTTCATGGTCTCCAGCACCTCGCGACGCAGGCCCTCCTGCAGGGTCTTCTCCTCCTCCTCGTTCCACCAGCCCAGGTCGATCAGCCAGCGTTGCATGCGCAGGATGGGATCCTTCTCGCGCCAGACCTCCTCCTCCTTCTTCGAGCGATAGCCGGAAGGGTCGTCCGAGGAGGAGTGAGCGGCCAGACGATAGCTCATGGCCTCGATCAGCACGGGCTGGTTGTGCTCCACGGCGATCCGGCGTGCCTCCCGGGTGGCCGAGTAGACCGCCAGGATGTCGTTGCCATCGACGCGGATCACGTGCATGCGATAACCGAAGGCCCGTGGCGCCACGCCATCGGCGGCGAACTGCTCGATGGACGGTGTGGAGATGGCATAGCCGTTGTTGCGGCAGAAGAAGATCACCGGGACCTCGTGCACCGCTGCCATGTTCAGGGCCGCGTGAAAGTCACCCTCTGACGCGGCGCCCTCGCCGAAGAACACCGTGGTGCACTGCCCCTCGCCGGCGAGTTTCTGACCATAGGCGTATCCGGTGGCCTGGGGAATCTGGGTGGCCAGCGGCGAGGAGATGGTCATGTAGTGCAGCTTGCGCGACCCGTAGTGGATCGGCATCTGGCGCCCCTTGCCATAGTCCAGCTCATTGCCGAACAGCTGGTTCATGAACTCGTCGAAGGTGAAGCCGCGATAGACCAGGGCACCCTGCTCGCGATACTGGGCCATGATCATGTCGGCATCGTCGAGCGCTGCGGTGGCGCCCACGACGGCGGCTTCTTCGCCGGTACACTGCATGTAGAAGGAGAGACGCCCCTGGCGCTGGGCGGCAAGCATCCGCTCGTCGAGCACGCGGGTGGCGACCATGGCGCGGTAGATGGCCAGGGCCTTGTCGTGCTCGAGGTCGGGAACGCGGGCGCCCTCATGGAGGCTGCCGTCCTGCTTGAGCAGCCGGAAGGTGGGAATGCTGAACTCGTCACCGGCCAGGAAGGTCGGCTCGTGGATATCCGCTGTTGTTGTCATCGTCGTGATCCTGTGCCCCTTTTGAGGGCAGTGTTGTCCTTAATGTTCCGATCCGCCAGGGGGTCGCCCCGGCGCCGGTCAACGCAACAGGATTGACGTTAACGTAAACTGAAGTGCTTGGGTAGTCCCCTAAGGGGCGGTGAGGCCCCCGACAGTAGCGGCCGTCAGCGGGAACCGGCCAGTGGCAGTCGGCTGAACAGGCTGTCCACGCTGACCGCCAGCAAGCCGATCAGCAGCGCTCCCTGGACCACATAGGCAGTGTTGCCATTGACGATCCCGGAGATGATCGGATCGCCCAGGTTGCTCGCGCCGACGGTGGCGCCAATGGCCGCCGTGGCAATGTTGATGGTGACCGAAGTGCGGATCCCGGCCAGTATCACCGGCGCCGCCAGCGGCAGCTCCACCTGGCGCAGGACCTGGCCGCCGCTCATGCCCATGCCACGCGCCGCCTCCATCACCCCGGGGTCGATGCCCTCGAGCCCGGCCAGGGTGTTGCGAACGATCGGCAGCAGACCGTAGAGCAGCAGCGCCACGATGATCGGCAGGGTGCCGAACCCCAGCACCGGTACCGCCAGCGCCAGCACCGCCACCGGCGGAAAGGTCTGGCCGATGGAGGCGAGCTGGCTGATCAGCGGCAGGAAGTCCCGCCCCCAGGGGCGCGTCACGGCAATGGCCGCCCCCACCCCCACCAGCATCGCCAGCACTGCCGCCACGCTCACGACCAGAAGGTGTCGACCCAGCAGGGTCAGGAACTCGGCACGGGAATAGATCACCTCGCGGCTGTCGCTCTCGATCCAGCGAAACACCTCTTCCAGATGCCCCATGCCCAGCGTTGCCGCGAGCAGCAACGCCAGCCAGCCCAATGGCACTGCAAGGCGGCGAAGCTCAATCATCACTGCGCGCTCCGACCAGGCGGCGCAGGGAGAGCTCGCCCACCGGCATGTCGCCATCATCGACCACGGTCAGACGTTCGGCATGGCGCCACAGCATCAGCGACAGCGCCTCGCGCAGGCTGGCATGCTGGTCGATCCGCTCGCGTGCCAGGAGTCGCGGCCCCAGTGGCAGCATGCGCTGGCTGACCGGCAGCAGCGCCGCCTCCTTCAGGCCACGGTCCTCGCCCCCGAGCAGCGACTCGACGAAGGCGTCAGCCGGGTCGCGCAGCAGCTCGAGGGGGCAGCCCTGCTGCACGATCCTGCCCTGATGCATGACCACCAGATGATCCGCCAGCCGCAGTGCCTCGTCCATGTCGTGGGTCACGAAGACAATGGTCTTGTGCAGTCGCGACTGCAGCTCGCGCAGCTCATCCTGCAGGCTCTCGCGGGTGATGGGGTCCAGGGCACCGAAGGGCTCGTCCATGAGCAGGATGTCGGGATCGGCGGCCAGCGCCCGTGCCACCCCCACCCGCTGCGCCTGCCCGCCGGAGAGCTGGTGGGGATACTTGTCAGCGAACGTCTCCATGGAAAGCCCCAGCAAGGCCATCAGCTCCTCGACCCGCGACTGTATACGCGCGGCCGGCCACTTGAGCAGTCGCGGCACCAGGCCGATGTTGCGGGCCACTGTCCAGTGGGGAAAGAGCCCCGTGCTCTGGATCGCGTAGCCCATGCGCCGGCGCAGCACCTCCTCGCGAAAGGCGCGGATCTGCTGGCCATCGATATGGATTTCCCCGTCGCTGTGCTCGATCAGGCGATTGATCATGCGCAGCGTTGTCGACTTGCCGCAGCCGGAGGTGCCGACCAGCACGCAGAGTTCTCCCCTGGCCACGCTCAACGAGATGCCGTCCACCGCGACAGCATCGCCGAAGCGCTTGGCGACATGGATCAGGTCGATCATTTGGCCCCTCCCGGGCGCAGGATATCGGTCAGGGCGCTCAGCAGGGCATCCACCATCAGCGCCATGACCAGGATCGGCAGTGCCCCCAGCAGCACCAGATCCATGGCGGCCTGGCCCAGCCCCTGGAAGATGAAGGTGCCCAGGCCGCCGGCCCCGATCAGGGCAGCCACGGCGGTCAGCCCGATGGCCTGAACCGTGGTGATGCGGACCCCCTCGAGAATCACCGGCAGCGCCAGCGGCAGGCGCACCTGACGCAGCACCTGGCCACGGCTCATGCCCATGCCGCGGGCGGCGTCGATCACCCCGGGGTCCACCGCTTCCAGGGCGACGAAGGTATTGCGGACCATGGGCAGCAGGCTATAGCCCACCAGCGCCAGCAGGGCCGGTGCCCAGCCGATGCCACTGACGCCCAGGGCCGCCAGCCAGCCGACGTTCGCCGAGAGCCAGGCGAGCGGCGCCAGCAGCAGGCCGAAGAGCGCGATGCTGGGAATCGTCTGCAGGAAATTGAGCACCCCGAACCCGGCCTTCTGCACGCCGGGCCAGCGGCGCATGGCCAGCGCCAGCATCACACCGAGAGCCAGGCTCGTCCCCACCGCAACCCCGACCAGCAGCAGGTGCTCGCCGACGGCACCGAGGAACTGGCCGCTGCGGCTGCGATACTCCTGCCACAGCGCCAGGGGCTCCAGCCAGAGGGCGAGACAGAGACCCGCGCTGGCTGCAGGTGGCAGCAGCAAGGCCCAGCCGGCAAGCCGCGACAGAGCCAGGCGGCTGCGCAGCTCGATCATCGCCAGGAGCAGCAGGAAGAGCACCACCCAGATACCGGCACCGATGCCCAGCCGCGCCTGGTCGCTATCGACCAGGGTAACCGCCGACACCGCCAGCCACACCGGCAGGGCCGACAGCATCAACACCACCAATATCAGGGCGAGGGCGAGACGCGGCCGCAGAGGCCGCCAGGCGATCACCACCAGCGCCAGCCAGGGCAGGCTCGTCACCACTGCTCCGCCGGCCCCGACGACGTGATCGACCCGATAGCCGGTACCGGGGACGATGCGATTGGCGGCCAGACTGACCGTGTCAAGGCCCAGCCAGGCCACCAGGGCAAGCAGCGACAGGCTCAGCAGGACAAGGTTGGGACCGTGGATTGCCGGGCGCAAGATTGCCTCAGTCGTCCAGGCTATCGAGGAAGTCGGCGGCGACCGACGCGGGGTCGCGACCGTTTACCGCCACGTCACCGTTGAGGCGCTGCAGCGTCTCGAGATCCAGGGCCTGGAAGACCGGCGCGAGCAGGGTCTCGATCTCGGGATAGGCCTCCAGCACCTGCTCACGCACCACCGGGGCAGGCTGGTAGACCGGCTGCACGCCCCGGGTATCGTCCATGACCACCAGGTCCAGGGCCTGCAGACCGCCGTCGGTGCCGTATGTCATGGCCGCGTTGACACCGCTGGTCTGCTGTGCAGCGGCACGCATGGTGGCCGCCGTGTTGCCACCGGAGAGCACCAGCAGCTGGTCTTCGGAGAGTTCGAACCCGTAGGCCTCCTGGAACGCCGGCAGCGCCTGGGGAGACTCGACGAACTCGGCGCTGGCCGCCAGCTTGAAGCGACCGTCATCATCGAGGTAGGCCGCGAGGTCCTCGAGGCTTTCCAGCCCGTGCTCGCGAGCGAGCTCGCCGCGCACGCTGATTGCCCAGGTATTGTTGGCCTCGGCAGGGGTCAGCCAGACCAGGCCGTTGGCTTCGCGGTCCTTTTCGCGCACCGTTTCGAGGGCCTTGTCGGCCTCCTTCCACGCAGGGCTGTCGGCCATGTCGAAGAAGAAGGCGCCGTTGCCGGTGTACTCGGGGTAGAGGTCGATCTCACCGGTAATCAGCGCCTCGCGCACGATACTGGTCCCCCCCAGCTGGAGACGATCCTCGACCTCGATGCCACCTCGCTCGAGGCGTTGAAGGATCAGCTGACCGAGCACCGAGCCTTCGGTATCGATCTTGGAGGCAACGACCACGGGATCCTGGGCCTGGGCAGAGAGGGCGAGGAGCATACCGGCGGCAAGTGTCACGCAACGAGACAGGAGACGAATCATGATGTTCACCCGGTTCCTTGTGAATGTATGCTGAGTATAAGGCCTGTACAGCTTCCTTGTCAGATTCCCCGTCAACGCCCGGACAATGCCATGTCCCTACCCGGAACAGAATGTCTAGCCCACTGCCACCACCCGCTGGTTCGCGACCTGGCGTGGCTTCTTCTGGCCCCCGACCTGATCGCGATGCCCTGGCCGGGACGTCCCTCGCGTGGCGAACTGGGACTGGACGATGACGACCGCCTGGCAGCCTGGCTGGACGCCCTCGAAGCGACCCCCGGAGCGCTGGAAGCGCACCTGGCGCCGTCACTCAAGGGTCGCATGGGACTCTACCACGAGCGACTCTGGCAGTTCCTGCTCGCCGAGGCCCCCGGTACCCGACTGCTGGCCCACAACCTGCGCATCCAGCAGGGCAAGCGCACCCTGGGGGAACTGGACCTGCTCTACGCACGCCGAGACGGGCCAGGCCCGGTGCACCTTGAGGTCGCCATCAAGTTCTATCTGGGCCTGCCGCAGGGGCCGGGCACAGCGGATGGCCAGGCCCGCTGGATCGGCCCGAGCGGGGCCGACAGCCTGGCCGCCAAGCGCGAGCACCTGCATCGTCATCAGCTGACCCTCGCCCGCTCTCCCGAGGCTCGCGTCGCCCTGGCACCGTTTCTGGCATCGCACACCGACCAGGCCTGTCCCACGCGCCCCATGCAAGCCCGAGTGGCGTTGCCCGGGGTACTCTTCTATCCCTGGCATGCCCCCCTGCCGGCCCCGCGCGAGGCCACTCCCGACCACCTGCAGGGGCGCTGGCTGTTCGCCGGGGACTGGCACCGGCTGCGCGACGGCCTGCCCCGGGGGACATATGGCAGCTGGCTGCACAAGCCCCACTGGCTCGCCCTGCCTCGTCGCGAGGCGCTTCAACCGCTTCGCGACCTCGAGGCCCGGCTGGACCAGCACTTCTCCTCGCCGGCCCCCCCTGTCCAGCTGGCCCTGTGGCATGCCGAGATGGGCTGGCGGCGCGTGTTCGTGGTCGCCGATGACTGGCCGCGGCAGATTCCCTTGCCGCCCCGGGCCAGCGGCTCGGCGACATGAGCGACAGGCGGCGGCAGTCGCCTGCCGGACCATGAAACGCCCGGCCCTCCTTGCGGCGGGCCGGGCGTGCGCGAGGCGTCGAGCGGGGGGCGTCAGCCGTCGGGCTTCTCGAACACCCAGGTCGTGCCCTCGCGGGCATCCTTGAGGATGATGCCCAGCGCGGCCAGTTCGTCGCGGATGGCATCGGCGCTGGCGAAGTCCTTCGCCTGCTTGGCCGCGGCGCGGGCCTCGATCCTCGCCTGGATCTCGCCTTCCGAGAGCGGCAGGTCATCGGCGCCCCCCTTGAGGAAGGCCACCGGGTCCTGCTGCAGCAGCCCCAGAATGCCCCCCAGGCGCTTGAGCTCGGCGGCCAGCGCCGGCACCTGCTCGGGGGCGTCCTTCTTCGCCCGGTTCAGCTCGCGGGCCAGGTCGAAGAGCACCGAGAGCGCCTCGGCGGTGTTGAAGTCATCGTCCATGGCGGCGGTGAAGCGCGCCTCGAAGCGAGGATCCACCGTCCCGTCTCCAGGCTCGACGCCTTCGAGGGCCACACCTTCGAGTGAGTTGTAGAAGCGCTCCAGCGACTTGCGCGCCTCGGCCAGCGACTCCGGCGCATAGTTGATCGGGCTGCGGTAGTGGCTGGCCACCAGCAGGTAGCGCACCACCTCCGGGTCGTGGTGTGCCAGCACCTCGCGAATGGTGAAGAAGTTGCCCAGCGACTTGGACATCTTCTCGTGGTTTACCCGCACCGCCCCGGCGTGCATCCAGGTATTGACGTAGGCATGGCCGGTGGCCGCCTCGCTCTGGGCGATCTCGTTCTCGTGATGGGGGAACATCAGGTCCGGCCCACCGCCATGGATGTCGAAGGTCTCGCCCAGGCAGCAGGTGGACATGGCGGAGCACTCGATGTGCCAGCCGGGCCGCCCCTCACCCCAGGGCGAGGGCCAGCTGGCCTCGCCGGGCTTGGCCGCCTTCCAGAGCACGAAGTCCAGCGGGTCTTCCTTGTGCTCGTCCACCTCGATGCGGGCGCCGGCGCGCATCTCGTCGGGGTCGCGGTTGCTCAGCCGGCCGTAGCGCTCGAAGCGACGCACCCGATAGAAGACATCGCCGTTGTCGGCGGCGTAGGCATAGCCCTTGGCGATCAGCGTCTCGATCATGGCGATGATCTCGCCGACATGCCGGGTGGCGCGGGGCTCATGATCCGGGGGGAGCACGCCCAGGTGCGCCTCGTCCTCATGCATCGCCGCGATCATGCGCTCGGTCAGCGAGGTGATCGGCTCGCCGTTCTCGTCGGCGCGGCGCAGAATCTTGTCGTCGATGTCGGTGACGTTGCGCACATAGGTGACGTCATAGCCCCGGTAGCGCAGGTAGCGGGTGATGACGTCGAAGGCCACCATCACCCGGGCATGGCCCAGATGGCAGTAGTCGTAGACGGTCATGCCGCACACGTACATGCGCACCTTGCCCGGCTCGATGGGCGTGAAGACTTCCTTGCGGCGGGTCAGCGTGTTGTAGATCTGCAGGTTGGCGCTCACGGTCACCCCTTCTTCTGCGCTTCTTTCTTCTGGACCTTGGCCCAGCCATCCTTGAGCCCCACAGTGCGGTTGAACACAAGCCTGCCGTCGCGAGAGGCGTGGCGGTCGGCGCAGAAGTAGCCCACCCGCTCGAACTGGAAGCGGCTCTCCGGCTCGCTCCCCGCCAGGCTAGGCTCGCCAATCGCCTGGCACACCACCAGCGACTCGGGATTGAGATGCTCGAGGAAGTCCGCGTCCCTGTCCTTGTCCGGCTGCTCCTCGAGGAAGAGGTTATCATAGAGCCGCACTTCCATGGGCACGCCATGCTCGGCACTGACCCAGTGGATCACGCCCTTGACCTTGCGCCCCTCGGGATTCCTGCCCAGGGTGTCGAAGTCAACGGAGCAGCGCAGTTCGCTGATCTCGCCGGCCGCGTCCTTGATCACTTCGTCGCAGCGAACCACGTAGCTGTTGCGCAGGCGCACCTCCTTGCCCGGCGCCAGGCGGAAGAACTTCTTGGGCGGCTCCTCCATGAAGTCATCCTGATCGATGAAGATTTCCCGGGTGAACGGCACCTGGCGCACGGGCATGTCATCCCGCGCCGGGTGGCCGGGCACCTCATAGGTCTCCTCATGGCCCTCGGGCACGTTGGTCAGCACGACCTTCAGCGGCCGCAGCACCGCCATCGCGCGCGGCGCGTTGTCCTCGAGATCCGAGCGGATGGCATGATAGAGCATGGCGATATCCACCAGGCCGCCGTCGGCGCGGGTAACGCCGATCATCTCGCAGAACTTGCGGATCGAGGCCGGGGTGTAGCCGCGACGCCGCATGCCGGAGATGGTGGGCAGGCGCGGGTCGTCCCAGCCGTCGACGATGCCCTCGTCCACCAGCAGCTTGAGCTTGCGCTTGGAGGTCAGGGTGTAATTGAGGTTGAGCCGCGCGAACTCGATCTGGCGGGGCTTCGCCGGCACCGGCAGGTTATCCAGGAACCACTCGTAGAGCGGGCGGTGATCCTCGAACTCCAGGGTACAGATCGAGTGGGTCACGCCCTCGATGGCATCCGACTGGCCATGGGTGAAGTCGTAGGAGGGATAGATCTTCCACTTGTCGCCGGTCTGGTGGTGGCTGGCGTGGCGGATGCGGTAGAGGATCGGGTCGCGCAGGTTGATGTTCGGCGCGGCCATGTCGATCTTCGCCCGCAGCACCTTCTCGCCCTCGGCGAACTCGCCGTTGCGCATGCGCTCGAGCAGGTCGAGGTTCTCGGCCGCGCTGCGCTCGCGATAGGGGCTCGGCTTGCCCGCCTCGGTCAGGGTGCCGCGGTAGTCGCGGATCTCGTCCGGCGAGAGATCGTCGACATAGGCCTTGCCCTCGCGCACCAGGTACTGCGCCCAGGCATAGAGCTGATCAAAGTAGTCCGAGGCGAAGCGCACCGGCCCCGCCCACTCGAAGCCCAGCCAGTGAACATCCGCCTTGATGGCGTCGATGTAGGCCTGCTCCTCCTTGGCCGGGTTGGTGTCGTCGAAGCGCAGATGACAGTCGCCACCGAAGTGCTCGGCAAGCCCGAAATTCAGGCAGATCGACTTGGCGTGGCCGATATGCAGAAAGCCGTTGGGCTCCGGGGGGAAGCGGGTCACGACCTTCCCGCTACGGCCGGCCTCGATCTCCTCGCGGATCTGGTTGCGGATGAAATTCGGCGCGCTGGTGGTGTCGGTGGACATGGTGAGAGAAACAACCTCTGATTGAAGGTGAGGGCCTGGCGGCGCGAGCATGGCGAGCCTAGGGCGATTGGGTGGCAGTGCCTCAGCGAGGGGCGCCGGGGGCAGGCCGTAGACGAGGTCCTACGCCAGAGATGGCGTCGGTAGCGCCCAGGGAGGGGTTCACAGCGCCTCCTCGATGGTGCGGTACTCCGCAGCCTGCCGCCGGATCAGCCCCGAGCGATGCCGCCATCTGCACTCGCGGAGCCAGGCCCCTCGCTTGCTTCGCGCATGGAAGCAAAACCGTTATTATAGCGCCACAGCCATGGGCAACGCCAAGCCAACTCCCCTTTACCGCACAGGAACTTATCGATGATCGTACTGCAGACCAATTTCGGCGACATCACCGTCGCGCTCGACCCCGAGAAGGCACCCAAGACCGCCGCCAACTTCGAGCAGTACGTCCGCGACGGCTTCTACGACGGCACCCTCTTTCACCGCGTGATCCCGGGTTTCATGGTCCAGGGCGGCGGCTTCGACACCGACTTCAACCAGAAGCCGACGCGGGACCCGGTCGAGAACGAGGCGGACAACGGTCTCAAGAACACCACCGGCACCCTGGCCATGGCCCGCACCCAGGACCCGCACTCCGCCACCGCCCAGTTCTTCATCAACGTCGCCGACAACGACTTCCTCAACCACACCGGCAAGAATGTTCAGGGCTGGGGCTACTGCGTGTTCGGCGAGGTAGTCGAGGGCATGGACGTGGTGGAGAAGATCAAGGCCGTGCCCACCACGCGTCGCGGCATGCACGCCGACGTACCCGCCGAGGACGTGGTCATCCAGAAGGCCTACGTGAAGGACGTGCCGGAGGCCTGATCCTCCCCCGCCTTGCCACCACGCCCGCCCGATATTCCCGACCGAGGCGGGCGTACTTCGTTTCACCGTCTGAACAGGGCCACTCATGACCACCCTGCTGATTTCCGACCTGCACCTGCACCCCGGCGCCCCCGAGATCACCGAGGGGTTCCTGAAGTGGCTGGACGAGCGCGCACGGGGTTGTGATGCCCTCTTTATCCTCGGCGACTTCTTCGAGGCATGGATCGGCGACGACCTGCTCGACCTGGGCGCGCAGGATCCCACCGGCAACGCCGCCCTGGCGGCCCGCGTCGCCGCCGCCCTGAAGCGCCTGGCCGATGACGGCACGACCATCTACCTGATGCACGGCAATCGCGACTTCCTGCTGGGGGAGCGTTTCGCCAGCGAGGCAGGGGCCACTCTGCTTCCCGACCCCAGTCTGGTCACGCTCGCCGATCAGCGCATCCTGCTGATGCATGGCGACAGCCTCTGCACCCGCGACGAGGCCTACCAGGCCTTTCGCGCCCAGGCACGCCACCCGCGCTGGCAGGCGCAGGTGCTCTCGATGCCGATCCAGGAGCGCATCGCCCTGGCCAGGCAGTTGCGCGACCAGTCCGGAGAGGCCAGCTCCAATAAGGCCGAGGACATCATGGACGTGACCCCGGCCGAGGTGGCCAAGGCGATGGCCGAGCACGGCGTCACGACCTTGATCCATGGCCACACCCATCGCCCCGCGGTGCATGACCTGGAAGTCGACGGCCGGCCGGCCAGGCGCTATGTACTGGGCGACTGGCAGCCCGAAAAGGGGTGGGAGCTTGTCATCGAGGACGGTGGCGAGCCGCGTCTGGAGGCGTTCTCGCTCTCCTGAGTCGTGGGTGCCTTGCCTGCAAGGTCGGGGCTGCCAAGGCGTCGGTGACCAAAGCCTTCGCGATCCCAAGATCGCTCCTACAGGAACCGAGTGGTTATCGATTGACCAGACAGCCTACCAGCTTCGCTTCAAGCGCTTCGGCCGCCGGCAGGCTGCCCGCCGCACCGATCAGCTCCAGCCGCGAATCCCGGCGCCAGGCCGTGTCGCTCAGGCTGACCGTGCCATCGGCGCGGTTGTAGAGCTTCCAGCCCTCAGTGGTATGCAGCACGCCCTTCACCCGCAGGCCGACGGGCAGCTCGCCCAGCAGCGTCGTGACCCGATCCAGGTCGAAGGCCTCGACAGCATGCCAGCGCCATCCAAGGGTGGCATGCCCCAGGGAGGCGCCCTGCTCTCGCAGCGGTCTACCGGGTGCCAGCTCGCGACGCTCGACGTCATCGAGGACTAGGGAGGGTGCCGCCGGACGGGCCGCCTGGTGAGATGGCGAGGCGGCCTCGGTCGAATTCGCATGCCGGCAGCTATCTACCAGCAGGGAGAGCGGTAACGCCCCATGAGGCGCCTCGGCGATCCAGCGCTTGGCCGGCCAGAGCTCGCCCAGCCAGTCGCGGGCCGCCGCGTTCTGGTCGGGCGTGGCGAGATCCGTCATGGTCAGGGCCACCCCCTCGGCCATGGCCAGCTGGTCGCGGAAGGTCTCGTGCCCGCGAGCGCGGGGGTCGTCCAGGCGGCGCGGATCAAACAGCGCGATGATGCCTCGCACCTCCAGCACCCCGGCGAGACTCTCCCCGCGCAGCACGTCCAGCAGCCCCGCCGGATGCCCGAGCCCCGACGGCTCGATGATCAAGCGATCCGGCCGGTGGCGATGCAGCAGGTTGACCAGGGAAGCCTGCAGGACGAAGGCCAGTTGGCAACAGAGGCAGCCGCCCGGCAATCCCTTGACAACGAGGTCGTCGCGCTCGGCGAACATCGCCTGGTCAATCCCGACCCGGCCGAACTCGTTGATCACCACCGCCCAGCGCTCCCCCTCGGGCTTCTGCTCGATCAACCGTCGAATCAGGGTGCTCTTGCCACTGCCCAGAAAACCGGTGATCAGGTGGACAGGCACATCAGCCAGGGGGGCGGGCATGGATAATCTCCGAAGCGGGATAAGTCGACGCGAAACAAGTGTTATAGAGTAACATTACATGACAAGCGGCCAAGCGGCATCAGTGTGTATTGCTCCCGGGCAAAAACACCCCCCGAGGTCAAGACCTCGGGGGTTGCTTGTAGCTCGGCGCTTGTCGCTCGGTGCTACCGACGAATCTCGGCGTCCTCGCGCAGGTCGTCGAGCAGCCCCTGGATGGCCGCCTGGGCCCTCAGGCGCTCGGCCATGCGGGCCACGAAGGACTCGACCTCCTCGTTGGGCTCGCCGGGCTGCACCTCATCCAGGGCGATCAGCACCACCTGCTCACCGTCCACCGCATGGCCATAGACCGGCGTATTGCCCTCCGGATGCGGCAGACGGAAGGCGGCCTGAATCAGCGCATCGGAGAGGTTGCTGTCGCTCTGGCGACTCACCGCCTCGGCCTGTTTCCAGTCGATCTCCGGAGATTCGCCGGCACGCAGCTGCTCGGCGCGTTCGGCGGCCAGTTCGACGAGCGCCTCGCGAGTCTTCTCGCGGCGCACCGCCGCCTCGACCTGGTCGCGCACTTCGTCCAACGGCAGGGTGGTCGCCTCACGATGCTCGGCCACCCGCAGCACCAGACGCCGCTCCTCGTCGAGATCGATCACTTCGCTGTTGTAGCCCTCTTCCAGCACATCGCCGCTGAAGGCCTGCTCCATCACACCCGGCTCGGAGAGCACGCCATCGGCCGTGTCGCGCCCGACCCAGTCGCTCTGCTGCAGCTCCAGCCCCAGGTCATCGGCCACGCTTTCCAGGTCGTCGGCGGCGAAGCTGTCATCGATCAGGCGCTGGGCCTTCTCGTTGAAGGCGTCGCTGACCTGCTCACCGGCCAGCTCACGCCGCAGCTGGTCACGGCTCTCCTCGAAGGCGGGCCGGTCCAGTTCGGTGACCTTGATCAGGTGCAGGCCATTGTCGGTCTCGGTGACAGCGGAGACCTCGCCCTCGTCCAGGGAGAAGGCCGCTTCCTCGAACGCTTCGCCGAAGAAGCCACGGGAGATGACGCCCAGATCGCCACCGTCGTCGCTGGTAGCGGTGTCCTCGGAAAGCTCGGCGGCCAGATCGGCGAATGCCTCGCCCTCGGCAAGGCGCTCCTGCGCCTCCTCGAGCATGCCCTCGGCCTCTTCGCGGCTGCGCGCGTCGCCGAACGTCACCATGATGTGCGAGACCCGCCGGTCCGCCTCGGCGGCACCCTCCTCCCAGGCCTCGCGCAGCGCCTCCTCGCTGACCTCGGCTTCCTCGGCCATCTGCTGTCGGTCGAGGACCACATAGTTGAGCCTGACCTGCTCCGGGCGCCGGTAATCCGCCTCATGGGCATCGTAGTAGGCCTGCAGCGCCGACGCATCAACCTCGGGTGGTGCCTCCAAGTCCGCGGGCTCCAGGGCATGATAGCGGAAGCTGCGGCTCTGACGCTGCAATGCAGCGAGTCGCTCTCGCTCCTCCTCCAGGGTGAAGTCGCTCACCGCCAGGCCCTGTTCCAGCTGCCGACGCTTCACGTCGACGCTGAGCTGTTGGCGGAACGACAGCGGCGTGAAGCCGGCGCTGGAAAGTCGGTTGCGGAACAGCTCTTGATCGAACTGCCCGTTGGCATCCTGGAATTCCGGCAGATTGATGATCAACTGATCCAGCTGCGCGTCGGAGACATGCAAGCCTCCCTCCTCGGCGTACTGGGCCAGCAGGCGGTCGGTGATCAGCGAGTCGAGCATCTCGCCCCGCAGGGCGCGCTCCTGCTCCGGCGGTACCTGACCGCTACGGATCGCTCGCTGGACTTCCATTTCCAGCTGCTCGCGTGTGATCGGCTCGCCGTTGACTTCGGCAACCTCGTCGGCACTGTTGCCAAGCAGGCCGACCAGCGACTCCACGCCGAAGAGCGCCATGGTCACGACCACGGCACCGATGATGATCTTCGCGCCCCAGCTCCTGGAGCGGTCACGGATACTTTGCAGCATGCAGGCCTCGGATCAAGTGAATCAGCTCGCGCCACATTATACGCATCACCAGGCATCTCGCGACGTCAGCAACGGTGAAGGTGGCCGAAAGGGGAAAACCGAAAACAAGAACAGGCGCATCGCCATGGCGATGCGCCTGTTGGGCAACCAACCGTCAATGGTGCGGCAGACGCCATCGACTCAGTTGACGGAGTCCTTGAGCGCCTTGCCGGCCTTGAAGCTGGGGACCTTGGCAGCGCTGATCTCGATCGGCTGACCGGTCTGTGGATTGCGGCCGGTACGGGCGGCACGCTCCTTCACCTGGAAGGTGCCAAAGCCAACCAGGGAAACACTGTCCCCCTTCTTGAGGCTGTCGGTCACGGTGTCGACCATGGCATCCAGTGCACGAGAAGCCGCTGCCTTCGGAATATCGGCAGACGCGGCAATGGCTTCGATCAGCTCGGATTTGTTCACACTTCACCCCTTGACGTTTTCGAGAATTGGCTCTAATCGCCGAGACACTTGATTGACCGACACGATCACAGCATGGCGATAGTTTATAGCAATGCGGTGAAAGACCTGTCAAGCAAACTTCCCGGCCAAACCCCGCCATACCGGGGTTCTAGCTCCAGCATGACGGGAAAATTATTACTAGTGTGTACTGATCATCGACGATGAGGAGGTGGAATCTTCCGACCGGGTATCATCATTATTGGCTACCGGTTTATCGGTCAACGCCACATCCAGAACATCATCGATCCAGCGCACAGGCCGAATATCGAGGGCTTCCTTGATGTTGTCCGGGACCTCCTTGAGGTCGCGACGGTTCTCCTCGGGTATGATGACGGTCTTTATACCACCGCGCCTGGCGGCCAGCAATTTCTCCTTCAGCCCGCCGATCGGCAGCACCTCGCCCCGCAGGTTGACCTCGCCGGTCATGGCCACGTCACAACGTACCGGCCTCCCCGTATAGGCCGACACCATCGCCGTGACCATGGCGATGCCCGCGCTGGGACCGTCCTTGGGCGTGGCACCCTCTGGCACGTGGATGTGCAGATCTTCCTTCTCGAAGCGCTCGGGATCGATGCCGAGCGCCAGGGCGCGGGCGCGTACCACCGTCTGGGCCGCGCTCACCGACTCCTTCATCACATCACCCAGGGAACCGGTCTTGTCAAGGCGACCCTTGCCGGGGGTGATCACCGACTCGATGCTGAGCAGCTCACCGCCCACCGACGTCCAGGCCAGGCCGGTCACCCGGCCGACCTGATCCTCCTGGTCGGCCAGCCCGTAGCTGTAACGGCGCACACCAGCGTAGGGCTCGATATCGGCGGCGGCCAGCAGTCTGGGCGCCTGGGCGCCTTCCTGGCTCTCCTTCTCGATGCGCTCGCGCAGCACCTTGCGGCACACCTTGGCGATCTGGCGCTCGAGTTCGCGCACACCGGCCTCACGGCTGTAGTAGCGAATCAGCTCCAGCAGCGCCTCGTCAGAGAACTCGAGCTCCTCCGCCTTGAAGCCATTGGCCTTGAGCTGCTTGGGCACCAGGTAGCGACGGGCGATCGCCAGCTTTTCATCCTCGGTATAGCCCGGCAGGCGAATCACTTCCATCCGGTCAAGCAGCGGACCGGGGATGTTCATCGAATTCGCCGTGCAGATGAACAGCGTCTCGGAGAGGTCGTAGTCCAGTTCCAGGTAGTGGTCACTGAAGGTGTTGTTCTGCTCCGGATCCAGCACCTCGAGCAGCGCCGAGGAGGGGTCGCCGCGATGATCCATGCCGACCTTGTCGACCTCGTCGAGCAGGAACAGCGGATTCTTGACCCCGGCCTTGGCCATGCGCTGGACCATCTTGCCCGGCAGCGAGCCGATATAGGTGCGCCGATGACCGCGAATCTCTGACTCGTCGCGCACCCCGCCGAGCGCCAGGCGCACATACTTGCGGTTGGTCGCCCGGGCGATCGACTGCCCCAGGGACGTCTTGCCCACCCCCGGGGGCCCCACCAGGCAGAGAACGGGCCCCTTGAGTTTCTTGACACGCTTGTGCACGGCAAGATATTCGAGAATGCGTGCCTTGACCTCCTCGAGGCCATAGTGGTCCTCGTCGAGCACCTTCTGGGCGTGCACCAGATCGTGCTTGATGCGGGTACGCTTCTTCCACGGCACCGCCACCAGCCAGTCCAGATAGGAGCGAACCACCGTGGCCTCGGCAGAGTTCGGCGACATCATCTTCAGCTTGCCCAGCTCCTGGAGCGCCTTTTCGCGAGCCTCCTTGGGCATGCCGGCGTCCTCGATGGCCTGCTCGTACTTCTCGGCCTCATTGGGCACGTTCTCGAGCTCGCCCATCTCCTTCTGGATGGCCTTCATCTGCTCGTTGAGGTAGTACTCGCGCTGGGACTTCTCCATCTGATCCTTGACCCGCGAGCGGATGCGCTTCTCCACCTGCAGCAGGTCGATCTCGGACTCGATCAGCGCCATCAGGTGCTCGATGCGATCGCGCACCCGGTCCATCTCCAACAGCTCCTGCTTGTCATCGATCTTGAGTGAAAGATGCGCACAGATGGTATCCACCAGCCGGCTGGGATCCTCGATGCCGGAGAGCGAATTGAGCACCTCATTGGGTACCTTCTTCGACATCTTCACGTACTGCTCGAACTGGTTGAGCAGCACCCTCACCAGGGCCTCCTGCTCGCGCTCGCTCAACGGCTCGCTTTCCCGCAGGCGCAGCTCGGCGCGGCTGTAGCCACCGTCGACGGCGACGATCTCGCGAACGTCAGCGCGGGACTCACCCTCGATCAGCACCTTGACGGTGCCGTCGGGCAGCTTGAGCAGCTGCATGATCTCGGCGACGGTGCCGATGGCGAACAGGTCCTCATTATCGGGGTCGTCCTTGCTGGCCTCTCGCTGGGCCACCAGCAGGACGCGCTTGTCGGCTGCCATCGCGGCTTCGAGCGCCTGGATCGATTTCTCGCGGCCAACAAAGAGGGGAATGACCATCTGCGGGTAGACGACCACATCCCGCAGCGGCAAAAGGGGCAGACTCAGTGTCTGTTCGGCGTTCTGCTGCATCGCAGACGTTCCTCACACAATCGGATGGATACCCTTGGAGTGGGGGCGATACGGCGGCATTGCAAGGCAATGCGCGCCGACGCACAAATGAAGGGGAGCGACTCCATCGCCCGAGATGCCGCCAGGGCACCTCGTGGATGAAGCCGCTCCCTCATCAGGGCGCCTTGCGCCCGGCGAGTCAGCCGTCAGTGCCGTCGACTCGCTGCGCCTCCTGCTGAGAGTAGATCAGCAGCGGTTCGCTCTCGCCGCTGATGACCGAGGCATCGATCACCACCTTGGACACCCCTTCCAGAGAGGGGATCTCGTACATGGTATCGAGCAGGACCGACTCGAGGATCGAGCGCAGGCCACGAGCACCTGTCTTGCGTGCCATGGCCTTGCCGGCCACGGCCCTGAGCGCATCCTCGCGGAAATCCAGTTCGACGCCCTCCATGTCGAACAGGCGCGCGTACTGCTTGATCAACGAGTTCTTCGGCTCGGTCAGGATCTGGATCAGGGCATCCTCGGTGAGTTCAGTCAGCGTCGCGATCACCGGCAGGCGGCCGACGAACTCGGGGATCAGGCCGAACTTGACCAGATCCTCGGGTTCAACGTCGAGCAGCAGGTCGCCGACGCCCTTGGTCTCGTCCTTGCTCTTCACTTCGGCGTTGAAACCGATGCCACCCTTCTCGGCACGATCACGGATGACCTTCTCGAGACCGGCGAAGGCACCACCCACGATGAACAGCATGTTGGTGGTGTCAACCTGCACGAACTCCTGCTGCGGATGCTTGCGTCCGCCCTGGGGCGGCACCGAGGCGGTGGTGCCCTCGATCAGCTTGAGCAGCGCCTGCTGCACGCCCTCACCGGACACGTCCCGGGTAATCGAGGGGTTGTCAGACTTGCGCGAGATCTTGTCGATCTCGTCGATGTAGACAATGCCGCGCTGGGCCTTGTCAACGTCGTAGTCGCACTTCTGCAACAGCTTCTGGATGATGTTCTCGACGTCCTCGCCGACATAGCCCGCTTCGGTAAGCGTGGTGGCATCGGCGATGGTGAAGGGCACGTTGAGCAGCCGCGCCAGGGTCTCGGCCAGCAGGGTCTTGCCGCTACCGGTGGGCCCGATCAACAGGATGTTCGACTTGCCGAGCTCCACCTCTTCCTTGCCACCATAGCGCAGACGCTTGTAGTGGTTGTAGACCGCCACCGACAGCACCATCTTGGCACGGTCCTGACCGATCACGTAGTCATCGAGAGTGTGACGAATCTCGCGAGGAGCGGGAAGCCGTTCCTCGTCGGTCTCGGCATCGGCATCGAGCACCTCCTCGCGAATGATGTCGTTGCACAGGTCGACACACTCATCGCAGATATAGACGGACGGGCCAGCAATCAGCTTGCGTACTTCGTTCTGGTTCTTGCCGCAGAACGAGCAGTAGAGCAGCTTGCCGTCTTCGTCCTTGCCTTTGCCGTCGGCCATTCGTGTACCTCTTTCATAGTGACGCCCCTGCCAAATGACGCGGGGAGCGTCGGGTTCGCCACGGCGGTGCAGGCCGCCGGGAAACGTCTCAGCGCATGAAGCTCAAGCGGATGAGAATCACGCTATCAGGATGTCGGGCGCTGTTCCAGCACGGCGTCGATCAGACCATATTCGGCGGCCTGTGGGCCGTTCATGAAGTTGTCGCGATCGGTATCCCGTGCGACCGTTTCCACGTCCTGCCCGGTATGATGGGCCAGGATCTGGTTGAGCCTGTCACGGATACCGAGGATCTCGCGGGTGTGGATCTCGATGTCCGAGGCCTGACCCTGGTAGCCGCCCAGCGGCTGGTGAATCATCATGCGCGAGTTGGGCAGGCAGTAGCGCTTGCCCGCCGCTCCGCCAGCCAGCAGCAACGCCCCCATGCTCGCCGCCTGGCCGATGCACACGGTGGAGACGTCAGGCTTGATGAACTGCATGGTATCGTAGATCGACATCCCGGCCGTCACACCGCCGCCCGGCGAGTTGATGTACAGGTGGATGTCCTTGTCCGGGTTCTCGGACTCCAGAAACAGCAGCTGTGCCACCAGCAGGTTGGACATGTAGTCTTCCACCGGCCCCACCAGGAAGATCACGCGCTCCTTGAGCAGGCGCGAATAGATGTCGTAAGCCCGCTCGCCACGCGCGCTCTGCTCGACCACCATGGGCACCAGGCCACCGGCGGATTGAATATCGAACGGGTTGCTCATCGGAGTGATGTCCTTGGATACGATGAATGGAAGCGTCGATTGAGACCTTGCCCGGCCCCCGTGCCAGGCAAGTGAGGCCGGGGCATGCTCAGGCCTGCTTCTCTTCGTCCTGCTCTTCGGCCTCGGCCTCCGGGTCGTCCTCGGCGACCTCACCCTGTTGCTGGGCCGCCGCGAGGGCTTCCTGATAGCTCATTTCCACGTCCTTGACACTGGCCTGCTCGAGCAGGACATCAACGGCCTTCTCCTCGAGGATAGCCGACTGGACCTGGGTCTTGAGCTGATCGTTGCCCATGTAGTGCTCGACCACCTGTTCGGGCTCCTGATACTGCTCTGCGAGCTCCTCGACCTTGGCGCGGATCTCGTCATCGGTGGCCTCGAGCTCGTTGCTCTTGATCACTTCGGCCAGCAGCAGGCCAACCTGCACGCGGCTCTTGGCCTGCTCGGCAAACAGCTCATCGGGCAGCTGGCTGACATCGAAGTCCTCGCCGAGGCCGAACTGCTGGGCCGCCTGGCGCTTGAGGCCTTCGGTCTCCTGCTGAATCAGTGCCTGGGGCACCGGGATATCATTGGCCTTCTTGAGTGCTTCGAGCACCTGCTGCTTGACGCGGTTGTCGACGGCCTGGCCCGCCTCGCGGGTCATGTTCTTCTTGACCTCGTCGCGGAACCTGTCCAGGTCACCATCCTCGACGCCGAACTTCTCGACAAACTCGGCATCCACGTCGGGCAGGGACTGCCCCTTCACCTCGTGAACCTTGACCTTGAAGGTCGCGTCCTGACCGGCCAGCTGCTCGGCCTGATAGTCCTCGGGGAAGGTGACCTTGATCTCCTTCTCCTCGCCCGCCCGGGCACCCACCAGTTGCTCCTCGAAGCCCGGGATGAAGCTGCCGGAACCGATCACCAGCTCGTGACCCTCGGCGCTGCCACCCTCGAAGGGCTCATCCCCCAGGAAGCCCTGGAAGTCGATCGTGACCTGATCGCCCTCTTCGGCGGCCCGGTCAACCGCTTCCCAGCCGGCATTCTGCTTGCGCAGGGTGTCGATCATCTCGTCGACGTCGCCCTCGGTCACCTCGACCACCGGGCGCTCGACCTCTGTCCCCTCGATGGAGGCCAGTTCGATCTCGGGGTAGATCTCGAGGGTCGCGGTGAACTCCAGATCCTTGCCCGCCTCGTTGATGCTGGCCTCGATCTGCGGATACCCGGCCGGGTTGAGCTCATTCTCTGAGATGGCGCGCACATAGCGCTCGCGCATCACTTCGCCCACCACTTCGTCGCGCACGCCGGCACCATACCGCTGGCGAATCACCGACATCGGGACCTTGCCCTTGCGGAAACCGTCCATACGCACGGTCTTGGCGGCATCCTTGAGACGGGCGTCAACGGCCTCGTCGATCTCGGCAGCCGGCACCTGGACCTTGATGCGGCGTTCAATCTGGGAGGTCGTATCGACGGAAACTTGCATGAAATGTCCTCTACCGACTGGGGCGTTCTGTGAAAGCGTGAAGGGTTCAAAGGGCTGATTCTAAGAATCCCGCCCGACACTGGCAAGCGCCTACCCGGGAGGTGGGGGGACTGGCGACGCATTACAAGGGGGGCGCAGCGGCGTTTTTCCGTCTCGGCCGAGGCGCCATGAGATCGCCACGAGCGTCATCGATGTACTGGACAAGAGTGCCGGAACGGCAAGCCAGCAGGCACACGGAGCGCATGACAGGGCGTGAAACGGGTGGGAACGGAAACTGCCGAGGGAAGCAATGGGGTGGATGATGGGGATCGAACCCACGACCACCGGAGCCACAATCCGGGGCTCTACCACTGAGCTACATCCACCATTGCCTGGAAGCCGTATCGCGATGGGGTGGATGATGGGGATCGAACCCACGACCACCGGAGCCACAATCCGGGGCTCTACCACTGAGCTACATCCACCACGACGATACAGGTGCTGCTAGAAGCTCGAACAGGGCGACTGAACCGCTACCGGTCACTCCATAGGGCCATGGCGCGCCCAGCAGGACTCGAACCTGCAACCTACGGCTTAGAAGGCCGTTGCTCTATCCGGTTGAGCTATGAGCGCATTCTACGTCTCGGAGCGCCTGACCGCAACCCGAATTGAGCAATAAAACTTTCTCAATCAACAGGTTGTGGTCGGGGTGGAGGGATTCGAACCCCCGACATCCTGCTCCCAAAGCAGGCGCGCTACCAGACTGCGCTACACCCCGCCGGCTCTTGCACGGCCCTGACGCCGCCGCAGGGGCCTCGTCAAGCGCTGCGTATTCTACGGATCTTTTCCCGCAGGTCAAGCAGGAAGCGCGCCCCTGCCACCCAGCCGCTTTGCCTGCAGGCCCGGGCATGCGAAACTCCCCTGCCCACTGCCCATCCACCGTCAGAACCAGAGGAACGCTCGATGACCGCCCAACTGATCGATGGCAAGTCCATTGCCGCCCACGTCCGCCAGCAGGTTGCTCGCCGGGTGCAGGCACGCCGCGAGGCCGGCGGGCGCACTCCCGGGCTGGCCGTGGTTCTGGTGGGTGAAGACGCTGCCTCTGCCGTCTATGTCCGCAACAAGCATCGCGCCTGCGAGGAGGCCGGCATCCTCTCCTGCAAGCACTCGCTACCGGCATCGACGACCCAGGGCGAGCTCGAGGCCCTGGTCGACCAGCTCAACGACGACCCACGCATCGACGGCATCCTCGTTCAGCTGCCGCTTCCCGACCATCTCGATGCGCGTCCGATTCTCGAGCGTATCCGGCCCCAAAAGGACGTCGACGGCTTCCACCCCTACAACCTCGGCCGCCTTGCCCAGCGCATGCCGCTGCTGCGCCCCTGCACACCCAAGGGGGTGATGACGCTGCTGGAGGCCAGCGGCCTCGAGGTCCGCGGCCTGGATGCCACCGTGGTCGGCGCCTCCAACATCGTCGGCCGTCCGATGTCGCTCGAACTGATGCTCGCCGGTTGCACCACCACCGTCTGCCATCGTTTCACCCGCAACCTCGAAGCACACGTGCGCCGCGCCGACCTGCTGGTGGTCGCCGTCGGCAAACCGGGCATCGTCGACGGGGCGTGGATCAAGCCCGGAGCTATCGTCATCGACGTGGGCATCAATCGCGAGGAAGACGGCCGACTGATCGGCGACATCGACTTCGCCGCGGCCGCCGAGCGTGCCGGCTGGATCACCCCGGTCCCCGGCGGCGTCGGCCCCATGACCGTGGCCACCCTGCTCGAGAACACCCTGCAGGCCGCCGAGATGCATGACGCCGAGGAGACGTAACGAGGAGCAAGAGGGTTACCGTAGGAGCCCCCCAGCCACCCACCATGGCGGGTGGGAGCGGTCGGTTCGCCCCCTCGACGTGCACCGCGACAATCGGCTCCCTCCAGGTGCCTCGTGCACCTTTCGTCGAACTCGGCTAGAATCGAGTGCTCATTTTTTCCGATTCGCAAGGCCTCCCGATGACCGACCAGAAGATGAACGTCGAAAGCTTCAACCTCGACCACACCAAGGTAAAGGCCCCCTATGTTCGCCTGGCCGACATCAAGACCGGCGAGCACGGCGACACCATCCACAAGTACGACATGCGTATCTGCCAGCCCAATCAGGAGCACATGGAGATGCCCGGCCTGCACTCCCTGGAACATCTGATGGCCGAGCTGTCACGCAACCACTCCGACAAGGTCGTCGACATCAGTCCCATGGGCTGCCAGACCGGCTTCTATGTGGCGATGATCAACCATGACGACTACGACGGCGTGCTGGACCTGCTCGAAGGCACCCTCAAGGACGTGCTGGTCGCCGACGAAGTGCCCGCCTGCAACGAGATGCAGTGTGGCTGGGCGGCAAGCCACAGCCTCGAAGGCGCCAAGGAGATCGCGCGTGGTTTCCTCGCCAAGCGCGACGAATGGACCCGGGTGTTTGCATGAAGCGCATCGGCATCATCGGTGCCATGCCCCAGGAGGTTGCCGCGCTTGCCGCCCAGCTGGAAGGCCGCCGCACCCGTGAGCACGTGGGCTGCACCTTCCACCTCGGCAGGCTGCACGGCGTCGAGGTGGTGATCCTGCAGTCCGGCATCGGCAAGGTGAACGCCGCCATCGGCACCACCCTGCTGCTGGACGTCTACCATCCCGAGGCGATCATCAACACCGGCTCCGCCGGTGGCTTCGGCGAGGGACTCGAGATCGGTGACATCGTCGTCTCCAGCGAAGTGCGCCACCATGACGTGGACGCCGTGGTCTTCGGCTACGAACATGGCCAGGTGCCCAACATGCCTGCCGCCTACATGCCCGACCCGAGACTGGTCGCCATGGCACGGGAGTGCATCGAGCAGCTGGGCGAGGTCAATGTCGTGGAGGGCCTGGTTGCCACCGGCGACGTCTTCATGGCCTGCCCCGAACTGGTCGCGACGACGCGCTCGCGCTTCCCCACCATGCTGGCGGCGGAGATGGAAGCGGCGGCGATCGCCCAGACCTGCCACCACTACGGCTGCCCCTTCGTGGTCATCCGCGCACTTTCCGACATCGCCGGGGGTGGTGACAACCACCTCTCCTTCTCGGAATTCCTGGAGAAGGCCGCCGATCACTCCACACGCATGGTCACGGCCATGGTCGACCGCCTCGGTCACCACAGCCGGCGGGCCGACATCGTCGAGGGCTGATACATGGCGCGCGCCACACGGGGCTGGCGAGGCCTGGTGCTTGGCCTGCCGCTGCTGCTGGCAGGCTGTTCAACGCATCTTGACCGCAACGGGCCGGTTTCAGCACAGCAGCCGACACCGGCCGACTTCAGCGTCCAGCGCCTGGCACCGCGCACCTATACCCCGCCCGACTGGCCACAGGCCCTCCAGGCCCGTATCCTGCTGCCCGACACATCGACGGACCAGCGTCGTCCGGCCGCCCTGCTGGTACATGGCGGCGGCTGGCAACGGCGCAGCCCCGACGACATGGACGCGATCGCCGAGCGGCTTGCCGAGCGCGGCTACGTGACGGTCAATATCGCCTACCGCTTCGCCCCGGAACACCGCTTCCCAGCCCAGCTCCACGACCTGCAGCAGGCCATGGCCTGGATTCACGAACACGCCGATGACTGGCGCATCGACACCGACCGCATCGTCGGGGTCGGCTACTCCAGTGGTGCCCACCTGGTCAGCCTGCTCGGCGTCTCGAGCGGCGTCGAGGCCCTGGCCGAACCTCATGGCGGCGATCACACCCGGCTGGCCGCGGTGCTGGGTGGCGGCCTGCCGAGCGACCTCTTCAAGTTCGATGACGGACGCCTGGTCGTGGAGTTCATCGGCGGCACCCGGGCCGAGAAGCCCGGCGCCTATCGGCTGGCTTCGCCGATCTACCACGTCGACGACGACACCCCGCCCCACTTCCTCTTCCACGGCCGCTGGGATGGCCTGGTGCCGGTGGACCACGCCGTCGACTTCCATGCCCGGCTGCTCGCCCAGGGGGTGGAGAGCGAACTCTACCTGCAGCATTACCGCGGGCACTTTACCAGCTTCCTGACCCGCGGCAGCGCCATCGAAGCCGGCATTGCCTTCCTCGACAAGCAGCTAGGAAAACCGTGATGCCCCGGGGCTAGCGCTCGGCAGGCGAGTCGACGAACTTCCACTCAAGCATTTCGCCGGCGGCCAGCGGCACGATGGTCTGGCCTTCGGCATAGGGCAGCGCCGCAGGAAGCCGCCAGGGCTCTCGCACCAGGGTCACGGTGTCGGTATTACGCGGCAGACCGTAGAAGTCGGCACCGAAATGGCTGGCGAAGCCCTCGAGGCGCTCCAGGGCCCCGGCCTGTTCGAAGGCGCTGGCATAGAGCTCGAGCGCCGCGGGTGCCGTATAGGCTCCCGCACATCCACAGTCGCTCTCCTTGTCACCACGCGCATGGGGCGCGCTGTCGGTCCCCAGGAAGAACTTGCCACTCCCCGAGGTGGCGGCGGCCAGCAGGGCCTGGCGGTGGCGCTCGCGCTTGAGAATCGGCAGGCAGTAGTAGTGGGGCCGGATACCGCCCACCAGCATGTGGTTGCGGTTGAACAGCAGGTGGTGGACGGTGATGGTCGCCGCGATATTGGCCGGCGCGGCGGCCACGAAGTCGGCGGCATCGGCGGTAGTGATGTGCTCGAAGACCACCTTCAGGTCCGGATGGCGTTCGAGAAGGGGCTTCATGACACGCTCGATGAACACCGCCTCGCGGTCGAAGATATCGATATCGGTGTCGGTGACCTCACCATGCACCAGGAGCGGGATGCCCAGCCGCGCCATGGCGGCAACGGCCGCGTCGCAGTGCACCAGGTCAGTCACGCCGGAGGCCGAGTTGGTGGTCGCCCCGGCGGGATAGAGCTTCACCGCCTGCACCAGGCCGCTGGCGTGAGCCCGCTCGATCTCCTCGGCCGGCGTGTTGTCGGTTAGGTAGAGGGTCATCAAGGGCTCGAACGGGACACCGGCGGGAAGTGCTGCCAGGATCCGCTCGCGATAGGCCAGCGCCTGTTCGGTGGTGGTCACCGGCGGCTTGAGGTTGGGCATGATGATGGCGCGGCCCATCTGGCGGGCACTGGCAGCCACCACGGCGGCCATCGCCTCGCCGTCACGCAGATGAAGGTGCCAGTCGTCAGGGCGGGTCAGGGTGATCGCGTTCACGGCAGGTCCTGTGTCGAGAGCGTGGGTGTCGTCTTGAGCAAGCTGGACGCCAGTATAACGCAACCTGGTCGGCTACCCGAGGCCACGCCAGAAGACCGGCCGGCCGCTGCCATCCTGAGATGCGCAGCCCGCGGATATCGGCGGCGGCGACTCTTCAAGTGGCACCGAATGCCGTATCATGGGGACGCACTCGCCACGCTAGCGGCGCCCGGCCATCCACGAGGACACGATGCCCAAGGTCAGACACTACGCCGACACCGTTGCCATCCTGGCCGGCCTGATGTGGCTGGTGCTCTACTGGTCGGTGAGCATCTCCGCCCACCTCGGCAGCATCGAGCCCAGCCTGGCCGCCCTGCTGATGGTGGGCAGCCTGATCCTGATCAGCTTCGTCCACCGCCCCATCCGTGTCCTGCTCGGCCGCTATCACGTCCGCAAGCGTCGCACCGAGATGTGGATGCACATCCTCGCCTTGCCGCTGGTCATGGCCTTCCTGCTGGCCATCGTCATCGACCATCTCATCTCGCCGATGAACGGCGAGCAGAAGATGCTGCTGTTCAACGTGCTGGCCACTGCCGGCTGGCTGGTGTTCGTCTTCACCCTGGTGATCAAGCTACTGATCCACCTGATCCAGCAGAAGCGCAAGGCCAAGCGATAAGCCACTCCGTGGCGCGATGCGGCGGGCGTACTCGTCTCGACACCTCGCCTCGCAGCAGATCCCGACAGCTGACCCCTGGTGAAGACCTGCGCCCGACGCCGCGGGCGGGAACACCTGGCCCGTCAGAACCGGTCGGCCCGGAACGGTGCCATGTCGACCTCTGGGGTCTCCCCTTCCATCATCTGGCTCAGCAGCAACCCGGTGACCGGCCCCAGGGTGAACCCCTGGTGACCATGGCCAAGCGCCAACCAGAGCCCGTCCTGCCCCGGCGCCGCTCCGATGATCGGCTTCATGTCCGGCAGGCAGGGGCGCGCCCCTTTCCAGGGCTCGGCATCGCAGCGCTCGCCCAGCGGATAGATCTTTCTTGCTGCCTTCTCCGCCGCCTTGAGCTGATTGAACCTCGGCGGCGCATCGAGGTCGGCCAGCTCCGCCCCGGTGGTCAGGCGGATGCCGGCGCGCATCGGCTCGAGCAGGAAGCCCGTCTCGGCATCCATGACCCAGTGATTGAGCCGAGCACTCTCATCGGCACTGGCGTAGTGCATATGGTAACCACGCTTGACGAATAGCGGAACCGAAATGCCCAGGCTCGACAGCAACTTGCTGCTCCAGGGGCCCATGGCGACCACGAGCTGCTCGGCCTCCAGAACCGCCTCATCGGTGGTCACGCTCCAGGCCTTGCCACGCTTCTCGACCCCCCGGACCTCGGCCTGCACGAAACGGCCACCCAGCTGCTGAAAGTGCTCGGCATAGGCCTGCACCAGCGCCCCGGGATCCGTTACCGTCCAGGGCTGCGTCCAATGGATGGCCCCCACCAGCCCTTTCTTCAGGTATGACTCCCTAGCATACAGCGCGTCAGGGTCCAGCACCTCGAACTCGACGCCGAAGCGCTCACGGTTGTCGCGTGCTGTCGCGATGCGCTCATCCAGGGCCTTCCGGGTGTGATAAAGCTCCAGCCACCCCTCGCGCTGCACGAGATGGTCGGCCCCCGCCGCCTCGACCATCGGTCCATGGGTGTCCAGGCAGCGCATGATCAGCGACGCGTACTCCGGCACGATCTTCGCGTAGCGGGATCCGCCTGAATTGATCCAGTACTGAAGCAGCGGGCTTGCCGCGCCGACCATGCCCGCTGGGCGATAGCGGATATCCACCTGGCGGTTGGGCAGCACCCTCAGCATGGTCGCCAGGTCCCGCGGGAAGGCATAGGGCTGCACGGACTCGCGCTGGATGATGCCGGCGTTGCCGAAGGAGGTCTCGCGCCCCGGCTCACGACGGTCGACCAGGGTCACCGAGTGTCCACGCCTGGCCAGGTGCCAGGCCACCGAAACGCCGACAATGCCCGCCCCCATCACCACGACCTCACGCGCCATTCATGACTCCTTATCTGCTATCTGGGCTCAAGATCATGAGCATGCACCTTCTTTTTACAAAGGAAAAGCCTGTAACAAGGCTCAATCAGCAGAATTATCCTCCTTCACCTTCAGCTTCTCCCGGATGAAGTCGGAGTGGCTGACATGCAGCAGTTCGGCCAGACGCCGGATGCGGTGCTCCTCGAGGTGATGCTGCTCCCCGTCAGCCAGCGACAGCGACCACATCATGCGCACCAGCTCGCAACGCTGAGCATAGTCGAAGTGCTCCTTGACCAGGCTGACAAACTGATAGTGGTCCACCGCTGACTCGGCCTCCTCCCGCGCCAGGCGCATCAGCGCGTCGAGGTCCGCCTCCGCCAGGTCAAAGCGCCGTCCTAGCAACTCGCGCAGCAGTGCCACCTCACTGTCATCCAGGTGGTAGTCGGCACGCGCCACCTCGAACAGCAGTGCCGCCGTGGCCAGTTCCAGGGAGGGGGCCGGCACTTCCGTGCCACCATCGGCCCCCAAGAGATCGTTGAAGAAACGCTGTATCGAGTCGATCATCCAGTCCTCCGCTCGCTACCTGGGCATCCCTCGATCCGCCAGGGACCGGGAAATCTTCTCATCCGAGACAGTACATGGCAGGAAAGGTGCCTCGACCATGAAAACGGCCGATGCAGCGAAAGCCGGCATGCATGCCAGGCCTCGCCGACCATCGACGCAAGGTCTGGCTGACCAGCCCCCTGTCACTGCCTGTTTACCGCAGGATGCTGCCGCGATGACAACGTAACAGCCCAGACTCGTCCCGCCATCCCGTCTCGCCGCTTCATCACCAAACCGTGTTATCTTTTGCCCGGAACCTCGAAACGGCACGATCAGCCCAGGAGAACCTTCATGGCCTCATCGGAAATTCAGAAGACCCGTGTGATCAATGAACTGCGCAGCTTCATCAAGAAACTTCTGCAGGACCCGAAGATTCTCGAGCAGTCGCTGGAGATCACCCGCCGCCAGCTTGGCGAGCCGGCGGAGAGTGACATCATGGCGCGAATCGCCAACGAGATCTCCGACACCACCAGCGTGCATATCCCCGAGGACCCGCAGGAGCACTCCGAGGCAGATCGCCTCTTCCTCGAACTGCTCAGGGAAGTGGTCAAGGAGGAGCAGGCGCTCTACTGAACAACTACCCTCCTGCGCTGACGGCCCGCCTCCCGGCCCGTGCGGGGAGGCGTTAGAGACACGCCTGTGCCATGGCCACGGCCGGGCGGGTCAGACCTGCGCTTGATTGCCCGCTCCTGCTAGAATGGGCGCACATTGTTGCTGCCTTTCCTGTCGAATGTCCTATCTGCTCAAGCTGCACCCCGAAATCACCATCAAGTCCCGCTCCGTTCGCCAGCACATGACCCGCTGCCTGGCAAGCAATGTGCGTAATACCCTGCGCCAACTGGATTGTGGGGCGCGCGTCAAGGGCGGCTGGGATGCGCTGCTCGTGGATCTGCCCGACCGCCTGACTGCCAACCAGGTAGAAGCGATGGAAGCGAGCCTGACACGGACCCCCGGTATCCACGAGGTGCTGTCCACCAGGGAAGTCCCCTGCCGCTCGCTCGACGAGGCTGTCGCCCGGCTCGTGCCACACTGGAAGTCGGCCATCGCAGGGCGTCGCTTCCGGGTCCGAGCCAAGCGACGCGGCAATCACGACTTCTCCTCCATGGACCTCGAGCGTCAACTCGGCAGCGCCCTGCTTGCCGCCGAGCCTTCGGCACGGGTCGACCTGACGTCCCCCGACGTCGTGGTGGCAGTGGAGCTGACCCATCAGCGGCTGCAGTTGATCCACTCTCGCCGCCCCGGCCTGGGGGGATACCCTTTAGGTGTCCAGGGTCAAGCCCTGGCGCTGATGTCAGGAGGGTTCGACTCGCCGGTTGCGGCCTGGCGAATGTTGCGTCGCGGTGTCAAGACGCACTATCTGTTCTTCAACCTCGGTGGCCCGGCGCACGAAACCGGCGTGCGGGAGGTCACTCACCACCTCTGGCAACACTATAGCGCCTCCCATAACGTCGACTTTACCTCGGTGCCTTTCGAGGACGTGGTGGCAGAGATCCTGCGCAGCATTCCCGATGGCCTGATGGGGGTTGTCCTCAAGCGCATGATGGTACGAGCCGCCAGCCGGGTCGCCGCCCGCCGGGGTATCCCGGTGCTGGTCACCGGCGACGCCATCGCCCAGGTCTCCAGCCAGACCCTCGACAACCTGGCGCTGATCGATGCGGCCAGCGACCTGCCGATCCTCCGCCCGCTGGTCACCGAGGACAAGCAGGAGATCATCGACACGGCCCGCCGTATCGATACGGCGCGTTTCGCCGAACAGATGCCCGAATACTGCGGCGTCATCTCGCGACGCCCTCACACCCGTGCCCCCACCGACAAGATCCTCGACGCCGAGGCCAGCTTCGACTTCACGGTCCTCGACGCCGCCGTCGACGCCGCTACCGTGACCCGCGCCAGCCGCCTTCTGGAAGGCCAGCAGCCGCCCAGCGACGTGGCCGTGGTCGACTCGCTTGCCACCCTGGCCAAGATGCCGGCGGTCAGCGTGATCGATATCCGCCCTCCGGCAGAGCGCGAGTCGGCGCCGCTCGAACTTGACGAGACCCCCTGCCTGGCGATTCCCTTCTACGACCTGCAGGACCAGGCGGCGACCCTGCCCCGGGACCGTGACTACCTGCTCTACTGTGCCCAGGGGGTGATGAGCCGCATGCAGGCACTGCACCTCAGGGATCGCGGCATGCGCCACTTTGGCGTCCTGCGCCATGCCTCCTGAGCCACACCAGCCGCAACCTGCATCGGGCACTCGGAACGACGGGCGGGGAAGCCGTCTCTCCCCACCCATCGCTGAACGACGGCCCGGAGCGCCCGGCCTCTAGCAGATCTCTTCCCACAGCCGCTGCTGGAACTCGTCGGGTAGTTCGGCCACCCGGCCGAGCCGCATCAGATGAGCATCAGCCACCTCCCTGGCCGCTTCGTGGATACAGCCGGGCACGCCAGGGAAAGCCGGCTGGTGTCGGGTCGCGGCGAGACAGCGCCATGCCCTTGCATTCGAGGTCGTGCAGGCATGCAGGAAATCGACTTCGACCGCCATGGCCTCGAAGACGGCTTCCACCCAGGCGGAATGCCACCTGACCATCGGGTGCGAGACATCCATCCAGTGATGGAGCCACCAGTCGAATAGCGGCTGCGAGCCCAGGACGCCACTCGGGGACATGACATCGACGCCAGAGCTGGATGAAGCAGGCGTCATCTCGCGAGCTGCCAGCGACGCGACGTCGGACGGCGAGCGGCCGAGGGACACTCGGTTATCGGTTGACATCTTCAACGCTCCCAGGAACGAAGGGGTCGATCCACTCTCAATTGTAGCGCCAATCCTCGCCTCAATCAGACCATTTCACTGCTTGGTCAGACCGTTTTGGCAGGCCATTATCCCGTCTTGCCTGTGCACGGCGACACCATGCATGACAAGGCATCGGCAAGACGCCTTGTTGCCGAGAAACCTCTGGCGTTGTCGACAGGGGTGCCACGAGGTCACGGCTCCTGTCACACCCGGACCGGAGAACGCTCACTCGAGGGAGAGCAGGACTCACCAGCGTGACGCCAATGGCAACGCCTTCGGCAGGGGGCCACTCGTTTGACGCACTGCCGAAGGGCAGCGTGATGGCCGCGCGGTGATCATGCTGCCAATCGGGCCGATGACGCGGATGCAGCCATGCGCGAAGATGGCTACAATCGTGGCCTGATTTTCAACGGGATACCCAGTGACGCCATGTCGAACACCGCCCGCGCCTCGCGCAAGATCCTGGTCACCAGCGCCCTGCCCTACGCCAACGGTGCCATTCACCTGGGCCACCTGCTGGAGTACATCCAGACCGACATCTGGGTGCGCTTCCAGAAGAGCCGCGGGCATGAGTGCCACTACGTCTGTGCCGATGACGCCCACGGCACGGCCATCATGCTGCGCGCGGAGCAGGAAGGCATTACGCCCGAGGCGCTGATCGAACGCGTCTCCCGCGATCACCAGACCGACTTCTCCCGTTTCGGGGTCGCCTTCGACAACTACCACTCCACCCACTCCCCGGAGAACCGCCACTTCAGCGAGCTGATCTACACCCGGCTTCGCGACAAGGGGCATATCGCCACCCGCGACATCGAACAGATGTTCGACCCTGTCAAGGGGCTGTTCCTCGCCGACCGCTTCATCAAGGGGACCTGCCCGAAGTGCAAGGCGGAGGATCAGTACGGCGACAACTGCGAGGCTTGCGGGGCCACCTACACGCCGGCAGAGCTGATCGACCCGGTCTCGGCGATCTCCGGCGCCGCCCCCGAGGTGCGAAGCTCCACCCACTACTTCTTCAAGCTGCCGGACTTCGCCGATTTCCTGAAGGCCTGGATCGACGATGATCATGTCCAGCCGCAGATCCGCAATAAGCTGATGGAGTGGTTCGAGTCGGGGTTCAACGAGTGGGACATCTCCCGCGACGCCCCCTACTTCGGCTTCGAGATTCCCGATGCGCCGGGCAAGTACTTCTATGTCTGGCTGGATGCCCCGATCGGCTACCTGGCCAGCTTCCAGAATCTCTGCGACCGCCAGGGGCTGGACTTCGACACCTACTGGGCCCCCGACGCCGACGCCGACGCCGAGGTCTATCACTTCATCGGCAAGGACATCGTCTACTTCCATGCCCTGTTCTGGCCGGCCATGCTGCACGGCGCCGACTTCCGTACGCCCACCGCGGTCAACTGCCACGGTTTCGTCACCGTGAACGGCGCCAAGATGTCGAAGTCGCGTGGCACCTTCATCAAGGCGGCGACCTATGCCGACCACCTCAACCCGGAATACCTGCGCTACTACTTCGCTGCCAAGCTGACCTCGGGGGTCGATGACCTGGACCTCAACCTGGAGGACTTCGCGGCGCGGGTGAACAGCGACCTGGTGGGCAAGGTGGTCAATATCGCCAGCCGCTGTGCCGGCTTCGTCAGGAAACTCGGCGGCGGCCGACTTGCCGGCCACTGCAGTCAGCCCGAGATGGTGGCACGCTTCATCGCCGCCGGCGACGAGATCGCCGAGGAGTTCGAGGTGCGCGAGTTCGGCCGTGCCATGCGTCGCGTCATGGAGCTCGCCGACGAAGCCAACACCTACATCGCCGAGGCCGAGCCCTGGGTCCTGGCCAAGCAATCCGGCCGCGAGCAGGAGGTCCTGGAGATCTGCTCGGTGGGCATCAACCTGTTCCGCCAGCTGATGGTCTACCTGGCCCCGGTGGTGCCGGCCATGGCGGAGCAGGCCCGCGCGTTTCTCCAGCTCGAGACTCTCGACTGGCACAGCCGCCACACCCTGCTGGTGGATCACGAGATCGCCAGGTTCAAGCCGTTGATGACCCGCGTGGAACGCGACAAAATCGACGCCATGATGGAAGCATCGAAGGAGGATCTGGTGGAGGAACAGAAGCTCAAGGAGACCACGACGGGCCCCCTGGCCGAGGAGCCCATCGGTGAGGAGATCAGCTTCGACGACTTCGCCAGGGTCGACCTGCGCATCGCCCGCATCGCCCGGGCGGAGTATGTCGAGAAGGCCGACAAGCTGCTCAAGCTGACCCTCGACCTGGGCGGCGAGACCCGCACCGTGTTCGCCGGCATCCGTGCCGCCTATGCCCCGGAGGCTCTGGAGGGGCGGCTGACGGTCATGGTCGCCAACCTGGCACCGCGCAAGATGCGCTTCGGCGTGTCCGAGGGCATGGTGCTCGCCGCCGGCAACGACGACGGCATCTATCTGCTCGGACCCGACGCCGGCGCCGAGCCGGGTCAGAGGGTGCGCTGAGGCGGCCGTGACGGACTCGAAAACCACCCCGCGGACCATGCTGATCGACGCCATCGATGCCGAGCTGCCCCAGACCCAGTGTGGCAAGTGCGGCCAGCCCGGCTGTCGCCCCTATGCCGAGGCCATCGTCGACGGCGAAGCCATCAATCGCTGTCCGCCCGGCGGCGAGGCTACCGTGGCCCGGCTGGCGACGCTGACCGGTCGTGCGCCGCTGCCGCTGGCCGAACCCGCCCAGTCGCCGCTGGTGGCCTGGATTCGCGAGGCCGAATGCATCGGCTGCACCAAGTGCCTCCAGGCCTGCCCGGTGGACGCCATCCTGGGGGCATCCAAGCGCATGCATACGGTGATCGCCGACGAGTGCACCGGCTGCGAGCTGTGCGTGGCACCCTGCCCGGTCGACTGCATCGACCTGCTGCCTCATCCGGCCTGGGAGGCCGCCGAGACCGATGAGGCGCGCGACGCCTACCTGTCACGGCGCGCCGAGCTGGGTCGTCGCCGTCACGAGGCCCGCCAGCTGCGACTGGCCCGGGAGGCCCGGGAGAAGCGCATGGAGCGCCAGAAGCGGCTGATTCGGCAGCGCCAGCGGTCGGGGCCGGGCAGCGCTGCCGGCCCGGGGCCGCAGCGCCAGCGGCAGATGGCGGTCAACGCCGCCGAACAGGCCCTGCGCCGGGCCAGGCAGCAGCTGGCCCACACCGAGCGCCAGGGCGAGACCAGCGCGATCGAGGCGGCCCGGGGGCAGGTCGACAGCGCCAGTCGACTTCTTGCTGAAGCGCGAAAGGCGCTGGAGCAGGCAACCGCAGGCGAATGATGCAAAACAACGATGGCGAATCAGCCAGCACCCGACTGAGAGGGGCGCCGGAGACAGGTCGGAGAGGAGGTCCTCAGGGATGACGCCGGTAGCGCCCAAGGAGGGGGTCACAGCGCCTCCTCGGTGGTCCGACACGTCGCGACCTGTCTCCGGAAAAGCCCTGGGCATTGCCACTGACCCGGAACATCATGAACGCTCAGAAACGCTTTGATATCTTCGCGCGGCTGCGCGACCACAACCCCGAACCGACCACCGAGCTGCACTGGACCACCCCCTTCGAGCTGCTCGCCGCCGTGCTGCTCTCGGCCCAGGCCACCGACGTGGGGGTCAACAAGGCCACCGCCCGGCTCTTCCCGGTGGCCAACACGCCCCAGGCGATCCTCGAGCTGGGCCTCGACGGCCTCAAGGCGCACATCCGCACCATCGGCCTCTACAACACCAAGGCCGAGAACCTGATGAAGACCTGCCGGATCCTGGTCGAGCAGTACGGTGGCGAGGTGCCACGCACCCGCAAGGCACTGGAGTCGCTGCCCGGCGTCGGCCGCAAGACCGCCAACGTCATTCTCAATACCGCCTTCGGTGAGCCCACCATCGCCGTTGATACCCATATCTTCCGGGTGGCCAACCGTACCGGGATCGCCAAGGGCAAGAACGTGGCCGAGGTCGAGAGAAAGCTGCTGCGCCATGTGCCGAAGGAGTTCCGCCAGGATGCCCACCACTGGCTGATCCTGCACGGACGCTATACCTGCCTGGCCCGCCGGCCCCGCTGCGGCAGCTGCGTCATCGAGGACCTCTGCGAGTTCCCGGAGAAGACCGAGCTATAGCGACTGCCCCTGGAGGCCCAGCATCTGCCGATAGGCCGCCTCCAGGTACCCCCACTCCCAGCCCCGGGTGGCAGGCACTGGTGGTCGGGTCGAGGGATCGAGCAGCCACCCTTCGAGGCGTCGCGCCAGCCCTTCTCGCGTTCCGTCGTACCGGCACGCCTCGGGATAGAGCTCGGGGAAGCAGAGCCGGTCCGGCACCAGCGGCAGTGCCCCGCGCTGGGCTGCCTCCATCAGCGCCACCCCCTGGAATTCGTGCCAGGTGGTGGAAACGACGATCGCCGCCCGCTCCAACAGTGCCCGATACGCATCACGAGATTGCGGTCCCCAGGCAACCAGCCGGTCGGCCAGTCGCTGCCGAGCCGTATCGAAGATCGCCGGATAGCGACGAAATCGCTGCCCCATCACGGCAAGTTCGAACGCCACACCCCGCTCGGCCAGGGCAAAGAGCACGGAGAAGAAGTCATCCGGGTTCTTGTCATACTCCCAGCGATGGTTCCAGACGACAAGCTGCCCCCGGGATGCCGTGCTTCCGGGCTCCGCCAGGGGGTCGATCGGCACCGGCAGGACCTGGGCGCGTTCGCGCAGGCGCTCCAGCGGTGCCGCCGCCGGCAGGTTCTCGGGCATGCGCTTGAGGAAGTCACGCGCACCGTCGATGAAGCTGTCGCGGTTGAAGGCGCTGTTGAAGACCACGCAATCCGCCGCCAGCGCACTGTAGAGATTGACCATGCGCGCTTCACCCTGGGGGTGCTGATCCTCGGACTCGGGATAGGCGAACTGATTCTCGTGGAAATACACGATGCGCCGCGCGGCCCCCAGCTGAGGATACAGACCAACCAGTGTTGCCAGGTCCACCGTCGAGGTGGCGAGCACCACGTCATAGCGGCTGGACAGCGTTTCATGCTCCTTGAGACACCAGGTCAGGGGATTGCCGCGAATCCGCCAGCGAAAGTGGCGCGGCGGGAGTTCGAGCAGCGTCCATTCGACATCGCGGATCCGCTCCATCAGGCCCTGCGCCCAATGCCGATGGCTCACCGCCGTGTAGGCCGACAACAACAATACTCGCATCAGGAATCCTTGAAACCGTTGAGGCACGCCCGTAATGGCTAGCATGGATCATCGCCGGGCGGGAAATTCTATCCGGCAGACCCCCTCTGCCACAAAAGTGGTAGAGCCAGCGCCATGCGACAGGCGCCAGACTGGCCTTTCGTGAGCCAGAGCAAGCCAACACCATGCAAGCGCTACTTCTCCCCCTGGTGATGACCACCGCCTTCGGCGCCCTTGTCGGCACGCTATGCCGACTGACATCCTGGCCCGGCCGTGAGCGTCCCCTGCTGTTTCCGCTGGTGGGTCTGGTCGCGGGTATCACGGCCTTCTTCATCCACCTGCTGCTCAACCGGGTGACCGGTGCACCGGCCTGGTGGTTGCCGGTACTGGTCATCGTGCAGCTCTGGCTATGGCTGGGGCCCCTTGGCCCCAGGCGCGGGCTCGATCGCTCCCGCAAGTAGGCCTGCTGGCGTCACGACAGGGCAAACTCGCCTCCCCTCTCCACCGCGCGGCGATAGGCCGGACGCTCGCGGCAAGCGGCCAGGAAGGCCTGCAGCCTGGGATAACCGGCCAGACCGCCCCCACCTTCCAGGGCAAGCAGCGGAAAGCTCATCTGGATATCGGCGGCACTGAAGGCCTCCCCGGCAAACCAGGCCGCGCGGCCGAGTTCGGCTTCCCAGTAGTCGCTCAGCTGGCGGATCTGCGGCCCCAGAAACTGCTGCTCGACCCCGCGGGCAAACAGCTTGCCCAGGGGGCGGGCCAGCGCCGGTACCGGGGGCTTGCCCAGCGCGCTGAACACCAGGCGCATCACCAGCGGCGGCATGGCAGAGCCCTCGGCATGGTGGAGCCAGAAGCGGTAGCGCTCGTGCGCGTCACTACCCGCGGGCGGCACCAGGCGCCCCGCCGCATCGAAGCGCTCGACCAGATACTCGAGGATCGCCCCCGATTCCGCCACCACCCGACCGTCCCGGGCCTCGTCGCTGATCACCGGCGACTTGCCCAGCGGATGAATCTCGCGCAGCGAGGCGGGCGCCAGCAAGGTGCGGGAATCGCGCCGATAGGTGATGACCTCGTGATCGACCTCGAGCTCCTCCAGCAACCACAGGACCCGCTGGGAGCGGGAGTTCTCCAGATGATGAACCTTGATCATGCCATCCTCCTCGTTGGGCCCCCGGGCTCGGAGGCAGCTCCGGCACCCTAGCACGCCATTGTCCTCGCCTCCTGCCAAGGTCGTCTTTGCCACCGTTCGACCGGCCACTAGACTGCTCGGTAACCGTGCATAAAACGACAACACGATCATAGGAGCGCACCATGGCCAAGGTGCTGGTGGTAGATGACGAAGCCAATATTGTCCTGTCCCTGGAATTCCTGATGCAGCAGGCCGGCTTCGATGTCGACACCGCCGAGGATGGCGAGAGTGCCCTGTCACGCATCGCCGCGTCGCCCCCCGACCTGGTCCTGCTGGATATCAGCCTGCCCGGCATCAGTGGCTTCGATGTCCTCGAGCAGCTGCGCGGCGATCCCGACCATGCCCGGCTGCCGATCATCATGCTCACGGCCCACGGGCGGGAAGTGGAGCGCGAGAAGGGCCTGGCCCTGGGCGCCGACGACTACATCACCAAGCCCTTCTCGACCCAGGCACTGGTCGAGAAGGTCAAGACACTGCTCGCCGAGGTATCCTGATGGCCAAGCGTGGCTCCCGACTGCCTCGCCGCCAGCGGCTGATCGGCCTGTGGCTGCTGCTCAGCGGTATCAGTCTCTTCGGCGGCGCCGTATTCGCGCTGTGGCTGGACAGCCTCGCCGGTCTCGAGGGCACGGCGCGGCTGCTGCTGTGGCTGGGCTGCTTCTCCGGAGGCGGCACCATCTTCCTGGTCGGCCTGTTGCTGGAGCGCCAGCTGTTCACGCCCCTGCGTCACCTGCAGGTGCAGCTGGCTCGCCTGGTGGCCAACCCCGATGCCCGCCAGGACTATCCGCCCGAGGGCTGGCTGCGAGGGCTCGGTCCCGACCTCATGCGGGTTCGCGAGGCCTGGCGGGCCGACCGCGAGCGGCTGGCCACCGCCCATGCCGAGGGCGCACGCAGCGCCGCCCGCATCCGCCAGGAACTCGAGACCCTGCTCCAGGTGCTCGACACGCCGCTGCTGCTCTGCGACCACCACCGCCGGGTACTGCTCTTCAACCAGGCCGCCGAGACGCTGTTCGAGGGGCATCCCGGCCTGGGGCTCGGCAAGCGTCTCGACGCCCTGCTCCCCATCGCGAGCCTGGCGGATGCCCTGGGCCAGCTGCCCGACGACGGGGCGCCACGGGAGATCCTCGTGCCCTGCGACGAGCGCTGGCTGCACGTGGTGCTGCGCCGCGTTCCCGACAGCAATCACGAGACACTGCTGACCCTGACCGATACCACGGCGGCCTGGACCAGCGAGATGGGGGCCCGCGCCGACATCGCCGAGATGCTGCCGGTACTGCGCCGCCACAGCGCCAGCCTGACCAGTGCCGCCGACGCCCTGGTCGGCGTGCGCGATGACAGCGTGGCCAGCGAACTCGGCCAGCGCCTGGAGGCGGTGATCGACGAGGAGAGCCGAGCGCTGGCCGCCCAGCTCGAGCGCATGGGCCGGCTGATGGAGGACATGCATCGCGAGGGCGAGCGCCTGGTCCCGCTGTGGTCCAATGACCTCTGGGCGGCCCTCGACGAGCGCCAGGACAGCGCCTCCCTGCGCATCACCCCCATCGGCATGCCCGCCTGGCTGAAGGGCGACGCCCCGGCCCTGCTGGCGCTGCTCGACTCGCTGCTGCCGCACCTGGCGGCACACGCCGGCAAGACCGAGCTGGAGGGCGAGGTCTGTCTGGGCAACCGCCGGGTCTACCTGGACCTGATCTGGCGCGGGCGCCCGCTGGGCGAGAGGGGGCTGGACGCGTGGCGCGCCGAACGATTGGAGGCCCTGCCCCTGGCCCCGCGGGTCGGCGATGTCCTGCGCCAGCACACCAGCGATGCCTGGAGCATCGCCGACGCGGACGGCGCACATGCCCGCCTGCGTCTGCCGCTGCCCGCTACCGAGCGGGTCGGCGCGCCGCGCCCGCGCACCGCGCCGCGCCCGGAGTTCCACGACTTCGGCATCGCCGACATGCCCCCGCCGGACAGTGAACTGGCGGCCCGGCCGCTGAGGACCCTGGAAGTCGTGGCCTTCGACACCGAGACCACCGGGCTGGAGCTGCGCCGCGGCGACACCGTGGTCAGCATCGGCGCCTGCCGCATCGTCAATGCGCGGCTGCTGGCCAGCGACATCTTCGACCTGAGGGTCGACCCGGAACGGCCCATCCCGCCGGCCAGCACCGCCATCCATGGCATCACCGACGACGACGTGGCCGGGGCACCGCCCCTCAACGTGGCCCTGCCGCGCTTTCGCGACTACATCGGCGAAGCGGTGATCCTCGCCCACAACGCCGCCTTCGACCTGCTGGCCATCCAGCCCCCCGGTGGCGGCATCACCTTCGACATGCCGGTGCTCGACACCCTGCTGCTCTCGCGGGCACTCGACGACAGCCTCGACGGCCACGACCTGGACAGCCTGGCCGACCGCTATGACCTGAGCTTTCCGCCCGGCACCCGTCACACCGCCCTGGGCGACGCCCGGGTCACCGCGGAGCTGTGGCTCTCGCTGCTGCCCCGGCTGGAAGCGCGTGGCATCGAGACGCTGGAGCAGGCGCTGGCCCTGCAGGCCAGTGCCTTCGACAAGGAGGACGCCTTCGCCTCGTGAACACCCCGCGCCTCAAGGAGCGCCTGGTCGCGCTGATCGTGCTGGCGACCCTGCTGTTCTGCCCGCCCCTGCTGCTCATCGCCGACCGTGGTCCGACGGCCCCGGGCTGGCTGGTGGCCTACCTGTTCCTGGCCTGGGGCGCGGTGATCGCGCTGATGGCCTGGCTGATGGAACGCCGTCACGAGGAGTGATCACGGATGCAGGCTGACACGCCATGAGAAGCAGTGTCGTGGTCCTGACGGTGGCCTTCGGCTACCTGGCGCTGCTCTTCGTCATCGCCGCCTGGGGGGACCGCCGCGCCGAACAGGGGCGCTCGCTGATCGGCTCGCCCACCGTCTATGCGCTCTCCATTGCCGTCTACTGCACCGCCTGGACCTTCTACGGCAGCGTCGGCCGTGCGGCCCAGTACGGCCCGAGCTTCCTGCTGATCTACCTGGGACCGACCCTGGCGATGCTGCTGGCCCCCTTCGTGATCCGCAAGATGGTGCGCATCGCCAGTGCCCAGCGCATCACCTCCATTGCCGACTTCATCAGCGCCCGCTACGGCAAGAGTTCCAGCCTGGGGGCCCTGGTGGCGCTGATCGCCCTGATCGGCATCACCCCCTACATCGCCCTGCAGCTGAAGGCCATCACCGTCAGTCACGCGGTGCTGGTCAACTACCCCCAGGCCGCCGAGCTGCGCCTGGCCGACGAGAGCTTCTGGGCCGACAAGTCCTTCTGGGTGGCGCTGGTCCTGGCGGTGTTCATCATCCTCTTCGGCACCCGGCACCTGGATGCCAGCGAGCGCCACGAGGGCATGGTGGCGGCCATCGCCTTCGAGTCGCTGGTCAAGCTGGTGGCCTTCCTGTCGGTCGGGGTCTTCACCGTCTTCGTGCTCTTCAACGGACCGGCGGAGCTCTTCGCTCGGGTCGGCGCGATGCCCGAGCTGACCCGACTGATGAGCCTGGAAGCGGTGCCCGGCGGAGCCCTGGGCTGGGTGGGCATGCTGGTGCTGGCCTTCCTGGCCTTTCTCACCCTGCCGCGGCAGTTCCAGGTGCTGGTGGTCGAGAACGTCGACGAGCGACACCTCAAGCGCGCCAGCTGGCTCTTCCCCCTCTACCTGCTGGTGATCAACCTCTTCGTGATCCCCATCGCCCTCGCCGGGCTGCTGCTGGGCGATGTCAGCGGCGACCCGGACAGCTTCGTCCTCACCCTGCCTCTCTCGGCTGGGCTGGAGGGGCTGCCGCTGCTGGTCTTCATCGGCGGGCTCTCGGCCGCCACCGGCATGATGATCGTCGAGACCATCGCCCTGTCGACCATGGTCAGCAACCAGCTGGTGATGCCGTTGCTGCTGCGCTCGCGCCACCTCCACCTGAGCACCCGGGGCGAGCTCGCCGGCTGGCTGCTGCGTATCCGCCGCGTGGCCATCCTGCTGATCCTGCTGCTCGGCTACCTCTACCATGCGCTGATCGGCGACGCCTACAGCCTGGTCACCATCGGCCTGGTCTCCTTCGCCGCCGCCTGCCAGTTCGCCCCGGCGCTGCTGGTCGGCATGTACTGGCGAGGCGCCAATCGCCTGGGGGCCGGGGTGGGCATGAGCGCGGGCGTCCTGATCTGGGCCTGGACCCTGCTGATCCCGGGCTTTGCCCAGTCGGGCTGGCTGGACGCCGGCTTTCTCGAGCAGGGCCCCTGGGGGCTCGCCTGGCTGAGGCCCTATGCGCTGTTCGGGCTCGAGGGGTGGGACATCTATACCCACTCGCTGCTGTGGAGCCTGGGGGCCAATCTCGGCCTGCTGGTGGGGATCTCGCTGTTCTCGCGCCAGTCGCCGCTGGAGCAGACCCAGGCGGCGCTGTTCACCGAGGCCATGCACCCCGGCCTGGTGCAGACCACGCTATGGCAGGGTCAGACCACGCGGGGCGAGCTGCGCGCCCTGCTCGACCGCTACCTGGGGGGGGCCGCCACCGCCCGCGTCTTCGCGACCCACCCCGACGCGGCCGCCGACGACAGCCAGCCTGCGCCGCCGGGGCTGACCGCCCGCGCCGAACAGGCCCTGGCCGGTTCCCTGGGCAGCGCCTCGGCGCGGGTGCTGATCGATTCGGTAGTGCGCGGCGAGGCCCTGAACCTCGAATCGATCCTCAGCATCCTCGACACCACCTCCGAGACCCTGGAGGTCAACCGTCGCCTGGAGCAGAAGTCCCGGGAGCTGGCGCGCACCAGCGAGGAGCTGCGTGCGGCCAACGAGCGCCTGCGCGAACTCGACCGCCTCAAGGACGAGTTCGTCGCCATGGTCAGCCACGAGCTGCGCACCCCCCTCACCTCGATCCGCGCCTTTGCCGAGATCCTGCGCGACAACCATGACCTGCCCGACGAGAAGCGCCGCCACTTCCTCGACGTGGTGGTGCGCGAGAGCCAGCGACTCTCGCGGCTGATCGAGGAGATCCTCGACCTGGCACGGCTCGAGAGCGGCCGCCTGACCCTCGAGCCCCGGCGCCTGGACCTGGTGGCCCTGGCACGGCACAGCGTGGATGCGGTGCAGCGGCTGCAGGAGGACCGCGGAGTGAGCCTCGCGGTCGAGATCACGCCCGAGACCGCGACGGTCATCGGCGATCCGGACCGTCTCGAACAGGTGATCATTAACCTGCTCGACAACGCCGGCAAGTTCGCCGCCGACCACGACCCGAAGGTGCTGCTGCGCCTCGAGCGCCACAAGGACCACTACCGTCTCGCCGTGGAGGACAACGGACCCGGCATCGCCGAGGACGAGCGCGAACGCGTCTTCGAGAAATTCCACCAGATCCAGCGCCAGGAGGGAGGCGAGACGCGCGGCCGTCCGCGCGGGAGCGGGCTGGGGCTACCCATCAGCCGAGGCATCGTCGCCCACCTGGGCGGACGGCTGTGGGTCGAGGAAGCGCCAAACCTGGGCGGCGCCTGCCTGGTGATGGAACTGCCCGAGGCGCCCCCGGCTACGCAGGAGCCGTAAGCTGGAAGCTCCCGGCGCAGCCCGTTCATGGCGTCTGCGCCTTTCTCAGAAGCGCCCGGATCTGCAGCAGGTCGTGACGCAGCAGCAGGCGCTGCGCCTCGCCCAGCCGGCCGACATCCACCCAGCCATCGGGAGTGCGCCCCTCGCTGAGGGCCCGGCGCTGCTCGTCGAGCATGAGCGCCTGCAGCCGCTCATGTGCCGCGGTCAGGGCCCGGGCATGCGCGGTATCGAGCGCCTCCTGCATCACCAGCGCCACGAGACGCGAGCGGGTATCCGGCGGTCGAATCCCGTGACGCACGGCCAGCAGCCGCACGGCATTCACCAGCGGCAGCATCCCCTGGCGCTTGAGGTTGATGGCCCGCTCGTGGGGAGCCCCCTCGCCGTCGCCGCCGAGCCGGCCGAGCCGGTCCAGGGCCAGCGGCAGCTCATCGAGCAGGCTGGCCATCTCGTCGAGGAAGAGGTGAGCCCCCGGCAGCCGTCGGGCCACCCGGTCGGCCAGCGCCTCGGCCAGCGCGGCCTCGCCATGAACCGGGTGAAAGTCGAGCAGGATGTTGGCCTGCTGGACCCGCTTGACACGGCGCTCCGTGGTCCAGATCTCCAGCTGGGCGCGCCACTCCGAGAGTCGCTTGCGCCACATCGGCCAGCGCGCCATGACATGGCCCTGGCAGAACGGTATCCCGGCCGCGTCGAGGCGCGCGGTGAAGCGCTCGCCCAGGGACTGGAAGTAGCCATCGATCTCGGCATGCCGCTCGTCGGGGTAGTCGGCGATGATCATGGCGTTGTCCTGGTCCGGCGCCAGCAGGCTCTCGTGGCGCGCCCCCGAGCCGAGGATCAGTACACAGAAGGCCGCCGGAGGCGCCCCCCAGCCCCGGCCACGCATTTCTTCCAGGGAGAGGGTGATGGCCCGCCGATAGAGCCAGTCGTTGTGGTCGCTGATCAGCTGGCTGATGCGCCAGGCCGGCAGGTCGAGTCGATCAAGCGCCTCGACCAGCTGAGCCTGCCAGGCGTGAGCCTCGGCCAGGTCGGGGGCCGCCCCCAGACTCGCCAGCGCCTGGCTCAGCGGGGCCAGCAACGGCGGCCAGCTTCCGGGATCGGGGAGCACATCGCTGGAAAAGAGGTCTCGCCAGGGCGAAGGACGGTGAAGCAGGCGCATGAGGACTCCGGACCAATGGATGGATCGGCATGTCCTGAAGTATAGCCGGGGCGCCCGCCGGCAGCATGGCGGTCGGCGAGCTAGAACATCCCGTCGCCGACCTCGTCGATGAAGCGCTGCGCCTTGCTGACCATCAAGGCGTCACAGGCCTCGCGACCGGGCAGCATGTCGGAGCGCTCGAAACGGTGCTCGAGCATCTTGCCCTCCTCACCGTCGGCTGCCACAACCGGCTTGCGGATCCAGCCGCTGACCCGGTACTGGCCGCCCTGGTCGGCAGGTTCGGAGATGATCAGGTAGCCCTTGTACTCCACCGGCTCGGCAGCCGCGGTACTCTTTGACTGGGCATCGCCACCGCCGAACAGGCCGGATATCAGTTTCTTGAACATGGTGCTCTCCTCGCAGGTGATGGGCCTCGACACGACGACGCCGGCAGAGTGCCGGCGTCGCGTCAGGGCATGACGGCCAGGCTCAGTCCTGCCGGCGGCCCTTGCCGGCGGCGATGCGCAGGCGCAGGGCGTTGAGCTTGATGAAGCCCTCGGCATCCTTCTGGTCGTAGGCGCCGGCATCATCCTCGAAGGTAGCGATGGACTCATCGAAGAGCGAGGCGTCGGACTTGCGGCCGGCCACGGTGGCACTGCCCTTGTAGAGTTTCATGCGCACCACGCCGGAGACGTTCGTCTGGGTCTCGTCGATCGCCGCCTGCAGCATGCGACGCTCCGGACTCCACCAGTAACCGTTGTAGATCACCTCGGCATACTTGGGCATCAGCTCATCCTTGAGGTGCGCCTCCTCGCGGTCGAGGGTCAGCGACTCGATGGCGCGATGGGCACGCAGCATGATGGTGCCCCCCGGGGTCTCGTAGCAGCCGCGGGACTTCATGCCGACGTAGCGGTTCTCGACGATGTCGAGACGCCCGATGCCGTTGTCGCCACCCAGCTTGTTGAGCTTCTCGAGCACCTCGTGCGGCTTCATCGGCACGCCGTCGATGGCCACGATATCGCCGCGATCGAAGGTCAGCTCGATATAGGTGGGCGTGTCCGGCGCGGCTTCCGGCGATACGCTCCAGCGCCACATCTCCTCCTCGGCCTCGGCCCAGGGGTCCTCGAGGTTGCCGCCCTCATAGGAGATGTGCAGCAGGTTGGCATCCATCGAATAGGGCGACTTCTTCTTGGAGGAGAAGTCCACCGGGATGTCGTGCTGCTGGCAATAGGCCATCAGTTTCTCGCGGGAGTTGAGATCCCACTCGCGCCAGGGCGCAATCACCTTGACGCCCGGCTTGAGGGCATAGGCACCGAGCTCGAAGCGAACCTGGTCGTTGCCCTTGCCCGTCGCCCCGTGGGAGATGGCGTCAGCACCCGTCTGGTTGGCGATCTCGATCAGGCGACGCGCGATCAGCGGGCGGGCGATGGAGGTACCGAGCAGGTACTCCCCCTCGTAAATGGTGTTGGCGCGGAACATCGGATAGACGTAGTCACGCACGAACTCCTCGCGAAGATCCTCGATATGGATCTCCTTCACACCCAGCGCCTGGGCCTTGGCACGGGCCGGCTCGACCTCCTCACCCTGGCCAATGTCGGCAGTGAAGGTCACGACCTCGCAGTCATAGGTTTCCTGCAACCACTTGACGATGACGGACGTGTCCAGGCCGCCGGAATAGGCGAGCACGACCTTCTTGACATCGGACATGCTGAGGCTCCTCTCGTAACAATCGTAAGAACGGCGATTATAGCGCGACGAGCCTGCAGCGAATACCGGCGACGCGACTCACGGTTGGCAAGCTGCTAGACTTTCGCGGTTTCGAGACACGATGGCCCAGACAAGGAGAGGTGCATGAGCGAGGCGATCGTCCGCGAACTCATGGCGCAGCGGTTCCGCAGCTTCCTGCCCGTGGTGGTGGACCTGGAAACCGGCGGCTTCAATCCCGAAGGTGATGCGATCCTCGAGATCGCCGCGGTCACCTTGACCATGGACCCGGACGGCAACCTGATACCCGACGCCACCCATGCCTACCATGTCACCCCCTTCGAGGGGGCCAATGTAGAGCAGTCGGCACTGGACTTTACCGGCATCCGCCTGGATGACCCGCTACGCCGCCAGGTCGCCGTCAGCGAGGCCGAGGCACTGGGCGAGATCTTCCGCCCAGTGCGCAAGTCCATCAAGGCCCATGGCTGTACCCGGGCCGTGCTGGTCGGCCATAACGCCGCTTTCGACCATGGCTTTCTCAACGCCGCCGTCAACCGCTGCGGCATCAAGCGCAACCCCTTCCATCCCTTCTCGAGCTTCGACACGGCCTCGCTGGGCGGCCTGATCTACGGCCAGACCGTGCTGGCCCGTGCCTGTCGCGCCGCGGGCATCGAATTCGACAACAGTGCCGCTCACTCGGCACGCTACGATACCGAGCGTACCGCCGAGCTGTTCTGTGCCATGGTCAACCGCTACAAGGACCTGGGCGGCTGGGCCCTGGCCCAGAAGGAGCAGGGGCTGGAGGAGGAGCCGTAAGCTGTAAGCCGTAAGCCGTAAGCCGTAAGCCGTAAGCCGTAAGCCGTAAGCCAGGCAGTAGATTCCCTTCGTTCGAATACTGCACAAACCGAAGCAGGCCCGCCAGATATCTGGCGGGCCTGCCTCTTACAGCTTATGGCTTAAAGCTCAAAGCGAAGCTTCAGGCTTCAGCCTTCCGGCTGATCGTCCTTGTGCTTGGCAGCGGTCTCCTTGACCAGCTTTTCCAGCTCGCCGTTCTCGTGCATCTCGACCACGATGTCGCAGCCGCCGACCAGCTCGCCGTCGAGCCACAGCTGCGGGAAGGTCGGCCAGTTGGCCACCTTGGGCAGCTCGGCGCGAATATCCGGGTTGTCCAGAACGTTGACGAAGGCAAAGCGCTCGCCACAGGCCATCAGGGCCTGGACGGTCTGGGCGGAGAAGCCGCACTGCGGCAGCTGCGGGGTGCCCTTCATGTAGATCAGGATGGGGTTCTCGCCGATCTGGCGCTGAATGTTCTCGACGGTGGTGCTCATGACGTCTCCCTTTCTCGTTGGAGCGGGTCGCGACTGACCCGACCTCGATAGACCGTGGCCGTCAGACGCCCGGCGAATACCCGAGTGCGCTGGTCGGCCTTGTGGATGGGGATCATTCTACTGATGACGCACGCGTTGCGCATCCCCCGAGGGCTGACTAGGATGGACGTTTTTTCCCGTGGAGCGACCCCATGGCCACCCGCCATTTCCTGACCCTGCTCGACCTCAGTCCCGACGAGCTGCGCTACCTGATCCAGCGCGCCATCTCGATCAAGAACGGCCTGAAGACCCATGGGCCGACCTACACGCCCTTTGCCAACCGCACTCTGGCGATGATCTTCGAGAAGTCCTCGACCCGCACCCGGGTCTCCTTCGAGACCGCCATGGCGCAGTTCGGCGGCCATGCGCTGTTCCTCTCGCCCCGCGACACCCAGCTCGGCCGCGGCGAGCCCATCGGCGATACCGCGCGGGTACTCGCGGAGATGGTCGATGCGGTGATGATCCGCACCTTTTCCCACGCCAGCCTCGAAGAGTACGCCGCGGCCAGCGCAGTGCCGGTGATCAACGCCCTCACCGACGACTACCACCCCTGCCAGCTGCTCGCCGACGTGATGACCTGGACCGAACTGCGCGGCAGCGTCAGGGGGCGCACCGCGGTGTGGATCGGGGATGGCAACAACATGTGCCACTCCTGGATCAACGCCGCTCGCCAGTTCGATTTCCAGCTGCGCATCTGCTGCCCCGAGGGCTACGCGCCGCGCCAGGATATCCTCGCGGCCGCCGGCGACCGGGTGACCCTCCTCCACGACCCCCAGCAGGCCGTGGCCGAGGCCGACCTCGTCACCACCGACGTCTGGGCCTCCATGGGCCAGGAGGAGGAGCAGGCCAGGCGCGAATCGGACTTCGCCGGCTTCCAGGTGAGCGAGGCGATGCTCGACCGGGCGAAGGATGACGTGCTCTTCCTGCACTGCCTGCCGGCTCACCGCGGCGAGGAGATCAGTACGACCCTGCTCGATGACCCGCGTGCCGTGGTTTGGCAGGAAGCCGGCAATCGCCTGCATGCCCAGAAGGCGCTGATCGAGTTCCTGCTGCTGGGACGCGTGGAGGGCTGAGGGACCGGCTCCGCCCGGCATGCAGCATCTCCCGGACGGGACACCTTAGACCTTGGTATGACATCGACCTTCGTCGCATGTATAATGCGCTGCAGCAGAATCCATCAGGAGATGCGGCAGCATGAGACATGACACCCCCAGCAGCACCGGCATGCAGCGCAGCCTGCGCCAGTGCCTCTCCAACATGGCCGCCCTGCTCTATCGCCAGGGGCACGTCCTCGAGACGGTTACCGTCCCCCACCGCGGCCTTGACCGCAGCGCCCTGCAGGCCCTCGGCGACGCGGACCGTGACTGGCGGCCCTGCCAGCACATCCTGGAGACCAGCCAGGCCGCCACCTGGAATGCCGACCAGCGTTTCGTGCTGACAGCCCTCGGGCGCGAGCTGCTGTTCGACATGTTCGGCGAGGGCGCCGCCGACTGCGCCTGAGACGGGCAGGACGCTATCCCCTCTGATGCCCGGGTACGCGAAGAGATTGCGTGCCCGGGCATCTTTGGTTACGTTGGCAGGACTTGTCGGGGAGCCCCGGCACGCTCATCGAGCCGTGCACGGGGGCTGAGATCGGTACGGCCGAACCCGTTGAACCTGATCAGGTTGATGCCTGCGTAGGGAACAAGCGCGCTTCAAGCCTGCCCGCTTCCTGCCCCATCCAGCCTGGTCAGCCATGACTCCTGCTGGATGGCCGCCACCATGATAGCCAACATTGAAGATGTCGCCATCGCCGGCGCCGGTCTGCTGGGGCGCCTGATCGCCTGGCAGCTGCTCCGCGACGGGCACGCCGTCACCCTCTACGATGCCGGGGACCTGGATGCCCCGCCGGCTGCCGCCTGGACCGCCGCCGGCATGGTGGCGCCATTGTGCGAGACGGCGGTATCCGAGCGCTGCGTCCACGACATGGGCCGCTTCGCCCTGACCCAGTGGCCACGCTGGCTCGAGGCCCTCGACGCCTCGTCGCTGTGGCAGCAGCACGGCAGCCTGATGGTGGCGCATCCCCAGGACCTGAACGAGCTCACCCAGTTTCGCCGCGACCTCGCCCATGCGCTGGGTGGCGACGCCCCCTGCCGGACGCTCGACGCCCGAGACATCCAGCGGCTGGAGCCCGACCTGGCGCCCGGCTTCCACCAGGGCCTGTACCTTCCGGACGAGGCCCATCTGGACAACCGCGCGCTGCTCGAGCGGCTGCTGGGGGAGATTCGCGCACTGGGCGGGGAATGCCATGCCCACTGCCCGGCGGAAACCTTCCCCGGTGAGGTCGTGACCGCCGACGGCCGCCGTCGCTTCGACCTGGTCATCGACTGTCGCGGCACGGGTGCCCGACCGCACCACCCGAGCCTGCGCGGCGTGCGCGGCGAGACCCTGCACGTGCATACCGCCGAGGTCCGGCTCTCGCGCCCGGTACGACTGATGCACCCCCGCTATCAACTCTATGTGGTTCCCAAGCCCGAACATCGCTTCGTCATCGGGGCCACCCAGATCGAGAGCGAGGATCGGTCGCCGGTGTCGCTGCAGTCCTCGCTGGAACTGGGCAGCGCCCTGTACACCCTGTCGCCGGCCTTTGCCGAGGCCCGCATCCTGGAGCAGGGCGTCAATCTGCGTCCCGCCTTCCTCGACAACCTGCCCCATGTCACCCACCAGGAAGGCCTGATCACTGCCAATGGCCTGTTCCGCCACGGCTACCTGCTCGCGCCGGCCGTGGTCTGCCACCTGCTGGCCGATATCCGCGGCCAGGGTGACCAGCCCTTCGCCGACATTCTGGCGGCATGCCCGCCACAGGAGGACACTGCATGAACGAGATCAGCCTGCGTCTGAACGACGCACCTGCCCGCCTGCCCGCCGGCACCGCCCTTGCAGAGGCCCTGCAGGCTTGGCACTACGCCGATTGTCGGGTCGCCGTGGCCGTCAACGGCGAGTTCGTGCCCCGCTCCGCCTACGCCGGCAGGATCCTGCAAAACGACGACCGCATCGATATCGTGGCCCCGGTGGGAGGTGGCTAATGGACGTGCTGCACGACGATACCCTGACGCTGTATGACGAGGCCTTCACCAGCCGCTTCCTGCTCGGCACTGCCCTCTACCCCTCGCCCAGGGTGATGCAGGAGGCCATGCAGGCTGCGGGCTGCGACATGGTCACCCTGGGCCTGCGCCGGCAGAACCCCGCCTCGGGCGACGGCGAGGTCTTCTGGCAGCTCCTGCGCGACAGCGGCTGTCGGCTGCTGCCCAACACCGCCGGATGCCGCTCGGCCCGTGAGGCAATCACCCTGGCCCAGATGTCCCGCGAGCTGTTCGACACACCCTGGATCAAGCTCGAGGTGATCGGCGACGACTACAACCTCCAGCCGGATCCCTTCGGCCTGCTGGAGGCCGCCAGGGAGCTGATCGACCAGGGCTTCAAGGTGCTGCCCTACTGCACCGATGATCTGGTCCTCTGCCAGCGCCTGCGTGACGCCGGCTGCCAGGCGCTGATGCCTTGGGGCTCGCCGATCGGCACCGGCCTTGGACTGATGAACCGCTATGCCCTCGCGACCCTGCGCCAGCGCCTCGACGTGCCGCTGATCATCGATGCCGGCCTCGGTGCGCCGTCCCAGGCCGCCGAGGCCATGGAGATGGGGTTCGACGGCGTGCTGCTCAACACCGCCGTGGCAAAGGCCCAGCGTCCCGCCCTGATGGCCGAGGCCTTTGCCGAGGCCATTCGCGCCGGGCGCAAGGCCTATCTGGCCGGGCTGATGCAGCAGCGCCAGACCGCCAGCCCCAGCACGCCCACGGTGGGCCAGCCCTTCTGGCACCACGACGGCGGACCAGCCTGACGTCAGACGCCGTGAGGGGAGGCAGGGCACTTGCAGTCAGCCAGTGCGAGAGGCGCCGGGGAGAGGTCGAAGGCGAGAGCCTGCGCCAGGGATGACGTCGGGATGGGCAAGTCTGCTATCGTCTACGCCACTCGATAGCAGACGAAAGGAGGCACTGCGTGAGCCACGAGACCCTTCCCGCTACCATGGCCGCCATGCTGCTGACCGGGCATGGCGACGTTGACGCGCTGGTCTATCACGACGACGTGCCGACCCCGCAGCCAGGGCCCGGCGAGGTGCTGGTGCAGGTCACGGCCACCGCCAAGAACAACACCGACCGCAAGGCACGCGAAGGCCTCTACCCCACCAGGAAGGGAGAAGTGACCTCCTTTGCCATGGGCGGCGAGCCCACCCTGACCTTCCCGCGCATCCAGGGCGCCGACATCGCCGGGCGCGTGGTGGCGGTGGGCGAAGGCGTCGATGCCTCGCGGATCGGTGAGCGGGGGCTGCTCGATTTCAACCTCTATCCGAACGCCCGGCGCGATATCAACCTGACCCCGGACTACTACGGCCACGGCGCCGACGGCGGCTTCGCCGAGTATGTCGCCGTGCCCTCGGATCAGTTTCACCACATACCCAACCCGGAGCTTGCCGATGCCGAGCTCGCCGCCCTGGGCATGTGCTCCTACCAGACCGCCTACCATATGATGACGTCTGCACGAGTCAGCGCGGGTGAACGAGTTCTCGTCAGCGGTGCCAGTGGTGGCGTGGGTACGGCGCTGATCCAGCTGTGCCGTATCGTCGGGGCGGTACCCTACGCGGTGAGCCAGCAGGAGAAGACCGAGGCCCTCAAGGCGCTGGGCGCCGAGGCGGTCATCGACCGCGGTGACCTGGCGGGCTTCGCCGAACGGGTACTCGAAGCTACCGGTGGCGCGCCCATCGACGCGGTCATGGACCTGGTCGGCGGCGAGATGACCGACCGCTTCATCGACACCATGATCCAGGACATGAAGGCGCGCCGCACCTACCCGCGGCTCTCCATCGCCGGCGCCAGCGGCGGCAACATCAGCGAGATCCTCTGGACCCGCATCTACCTCTACCAGGTCCAGATCTTCGGGGTCTCCCACGGTACCCGCGAGGAGGCCGACCAGCTCATCGCCTGGATCCGTTCCGGCGAACTCAAGCCGGTACTGCATGCCGCCTTCCGGCTCTCCGAGCTGCACCAGGCCGAGCGCTACTTCGTCAGCCGTGGCAGCAACTTTCTGGGCAAGGTCGTGATTGTCCCCGACAGCCAGTGGGACGAACATGGCGCCCCCTTCGCTCTTACCGCTCACTCCGCCACTCGGGAGCCGCGCCCATGAATCGACCGCTGACCTTCAGGATGATGGACACCCATGCCGGCGGTGACGTCAGCCGTATCGTGCTGGGGGGTATCGACGCCCTGCCCGGTGCCACGGTACGCGACCAGATGCACTACCTGCGCGACGATGCCGACGGCCTGCGCAAGCTCCTGCTGGAGGAGCCCTACGGCATCCCCGAGATGTCGGTCGACCTGATCGTTCCCGCCACCGACCCCGAGGCCGCGGCGGGCTACATCATCATGGAAGTGATGGGCTACCCCATCTACTCAGGCTCCAACACCATCTGTACCGCCACGGCGGTGCTGGAGAGCGGCCTGGTGCCCAAGCAGGAGGGGCGGCAACGCTTCAAGCTGGAGTCGCCGGCAGGACTGGTAGCGATCGAGGCACGGGTCGAGAACGGCGTGGTGGAGACGATCACCTGCGGCGGCCTCCCCAGCTATATCGACACCTACCGCGCCAGCATCCATGTACCGGGTCTGGGCGATGTGACCTACAGTGTCGCCTACAGCGGCGGCTTCTACGCCCTGGTGGATGCCACCGAGCTGGGCTTTCACCTCAACCGCGACGAGGAGCGAGAGCTCGCCGACTGCGCGCATCGCATCGTCGAGGCGATCCAGGCCGAGCGCGGCTTCTCCCACTACACCCTGGGCGACGTGGGCCCTCTCCCTTTCCTGCACTTCATGGGCCCTGTCGAGCACGTGGCCGACGATTTCTACCGCTCACGCTCGGCCACCTATGTGCACCCGGGGGTGATCTGTCGCAGCACCACCGGTACCGGCACCTCGGCACGACTGGCACTGATGCACCATGAGGGCACCATCAAGCCCGGTGACAGGCTGGAGACGGTGTCGCTGCGCGAGACCGGCTTCATCGGCGAGTTCACCGGCACGCGCCGGGAGGGGACCCATACGGTGGTGGAGAACACCATCACCGGCAAGAGCTATGTGTTGGCCCGCTCCGAGGTGGTGGTGAACTGTGACGACCCCCTGGTGGAGTGCGCCGGCCTGCACCATATCCTCAGCGCCGGCCAGGCCCCCTCGACGTAAACACGGCCGTTGCGCCGACGCCCCTGTCTCGCGCCGGCGCAACGGCCGTTCATCGAGGCGACGCATCCGCGCCAGCCCGGTCGAGATCCGTCTCTCGAGCAGGGGGATGCAGGCGCCGCTGGAGGAGGCCTGAATACCTGTGAAACATGGGGAGCTTTCCCAGTGTTTTCCCAGCGCACGAAAAAGCCCCCTGGCGGGTTACGCCAAGGGGCTGATTCACATGTTCTTTTTGGTGGAGCCTAGCGGGCTCGAACCGCTGACCTCAACACTGCCAGTGTTGCGCTCTCCCAGCTGAGCTAAGGCCCCACGCCGTTCCCGTACCCGAGAACGAGGCAAATGATACGCTCGCTTGCCTTGCTCGTCAACAGCCGTGGACGCAATATGCCTCTCCTGCCTTATGCCAATTCCCCTTAGGGACGAGATGTGCCACGCTGAATAAGCTGATACTTACTCGGCCGATACGTTGCTGCCTTCTCCATGCCTCGTCTCAGGACGTCACTCACCCTCTTACGTTTTCAGGAGCGTCCGCGTTGATCAGGGTTCTCGTCGCCGATGACCATCACCTGGTACGAACCAGTATTGCCCACCTGCTGAATGCCGAGCGCGGCATCCGTGTGGTCGGCGAGGCTGCCGATGGCGAGGAGGCCATCACCAAGGCGCGCAAGCTGGAGCCGGATATCGTGGTGATGGATATCCGCATGCCCGGTATCGGCGGTCTGGAGGCAACCCGCAAGATCACTCGCTTTGCCAGCGACATCCGCATCCTGGTACTGACGGCCTTCATCGAGGAGACCTTTGCCCAGCGTCTTCTCGAGGCCGGGGCCCAGGGCTTCATCAGCAAGGGTTGCCAGCACGATGAAATGGTAGAGGCGATCCACTGCGTATTCGGCGGAAAGCGTTATGTCAGCCCGGAGATCGCTCAACGGCTGGTGCTGTCGCGCATCGATGCACTGGACAACCCCTTTGACCAGCTCTCCCAGCGTGAACTCCAGGTCGCGATGATGATCGTCAACTGCCAGCGAGTCGCCGACATCGCCGATCGCATGTTTCTCAGCCCCAAGACCGTCAACACCTACCGCTACCGGATCTTCGAGAAGCTCGGCGTGGCCTCCGATGTGGAGCTGACCCACCTCGGCCTGCGTCACGGCCTGGTCGACGGCTTCAGCGGCGTGGACTAATCCCTCTCCTCGGAGTGCCGGTCTGCTAGAATGGGCGCTCCGCTTCCCGTTACCGGCATGTCGTTTTCCATGAGCTTCAATTCCCGCGACTTCCTCGGAAGCGTCAGCGAATCTCCGGGGGTCTACCGTATGCTCGACGAGCAGGGCGAGACCCTCTATGTCGGCAAGGCACGTCGCCTCAAGGCGCGGCTGGCCAGCTACTTTCGCGGCGCACTCAACACCAAGACCCAGGCTCTGGTCGGGCGCATCGCCGATATCCAGGTGACGGTGACCAACAGCGAGACCGAGGCCCTGCTGCTCGAACAGACGCTGATCAAGGAGCTGCGCCCGCCCTACAATGTCCTGTTGCGCGACGACAAGTCCTACCCTTTCGTCTTCGTCACCGACCGTCACCCCTTTCCCGCGCTTGAGTACAAGCGTGCGCGGACCCGCCGCGACGATGGCCGCTACCTCGGCCCCTACCCCAGCAGTGGTGCCGTGCGCGAGAGCCTGTCGCTGATGCAGAAGATCTTCCGCATCCGCAACTGCGAGGACAACGTCTTCGCCCACCGCACCCGTCCCTGCCTGCAGTACCAGATCCAGCGCTGCAGCGCGCCCTGCGTGGGCTACATCAGCGAGGCGGACTATCGGCGCGACCTGGAACATGCGGTGATGTGTCTCGAGGGCAGAAGCGAGGCGGTGACCCGCGAACTGACCGCGGCCATGGAGGCCGCCAGCACCCGTCTCGACTTCGAGGAGGCCGCCCGACTGCGCGACCAGGTCCAGCACCTGCGCCAGCTGCAGCAGCGCCAGTTCGTCGACACCGGCGGCGGCGATGCCGATGTCTTCGCGCTGGCCAGCCGCCCGGGGGCACTCAGCATCTCGGTGCTCACGGTACGCCAGGGACGCCTGCTGGGGGCTCGCCACCATGCCCCGGCCAATGGCCTCGACCTGAGTCCTGAGGCACTGCTCGGCGACTTCATCAGCCAGTTCTACCTGGGGCAGGCCCGGGAGGTTCCGGCGGAAGTGATCACCAGTCTTCCGGTACCGGATGCCGACCTGATCGCCCGGGCCCTGGGTGAGCGTGCCGGCAAGCGCATTCGCCTGACCGACCAGGTCCGCGGCCACCGCGCCCAGTGGCGGGAGCTGGCCCGCACCAACGCCGAACAGCAGCTGGCCAGCCAACTCGCCAGTCAGAACCAGCTGTCAAGGCGCTTCACCGCGTTGCGCGAGGCCCTGGCGCTCGAGGACACCCCCCGCCGCCTGGAGTGCTTCGATATCAGTCACAGCCATGGCGAGGCCACGGTAGCCTCCTGCGTCGTGTTCGACGAGAACGGGCCACGCAAGTCCGACTATCGGCGTTTCAACATCGAGGACGTGGCCGCCGGCGACGACTATGCCGCCATGCGTCAGGCACTGACGCGACGCTTCAAGCAGAGCAAGGACGGAAAAGGCGAAGCGCCGGACATCCTGATTGTCGACGGTGGCAAGGGGCAGCTGAACATGGCCCGAGAGGTATTCGCCGAGCTGGGCATTACCGGCATCCTCCTGCTGGGCGTGGCCAAGGGCACAACGCGCAAGGCAGGGCTCGAGACGCTGCTCGTCGAGACCACCGATCGAAGCCTGGACCTCGACGGCACCTCTCCGGCCCTGCACCTGATCCAGCATATCCGTGACGAGTCCCATCGCTTCGCCATCGCCGGCCACCGGGCCCGGCGCGACAAGGCGCGGCGCACCTCCACCCTGCAGGACATTCCGGGGGTAGGACCGCGTCGCCGACGCGAGCTGCTGCGCTTCTTCGGCGGCCTTCACGGGGTGAAGCAGGCCAGCCGCGATGAACTGGCCCGGGTCCCCGGCATCAGCGCCACCCTGGCCGAGACGATTCATCGCGCCCTGCATGGATGAGTCAGCCCCCGATGGATAGAATGAGGGAATTTCCGGTATCTCCCAAGGCAAGGATTGCACCTCCCGATGAACATACCCAACCTGCTCACTCTGGCCAGAATCCTCTTCATACCGCTGCTGGTGGTGCTGTTCTACCTGCCCTTTGTCTGGAGCATGCCGCTGGCTGCCGCCCTGTTTGCCCTGGCCGCGGTGACCGACTGGCTCGACGGTTACCTGGCCCGACGCTGGAACCAGTCCACACCCTTCGGGGCTTTCCTGGATCCCGTGGCTGACAAGCTGATGGTCGCCGTGGCCCTGGCCCTGCTGATCGAGCGCTACGAGGCCATCTGGCTCACCCTGCCGGCGCTGGTGATCATCGGCCGCGAGATCGTCATTTCGGCCCTGCGCGAATGGATGGCCGAGATGGGCAAGCGTGGTCAGGTGGCGGTCTCGTGGATCGGCAAGGTCAAGACCACTCTGCAGATGGCCGCCCTGCTGGTGCTGCTGGCCTTCACCCCGGGCAGCCCCATCGCCCTGCTGGGCGTGGCAACCCTCTACGTGGCGGCTCTCCTGACCCTGTGGTCGATGTTTCTCTATCTCAGGGCTGCCTGGCCGCACCTGAGCAGTTCGATGCGCTGAAGGGCAGCGAAAACTGTTTGACAGTCACCGACTTATCCGTATAATACGCTCTCGAGTCAGGCGGGAATAGCTCAGTGGTAGAGCATCGCCTTGCCAAGGCGAGGGTCGCGAGTTCGAATCTCGTTTCCCGCTCCAGACTCAAGGCAACACCATGAGTGGAAGAGCGCGACAGCGAGGGTCGCGAGCCGGTACGCCGGTCCGATCGAATCTCGTTTCCCGCTCCAGACTCAAGGCAACAACGTGAGTGGAAGAGCGCGACAGCGAGGGTCGCGAGCCGGTACGCCGGTCCGATCGAATCTCGTTTCCCGCTCCAGACTCGCAAGCAGTAGAATAGAGTCATTGCGTGCGACAGCGAAAGTCGCGAGCCGGTGCGCCGGGCCGATCGAAGCTCGTTTGCCGCTCCATTCCCCACGAATGGCACGACTCATGAGGCTGGATGGCAGAGTGGTTATGCAGCGGACTGCAACTCCGTGTACGCCGGTTCGATTCCGACTCCAGCCTCCATCATTCCCCTAGCTGCCCGCTCGGAACCGTGCCGCCCGGATGGCGAAATTGGTAGACGCAAGGGACTTAAAATCCCTCGGTGGCAACACCGTGCCGGTTCGAGCCCGGCTCCGGGCACCAGCTTTCCTGCACCCTTCCGGCAAGCGTCGGGCGCGACCCTCCAACGGGACGCCGTGACATGATCCTGCCGCGCCTGCGCGACCCCTACTTCAATTATCAGCATCGGCGCAAGCTGCACGTGCTGCGCATCGCTCTCGCTCTGTGCATCACCTTCGCCATCATCGAGTTCTTCACCATCCAGCACAGCGGCTGGGCACTGGTCAGCACCATCATGGTGATGGGCAACCTGCCGCACATCGGCGGCGTGCTCGACAAGGGGCGCCAGCGCCTGCTGGGCACCCTGCTCGGTGCCGGCTGGGGCCTGTTGCTGATCCTGCTGCCGCTGTCCTGGCCACCACTCGTCCCCCTGGCCACCCTCGCCGGCATCGCCGTCGCCACCTGGCTGACCTTCGGCAACCGCCACGGCTACAGTGGGCTGATGTTCACCATCAGCCTGCTGCTGGTGGTCGGCGACGGCACCCGGGAACTCGATATCGCCCTGTGGCGCGCCTTCGATGTCCTGCTCGGCACCCTGGTGGGTATCGCCGTCACGGTGCTGGTGCTGCCCCAGAAGGCCACCGACATGATGCGCTTCATGCTGGCCGACAACCTGGACCGCATGGGCCGCCTCTATCATGCCCACACCTCGGCCACGGCGGCCCCGGACATCGATACCCGCTCGATGCTCAAGGCCACCAGCAGCCTGCTGGTCAAGCAGCGCGGCCTGGTGGATGCCATCCACCGCGAGCGACGGTTGAGCCGCGACGAGCTGGACGACCTGATCTCGCTGCAGCGACGCATGCTCTCCACCATCGAACTGCTGCTCGAGACCCACTGGAGCAGTCGCGACGGGCACGAGCGCATCGATGCCATGGCCGGGCTCCGCGAGGAGCAGCACACCCTGGCGCGCGGCATCGGCACCCTCGCCTTCCAGGTGCGCACCGGCCAGCCGGTCGACGTGACCATCACCCCCTTCGAGTTGCAGCGCCACGCCGAACTGGCCGGTAATGCCCGTTCCGCCGATGGCCGCATGCTGTTCAGCCCCAGCGGCTACCTGTGGCTGAATCGCGAACTGGCACGCCTCAGCGCAGACCTTACCCGCCGCCTGAGCGGCCTGGAGCGCCTGCCCAGCCGACGCCTGCGTCGCCGCGCGCCCGACCATGGTCTCACCGGGAATTCCCCCGGCACGGGGCGAGTCACCACACAAGAAGGAAAGGCAGATGACAGACGGCAAGCATGAAGTCCTGGTCATCGGCGGCGGGGTCGCCGGGCTGGTGGTGGCACTGGAAGTGGCCGACCATCGCCGGGTCACGCTGCTGCGCCCGGCCAGCGACGACCAGGGCGCCAGCCGCTGGGCCCAGGGGGGCATCGCCGCCGTGCTTTCCCCGCAGGACGACATCGAGGCCCACGTGGCGGATACCCTGGTGGCAGGGGACGGCCTGTGCGACGAGCGGGCGGTGCGCTTCACCGTGGAACAGGGGCCATCGGCCATCGAGTGGCTGCTGTCACTGGGCGTCCCCTTCACGCCGGACGCGAGTGCCGACGCCGGCTACCCCTATCACCTCACCCGCGAGGGCGGCCATGGCGCGCGGCGCATCATTCATGCCGACGATGCCACGGGCCGTGCCGTGGTCGAGACCCTGGGACAGCATGTAGAGGCCCACCCGAACATCACGCTGTGCGGCGAGCTTACTGCCATCGGCCTGATCGGCGATACCAAGGGACGCTGCCGCGGGGCACGCTGCCTGGATGCCGATGGGCGACTGCATGAGCTGCGGGCAGCGGATACCGTTCTCGCCACCGGCGGGGCCAGTGGCCTCTACCGGCATACCACCAGCCCCCAGCCGGCCAGCGGCGAGGGCATGATGATGGCTGCCGAGCTGGGCGCCGAGCTGATGAACCTGGAGTTCCAGCAGTTCCACCCCACCTGTCTCTTCGACCCGGAGGGCCCCGCCTTCCTGATCAGCGAGGCGGTGCGCGGCGAAGGCGGGCTGCTGCTCAATGCGGCAGGCGAACGCTTCATGCCGACGGTCGACCCGCGAGCCGAGCTCGCGCCCCGCGACATCGTTGCCCGGGCCATCGATGCGCAGATGCAGCGCACCGGCACCGACCATGTCTACCTGGACATCCGCCACCTTGGCGAAGCCGCCATTCGCCAGCACTTTCCGACCATCCACGCCCACTGCGCCAGCCGCGGTATCGATATCCTGAATCGACCGATCCCGGTCGTGCCCGCCGCCCACTACAGCTGCGGCGGCATCACCACCGACCTCGCGGGCGCCAGCACCGTGCCCGGACTGCACGCCATCGGCGAGGTGGCCTGCACCGGCCTGCACGGCGCCAACCGCATGGCCAGCAACTCCCTGCTGGAGTGCCTGGTCTTTGCCCGTAGTTGTGCCCGTCGGCTGCGCACCGCCAGTCCCCCGCCGCCTGGGGAGCCGACCCCGGCACGCTGGGGCATGCGGCCGCTACCCGGTGACGAGATCGAGGAGGTTCGTGAGGCGATGCGCCAACTGATGAGCGCTCGCGTGGCCATCGTCCGCACTGACCAGGGGCTGGCCGAGACGGCCAGGCGCCTGGCACAGCTACATCAGCGTCTTGCGTCCCGGGCAGGAGACGCCGCGCCCTCCTTGCCCCTGGCAAATCTCTGGCATGCGCTGCGCCTGGCGCGACTCACCGTGGACTGTGCCCGTGCAAGACGCGAGTCCCGCGGCCTGCACTTCAACCCGGACTGCCCACGCCACGGCGAGGCGACCCCGCACCCCTCGCGGATCCGGCTGGAGGCCCTGGGGACGATGTGACCCTGGCCGGGGCCCTCAGGGGAGGGGCAGCAATGCGCGACGCAGCCGGCGCAGCGACTCGACGTCGCCGCTGTCGGGCCACAGCCACAGACGTCGCCCCTCGACCCTCAGCCCGATCAGCCAGGGCCCGAGGTAGTCGCAACGCAGGCTGACCGAGCGCCATGCCTGGGCCGGGTTGTCGCGCCAGGACCACTCCACGCCGCCCGCCGTCGTCGGCGTGCCCCGCAGCTCACCATGCTGGCACTGCGGAACCAGCGATATCAGCACCCCGCCCAGCGCCACCACGGCAAGAACACCCGCCCCGGGCGGCGCGAACACCGCCACCAGACCGCCCACGCCCACGGCGATCAGGCCATGAGCCGCCAGCGACAGCCTAGAGGTTACGATAGTGATCGTTGTCGGTGGTCTCGGCATGTTCGATGATCATCTTGACGATGCGTCGCCGCGAGGGCTCCTCGGGCCACTCTCGGCGCATCAGCCAGGCAAACAGGTCCTGGTCCTCCTCCTCGATCAGCGAACGGAAGGCCGCCCGGTCAGCGTCGCCCAGTTCGCCGTAACACTGTTCGAGGAAGGGAACCAGCAGCAGGTCAAGCTCCCACATGCCGCGGCGCGAGTGCCAGTAGAGACGCTTGCGGAGCGTCGCTTCCGGAGACGAATCGTCGTTCAAGGTCGGCCTCATTGGGTTGGATGAGTGTCCATGCAGTATACCCGAGCCCTGCCCTGCCGGCAGCCCGCCACTCCTTCAGATTAGACAGACTCGAGAAATGGTCGTAGTGCGTTGTTTTCTCGAGACTTGCACAGTATGCTTTGGTAAAACAACAACGCCGGGAGCGCATCCCCCAGGCAGGACCGCACGGAGAAGAGCCGATGACCAAGTCCGAACTGATCGAACAGATCGCCATGCGACAACCGGAGCTGTCAGTCAAGGAAGTCGAGGCGGCGGTGCGCCTGATCCTCGATGACATCACCGATACCCTGGCCGAGGGAGGACGCGTGGAGATCCGCGGCTTCGGCAGCTTCTCGCTGCACTACCGGGAGCCCCGGGTGGGTCGCAACCCCAAGACGGGAGAACCGGTCGCACTCGATGGCAAGTTCGTGCCACACTTCAAACCCGGCAAGGAGTTGCGCGAACAGGTCGATGCCAGCCGCGCACTCGGCTACTGAGCGGCGTCCGCCACCTCTCCTTCAACCGACATGGGAACAAGCACATGCGTTGGCTAAAAGGCCTGATCCTCGCCATCATCCTGCTGGCAGTGCTGCTGATCGGCATCCTCTTTGCCGTCAACAACCAGCAGGCCCTGCCCCTCAATCTGATCTGGGTCGAGCTGCCTGCAGCCTCGCTTTCCGTCTGGCTCCTGGCCTCCCTGGCCGTGGGCGTGCTGCTGGGCATGCTCGCCATGAGCGGCGTCTACCTGCGCCTGCGTACACTGCTGACCCGCGCCCAACGGCACAATCAGCAGCAGCGCAAGGAGCTCGACCGCCTGCGCGTCCAGGAGATGAAGGAACTCCCCTAGAATGCCCGATGTCTTCCTGCTGGCCCTGCTGGTGGTGGCCGTCGCCATCGGATGGTGGCTGGGCCGCCGGGAGCGCCAGGGCACCAGCGAGACATCGCAGCCACCGGCGCTGCCACGAGACTACTTCGTGGGCCTCAACTACCTGCTCAATGACCAGCAGGACAGGGCCATCGAGACCTTCATCGGTGCGCTGGAAGTCAATAGCGAAACCATCGAGACACACCTGGCGCTGGGCAACCTCTTCCGGACCCGTGGTGAGGCGGACCGCGCCCTGAAGATCCACCAGAACCTGCTGGCCCGCCCCACACTGACGGCCGGACAGGGTGACAGGGTCCAGATCGAGCTGTCCCGCGACTTCCTCGCCCTGGGGCTGCTCGACCGAGCCGAACGCTTGCTGCAGAGCCTGGTGCGCGACAGCCAGGATGATGAACTGCGCGATGCGGCCAGGCGCTTGCTGGTCGACCTGCTGGAGCGTGAAGGGGAGTGGCAGGCCGCCCTGGATGTCGCGCTACCCCGGCTGGTCCGAAAGCACGACGATATTCGCCGGGCCGCGGCGCACTGGCTCTGCGAGCTGGCCGAACAGGAGCGTCACTCGGCCAGCCCGGTACTGGCCAGGCGCCACCTGCGTCAGGCGCTGGCGACCGACCCGAACTGCGTCCGCGCCAACCTGCTGCTGGCCGCGATGGAGCATGATACCGGCCAGTACAAGGCGGCCATCCGGCTACTGAAGCGAATTCCCGACCAGGATACCGCCTTCACCCCGACCCTGCTCGAGCCGCTTTCACGTGCCTATCGCCTGCTGGATGACGAGGCGGGCCTGATCGGTTGCCTGCAGGAGCTCCTCGAAAGAGCACCCAGTTCCAGCGTGATAACACGGTTGGCGGAGACGCTTCGCCACCACCACGGCAATGATCGGGAGGCCCTGGCGCTGGTGACCACCGAGCTCGAGCGTGCCCCCAGCCTCGACGCGTTGCACTACCTGCTGACGCTCTATCGGCACAACGCCCGGGACGCAGAGAAGGAGCGGCTGGCACTCCTGCAGCATCACCTCCATGCCCTGGTCAAGGCCATGCCACGTCACCGCTGTCGCCGTTGCGGCTTCTCCGGGGAAAGGCTGTACTGGCAGTGCCCTCGCTGCCGGAGCTGGGGCACCACACGCCCGATCAGCGGCACCGAGGGGGAGTAACCTCTCGGCCGGCGGCCAGCTCGGCCTCGATGCCAGCCAGCGCGGCCATCGGCGACTCCGCCTGAGTGACCGGGCGTCCCACCACCAGGTGGGTACTACCGGCCGCCATGGCATCGCTCGGTGTCATGACGCGACGCTGATCCCCCGCCCCGCTGCAGCTGGGCCGGATGCCGGGCGTGACCTTGAGGAAGCCCTCGCCGCAGAGGTCGCGCAAGCGTGACGCCTCCTGTGCCGAGCAGACCACGCCGTCCATGCCACTGGCACGCGCCAGCATGGCCAGGCGCTCGACCTGATCGGCAGGCGATGCCTCGATGCCTACCTCCGCAAGGTCCGCAGCCTCCATGCTGGTCAGTACCGTTACCGCGATCAGATGGGTCGCAAGGCCCTGCTGGTCCAGGCGCTGCCTCGCAGCTTCCATCATCCGGCGGCCGCCGCTGGCATGCACGTTGACCATCCACACGCCCTGCTCGGCGGCGGCCTGGACCGCCCCGGCCACGGTATTGGGGATGTCGTGGAACTTGAGGTCGAGGAACACCTCGAAGCCGCGGCCATGCAAGGCGTCGAGGATCTCGGGCCCGCTGCGGGTAAAGAGCTCCTTGCCCACCTTGACGCGGCACCGCGCCGGATCGAGGCGATCGGCCATGCACAGGGCGGCATCCAGGGAGGCATAGTCGAGAGCAATGATCAGGGGGGAGGCGGTGGGCACGAGCAGCTCCTGGCGGATGGATGAACACGCCGAGTATATCAGTCATGGCCTACAGCGCATGTCAGTGAAGTCGCCGACCAGTTTCCTGCGATCACTGACATCATACGACCGCATTAGATGACACGACCCCGGTCAGGACACCACTAGTTTAAAAGTGCCAGGCCGGCGATTCCGGATGTCGGCCACCCTCCCCCCAGTCACGAGGAGCAACATCATGAAGACCGTCATCTCACGCCGCCTGCCCGGACTGCTGCTGGTCATGCTACTGGGCCTCTCCCCCCTGGTCCCCGGGTCAGCCCTGGCCCAGGAGATGGAGCCGATCAACGTCAACACAGCCGATGCCGAACTCCTCACCGTGCTGCCCGGCATTGGCGAGACACGCGCCGCCGCGATCGTGGAGGATCGAGAGGCGAACGGCCCCTTCGCCGATGCGGAGGAGCTGATGCGGGTCAGCGGTATCGGCGAAGCCACCGTGGAGGGGCTAGCCGACCAGGTGGTCTTCTGACTCTATGCACGGAAGATGCCGGCCGCAAGGCCGGCGTCACCTCGTTTCCCCGCGCCTGGCGTCACCGATCAGAGGCGCAGCCCCCCGTCGCACTCGATCACGCGACCGGTAAAGTAGTCGTTGGTCATGATGAAGGCCACGCTCTCGGCGATGTCCTCCGGCTGGCCCAGCCTCCTGAGCGGCACCCCTGCCGTCAGCTTGTCGAGCATGTCCTGGCGCATCGAGGCGGTCATGTCCGTCTCGATGAATCCCGGCGCCACGGCCCCCACGCGAATGCCATACCGCGCCAGCTCCGTTGCCCAGGTCGTGGTCAGGGCCACCACGCCGGCCTTGGCCGCTGCATAGTTGCTCTGCCCCATGTTGCCGGCCCGCGAAATGCTCGAGATATTGACGATGACCCCCTGGTGGCCCGCCTCGATCATCTGGACCGACGCCTCTCGCCCGCACAGGAAGACCCCTGTCAGGTTGACATCGATCACCTGCTGCCACTTGTCCAGCGGCAACGTCTTCTCTACCTTTCCGTCCCTGGCCTTGACCAGCAGGCCGTCTCGCACGATGCCCGCATTGTTGACCAGGCCGTGGATCGGGCCGAACGATGCCGCGATATCGCCGAAAGCCTGGCTGACCGATGCCTCGTCGGCCACGTTGACCACGTAGCCACGCGCCTCGATTCCGTCAGCGTGCAGGGCGTTGACGGCACCGTCCAGGGTATCGCCGTCGACATCCATCAGGGCGAGCCTGGCGCCCTGCTCCCCCAGCCGCCTTGCCATTGACAGGCCAAGGCCGCGGGCACCACCGGTGACGGCGATAACGGTATTGTCGAGTTTCATGGACATGTCTCCAAGGGTGGGGAAATCGTGCTGTCAGCGCGCTTGTCGTGCGCCTGCCAGCATTGGGCAGTGCGTGTCGGCACCTCATGATGCACTGCATCATTACCATAGCGAAACATGGAAAGATATTCCATGACAGTGAGGCGACACGGCGATGACTTGAATTCACTCCCTGCGCCCCCATCACCTGCCGAACCGTCACATGTGGAGTCATCATGCCGTTTCTCGTCGTCTTCACCCTCTTTGCCCTGCTCGACTTCGTCATCCTCTTCTCGGTCGGCAGCCAGATCGGATTGCTGACCACCCTCCTTCTGGTGCTGGCGACAGGCTTCATCGGCCTGCACCTGATTCGCCGGGAGGGCGTGGCCACCTTCGCCCGTGCCCAGCAGCGCATGGCAGAAGGCGACATCCCCTCGGGCGAGTTGCTGACCGGGGCGGCTCTGATCTTCGGCGGCGCCCTGCTGATGGCGCCAGGCTTTGTCTCCGACGCGCTGGGCTTCATGTGCCTGATCCCGACGGCACGACGTCTGCTGGGCAGACTGCTGAGCTGGGCGGGCATGCGCATGAGGGGCGTGCATGTCCGGGCCGATACCTATCGTCCGCGCCAGGACACCGATGCGGACTGGCAACAGGCCGGCGGTCGTCGCGAATCCACGAGTGAGCAGAGCGCGGGACCGCATGGTGGTCGACAGGAAGCGCCTCTGGAAGGCGAGTTCATCTCGCGTGATGACGCTCGCTGAGCAGGCGCAAAAAATTTTCATGCGGGGCCTTGAAAGCTCAATGCTGAGCCCCACTTATCCGACAGCATCAGGATTCGGTGTGGGGGGCACTCCCCACGCCAACGACAAGGAAGGCGAACCCCGCCTCCACCCCGCAGCATGATCGCGGGTTGATGATGAAAACCGCCAGGGCACTGTCCTGGCACAGCAAACCATCAGGAGAACGTGAGCAATGAACATCCGTCCCTTGCACGATCGCGTCGTGATCCGTCGCGTTGAAGAAGAACAGAAGACCGCTGGCGGCATCGTGCTTCCGGGAAATGCCCAGGAAAAGCCGACGCGTGGCGAAGTCCTCGCCGTCGGTAACGGCCGGATTCTCGACAACGGCGACGTCCGCCCGCTCGACGTCAAGACCGGTGACACCGTGATCTTCAAGGATGGCTTCGGCGTCGAGAAACAGAAGATCGACGGCGAGGAAGTGCTGATCATGAGCGAGTCCGACATCCTGGCCGTCGTCGAAGGCTGAACCCGGTCACGACCCGCAACTGCTCGATTCTGACGTTCACGAACTCACAGGAAGCATACGAAAATGGCAGCAAAACAAGTCAAGTTCTCCGATGATGCCCGCAAGCGCATGGCGCGCGGTATCGATGTCCTGGCCAACGCCGTCAAGGTCACCCTGGGGCCGAAGGGCCGCAATGTGGTGCTGGAGAAATCCTTCGGCGCCCCGACCGTGACCAAGGATGGTGTCTCCGTCGCCAAGGAAATCGAGCTCAAGGACAAGTTCGAGAACATGGGCGCCCAGATGGTCAAGGAAGTCGCTTCCAAGACCTCCGATGTTGCCGGCGACGGTACCACCACTGCGACCGTGCTGGCCCAGACCATCGTCACCGAGGGCATGAAGGCGGTCACCGCTGGCATGAACCCGATGGACCTCAAGCGCGGTATCGACCAGGCCGTGGCTGCCGCCGTGGAAGGCGTCCAGGAGCTGTCCGTGCCCTGCACCGACTCCAAGGCCATCGCCCAGGTCGGCACCATCTCCGCCAACGGTGACAAGCGCATCGGTGAGATCATTGCCGACGCCATGCAGAAAGTCGGCAAGGAAGGCGTGATCACCGTCGACGAGGGTCGTGGCTTCGAAGATGAGCTGGATGTCGTGGAAGGCATGCAGTTCGATCGTGGCTATCTCTCGCCCTACTTCGTCACCAATCAGGACACCATGGCGGTCGAGCTGGAAGACCCCTATATCCTGCTGGTCGACAAGAAGATCTCCAACATCCGCGAACTGCTGCCGACGCTGGAAGCCGTCGCCAAGGCAGGCAAGCCGCTGGTGATCATCGCCGAGGACATCGAGGGCGAAGCGCTTGCGACCCTGGTCGTCAACACCATGCGCGGCATCGTCAAGGTCGCCGCCGCCAAGGCACCCGGCTTCGGTGACCGCCGCAAGGCCATGCTGCAGGACATCGCCATCCTCACCGGTGGCACCGTGATCTCCGAGGAAGTCGGCCTGACCCTCGAACAGGCGACGCTGGACCACCTGGGCACCGCCAAGCGCGTGACCATGTCCAAGGAGAACACCACCATCATCGATGGTGCCGGCCAGGATGGTGACATCGAGGCGCGTGTTGGCCAGATCCGCGCCCAGATCGAGGAAACCTCCTCCGATTACGATCGCGAGAAGCTCCAGGAGCGCGTCGCCAAGCTCGCTGGCGGTGTTGCCGTCATCCGCGTCGGTGCCGCCACCGAGATCGAGATGAAGGAGAAGAAGGCCCGCGTCGAGGATGCCCTGCACTCTACCCGCGCTGCCGTCGAGGAGGGCGTGGTGCCCGGTGGCGGTACGGCGCTGGTACGCGTGCTGACCAAGCTTGACGGCCTCAAGGGTGACAACGAGGACCAGAACCACGGCATCGCCCTGGCGCTGCGCGCCATGGAAGCACCGCTGCGCCAGATCGTCACCAACGCCGGTCAGGAAGCCTCCGTCATCCTGAACAAGGTGAAGGAAGGTGAAGGCAACTACGGCTACAACGCCCAGACCGGCGAGTTCGGTGACATGTTCGAGATGGGGGTTCTGGACCCGGCCAAGGTGACCCGTTCTGCCCTGCAGTCCGCTGGTTCCGTTGCCGGCCTCATGATCACCACCGAGTGCATGATCGCCGATGACCCGGACGAGAAGGAAGCCGCGCCGGACATGGGCGGCATGGGCGGCATGGGTGGCATGGGCGGCATGATGTAAATCATCCCCCTGCCCCAGGCCCCGCCTGATCGAGCCCCCCGCCGGGAAACCGGTGGGGGGCTCTTTAGCTATAAGCCATAAGCCGTAAGCTGTAAGACGATCTTGGTCGGACCGCTACCCGGGCGAATGACTTGAACCCTGGGGATTTCTTAGAGCTTACGGCTTACAGCTTTCCGTCCAATCGTTACACTACGCGCTCACCTCGCATAGAGCCGACTCATGCTAGCGAACATCCGCATCGTCCTCGTCCAGACCTACCACCCCGGCAATATCGGCGCCTCGGCCCGGGCCATGAAGACCATGGGCCTGACAGACCTGGTGCTGGTCACCCCTCGACAGTTTCCCGACCCCGAGGCCTCGCGACTGGCCGCGGGCGCCGAGGACCTGGTCGACAACGCGCGAGTGGTCGGCTCGCTGGCCGAGGCGGTAAGCGACTGCGTGCAGGTCGTCGGCGCCAGCGCGCGGCTACGCAGCCTGCCGCTGCCCCACTTCGACGAGCCGGCCGAGATGGCCCGGGAGCTCGTGGAGCAGGCCAGCGACGATCCGGTAGCGCTGGTGTTCGGCCGCGAGCGCTTCGGCCTGACCAACGACGAGATTCGCTGCTGCAGCCATCAGGTGAGCATCCCGGCCAATCCCGACTATGGCATCCTCAACCTCTCCCAGGCGGTTCAGGTGCTCGCCCACGAACTCTTCACCGCCTGGCGGCGCCGCCCCGGCAGCGGCTACCGCGCACCTCGACCGGCCCAGGAGCGCCAGCCGACCCGCGAGCAGCTCGGCCATTTCCACGATCACCTGCGCCGGGTGATGCAGGGCAGCGGGTTCATCACCCAACCCCATGCCCGTACCGAGGACCAGCTCGAGGCCCTGTTCGCCCGCGCCCAGCCCTCGCGCCGCGAGCTCTCTCTGCTGCGCGGCCTGCTCGCTTCCCTGGAGAGGCATCTGCCGGATTCATAACGTCATCGCCGCCAGCCAGCCGAAGGCGATCAGCGGGATGTTGTAGTGCAGGAAGGTCGGCACCACGCTGTCCCAGACATGGTCATGCTGGCGGTCGACGTTGAGCCCCGAGGTCGGTCCCAGGGTGGAGTCCGAGGCGGGCGAGCCGGCATCACCCAGCGCCGCCGCGGTTCCCACCAGCGCGACGGTCGCCAGCGGCGAGAAGCCGAACTGCACCGCCAGCGGCACGAAGATGGCAGCAATGATCGGGATGGTGGAGAACGACGAGCCGATCCCCAGGGTGATGAACAGCCCCACCAGCAGCATCAGCAGCGCGGCCAGGCCGCGGTTGTCACCGATCACCGCGACGCTGGATTCCACCAGGGTCTCGATCTGCCCGGTGGCGGTCATCACCTCGGCGAACCCCGAGGCGGCGATCATGATGAAGCCGATCAATGCCATCATGCGCATGCCGCTGGTGAAGAGGTCGTCGGCCTCGCGCCACTTGAAGATGCCACCCAGCGACAGTAGCGCGAAGCCCACCAGCCCCCCCAACACCATGGAGCCGGTATAGAGCTGGATGCCCAGCGCGGCCGCGATGGCTACCAGTGACATCACCAGCCCCAGGGCATGAGGCGCGTGGGTGTCCGGATGATGGTGCGGCACGTTCGTGGTGGCCACATCCAGGGCCTCGTAGTCACGCGGCTTGCGATAGCTGATAAACACTGCTATCAGCAGCCCCAGCGCCATGCCGGCCACCGGCACGCCCATCGCCAACGGCACCATGCCGCGGCTGATCTCGAGCCCCAGGGCGTCACCCGCCTCGTTGATGTTGGCCAGCAGGATGTCGTTGAGAAATATCGCCCCGAAGCCCACCGGCAGCAGCATGTAGGGCGCTGTAAGACCGAAGGTCAGGGCACAGGCCACGGCGCGACGATCCAGGCGCAGCTGGTTCATTACCTTGAGCAGCGGCGGGATAAGAATCGGGATGAAGGCGATATGCACCGGAATCAGGTTCTGGGAAGAGATCGCCACCAGCAGCACCGCGCCGAGCAACAGGTACTTCACGGTGGCCTGCCGGCGCGCCGAGGACTCCTGGCCGAGCAGCCTGATCAGCCGATGCGCCAGCAGGTCCGGCAGCCCGGAGCGCGAGATGGCCACCGCGAAGGCGCCCAGGGTCGCATAGGCGAGCGCGACCTTGGCCCCGCCGCCCACGCCGTCATTGAAGGCCGTCAGCGTCGCCTCGATGGAAAGACCGCCGGCCAGCCCTCCGACAAGTGCACCGACCACTAGGGCAAAGACCACCGACACCCGTGCCAGCGACAGGCCCACCATCACCAGCACCGCAATGATTACTGCATTCATGACAGCCTTCCCGAAAAAGGAGTTGGATTGAGACGAAACGGCGAAGGATTCTACCAGAGGGCGGCGTGACATGCCGGCGCGAGATTCCGATGTCATCTCGATGACATGCCACCATCACACGGCTGTCATGGCGATGGGCAATAGTCGTGGCGACAGGCAAGGGACACTGCCGTGCACGTCGCCAGGGATGCGAGGGGGCAGGAAGCTCCCCAGGAAACACGGCATCGGGATGATGTCCAGGGAGGAGAGATATGCCGCCACGACCCTGCGTCGTGGCGTTTTTCATGGCCGGAGACGCCGTGACAGCGGCGTCAGGCCGGCGTCAACCAGTCGGCAAAGTCCTGCAGGTCATCGCCCAGGTCGCCCCGGGTAACCCGGTGGTAGAGCCGCTGCAGCCGGGCGGTCAGCGATGCCTCGGTGATGGGCTGACCCGGCGACGGCGCCCCGGTGCGGGCACCGATGTGCCGGCCATCGAGCTCGCGCAGCGGCAGCAGCTCGGCCGCGGTCCCGGTGATGAAAGCCTCGTCGGCCGTGTAGAGCTCGTCGCGGGTGATACGCCGCTCGCGCACCTCGATGCCCAGCACCTCCCGGGCCAGGCGGATCACGCTGTCACGAGTGATGCCCTGCAGGCAGGAGGTCACCTCCGGGGTATGCAGCACGCCATCGCGCAGCAGGAAGACATTGGCCGCCGAGGCCTCGGCGACATAGCCCTCCGGGTCGAGCATGATGGTCTCGTCGAAGCCCGCCTTCACGGCGGTGTTGAGCGCCAGGATCGAATTGACGTAGTGGCCGTTGGTCTTGGCCCGACAGAGGCTGATGTTGACATGGTGGCGCGCCCAGGAGGAGGTCAGTGCGCGCAGGCCGATCGAGGCAGCCTCGGGGGAGATGTAGTCGCCCAGGTCCCAGGCGGCGATCATCACATGCGTGGTGAGCCCCCTGGCCCTCAGCCCCAGCCCCTCGGCACCGAAGTACACCGTTGGCTTGAGGTAGGCGTTGGTCAGACCATTGTGCTCCAGGCACTGTCGCTGCGCCTGAATCAGGAGCTGGGCATCGAAAGATAACGGTATATCCAGGGCATGGGCGCTATCCAGCAGCCGGCGGGTGTGCTCGGATACCCGGAACAGGTGCGTACCCCGCGGGCCATCATAGGCACGCACCCCCTCGAAGCAGCCCATGCCGTAGTGCAGGCCATGGGTCAGCATATGAATGCGGGCATCACGCCACGGCAGCCACTCTCCGTCATGCCAGATCCAGCCGTCGCGATCGTACAGAGGGGTCATGGGCAGGGTTTCCTTTGTCGGTCAGAACCGGCCGGCGGCGGCCCAGGCCGCGCGCCAGCCGTCGACCAGCTCGCGCTGGTGGGGTTGCAGGTCCTGGTAGGCCCAGGCGGCGATCTCCTCGTCCTGGGGGTCAGACACCGCAATATCACTGTTGGCAAGTACCTGGACGACCGCGTGGCCGCACAGCGGGACATAGCCTTCCGAATAGCCGCCCTCGTGGATCATCACCAGCCGCCCCTGACAGCAGCGCTCGGCCAGCTCGCGGAGCTGGCGAGTCATGCGCGCGAAGGCCGCGCTGTTGAGCAGCATCTTGCCCAGCGGATCCTTGGCGCAGGCGTCATAGCCGCAGGCCACCACGATCAGCTCGGGGGCGAAGGCCTCGATCGCCGGCAGCACCAGCTCGCTCATGGCGTGCTCGTAGGCCCCCAGGCCGCAGCCCGGCGGCAATGGCAGGTTGAGGCAGGCGCCCTCGCCGGCCCCCTCCCCCTGCTCCTCGAAGGCACCGGTGTCCAGTGGGTAGTTGCCGGCCTGGTGGATCGAGACCGTGAACACCTCGGGATCCGAGTAGAAGGCCGTCTGCTGGCCGTTGCCGTGGTGCACGTCCCAGTCGAGGATCGCCACGCGACCCGCCTGACCCAGGGCTCGCGCCCGCATCACGGCCACCGGGATATTGCCCAGCAGGCAGAAGCCTCGCCCGCGATCGGCCTCGGCGTGGTGTCCCGGAGGGCGGCAGAGCGCATAGGCCGTCGTCAGTTCCCCGCCGGCCACGGCCTCCACCGCGGCGATGGCCAGGCCCGCCGACTGGCGGGCGGCGGCCAGGCTGCCCGGCGTGAAAGGGGCACAGTCGCCGCCATCGCCGCCGCGGCCGCGGTCACCGGTCGCCAGCGCCGCCAAGTAGCGCGGCGAATGGAAGCGCTCGAGATCCTCGCGGCAAGCCGGCGGTGGCTTGCGCACCGCCAGTTGATCGATCAGCCCGGAGACCTCCAGCAGGTTCTTCAGCCGCCGCTTGCTCTCCGGGCTCTCCGAGGCCGGCTGCGGCTGCAGGAACTCGCCGGGGGCCGAGAAGACCCCGATGGCCCCCGGGTCGTGCCAGAAGCAGCGCTCGTGCCAGAAGAAGCCGGCGGCCGGCGTTCCGCTGCGTACCGCCGTCATTCGCGGCCCTCCTGGTGCTCCCATACCTCGATGGCCGCGGCCAGGTCCTCCAGCGAGGCCCCCACCGACTTGAACAGCGTGATGGCGTCGTCCGAGGAGCGCCCCGGCCGTTCGCCGCGCAGCAGCTCGGCGAGCTCGCCGCGGATGGCGTCGAAGCTGAAGCCCCCCTCGTCGATGGCCTGCAGGATGTCGCCCGCCTCGCCCCGGGCCCCGGCGTAGGTGTCGACGAACACCTCGCTGCGGGCCAGACAGCGGGCATCGGTCTCGCGCATGGTCGGCCGGAAGGCCCCGATCAGGTCGAGATGGGTGCCGGGTGCGAGCCAGTCACCAAGGATCAGCGGCGCGCTGGAGAGGGTCACGCAGCTGACCACGTCGGCCTCCCGGGTCGCCGCCTCGAGATCGGTGACGGCGGCCGCGTCGAAGCGATCGGCATACTCGGCGGCCAGCCGCTCGGCCTTGCCGGGGTGACGCCCCCAGATCCGCACCCGGCTGATGGGACGTACCGCGGCGTGGGCCTCGATCACCATCGGGGCCAGCTTGCCGGTGCCCACCACCAGCAGGCTCGCGGCATCGTCCCGCGCCAGCTCCCGGGCCGCCAGCGCCGAGGCCGCCGCGGTGCGCCGCCGGGTCAGCTCGCTGCCGTCGATACAGGCCAGGGGACGCCCATGGGCACCCTCGCTGAGCAGATAGACGCCGGCGATGGCCGGGAGCCCGTGGTCGGCGTTCTGCGGGAAGACATTGACCATCTTCACGCCGATGTAGCCGGCCCGCTCCCAGGCCGGCATCAGCAGCATGGTGGCCTCGCCATCGGGGCGATGCATGGCGTGGTGATGACGCGGCGGCGACTCCACCCCCTCGCGGAAGGTCGTGGCCAGGCGTTCGACCAGCGCCGGCCAGGCCAGCGAGTCCGACACCTGCTCGGCAGTGATGATGCGCATCTCAGGCCTCCGGCAGCGCCGCGGTGACCATGATCTCCACCTTCCACTCGGGCTTGGCGAGCTTGGCCTCGACGGCGGCACGCACCGGCGGGCGCCCCGGCACGACCCAGCCATCCCAGGCAGCATTCATCTGGTCGAACTCGGCCATGCTGGTGACCCAGATCTGGGCGGTGAGCAGGTGTTCCCTGGACGTGCCGGCCTTGGCCAGCAGGTCATCGATGCGGGAGAGGACCTGCTCGGTCTGGCCCCGCATGTCGGCGGAGGGGTCGGTCGGCACCTGACCGGCCAGGTAGACGGTGCCGTTGTGCACGGTGATCTGGCTCATGCGGGCATTGCTGTCGTGATAAGTGACGGTCATGGCGTGCTCTCTCGTCGGGATGGCAGTCAGGCTGCGGTATAGCCGCCCAGCAGGGCGGCCAGGTTATCGCCCAGGTGCCGGGTGGGGTAGCCCCCCTCCTGCACCAGGACGGTGGGCAGGTCGATGGCGGCCAGGCGCCGCCCGATCTGGGTGAAGTCCTCGGTCTCCAGGGCCAGGCCGGCCAGCGGGTCGTCCTTGTGGGCGTCGAGCCCCAGGGCCACCACCAGCGCCTGGGGGCGGAAGCCGTCCAGATGCTCGATCAGGCGGTCCAGGGTCGCCAGGAAGGTCGCACCGTCACTGCCCAGGGCCAGCGGCAGGTTGACATTGCTCCCCTGGCCATCCCCCTCACCGTGCTCGTCGGCCCCGCCCCAGAAGAAGGGATAGAAGTCGGCGGGGTCGGCATGCAGCGAACCGGTCCAGACATCGGCGCGGGCGTAGAAGATGTCCTGGGTGCCGTTGCCATGGTGGAGATCCACGTCAAGGATCGCCACCCGCTCGTGACGCTCGCGCAGCACCGTGGCGGCCAGCGCCGAGTTGTTGAGAAAGCAGAACCCCCCCGCCCGCTCGGGACCGGCATGATGGCCCGGAGGACGGCACAGCGCGTAGGCCGCGGGATCGCCGGTCAGCACGGCATCCGCAGCGGCCTCGGCGCTGGCGGCACTGGCCAGGATGCCGGTGAAGCTGTCGGCGGTCATCGGGCAGGCCATGTCATGCATGTGCCAGCCCACCAGCCCCACCGGGTGCCGAGGGTAGTGGTGCCCGCCGCCGCAGGGGTGGACGTTGGGCGCCACGATCTCGGCAGCATCCGGCATCGCCCGCCAGCGGGCATGGATGGTCTCCAGGAAATCGAGATAGCGCGGGGCGTGAATCCTGGCCAGGCGGTCTCGCAATCGCGGAGTGTCGACCTCGGTCGGCGGGGTCATGGAGAGGCCCATGGCCGCCAGCCCCCGGGTCAGCAGCTCGGCTCGCACCGGCCCCTCGGGGGAATCCACCGGCCGGCCACGCAGCAGAAAGCTCGGCGGTGCGTGCCTCTCCTGGTCGGGATGGTAGAAGAGCTTCATGAAGGATTCCTTAGCCCAGCAACGACGGGATCCAGGTAGAGAGCGACGGGAAGGTGACCAGCAGCAGGATCACCACGATGAAGGCAAGATAGAACGGTAGCGAGGCGATGATCGCCCGTTCGAAGGGCACGTTGGCGATCCTCGCCGCCGTCATCAGCGTCATCCCCACCGGGGGCGTGACGTTGGAGATATTGAGCACCACGATCATCAGGATGGCGAAGTGCAGCGGATCCACGCCCAGCTGGATCATCGCCGGCACCAGCACCGGCGCCACCACCACCAGGGCCGGCAGCACATCCATGACCGTGCCGACCACGATCAGCAAGGCGCAGACCAGCAGCAGCTGCAGGAAGGTCGAGTCGCTGAAGGTGGTGATCAGCCCCGCCGCCTCACGGGCGATACCGGAACGGGTGACGAACCAGCCGAGTACCGCCGAGGTCGCCAGCAGGAAGAACACCACCCCCGAGAAGCGCACCGTCACCACCAGTGCGTGCCAGATCTTGCGCCAGGTAAGGGTGCGATAGAAGACGACCCCGATGACGATGGCGTAGACGGCGGCAAATCCCGACGCTTCGGTGATGGTGGTCATCCCCGAGAGGATCCCGCCGAGGATGATCAGCGGCACGATCATTGCCGGCAGCGCCACCAGGAAGGCCATGGCCGCCACCTTGAGCGGCGTGGGCGCCTGCTTGGGATAGCCCCGCTTCCAGGCCAGGAAGAAGCTCACCGCGAGCAGTGCCAGGGCCATCAGCAGACCGGGGATGATACCGCCGGCGAAGAGATCGATCACCGAGATGTCGCGCAGCAGGGTCGCGTAGACCACCATCACCACGCTGGGCGGGATGATCGGCCCGATGATCGACGAGCAGGCGGTGATCGCCGCAGCATACTCGGCGTCATAGCCCTGCTTCTTCATCTCCGGGATCATGATCTTGCCGATCGCCACGGTATCGGTGATCGCCGCCCCGGTCAGACCGGCGAAGAACACCGACACCGACACGTTGACGTGGGACAGTGCCCCGCGCACCCGCCCGAACAGGGCATTGTTGAAGGCGATCAGCTTCTGGGTCAGACCGCCCTGGTTCATCAGCTCGGCGGTGAAGATGAAGTAGGGCACGGCGATCAGCAGAAAGCCCGAGACACCGGAGAACATGCGATCGGCGATGATGCCGAGCATGCGCTCGCCCCCCATGGCGAAGCCGCCGGCCAGTCCCGACATGGCCATCACCACGGCCACCGGAGCCCCGATCAGCAGCAGCACGACGAAGGCAATGATCGCGGGCGTCATGAGCGCTCCTCCACGTCGGTGGTCTGAATGAGCTCCTCGATCATGCTCTCGTCATCAATGAAGTGTTCCAGCAGATCGAAGCCCTGCACCAGGTGCAGCAGTATGATCACCCCGCTCAGCGGTACCACGATGGCGGTAAACTTGGCGGATATCTGGATCTGGTCGGAGACCATGTAGATCTGGGAGGCCCCCTCGAAGAAGCCCCAGCCGTACCAGATCAGCATCAGGGCAAAGAGCGCGATGACGCCGAGGCAGAGTCCCGCCGCCACCTTGATCAGCACGCGAGGCAGGCTGCGTATCAGCAGTGTCATGGCCACATGCTCGCCGTAGCGCAGCGAGATGGTCATGGAGAGAAAGCCGATCCAGGGCAGGAAGAGCCGCGCCAGCGAATAGGTCCAGCTCAGGGTACTGCCGGTGGCCAGCTTGTAGAGGAAAGCCGTGAAGGAAATGCCCAGCATGATCAGCACGCAGGCTACACACATCACGATGGCCACCTGATTGACCACGTCACTCAGGCGGCGCAGGGGCTCGAGTCGGTCCATCGGGTCACCTCACGGGCAGCATCGACCGGCCGACGACGCCGGCCGGTCGACGAAGGAGTTCAGGGGCGATGCTCAGCGACCATAGGTGGCCACGTCCGATTCGCTCACCTCTTCTCCGACCCGCGCCACCTCGTCGAGGAAGGCATCGACCTTGTCGGCCTCGATGCCGAAGTCATTGACGATCCAGTCCCGCCATGCCGGTGTGGCGATCTCCGCCATGCGCGCCCGCTCCTCGTCCGGCATGATGTAGCACTCCTCGAAGCGCTCGCAGGACTTCTCCCAGCTGTCCGTGGCCAGCGCGCCGGACATCCCGTGGCCGATGGCAACGGCCTCGCGGGCGGATGTCACGACGGCCTCCTGCTGTGCCTCGGTCAGGCTCTGGAACCACTCCTCGCTGATCAGCCAGGCGGCGCTGTTGTAGACATGGCCGGTCAGGGTGGTGTAATCGGTCACCTCGTCGAAGTTGTAGGTCACGTTGAGCACCGGGGCATTGAACTGGCCGTCGGCCAGGCCCGTCTCCAGCGCCGTGATCACCTCACCCCAGGGCAGCGGCGTGGCCGAGGCCCCCAGTGCCTTCATGATTGCCACGTGTCCCGGGTTCTCCTCGGTGCGAATGTTCAGCCCCTCGAGGTCCTCGACGGTCTTGATCGGGCGCTCGTTGTTGGTGAAGGCCACGAAACCACCACCGTCATCGAAGGTGCCCAGGTAGCGCATGTTGGTTTCCTCGATGGTGCCGGACATGAAGTCGGCGAACCACTCGCTGTCGAAGAAGGTCCAGGCCTGGCGCCAGTTGTCGAATAGGAAAGGCGCGGTCATCAGCTGATAGTCATCGTAGAAGGATGACATGGCCCCGGTCGTGATGATGGTCGACTGCAGGGTACGCCCCCCCTGGACCTCGGAGGCAGTCTCCACCTCGGAGCCCAGCTGGCTGTTGCCGAAGATCGAGACGGTAACCTCGCCATCGGTCCGGGTCTCGACCAGGTTCTTGAAGTGCACCAGCGCCGGATAGACCTCGTTGTTGCTCATGTTCTCGGGAAGGATGGTGGAAATGGCCATTTCCGTGGACTGCGCCTGCACCTGGGTACTGGCGATGGCCAGCGGCAGCGCGGCCAGAACCAGCGTGCCGGGGAGTGTCTTCGCTTTCATGGTCAACCTCGTGTCGTCTTGTCATTATCGTGACCCTGTCTCGCCCGCACTACGGGTGGCACAGCGAGACAGCTCCATTCAGACTAGGTCGACTCTGCCCGCTTCGCTTGCCCGGAACTGCGAGGCTCTTGCCCGAAACTCGGCAATGCCGGATCCCCGCGGCGCGTCCTGGAGGGCGGGACGGCGAACTGTCGGCGGTAGGCGCGCGAGAAGCTGCCCTGGTCGCGAAAGCCCACCAGGGTGGCGATATGGCCGAGACTCAGGCCGCTGTGAGTGACCAGGGTACGGGCATGATCCAGACGCCTGCGCTGCACGTAGGCGAGCGGCGTCATGCCGGTCATTTCCCGGAAACAGGCATGGAAATGCCCCGCGCTCAAGGCACAGAGCGACGCCAGCTGCTCGACCCGGATATCGTCGGCGAGATGATGGTCGATCCAGGCATCCAGGCGCGTCAGATCGAGGCGTTCGCTGAACCCCGGCGCGGCGGGCATCCCGACCTCCGCCGGCAGGGGCTCGGACTCCAGATGCAGATAGAGGGCACGCAGCAGCAGCGCGGCGATCTCGCTGTGCAGGGCCGGACAATACTCGAGCTGCTGCATCAGGCTGGCCGCCAGGCGATTCAAGCGCGGCGGCACGGCGAAGAAGCGCGGCCGCTCGAAGAGGCGCCCGATGGCCGCCCCATCGCGAAGGGCCGGCAGGCTAGTGGCGGGAATGTCGAGCACGAAGGTGCGGTTGCGCCCATCGCCTCGGTAATCATGGTGGCGACCACAGGGAATCAGGCAGCCCCGGCTGCCGGTGATGCGATCGCCCCGTCCCTCGATGGCAAGCTCGGTGGCGCCACAGGTGGCCAGAATGAGCTGGTGATGGTCATGGGCATGGGCCACGTGCGCCTGGCCCAGGGTAGCGGCGCGAAGATCGAGAGAGGTCATCGGGAGCATCGCCTTCCAGTCACCATAGACGGCCTCAACATGGCGTGGTGCTGGGGGAAACGCAAGTCGGCCAAGCCAACGCTCCCTTGACCACACCCCGTGACTAGCCGAACGTTACGGGATTATCCCGACCCCCATCAGATGAAGAGTTCACGATGCCGACCTTTCCCAAGCACCTCCGTGGAGAAGGCCCCGACAACCCCTTCCCCGGGGTACGCGTGCTGGAGCGCCGCCTGGGCCGCGAGATCCCTCACCAGCTCGGCTCGAACGAGGGGCTCGACATGCCCCACCGCGCCCTGCGCGGGCGCTTCGGCGACGCCATGGCCGCCCATGTCTACAGCTACGGTGACAGTGAGGCGCTGGGCATCCGCCGGCGCCTGGCCGAACACAGAGCCATCCCCCTGGACGCGATGCTGGTGGACGCCGGGGCCGACAGCCTGATCGCCCTCGCCCTGCGCGCCGTGGCCGAGCCTGGCCTGCCGGTAGTGAGCACCACCGGCACCTACCCGACCTTCGCCTATTTCGCCCGGGGCCAGGGCTGCCGGGTGGTGGAGGTGCCCTACAGCGAGGGGCCGGGGTACCTTGCGCCGGACCTCGATGCCCTGGCCAAGGCTGCCCGCGAGCAGAGCGCCCGACTGGTCTACCTGGCCAATCCGGACAACCCGGGCGGGCATCTGCATGACGACGACGATGTCCTGGCCCTGCGCGATGCCCTTCCCGACGACTGCTGGCTGCTGCTCGACGAGGCCTACCACGACTTCCGCGAGGACGCTGACGGCGAGTTCGGCCGCCGGGTACTACCGGGGGTCATCCGCCTGCGCACCCTCTCCAAGGCCCACGGCCTGGCCGGGCTGCGGGTGGGCTACGCCATCGCCACGCCCGAGACGCTGGCGATGATGATGAAGGTGCGCATTCACTACGCGGTCTCGACCCTGAGCCAGGCCGCCGCGGAGACGGTGCTGGATGCCCGGGAGGAGGTTACCGCCCACGTGGCGGCGGTGCGGGAGCGCCGCGAGCGGCTGGCGGCCCGCCTGCGTGCCCTGGGCGCCGACGTGCTGCCCAGCGCCACCAATTTCGTGGGCCTGCGCCTGGCCAGCGCCGAGCTGGCCGGCCGGGTGCACCAGGCGCTGCTCGACGAGGGCAAGCTGATCGCGCGCCCCGCCGACCCGGCGCTGGGCCATGTGCTGCGCATCACCGCCGTGGAGGATGCCCTGGTGCCCGGGCAACTGAAGATCCTCGAAGACGCCCTGCGGTAAGTGCGGCGCTCACCGGGGGATCGGCTCAGCAGCGTCCCTTCTTGGCCTGTCCCGGCGGACAGAAGCCGCCGCGACGATCGCTGGGGTCGTGGCGGCGGTCGTCATCGATGACGACAGGCGGCTCGGCGTGGATACGGGCGGGCGTGTAGCTGCAGCCGGCCAGCAACAGGCTGGCGCCGAGCAGGCAGATCAGGCGCGTCAGGCGTCGGCTCATGGGAACCTCCGTGGCAGAGTGCTGTGGGGCGCCATTCTAGCGAACCCTGGCCGCCCTCCCCATGTGGCCCGACGGCGACGCTGACGTCTCCATCAAGAGACAGTGGCCAAGCGAAAACGGACGGGCGATAGTGTCTTGCCATTAGTCTGCAAACAGGTTCGTTCCCGAATGGATGCGCTGCGTCGACACACCCTGCTGATCATCGTCCTGGGCAGCCTGGTCATCTCGCTGGCCATGGGCCTGCGCCATGGCTTCGGCCTCTTTCTGGAACCGATGAGCAGTGACCTGGGCTGGGGCCGCGGCGTATTCGCCTTCGCCCTGGCGATACAAAACCTGCTGTGGGGACTCTCCCAGCCCTTCGCCGGTGCCATGGCCGATCGTTTCGGTGCCGCCCGGGTGGTAGTGGTCGGTGGAGGCCTCTATGCGCTGGGCCTGCTGTTCATGGGAGTCTCGGAGTCGGCACTGGGCATGACGCTCTCCGCCGGCGTGCTGATCGGGCTGGGCCTCTCCGGCACTACCTTCTCGGTGATCCTCGGTGCCGTGGGCCGCGCCGTGCCAACCGAGAAGCGCAGCCTGGCCATGGGGATCGTCAGTGCCGCCGGCTCCTTCGGCCAGTTCGCCATGCTGCCCGGCACCCTGGGGCTGATGGGCTGGCTGGGCTGGTCAGCGGCGCTGCTGGCCATGGGCGCCATTGCCGCGCTGATGCTGCCCCTGGGAGCCATGCTGCGCGACCGTCCCTCGGCGAGCTCCGCCAGCGACATCAGCCTCGGCGCCGCCCTCAACGAGGCCCTGGGCCACCGCGGCTTCTGGCTGCTCTGCCTGGGGTTCTTCGTCTGCGGCTTCCAGGTGGTCTTCATCGGCGTCCACCTGCCCGGTTACCTGTTCGACAGCGGCATCGCCGTGGAGGTGGGCAGCACCGTGCTGGCACTGGTGGGTCTGTTCAATATCATCGGCACCTACACCGCCGGCTGGCTGGGGGGACGCCTGTCCAAGCCGCGTCTGCTCACCTGGCTCTACCTGGTCCGCGGCGTGGTGATCACGCTGTTCCTGGTCGCGCCGCTGAGCCCGGCCAGCGCCTATCTGTTCGGCATTGCCATGGGGCTGCTGTGGCTCTCCACCGTGCCGTTGACCAACGGTATCGTCGCTTCCGTGTTCGGCGTGCAGCACCTTTCCATGCTCGGCGGTATCGTCTTCCTCTTTCACCAGCTCGGCTCCTTCATGGGCGTCTGGCTGGGGGGCTACCTCTACGATCTCCACGGTGACTACGCAGTGGTATGGAACATCGCCATCCTGCTCTCGGTGATGGCCGCCGCGCTGCACTGGTTCATCAGCGAGCGGCCCATCAACCGCCCTGTCACCACGGAAGTCGAGGCATGAGTCGAACACGGCGAGGATTGCTTGCCCTGCTGGTTGCCGCCGCCCTGGCGCTGACCTGGTGGGGCTGGCAGACCCTCGATGCCGGCCAGCTGCTGCTGGGCAGCCGACTCTGCTGACGCGATGCCAGCTATCCCGGCGGCCTCGCTGCATCGGCGCAGCGCGCTCATCACCCTCTGCGGCATGGAAACGCTCGAGCGGCCCACTCGCCCGGTCATCTACGACATAAGGTGAGGTGACGACAGGCCAGACATGCGTCACTGTCTCGGTGTGGAATACCGGAACCGTTTCGCACTCCATGCTGGACAGGGAGACAGGTCCCATGCCGCTTGCGCTGATCATCCTTCTACCGCTGACGGGCGCCTGCCTGCCCGCCCTGATGCGGGGTCGATCATCGCGCCTGCTGGCCGCGATCTCGGCGATTCCCGCCGTCCTGAGCCTGCTGCTGCTGTTGAGCTGGCTGCCACATGTCATGCATGGCGGCGACGCCATCGTCCAGCAGCTCACCTGGCTGCCATCGCTGGGCCTCGACGTGGCCTTCCGCCTCGACGGCCTGGGACTGCTGTTCGCCCTGCTGATCACCGGCATCGGCTGCCTGATCCTGCTCTACGCGCGCTACTACTTCGAGGACGACGACGACGCCGCGCGCTTCTTTACCCTGATCCTGCTGTTCATGGCGGCCATGCTGGGCATCGTGCTCTCCGAGAACCTGCTCTTCCTGCTGGTCTTCTGGGAGCTGACCAGCCTCGTCTCCTTCCTGCTGATCGGCTTCAATACCGACCGCCAGGCGGCCAGGCTGGGCGCGCGAATGTCGCTGGTGATCACCGGCGGCGGCGGCCTGGCACTGCTCGGCGGCCTGGTGCTGCTGGGCCAGGCCGCTGGAAGCTATGAACTCTCGGTGGTGCTCGAGGCCGGGGATCGCATCCGTGACCACGAGCACTACGCCCTGATGCTCAACCTGATCCTGCTGGGCGCCTTCACCAAGTCGGCGCAGTTCCCCTTCCACCTCTGGCTGCCCCATGCGATGACGGCGCCCACCCCGGTCTCCGCCTACCTGCACAGCGCCACCATGGTCAAGGCGGGACTCTTCCTGCTTGCCCGCCTGCACCCCTCACTGGCGGAAACCGAGCTGTGGTTCCACCTGGTGACGCTGACCGGCATAGTGACCCTGATGGTGGGCGCCTTCGTGGCCATGTTCATGCACGACATGAAGGGCCTGCTGGCCTACTCCACGGTCTCGCACCTGGGGCTGATCATGCTGCTGCTGGGGCTGGGCACCCCCATGGCGCTGGCGGCAGCGCTTTTCCACCTGCTCTGCCACGCCCTGTTCAAGGCACCGCTGTTCATGATGGCGGGCTATGTGGATCGTGCCACCGGCACCCGCGACATGCGACGAATCAACGGCATGTGGCGCTTCATGCCGGCCATGATGGTACTGACCGGCATCTCCGCCGGCGCCATGGCGGGCCTGCCCCTGATGAGCGGCTACCTGAGCAAGAAGATGCTGTTCACCGAGAGCCTGCAGGTCACGGCACCCGACTGGGCGGTGGTGGTCGTGCCCGTCTGGGTGACCCTCGCCGCGCTCTTCTCGGTCGCCTATTCCATTCGTATCTTCCATAACGTCTTCTTCAACGGCCGGCCCATCAACCTGCCCGTCTGGCCGCCGCGCGTGCCGCGCACGGCGGCCCTCTCGCCCATCGTGCTGCTGGCCCTGGCCACGCTGCTGGTGGGACTGGCCCCGGACCGGGTGAATGCCGCCCTGGTCCAGCCTGCCTTCATCGCCGCGCGTCAGGCGCTTGTCGATGCCTACGATTTCTCGTCGCTGGGCGGCAGCACCCCCATGGTCATGAGCCTGCTGGCCCTGGCCGGCGGCGCCCTCTTCTACGCGATCCGAGGTCCGCTGTTTCGCCTGCATGCGCGCCTGCCGGAGGTGGACGCCAAGGAGATCTTCGACTGGGTCATGCGCGGTGCCATCGCCCTCTCCCAGCGCCGCGTCTTCCAGCTCGAGAACGGCTCCCTGCAGCGCTACCTGGCCTTCATCCTGCTCACCGTACTGGTGCTGGTCGGGCTGGACCTGATGACCGTCGACCGCTGGTACGGCGGCGTGGCGCTGGCACCGCTCGACCCGCTGACCGTGCTGGCTGCCATCCTGCTCTGCCTAGCGGCGCTTGGTGTGGCCGTCTATCACCACCACCGCCTGCCGGCCCTGTTGCTGCTCGGCGTGACCGGACTCTTCGTCACCGTGACCTTTGCCCGCTTCTCGGCGCCGGACCTGGCCCTGACCCAGTTGATGGTGGAGGTGATGGCCGTGGTGATCATGATGCTGGCGCTCTCCTTCCTGCCCCAGAAGTCCCCCAGGGAGTCCTCCCGGCCGCGCGTCTACCGCGACCTGAGCATCGCCGTGCTGATGGGCATCGGCGTGACGGCCTTCAGCTTCGCCATCCTCACCCGCCCGCAGGAAACCATCTCCGACTTCTTCCTGGCCAACAGCGTCCCCGGCGGCGGCGGCACCAACGTGGTCAACGTCATCCTGGTGGACTTCCGCGGTTTCGACACCCTGGGCGAGATCACCGTGCTGGGCATCGCCGCCGTGGCGGTATTTGCCTTCACGCGCGACCTCCACCTCAAGGAGCGCGTGGTCGAAACCCAGCCCGGGCACTGGGTCGCCGAGCCCCACCCGATCATGCTCAGCACCGTGGCCCGCCTGGTACTGCCGATCGCCCTGCTGCTCTCGGCCTACATCTTCCTGCGCGGCCACAACCTGCCCGGGGGCGGCTTCATCGCCGGGCTGATCACCGCGGTGGCGCTGACCCTGCAGTACATGGCGGGCGGGCTGGTCTGGGCCCAGGAACGCATGCTGACCGCCTTCCGACCGCTGATCGGCGCCGGCCTGCTGATCGCCGTGGCCACCGGGCTGGGCAGCTGGCTGTTCGGCTACCCCTTCCTCACCTCGGCCCACGGCCATGTCTCACTGCCGCTGATCGGCGACTTCGAACTGGCCACCGCCATGCTGTTCGACCTCGGGGTCTATGCCACCGTGGTGGGCGCCACACTGCTGGTCCTCGCCAACCTCGGCAAGCTGATGACCGTGGCCGGCCCCGGCAAGGAGATCGGCTGATGGAACTGCTCTATGCGCTCACCCTCGGCGTGCTCACCGCCTGCGGCGTGTATCTGCTGCTGCGGGCGCGCACCTTCACGGTCATCCTGGGGCTGACGCTGCTCTCCCATGCGGTCAACCTCTACCTCTTCGCCTCGGGACGCCTGGCCACCAGCGCCCCGGCCATCGTGGGGCTGGCGCCAGAGTCGGCTGACCCGCTGCCCCAGGCCCTGGTGCTCACCGCCATCGTCATCGGTTTCGCCATGACCGCCTTCGTGGTCGTGCTGGCCCTCAAGGCGGCGGTGGAGCTGCGCAATGACCACGTGGATGGCGAGAACCCCGACGAGGACCGCGCTTGATGAACCACGCCCTGATCCTGCCGATACTGCTGCCGTTGATCACCGGCGCCGGGCAGCTGCTGTTCTATCAGGCCCCCTTCGCCCTGCAGCGCCTGCTGGGGTTTGCCAGCACCTTCTGGCTGGTGCTGCTGGGGATCTGGTGCCTGCAGGTGGCCGGTGCCGGCGAGCATGTCCTCTACCACGCCGGCGGCTGGCCGGCGCCCTTCGGCATCGTGCTGGTCCTCGACCGGCTCGCAGCCATCATGCTGGCGCTGACCGCCGTGCTGGGCTTCTGCTGCCTGCTCTACGCCAGCAACGGCGGCGACCAGCGTGGTGCCCACTTCCACGCCCTCTTCCAGTTCCAGCTGGCCGGCCTGAATGGCGCCTTCCTCACCGGCGACCTGTTCAACCTCTTCGTGTTCTTCGAGATCCTGCTGATCGCCTCCTACGCCCTGCTGCTGCACGGCGGCGGTCGCGCCCGCAGCCGTGCCGGGCTGCACTACGTGGTCATCAACCTGGTGGGCTCGGCCCTGTTCCTGATCGCCCTGGGCACCCTCTATGGCCTCACCGGCACTCTCAACATGGCCGACCTGGCCCTGAGGGTGGCACAGGCGCCACCAGGGGATGCCCCCTTGCTTGCCGCAGCCAGCCTGCTGCTGCTGGTGGTGTTCGGCATCAAGGCCGCCATCCTGCCGCTGCTGTTCTGGCTGCCGCGCGCCTATTCGGCGGCCAGCGCCCCGGTCGCCGCGCTCTTCGCCATCATGACCAAGGTCGGCATCTACGCCATCCTGCGCGTCTTCCTGCTGGTCTTCGCGCTGGGCGAGGCACCGCTCAACGCGACCGCCTGGGGGTGGCTGTTGCCGCTGGCGCTGCTGACCCTGGCCCTGGGCGGCGTCGGGGTGCTGGGCTCTAACAGCCTGCGCACCCTGACCGCCTACCTGGTGATCCTCTCGGTGGGCACCCTGCTGGCCACCATCAGCTTCGCCAGCGAGGCCAGTCTCGCTGCCGCTCTCTTCTACCTGATCAACAGCACCGGCATGACCGCCGTCTTCTTTCTGCTGGCCGACCTGCTCGGCCAGCAGCGAGAAGCGGGCTACGACCGCTTCTCGGCAACCGGTCCCATCGGACACCGCTGGCAGTTGGGCACGCTGTTCTTCCTCGCCGCCATCGCCATGGTGGGCCTGCCGCCCTTCAGCGGCTTCGTCAGCAAGGCCTGGATCCTGCAGGCCAGTGCCGCCGAACCCCAGGGACTGTGGCTGTGGGGGATACTGCTGGCCTCGGCGCTGCTGACCCTCATCGCCGTCAGCCGCACCGGCAGCAGCTGGTTCTGGCGGCCCGGCAAGATGGCCAGGCCCTATCCGCTCGAGCGCGGCCCGTTGACGCTGGTCTCCTGCATGGTCGGCCTGAACGGGCTCCTGGCGGTATTCGGAGAGCCCGTCATGGGCTATCTCGAACTGACCGCCGAGCAGCTCCTCGACCCGCAGGCCTATATCGCCGCCGTGCTGCCGGAGAGCATGGCGGCCCGCCAGGAGGGGTCGCCATGACACCGTCGCGCCGCTCCCGGCAGTTCTGGCTGCCACGTCCGCTGTTCTCGCTGTTCCTGGCACTGCTCTGGCTGGCAATGGTCAACGACTTCAGCATGGCGCATGCCCTGCTGGGGCTGGGCCTGGGCGTGGCCATTCCCTTCGTGACCCACGCCTTCTGGCCCGAGGAAGCGAAGATCAAGCGCCCCCTGCCGCTGCTGCGCTACCTGCTGGTGCTGCTGATGGACATCCTGCGCTCCAACCTCGTGGTGGCGCTGCGCATCCTGCGCCCCGCCCGACATCTGCGTCCGGGCTTCTTCGTCTATCCGCTGACACTGGAGGACGACTTCGCCATCACCATCCTGGCCAGCACCATCTCGCTGACGCCCGGCACCGTCTCGCTTCACCATGATGCCAGGGCCAACACCCTGCTGATTCACGCCCTGCACCTGGAGGACGAGGAAGAGGTCATCGCCACCATTCGTGAGCGCTACGAGAGGCCTCTCGAGGAGATATTCCGATGATTGCCATCGTCATACCCATCGCCATGGCGCTCTTCGCCGTGGCCGCACTGCTCAACCTCTACCGCCTGGCCATCGGTCCGGATATCGTCGACCGGATCCTGGCGCTGGACACCCTGATGATCAACAGCATCGCGCTGATCGTGCTGTCCGATATCTGGATGGGGCTCGGCATGCTGTTCGAACTGGCCCTGCTGATCGCCCTGATGGGCTTCGTCAGCACGGTGGCCATGAGCAAGTACCTGCTTCGGGGAGACGTCATCGAATGACCAGCATCGACATGCCGTGGTATCTGCAGCTGATCATTGTGGCCTTTCTGCTGTTCGGCGCCCTGGTGGCACTGATCGGCTCCTGGGGGCTGGCCAAGCTGCCCGATTTCTACACGCGCCTGCACGGCCCCACCAAGGCCAGCACCCTGGGCGTCGGCTGCACCCTGATCGGCTCGCTGCTCTACTTCAGCCACCAGCAGGACGGCGTCTCGGTTCAGGAAGCCTTGGTGACGATCTTCCTCTTCGCCACCGCTCCGGTCAGCGCCCACATGATGGGCAAGGCCGCCCTGCGCCGGCGCCTGAAAGGCGTGCCGGGAACCCGCAACATGCCCGACCGATAATGCTGCCCCGCCTGCCAGAGCTTCTACGCGGGAAATGGACCTGCCGGCCGACACAGTCGCGTCACGGCGTCGTCACGCCCCTCGAGCATGCTGGGAGGTGTAACGCCCCTTTCCCCCAAAGAAGAAACGCGAGGCTTCCATGAAGATATGCCCCTCGATGCGCCCCATGGTCGGCCTGGCGATGCTGCTACTCGCCGCCCTGCCCGTCGCCGCGCAGGATGCGGTCGATGCCGCCGACCACGTCACCCTTGGCCCTCGACCGCTCTTCCTGGTCCAGGACATGGACGAGGAGACACGCCGCTCACGGGACCTGAAGGCCGAGCTCATGCGCTGCGCCGCCAGCAGCGGCGAGTGGCAGCGCAGCGACTTCAGCATCGGCCACCGCGGTGCGCCCATGCAGTTTCCCGAGCACACCCGCGAGTCCTATCTGGCCGGTGCCCAGATGGGCGCCGGTATCCTCGAGTGCGACGTCACCTTTACCGCCGACCAGGCGCTGGTCTGCCGCCACTCCCAGTGCGACCTCCACTCCACCACCAATATCGTCGCCACCGACCTGGCACAGAAGTGCAGCGTTCCCCCGGCCTTCAACGAGGCGGGCGAGCTGACCAATGCGGCGGACATCCAGTGCTGCACCAGCGATATCAGCCTGGCGGAATTCCGCACGCTCGAGGGCAAGATGGAAGGCGTCGACACCGAGGCGAGCAGCATCGAGGCGTATCTCGCCGGCACCCCCGGGTGGCGCACGGACCTCTACGACTCGCGCGGCACCTTGATGACCCACGCCGAGAGCATCGAGCTGTTCAAGGCACTGGGCGTGAAGATGACACCGGAGCTCAAGTCACCGAGCGTCGAGATGCCCTTCCAGGGCATGAGCCAGACCGACTACGCTCAGAAGATGATCGACGAGTACAAGGCGGCCGACGTACCGGCGAGCGACGTCTATGTCCAGTCGTTCAATCTCGAGGACGTACGCTACTGGATCGACAACACGCCCGAGTTCGGCCATCAGGCCGTGTATCTCGACGACCGCTACAGCCAGGACGACTTCGACCACACCGACCCGGCCACCTGGTCGCCGAGCATGGAGGAACTGGCCGAGCAAGGCGTGCAGATACTCGCCCCGCCGATGTGGATGCTGCTGGCCTCCAACCCCGACGCCGGTGACGACGAGAGCCGTATCGTGCCTTCGGTCTACGCCGAACGCGCCAAGGCGGCCGGGCTCGATCTCATCGCCTGGACCTTCGAGCGCTCCGGCCCGCTGGCCAACGACGGCGAGTGGTACCACAGCAGCACGGATGACGTGATCGACAACGACGGCGACAAGCTGCTGACCCTCGACGTGCTGGCCCGCGACGTCGGCATCATCGGCCTGTTCAGCGACTGGCCCGCCACCGTGACCTTCTACGATAACTGCGTGAACGCGAAGAGCTGAGCCCAACCGCCGGGCCGCCGCCAGCGCGGCCCGGCGCCGTTGGTATTGGTTCATCGCACTTTGCCGGGTGAGGTTCTTCAGGTACCTGCACGAGAGACTGATCAACATGTCGCTGAGTCTAAATTCCGTGATAGGGGCCGTAGCGTTCACGGGATAAACCCAGGGTGAGACGTTGCAAGAGTGTCGGCAAGACTGCCTCGATTTCTGCCTCAGGCAACACCTGACACAGCGCCACATGCCGACTGGTAGAGAAACGCTCGGGGTCGCCTATAGCGGCCTGGAAGGCATTAACTACCCCCACTAGAGCCTCCGGCGTGTTGCCCACCTGCATGGCACCGTGAGCCAGCATCGCCATGTCCCGACAGCCCCGCACGCGCCGCCAGCGCTGGGCGGTGCCCACCAGTTTTCGTTCCCCGATGCGCACATTGAAGCGCCCGTCACAGTAGGCACCCGGGGCCGCGCCAAGGTTGGCGTCACAAACCCCCAGGGCGTGTAACCAGTCGCACCATGGGGCCCCCAGTCGCTGATAGCCCCACTCTAGATGGGCGGCTGAGCCATCGACCCGACAGCGCAGCGCCAGAGCCACATTTATCACCGCTTCGCTTTGAGGCACCGGAGTGCCACCAGTAGAGCGAAAATGGATCGGCCAGCCCCGATTCTCAAGCGCCGCACGCGCCTCGGGGAAGCCAGCCAGGCGCCCATGGCGACGCGGCATCACCAGGGCACGATCACGGGGCGACCAGGCCACCAGGCCGAAAGAGCTCTCGCCGTGACAGATCAACTCCAGCAGCGTTTCCTCCAGGGCCAACCCCTCCGCCACGCTAAGGCGGCGCAGGGCCAGAGGATCGGATTCCGGGGACATGGCAGGCGTCATGGGTCTGACTCCAAGTCAGAATTCATGGTCGAAGGCATCCCTGGCCAACCCTTCAATACGCTCGCAGAGGGCATCGAGGAAGGCCGCCGCCGGGGCGCCATTGACAGCACGATGATCGAAGGTCAGTGACAGACCGATCACTTCTACTGCGCGCCAGCCATCCGAGGCGGGTACGGCCCGGGTCTCGACACCACCAATACCGAGCATCGCCACCTGGGGAGTGTTTAGCACCGGCGTGAAGTGATGCACCCGGGAGCGGCCCAGATTCGATACCGTAAAGGTAGCTCCGGTCAGTACCTTTACGCCCAGCTTGCCAGCCCGGGCCTGCTCGGTCAGCGCCCGGCGCGCTCCAGTCAGCTCCCCCAGGCTCAGGGCCTGAGCATCGAAGAGCGCCGGCGCCACCAGCAGGTCATCGGGCAGTGGTATAGCCAGGCCCAGGTGCACCGCGGCATGCCGGGTGATGCAGTTCTCCTCCAGGGTGGCATTGAGGGCCGGATAATCGGCCAGGGTCTGGACGATCAGGCGCAGCAGCAGATCCTGCAGCGAGGGCACCGGCAACTCGGCATCGCGACGGTGCTGCCGCAATGCCTGTAAGGCATCGAGGCGGGCACCGGCATGGTGGGTCAGTTGGGCCGACTGCTGTAGGCTCTGCAGCATCTTCGAGGCAATCATGCCGCGCATGCCGCGCAGCATGATCGTCGGCGTGGTGCCATCCGCCCCGGAAGGGGCGGCGGTCTCCTGCGTGTCGAGTCTCATATGCTCTCCTTAGGCTTCCAGGGTGGCGATCAAGGTCCCCTTGCTCACCACCTCGTCCTCTTCCTTGGCGATGCTGAGTCGCCCGGGGTGCGGCGCTTCGATCTCGTACTGGGCCTTCTCCACCATCACCTCGGCGACCAGGTCACCCTGGGCGACCTCGGCACCGTCATCGACCAGCCAGGCGGTGATCACGCCTTCGGTCTCGCCCTCCCAGAGGTCCGCGGGTACGGTAATGTCGGTCGTCATAGGAGTCACTCCTCACTTTTCGGTCAGCATTTGATGGAAGGCATCGACGATCTTGTCGGCATTGGGCAGCGCCCACTGCTCCATGGTCGGGGCGAAGGGAATAGGGATATCCGGGTAGGCGACGCGCCGTGGGGCGGCCTTGAGACGGTAATCATGCTCGACAACGCTGGCGATGATCTCGCCGCTGACGCCGTAGCTGTGGTAGTCCTCGTCGACCACGATCAGCCGACCGGTCTTGGCCACCGAGGCGCGCACCGTCTCGCGATCCAGCGGCACCAGGCTTCTCAGATCGACCACCTCGGCATCGACCCCCTCCTCGCCCAGCGCCTTGGCGGCGCGCAGGCAGTGATGCACGCCAGCCCCGAGGCTGACCAGGGTCAGGTCCTGGCCTTCCTTGACCACGGAGGCCTTGCCGATCTCGACGGTGTAGGGCTCCTCGGGCGTCGTCACGGTGGCTCCCTTCTCGGTACCCAGCCAGCCCATGCCCTGCAGCGCCTTGTGGTACATGAAGACCACCGGGTTGTCGTCGCGGATCGCCGCGGTCATCAAGCCCTTGGCGTCATGGGCGTTGCTCGGTACCACCACCTTCATGCCCGGCAGGTGGGCGAAGGTGCCATAGAGGCACTGGGAGTGCTGGCCGCCGTCGGAATAGCCACCACCGGTGGAGGTCATCAGCACCATCGGCACCTTGACCTTGCCGCCGGAGAAGTAGGTGTTCTTGGCCATCATGTTGTAGATGGCGTCCATGCAGACGCCGAAGAAGTCGACGAACATCAGCTCGACGATGGGGCGCATGCCGTCGGAGGCTGCGCCCACGGCGGCGCCGATAAAGGCGGTCTCGGAGATCGGAGTGTCACGCACGCGTTCGGACCCGAATTCCTCATGCAGACCTCGGGTATTGCCGAAGACACCGCCAAGCGGGCCCACGTCCTCGCCCATCACGAAGACTGACGGGTCCTGGCGCATTTCCTGGGCCGTCGCCTCGGCCATGGCCCGCGCAATGGTCAGCTTGCGAGAGCCGGTAGCAGCGGTTGAAGTGGTCATGGGTTCTCTCCTGGGCAATCAAATGAAGACGGTTTCAAGGGCCGCCTCGGCGGGCAGGAAGTCGCTCTCCCGCGCGAAGCGGATGGCCGTCTCGACGCGTTCGTGGGCCTCGTCGACCAGGTGGCTGTCGTTGGCCTCGTCAAGCAATCCGGCCTCGATGAGCACCTGGCGATAGCACGGGAGGGGATCATGGCTCTGGAGCCCGGCCTTCTCGCCTTCGGGTCGATAGTCCTCACTGTCGCCCATGAAGTGTCCGGCCAGTCGCGAGGTCTCGATCTCGATCAGCGTCGGCCCCTGGCCGTTGCGGGCCCGGGCGATGGCAGTGCCTGCGGCCGCGAACACGCCCTCCACGTCGTTATTGGCAACATGCACCCCGGGCATGTTGTAGCCGCTGGCGCGCACATCGTTGCGCGGCACGGCGGTAGCGGCCTGCTTGGCCACCGAGATGCCCCAGGCGTTGTCCTCGATCACGAACACCACGGGCAGCTGCCAGACAGCCGCCAGGTTCAGGGCCTCGTGGAAGGCGCCCTGGTTGGCCGCCCCCTCGCCCAGGAAGGCCACCGCCACACCGGGCTTGCCCTGCATCTTGCGGGACAGGGCGGCGCCCACCGCCGGCCCCAGGCTCTCGCCGATGATCCCCGAGCAGGAGAAGTTCACGTCGGCGTCGAAGATGTGCATGTGGCCACCCCGGCCGCCGGAAAGGCCGTCGGCCTTGCCGAAGATCTCGGCGACCATGGCATTCAGATCGACCCCCTTGGCCACGGCGATATGGTGCGGCCGGTGGGTGGCGACGACGACGTCCTCGGCGCTGAGGTGGGCGCAGACCCCCACCGCGCAGGGTTCCTGGCCGTTGGAGAGGTGCATCTCACCGGGAATCGGGCCCTTGGCCATGTTGAAGACCGGCGTCTTGCCTTCCATGTAGATCGTCTCGATGCGTTCCTCGAGATGACGGCTGGTCACCATCTGACGGTACATCCACAGCCGCTGGTCATTGGTTGGTTGCATGGGGAGTCCTCCGCTCAGAGTTCTTGGCGCTGCATGCGCTCGGCGATGTGATCGGCCTGGCGCAGGGCCAGGGCGACGATGGTGAGGGTCGGGTTCTCGGCCCCGCTCGAGGTGAACTGGCTGCCGTCGGAAATGAACAGGTTGTCGATGTCGTGGGCCTGGCCCCACTGGTTGACCACACCGTCCTCGGGCCGGGCGCTCATGCGGTTGGTGCCGACGTTATGGCTGGTGGGGAAGTCCGGCACCTTGAAGATGCGCTCGGCACCCGCCGCCTCGTAGCAGCGCCGCGCCTGCTGTTCGCCATGGCGGCGCAACTTCGCATCGTTGGGGTGATCGCCCTTGTAGACGACGGGGATCGGCAGGCCGTACTGGTCTTTCTTGGTGTCATGCAGGGTGATGCCGTTGCCCGCCATCGGCAGGTCCTCGCCGCAGATCCACACCCCGGAGAGATGGTCGTACTTGTCCAGGGCGGTGGTGATATCGCGGCCCCAGCCGGCATTGGTGGGATCCATGAACTTGGCGAAGAAGGGCACGCCCAGCGACATCACCTCCAGGGTGTAGCCGCCAACGAAGCCCCGCGACGGATCGAGGCGCGCCTCGTCGGAGATGATGCCGGCGAAGGTGGTGCCACGATGCATGTGCACGGGCTTGGGCATTACGCCAAAGATGCAGCTGGTGGCGTGGGTCATGTAGTTGCGCCCCACCTGGCCGGAGGAGTTGGCCAGGCCATCCGGAAACATCGAAGAGTGGGAGTTGAGCAGCAGGCGCGGCGATTCGATGGAATTGCCGGCAAGGCACACTGCCCTGGCGCGCTGGCGATGCTGATTGCCGTCGCCATCGGCATAGACCACCGCCGTGGCTCGGCCCTGGTCGTCGTGCTCGATCTTCAGCGCCATGGACCGCGGCCGTACCTCGCAGTGGCCGCTGGCCTCGGCGCGGGGAATGTCGGCGTACATGGTCGACCACTTGGCACCGAAGCGGCAGCCCTGCATGCAGAAGCCGGCCTGCATGCAGCGGCCCCGCTCGTCGTACTCCTCGGTATTGATGGCCATGGGACCGGAGCGCAGCTGCTTGTAGCCGATGCGCTCGGCGCCCGCGGCCAGCACCTTGAAGTTATTGTTCCACTGGTGATAGGGCATGCCGGTGGACTCGCCGGTTACCCCCATATGGCGTTCGGCCTGCACATAGTAGGGCTCGAGGTCCTCGTAGGAGATCGGCCAGTCCAGCAGGTTGGCTCCCTCGAGATCGCCGATCTCGCTGTGCAGCTTGAACTCATGGGGCTGGAAGCGCAGCGAGACGCCGGCCCAGTGAATGGTGCTGCCGCCCACCGCCTTGACGATCCAGGCCGGCAGGCCGGGGAAGGTCTCGGTGAGCTGGCGGGGGCCGGCGGTGACGCGCTCATCGAGCCAGGAGATCTTCTTGAACATCTCCCATTCGTCGTTCTCGATATCGTTCATCTGGTAGCGCTTGCCGGCCTCCAGCACCACGCTGTCGATGCCCTTCTTGGCCAGGGCCTGGGCCAGGGTGCCGCCGCCGGCCCCTGAGCCGATGATCACCACCACGCTGTCGTCGTCATAGTCGAAACGGGTTGCCATGACGTGCCTCCTCTCGATTCGGTTGTTGTTGTCGCGTCACACCGGGATAGCGGGCGTCACAGCCAGTCGATCTCCAGATCATCGAAGCCGCGGTGGAGGTATCCCCCCTGCTGCCACGACGAGCCCTCGTAGCCGAAATACGGCTCCCACAGCGCGGGGTTGTCGTAGAGCCCCACCACCAGGGTGCCCCGCACCGTCTGGAAGAAGTCGCCATCCTCGATCTCTCGCAGCAGTGCCTCCCGGTCGGCCTCCTCGCCGATGTCGCCGTAGTCCTTTCCGTGGGCGGCACGGGCCCGGCGATTGAGGTCGGACAGGCCGTCGGCGATCAGTGCCCGGTGGTTCTCCAGCAGAGGCTCGAGGGGCGTGAGGTAGTGGGCGTCAGGGATGGCATCGTGGGGGTAGATGTCACGGCCCATGCGCAGCAGGCCGGCGGCCAGAGCCGGCTCGGCCAGGGCCCAGCGTGGCCATACGCCAGCGGCACCCAGCGCCAGGCTACCGGCGGTCCAGGCGCCGGTAAGGGTAAGGAAGCGGCGACGGCTGAGCGTCGCTCGAGGAAGATGGGTCATGGCATGTCTCCTGGTTTCTTGTTCGATAGCCGCAGACGAGAACACGGCGGCCACGTCCAGTAGAGGCAGCTTTCGTGCCAGACATGCCAAAAAAATAGTTATCTATCTGAAATTAAAGGCTTAAAAGCAGAGGATACGAGAAGCTCTTAGCGCCAGGGCGTGACACCGATGTGACACTTGGCGGCGAACACCCATCACACCCCATTACAGGTGTAACAAGGGCAACGAAGGTCGTATCTCGGTGCGGGATCGGGCCCATTACCTTGAAGACATGACAACCACAACGACCGTAACCGGCAGGGGCAGGGGCAGAGACAGAGGCACGCCATGATTCCCACGCTGAGCCAGCGCGAACACATCGACACCATCCTCGAGACCTTGCGTCATCCCGAAGCCGAAAACGAAGCAGCCATCATCGAACGTTCTTGGCGACGCTGCATCGATCGCTACGGCCTCGATCCGACGCACCCTACCCCGGCTCGCTATGTGCCCGGCGACATGCTGCGCGAACATCAGGACCAGGCCGATGCACTGCTTCAGGTGGCTCGCGCGGGGGTCGAGCAGCTATACCGCCAAGTAGCGCCCTTGGGGTATGTGGTCCTGCTCACCGATGCACGCGGAATCGCCGTACAATTCCTGGGAGCCAAGGTCGACCAGCGTGAGCATCAGCGCACTGGCCTTTACTTGGGGGCCGACTGGAGCGAGTCCTATGCGGGAACCTGTGCGGTAGGAACCTGCATACATGAACGCACTGCCCTGACCTGTCACCACAGCGACCATTTCAGCGCCCACCACATCCAGCTGACCTGTACCGCAGCACCGATATTCGATCCCCATGGCCAACTCCTGGCGGTGCTCGACATTTCTGCCTACCGATCACCGACTGCCAAGGAATCCCAGACCTTCGCGCTTCAGTTGGTCAAATTCACCGCCAAGATGATCGAGGACGCCTACTTCCTGCAGCGCTATGCCAACCATGCCATCGTCTGTCTGGACCGCTCGCGAGAGTTTGTGCAGATCAACCGTCGCTACCTCCTGGCCATCGAGCGGGACGGCACACTGGTGGCAGCCAATACCGCCGGCCGCAAGCTGCTGCGCCATCATGAAATGCCACTGCCTGAAGCCGGCGGGGCACGCTCTTTCAAGGCCTGGAATATCCAGGATCTTCTCGATGCCCAGGTAGATGAGGTTCTGGCCATACCCCAGCATAGTAATGATCGGGTACAAGCCTTCCATACTCGCCGTCATCGCGAGATCCACTTCGCCACCCTGATCGAGCCACCGCGAAGTGCCCCCGGCACCACTCGAACTTCGCGAGACACCAGCCTGGCGCCCCTGGAGGCACTGGCCGATGACGATCCCAGCATGCGCGATACCCTGACCCGGGCCGCACGACTGAGGAATGAGCCGATCAACATCCTGGTAATCGGCGAGACCGGGACCGGCAAGGAACGCATGGCCCGCGCCCTGCATGATTCAAGCCGGCGTGTCGATCAACCCTTCGTGGCCATCAACTGCGCTGCCATGCCGGAATCGCTGATCGAGAGTGAACTGTTCGGCCACGAGCCCGGCAGCTTTACAGGCGCTCGTAGCAAGGGCATGAAGGGGCTGATCGCCCAGGCCGACGGCGGCACACTATTCTTGGACGAGATCGGCGATATGCCGCTGCAGCTGCAGACCCGGCTGCTGAGAGTGCTGGCCGAGCAGGAGGTGCTGCCGATTGGTGCCAGCCGCCCCGTAAAGGTGGACCTGCGCGTGGTGGCCGCTACCCACCGTGACCTTCGCGAACTGATACAAGCCGGGCGCTTCCGCGAGGACCTCTTCTACCGTTTGAACGGTGCTAGCTTGCGGTTGCCCCCCCTGCGCGAACGCGCCGACAAGGGTTACCTGATCCGTCAGCTCTTCGACGAGATCAACAATGAGCGCGACGGCCGAGCCCGTCTGCGTGGTGACGCCATGAGTGCCCTGCTCGCCTACCCCTGGCCGGGCAACATCCGCGAGCTGCACAATGCCCTGCGCTTTGCCCTGGCCACCTGCGATGGCGATGAGGTGGTCGTGAATGACCTGCCAGAGGAGTGCCTGCACGGCCAGGACGCTCATCCGGCCGCTAGCCGCCTTACTGCCATGGGCATCGACAATACAGCCGGTGGGCTGGACACGGCCGCTAAACCACGCCAGCTGGAGCAGGACCTGCTGTATCGGGCACTGTGCCGTCACCAGTGGAACGTCAGTGCCGTGGCACGGGAGCTGGGGCTATCGCGCCCTACCATCTATCGGCGCATGAAGCGGCTCGGCATCGTGCCGCCAAATCACCGGGAAACCAGTCCTCAAGCGTTATAGACCACCCGCTCCAGCTCGCTGATGTCATAGCCGCCCAGCGCCTCGGCCCGTTCGGCGAAGCGCGCCTCCCGGGCGAAGGCGAGCAGCCGCTGGACCGGCGGCTCGAAGTAGCTGCGCCGTCGCAGTGCCAGATCGAAGGCCTCCTCGTGCAGCGGCACGAAGGCCAGCCCCTGGCGGCGGGCCGCCGCCTCGACCCCGAGCCCGGCGTCCGCCTCACCCTGGCGGATCGCCAGCGCCAGGTCATCCTCGTTGAGCGACGGGTGCGCGATGAAGCGCAGCCGGCCGGACTCGATCCCTGCCCGGGCCAGCAGCCAGGTCAGCAGCCGCTGGGCCCCGGCGTCGGGCTGTCGATGCGCCACGCGCACCCTGTCCCCGGTCAGGTCCTCGAGGCCGCTGATGCCCAGGGGGTTGTCCGGCGCCAGCAGCAAGCCCTGGCGGCGGCTCGCCCAGCGCACCATCACCAGGTCGCGCATGCCGGAGAGCCCCAGCGTCTCGGGCCGGTTGTAGGCGCCGCTGTGCGCATCCAGCAGGTGCAACCCGGCCACCATCGCCTCGCCGGCCAGCAGGCGTCGCACCCCGTCGCCGCTGCCGTGGCAGAGCAGCGCCAGCCCCGCCCCGCTCTCGCGCACCGCCCACTCCAGCAGCGGGTCCTGGCTGCCCGCCAGCACCACGGGCAGCGGCCGGCTGCTGGCCCGGTCGCCCTCCAGATGGTTCATGAGCCAGAGGTCGATGCTCTGGCGCGGGAAGAGCAGCTTGCCGGTCACGCGCACGCAGGGCATCGCCCCCTGGCGCACCAGGTCATAGACCTTGCGCTCCTTGAGGCGCAGGTAGTCGGCCACCTCGGCGGTGGTCAGGTAGGGTCGGAATGCACTCCCCCGGTCGGTCTCCATGCGGCAAGGCCCCTCGTGGCGCTGGGAATATGGCGCTAGCAATGTCGTTATCCTGCATAGTACTGCATGAATTACCGCATTGGATGCGTGCCCGCGATTTAACGCACATGCTGCAAGGAGACCGCAGGAGCACGCCATGTCCGACGATGCCAACGCCTTCCAGACCGCCCTGGCCCTGATCCTCGGGCGCGACCCCGACCTGATCGGGATCGTGGCGCTGTCGCTGCAGGTCTCGCTCTCCGCGGTGCTGATCGCCGCGCTGATCGGCCTGCCGCTGGGGGCGGCCCTGGCGCTGTGGCGCTTTCCCGGCCATGGCATGATCGTAGTGGCGCTCAACGCCCTGATGGGGCTGCCGCCGGTTGTCGCGGGGCTCAGCGTCTACCTGCTGCTCTCCCGTGCCGGGCCGCTGGGCGAGTTCGGCCTGCTCTTCACCCCCGGCGCCATGGTGATGGCCCAGGTCACCCTGGTGCTGCCGATCATTGCCGCCCTGACCCGCCAGCAGGTCGAGGAACTCTTCCAGGAGTACCGCGAGCAGCTCGCCTCGCTGGGGCTGTCGCGTCTGCGCATGATCCCCACGCTGCTCTGGGATGCCCGGCTGAGCCTCGTCACCGTCGGCCTTGCCGGTTTTGGCCGTGCCAGCGCCGAGGTCGGGGCGGTGATGATCGTCGGCGGCAACATCGATGGCGTCACCCGGGTGATGACCACCGCCATCGTGCTGGAAACCGGCAAGGGCAACCTGCCCCTGGCGCTGGGGCTGGGCATCGTGCTGCTCGGGCTGGTCGCCCTGGTCAATGCCGCCGCCCATCTGGTGGGCGAGACGGCGCGGAGGCGGCTGGGATGAACGACCTCAAGCGGCTCCCGGTGACAGCCACCCCCCCGCTCGCGCTGGAGGGCGTCGGCTTCACCCATCGCGGCCAGACCCTGCTGCACCCCCTCGACCTGCGCCTCGAAGGCTGCCATCGCACCCTGGTAATGGGCCCCAACGGCGCCGGCAAGAGCCTGCTGATGCGCCTGGCCCACGGTCTGCTGGCACCCACCCAGGGCCGCGTGAGCTGGGAGGGCCGCCCGCCCCGCCAGGCGATGGTCTTCCAGCGCCCGGTACTGCTCAAGCGTTCGGCGCTGGCCAACCTCACCTACGCCCTGGCGATCAACGGCACGCCCCGTCGTCGGCGCAGGCCGCTGGCCCGCGAGGCGCTGGAGCGCTTCGGCCTGGCGGCCCTCGAGACACGTCCGGCGCGAGTGCTCTCCGGCGGCGAGCAGCAGCGCCTGGCCCTGGCCCGTGCCTGGCTGGCAGAGCCCGAGGTACTGTTCCTCGACGAGCCCACCTCGGCGCTGGACCCCGCCGCCATCAAGGCGGTGGAAGACGCGGTCCGCGACTTCCACCGCCGCGGCACGCGCATCGTGATGACCACCCACGACCTCCAGCAGGCACGCCGGCTGGCCGACGACATCGTGCTGCTCTTCGGCGGCCGACTGGTCGAGCACAGCCCGGCCGAGCGCTTCTTCATCGACCCGCAGACCCCGGAAGGCGGGGCCTTCATCCGCGGCGAGCTGGTCTGGTGACCGCTCGCCGCTGCGCCGCTTCCGAAGGAGGGAAAGAGCCTCATGAGCAAGACAGCACTCATCCTCACCGCCATCGGCCTGGCGGGGCTCTCGCTGGGCGCCTCCGCCCGGGACGAGGCGCCCTACATCACCCTGGCCTCGACCACCTCCACCGAGGCCTCGGGCCTGTTCGACGCCATCATCCCGCCGTTCACCGAGGCGACCGGCATCGAGGTCCGGGTGGTCGCCGTGGGCACCGGCCAGGCCTTCGAGATCGCCCGCCGCGGTGACGCCGACAGCCTGCTGGTGCACGACACCGCCGGCGAAACGCGCTTCGTGGAAGCGGGCCATGGCAGCGAGCGCGCCGACGTGATGGCCAACGACTTCGTGCTCATCGGCCCGAGGGGCGACCCGGCCGGCATCAGTGAGGCCGAGAGCGTGGCTGAGGCCCTGTCGCGGATCGCCGAGGCCGAGGCCCCCTTCGCCTCCCGCGGCGACGACAGCGGCACCCACCGCGCCGAGCTGCGCCTGTGGGATGCCGCCGGCGTGGCGCCGGACGGCGCGTGGTACCGGGAGCTCGGCAGCGGCATGGGCCCGACGCTCAACACCGCCGCCGGCATGGACGCCTACGTGATGAGCGACCGCGCCACCTGGGTCGCTTTCGACAACCGCCAGGACCTGGCACTGCTCTTCGAGGGCGACGAGGCGCTGTTAAACCCGTACGGCAGTCTCCTGATCTCGGAGGCGCGCCACCCCCACCTCAAGCACGACCTGGCCGAGCAGTGGCACGCGTGGCTGCTCTCCGCGGACGGCCAGCAGGCCATCGCCGAGTTCGAGGTGAAGGGCCAGCAGCTGTTCTTCCCGAACGCCCGCTCCGACTGACCCGGCGCTGACAGCGTCACATCCGCAGACCCGCAAAGGCCCGGCCACGTCCAGCCGGGCCATCAAAGCCCTGCACTTCGCCGTCGAGCCTAACGGGTATATCGCGTGAGCTCAGCGGCAAATTCACTCCGCAATCGCGTCCACTCCATCTTGAACCAGGGCGTATAGGATTCCGGGCGAGCGGCCAGCTCGGCATCGAGCCCTGCGGGTGATATCCAGCACCAGTTGGCGATCTCCTGGCGGTTGGGGCGTGGCTCATTGTCGGTGACCCCAAGATAGACCCAGCAAAGCTCGTGCTCGGCACCACGTGAACCGTACTGGACCTGATAGCGGAACTTGTAGAAAAAGGCGAGTTGCGCCTCCATGCCGACTTCCTGCCAGAGTCGCCGGTGAATCGCCTCATCCATGGGCTCGCCTCGGCGTGGGTGACTGCAGCAGCTGTTGGACCAGTACAGCGACCAGAGGCGCTTGCCTTCCGCCCGCTGCTGCAGAAGAAGCTCCCCGTCATGATTGAACACGAACAGCGAGAAGGCGCGATGCAGCACGCCGCGTCCTTCGTGGCACCTGGCCTTGCTCAAATGCCCCAGTTCCCGGTCCTCGTCATCGACCAGGATCAGTTCCTCGTCATCGAAGGAAACGGTCTCGTCGCGCGCGCTCGAGCCAGTGCTACCCAATGCTCACCTCCTTGGCCATGTTATCTGTCTATTCCTCGTCATTGCCCAGCCGAAGGCCATCACGTGCCGCTGAAACGCCATCTCCATCGGCAGCCCAGGCACTCAGTTCCGGGCACGGGCCCGCAAGCGGCCCGAGTGACAACCCCCGGGTCACACCGCTGAACAGCAGCTTGAGCATCCCGTCATGGCGTGTCGCCAGGCGGGTACTCGCGATGGCGGCCTTGACCGTGCGGCGTGGCACCTTGACCTGCCGACCCGTGCAATAGGTTGGCCGAGCCTCTATCCGCCTGAGGGTGAGCACGGCCAGGCCGATGGCCCACAGGCAGAAACGCCGGATGCCCGTTTCCTTCGCTGGAACCATCAGGGTGTAGCGAAAGGCATTACGTAAATGGGCATGCGCAATACCGACCATGTAGCGCAGTGCGGTGGCAAACGCCGGATCGCTGTGTCCCGGCGCCAGGCTCGCCACGTCCACACCAAACGCCCGAAACTCCTGGCGGGGCAGCCAGCAGACGCCACGTTGCCGATCGTCCCAGAGGTCCTTGAGGATATTGGTGAGCTGCAGGCCCTGTCCGAACGACGGTGCCAGGGCCAGCATCTCGGCACGCGTCTCATGCATGTCGCCTGAATGCTGACAGAACAGTTCGGTGAGCATTTCACCCACGACGCCTGCCACGTGATAGCAGTAGCGGTTCACCTCGCCCAGGTCCGCCAGGCCCTCCAGGCTGGCATTGGCCTGGTAGTGGCCCATGCCTCGGCACATGATGCTCACGCACTTGACCAGCGCCTGCTGCTGGGGGGCGGCGAGACTGTGGGTGCAACGGACGACCAGTGGCGAGTTGGCCATCAAGGCTCGCTCATGCGGTGAGGTGGCCGGCGAGAGAAGCGGCGTGACCTGTCTGGCGAAACGCTGGGCCTTCTCCTCGCCTCTCAGCACCGCCAGAAACCGTTCATGCAAGTGGATCTTCTGAGCCGCGGAAAGCGCCGGTTCATCCTCCAGGGTGTCGGCAATACGACACAGCAGGTAGGCATTGGTCACGACCTTGCGCAGATCGGCCGGGAGCTGAGGGATGGTGAAGGCAAAGGTGCGTGACACCCCGCCCAGAACCTTGCCCTGATAGGCTTCTGCCGCTGCAATGCCGGACGCCGTCGCAAGGACCTGGGCCATGGCAGTTCACCCATTCATGTGTGGCGATTGACCGGCCCGCGTGGAGTGCATGTCTCGAGACAGGCTGGTCAGGCAGGCTATCACGCCGGCTTCGGGAGCGTAACGACGCCCCGCCAACGCCAGGCAGACCCCACCGCGACTCAAGGGTCCGCCCCCGCGGCGGCCTCGAGCCCTGCCAGCAGCGCGTCGAGCTCATTGCACAGAAAGCGGGCCTCCACACACTCGCCGAGGTGCCCCTCGGCGAAGCGCAGCAACCCGAGCGCCGCATGTGGCAGCCGCCGGTCGCGGCGCACGATGAACTGCCAGTGGCTCTCGAGGGGCAGCCCTGCCACCGGCAGGATCACCAGGTCCGGATGCTCGGGCGGCAGCACGTGCTCGGAGAGCACGGCGAGCCCCATCCCGGAGGCCACGCCGACCCGGATCGCCTCGTTGCTGGCCATCTGCAGCGTCGGGCCCAGGGTCAGCCCCTGCTCCTGCAGCCAGCTCTCGAAGAGCATCCGCGTGGCCGAGCCGGGTTCGCGCAGCAGGAAGCGCTCGCCCAGCAGTTCGCTCATCGCCACCCGCTCGCGACCCGCCAGGGGGTGGCCACGGGGCGCCACGGCCACCAGGGGGTTGCGCAGGAAGCGGCCGGCCCGGGCATGGGCCAGCGAAGGCGGGTGGCTGAACACGTAGAGGTCGTCGTCCTGGCGCTCGAAGCGGGTCAGCACCTGGCGGCGGTTGCCGATATGCAGGGTGAGGTCCACCTCGGGAAAGGCCTGACTGTAGGGGCCGAGCAGGCGCGGCAGCACGTACTGGGCGGTATTGACCAGGGCGATCGAGCAGCGCCCCCGCGCCCCGCCGCGCAGCGAGGCCAGGTAGTCCTCGACGTCATCGAAGCGCCCCAGCACCTCGCGGCTCGCCCGATAGAGCTCGCTGCCGGCCTCGGTGGGGACCAGACGCCCTTGGCGACTCTCCAGCAGCGGCTCGCCCACCGTTTCGCCGAGGCGCTTGAGCTGCTGGGAGACGGTGGGCTGGGCAAGGTGCAGCTGGCGTGCCGCCTCGCTCATCGAGCCGCTGCGCACCACGGCGACAAAGACCTGCAGCAGGCGAAACGTCAAGTGGCGGATATTCATGGTCGAGCCGGCCTGCCATGGATGTTTATCTATAGGATCATAGCATGATTGCTATTGGCACCAATACGCTGGCATCCGCACAATCCGCACCAGACTTTTCTGATACGCCTGCAGACAAGGGAACGCTTTATGCCCGATATCGTGGTGATGTTCTTCCTGCTCGGCCTGGTCGCCGGGCTGCTGAAATCCGACCTGACCATTCCCAAGGCGGCCTATGACACCCTGAGCCTGCTGCTGATGCTCACCATCGGCCTCAAGGGGGGCATGGCCCTGTACGGCAACCTGGGCTGGTCGATCGTGCCCGAGCTGGCCGCCGTGGCCGCCCTGGGCGCGCTGATCCCGCTGGCCCTGATGCCGGTGCTGCGCCGACTGGTGCGCCTGTCCGCGGCCGACAGTGCCAGCCTCGCCGCCCACTATGGCTCGGTCAGCGCCGGCACCTTCGCCGTGGCGCTGGCCTTTGCCGAAGCCCGCGGCCTGCCCATCGGCGCCGAGGTCACGCTCTACCTGGTGATGATGGAGCTGCCGGCCATCATGATCGCCATCGCCCTGTATCGCCGCTATCGCGGCGCCCAGACCAACGAGGCCATGAACAGCCTGTGGCACGAGACACTGACCAACCGCGGCGTGATCCTGCTGGCCGGCGGCGTGCTGATCGGCGCCCTCTATGGCCCGCAGGAGGGGTCCAAGGTCACCGAACTGCTCATCAACTCCTTCTACGCCGTGCTCGCCCTGTTCCTGCTGGAGATGGGGCTGACCGCCGCCGAGACCCTGCGCCCCGTTCCCTGGCGCCAGTGGCGGCTGCTCGCCTTCGCCCTCCTCGCGCCGCCCCTGCTGGCCACGGCCGGCCTGATGGTCGGCCTGGTGCTGGGCCTGCCCGAGGGGTCGCTGCTGATCCTCACCGCGCTCGCCGCCAGCGCCTCGTACATTGCCGCCCCGGCCGCCATGCGCACCGCCATTCCCGACGCCAACATCGGCCTGGCAATGCTCGCTTCACTGGGGCTGACCTTCCCGCTCAACGTGATCCTCGGCATCCCGCTCTACTACCAGCTGATCACCTGGCTGGCGACCTAGCCCCCGCGACCGGCCACCCCCGGTGGCCGGTCACCCCCTCATCCCTCATCCCTCATCCCTCACCCCTCACCCACATCGACATTCGTCGTAGCCGCCAAAACCTGCACTTTACGTTAACGTCAACCTCGCCTAGTCTTGTGCCATCTGTCCGACTCATGATGCCTGTTGACCCGCGGCGCCACCGCCCGAGCGGTCGACGCCTAACCTGACACAACCGGGAGCCCGCCATGCACACGCCCTACAAGCCCTTCGACTTCGGCCTCGACGACGAACTGAACATGCTGCGCGACCAGGTCAACGCCTTCGCCCGCGACGAGATCGCCCCGCGCGCCGCCGAGATCGACGAGAAGAACGAGTTCCCCAACGACCTCTGGCAGAAGTTCGGCGACATGGGCCTGCTCGGGATCACCGTGTCGGACGAGGACGGCGGCAGCGGCATGGGCTACCTGGCGCACTGCATCGCCGTGGAGGAGATCTCCCGGGCCAGCGCCTCCGTGGGGCTCTCCTACGGCGCCCACTCCAACCTCTGCGTCAACCAGCTCAAGATCAACGCCAGTGCCGAGCAGAAGGCCAGGTACCTGCCCAAGCTGATCAGCGGCGAGCATGTCGGCGCGCTGGCCATGTCCGAGCCGGGCGCCGGCTCCGACGTGGTCTCCATGAAGCTCAAGGCCGAGAAGCGCGGCGACCACTACGTGCTCAACGGCAACAAGATGTGGATCACCAACGGCCCCGATGCCGACGTGCTGGTGGTCTACGCCAAGACCGACCCCGAGGCAGGGTCGAAAGGGATTACGGCCTTCATCATCGAGAAGGGCATGCCGGGCTTTTCCACCGCCCAGAAGCTCGACAAGCTGGGCATGCGCGGCTCCAACACCTGCGAGCTGGTGTTCCAGGACTGCGAGGTCCCCGAAGCGAACGTGCTCGGCGAGGTCGGCAAGGGCGTGCGCGTGCTGATGAGCGGCCTGGACTACGAGCGCACCGTGCTCGCCGCCGGCCCCATCGGCATCATGCAGGCCGCCCTGGACGTCGTGGTGCCCTACGTCCACGAGCGCAAGCAGTTCGACCAGCCCATCGGCGAGTTCCAGCTGGTGCAGGGCAAGATCGCCGACATGTACACCACCCTGAACGCCTGTCGCGCCTACCTCTACGCCGTGGCGGCGGCCTGCGACCGCGGCCAGACGTCGCGCAAGGACGCGGCCGGCGTGATCCTCTACTGCGCGGAGAAGGCCACCCAGGTGGCGCTGGACGCCATCCAGCTGCTCGGCGGCAACGGCTACATCAACGAGTACCCCACCGGGCGGTTGCTGCGCGACGCCAAGCTCTACGAGATCGGCGCCGGCACCAGCGAGATCCGCCGCATGCTGATCGGCCGCGAGATCTTCAACGAATCAAAATAAGCTGGAAGCTGGAAGCGTGAAGCTGAAAGAGGTGACGGCTAGGCCCCATGGGGTGTCTTCCAGCTTCCGGCTTCAAGCTTCCGGCTCATCTCGGAGAGATGTATGGCAATCCTGAACACCCAGATCAATCCGCGCAGCGATGTCTTCCAGGCCAACGATGCCGCCATGCGCCATGAGGTCGGCAAGCTGCGCGAGCTGACCGCGGCCATCGCCCAGGGCGGCGGCCCGAAGGCCCGCCAGCGCCACGAGTCCCGCGGCAAGCTGTTCGTGCGCGACCGCATCGACCACCTGATCGACGAGGGCTCGCCCTTCCTCGAGTTCTCGGCGCTGGCCGCCCATGAGGTCTACGACGATCCGGTGCCCGCCGCCAGCATCGTCACCGGCATCGGCCGGGTCTCGGGGGTGGAGTGCGTGATCGTCGCCAACGACGCCACGGTCAAGGGCGGTACCTACTTCCCGCTCACCGTGAAGAAGCACCTGCGCGCCCAGGAGATCGCCCGCAAGCACCGCCTGCCGTGCCTCTACCTGGTCGACTCCGGCGGCGCCTTCCTGCCCCGCCAGGACGAGGTCTTCCCCGACCGCGACCACTTCGGCCGCATCTTCTACAACCAGGCCACCCTCTCCGCCGAGGGCATCCCGCAGATCGCCGTGGTGATGGGCTCGTGCACCGCGGGTGGCGCCTACGTGCCGGCCATGGCCGACGAGTCGATCATCGTCAAGGAGCAGGGCACCATCTTCCTCGGCGGCCCGCCCCTGGTGAAGGCCGCCACCGGCGAGAGCATCAGCGCCGAGGACCTGGGCGGTGCCGACGTGCACGCCAAGGTGAGCGGCGTGGCCGACCACTACGCCGAGAACGACGCCCACGCCCTGCAGCTGGCGCGCGCCTGTGTCTCGCGGCTCAACTGGCAGAAGCGCGGCCAGCTGGCCATGCAGGCGCCCAGGCCACCGCGGCTGGACCCCAGCGAGCTCTACGGCATCGTCGGCACCGACCTCAAGAAGCCCTACGACGTGCGCGAGGTGATCGGGCGCATCGTCGACGACTCCGACTTCGACGAGTTCAAGCGCACCTACGGCGACACCCTGGTGACCGGCTTCGCCCATATCCAGGGCTATCCGGTGGGCATCGTCGCCAACAACGGCGTGCTGTTCTCGGAGAGTGCCGTGAAAGGCGCACACTTCATCGAGCTCTGCGCGCAGAGGAAAATACCGCTGATTTTCCTCCAGAATATTACCGGCTTCATGGTGGGCTCCAAGTACGAACACGAGGGCATCGCCAAGCACGGCGCCAAGCTGGTCACCGCGGTGGCCTGCGCCAGGGTGCCCAAGTTCACCGTGCTGATCGGCGGCAGCTTCGGCGCCGGCAACTACGGCATGTGCGGCCGCGCCTATGACCCCAACCTGCTGTTTATGTGGCCGAATGCCAGGATTTCCGTCATGGGGGGTGAACAAGCCGCCGGCGTGCTCTCCCAGGTCAAGCGCGAGCAGATCGAGCGCGAGGGCCGCGAATGGACAGCGGAGGAGGAAGAGGCCTTCAAGGCGCCCACCCGCGAGCAGTACGAGCACCAGGGCCACCCCCACTATGCCAGTGCCCGGCTGTGGGACGACGGCGTGATCGACCCGCTGCAGACCCGCGAGATCCTCGGCCTCTCGCTGGCCGCCGCCATGAATGCCGAGGTGGAGGAGACCCGCTTCGGCGTGTTCCGGATGTAGTCCCCTTGCTGCGCAAGGGAGCTGGAAGCTTGAAGCGGTAAGCTGGAAGTCTCCTCCGCACGCCCTGGAGGCAGGATCCCGGAGGGTCTTCAAGCTTCCAGCTTCCGGCTTCAAGCTCTGTTAACGAGGTCCGAGATGTCAGATAACACCGCCTACGCAAGATTGACCGTCGATGACCGTGACGTGGCCTGGCTGACCCTGGAACGCCCGGACGTCCACAACGCCTTCGACGACAGCCTGATCGCCGAGCTCAATGCCCATCTCGAGCGCCTCCACGAGGCCGCCCGCCACGGCGAGGTGCGCGCGGTGGTGCTGGGCTCCGAGGGCAAGAGCTTCTCCGCCGGGGCCGACCTGAACTGGATGAAGCGCATGGTCGACTACGACGTCGACGCCAACCTCGCCGACTCGCGCAAGCTCGCCGCCCTGATGCACGGCCTGGACACCCTGCCCTGCCCCACCCTGTGCCGCGTGCAGGGGGCCGCCTTCGGCGGTGCGGTGGGCCTGGCCGCCTGCTGCGACATCGTCATCGCTTCCGAGAAGGCGAAGTTCTGCCTCTCCGAGGTGAAGATCGGCCTCTCGCCGGCGGTGATCAGCCCCTATGTGCAGCGCGCCCTGGGCGCGCGCCAGGCGCGCCGCTATGCACTGACCGCCGAGGTGATGGACGCCCCCGCCGCCCTGGCGCTGGGCCTGGCCCATCGGGTGGTCGAGCCCGAGAGGCTCGACGCCGCCGTGGCCGAGATGCTCGACACCCTGCTCGCCGGCTCGCCCCAGGCCCAGCGCGCCACCAAGGCGCTGCTCGCCGAGGTGGCGCGCGCCCCCGACAGCAAGACCACCCGCGAGCACACCTGCCAGGTGATCAGCGAGCTGCGCGTCAGCCAGGAAGGCCAGGAGGGCCTGGCCAGCTTCTTCGAGAAGCGCCGCCCTGCCTGGACACACGATAGCGACACGACCGCCACGGAGCGACGCTCATGAGTTCCAACACCTTCGACACCCTGCTGGTCGCCAACCGCGGCGAGATCGCCTGCCGGGTGATGCGCACGGCGCGTGCCATGGGCCTGCGCACCGTCGCCGTCTACTCCGATGCCGACGCCAACGCCCGCCATGTGCGCGAGGCCGACGAGGCCATCCGCCTCGGCCCCGCCGCGGCCCGCGACAGCTACCTCAAGGTCGAGGCCGTGGTCGAGGCCGCCAGGCGCACCGGCGCCGGCGCCATTCACCCCGGCTACGGCTTCCTCTCCGAGAACGGGGCCTTCGTCGAGGCCCTCGACCAGGCCGGCATCGTCTTCGTTGGCCCGCCCGCCTCGGCCATCGCCGCCATGGGCGACAAGTCCGCCGCCAAGGCGCGCATGGCCAATGCCGGGGTGCCGCTGGTACCGGGGTACCACGGCGACGACCAGGACGACGCCCTGCTCAAGGCCGAGGCCGACAAGATTGGCTACCCGGTGCTGCTCAAGGCCAGCGCCGGCGGTGGCGGCAAGGGCATGCGCGTGGTGGAGTCCGGCGACGGCTTCCAGGCGGCCCTGGACGGCTGCCGCCGCGAGTCCCAGGCCGCCTTCGGCGACCAGCGCATGCTGATCGAGAAGTATCTGACCCAGCCGCGCCACGTCGAGGTGCAGGTGTTCTGCGACCGCCACGGCAACGGCGTCTACCTCTTCGAGCGTGACTGCTCCGTGCAGCGCCGCCACCAGAAGGTGCTCGAGGAAGCGCCGGCCCCGGGAATGAACGAGAGCCTGCGCCGCGAGATGGGCGAGGCCGCCGTGCGCGCCGCTCGCGAGATCGGCTACGTGGGCGCCGGAACGGTAGAATTTCTCCTGGATGCGGATGGGTCTTTCTTCTTTATGGAGATGAATACCCGCCTGCAGGTGGAGCATCCGGTCACCGAGATGATCACCGGCCAGGACCTGGTCGAGTGGCAGCTTCGCGTGGCCATGGGCGAACGCCTGCCGCTCGCCCAGGACGAGCTGACCATCACCGGCCACAGCTTCGAGGCGCGCCTCTACGCCGAGGACCCGGAGCAGGACTTCCTGCCCGCCACCGGCACCCTGACCCGCTTCGCCATGGACCTGGAAGGCGCCGGCCTGGATCCCGAGCGCGTGCGCCTGGACAGCGGCGTGGAGACCGGCGATGCCGTCTCCATGCACTACGACCCGATGCTTGCCAAGCTGATCGTCCACGGGGACGACCGCGCCCAGGCGCTGGCGACGCTGAACCGGGCGCTGGCCGCCCTGGACGTGCAGGGCCTGGTCACCAACCGCGCCTTCCTGCAGCGGCTGGCGACCCACCCGGCCTTCCGCGACGCGGAGCTGGATACCCGCTTCATCGACAAGCACGAGGAGAGCCTCTTCGCGCCGCGCCGCTACAGCGTCGAGGAGTATGCCGGGGCCGCCCTGGTGGGCCTCAACCAGCTCTCCCGCGAGTGCGAGAGCGACTCGCCCTGGGACCGCCACGACGGCTTTCGCGTCAACGCCCCGCACACCATCCGCATCGCCCTGTGCGACCCGGCCCATGCCCAGGATGACGACGACGCCGAGGCCGTGGTGGTGGTCGAGGGCACCCGTGCGGACAACGCCGGCCCCTGGCACCTGACCATCGGCGGCGAGACGCTCACCGCGCGCCTCGACCCGCTGGCCGGCGACGCCGTGGCCATGACCCTGAACGGCCACCGCCGCCGCCTGCAGGCGCGCCGCGACGGCAACGTGGTGGTGATGGTCGACCCGCGCGGCGAGACCCGGCTCTTCTGGCGACGCATCGACGCCATCGACCACGGCCACCACGAGGCCGAGTCCACCCTCACCGCGCCCATGCACGGCACCGTGGTGGCGCTGCTGGTGGACCCGGAGCAGCAGGTGGAGAAAGGCATGCCGCTGATGGTCATGGAAGCGATGAAGATGGAGCACACTATGACCGCCCCCGCCGACGGCCATGTCGCCAGCTTCCATTTCCAGGCCGGCGACACCGTGGGACAGGGCGACGTGCTGCTGGAGTTCGCCCCGGACGAATAATCGGGGGGGAGCGCCCTTCGTAGGAGCGCTGCTTGCAGCGCGAAAGGAGGCCGCAGGCCTCCCCTGGCACACTGCTCCCAGAGCAGTAAGCCCGCCCTTCATAGGAGCGCCGCCTGCAGCGCGAAGGGAGGCTGCCTGCTGCCACCCCCTGTGGGAGCGCTGCTTGCAGCGCGAATGGAGGCCGCAGGCCTCCCCTGGCACACTGCTCCCAGAGCAGTAAGCCCGCCCTTCACAGGAGCGCCGCCTGCAGCGCGAAGGGAGGCTGCCTGCTGCCACCCCCTGTGGGAGCGCTGCTTGCAGCGCGAAAGGAGGCCGCAGGCCTCCCCTGGCACACTGCTCCCAGAGCAGTAAGCCCGCCCTTCACAGGAGCGCCGCCTGCAGCGCGAAGGGAGGCTGCCTGCTGCCACCCCCTGTGGGAGCGCTGCTTGCAGCGCGAATGGAGGCCGCAGGCCTCCCATGGCACCACCAACAGCAACATATGCCACAGCAACGCCAGGCCCGGTACGCTCACACTTACCGGCCTACGCGACGGATGGAGAGATGACATGGCATTTCCCAAGCAGGTGCGCCTGGTCGAGGTCGGCCCGCGCGACGGGCTGCAGAACGAGCCCGAGCCGATCAGCACCGCCACCAAGCTCGAGCTGATCGACCGCCTCGGCGCGGCAGGCATCACCTACATCGAGGCGGCCAGCTTCGTCTCGCCCAAGTGGGTGCCGCAGATGGCCGACCATCGCGAGGTAATGACGAACCTCGCCCGCCGCGACGGCGTGACCTACGCGGCGCTCACCCCCAACCTCAAGGGGCTGGAAGGCGCGCTGGCGAGCGGCGTCGAGGAAGTCGCCGTGTTCGGCGCCGCCTCCGAGGCCTTCTCGCAGAAGAACATCAACTGCTCCGTGGCCGAATCCCTGGCCCGCTTCGAGCCGGTGCTCGAACGCGCGCAAGAGGCCGGCGTGCGCGTGCGCGGCTACGTCTCCTGCGTGCTGGGCTGCCCCTACGAGGGCGAGATCGACCCCGCCAAGGTGGCGGAGGTCTCGAAGGCGCTGTATGAGATGGGCTGCTACGAGGTCTCGCTCGGCGACACCATCGGCACCGGTACCCCGCTCAAGGCCAAGCGCATGATCGAGGCCGTGGCCCGCGACATCCCCATGGACAAGCTCGCCGCCCACTTCCACGACACCTACGGCCAGGCGCTCGCCAACCTCTACGCGGTACTGGAGGAAGGCATCGCGGTGGTGGACAGCTCCGTCGCCGGCTTGGGCGGCTGTCCCTACGCCAAGGGCGCCTCCGGCAACGTGGCAAGCGAAGACGTGGTCTACCTGCTCGACGGCCTCGGCATCGAGACCGGCATCGACCTCGAGGCCCTGGCCGCCACCGGCACCTGGATCACCCAGGTCATCAGCCGCCCCAACCGCTCCAAGGTGGGGGTGGCCTTGGCCACCAGGTAATTGTGGCGCCGGAACGGAAAAGCCCCGAGCCAGGTGACTGACTCGGGGCTTTGTATATGGGCAGCTGACGTTTGGGTTATGTGCATTGAGGCTGGCCTTGTCACTAACTTTGCCTAGGGTTCCAGCTGCTGAAATCAAAGTGCGCTATTTCGGCCTGCTCACCTTGAATCTCACCAAGATATATACCGCAGCAGGGGCAATGAGAGATTTCCACCACTGTACTCCAGATATCCTCACCAACCTCCTCAAGACAATGATTTTCCTGAAGGTCTTTCTCTGTTGCTGATCTAGCTACAACAAGGACCCAACTTTCTTCTTTGCCAAAGTAGCCACTGTTTTTTTCAATCCGTTTAACCTCAGGTTGATTGGCGCATTGATGAACTTGGTTCCTCATAGTATCAGTCTCGGACTGTCATAACGCCCGCAGCACACGTGGCTTTGTAGTGAAGGCGAAGCCGCAACGGAAAAGCCATCGCTGTGACTGCGATTGTTATGCCCAAACAGGGGCGGATTCAGCGTCATAAAAATCGACCTCCTTATCAAATCTTTCTAGGTATGCTCTTGCGTTGGCCTTAGTTCTTGTGTTCGCTTCAGAATGTTCATTGCCAAATATACTTACAAATATTTTATCTACGGGACTAGACTTTATTTGATCAAATATATGCTTGTCATTTTCATCCATGGAATGACCATGGATGAACAATGATCCATTTAGCTTCCCAAGCTCCCTGTAGCAGTAATTTAGGTATGGGTTATGCGTTATCCTATTCTTCTTTTTCTGGTACGTTGGCTCAGATACGAATAGCGGAAAATTGCCAGCTTCCAAGTTTTCCCGAACTTGCTCAATTATAGTATCGCCATATTCAGTACATGCATGCTTCTTGATCGCCTGGCCCGTGTCATATATGTGTAGTCCACCGTGTAGAAAGTGAACTTCTTGATTCGTGCCATTGCCTTCCCAGCGCCTTTCCCTTCGAAATCCGTCATCCGTACTATAATTTTGAGGATCTAGACCATTCTTATTCCTTGCCCAGTAGAACAACAGGTCGTAGTTTAGCGAGAAGATATTTTTGAACTGTGACAAGAAGGTTCTTACCGCCACATACTGATCGTCTGATATCTCACTGGGCAAGTCAGGATGAGTTTTTGAAATTGCAGCTATTAATGCATCCTTCAAAATTTTTCTATCTTCGATAAAACGACCAATGAGGCCATTATCTGGCTCATAAGATCGGAGGATAGTCTCAGCTGCAGTTAGCTGTCGAGATATGATCTCAAAGTCATAAGTGCCGAGAGATGTAAATAGGGGGTGAATAACATCTTCTCGGTCTCCGAAGTCTGCCGCATCCAAGAGGTTCTCGTAATTAAATATTTCGGCATCCCATGCCTGAGAAAAACCATTAGCAAGAACGATGGAAGGAGACTCATCTTCATCTAGAGAATCAATTGCTTCTTGGAAAGTTAGCACTTCATTTCACCTTCACCGGCATAACGCCTGGGTTAACAGGCGCTGGCTGTGCCAGCGTCCTTGTTGAACCCTTTGTTAACTTTTACCCAGATCACCCAACTCGCCCTCTGGAATAACCCGGCTATTTGGCACCCTCTTCACTGTCCAGACTCGTGCGAAAGCTAAATGCCCGGACGAAAATGACAAAGAATATTCACTCCTTAATTTGGAGTGGAAGGCATTTGGAATTTCAACCTTTCCCTTCAAGTAGCGCACTGAACCTTGGATTGCCTTAGATGACCTCATGTTCTTGATATTCCAGCGCTGCGATCCACCATGGCTTAGTAACGACATAACTCGCGCGTCCGACCCCCGCGTGTTGGTGGTTGTCGACCATGAAACGTCTGTCGACAATAAAGCTACCACTGAAAAATCGTCCACTTGGGCAAAGAGCGACGCTGCCCTAATAAAGTCTTTAACAAGATCGCGCCGCCGATTAGAAGCATTTCCCGCGTCATCACGCCGCCACCATTTGAGCTCTACTCCTCCGACCTCTCGGATATTCCCATGGCTGGTTTTGGACTTGATATATAGGTCTACCGCTGAGTCTAGCCAACCTTGAGGCTGAATTTCCCGTTCAATGATCCACGATTGGCTCTGACTTGCGCCTGAGGCTGCAGCAGCCGCTACCAGCCCATCCCTCAAGGTAATTTCTCCCATGCCACTCATCGATGAGGTTGCTAACCCGTGGGCCGCATACGAAAGCAGCATACTAGCGATCCTGTCGGCCAGTTCTTGCACTTGCGAATCGAGCATAGGCATACCTAGAAAAGTTAACGACCTGCTCACCTGCCGGTGTGCAGCGACAGCGAAACACCGGTCAGAGTGAAGCAGGAAGGTTATGAACTTATTTTGCCTTGTCTATCAATGCTTTCAAGCCATTTTTTGACAACTGGCTGAACAGCGGGGTTCACAACTACGCCCATGTGCGAGAGCCCATCCACAAGCCTTACTTCAGCCTCGGCATATTGAGAAATTACCGGTTCGAACTTCTCTGCAAAAAAGAGCTGGTCGTTTGTGCCGACAACAACAAGCATGGGCTGCTTGATGGAACTAAGAGCCTTTTTGTAATCCCGGGGCGCATAACCAGTATTAAGGCGATAGGAATAAGATAGGGTCTCAGTGCCGTCACGCACCTCTTTCGGCATATCAAACTTGATAACGGGCAAGTAATTAAACCAATCAATTCCGACATTGTTTAGCATGCTCAGCCCGATTATGCGGCGGGTATACGGGGTAGCCCAGCCGTTTCCATCCGGGCGAATTGTCGGTGCGTTGTACTGGAGCCATGGAGATAGCAGCATATAGGCATCGGCCTGCTGTCCATATTTGCTTTCTGCAAACCGGAGGGACAACCCGCCTCCAGACGAGTGGCCGCCAATGATGAGCAGAGAGTCGGGGTTCTCCTTTCTAACCTGTGCGACAAAATCAGCTAAGTCGTCCACCAGCTGATCAATGTAATCGATATCACCGCGCTTTGCAGGGGTATGCCCATGACCCCGCAGGTCAGGCGTATATACCTTAGCCAGGTTTGCAGAACTGATAAATTCTGCCAAAGGAAGCAAATACCGACTATGCCATCCCGAACCATGCAATAAAACGAGGACCTTTTCTGATTGAGCCGGATAAAACCTGTAAGACAACTGATTTCCGTCTCTTGCCGAGAAAGTCTTTAATTGTGGCAGGCCTTTGTAATCAATAACCAGTTCATCGAAAGCAAGGCGCTTTTTCTCCTGACTTGGCTCCCTCTGCTGATCACTGATCACAAGGAAACCGGCAATCGAGAGATAGATTGCGGCGGATATAAGAAGAAAGGTGGAAATCCGTAAAGCAATTTTGGTCATTGGCGGCAGCCTTTCAGGTATTGCGGTTGCTGTTTCCTATTGTAATGGTATCACGACCAAGCCATTCATAACAGTGATTGGACTGCACGCCTTGATATTGGATGAACGCGCCTGTACGTTCAACAACGTTATCGAGCACGCTTCTTCGCACCTAACTTATTGATTTGACGAAACCCAAAGCATAGCTTGGCCACCTATACAGAATTCGCGCGCTTGCGCGTTTTGCCAGCCCCAATAATACTGTATGCATATCCATGCATCGGGAGGGAGGCGGTATGGAGTCTCAAAGCAGGCCGCCGAAGCTGATGGACCGGGTGAAGGCCACCATGCGGGTAAAGCGCTACAGTCCACGTACCGAGAAGACCTACTGCTACTGGATTCGCTATTTCATTCGCTTTCACGGTATACGGCATCCCGCCGGCATGGGGGGCTCCGAGGTACGCGCCTTTCTGGAACACCTGGCAGTGGAGCGCCAGGTGGCAGCGGCTACGCAGAATCAGGCACTGAATGCCCTGGTGTTCCTCTACCGGCACGTACTCGAGCAGCCCTTGGGGGATATCGGGGAATTCTCGCGTGCCAGGCGACCTCGCCGGCTTCCTGTGGTGCTATCCCATGAGGACGTCATGCGTGTACTGAGCCAGCTATCTGGCCCCATGAACCTGATGGCCACCTTGATGTATGGCTCAGGGCTGCGGCTCATTGAGACGTGCCGATTACGCGTACAGCGATATCGACTTCGATCGCCAGATCATCACAGTGAGAGCCGGCAAGGGCGACAAGGACAGAACCACTCTCCTCCCGGCGATCAGCATTCCCGCCCTACAGCACCGTATCACCGTGGCCAAACATCAGCTGGACGATCGACTGCAGCATGGCGTTGTGCCAGTGACACTGCCCCACGCACTCGATCGCAAGTACCCCAATGCCGGTGTCTCCCTGGCCTGGCAGTGGCTCTTTCCCGCCAGCCGCCCTTGCTTCGACGATACCGGAAAGGTCGTGCTACATCATATCCATCCGTCAGCGGTGCAAAGAGCGGTGAGACAGGCCATGCGTGCTGCTTCACTTACCCGTCCAGGCTCTTGCCATACCCTCCGGCACAGCTTCGCCACTCAGCTTCTGAACCAGGGCACGGATATCCGCACGGTACAGGAGTTGCTTGGCCACAAGAGCGTGGAAACGACCCAGATCGATACTCATGTACTGGGCAAGGGTTTTGCCGGTGTCCGAAGCCCGCTCGGCTAGCGGTTATACGCAGGATTCAGACACGCTACCGCCCTACCTGTGCATGTTGACTGAGCGACTGCTCTCCATGCGGTAGTCGTCGGATGGCACGCTATGTCTCTTCCTCCCTGCCTTCCTGTCGAACACTCCATGGAGGAGCCTATGTGAGCCGATGGCGGGTTGCAAAGGCGAATTAGCTTTCAGGTGGCACGGTAAAGGGGGCAAGTGCCAGGGGGAGGGTGCTGAACACGCGCCGGGTGGCGGTGCTATGGTAGGGGGCTGATAAGCCGATGATGGAAGGAAGCCCGCGTGAAATACCTCGGAGCCCATGTCAGTGCCGCCGGCGGACCCGACCAGGCGGTGTTGCGCGCCGTGGAGATCGGCGCCGATGCCTTCGCCCTGTTCACCAAGAACCAGCGCCAGTGGCACGCCAAGCCGCTGACCGACGAGGCCATCGAGGCCTTCCGCACGGCCTGCGATCAACACGGCTTCGGCCCGGGGCAGATCCTTCCCCACGACAGCTACCTGATCAACCTCGGCCACCCGGAGCGTGCCGGGCTCGAGAAGTCCCGCGCGGCCTTTCTCGACGAGTTCCAGCGCTGCGAGCAGCTCGGCCTCACCCTGCTCAACTTCCACCCCGGCAGCCACCTGAAGAAGATCAGCGAGCGCGAGTGCCTCGCCCGCATCGCCGACTCCATCAACCAGGTGCTCGCCGAGACCCGCGGCGTCACGGCGGTGATCGAGAACACCGCGGGCCAGGGCACCAACCTGGGCTGGCGCTTCGAGCACCTGGCCGAGATCATCGACCAGGTCGAGGACAGGTCGCGGGTCGGGGTCTGCATCGATACCTGCCACGCCTTCGCCGCCGGCTACGACCTGCGCACTCCCGAGGCCACCACCGCCACGCTGGATGAACTCGACAAGGTGGTGGGCCTTGGATACCTGCGCGGCATGCACCTGAACGATGCCAGGAGCGCGTTCGCCAGTCGCGTCGACCGCCATCACAGCCTGGGCCAGGGCAACATCGGGCTGGACGCCTTCACCACCCTCATGCGCGAGCCGCGCATCGACGGCATCCCCATGGTGCTGGAAACCGTCGAGCCGGCGATCTGGGCCGAGGAGATCGCCTGGCTGCGCGCTCAGATCGTGCCCGACTGAACCACACCGCGGGCGGGCGCCGCCCGGTCACCCCGGGTGCGCTCCGGCCGGCTCGGCCTCGTCCTCGAGTTCCTCGCCGATGAATCCGCCGGACTGGCGCCGCCACAGGGCGGCATAGAGGCCCTCCCTGGCCAGCAGCTCGCCGTGGGTGCCGCTCTCGACGATCTGCCCCTCGTCGATCACCACCAGGCGGTCGAGCATGGCGATGGTGGAGAGCCGGTGGGCGATGGCGATCACCGTCTTGCCCTCCATCAGGGTGTAGAGCTGCTCCTGGATCGCCGCCTCCACCTCGGAGTCCAGCGCCGAGGTGGCCTCGTCGAGCACCAGGATGGGGGCGTTCTTGAGCAGCACCCGGGCGATGGCGATGCGCTGGCGCTGGCCGCCGGAGAGCTTCACGCCCCGCTCGCCCACATGGGCATCCAGGCCGCGGCGGCCCTGCAGGTCCACCAGGTCGTCGATGAAGGTATCGGCATGGGCGCGGCGCAGCGCTTCCCTTATCGCCTCCTCGCTGGCCTCGGGGCTGCCGTAGCGGATGTTGTCACGCACCGAACGGTGCAGCAGGGAGGTGTCCTGGGTGACCATGCCGATATGCCGACGCAGCGACTCCTGGGTCACGCCGGCGATATCCTGGCCGTCGATCAGGATGCGCCCGCCCTCCAGGTCATGGAAGCGCAGCAGCAGGTTGGCGAGCGTCGACTTGCCGGCCCCGGAGCGGCCGATCAGCCCCACCTTCTCGCCGGGGGCGATGGTCAGGTCGAGGCCATCGAAGACGCGCACGCCCTCCCCGTCCGGGCGCGCATAGCCGAAGCGCACGGCGTCGAAGCGTATCTCGCCGTGCGGCACCGTCAGCGCCCGGGCATCGGGCGCGTCCTGGACCGCCGGCTCCCGGGCAATGGTATTGAGGCCATCCTGTACCGTGCCGATGTTCTCGAACAGCCCGGCCACCTCCCAGAGGATCCAGTCGGACATGAAGCGGATGCGCATCACCAGCGCGATGGCCACGGCGATGATGCCCAGCGACACCGCTTCCAGGTACCAGGCGCCGATGGCCATGCCCGCCACCCCCGCCAGCAGCAGCGAGTTGAGCACCGTGAGGCTCACGGTGAGGCCGGTGGCCAGGCGCATCTGCCGATGCACGGTGCCCATGAAGCCCTCCATGGCATCGCGGGCGTACTCCTGCTCGCGGCGGGTATCGGCGAACAGCTTGATGGTCTGGATGTTGCTGTAGCTGTCGACGACGCGCCCGGTCATCACCGCCCGGGCGTCGGCCTGGGCCATGGAGACCGCGCGCAGCCGCGGCACGAACACCCACATGATGGCGATGTAACCGGCCAGCCACACCACCAGCGGCAGCATCAGCCAGGGCTCGGCGCGGCCCATCAGCAGCATGGCACCGGTAAAGTAGACGAGCACATAGACCATCAGGTCCATCAGTTTCATCACCGTCTCGCGGATGGCGAGAGCGGTCTGCATCACCTTCTGGGAGACCCGCCCGGCAAACTCGTCCTGATAGAAGGCCAGGCTCTGGCCCAGCATGTGGCGATGCGCCAGCCAGCGGCCGATCATCGGGTAGTTGCCGAAGATGCTCTGGTGGGTCACCAGCGCCTGCAGCAGGGTCAACAGCGGCAGGCCGACCACCACCAGCGCCGCCATGCCGGCCAGGCGCCAGCCGTACTCGGCGAAGAAGCCCTCGCGCTCGGCGCCGGCCAGCCAGTCCACCAGCTCGCCCATATAGTGGAAGAAGACCACCTCCGCCGCCGAGACCAGCGCCGTGAGCAGCGACATCACCACCAGCAGCGGCAGCACCGGCCGCGAGAAGTGCCCGATGAAAGCCAGCAGCCCCCTGGGCGGCGTTCCCCGGTTGTCGCCGGGATAGGGATTCACCCGGGTCTCGAAGTAGTGAAAGAGCGCGTGACCCAGGGCGGAAAAACGAGAGCGAAACATGTCAGTCGTCCGGTTGCATGAAGTGGCGCAGGCGCTGCGTGTCAGGGTCCCGGGCCGAGCCCCCTCAGGCAGGCATCCCGACCTCATCCAGCAGCCATTCGCGAAACTGTCTGGCGATGGGGCGCTCCAGGCCTTCGCCTTCGCTGACCACGTAGTACGCCTGGTCACAGCTCAACGGACTGTCGACCAACACCGCCAGTTTTCCAGCGCACAGCTCCGCCTGGTGGAGGTCCCGACTGCCGAGCAGAACGCCCTGGCCGGCGATGGCTGCCTCCTGTGCCAACAGCCCGTTGCCGAACCCTCGCTCCCGGAACGCGGCGGTGTCCGCGCCCTGCTGCCTGAACCACGCCTTCCAGCCGCAGGCCTCGTCGAAGCGGGTGAGCGTCGTGTCACACAGCAATGGCATCTTACACAGAGCGCCCGCATCGTTCACGGCGGTGACCAGTTCGGGGGCGCACATGGGGACCAGTTCGAGTCCCATCAGCCGCTGCGGTTCAATGCCGCTATAGTGGCCATACCCCAGGCGCACGGAAACATCGATACCGACCCGCTTGAGCTCGGCGACACCGAAGTCGCTCTCGCGGGACCGGTCCACCGTATGCAGGCTCGCCTGCAGCCGTACCTCAGCCTCCGGACAGCGCGCATAGAAACGGTGCAGGCGCGGCACGATCCATTTGGTGGCGAACAGGGGTTCGGCACAGACGGTGACGATCATGCGCTCTTCGCCATAGGAGCGGATCCTGTCCACCGCACGACCCAGCGTCTCGAATCCCTCATGGAGCTCCGGCAAGGCAACGCGCGCGGCCGGGGTCAGGCTGACCCGACGGTGGTGGCGGACGAACAGGGCGACGCCGAGATACTCCTCGAGCGCCTTGACCTGATGACTGATCGCCGCCGGCGTGACGTTGAGCTCCTTGGCAGCCGCGGAGAAACTCCTGGTGCGCGCGGCCACCTCGAAATAGGAGAGTGCGATCAGGGGGGGAAGTCGTGACATGACCAATACTCGCAAGGGTGGCGGTAAGGCACGGCGCCACCAGGTGGCCCGTCCGGGGCCACTATAATCGCTGCCGTGGCGAAGGAAAGGCCGCTACCCTGCACCTGTATCAGCCCCACGCCGGCGAGCGACTCAGTCCGAGGGACGGCTCTCGAGCTGCTGACGCAACTGGTACTTCTGGATCTTGCCCGTCGAGGTGGTCGGCAACGGCCCGAAGATCACCTTCCTGGGCGCCTTGAAGCGGCTGATGTTCTCCTTGCAGAAGCCGATCAGCGCCTCCTCGCTCAGCTCGCTGCCGGGGCGCAGCTGGACAAAGGCCGCCGGGACCTCCCCCCATTTGGCATCCGCCATTGCCACCACGGCTGCAACCTCCACATCCTCGTGGCGCTGGATAACGTCCTCGACCTCCAGGGAGGTGATGTTTTCCCCGCCCGAGATGATCACGTCCTTCAGCCGGTCGCGAATCTTGATGTAGCCATCCGGCTCCACCACTGCCAGGTCGCCGGTATGGAACCAGCCGCCCGCAAAGGCCTCGCGGGTGGCCGCTGCATTACGCAGATAGCCCTTCATGACGATATTGCCCCGGAACATGATCTCGCCGACTGTCTCGCCATCGGCGGGGACAGGCGCCAGCGTGACCGGATCCTGCACCACGGCACTTTCCTGGAGCGGGTAGGCCACGCCCTGTCGCCCCTTGAGCCGGACCCGCTCCTCCAGCGCGCATTGACGCCAGTCATCCTGGCTGGCGCACACCGCGGCGGGACCGTAGGTTTCGGTCAGGCCGTAAACGTGAGTGAGCTCGACGCCGACCGTCTCCATGCGCTCAAGAACAGACGCAGGCGGGGCCGCACCGGCGATCAGCCCGGCAACCTTGTGCTCGATCGGCGCCTCGGCTGCCATGGCGGCATCAGCGATCATCGAGTGAACGACCGGCGCCCCACAGTAGTGGCTGACCCCATGCTGCCGGATCAGCCCCAGGACCACCTCCGGATCGACTCGACGCAGGCAGACACTGGTCCCGCCAATCGCCGCCAGCGTCCATGGGAAGCACCAACCGTTGCAGTGAAACATCGGCAGGGTCCAGAGGTAGACCACCTCGCGCGGCAGCGTCCAGGACAGCACGTTGCTGACCGCGTTCAGGTAGGCGCCGCGATGATGGGTCACCACCCCCTTGGGCTTGCCGGTCGTGCCGGAGGTGTAGCCCAGCGCAATCGCATCCCACTCGTCGGGCGGAAGCTGCCAGTCGGGCTGCTCCGAGTGCTCGGCCAGTAACGCTTCGTACTCCAGGTCACCGATCCAGCGCTCCTTGCCCTGGCTCGGGTCAGACACGTTGATCACCTCGGGCACCGGGCCTTCCATCCGGGCCAGGGCCGCTTCGACCACGTCCACATACTCGGGATCCACCAATAACAGGCGCGACCGACTGTGATCGAGAATATAGGCCACCGCTTCCGGGTCGAGGCGGATATTGATCGCATTCAGTACCGCTCCCCGCATGGGCACCCCGAAATGGGCTTCGTACATGGCCGGAACATTCGGCAGCATGACAGCCACCGTATCGCCCCGGGTGATACCGAAATGCTTCAACATGGCGGCCAGTCGACAACAGCGCGCATGGGTCTGCTGCCAGCTGTAACGCCTCGCGTTGTATATCAGCGCCGCCCTGTCAGGGTAAACGGCGGCAGCCCGTTTGATGAAGCTCAAGGGTGACAAGGCAACATGGTTCGCTTCTGTCTTCTCGAGAGCATCATTAAACTGGCACATTTCACTCATGGTCTTACCCCTGTTGTTGTAATGAAGGGCTAGCAACCCGGACGTCGCGTCGGAACGCGAGCGCTATCGCTCCAACAGCGTCTCGGCTGTCGCCGGTTCCGTCATCAGCCATGCCACCACCGGATCCGCGGACTCACCGGCACGGCGGATAGCGGATCCGCACCTTGGCTTCAGCAGCCTGGCTGCTGCCAGACGGGTTTTCGCTTGGCGAGAAAGGCATCGATCCCTTCGGCTGCATCAGGGTGCATCATGTTGTCTGCCATCACCTTGCCGGCAAGCTCGTAGGCATCCGTCAACGTCATCTGGCGCTGCGCATGGAACAGCGACTTGCCAAAGCGCACCGCCGCAGGACTCTTGCTCAGGATCTGTTCCACCTTGCCGGCCACGGCAGAATCCAGATCGGCATCATCGGTGACGGCGCTCAGCAGTCCCCACGCCAGTGCCGTATCCGCGTCGATGAAGTCACCTGACACCAGCATGTCGAATGCCCGCTTGGGAGCGACATTGCGCGACAGCGCCACGGCCGGGGTGGAGCAGAACAGGCCCGCGTTGATGCCCGACACCGCGAAGCTGGCCGATCGCGCGGCGATGGCCAGATCGCAGCTGGCCACCAGCTGGCAGCCCGCCGCCGTGGCCATCCCCTGGATCCTGGCAATGACCGGCACCGGCAGCGCGGCGACACTCTGCATCACCCGGCTGCAACGGCGAAACAACGATTGATAATAGGCCTGATCGGGACTCGAGCGCATTTCCCGCAGGTCGTGACCGGCGCAAAACCCTCGCCCGTTGCCGCCGATCACCACACAGCGAACAGCAGGGTCGGCCGCGATCGCATCCAGCTCTTGCTGCAACGCCGTCAGCATGGCGTCGGACAGGGTATTGAACTTATCCGGCCTGTTCAGCGTAAGATAGACGGCTCCTTCCTGATCTTCCCTCAGGAGAACGCCTTCCGAATGTTGACTGTCATGCATGATCGACTCCCGTTACGGATGACCGGTTAACTGTGATTGACCGTCACTTCGGCGGTGATCGAATTGCGGATAAAGCAGCTGCTGTGCGCCTTTTCGTGTATCCTTGAAATTGCCTCCTGGTCCGGCACCTTATCACCACTGAACGTCATCCTTGGCGACAGTTCAATACGCGTTATTTCCATTCCTTTCTTGTCATTACGCTCCAGATACCCAACGGGTTCGTCATCATAGGATTCAACCCTGTACCCCTGAAGATCAGCGATGGCCAGGAAGAACAACATATGACAGCTGGACACGGAACTGATCAGCATCTGCTCCGGGTCGGCACAGCCTGAGTCGCCCTTGAACTCAACCGATGCGGAAACATTGACCTGCTGATCACCATTCAAGGTCACACGGTGATTACGCGAGAATGTCGTTGCATCGGTTTCATGGGGATTGCGCTGCCAACTGATCGCAGAGTGATGAACGGACATAGATAAACCTCCTGCCTGTGAACGTCATTCACCCTAGGCGACCCGAAAAGCGCCTGTAAAACGACGATTGCTAACCAGATGGATTACCCTGGCTAATGCAAGCGAGTGCGCTCCTGTGTTCCAGCGGCTTGCGCACCATCGGGCAGCCTGAAAAGCGTGCCGAAGCGGCGGAATGACGGCCCATGGGGTTACGACAGCTAAGCCCGACGTTTAGAAAACGTCGTTTCACAACCTGACAGCACCCCCCATAGGCTTTATCGGTATTCGCGTCAGCATGCCTTTTAACAGCCCAACAACAAGACGAGGAGCCCATCATGTCATTGAGCCGTCGCAAGCATGGAGAGGAGCATCCCTATTGGGCAGCCGGCCCCTTCAAGATCCGCCTGCCCTTCATCCACTTCCCCTGGGTCATCCCGGAAACCATCCAGGCGCTGGTGATGTTCGTCGTTTCGCTGGGAATGATTCCGCTGCTGGAGCAGCACCTGGGTTTGCCCTACGAGGTGGCGCTGGCCTTCGTGGTGGTCTGCGGCATCGGCTTCATTCTGCCGCCCCTGCTGGGGGTCCCCTTCATCGCTGGCTGGATCACGCCCGCCATTCCCGTGGTGCTGCTGTTCATCGGCGACTATGAGCCGGGCCCCGAGGCCCTGAAGGCGATGATCGCACTGCAGTTGATGGTCACGGCGATCTTCCTGTTCATGGCGGTGACCCGGCTGGGCACCAAGCTGGTCGACAACGTGCCGAGCTCCATCAAGGCGGGCATCCTGCTGGGGGCCGGCATCGCCGCCATCAGCGGCGAGATCAGCGAGGGCGGGCGGCTTTACGAGACGCCGATCTCGCTGGGCATCGGTGGCCTGATCACCCTCTACGTGCTCTTCTCGCTGTCGTTTCGCGACCTCGCGGAGACGTATCGTTGGGCCCGCAACATCGTGGCCTACGGCATGGTGCCGGGCATGCTGATCACCATGGCCATCGGCTGGGGCGTGGGCGAGTATCCGATGCCCGACATCGAGTGGGGCATCGCGGCACCGGACTTCGCCGGCATCTGGGCCTACCTGCCGTTCTCCATCGGTGCGCCGGGGCTCGAGCTGATGGTCGCCGCGATCCCCACCGCGATCATCGCCTACATCATCGCCTTCGGCGACATCATCGTCGGCCAGACCCTGCTCAAGCGGGTGGACCACCTGCGCCCCGACGAGAAGATCGAGATCAACATCGACCGCGTGCACCTGATCACCGGCCTGCGCAACCTGATGCACGCCCTGCTGGCGCCCTATCCGGGCCTGGCCGGCCCGCTGTTCACCGGCGCCATGGCCACCGTGGCGGAGCGCTATCGCTATGGCCGCAAGGCGATGGATAGCATCTATTCCGGCGCGGCGGTGTTCTGGATCGTGGGCTTCCTGGCGTTGTTCATGCTGCCCCTGGTGACCGCCTTCCGTCCGGTGCTGCCGATCGCGCTGTCCATCACCCTGCTGATCACCGGCTATCTGTGCATCGCGGTGGCGGTGGAGCAGATCGAGAATGCCACCACCATGGGCGTGGCGGGCATCATGGGGGTGGTGCTGGCCACCCATGGCGCCGCCTGGGGGCTGGGGATCGGCCTGATCCTCTACTTCCTGATCGAGCACCGCACAACCCGCGCCCGTGACGCCGAGGAGGAGGCGCCGATCCGCGTCGATGAGGACGGCGGGGAACTGGCCCCCCTCGAGGAAGGCACCGCCGACTTGCGTAACCCCTAGCCACTCCCTGCAGCTTGACGGGCGGTCGGTCGACCGACCGGCCGCCAGTCGCCCACGACCGCAAGGCGCCGGCCTGGCGCTGCGTCCAGAGTACCGGCGCTGTGCGACCGCACCCCGCTCAGGTTGGGGACAGCGCCATCTCGACCGCCTGCTCGGCATGGATCGCCGTGGTATCGAACAGCGGCACCGGGGTATCGTCGTCCTGTATCAAAAGCCCGATTTCCGTGCAGCCGAGGATCACGCCCTGAGCGCCCCGCCCGGCCAGTGACGCCACGATCGCCAGATAGGCGGCCTTCGATGCCGGCCGGATCTCGCCCCGACACAGTTCGTCGTAGATCACGGCATGAATCCGCTCACGCTGGGCGTCATCGGGCAGCAGCACCTGGATGCCCCGGGCCTCCAGGCGCTCGCGGTAGAAGGCCTGCTCCATGGTGAACCGGGTCCCCAGCAGCCCGACCCGGGTGACCGCCTGGCGCTGCAGCGCTCGGGCGGTGGCATCGGCGATGTGCAGCAGGGGAATGTCCACGGCCTGCTCGAGCTGCGGGGCGACCTTGTGCATGGTGTTGGTACACAGCACCAGGAAGTCGGCCCCGGCCGCCGCCAGGGAGCGGGCCGCCTCGCCGAGGATGCGCGCGGTGGCCGCCCAGTCGCCACGCTGCTGCAACGCCTCGATCTCGGCAAAGTCCACGCTGTAGAGCACCAGCCGGGCCGAGTGCAGCCCGCCCAGCGTCGCCCTCACCCGCTGATTGATCAGCCGGTAGTAGCTCTGGGTCGACTCCCAGCTCATGCCGCCGATCAGTCCTATCGTCTGCATCTTGGCTCTCCTCTCACCCCAGGATAAAGACCACACAGGCAGCGGTGAGCATGCCCATGAGCGCATTGAAGATCCGCCAGGCGCGCGGCGTGTCGAGCCAGCGGCCAATGGCCATGCCGAAGCCGGCCCACAGGGCGATGCAGGGAAACCCTACCAGCTCGGCGAAGCCGGCCAGCAGCAGGGCGTTGACCAGGACGTCGCCCTCTTCCGGCAGGAAACCGGCCATCAGCGCCAGCCCCATCACCCAGGCCTTGGGATTGGCGAACTGGAAGGCCGCCGCCTGCCAGAAGCTCAGCGGCCGCCCCTCGCCGTGCCCACGCAGATCCGGCGGGGGCGAGGTGGCGATGCGCCAGGCCAGGTAGAGCAGGTAGCCGCTGCCCAGCAGCCGCAGCATCGTCTGCACCAGCGGATAGCGCTCGAAGAGCAGCCCCAGCCCCAGGGCAATGCCGGTGAACAGCAGGAAGCAGCCCCCCAGGATGCCGAGCATGTGCGGCAGGGTCCGCAGGAAGCCATAGTTGGCCCCGGAGGCGGTGAGCATCACGTTGTTGGGCCCCGGGGTGATGGTCATGGAGATCATGTAGAGGGCCGCCGGCCCCAGGAAGGCCAAGGTTTCCAGCATATTGCACCCTTACAATTTCGAAGATACTGTATCTATTGACTGAATAACGTCAGCTTAATGGGCACAATATTGGCGTCAAAGGTTTTATTGTCACCATGACAATCTGGATTCCACGACTCGCTTCGACGGGCCCTCGCTACCGCGCCATCAGCGATGCCATCGCCCGTGCCATCCACATCGGCGAACTGGTCCCGGGCCAGCGCCTGCCGCCCCAGCGTCGCCTGGCCGATGCGCTGAGCGTGACCGTGGGCACGGTGTCCCGCGCCTATGCCGAGGCCGAGCGCCAGGGCTGGGTCTCGGCGCGGGTGGGCAGCGGCACCTATGTGCGCGGCACCGAGCAGGCCACCGTCTCCCCCTTCCTGGCCGCCGCCTCGGCGGAGGACGCCGGCCTGATCGACCTCAGCCTGAGTCTGCCGCCGCCCCACCCGCTGCGCGCCTCGCTGCTGGGCCAGGCGCTCGCCGGGATCGCCGAGGACCGGCCGGCGCTCGAGCGCGCCGTGACCTATCAGCCGGAACGCGGCCTGGCCAGCCACCGCGAGCGCCTCGCCGCCTGGATGACGCGCCTGGGGATGCCGGTCGTGCCGGAGGCACTGGTGATCACCCAGGGGGGCCAGCACGGCATCGACCTGGCGCTGCGGGCGCTGACCCGACCCGGCGAGCGCATCGCCGCCGACGCCCTCACCTACCCCGGGCTGATCAGCGCCGCCCGCCAGACGCATCTCAAGCTCCTGGGCGTGCCCCTGGACGACGAGGGCATGGACGTGGAGGCCCTGGCGCGGCGCTGTGCCCAGCAACCGCCGCGGCTGGTCTATGTCACGCCGGACCAGAACAACCCCACCGGCGCCGTGCTCGGCGAGGCGCGGCGCGAGCGCCTGGCGGCGCTGGCCCGGCAGCACGAGTTCTGGATCCTGGAGGATGGCGTGCAGTACCTGCCCGAGGCCGAGCGCGGCACGCCGCTCTATCGGCTGGCGCCGGAGCGCACCCTGTTCGCCTTCAGCACCGCCAAGGTGCTGGCCGGTGGCTTGCGCCTTGGCGCCCTGCGGGTGCCGGAGGCCCTTCGCGAGCGGCTGGGGGCAGCGCTGCGTGCCCAGAGTTGGATGGTGCCGCCACTGATGGTGGAGGCCGCCTGCCGCTGCGTGGAGAACCCCGAGGCCGATCGATTATTGCGCTGGCAAACCGACGAACAGGGCGCCCGCCAGCGCCTGGCGAGGGAATGGCTGGGCGACCTCGGCGCCAGCGGCCGGCCGCATGGCAACAATCTCTGGCTGCCGCTGCCCGAGGACCTGCGCGCCGCCGAACTGCTGGCCGCCCTGGAGGAGCGCGGGGTGCGCCTGACCGGCCCGGAGCCCTTTTGCGTGGGCAGCGAGCCGGCACCCCAGGCGGTGCGGCTGTGCCTGGGCGGCGCCCGCTCCCGCCACGCCCTGGAAGACGCCCTCAAGGCGCTGACCGAGACCCTGCAGGCGCCGCCGCCGTCCCCCTGGCGAACGCTCTGATTGCCGACGTTCGAGCGGTTCAGCGCGTGCGGGAGGAGACGCTGAGCGCCGTCACCAGGAGCAGGATCCGCCCCATGTCGGCCAGCTGTATCGCCACCCGGTGCTCGTCGCGCCCATGGCCGATCGGCTCGCGATCGGAGGGCACGTAGCCCGAGCCGTCACGGGCCGGCGTGGCAACATGGCACGCCTCAGCCGGGGCGCGCGGCGATGCGATACCACAGCGCATAGAGCGCCGGCACGAACAGCAGGGTGATCAGGGTCCCGACTGCCACGCCACCGATCAGCACATAGGCCAGCGGCCCCCAGAAGCTGTCCAGGGTCAGCGGAATGAACGCCAGCATCGCCGCCAGGGCGGTCAGCACCACCGGACGGGCGCGCTGCACGGCGGCTTCCACCACCGCATCGCGCATCGTCATCTCGGCCCTGGCATTGTCCGCCACCTGCTGGGTCAGGATCAGGGTGTTGCGCATCAGGATCCCCGCCAGACCGATCAGCCCCAGGGTCGCCACGAAACCGAACGGCTGATTGAACAGCAGCAGCGCCGCCACGGCGCCGATCAGCCCCAGGGGCGCCGTCGCCACCACGATGACGGTGCCGGCAAAGGAGCGCATCTGCAGCATGATGAAGATCAGCATCAGCACCACCATCAGCGGCTGCAGGGCCTGGATCGAGGCCTGTGCCTTGGTCGACTGCTCCACCGAGCCGCCGATCTGCAGCTGGTAGCCGGCAGGCAGGCGCTCGCGCACCTCGTCCAGTGCCGCCCAGACCTCCTCGGTCACATCGTTGGGCTGGGCCCCCTCGATATCGGCATTGACGGCCAGGAACGGCTGGCGGTCGATGCGCTTGACGACCGGCTCCTCGAAGACGGTTTCCAGCTCGCCCAGCTGGGTAAGGGGCACCCGCCGCCCCTCGCGGTTGACGACCTCGAGGCTCTGCAGGTCGGCGATATCCCCTGCGGCCCCGCGCCCCACCGCCGGCACCAGGCGAATGCCGTCACGCAGCTCGGTGACGGTCATGCCATCCAGCTGGAACTGCAGCTGGCGGGCCACCTCGTCCGGCGTCAGCCCGATCAGCTGCAGGCGCTGGGGGTCCATCGCCAGGTGCAGCCGCGGCACCCGCTCATCCCACTCCAGGTGGGGGTCGCGCGTGGCGGCGTGCGCGGCGATCACCTCGCGTACCTCGTGGCCGATCTCGCGCAGACGATCGGGGTCCTCGCCGAGCACGCGAATGCTCACCGGCCAGTCGACGGGCGGACCGTAGAGCAGCCGTTCCACGCGCACCCGCGCCTCGGGGAAGACGCCGTCGGCAATGCGCTGGTTGAGCCGTTCGATCAGCTGCTCGCGGGCCTCGACCCCCTCGGTCACGGCGATCAGCTTGGCGAATGCCGGATTGGGCTGCTCGGGGTTGGCGGAAATGAAGAAGCGCGGCGCGCCCGCCCCCACGTAGGCGGAGAGCGACTCGACCCCCTCGGCCTCGCCGATCAGCGCCTCGAGCCGCCGCGTGGTCGCGTCGGTCGCACCGATGGCCGTGCCCTGCGGGTGGTAGACGCTGACCAGCACTTCGGGGCGGTCCGAACTGGGGAAGAACTGCTTCTCCACCGGGCCGGCCATGCCCGCCACGGCGGCTACCAGCAGCGCTACCGTGACCACGACCACGCTCTTGCGAAAGCGCACGCAGGTACTGATGACACCGCGCAGGTACCGATAGCCGCGCGACTGGTAGGCCTCGTGCTCCCCCCTGGCGAGCTTCTGCTCGGGCAGCAGCTTGACCCCCAGGTAGGGCGTGAACACCACGGCCACGATCCACGACAGCAGCAGCGCGATGCCCAGCACCCAGAAGATGTTGCCGGCGTACTCGCCCACCGCCGACTGCGCAAAGCCGATCGGCACGAAGCCGGCCACCGTGACCAGGGTACCGAACAGCATCGGCGCCGCGGTGACACGCCAGGCGTGGGAGGCGGCCGCAAGGCGATCCCAGCCCTGCTCCATCTTCACGATCATCATCTCGATGGCAATGATGGCATCGTCGACCAGCAGCCCCAGGGCGATGATCAGCGCGCCGAGGGTGATGCGGTCCAGATTGATGCCCATCGCCAGCATGACCACGAAGGTCAGTGCCAGCGTCACCGGAATGGCAATGCCGACGACGATGCCGGCACGCAGCCCGACCGCCAGCATGGTGACCAGCATCACCACCACCACCGCCACCAGGAACTTCACCTGGAAGAGATTCACGGCACCGGCAATGGCGTCTGCCTGGTTGGTCATCACCTCGAGCGACATGCCCAGCGGCAACCGCTCACGCTCCTGCTGCCAGAAGGCCTCCAGGCGGTCGCCGAACGCGAGGCCGTTGACCCCGTCCTGCATCACCACCCCCAGCAGCAGCGCCTCCTCGCCGAAGGCGCGGACCCGATAGCTGGGCGGGTCCGCGTAGCCGCGGGCGATCTCGGCGATGTCACCGAGGCGAATCAGGCGCTCGCCGATGCGAATGGGCACCTCGGCCATCGCCTCGGGGTCCGACAGGTCGTGATCGAGCCGCAGGTACATGCGCGGGCCATCGGTATCGACGCGCCCGGCGGGCAGCAGACGGTTATGCGCCTCGATGGCGGCAAAGACCGCCTCGGGTGATATCCCCAGGCTGTGCAGACGGGCAAGATCGAAGTCGAGGTGCATGCGCTCCTCGCGCTCGCCCAACACCTCGGCCTTGTTGACGCCCTCCACCCGCTGCAGGCGATCCCGCACCTCCTCCGCCTCGCGCACCAGCTCGCGCATCGGCATGCCCGGTGCGCTCAAGGCGACCAGCGAGAAGTAGACGTCGCCGAAATCCTCGTTGACCAGCGGCCCCACCACGCCCTCGGGCAGGCTGGGGGCGACGTCCTGCATTCGGCGGCGCACCTGGTAGAAGCGCTCCTCGATCTCGGCGGCTGAGGTATCATCCTCGAACTCGACCTGCAGGTCGGCGCGCCCCGGGCGAATGGTCGTCTCGATGCGGTAGAGATCATCGACCGCCTGGATCCGCTTCTCCAGCGGGTCCACCACGCCATCCTGGATCTCTTCCGGCGAGGCACCGGGCCATGCGGCCGAGACCATCATCACCCTTACGGTAAAGTCCGGGTCTTCCGCGCGCCCCATGGAGGCGAAGGCATAGAGCCCTGCCAAGAGCGCGACCACCAGGAAAAACAGCGTGACGGACCGCTCGCGGACCGCCAGTGCAGAGAGGTTGGGAAAGCTCACCGGGCGGCCTCCTCACCCAGCGCTTGCACCGCCATGCCCGGGGTGAGCAGATGGGTGCCCAGGCTGATCACGGCCTGCCCCGCCTCGAGTTGCGCGCCGCTGACCCAGGCATGCTCGCGGGTGAGACGCTCGACGGTCACCGCCAGCGGTTGCGCCTGGCCCTCCACGATCTGCCAGAGCTGCGGCCCGTCACCGCGCTCGTCCAGCGCCGCCACGGGCACCCGAAAGCGCGGATCGGAGGGGGTATCCTCCAGCGTGAAGCGGGTCTGGACGACCTCGCCCAGGCTGCGCTCCTCGAGCGGTGACTCGAGACGATAGCGAGCGCGCCAGGTACGACTGGCCGGGTCAGCCGCCCCCGCCACTTCGCGGCGGGTCAGTTCGATGCGCCGCTCCCCCACCAGCAGCTCGCCCGTCTGCGGCGGGCGCGCCCGGGCGGGAAAACTGACCTCCACCTCACGCGGCCCCTGCTGTGCCAGTCGGGCGATCGCCTGACCGGCACCGACCACCTGCCCCGGCTCGCCGCTGACCTCGATCAGCACGCCGTCGGCCTCCGCGCGCAGGGTCGCATCGTCCAGGGCATTGCGGGCCTGGGCTTCCCGGGCACTGGCCGCGTCACGGCGCGTGGTGGCCTCGCGCACGCCCAGCTCGGCACGCTCGAACGCCTGGCGGCTGAGATAGTCCTTCTCCAGCAGCTGACGGTCGCGGGCCAGGTCCGCCTCGGCCACGGCCAGCGATGCCTCGGCCGCCGCCAGCTCCGCGCGGGCCGCGGCCAGCGCCTCCTCCAGGTCGCTCGGGTCGAGGGTAAACAGCACCTCCCCCTGTCGCACCTCCTGTCCGGCATCGACGTGGCGCGTGGCGATCTGACCGCTGACCGGGAAGGCCTGGGGTGTCTCGTAGCGAGCCCGCAGCACCCCGGTCAGCCTCAGCGAGGACGTCGAGTCCGCCGTCAGCGTCGCCGTTCTGACCCAGCGCGGCTCCGCCGCCGCGTCCTTGCCCGGCGACGACTCCTGGCACCCGGCCAACAGCAGCAGGAACCACACAAGCATCAGTGACGGAAGCGGCGGTGTAGCGGGTCTCGGCATCGTTCATCCCTGACAGCACGGTGGCGGGCCGGTCAGTAACGAAGCGAGGTGCTCCGGTAGACCGGCCCGAGGAGCCCACCATTCTAAACGACGTGCCCCCTCGATGCCTTGGGACAAAGCGTCGCCATGCCAGGCAGGCGCCCCGCCGCGGGGTACCGTGCCGGTCGCCGAACCGCCCGGGGACGATCGCAGGATCGTCATGCCTCGCCGCCGCTCGCACGGTCGCGTTGGGTGAAGGCTGCTCGCCCGCGGGTGCTGGTTACCGCCTCGGTCTATCGGTGAACGATCTCCTCCTTGAGTGAATAGGCAATGCCCAGCACTTCGTTGCAGACGGGCTGCGGATACGCCATCTCCCGCATGGCCTGCATGATATCGTCGACCACGGCGACGAACTCGGCCGCGCTGACGTTCATCCCGGTGTGCGTCTCGATCATCGAGCGCCCCGTGTACTCCACCGGCCCGCCGGCGCCGGCCGCGAGGAACTCCTTGACCTTCTCCCGGGCGTGGTCGATGGCTTGTTCATCCAGGGCCTGATAGCGCGGTCCGGCAACGTCGTTCTGCAGGTGGAGCTCGACAATGCGATCGACGAGCTTGTCGATACCCGCGCGACCGCCGAGCCTGTCATAAAGGATGTCACTCATGGCAGATACTCCTCTCGAGTCTGATGGGCTGATGTCGTGTCAGGTGCACTGGGCACCTACCCACATGAGCGTGACAATCCGTGTGACAACCGAAACAAGGAGGGCCGGGCGATGACGGACGCGCCACTCTTGCCGATTCACGCCGCTCTCGACGATGGCGACTTCGTTCGGGCACGGGCGCTGCTCGCCGAGCTTCCCGGGCCAGCCTCGGCCGAGCTGCTGGCACTGCGTGCCCAGGCGGCGTACGGGGTCGGCGATCTGGAAGACACACTGGCCGCCTACGGCGACCTCTACCACCTGCACCTGGAGGAAGACCAGCCCTGTGACGCCGCCTTCGCCGCGGTCATGGTCGGCATGTACCTGATGATGGATACGGGCCTGATGGCCACCGTGCGGGCCTGGCTGTCGCGGGCGGAGCGCCTGGTGCAGGGCACACCCGACAGCCCGGTCTGGGCGTGGCTCGCGGCGGTGCGCACCTACGAGCGGCTGATGTGTGGCGACATGCCGGGGACGGGGCTATGGGCCCGGCGTGCCCTGGCGGGCGGGCAACGACACGCCCTGGCGCCGCCTTCGATCATCGGCCGGGTGGCCCTGGCCCGGGTGCGCATCCATGAGGGGGCGCTCGATGAGGGACTGAGCGCGCTGGACGATGTCGCCGTGGAATTGAGCTCGGGCAACCTGGATCCGCTTACCACCGGCCAGATGTGGTGCGAGCTCATCTGCGCGATGCAGTGGATCGGCCAGCACGATCGTGCCGAGGAGTGGACCGAGGCCATGGAACGCTGGCGCCGGGGGGCGGCGTTCGGGGGGCTCCATGGCCGCTGCCGGGTGCACCAGGCGGAGATCATGCGCCTGCGCGGCCCCTGCGATGCCGCCGAACAGGAGGCCTTGCTAGCCTGCGAGGAGCTGCGCCCCTGGATGCGACGAGAGTTCGGCTGGCCACTGACCGAGCTCGGCAACGCAAGGCTACGCAGGGGCGACTTGGCGGGCGCCGAGGAAGCGTACCTCGCGGCGCACCAGAATGCCTGGCTCCCCCAGCCGGGACTGGCGATCTTGCGGCTGGCCCAGGGCCGCATCGATGACGCCGTCTCGATGATCGAGAGCGCCCTCGCCTCGCCGTTCGATGTCCCGTCGAAGGAGCGCCCACCCACCGGGGGCCTGAGACGGGCGCCCCTGCGCGAAGCCCAGGTGGTGATCGCGCTGGCGGCGGGCGACGTCACCACGGCACGAGCCGCCACGGCGGACCTGGCAACGATTGCCCGGACCTACCAGAGTCGTACCTTGCAGAACTCGGCGCTCGCAGCCCAGGGGCGCCTGGCGCTGTACGAGGGTCGGGGAAGCGACGCGATCCGGCTGTTGAGCGAGGCCGTCATGGAGTGGGTCTCCCTGCGCATGCCCTTCGAGGCGGCAACCCTGCGCGTCGAGCTCGCCGCGGCCCACCGGGCGACAGGCGACCAGCGATCGGCCGAGCTGGAACTCGACGCCGCCTGTCGCGCGTTCGAGGTGCTCAATGCCGGGTTCTGGGCGGAACGGGCACGCGAGCAGCACCCGATGCCGCCCTCACGACAGGATGTCGGCCCCGAGCGTTGCGTCTTCCGCCGCGAGGGCGATATGCGCACGGTGACCTTCGCTGGCACCACGGTTCACTTGAGGGATCTCAAGGGCATGCGCTACCTGGAACGCCTGCTGGCGGCACCCGGACGGGAGTTCCACGTCCTCGACCTGGTATCGGTGGAGCGCGGGGCAATCGGCCTCGGCGACCCGTCGGAGGCGCTCGGGGCAGGTCCCCAGTGCGGCCTGGAGGTGTTCGACGCCAAGGCGCGGGAGGCCTATCGGCAGCGTCTCGCCGAGACAGAGGAGGATATCGCCGAGGCCGAGGCGAACAACGACCTGCACCGCGCGGAGCTCGCGCGTGTCGACCGCCAGTACCTCCTTGACGAACTCCGCCGCGGCATCGGCCTGGGCGGCCGGGCCCGGACCGTGGGTGGCGGCGTGGAGCGCGCGCGCACCAGCACGACCCGCTCGCTGCGCTACGCCCTGGAGCGGATTGCCAGGCACCATGCGCCCCTCGGCGAGCACCTGGCGCGGACCATACGCACCGGCACCTATGTCGCCTACGAGCCGGACCCGCGCGCCCCGGTGGCGTGGACGACCTGAACGCTGTCGTGCACGCCGCTTGCCGGCGCGCTGACGTTGCACACCGTTACCCCGTCACGCCTTCATGCCGAGCGGGGCGCGACGCATCCGCAACGCCATGCTGCCGCGCGCGGTGGGCATGCAGCTTCCGGTAGCTTTCGATCAGCCGCTGGTGCCGCTCCAGCCCCTCCAGCGCCATGCTGGTCTGGGTCAGGCCGTGGAAGCGCACGCTGCCATTCACCGAGCCCACCACGGCCTCCATGGTCGCCTCACCGAACATGCGCCGGAAGTTGTGCAGGAAGTTGTCCAGCTCGAGCGCGTCATCGAGGTGGACCTCCAGCACCGCACTCACCGCGCGATAGAAGAGGTTGCGTGCCACGGTGTTGTCGTTGTAGAGCAGGAAGATGTCGACCCGCTCCCGCGCCTCCTCGTGCTGGCCCAGTGCCAGGTTGATCAGCAGCTTCAGCTCGAGAATGGTGAGCTGGCCCCACTCGGTGTTCTCGTCGAACTCGATGCCGATCAGGGTGATGATGTCCTGGTGGTCATCGATCTGGCTCTCTTCCAGGCGCTCCAGCAGGTCGGCCAGCTGCGCGTCGCTGAGCGAGTGCAGATGGAGGATGTCCTCGCGGAACAGCAGCGCCTTGTTGGTGTTGTCCCACACCAGGTCATCCACTGGGTAGACCTCGGAGAAGCCGGGCACCAGGATCCGGCACACCGGCGCGCCCAGATCCTCATGGACGGCCATGTAGGCGTCCAGGCCCATCTCCGCGAGAATGCCGAACAGGGTGGCCGCCTCTTGCGCATTGCTGCCGGCGAAGTCCCAGTCGACGAACTCGACGTCCGGGCGGGCGCTGAAGAAGCGCCAGGAGATCACCCCGGAGGAGTCGATGAAGTGCTCGACATAGTTGTTGGGCTCGGTGACGGCCAGGCTATTGAAGGTGGGCGGCGGGAAGTCGTTGAGTCCCTCGAAGCTGCGCCCCTGCAGCAGTTCGGTGAGGCTGCGCTCCAGGGCAACATGAAAGCTCGGGTGTGCGCCGAAGGAGGCGAAGACACCGCCGGTCCTGGGGTTCATCAGGGTGACGCACATCACCGGGAACTGTCCGCCCAGGGAGGCATCCTTGACCAGAATGGGGAACCCCTGGGCCTCCAGCGCCTCGATGCCCTCGACGATCTCGGGGTAGCGCGCCAGCACCTCCCGGGGGACATCGGGCAGCGCCAGCTCCTCCTCGATGATCTGCTTCTTCACCGCCCGCTCGAAGATCTCCGAGAGGCACTGGACCTGGGCCTCCTCCAGGGTATTGCCGGCACTCATGCCGTTGCTGAGGTAGAGGTTCTCGATCAGGTTCGAGGGGAAGTAGACCGTCTTGCCATCGGACTGGCGCACGAAGGGCAGCGAGACGATGCCGCGATCGGCCCGGCCGGAATTGGTGTCGACCAGGTTCGAGCCGCGCAGCTCCCCCTCCGGATCAAAGAGCTCACGGGTGGTGGCATCGAGGATGCCGTCGGGCAGTTCGTCATTCGGGCCGGGCTGGAACCACTTCTCGTCGGGATAGTGGACGAAGTCGCTGGCGGCGATCGCCTCGCCGAAGAACTGGTCATTGTAGAAGAAGTTGCAGCTCAGCCGCTCGATGAACTCGCCCAGCGCCGAACACAGCGCGCTCTCCTTGGTGGCGCCCTTGCCGTTGGTAAAGCACATCGGCGAAGCGGCATCCCGGATATGCAACGACCAGACGTGGGGCACGATGTTGCGCCAGGAGGCGATCTCGATCTTCATGCCGAGCTCGGCCAGCATCGCCGACATGTTGGCGATGGTCTGTTCCAGCGGCAGATCCTTGCCCTCGATCCAGGTGCCATCCTCGCCGTTCGCCTCGCCCTGCACCTTGCCCATCAGCAGCGCCTGGGCGTCCTCGTCGATGTTCTCCACCGCCTCGACCTGGAATTCGGGGCCTGTCTGCACCACCTTCTTCACGGTGCAGCGGTCGATGGAGCGCAGGATGCCCTGGCGGTCCCTGTCGGAGATGTCCTCGGGGAGCTCCACCTGGATCTTGAAGATCTGCTGGTAGCGATTCTCCGGGTCGACGATATTGTTCTGCGACAGGCGGATGTTCTCGGTGGGGATGTCGCGCGCGTTGCAGTACACCTTGACGAAGTAGGCCGCGCACATCGCCGAGGAGGCCAGAAAGTAGTCGAAGGGCCCCGGCGCCGAGCCATCGCCCTTGTAGCGGATGGGCTGGTCGGAGATGACGCTGAAGTCGTCGAACCTCGCCTCCAGGCGGAGGTTGTCGAGATAGTTGACCTTGATTTCCATGGAGCACCGAGCGTGTTGGCGTGGGCAGTACGGCAGACGGATAACCGGCCATTATCCAGTTTTTCCCGTGCTTCGTCTTGGGTGAGCGGCCAAAAAATCGCCACCCCGAGCGCACCGGGGGTCAGCCCCCGCTCGGCCCCTGAGGCAACAACCCGACGATGCTCAATAGCGGTAGCGAACCTCGATCATGTGGAAATCCGCCCCGGTCGTATCCGACCCGTTCACGCCGGCATCGGAATAGTGCAGAAACCGGTAGCCGAGCCCCAGCTGTCGGTACAACGGCCCGCCGATGCCCAGGGTCAGGGCGAACTGGAAGGGGCCACCAAAATCCTGGGTGCCGAAGCGATGCCGACTGAACAGGGCGCCCCCGCACCCAGGTCCAGGAGGAAGCGCCCATCTTCGTTCCCGAGCGTCAGCGCCGGGATGACCGACACGACGAGCGCGTTTTCTCCCACTCCCCGCAGCACGCCGACACTGGCCATCAGCCGGGTGCCTGCCCCCCAGCCTGACGTGGCGTCGTCATCCCAGGGCAGCGCGATGTAGGCCGAGAGGTCGTACGCCTCGAAATCCTCCGGCGCCTCATCCCCGAGCAGGGTCTTCTCCGAGAGTCGGGTACGCAGGCTGAGACTCTGCAACTCAAGGTCATCGGCGACACTCGGGGAAGTAGCGAGCAGGCACGCGAGGGTGATCGGTAACAGCCTGAAAGGCACTGCATGGGGAGACCGTCCGACCATTGACATCGTAGGTTCACCTCAAGGGGAGACGCCCCGCTCAGGCTCATGTTAGCGGCGGGAAGCGAGCGCGGCGAGCCGATGTCCCCCGGGGACGGCGAGCGCCTCGGTCGCCCGGGGCAACGCGCCGGGGGTTTCCCGGCGCGCGGGGCGAGCGTAGGCTGGATGTGCACCAACGCGGAGGACGCACGCCTTGTCACGACCGGACGATTCCCTGGCGCCCGAGGAGGTCCGCCCCCGGCTGCGGCTGGTCTACGATGGCGACTGCCCGATATGCCGGCGCTACGTGCGCTGGCAGCGCATTCGCCGCGACGTCGGCGAGCTCGAGCTGATCGACGGGCGCCGGGCCAGCGAGGCACGCCGCGCGCTCAGCGCCCGGGGGATCGACCTGGACCAGGGCTTCGCCCTGCAGGTCGGCGATCGCTGGTATCACGGCAGCGAGGCCCTGCACCGACTCACCCTGCTCGGCACGCGAAGCGGCGTGTTCAACCGGCTGATGTATCGCCTGTTCGCCAGCCCCCGGCGCGCCGCCCGTCTCTACCCATGGCTCAAGGCCTGTCGTAACTCCCTTCTGCGCCTGTGCCGCATTCCGCCCATCGACAACCTGCGCCGGTGAGCGCCATCACGCTGCTCAGCGGGCGGCGCAGCGAGCGTGGCATGGCCGGTGCTCGGCCGACGCGCACCACCAGGTCAGGTCGCCCGCTTCGCAGCCCCAGCGAACAGGTGAAGGCCGCACGCTCGGAGACGTAGAGGTGATGGTCGTCCGGGTCGACCACCGGCGTGCGCCGCGACAGGTCGGGCAGGATGGAGATGGCGCTCTCCTTCACCCGGAACCGCCAGCACTGGGTATTGTGGCCAGAAGGGGCCAGGGTGGCGTAGCGGACGAGCGCCTTGAACCGCTCGGTATCGTCCCGTGCTGTCGCCCGCTGCGGGCCCCAGGTCGTCTTCACCGCGTCGGCATAGCGCATGGCAGCTCCTTCCAACGAGAGAAAATCGGACAGTGCGCAGTGTTCAGCCAAAGGGACACACACCGGCGTCCAATGCCTGGGTGGCCACAAGCCGAGCATCCACTCAGGATAGCTCGGCATGGCCTTTTCATATATCAAAATAGCGTCATTTTACAACCAGGAAGCATGACACCACTGAAGAGTGTCAGCTATAGCCTGGATCTCCGCATCGACCCATGGCAGGGCCAAGATTGATGTCATCATCTTCAGGTAACATGATCAGGAAGTGAGCAAAAACAGTATTTTTTATCCATCTAATATCGGCTTGATTTTGTTCCATCTCCTTCATTGCGTTGACCTTCATGCTGGCATGTTGTCCAATCATTTGAAACTATAGAAACCCTTTACGCTTGATGAATAAAAGGGGCATGAGCGATGGCGTCACCCAGGTTATCGCGGCGTGAAGAATACAGGTTACCAATAAAGGCCCTTTGGGAAGGTCGGCATGCCTCACGCATCGGCGTAGTCATCGCATTACAGGCTCTGGGAACCGGCGTGGTCTTTGCCACCGGCGGGACGACGTATGCGTACCCCTACATCATGCTGCTTCCCGTACTCCTTAGTGCCTCCTGGCATGGCGTTTCCGGTGGCATTCTGGCAGCGTCCCCTGCAAGTATTGCCATGGCCTTCATGCCTCTTGACACCCGCCAGGGTATCGCGCAACAACCTGAAAACTACCTGTTAAGGGGGGCCTTCTACTTGATCCTGGGCGGGATTTCCGGGTGGCTTTTCCATTCGCGTCGCCAGGCATTCGATAGCCATCACCAGGTGGCACGCACAGACCAGGGGTCAGGGCTCGCCAATCAGGCGGCACTCAGTGAAGACCTCCATGAGCGACTTTCCACTTCGAAACCGACGACCACCATCGGCGTCATCAAGGTGCGTATTACCGACCTTTCCGATGTCATCGAAGCTCTCGGCCTGGAGGCAGCCGACGAAATCGTCACGGCAATGGGTCAACGGCTGGATGTAGCCGTTGAGCGGGGAAGCCAGGCCTACCGCATCAGCCCCGATGAACTGGCACTTTTCGTGATCAACACCACACCGACAGATATCGAAACCATATGTCGAAAGCTGCTCGAGGTCGGTGAGGAAAGCATCTACATCCACCAGGTCCCCGTGCGCGTCCAGCTGACCATGGGGAGCACCCTGGCAAGAGACCGGAAAGCGGCGGAAGTACTGCTTCGGGAAGCACGTCTAGCGCTGCTGACGTCGCTCCGCCTCAATCGCAGACACACACGCTTTGATCCCGCTCTCTTTCACCGCTCACTGGAGTCGCTGAAGCTGATCGCCCAGGTGCGCGAGAGCCTGACGGCACGTGAGTTCGAGCTCCATTACCAGCCCAAGATTTCCCTGAAAGATGGCAGTATCAGCGGTTGTGAAGGCCTCATTCGCTGGCGGGGTGATAATGGCAGGCTCATCCCGCCTGGCACGTTCATGCCCAAGGTAGAAAGCACCTCCCTGATCGGCCCAGTGACCTACTTCGTCATTCAGTCCGCCGAGACTTTTTCCAGAGACTCGGAATGCGGTGAAGTTATTAGCATCAATCTCTCGGTACACAATCTCTATGATGAAAAAGTGTATGATCTCCTGCTGGAGTTCATCGCGAATGCCAGCGTCGATCCCGGGCAGTTGGAAGTTGAAATCACCGAGAGCGCCTTCATCGATGACCTGGATACTGCCCGCACGGCCATTCAGCGCCTGCGTGACCTGGGTATCAGCGTGAGCATCGATGACTTTGGTACTGGCTTTTCCTCGTTCGAGTACCTGCAACACCTGCCCATCTCCGGGCTCAAGATCGACCGAGCCTTCGTTGCCAACCTGGAAACCAGCGAGAAGGCATGCAAGCTGATGGCCAGCATGATCGACATCGGACATGCACTGGACCTGGTGGTAACCGCTGAAGGAGTGGAAACCGCGCAGCAGGAATGCATCCTGCGTCGACTTGGCTGTGATCAGGCCCAGGGCTTCTACTATTCGCCCGCCCTGCCGGGCGAGGAATTTAGAGCATGGTGTCGACAACGGACGCAGCGCCCCGATGGCATTCATTGAGCCTGCCGCTCACCGGCGGGGGGCACCCGAGGCGTGATAGGCTCGATGCCACTCTGGAACGCCAGGTTCCTGCACCCCCCAGGAGGGCTACCCATGCAATACCTGATCGACTTCCGACACGCGGAGGAGGGGCCGCGGTGGCGCGCCATCAACGACAAGGTGATGGGCGGGGTCTCCCGCGGTGGCATGCAGGTGGAAGACGCCATCGGCATCTTCAGCGGCGAGACCTCCCTCGAGAACAACGGCGGCTTCGCCTCGGTGCGCCGCGACCCCGAGTCATTCGACTTGAGCGATCATGAGGGCCTGACGCTCCTTGTGCGCGGCGACGGCCGTCGCTACCAGCTGCGCCTGTATACCGACCAGCTGCCGCGGGGGGCGGCCTACCGCGTCAGCTTCCTGCCCAGCGCCGGCCAGTGGCAGCGAGTGGCGCTGGGCTGGGGCGAGTTCGAGCCCGTCTTTCGCGGCCGGCTTCTCAGGGATGTTGCGGCTGTCGATCCCGCGAGGATCGAGCAGCTGGGGCTGATGATCGTCGACCGCCGCGCTGGGCCCTTCAGGTTGGAGGTGGCGTGGCTCGACGCACACTGAGATGAGCCGCCCTACCCCAGCGGGTGACCCTGGGCCTCCACACGTCGCCTGAGCCAGGCGCCGGCAAGCAGCAGCAGGGTCAGCGCGACAAGCGGCAAGATCACGCCGGTACTGATGGCGTCTTGCTTCTCCACTGCCTCCAGGGCACCGTAGATGGCGCCGGCATAGACGGCCCACTTCACCCCCAGGCCAAGGGTGGCGGCCATCACGAACGTCGTCAGCGGCAGGCGTAGCAGTCCGGCAGCAACGTTGACCACGGAGTGGGGGAAGCCCGGTAGCACGCGCAGGGCACACTGGGTCAGGAAATCACTGCGCTTGTCCAGCCTGTTCATGATGTGGCGAGTGAGCCGTCCGGGCGTCCAGTGAGCGCTGAAGCGTGAAGCCAGGTAATAGGCCCCGAGAGCACCCACCACACTACCGACGATCAACATCGGGGTGGCCGCCAGCGGCGTGTAGAAGGGCGCGATCAGCCAGAGCCCGATGCTGCCCGGCAGGCCGAGCGCCAGGGTCACCGCCATGACCAGCACCACCGAGATGATCACCACGGGGTGATGAGACGCCTCGTCGGCCCAGCGCTGCAGGTCTGCCAGTTCGGGCGAGTACCAGATCCACAGATAGCCCCCCATCAGCAATGCAGCACCGATGGCCATCCAACGCCAGGGCCTATTTGGCAAACCGCTGTTCAACATCAGGCGTCCTGGTCATCGATCCTTTCCCATGGTGACACTTCCATTCTACAGGGTCACGAGGGGTACGGCGCCACGCCCGGGAAATGCCCCATCAGGAGGCCAGCAAAACGGCCCCGATACCACTCGGTGCCACGAACGAGGGGGGTCGCCATGATATAACTCAATCGTCTTTAATTAGTGCCAAAATTTTTCATCGGCGACCAGAGTCTCTACCATGCAGTTGAGTCACCCGACCACAGCCACTTCTCACTGAACGAGCCGCTCTATGGATACGTCCCTCTGGTTTGTCGTCGCCGCCGCCATGCTGACGGCCATCATGACCGGTGTTGGCGCGCTGCCCTTCCTGTTCGTGAAACGTCTGGGCAAGCACACCATGGGGTGGTCGAACGCGGCAGCCGCAGGGCTGATGCTGGCCGCCAGCCACAGCCTGATTGCAGAGGGTGTCACACTGAATATCACGCTGACCTTTGTCGGGGTGCTGCTGGGACTCGGTGCCATTCTCCTGTCGAATACGCTGCTGTCGCGCGAGGGCGAGGTTGAGGTGGCCGACCTGAGCGGCGCCAACGCAACCAAGGCACTGATGATTCTCGGCATCATGACGGCGCACTCCTTCGCCGAGGGGATCGGCGTGGGGGTCGCCTTCGCCGGCAGCGAAGGGCTTGCCACCTTCATCACCACTGCCATTGCCTTCCACAATGTGCCCGAGGGACTGGCCATTGCCCTGATCCTTGTCCCGCGCGGAACGCCCGTCTGGAAGGCCGGCATCTGGGCTATCTTTACCAGTCTTCCACAGCCCCTGATGGCGGTCCCCGCCTATCTCTTCGTCGACACCTTCCGACCGCTGCTGCCGGTGGGCCTCGGCCTGGCGGCCGGCGCCATGATCTGGATGGTCTTCTCGGAGCTGTTTCCCGAAGCACTGGAGAAGGTCAGGAGCAGTTCGGCGGCGACCGCCGTCACGCTGGCATTTGCTGCCATGATGGCGTTCCAGATGCTGGTGCTCTCCCACTGAACGACTCCGCTGCTGGCGGGATTATGCCGCCGGAGGTTTAGACTTTAGCCGCACATTGCTAGAATGCCATCGCTCTAGTCGGCGTCATCTGTATTTGACGCATACACTCCCCGCAACTAGAGCGTCTCCCATGCCTCCGAACCCCCCCCCCGCTCCTGCCCGGGCCTCGGCGCTGTCACGCCTTGGCGATCCCATCGTGCTGGTGCTCACGGTGGGCTTCATCGTCGCCTTCGTCGGCCTGTCGCTGCTCGATATCAACCTGGTGGCCGACAGCATCAGTGCCGGTTTCGCCTGGACGGCGGCCACGCTGGGCACCTACTTCCAGCTGCTGCTGCTGTTGACCTTCGTGATTGCCATCGGTGTGGCCATCTCGCCGGCCGCCGGCGCACGAGTCGGTCACCTGGACAGCCCGCAGATCAGCACCTTCAAGTGGCTGTCGATGATCATGTGCACCCTGCTGGCCGGCGGGGGCGTCTTCTTCGCCGCAGGCGAGCCGGTCTACCACTTCGTGGTCACACCACCGGCCTTCGAGACCGAGGCGGGTACCGCCGAGGCCGTGGCCGGTGCCCTGGCCCAGTCGTTCATGCACTGGGGCTTTCTGGCCTGGGCGGTGCTGGGCTCGCTGTCCGCCATCGTGCTCGCCCACGCCCATTACGTGAAGGGCCAGCCGCTGCAGCCGCGCACCCTGCTGTTCCCGGTGTTCGGCGAGCGCATCATGAAGAGCGCCTTTGGCAGCGTGGTGGATGCCTGCTGCGTGATCGCGGTCGTCGCGGGCACCGTCGGCCCCATCGGCTTCCTCGCCACCCAGGTGAGCTTCGGCCTTCACGAGCTGTTCGGCGTCAGCGAGGGCTATGCCACCCAGCTGGGCATCCTGGTGCTGCTCGCGGCAGTCTATGTCACCTCGGCGATGACCGGCATCCACAAGGGCATCCAGATCCTGTCGCGCTTCAACGTCTTCCTGGCGCTGGCCATCGCCGCGGTGATCCTGGTGGCCGGCCCCACCCTGTTCCTGGTCAACGCCTTCAGCCAGGGCTTCGGCGAGTACCTGTCGTCGTTCTTCACCATGGCCACCATGAGCGCCGAGACCGCACCGGCCTGGTGGATGCAGTGGTGGACGGTCTTCTTCTTCGCCTGGTTCATCGGCTACGCGCCGCTGATGGCGATCTTCGTCGCACGCATCTCCCGCGGGCGCACCATCCGCGAGATGATCCTGGCCGTGGCGGTGATGGCCCCGGTGGCGACCACCATCTGGTTCACCCTGCTGGGCGGCTCCGGCATCCACTACCAGCTGACAGGTGTCATCGACCTCGCCGAGGCACTCAACAACTTCCAGTTCGACGTGGCAACCCTCACCGTGGCCCAGGCGCTTCCGGGTGGCAGCCTGATGGCGCTGGCGATCCTGTTGCTGACCAGCATCTTCGTGGCCACCACCGGTGACTCGATGAGCTACGCCATCGCCGTGGTGTGTACCGGCCACGACGCCCCCAACCCGCTGGTAAGGGCCTTCTGGGGCATTGCCATGGCGCTGATGGCGGGCATCCTGCTCTACATGGGCGCCGGGCAGATCGGTGCGCTGCAGCAGTTCATCGTCCTCACCGCGATTCCGGTGTCACTGATCCTGCTGCCCACGCTGTGGACCGGTCCACGCGCGGCCTACGCCCTGGCCCGCGAACAGGGCCTGGTGGCCCCGCTAGCGTCGGCCAGCGTCGAGGCCGACTGACCCAGGGGGCAGACTGCCGCGTGTCCACGACCGGGTGGCGCCGGAAGGGTTTCTTCCTGCCGCGCCGCCCGGCTAGGGTGCTTCCTCGCCCACCTGGTGCTGACTGAACTGCTGGTGGGTGCCATCGCAGTAGGGCGCATTGCCGGTCTGCTTGCACTGGCACAGGAAGACCTCGCCATCCTGCTCGGCCTCGAACACCTTGGGGCCGAAGCCCGTGCCCTTGTGGGAACCGTCGCAAAAGGGCTGCGTCTGTGAGTGGCCGCATGCGCAGAAGGCGTACTTCTTGCCCTTCTGCAGCGTGGCCGCCTTGGGTTGGTTGTCGGCGATGACCGGCTTGGTCATGGTGGCCTCCTGGCATCGGGGTGGCCCCCCAGTCTGGACGACCCTCGATGGCCTTGGCAATCGCCAGCCCCTCGCCCGCCCTTTCCCGCTCGGCTAGACTGGATGGCTTTCTCCACCCGAGACCCGCCATGCAAGCCACCCTCGAGCAGCGCGCCCTCAAGCTCTCCATCCTCGTGACCCTGGGGGTCTCCAGCCTGGGGGTCACCGTGGGCCTTGCGGCCGGCTCGCAATCCATCCTCTTCGACGGCGTCTTCTCCACCATCGACGCTGCCATGTCCGGCCTGGCGCTGCTGGTGGCGCGGCTCGCCGTGCGCGAGGCCAGCGAGCGCTTCCAGCACGGCTACTGGCATCTTGAGCCGCTGGTCGCCGCGCTCAACGGCAGCATCCTGATGCTGCTCTGCTTCTATGCCTTTCTTACCGCCCTGCTCGACCTGCGCGAAGGCGGCCGCGAGCTCGCCTTCGACCTGGCGATCGGCTACGCGGTGGTGGTCGCCATCGTCTGCTTCGCCATGACCGCCTACCAGCGGCGCATCAACCGCAGGGCGGAGTCGGAATTCGTGCACATCGACATGCAGGGCTGGCTGATGGCGGCACTGATCACCACCTCCCTGCTGGTGGCCTTCACCATCGCCCGCTTCCTGCAGGGCACCGCCTGGGCACACCTCACCCCCTACGTGGACTCGGTACTGCTGATGGTGCTGACGGTCGGCTTCATGCCGGTACCCATCGGCATCGTGCGCCGCGCCATGAAGGAGGTGCTGCTGATCGCGCCGAGCCGGATCGACCGCGAGGTACATGCGGCCATGGCACCGGTGATGGCGCGCGAGGGACTGCTCAACTACTACAGCCACGTGGCCAAGGCCGGCCGCGGCCACTACATCGAGATCCATATCGTCACCACGCCCGACTTCGGTGCGGGCCAGGGAATCGCGGTGCTCGACGAGATACGCGAGCAGATCAGTGCCGGCTTGAGCCCGCCGCCGGAGCGGCGCTGGTTCACCGTGGCCTTCACCGCCGATGAACGCTGGGCATAAGCCTGAAAGCCGCCCAGCCACGCTCCCGCCCTCAGTCTTCTCGCGAGACCCAGAGGCCATTGCACTGCTCGGCGCGCCCCTCCCCCTCCAGCTTGAGCAGGTGAGCGAGTGCCGAACGCGTCGCCACGCCCTGTTTCGCTTCGGGCACATCGTCGTAGGCGTGACGCGTCAGCGTCTCGAGGTTCGCCGGGGCGTGGCACGCCAGGGCCCGGCGCAGCTTGTGCTCGCGCGCCAGGCGGTGGGTGATCAGGAAGTCGATGGCGGCGTGGCCCTCGCCGATCAGCAGGCCGTGGCCCGGGGCGATGGTATCGAAGGGTTCCTCGCCAAGAGCGTGCAAGGCCGCCAGATAGGCGGCCATGTCGCCATCCGGCGGGTTGATCACCACCGTGGAGCCCTGCATCACCTGATCACCGGCGAACAGCAGCCGCGCGGGCTCCAGCAGGTAGCAGAGGTGGTTGGAGGCGTGCCCTGGCGTGTGCAGCACCTTGAGCGTGCCGGCAGGCGTTGCGAGGCGCTCGCCGTGACAGGGCCGGTCGTCCGGCGCGAAACCGGCGTCCTGGCTGGCGCCAGCCGGCGGCGGCAGACCCACCAGCCGGGCACCGCTGCGCGCCTTGAGCCAGGCCGCTCCCGGCGAGTGATCAACATGGGTGTGGGTGACCAGCACCCGGGAGATCTTGCCGCCGGCCAGCTCGAGCAAGCGTTGCAGGTGCGCCGGCTGCTCGGGTCCAGGGTCGATCACCCAGTGATCCTCGCCGTTGCCCAGCAGATAGCTGTTGGTGCCGGGGCCGGTCATTGCCCCCGGATTGGGCGCGGTCACCCGGGTCACTCCCGGCGCCAGCTCGACCGCCCGGCCGGGCGCGATCTCGGCACTGGCCGAGCCCTTCCGCTGCGGGTCCAGGCGGCGCACCTCCGCATAGGCCGGGGCATCCGGCTCCACCTGCCAGGTGGCGCCGTCCTTGCGGGCCGGCCAGGGGCGGCTGGGGCGTGGCGTCGGCGGGTTGGCATGGGCGTGGCGCAGCAGCCCCTCCGCGGTGGAGAACTCGGCGAGCAGGCGCAGCGTGCGCAGGGTGGGATAGCCCAGCGCCATGCGGCCTTGGCGATGCGCGGCCAGCACCTCGGCGGGGGTCAACCAGGCGTGGTCGATGGTCTCGCTGCCGTCGTGCGCCGCCCGCTGGTCCGGTGGCGCCGGCGCCACGAAGAAGCGCGTGTCGAAGCGCCGCGGCGCACCCCGGGGGGTGACCCAGTGGCCCAGGTAGGCCAACCGGTCCAGCGGCAGCACCAGCTCATGCTGCTCGCACAGCGCATGAAAGCTCGTTGCCTCGCATCTCAGCGCCTCGCGCCCCGCGGTCAGTACCGGGTGATCTCCCGGCAGCGGCTGCCCCTGGCCATCCACGGCCAGCAGCAGGCCCGCCTCCTCGAAGCACTCGCGCAGGGCCGCGATCATGTAGTCGGCCCCGCCCTCGTCAAGGCTCAGTGTCTGGCTGATGGCGGCGTCATCGCCCCCGGAGGCAAGGGCTCGGACATCCGGGTCCTGCGGGTCCACGGCGCCGCCGGGAAACACGAAGTAGCCGGGCAGGAAGGCGGCCTGCCAGGTGCGCTGCAGCAGCAGGACCTCCAGCCCCTGCTCGCTGTCGCGCACCAGGGCAAGGGTCGCGGCGGGTCGGATCTCGGTCATGCATCCCCCCCGGCGCGGCGATTCGGCACTCGGGCGATGCGCGACGCCTGGCGAACAGGCACCCCCTCGCTGTGATGATCACGTTTCGCTCGCGGGAGGTCAGGGTCTGGCAGCATGGCGTCTCCTGAACGGTACAAAGAGCGGCAACAGGTCCCTACCATACCGGTGTCGAGACACCCGCCGCCAGACGGAAAAAGGGCGTCGCGGCGATGACCAGGTGGAAGGTGACAGGCTGAAAACTGACTACACTCCGGAAGTGCCACGCAACCTGGATGGAGTGCTCCATGCTGCAACATCACAACGATGCCACCCTGCCCATCCCGCTCTTTCCCGGCAGTCATATGGTCATCGACGACGACTACGTGTTCCTCTCGGGGCTGACCGCCGAGGATATTCAGGGCGGCGAGACGATCATCGGCGACATGGCCGAGGAGACCCGCCTGGTGATGCGAAGTCTCCAGCGCATGCTGGCCACCGCCGGCTGTACCATGGCGGACGTGGTGCGAGCCGATGTGCATATCACTGACCTTGACCTGATCCGCGACATGGACGCCACCTACGCCGAGTTCTTCGACGCCCGCCGCTACCCGGCCCGCACCTGCACCCAGTCGCCCCGCCTCTACGGCGGCGCCCACGTGGAGATCACCGTGATGGCGCGCCGACCACCCGGCCGCAGGGAGAGCGACCCGGCGAGACCACCAGGCTGAGCCGTTGTCCGCCTCCCTTCACTGTCGCCCCTGCGGAAAACGAACCGCCGTGACCTCGACGCGGAAGAACGGGAAGTAGTCGTCCGTGCCGAAGCCGTTGCCCGCCTCCACCCGGAACGGCAGACGATAGCCGTCGACCTCGCGGAAGTCGGCGAGATGGCCACCGAAGGGCTGGCGGCGGTAGACCTTCTGCGGATTGGCATCGCTCCAGCGCTGGAAGACGACCCGAACCGGGCGTCCCTCGGCGTCGACGGTGACGTCCACGGCCTGGGAGAGCCTACCGTGGGTCAGCGTGACCCGCGCCATGTCCGAATCCACCGCCTCCCAGGCCACGCCCGGACCTGGCAGCAGGGCGGCCGGCGTCCAGAACACCGCCTCGGCGACCAGGCGACCGTAGGCCGCCAGTGCATGGTCCGCATTGCCGCCCAGTCGCGCCACGGGGAGAAACCCCAGCAGACGAAAGCGGGTCCAGCCCCGCGCGTCCGAGCCGGAAAGCGGCAGCCCGCTGCGCGTGCGCATCGACCAGATGAAGCCGTGGGGCGCGGCCAGGATCTGGCGCGCCTGCATGGCCTGGTAGCGCGGGGCAGCCGGCGTACCGAGACCGAACTGCCCGCGCATACCCAGCTCGACGACCGTCCATAGCGGCGTACCGGGGCGAATCACGAAACGGAAATAGCGCCGGGCCGGCTCGGGCAGGCCCTCGAGCAGGTGCTCCGCGAAGTGCGCCGGGTGGGCCGGCTGATGTGCAGCCAGCCGCATCCATTCGCGTCGCTCCTCCCACCGGTCGCGCAGCGAGAGGGCGAGCAGCCCCAGCAGGGCAGTCCCGAACACCAGCACGACGACCCACAGCACCATCATTCCGTTAGCCCCCTGTCACGGTGGTGTAAGGAGCTTCATGGGCCTCCTTCACTCGGCTTGTGGGAAAGGAGATCCGACCGTGATTACCCTTGCTGACCGGTATCCAGCTGGCCGTGCCAGGGTAGCCTGGCCAGGATCTCGTCATACCATTGCAGCGGCTCGGGGTCGGTGGTCTCTTCCGGCGCAGGAGCCGCCAGCGCTACCGGCTGCCAGCTGCTGTCCTCCAGCGACTGGCGAAGGCGGGCGTAGTCCACGGGAATCTCGGCCGCGGCCTCGCTCTCCTGCAGCTGAGCCAGCGCTTCCAGCAGGTCCCCCATGCCGTTTTCCTGCTCCGCGAGGGGCTTGAAGGACTGGACATAGAGGTGCTCGCCGTCGTGGCCCACCTTCACCGGCATGTCGATGATATTGACCCGCTCACCGACCTCGATGCGGGAGAAGAGGGCCTCGATGGTCTCCGGCATCATGCGGATACAGCCACGGCTGGCGCGCATGCCGATGCCGTCAGGGCGGTTGGTGCCGTGGATCAGGTAGCCGGGGATGTCGAGCATGATGGCGTGCTGACCCAGCGGGTTGTCCGGGCCCGGCGGCACCACCTCGGGGGGCGGTTCGTCATTCTCTTTCGCCTCCTGGCGGACCGACTCGGGCGGGTACCAGGCCGGGTCCTTGAGCTTCATGGTGGTTTCGGTCACGCCCAGGGGAGTGTTGAAGCCCTCCCGGCCGATGCCGATGGGATAGGTCTCCACCCTTGGGGTCTCGCCCTCGTCGGTATCCGGATAATAGTAGAGGCGAAGCTCCGCCACATTGATCACGACGCCCTCGCGCTTTGCCGGCGGCAGGATGTAGCGCGCCGGGATCACCACCTCGGTGCCCAGGTCGGGTGCCCAGAGGCTGACCTCCGGATTGGCGTTGCGGATCTCCTCGTAGCCCACATTGTGCTCGCGGGCAATGTCGAGCAGGGTCTCGCCCTCACGCGTTTCAACCGTGTAGACCTTGCCGACCATGTTGCCCGACTCGGGCAGCGGGAAATGGCCATGGGGCCACTCCTCCTCGGCCAGGGCCGCCGTCGGCAGGCTCAGCAGCGCCAGGGTCAGGGCCAGGGAACGGCAGCGCCTGGTGAAGGGAGAAATCGCGGAAGCGTTCATGGTGATCATCGATTCGACGTCGTCTCGGGGGAATGGGGCGTTTTGTGAACAGTGTTCCACGAGTCCCGCGCGGCGGCAACCGGCACGACGCACGACGAGCGCGGTGCTCAGCCGCTATCGCGCAGGATGCGGCCGACGTCGCGCAAGACGCGCTCGGCCATGGCCACATCGTCCATGCCGCGGACACAGGCCACCAGCACCAGGCGCCGCTCACCGATTTCGGCGATGCCTGCATCGCAGGCCCGGCGTCGCTGGGTGCCGGTCTTGTGGGCAAAGGCGACCCCGGGCCCGAAGCCGGCCTTGAGGCGTTGCTCCCCGCTTCGGGTCCGGGTCATCACGTCCAGCAGCCGCTCGCTGGCCCCGGGGCCCAACGCTCGCCCCTCGGCCAGCGCGGCCAGCAGCTCCGCGAAGGCATCCAGACGGCCGCTGTTGAGGGCGCCGGCATAGTAGGCGTCGAAGGCGGCGTCCAGAGAGGGTAGCCGCCAGGCCGAACCCGGCACCTCGAGACGCGCCGACAGCCAGTCGAGGCGCGCCCGGTCGGCGTCTTGCTTCTGCAGTTCGATGAAATCGAGTCCCTCCAGGGCGAAGGCCCGAGGGTGCAGCTGCGCGTAGACATGCCGGCGCACGTCCACCAGGGACGTGATCGGGCCCAGCCCCTCGGGCACCAGGGCCCTGGCACGGGCATTGACCGCGGCAATGTCGAGCTGGCGAATCAGCATATCCGTGGCGGTGTTGTCGCTGACCGTGAGCATCGCCTCGAGCAGCGTCTCCAGCGTCAGCCGGCTGCCGGGCGGCGCCCAATTGATGGGCCCGGCGCCATCCACGTAATCGCTTTCGGCCAGGGTCATCCGGTCGTCGAGGGACAGCTCACCCGCCTCCACCCGCGCCATCAACTCGATAGCCACTGGCACCTTGACCAGCGATGCCAGATACCAGGGTTCCTCGTCCCGCCAGCCCCGGGTCCGACCGCTGCCGAGCTCCCGTACGTGCACGCCCAGCTCGCCGGGAAACCCGGCCTCGAGCCCCGCCAGACGCGACTCGAGGAGGTCGGCGCTCGGCGCCCCCCAGGGTAACAGCAGGACCACCCCGACCAGCCAGGTGATCCAACCTCTCATGAGCGCGCTCCGATCCAGCGGGTCAGGGTAATCCAGGCCGCCGTGGCCGGTACCAGCGCCAGGCCGATGCCCAGTACCAGGGGATAGCTGAAGACCTGCCAGGCCTCGAGCAGCAGGCGGAAGATCCCGAAGAGCACCACGATATGGAAGATGAAGGCCGCGAGAGCATCCGAGCCGACGACGCTGATCGGCCGCAGCCAGGCCGCGGCACGCGCGCCACCGGCCACGCAGAGGGCGAGTATCAGCAGCGCCCCACCCAGGCTGAAGAGCATGAAGGCCAGCTCCGGCGGGTGCTTGCCCGCGTTGCGAGCCACCGCCATCAGCGCCGCCTCGAGGCCGGGCAGCGAGACCGCCAGAAAGCCCAGCAGCAGCGCCGTGCCGCTCCCGGCGAGGGCCAGCACCAGGCGCCGGCGCAAGGCGTCACGCTGGCGGCAACGCAGCACCCCTTCGCCGATCAGCAGGCCGAGCATCACCAGCGGCAGCCGCGAGAGTTGCCCCCAGGTGTAGTGGTCCTCGTCCTCGACGAGGATCGCCTTGAGCGGCTCGATGCCCCAGAAATCGACATGACGCTCCAGCCAGCCGGCCAGCAACGCCACCCCCAGCGGAGCGGCCAGCCGCGACCAGAGCGGCATCCTGCGCCACAGCGGCAGCACCCAGGGCAGCCACAGCAGGGCGAAGGCATAGAAGCCCAGTATCTCAACCCAGATGGGAAAGCGCTGATAGAGCAGGGTATCGAGAATGTCCTGCGGGCCATGGAGCGGCAGCATCTCGACCACGGTCAGCACCTTGTACCAGAACAGCACTTCGACACCGCGCAGCATCAGCGTCAGGCGCCGCCTGGGCCAGTCCGGAGCGTCGGTCTTCGGCAGGAAGGCCACCGCCAGGGCGATGCCGAACACCGTGATGAACAGCGATGAAGAGAACTTGGTGAGCAGGTGGATCGGCACCATCCCCCACTCGGGTACCTGGCCGATGCCCAGCAGTCCGCTCACCGCATGGCTGACGATCATCAGGGCGATGGCGACACCCCGGGCCAGATCGATCGCCTCGATGCGTCCCTGCCCCGCCGGTAGGGAGGGGCACTCCCCCAGACGGACCTGGATCGCCCGCCGCGTTCCGCTCCCTGCCGCCATCACTCGCCCTCCAGCCGCTCGATGCGCCCCAGGGTCAGTCGCCGCCCCTCGCTGACCGAGAAACGAAAATGCCCCTCGACCCGCACGACCTCGCCCAGATGCGGGGCGATGCGCTCGTGGGGAAAGATCTCGACCCGGTTGAGATCCTCGTCCTCGACCCAGTAGTGCAGCGGGTCCTCGAAGCGGCGCACCAGGCCCCGGGTGACGACCCGGCTGTCGTCATGGGCCTCGGGGTTGTTCACCAGCACCGGCAGGGTCACCTCGGTGGGCGGCGCCTCCCCGCCACAGCCCAAGAGCAGCAGCCCGGCGAGCAACGTCGCCGCCGGGCCACCAATGTGGCTCCGCCATGGTCCCATCACATCCCTCCCCTTGATCGAGTGTCGGTCCCACTGAACGACGCCGCCAGTATCGCTCAGGCGGCTTGGCCCCGTCATCGCCAGGGGGTTCTCGCCTGGGCGCTTTTCGCCCGCGGGACCTCGGGGTAGGCTGGGCGGATGCCCATTCATCGAGTGTCGCCGATGTCGAGATCCCGCTCCTTCTGCCTGCGGTCCCTCTGCCTGGGAGCCGCCCTGGCCTGGCTGTCGCCTCTGACAGCCCTGGCCGACGACTGCCCCATCCCCGGCCAGTGGCGGGTCGACGGCAGCGAGACAGCAACCACCGCCGAGCTGATGGCCGAGCTGGCCGACACCCGCGTGGTGCTGCTCGGTGAACAGCACGACCGCCTCGACCACCACCGCTGGCAGTTGCATACCCTGGCCGCCCTGCATGCCCATCGGCCGTCGATGGTGATCGGCCTGGAGATGCTGCCCCGGGAGGCCCAGCCGGCTCTGGACGCCTGGGTGGCCGGCGAGCTCGACGAGGCGGCCTTCCTCGAGCAGAGCGACTGGCATCGTGCCTGGGGCTTCGACCCCGAGCTCTATCTGCCGATCCTTCACTTCGCACGCATGCAGCGGATTCCCCTGGTGGCGCTCAATGTCACGCCCGAGCTGCGTAACCGACTGAGTCGCGAGGGCTGGGAGACGGTCCCCGAGCAGGAACGCTTCGGCATTACCCCACCGGCCCCGGCACTGCCCGACTATCGCGCCGCGCTGGCGTCAATCCATGCCCGGCATGCCAATCGCGCTGACGACCCCGCGGATCTCGAGCGCTTCATCGAGGCCCAGCTGGTCTGGGATCGTGCCATGGCCTCGGCCCTGGTGGAAGCCGCCACGGCAGGCAGCCTGGTGGTGGGGCTGATGGGGCAGGGTCACCTGGCCGATGGTAACGGTGTGCCCTACCAGCTCGATGACCTGGGTCTCGAGGCCCATCGCAGCCTGCTCCCCTGGACACCTGGGGCCGATTGCCAGTCCCCGACATTTCGGGCCGATGCCCTCTATGTGCTGGATGACGAATCCGCTTTCCAGCCCCCCGAGCCACCGCGCCTGGGGGTGCTGATCGGCGAACACCAGGAGGGCGTGCTCGTGCAGAGCATCGCGCCCGGAAGCGTGGCGGCATCCAGCGGCCTCGCCGAAGGCGACATCATCGTCACTGCCGCCGGCCAGCCCATGGCGGAGCCTGCCGACCTCCCCGCCGTGGTCCGCCGTCAGGCCCCGGGCACCCTGCTGCCGCTGGAGGTCCGCCGTGACGGCAGGCGCCAGGAGGTGCTGGCGCGCTTTCCGCCCGACGCCCCCTGAGCGCCCGCCCGTCCCCTCGCAACCCGAGGCCACCACAGGCATCATGGGCGCCCCCACACCCATCCATGCTCCGCGAGGTTGATCACCGCCGATGAGAATACTGATTCGCACCTTCTTCCGTGGCCTGCGCCTGGTGCTGGCGCCGGTCATGCTGATTTCCGAGAAGCTCTCCACGCCCAGCGCCATCGAGCGCAGCCCCGACGATCAGGCCCGGGCCGACGCCGCTTGCCGCAACCTGGCGCTCTACCAGTTTCGCACCTGCCCCTTCTGCATCAAGGTACGCAAGGAGATCGCCCGCCTGGGACTCGACATCGAGCTGCGCGATGCCCAGCTCGACCCCGACCACCGCCGTGAACTCGCCGAGGGGGGCGGCCGCGTCAAGGTCCCCTGCCTGAGAATCACCCACGACGACGGCACGGACGAGTGGCTCTACGAGTCCGACGCCATCAACGCCTGGCTGCACCGCCGCTTCGGCGCGGCCGACGCCCGGGCCGCCTGACCTCTCGCCCATCCTGGCGGTGCCCGGGTGGCGATAGGCCCTGGGAGGCGGCACTTGCCCTGCAGCGAGTCGCCGCCTACACCTTGAGCATGGACGCCCTTCCGACACATCCTGATTCACGCCGTGGCCCGTTGACCGTGGTCCGCTTTCTGGGCCTGGTCCTGCTGGGGGCCCTGCTGGGTGCCGTCGCTGCCCTGCTTGCCGTGGCGTTCGTCAGGGCGGTACTGGCACTCAACGAGGTGCTGCTGATCTCGCCGCGCAGCCGCATGATGCTCGACCATCCCCAGCTGCTGCTGGCCGCCACGATTGCCGTGCCGGCGCTGGGTGGCCTGGTCGTCGGCCTGCTGCATCGGGCGATTCCCGAGCATCGCCCCCATGCCCCGGCCGACGTGATCGCCGCTGTGCAGACTCGCCGCGGCCGGCTACCGGCCCGAGCCGGGGGACTCTCGGCACTGAGCGCCCTGATCTCGCTGGGGAGCGGCGCCTCGGTGGGACAGTACGGTCCCCTGGTGCACCTGGGCGCCACCCTGGGCTCGCAGGGTGCCCGCCTGCTGCGCCTGGGGCGCTCCGACGACAACATCACCATCGCCTGCGGGGTGGCCGCGGCCATCGCCACCGCCTTCAATGCCCCTTTGGCGGGCATCGTCTTCGCCCACGAAGTGGTGCTGCGCCACTATGCCCTGCGCGCCTTCGCCCCGGTGGCCGCTGCCGCCCTGGTCGGCCATGTCATCGCCACCAATGTGCTCGACCAGGGGGCCCTCTTCCACGTCGCCGACACCGCCGTGCCGCGACCCTGGGAGTTCGTGGCCTTCCTCGCCATCGGTGGCCTGGGCGCCCTGGTCGCCGGGGCCTACATGCACACCATCCTGGGCATCACACGCCTGGCCGGCACCCTGCCCATCGCGCCGCCGCTGCGCCCGGCCCTGGCCGGTGCCGTGCTGGGGATCACCGCCCTCTGGGTCCCCGACATCCTGGGCATGGGGCAGGAAACGCTGCGCTTCGCCACCATTGCCGGCGCCTTCGGCAGCGCCGAGCTGCTACTGGTGCTGGTGCTCAAGATCGCCGCCACGGGGCTCTGTCTGGGCATGGGCTTCAGCGGCGGCGTGTTCAGCCCCGCGCTGGTCATCGGCACCCTGTTCGGCGCCCTGTGCGCCAGCCTGATCGGCCAGCTCAGCGGCACGCCCCAGGAAACCTTCGTCTTCTATGCCGTATGCGGCATGGTGGCAGTGACCTCGCCGGTGATCGGCGCTCCGCTGACCAGCCTGCTGATCGTGTTCGAGCTGACGGGCAGCTATGCGCTGACCACCGCCGCCCTGGCCAGCGTGACCCTGGCCAGTCCGATCGCTGCCCAGCTCTTCGGTCGCTCGCTGTTCGATATCCAGCTCGAACGCCGCGGCCTGGACCTCTCCGCCGGGCGCGGGCGTGCCGTGCTGCGCAACACCCCGGTCACCGAGCAGCTGACCGACGACTGCGTGACCCTGGCCCCGCAGACCCCGGTGGCCGAGGCGGTGACCGCCCTGTGCCGGGCCCGGCATGGCGAGGGCTACCTGGTCGATGCCCGGGGACGCTACCGAGGGTGCGTGGGCCTGGCCGACCTGGAAGCCGCGCGGGAGTCGGCAACGGGACCGACGCACGTCGCGGGGGTGACGCGCCTGGCACGGCCGGTACTGCGGCCGGATACTTCGCTGTGGGACGCCATGGCCGAACTGCAGGATGTCACCGGCGAGGCCCTGCCGGTGGTCGACCCCGACACGGATGACACCTTCAAGGGCGTGGTCTTCGAGTCGAGCATCGCCCGCGCCTATCTGGCACACAGCGACGAACTGAGACGGGAGGAGCATGGCACGGGTTGACGACAGGCGATGGCTGACAGGCCTGCTCTGGCTGGTGCTGATCTGCGCCGCACCCGGCGAAGCGGACGATGATGATGTCCTGACCGTGCTGAGCTGGGGTGGCGCCTACGAGCGTGCCCAGCAGGCCGCCCTCTTCGCTCCCTATACCGATGCCACCGGCAGACGCATCGCGGTGGCGCAGTACGACGGCGGCATTGAACGCCTGCGACGCGCCGTGGCCGAGGACGAGGTGCCCTGGGACCTGATCGACATGACCCGCAGCGAGGCCATGGCGGCCTGCGCCGAGGGGCTCCTCGAGCCGCTCTCCCCCGCACTGCTGGCGCCGGCCCCGGACGGCACCCCGGCAGAGCAGGACTTTCTGCCGGACAGCGTCGGGCGCTGCGCCATCACCCACAGCATCTTCGCCACCGTGGTCGCCTACCGCCGCGATGCCTTCCCCGGCAAACGACCCAACGGCATCGAGGACCTCTTCGACCAGCAGCGCTTCCCCGGCCCCCGCGCGCTGCAGCGCACCCCGGCTGTCAACCTGGAGTGGGCACTGCTTGCCTATCGGGTACCCCACGAAGAGCTCTACGACCTGCTGAGCACCCGGCGCGGCCTGGACCTGGCGCTGGCGCGCCTCGATGAACTTGAAGAGATTCGCTGGTGGCAGGCCGGCGACACCCCGGTGCGGCTGCTGACAGAAGGCGAGGTCGTGATGGCCTCGGGGTACAACGGTCGTTTCTTCGATGCCATGGTCAATCGCGGGGCACCCATCGAGATCCTCTGGGATGGCCAGGTCCAGGAGCACGAGACCTGGGCGATTCCCCGCGGCGCCCCGAATCCCCAGGCAGCCCGCGACTTCCTGCGCTTCGCCACCACCACCGAGCGCCTGGCCGACATGTCACGCCATATCCCCTATGGTCCGGCCCGTCGTTCGGCGGCGGTGCGGGTCACTACCCACCCCGAGAGCGGCGTCGACATGCGCCTGCATATCCCTACGCATCCGCTCAACGCCCAAAACGCCCTGGCCAAGGACGAGGCCTGGTACGGCAGTAGCCTGGGGCGCATCCAGGACTACTTCCGGACCTGGCTGGCAGAACGGGAGGCGGAGTGACGCCCTCCGCTCACCTCACTCGTCGAGGGTCTCCCCCGTGCCACCCATCTCGGCGGGCACGTCGCGCATCTTGGGCAGGCCATCGGCAATGCGCAGCACCGACTCCTGATAGTGGACATGCAGGGCCGGTTCGAAGGTCAGGTCGGGGATGATCGCCGCATAGACATCGATCAGCCCCATGGCGGGATGCTCGGTCAGCACATGCCCTCCGCATTTCCGACACCACTGACGCAGGCTGCCCGGCGTCCTGTGATAGCTCTCCAGGTCATCGGCCCCCTGCACCACCTGCACCGCGTCCGGCTTCCAGAGCGTGAAGGCATTCACCGGACCCGCCGACCAGTGGCGGCAGTCCTGGCAGTGACAGTAGCCCATCGCCTCCGGCTTGCCGGTCACCCTCAGCTGGACGGCACCGCAGAAACAGGCACCCTGATACGTCTTGGCGTCGCTCATCACACACCTCCAGGAAGGATTCCTCCGAACAGGGGAACGTCCTGCAGTATAGAAGCTTCTGCCTAGCCCGGGGCGGCACGCAACAGCAGATTGCGCGGTGTCAGCTCGCGGTCGCAGAAGGTACCGAGCTCGACCCTGAAGCCCGCTTCCGCCAGGCGCTGCTTGCGGTCCAGCACCAGCCACAGCTCCAGCGGGCGGCGGAAGAGATGGCGGACCAGTTCCAGACGTTGGGTCTCGGCCTGGCGTCGCTGGCCTTCCTGCTCGAAGGCGTGCCAGTCGAGATCCGCCGGCAGGGTTAATCCCTTGCGCTCGGCCGCCCAGCGGCAGAACCCCGCGAAGCTCTCGGGCATGCGGCCATAGGCGAGGCTCGGCACCGGCAGGTAGGCATCCCGGCCGCGTACATGGCGCTGCAGGGCATCGAAGCCCAGGCGCCAGGCGTTGGCCCGCTGGCGATGGCGACGCACATGGCGTGGCGCGGTCACGGTCTCCTGAACCGCCATGGCGAGATCCTCCCGGGTGAGCGAGAAGCCCAGGTCCGCGGTTAGCTCACGCCCCCGCCGCGAGAGGGGGTGATAATGTAACTGAGCAGTGCGGTGGTAGCAGCACGGTGCCAGGGTCACGGCACTGCCCTGCTCGATCGCCAGCTCGATCAACCGCCCGTGCAGGTCGCCGCAGGCATGCAGGGCCGCCGCCTGGGTGTCCGCCGCGAGCCAGCGCCCGGCATCGGGAGCCAGCACGTCCTGCTGCGCCAGCCGCACCCGCGCCCCCTGCCGCTCGGCCAGCGCCTGGCCGTCGCGGCAGAGTGCGGCCTGCCACTCCAGGCCGGTGACCTCACGCCCCAGGTGACGAGACAGGGTACGGGCGAGGTGGCCCTTGCCGGCACACCACTCGAGCAGCCTGGTGCCCGGCAACGCGGCCATGCGGGGCACGAAGGCCGCGACCTGCTGCCACTTGCGCCCGCCCATGTGCTCGGCCCACTGCGCCGGCAGGCTGGGACCCTCGGCAGGCAACTCGGGGAGTTCGACCAGGGCGGCGAGCTCCGCCACCGGCAGCCACTCCGCCAGGGGGGATGCGGTGAAGGGATCGGCCTGCAGCCGGACGCAGGCGTCGTCATCGAGTGACAGCAGGCGATCAGCAAGGCCCGGCTGTGCCTCGGCCCAGGCAAGCCGGCGATGCTGGAACGGCAGGGGCCGCCAAAGCGGCTGCCACTCGGCCAGGAGTTCGGTCAGCCGGGCGAAGCGCTCGGCATGGGAGAGGGTCACGGGCATGGCGTGTCTATCTCGGGAGAGGGGCGCATTGTAGGCGCTTAACGGCCGGCTTGCATGGCCGGACGCCAGGCGACAGAGTGCGGGATGCACTCGCCGGCCCCCGACGCGCCGCCCCGACCCTTTCCCTGCCTGGAGCCCCGCCGATGCCCACCTCTCCCGATGCCACCCCCCGCAGCGTACTGGTCACCGGCTGCTCCAGCGGCATCGGCCACGACGCCGCCCAGGCCCTGGCGCGCCGCGGCTGGCGGGTGTTCGCCACCGCCCGGCGCGAGGCGGACCTGGCCCGACTGCGCGACGCCGGCCTGGCGGCGCTTCCGCTGGAACTGGACGACAGCGCCTCGATCGAGGCCTGCGTCACGGCGGTGCTGGAGGCGACCGGTGGACGACTCGATGCGCTGTTCAACAATGCCGCCTATGGGCAGCCCGGCGCCGTGGAGGACCTCGGCCGCGAGGTACTGCGTGCCCAGCTGGAGACCAACCTGCTCGGTACCCATGAGCTCACCTGCCGGGTACTGCCGGCGATGCGCCGTCAGGGCCACGGTCGCATCGTGCAGAACAGCTCGGTGCTGGGCCTGGCCGCCCTGCCCTACCGTGGCGCCTATGTCTGTTCCAAGTTCGCCCTGGAGGGACTCACCGACACCCTGCGCCTGGAGCTGACCGGCACCGGCATCCACGTCAGCCTGATCGAGCCGGGCCCCATCACCAGCCGCTTTCGCGAGAACGCCTATCGCGCCTTCAAGGCGCATATCGATACCGCCCACAGCGCCCACGCCGACACCTACCGCGCCGTCGAGGCGCGGCTGGCCGGCGACGACGGCGGGCGCTTCACCCTCGGCCCCGAGGCGGTGGTCGACAAGCTGGTGCACGCCCTGGAGAGCCCGCGCCCCAGGGCGCGCTACTACGTGACGCTGCCGACCCATCTGTTCGGCACCCTCAGGCGGCTGCTCGGCACCCGGGCCCTGGACAAGGTACTGCTGCGTTCGACACGCAACGAGCGCCAGCCCTGAGCGACAAAAAAGACATCCTGAGGGCCGGGCAAGCTACACGCTCTTCAATGAACTACCTGACACCATCCGGGACTTTACCGACGCCCCTGTGGGAGCTCAGCTTGCTGCGCGATGGCGCCGACAGGCGCCCTGGAGCTGGTGCCCAGTTCCGGGAGGCCTCGGACGCGGGTGCCGATGCCCTTGTGGGAGCTCCGCTTGCTGTGCGATGGGGTTCTCATCAGATGGTATTGCGCAGCCCCAGCTCGTAGGGGTGCGGGTCCAGGTAGGTCTGCTCGCGGATATAGTCCGAGCCGTGACGCTTCACGTAGTGGTTGAGCAGGCGGATCGGCACCACCAGGTGCACGCGCCCCAGGCGATAGTCCTCGATGGCCGCCAGCAGGTCCTGTCGGGTCTCGCCGTCCACGGCTTCCTTGAGATAGCCCAGCACGTGCATCAGCGCGTTGGTGTGGGTCTTGCGGGTCGCCGGACGGCTCAGCGCGGCCATGAAACGCTGCAGGTAGTGGGCCATGGATTCCTCCAGCGCTACCTTGCTCGACTCGGCCAGGTAACGCCCCAGTTCACGGTAGGCCTCCACGTGATGCGCCATCAGCAGATACTTCTGCCGGCTGTGGAACTGCAGCAGGGCATGATAGCTCGGGGCAGCCTCCACCCGGCGTTTCCAGTCGTCGAAGGCATAGACCCGGGTAATGAAGTTTTCGCGCAGCACCGGGTCGTTCATGCGCGCCTCCTCTTCCAGCGGCAGCTCCGGGAAGTGGCGTCGCAGGGTGCTCACGAAGACACCCGAGTCGGCATGGCTGGGCATGCCGTTGGGATGATAGACCTTGACCCGCTCCAGTCCGCAGCTCGGCGACCCCTTCATCAGGATGAAGCCGCGCAGGTGCCGGTGGCGGGCGGCAAAGTCTGCGCTGACCTCGACGAGCCGCTCGGTGACGTCGAGGCTCGGATCCCGGGTGCCCTGTACGCGGGGGGCCTCGCCCTGCAGGCCCACCAGGCGGATGGGGTCGCGAGGCACGCCGAGGCCGGCCTCGAGCTCGGGACAGAAGGACTCGAAGGCAAAGCGCTCCTGGAGGACCTCCAGGCAGAAGCGGGAGCGCTTGTGCCCGCCGTTGTAGCGCACCTGCTCGCCCATCAGACAAGCGCTGATGCCCACCGGAATGCCTTCGCTGCTTGCCGCCTGTTGCGTCATCATCATTCTCCTTGCGCATGACACTCCGCCGCTCCCTCCGGATGTGACGGTAACGTGACTGAGGTCTGGGCGCTCAGACGGAAGCGAGCGGTCCCAGCAGCTCGTCCGCCCGCTCCGCACCGCCCAGCTGTCTGAGCCCGGCCCACAGGGTCACCTGATTGGCGGTCAACACCTCCCGCCCGGCCTCGCGATTCAGGGCCTCTCGCAGGAACAGCGAGTTGATCGCGGTGTCGGGCACCAGCAGGGGCCGCGAGTCATCGGGGTAACGGGCACAGAAGCGACGCACCTCCGCCAGGAGGTCGGCACGATGCGAATCGATGGCATAGGGGCAATCCAGCGCCTTGTCGTTGATCACGCTGATGCCCCCCTCACGCAGGAAGCTCACCAGCCGCAGTGTCACATCGTCCGGATAGGGGCTGAGCAGGTCCACGCGCGCATGCCCCAGGGACGCCAGCGCCTCGTGGAAGGCCAGTGCCGTGCTGGTGACCGGCACACCCAGCCGGGACGCCAGGGACTCGCGCTGCTCCCGGGCCCAGTCGAGTCCGCCGATGAAGCTCGCGCTGGTGCAGGCCCATATCACGGCCTCGGCCCCGGCCTGCACCAGCGTCCTGCCCACCGGGGCCAGTCGTTCGACCTCGCCCAGCGTCAGCAGCGCCGCTGGCGCATGGTGGCCGTCGCTCGGCACCTTGCCGACCCGAATTCGCGGCAGCTCGGCCACCTCACCCCCGAGGGCGTACCACTCATAGTCATCCGGACCGTCGTCGGGCAGCAGGATACCCAGGCAGGATTCTAGCGACATGCGATGACCTCCCGGTCTGGTCGGCGGTGTGCAACGGGTCGGGACCCGCCTTCAGGCTATCGCAGTTCACCCCGCTGCTGGCAATGCCTCTAAAGGCTCACGCTTGCCACGCTCAGAGGAACTCGCGGGTGGCCTCGAGGACCCGGCCGTCGACCGTGCGCTGGAGCCTGTCCTCGATCTCGCTGCAAAGTGACGCTACCTCCCGCGATGACATGCCCACCACCACGAAGGTCCACTCGCTGGCGTCGTGGCGGTCAAGGTCGCTGCTCTCGCAGACCGCAATCGACGGCTGGCGTCCGAAACGCTCGTGCAGGCCGCCCATGCGCTGGCGCTTCTCCTTCAGCGAGCGGCAGCCCGGCAGGGCGACCCGGAGGGTGAGAACGGCGATATGCATGGCGGCCTCCTCTGGCCTGTGGTGGAGCGATCACTCGGATCAGGCCCCCGGCACCTGACCCGTCCGAAGACAGCATAGTTGCCTTTTCCCGCCGCCAGCGCGCGGCCCTCGGCATCTCCCCGAGCGCGGCCAGGGCAACGCTGAACCGTGTCGGCGACGGCATGGCATCCCAATGGGGGCCGGGGGTATCCTGCTGTCAGGACATGACAAGGCTCCGGAGCCGACCGGCATGCACACTCCCGCCCTCGCCATCAGCCGCACGCCCCTGGTCGCCGTCTACGGCACCCTGAAACGCGGGCTGCGCAACCATCACTGGCTGGAAGGCGCCCACTTCCTGGGAGCCGACCGCCTCACCTCGGCGACCCTCTACGATCTTGGCCCCTATCCCGCGGCCAAGCCCGAGACCTCGCGGGGGGTCGAGGTGGAGGTCTTCGCGGTCAGCGCCAGGCTACTGGCCGGCCTGGACCGGCTCGAGGACTACCGGGTGCGGACACCGACACATGGCGACTACCAGCGCGTCATCCGAGCCACCGCCTTCGGCCCTGCCTGGCTCTACCTCTACAACCGCGAAGTGGCCGGCTGCCCGGTGATCCGCGAAGGGGCATGGCGGCCCCGATAGTCCTGCGGCTGTGGTATAAACGCGGGCACCAAGGACTCCCTCTCGGCAATATCACCAAGGAGACGGCCATGGCCCGCTTCATCTTCACTCTCGCCGCGCTGGCCGGCCTGGCCTATGGCGGGCTCTACTTCTACTACGACGTGGAGATCAGGCGCGCCCTCGACCAGCGCCTCGGCGACCTCGGCCTCACCGCCGTGGAGGTGAGGCGCGTCGACTTCGCGCCCATGGCGCCCCTGGCCAGCGACACCCATGTCACCGCCGAAGTCACCTACGGCGGCGCCGAGGCGAGCCTCGACATCCGCGTCATCGGCCATCCGGTGTTCTCCGACGAGATCCGCCTCGAGCTCGACAGCCTGCAGGCCCTGCGGCTCACCATCGGCGCAGGCGGTTGAGTCAACGCCGACCGATAGGGGACAAGCCCCCTCATCCCACGGATCGGGAACCCGCCCATGTCATCACCCCCGGAAGAACGAAACCATCCTCTGGAACGCCCTCTTCGAGGCGTCCTGGGATGGCATGGTGGTGCTGAGGCGCGACGGCCGCCTCTACCGGGTCAACCATCGCTATGCCGAGATGCTCGGCTACACGCGCGAGGAGCTGGAGTCGATGCATGTCTGGGATCTCGACACCCGCTTCAGCCGCCCCGAGATCGGGGCGATGCTGCATAGCGTCGACGGTGACGGGGCCCACTTCGAGACCCGGCAGCGCCGCAAGGATGGCACCCTCATCGACGTGGAGCTCAGCAACCACGGCGCCACCTACCAGGGCATCAAGCTGATCTTCTGCATCGTGCGCGACATCACGGCACGCGAGGAGTTCATGGTGCTGCTGCCGGAGACCGGCCTCGCGGCCGCCGGCAAGGTGGCCGAGAAGCTGCGCCGGGCGATCGCCGACCACCGCTTCGAAGGGCCTGGCGGCGTCACCGCCAGCTTCGGCGTGGCGCAACTGGCGTCCGGCGAGGATTCCCGGTCGCTGGCGCAGCGGGTGGACGAGGCGCTCTACCGAGCCAAGGCGCTGGGCCAGAACCGGGTCGAATCATGAGGCGCAGCCGAGCGCGGCTGACGCCTCGTTCAGCTCCCGCAGCCTGACCTCGAGATCATGACGCCAGTAGCGCGGGTGCGCGGCCTTGGCCTCCACGGAGGGATAGGCCGGCTCGCCGAAGATCGTCTGGCCGAGGTTGCCGAGCAGCGAATCGAGGCCGTCGCCGCGCTCGCGGGCGAATAAGTCGGTGGCCTCATCCTTGGCAATCAGCTCGGCCTTCAGCGAGGCAAGGCGGCATCCAGCGCCGGACTGCCGGCGGTCTTGCGCACCAGAGTCATGGCGGCCTCGAGCTCGCGGGCGTTCTCCTCGACGCGCTGGCGATTCAGCGTCCAGCCCTGCGTCAGATGCTCGCGCAACACCCGGGTGGCCCACTGGCGGAACTGCGCGGCGCGGCGTCGGGAGGCGCCAATCGCCCGTGGTGGAGGGAGCCGTGCTGCAACAAGCAGCGCTCCCGCGAAAGTCTGTTGGGTGCCAACGGTGATTGCGGCGACGGAGGGGAGATTCGCGAAGCAAGCTTCGCTCCCGCGATGACCTGCTGGGTGACGAGGGCAAGCGTGGTGACGGCGGGGAGAGTCGCGCTGTCAGCTTCGCCCACACCAGGACCGGCCAGGTGCATGGGTGGGGGCTCCCACGAAAACCGGAAAGTGGCGTGATATGCTCGGAGCCACATCAACCGGCATCCCTGCCGATCATCGAGGAGAGTAGCATGGCTCAGGCAAGCGCACGTCATATCCTGGTGGACAGCGAAGCGAAGTGTAACGAACTCAAGGCCGAGATCGAGGGCGGTCGCGACTTCGCCGAGGTCGCCCGCGAGCACTCCTCCTGCCCATCCGGCCAGCAGGGCGGCGAGCTCGGCAGCTTCGGCCCGGGCCAGATGGTGCCGGAATTCGACAAGGCGGTCTTCGAGGGGGAAGTGGGCAAGGTGCAGGGCCCGGTGAAGACCCAGTTCGGCTACCACCTGCTGGAGGTCACCGAGCGCAGCTGACCCCGTAACGCACCTGCTCGACGCCGTGCATGGCCGCCATGCACGGCTTTTTCTTGTACAGCCCCTGTATCATCCGGTCAGTCGCGCTAGGATGGGAGGCACCATCGATCACCACAGGAGAAGCCGCAAATGAACGACGAGGCCTTTCAACACAGCATCCGCAAGCTGCTTAAGACCGTCGGCGTCACTACCCAGCAGGAGATCGAGAAGGCGGTACAGAAGGCACTCTCCGAGGGGCATCTCGAGGGCCATGAGCGCCTGCCGGCACGGGTAACCGTGGAGGTTGACGGCCTGAGTCTCGCCCTCGACTTCGACGGAGACATCACCCTTGAGTGAGGCACCGATGATTCGTGTCGAGGGGCTCTCGAAGACCTTCGCCGATGGCTTCAAGGCCCTGGTGGATGTCGACCTCACGATCGAGCGTGGCGAGATCTTCGCCCTGCTCGGCCCCAACGGGGCCGGCAAGACGACCCTGATCAGCGTGATCTGCGGGCTGGTCAATGCCAGCCGCGGCCGGGTCCTGGTGGATGGTCACGACAACGTCGGCGACTACCGTGCCGCGCGCTCACTCATCGGCCTGGTCCCCCAGGAGCTCACCAACGAGGCCTTCACCACGGTGTGGGACACGGTGAGCTTCAGCCGCGGGCTGTTCGGCAAGCCCAAGGACCCGGCGCACATCGAGCAGGTGCTGCGCTCCCTGACCCTGTGGGAGAAGCGCAACAGCCGACTGCTCGAGCTTTCCGGCGGCATGAAGCGTCGAGTGCTGATTGCCAAGGCGCTTTCTCACGCGCCTCAGGTGCTGTTCCTGGATGAGCCTACCGCCGGGGTGGACGTGGAGCTACGCCGCGAGATGTGGGAGGTGGTGCGCGGCCTGCGCGATCAGGGAGTGACCATCATCCTCACCACCCACTACATCGAGGAGGCCGAGGAGATGGCCGACCGCATCGGGGTGATCCGCCGCGGGGAAATCGTGCTGGTGGAGAACACCCATGCGCTGATGCGCAAGCTCGGCAGCAAGGAGCTGACCCTGCACCTGAAGGAGCCGCTGACCGCAGTACCGGGGTCGCTGGCGGGCCACGGGCTGGCACTCGCCGAGGAGGGCCATGCGCTGGTCTACAGCTACGACGCCGCCCGTCAGGAAGGGGGCTCGACGATCTCGGGGCTGCTGGCCGACCTCGAGGCGGAGGGGCTGCGGGTCAAGGACCTGAACACCCGCCAGAGTTCACTGGAAGACATCTTCGTCAGCCTGGTCCGGGAGCGTCACTGAGCATGAAGCGTTTCAACCTGCAATCCGTCAAGACCCTCTATCTCGCCGAGATGGCGCGCAGCCTGCGTACTGTGCTGCAGAGCATCGTCTCGCCGGTGATCTCCACCTCGCTCTACTTCGTGGTGTTCGGGGCGGCGATCGGCACCCGGATCAGCGAGGTGGATGGCATCAGCTATGGCGCCTTCATCGTGCCGGGCCTGATCATGCTGATGCTGCTCACCCAGAGCGTCTCCAACGCCTCCTTCGGTATCTTCTTCCCGCGCTTCTCGGGCTCGATCTACGAGATTCTTTCGGCGCCGATGTCCTATGTCGAGGTGGTGCTGGGCTACGTGGGGGCAGCGGCCACCAAGTCGCTGATTCTCGGTGCCATCGTGCTGGTCACGGCGCGTCTCTTCGTGCCCTACTCCATCGATCACCCGCTGATGATGGTGGTGTTCCTGGTGCTCACCGCGGTGACCTTCAGCCTGCTCGGCTTCATCATCGGCATCTGGGCCGACGGCTTCGAGAAGCTGCAGCTGGTGCCGCTGCTGGTGATCACCCCACTGACCTTCCTGGGCGGTACCTTCTACTCCATCGACATGCTGCCGCCCTTCTGGCAGGCGGTGACCCTGGGCAACCCGGTGGTCTACCTGATCAGCGGTTTCCGCTGGAGCTTCTACGGCATCAGCGACGTCAGCCCGCTGGTCAGCCTGGGCATGATTCTGCTGTTCCTGGCCGCTGCACTCGCGATGGTGGGGTGGATCTTCAAGAGTGGCTATCGGCTGAAGCCCTGACACGCTCCCTCCCCCTCGTGGCGGGCGTCTACTCCCGTTCGAATGGAGGGGGCACGCCAAGGTGGCCCATGCCTATCCTGTGCGTTGACGCATGGCAACCAGGAGAAACCGCATGGCCTGCTCGAGCCGGAACGTCGTACTGCTGCCCATGGCACTGCTGCTGGGCTCCTCCCCCGCCATGGCGGAACGCGTGGGGGTCATGGTGCTCGATGCATCGGGCTCCATGTGGAATCGCATGGAGGGTGACATCACGCGCATCGAGGTCGCCCGGGACGTGATCGAGGAGTATCTCCGGGATCGCGATCCCGAGGTGCCGCTGAGCGTGCTGGCCTATGGCCACAGTCGCCGGGGCGATTGCGGGGATATCGAGATCGTCGCCACCATGCAGCGCCAGGACGCGACGCCCCTGGCGGACCAGATACGCGGCCTCAATCCCCAGGGCATGACCCCCATCGCCGAGAGTCTGCGCCTGGCCGCCGAGCAGATTCCCCGCACCGCCGAGGCCGCCGATATCATCCTGGTGACCGACGGCCTGGAGACCTGCGACGGCGACCCCTGCGCTGAAGCGGCGCGGCTGGCGGAGCAGGGACTGGCGATTCGCGCCCATGTGGTCGGCTTCGGGCTGGCCGACAGCGAGATCCAGCAGCTCTCCTGCGTGACCGAGCAGACCGGCGGAGAGCTCTTGCAGACCCACTCCGGCACCGAGCTGGCCAGCGCCCTGGCCCGCGTGGAGGAGGTCGCCGCCGAGGCAGAGCCAGAGCCAGAGCCAGAGCCAGAGCCGCTGCCCGACGAGGCCACTCTGAACGCGCCCGCGGACATCCCGGCCGGCAGCGAGTTCGAGGTGAGCTGGGAAGGGCCCGATGATAGCCGCGACTACATCACCATCGTCCCCGCCGGGGCGCCGGAAGACGCCTACGAGAGCTACCAGCGCACCAGCCGCGGCTCGCCGCTCTCCCTCACCGCTCCGGATGCCCTGGGCGAGCATGAGGTGCGCTATGTGCATAACGCCACCGAGGAAGTGCTCGCCAGCCAGCCGGTCACCCTGACCCCGGTCAGCGCCGAGGTCCAGGCACCGGAGGAGATCCCCGCCGGCAGCGAGTTCGAGGTTGACTGGGAGGGCCCCGACAACCCCCGGGACTATGTCACCCTCGTTCCCGCCGGCGCACCGGAAGACGCCTACGAGAGCTACCAGCGCACCAGCCGCGGCTCGCCGCTCTCCCTCACCGCTCCGGATGCCCTGGGCGAGCATGAGGTGCGCTATGTGCTCCAGCAGTCCAGGCGCGTACTGGCCAGCCAGCCGGTGACCCTGACCCCGGTCAGCGCCGAGGTCCAGGCACCGGAGGAGATCCCCGCCGGCAGCGAGTTCGAGGTTGACTGGGAGGGCCCGGACAACCCCCGGGACTATGTCACTCTCGTTCCCGCCGGCGCACCGGAAGACGCCTACGAGAGCTACCAGCGCACCAGCCGCGGATCGCCGCTCTCCCTCACCGCCCCGGATGCCCTGGGCAACCATGAGGTGCGCTATGTGCTACAGCAGTCCAGGCGCGTACTGGCCAGCCAGCCGGTGACCCTGACCCCGGTCTCGGCCTCTCTGCTGGTCCGCGGCCCCCTAGTGCCCGGGGGCGAGTTCGAGGTGGAGTGGCAGGGCCCCGATAACCCCCGGGACTATGTCACCATCGTCCCCGCCGGGGCGCCGGAAGACGCCTACGAGAGCTACCAGCGCACCAGCCGCGGCTCGCCGCTCGCCCTCGAGGCGCCGGAGGCGCCCGGCGACTATGAAGTGCGCTACGTGGTCCAGCAGTCCAGGCGCGTGCTGGCCAGTGAACCGGTCAGCGTCGGTGCCGGCGAGGTCGCCATGAGCGTGATCGGGACCCCCGAGCCCAATGGCGTGCTGGAGGTGGAGTGGCAAGGCCCCGGGCGCTACGCCGATCTGATCCAGGTGGTCCCCCCGGACAGCCCCGATGATGTGGAGCCCATTCGCGAAGCCCGTGCCTCACAGGGCAGCCCGCTGCAGCTGTTTGCACCGCCCGCGGCAGGCGAATACGAACTGCGCTACAAGGCCAGCGACAGCGGCGAGATACTGGAGCGGATCAGCTTCCGCCTGGAGTAGCCGGGCGGTGGCGAAATGGCAGCGGCGAGGCATCAGCCTCGCCGCCTTTACGTCTGGACCTTCACGTCTGGAAAGGTGTCATGAGCAGGCCTTAGCGAGCGGCCTGCTCGCGCAGGGTGTCGAGATCCCAGGCCTCGAGCAGTTCCACCGCGGGCGCCTGTGACGCCAGCCCCTGAGCGTTGACCTGGACCAGAATGCGGCCATCCATCAGGAAGGAGACTTCAGCCTTGCCACGCTCGGGCTCCCACTTGAGCAGCGCGGAATCACGCCCGATGCGGATACGCTCCATGTTGGGCTGGGCGGCAATCATGGCCGGATTGCTGAACATCGCCGACATCGCCTGAACCATGGGATTGTCGATCATCAGCTTCGCCGTCAGTCGGCCATTTCCCGCTTCCTGGCGATACTCGCGTTCGAGCATGCTGCCGCCGCCACCGAACATCGCCGCCGCGCCACCCCCGCCGCTGGAGGCGACCTCGCCGGCACGCCAGCCCTCGGGCGCCTCGGGAAAGGTCTCGGCAATGCGCCCGGACATCAGCTTGCGAAGATCGTTGATGGCGAACTCGAGCTCAGTGATCGCCGCACCATACTCCTTCTCCTGATACAGCTCCAATCCCAACTCGATCTGCTCGACGAACTCGTCGGCATGCGCCTGAGCCGTCCAGGTGCCAAGCGACAGGACCAGCGCCCCCACTGAGAATGCGCCCATGCCACGCTTCATGATAGCCACCTCCTCGACCGAATAGGAGCCCACGCCCCTGGCTCCTGCAACCTGGCAGTACCCGGGTGCGAGCACCGCCTCTCTGCACACGGCCCCGAGGACCGCCCGACTCAGACCTGGGACTCGGCCGTGCCGGCGTCGGCACGGTAGGGTGGCTCGGCTTGACCTGCCCTTTCCTTGAGCCTGCGGAATGTCTTCGACATGCCTTCCAGGCGGGCATCCCACTCAGGGTCCGGCTCCTGCCCTTCGATTACCTTGAAATAGGCCTGCATCATGCAGGTCACGGCGAAAGGCTCGAGTAGCGCCGCCTTGACGCTCCAGGCAAAGATCAGCGCCACGACCACGCCGGTGGCCGACCAGCCTCCCGGTATCAGATAGGCCACCAGCGCCGCCGGCGCTAGCATCACCAGGAAGATGAGAAATGCCAGGCCATAGACGATCAGCGTCAGCCAGGCGGCATTCTTGAGCATGGGCCTGGCGTTCTGGCCGTACATCACCAGCGCTTCCCGAGAGGCTTGCCAGGCATTGTCGGCCTGCGTGCGGATGCAGTAGGCCAGGATCACCTCGTCGATAAAGCCCACCGCCATGCGCAGGAACCCCTCCACGATGCGCAGGAACTGCCGGGCCCCGGGGACCGGAAGCAGTCGGAAGAGCGTGCGGAACATGCCGGTGATGGTACGCAGCACCCCCTTGATCAGCTGGTCGACGGCAAACAGCACGCTGGCCTGCCCGAAGCGCGCCTTGACCACGCTGCCGGCATGCTGGATCTGCCCCTTGCCACCCGGCAATGCATCGCCTGCCATCAACTCGACCAGCACGGCGATATGCCCCGCCTTGACCACATAGAGCAGATACTCACGCAACACATACATGATCGCACCGACAAGGCCGAAGCCGACCACGCCGCCCCAGAAGGTGCTCGCCGCCCGGAACCCCTCGTCACCGAAGCCTCCGATGCCCCAGCCCACGCCGGCCCCCATGCCGGTCATCAGCACATAGGCCAGGGCCACACCGAAATAGACCAGCACTCGAAAGATGATGAAGGGCAGCGTGCGCACCATCAGCCCCAACGCCTGCCCGATACGAAAGTCCCACATCCTGGCTCCTCCTTGTCGAAGCGAAGGCCGCAGGATTCGGCCTTCGGTCTCATCGAGTCGCTCGTTTCATGCTTGCTGGGTGCCGGGCGATGCCACCGGATCGGGGTGACTGACCTCCAGACGCAGATAGGCTTCCAGTTCGTCGCGGATATCGTCCTGGATGTCATCGGGGTGCGTGATACGCATGTAGAAGATGGAGAAGTAGATCACCTTCACCGAGGTCGCCATGCGCTCCAGCACCACGCTCAACAGCTTGGCAGCCCACAGGGCGATCAGGATCGGCAGCACCGTGATGGGCAGCGTTTCCGGAAGCGGCCCGGCACCGGCGAGTGACGTTCCGACGAGCGGATCGCCGGCATAGTAGGCAGATTCGACACTCCCGAACCAGATACCGAAGATCAGCCCCAGGAGCATCAGCAGAAGATAGACCGGCAACATGATGGTGCCCACGGCCTTCGCCGCCACGTCGATCCCGAAGACTCCGACCAGGGTCTCGGGCACGTTTTCCTTGAGACGACTCATCCGCGATACGCTCTCGCGAATGCCGTGGCCATCGATGACCACCGAGGGCAGCAGATAGTGGTTGACCAGATCCCACACTTCACGCATCCCCTTGAGCAGTAGCGCCATCAAGGCACCCACCGGTCCGAAGCGCAGCACCCAGCTCAACATGCCGCTGAACAGGATATCGATCAGCGCGATACAGCGCGCAGCCCCCTTCAAGGTCTTCATCCGCTCCCTGGCCTCGGCGGCGGAGCGACGTTCCCCCTTGAGCGCTTCGCTGACCAGCCAGCTCTGGCGCAGCTCCTGGCGGGTGTAATAGAAATGCTTGTAACAGAACAGCCCCAGACACAGCAGCAGCATGGGCGTCCCGATGTTGCCATTGTTGACCCACAGCGTGATCACGCTGATGAAGAACAGACTGACCATCACCACCGCATACAGACACATTCGTGTCCAGGGCCGAAGAATCCCCGGATCGCGTCCTACCAGGCTCAAAGTGTTCTTGAGCAGATAGCCCAGCTGCTGGATCCGTTCGCGGATACCGGGCTGGCGCAAGGTCTCCCCCGTCATGACATGAACTCCCCTGAACGAAGACGTGTCACCCCGACACGGCACTCCAGACCTCTGAGCGGGGCATGCTCCACACCCTAGCCCCCGAACCGCGATGCGTCCCCCTTCATACAAAGGGGGTCGCCAGGCATTCTGTCAGGCTAAGGTATTAGAGAGCCGTAGTGTCTTCGACAAGGGGAGAAAACCAGTGATGCGGATCCGACGGACGCTGCTGGTCGCCACACTGCTGGCGATCTCGGTCGCGGGGTTGGCGGGGGATAACGACCGACCGCTTCCTTCACCCGAGGGTGACGTCCTGCTGAGCGTGATGGGCAACATCACGAACACCAATCGGGATGGCGCAGCGGACCTGGATCGCCAGCTTCTCGACACCCTGCCGCGTCACGCGCTGACGACCTCCACCTCCGTCACCGATGGCAGGCACCGCTTCGAGGGCTTCCTTATGCGCGACCTGCTGGCGTGGCTGGGCGCCAGCGGCGAGACCGCCGTGGCCACGGCACTCAACGACTATATCGTCGAGATCCCCCTGCAGGACTTCCATGACTATGACGTCATCGTGGCCACTCACATGGACGATGAACGTCTCGAGCGACACGGCAAGGGGCCACTCTGGATCATCTATCCGCGGGATGATCACGGTGAACTGCAGGATATCCGTTATGACTACCGCTGGGTCTGGCAGCTTCGGCGCCTCGAGATCCCGTGATGCGCAGGCTGCGCCGCTTCCCTGCCTACCTGGTGGCCGGTCTGGCCATCCTGGCGTTCACGGCCTTCCTGGCCTTCGCGCTGATCCGACTGTTTCAGGTCGAGGCGGACATGCGCGACAATGTCGACGAGAACATGCTGTGGGTGGTGACTCAGGCCCAGGTCGCCAGCCATCGCCTGGACCAGGCCGTGAATCGGCTGGCACTGGGTGACCGAGAGCAGGATCCCATTCTGCGCCTGGATATCCTCTCCAGCCGGCTGAACCTGATGGACGATGGCCCCCAGCGCCGCTACCTGGTCGACAAGGGCCTCGCGCGTCCCCTGGACAGCGCACTGGAAGAGCTGGCCGCCCTGCGCGCCTCGGCGCGAGGGGGAGGCACGGTTGATCAACGGTTTCGCCCGAGGTCCCTGACACCCCACCTGGATGGGCTCATGGCCAGCCTCAACCGCATTGCCAATGCGGTCATGATGGCTGAGTGGGAAAGTACCGGGGCGCGACTCGATACCTATCGCAGCAGCCTGATACAGGTCATCGGCTCGGTGGTGGGGATCACCCTGAGCGGCCTGGGACTGACGCTGCTGCTGATTCATGCCCTGCGCCAGCGACGCCAGGCCCAGCGGGCGCTGCGGGCACACCGCGACCTCCTCGAGGCCGAAGTCAGCCGACGCACGCGCGACCTCGAGGCCACTCGCCAGCGGGTGGTCACCGCCATCGAGACCGCACCGGACGGCTTTGCCTACTTCGATGGTGACGGGCATCTGCGCCTGACCAACCCCAAGCTTGCCGAGCTGCTTCCGCTTGACCCCCGACTGTTGTCACCGGGCAGTCGACTCGATGACGTGATGCGCGCCGCCGACAGGCTCGGCACGCAGGAATCGCTGGCAACCCCGCGCTCCGGTGATGACACCCTTCACCATGACCTGCAGCTATCAGAGAGCGAATGGCGACAGCTGGTGCTGCTGCCGTCGCGGGATGGCAGCCAGGTACTGCGGGTATCCGACATCAGCCGCTACAAGCAGGCCGCCGATGTCCTGTCACAGGCCCTGGAGCGCGAGCGAGGCGTCAGCGAGTTCTATCGCAGCTTCGCTGCCATGGTCTCGCACCAGTTCCGCACCCCCCTGGCCGTCATCGACTCTGGCCTGCAGCGCCTGCAGCGCCGCCATCACCACTTCACGCCGGAACAGCGCAGTGAACGCTATCAGCGACTGCGCGACGCGGTGGCGCAGATGACCCGCCTGGTCGAGTCGTCATTGACCGCGGCCCGACTGGACGGCGGGCAGGTGGAAGCCAGGCCGGCGCGTCACTCGCTGGCCGCCCTCGTCGACCACCTCTGTCACTTGCAGCGAGACGCCAGCGGCAGCGACCGTCTGGTCACCCGCCATGCGAGCCCCGAGGTCCAGGCCTGGTGCGATCGTGCCCTCACCGAGCAGGTGCTGGGCAACCTCATTTCCAATGCCCTCAAGTACTCCCCCGACGACCGGAGCGTTCACGTCATCACGGCACGTGAGGGCCACCAGGCGGTCTGCCGGGTCATCGACAGCGGCCCGGGCATTCCACACCCCGAGCAGGCGCGATTGTTCGAACGCTTCTTCCGCGGCAGCAACGCGGCAGGCACCGATGGCATCGGCCTGGGACTCAACATCGCCCGCTACCTGGCGCGTATCCAGCAGGGGGATCTGGACGTCAGCTCTTCCGCGGAGGCAGGCACCACCTTCACCCTGCGCCTACCCATCGACCAGGAGGAGATCGCGGATGACACCGACTGAACCGCCCCCCTTGATCCTCTGCGCCGAAGACCAGGAGGACCTGCGCACCGACATCTGCGAAGAGCTCAGAGAAGCCGGCTATGCGGTCCTCGAGTCCGGAGACGGCGAGACCACCCTGCAGCAGATGGATGCCAGCACACCGGACCTGGTGCTGTGCGACATCAACATGCCGGGCCTCAACGGCTACGAGGTCCTGATGGCAATGCGCGAGCACCATCCGCATCTCGCCGACACTCCCTTCCTCTTCCTGACCGCTCTCTCCGACCCGGGCGATGTGGTCGATGGCAAGCGCTGTGGCGCCGATGACTATCTGGTCAAGCCCATCGACTTCGACCTGCTGCTGGCCACCGTCGAGGCACGCCTGCGCCAGGTCAGCCGCATGCGCGCCAAGTCCAACCTGGAACTCCTCGAGCTGCGCCAGGCCATGGCCAGCCTGCGGCGTGATGCCTCCCAGCAGGCATTCCGCTCGGCCACGCGTGCTCTGGACCTGGTGGCGCCCGGGATGGTGCTGCTCGATACCCAGGGTCGGGTCAACTTCGCCAACCAGCGAGCCCGCCGTCTGGCAGCAGAGAATGACGCCCTGATCCTGGGCGAGACCCTGTCAGCGCGTGGCAGCGGCCTGCGCGAGCTGCGACGCGCCATCACCGCGGCCTGCGACGCCAGCCGTCAAGGCACCGAGCCGGTCTACTCCCTTCGCCTGCCCCATCGCCCCGGTGATCATGGCCTGCTGGTGCTGGTATGCGCCATGGGCTTGCCCGCCGACCCGCACGCCGAGGAGACCTGCGTGGTGGTGCTGCTTTCCGCCCCGGACCAGCGCCCTGGCCTGCCGGAAAGCGTGCTGGCCAGCCTTTTCGGCCTGACGCCCACCGAGACCCGTATCGCCATGGCCCTGCTGGACGGACGCCGCAGCGAGGAGATCGCAGAGCAGATGCAGGTTTCGCCCACCACCGTGGCCTTCCACCTGCGCAACCTCTTCCAGAAGACCGACACTCATCGCCAGGCGGACCTGATCGCGCTGCTGCTGGCCGGCTCGATGACGGCCTACCTGGATGGCCGCTGACGGCACCACGCCTATCGGCGGGGCTCGCCCGCGGGTATCATCCAGGCCCTCGACCAACAGTGCGGGAGGCCTCATGCCGATCCTCAACGCCATCGTTCATCGTATCGAGAAAGCCGGCGACGCTCCGGCCCGCCTGGTGCCGGCCGACGCCCCACTGCGCGCCACGAAGGCGCTGGAGACCCTGCAAGAGAGCCTGACCCGGGCCTATCACGCCAAGAGCAAGGCCTGGGGCCAGTTCGCCGAGCCCGGGAGCGCGGAACAGCAGGGCGACACGAATTCGCCGCTGGCCGCAGCCCTGAGTGAATACCTCGGCGAGCAGCGAGACTTCGTCGCCCTGACGCATGCCTTTGCTGAACGCCTCGCGACCCTGCTGGATGCACACCTCTCGGTAACGGGCGACCTGATCAGCCTGGATACCCGCCATGGTGATGCGCGTTTTCTCATGCTGGCCCTGCTGCACCATCGCGATGGCGTCGCCATCGACGAGAGCCTGCACGTCGTGCCGGCGAAGCAGCTCAACCTTGCGCAGATGAGCCTCGCCGCTCGCCTGGACATCTCCCAGTGGCAGGCCGGCAATTCCCGGCAGTATCTCTCCTGGACCCGCGACCGCGGCGGCAAGAAGCTCGCCGAGGGGTTCGCCGCGCTTCTCGGCGCCGAGCAGCGCGTGGACGCCAGCGACGAGACCCGCACCCTGCTCAAGGCCTTCAGCGACTATGTCGAGCAGGAGGACCTGCCCGAACAGGCCAGTCGCGAGAAGACCGACGCCCTGATCGACTACGCCAGCGACCAGGCCGACCGCGGCGAGCCCATGACGCTGGAGGCGCTCTCGGAGGTACTCGACGAGCAGCAGCCGAAGGCCTTCTACGACCATATCCGCCAAGCCGACTACGGCCTCTCTGCGGAGATTCCGCCGGACAGGAAGACGCTCAACCGGTTTCGCCGCTTCACGGGCCGCGCCGATGGTGTGTCGGTCAGCTTCGACTCGCATCTGCTCGGCTCAGGGGTCGAGTATGACGAGCAGCAGGACCGACTGATCATCAAGCAGGTACCCAGACAGCTGCGCGAACAGCTCAAGCGACGGGACTGAGGCCGGCCCCCCCGATTCGACACTGCCACGAGTGATTCGGCGAAAAAGTCGGTCCTGACCGGTGAGCACCTGACGGCCTTGCGCGAATCGACCACAACGGCTTGATCCGCCGGGAAAGGCTGGATGCCGAGACAGAAGAACCGCTGACTTCCTCCTCATACGCGACTCATGCTTATGCTGTAAGCCGTCGAGTACAGGTGCTGTGAGCCCTTTAGGACACTTGCACAGGATAGGTGGCGAGAAACGGAAATTGTCGCCATGATTGCCCAGTGAACCGGCCGAACAACCGGCGTCCATCGGTCACGAGAGGCCCCGATCAGGGGAACCTGCAGGCGTGGAAATGAGAACAAGCGCCGTCCTGATAAGGAAGACACATGGCGACCAGCGCAAGGGATGCCAGTGAACTCGACTGGCGATGCGAGTTCCGGGACACCGCCCGAGAAGTCCTGTTCCGCCGCACCATGCAAGCCCACGATGCCTGCCAGATGCGTCATGCCCTGGTGGTGGCCAGCGTCCTCTTCCTCGCCTTCGGCCTGACGGATTACAGCCTGCTGGGGTCGAGTACCACCTTCCTGGTGCTGCTGGCCATGCGTGCCACCGTCGCCGCAAGCTTTCTGCTGCTGGCCCTGGCCGTCTGGCGGCGCCCCTCCCTGGCCCAGGCGCCACTGCCGATCAACCTGGTCTGCCTGTTCGCGGTCAGTGGCCTGTTGCTGACCATTCCCCTGCGGCCGGACGGCGTCATGACCAACCTTGCCTCGATCGTGGCCGCCAGCATGGCACTTTACCTCTTCATCCCCAATCGAGTGCCCTGGATGCTGGCCAGCAACGCCTACCTGATCGGCGGCTTCCTCGCCTCGGTTACCCTGTTGTCACCACTGCCCACCGGCATTCTGGTGAACAGCCTGCTGCTGCTGGGCTTCGTCAACCTGCTGTGCTGGCTGACGGTTTCCCGGATTCATCGGCTGCAACGCGCCCAGTTTGCCAGCCTGATCGAGGAACGCTCGATCAATCGCCGCCTCGAGGAGGAGATCGAGGAGCGCAACCAGCTGGAGAAGCGCCTGCGTCAGGTAGCCAGGACAGACGAGCTGACGGGGACCACCAATCGCCGGCGCTTCTTCGAGCTCGCCGAGCAGGAGCGTCGCCGGGCTCACCGCGACGGTACACCTCTCGCGCTCTGCATGGTGGATATCGACTACTTCAAGGCCATCAACGACGTGCATGGCCATGCCATCGGCGACCTGGCACTGACGGTGGTTGCGGCCCGCTGCCAGTCCGTGCTGCGTGAAAGCGACATCTTCGGGCGTTACGGAGGCGAGGAGTTCGTCATCGCCCTGCCCCTGGCCAACCTGAGCACCGCCAAGGAGATCGCCGAGCGCCTGCGCGAGGCCGTTTGTCGGCAACCCCTGGAGATCAAGGGCATGTGTCTGGACCTGACGGTCACGGTAGGCGTCAGCCGGGTCGTTGACGGCGAGACGAGCCTTGACCCGGGCCTGTTGCGCGCTGACCGAGCCCTCTATGCCGGCAAGGAGAGTGGACGCAACTGTGTGGTGGTGACGCCGGACAGCCCCGAACTGACGCTGCTGGAGCGTGTACCGGCGGCGGTCATGCCAGATGGGGTTCGAGCCACTGTCTCAGCTGCGGTCCCTGCAGGACTCCCGGCTGGCGTGCGACTTCACGACCGTTCCTGAAGACGATCAGCGTGGGAATGCTGCGGATGCCGAAGCGTCCGGCCAGGGCCTGTTCCGCCTCGGTATCCAGCTTGGCGAAGCGCATGCGCGGTTCCAGTTCGCGGGCCAGCTCGGCAAAGATCGGCGCCATCACCTTGCAGGGCCCGCACCAGCTGGCCCAGAAATCCACCACCACCGGCAGCTCGCTGCGCTCCACCAGAGCCGGGAAGTTGGCGGCGCTGAGCGCCACCGGCTCACCGGTAAACAGGGGCTGCTTGCACTTGCCACACCTGGCCCCATGGCCGAGGCGAGCCCTGGCAACGCGATTGATGGTCCCGCAGTGGGGGCAGCCCAGAGTCAGGGAGTCGGCCATTTCGCTCTCCATCGAAGGAAACCTCCTGCACTATGCGGCTGCCCGGCCGGCGCATCAAGCGGCATGGCGTCGCAGGCTGGCACACGCCACCATGCAGTAGACTCACGGGGCTGCTATCGTCGCGACAGCACTCTCCGACCCTGCCACCGAGACATCCATGGCAACACGACCCGACCCCCGCGTGCTGCTGCGCCTGATGGCCCTGCTGCGCCCCTATCGCTGGCGCCTGGTGCTGGCCGCCCTGGCACTGCTCGCCGCCGCGGCCAGCGTGCTGCTGCTCGGCCAGGGGCTGCGCCTGGTCATCGACCAGGGGTTCCTGGCCGAGGACCGCGCACGGCTCGACCAGGCCCTCGGCCTGATGCTCGTGGTGGTGGCGGTGCTGGCGATGGCCTCGGCGCTGCGCTACTACCTGGTCACCTGGATCGGCGAGCGGCTGGCGGCCGACCTGCGACGCCGGGTCTTCGACCACCTGCTCGACCTCGAGCCCGGCGTCTTCGAGAGCAGTGCCGGGGAGAGTGGTGGCGCCGGGGAGAGTGGCGGCGCCGGGGAGAGTGGCGGCGCCGGGGAGATCGCCTCGCGGCTGACGGCGGATACCAGCGTGCTGCAGAGCCTGTTCGGCTCGTCGCTCTCGCTGGCGCTGCGCAACCTGCTGATGCTGGTCGGCGCGGTGGCGCTGATGCTGGTGACCCAGCCCTGGCTCTCGGCCATCGTGCTGCTGGGCATTCCCGCCACGGTGCTGCCGATTTTCTGGTTCGGGCGCCGCGTGCGGCGCCTCTCGCGCTCGAGCCAGGACCGGGTGGCAGAGCTCGGCCGCTACGCCGGAGAGGCCCTGGCCGGTATCCGCACCGTCCAGGCCTTCACCCACGAGACGCAGGATCGCCGGGCCTATGGAGCGCGGGTCGAGGAGGCCTTCGCCACCGCCGTGTCCCGCACCCGCCAGCGCGCCTGGCTGACCGGCATTGCCATGCTGGCGGTGTTCACCGCGGTCGGCGTGATGCTGTGGCAGGGCGGCCAGGCGGTCCTGGACGGCAGCATGAGCGCCGGCGAGCTCTCGGCCTTCGTCTTCTATGCGGTGCTGGCGGCAGGCGCCGTGGCGACCCTGGCCGAGGTGGCCGGCGACGTGCAGCGCGCGGCAGGCGCCGCGGAGCGCCTGCTGGAGCTGCTGGATACCCGCCCCGGCATTGCCCCGCCGAGCCAGCCGGTGCCGCTGCCCGAGCCGCTCTCCGGCGAGATTCGCGTGGAGGGGGTGAGGTTCACCTACCCGGGCCGGGTGGCACCGGCGCTGGATGCCCTCGACCTGACCATCCATCCGGGGGAACGGGTGGCGCTGGTGGGCCCCTCCGGGGCCGGCAAGAGCACCCTGCTCGCGCTGCTGCTGCGCTTCCATGACCCCGAGTCCGGTACCCTGCGCCTGGACGGCATCGACCTGCGCGACCTGGATCCACGCGAGCTGCGCCATGCGCTGGGCCTGGTGGCCCAGGAGCCGATGCTCTTCACCGGCAGCGTGGCCGACAACCTGCGCTACGGCCGCCCCGATGCCAGCCTGGAGGCGCTGCGGGACGCCGCGCGGGATGCCAATGCCCTGGGCTTCATCGAGGCCCTGCCCCAGGGGTTCGACACCTCGCTCGGCGCCGGCGGCGTGCAGCTCTCCGGCGGGCAGCGCCAGCGCCTGGCCATTGCCCGGGCGCTGCTCAAGGCCCCCCGGGTCCTGCTGCTCGACGAGGCCACCAGCGCCCTGGACGCGGAGAGCGAGCGGCTGGTGCAGCAGGCCCTGGACCGGCTGATGGTGGGACGCACCAGCCTGGTGATCGCCCACCGCCTGGCCACCGTGGTCGCCGCCGACCGCCTGCTGGTGCTGGACAACGGCCGGCTGGTCGCCAGCGGCCGCCATGATGAGCTGCTCGAGTCGAGCCCGCTCTACCGCCACCTGGCCGAGCTGCAGTTCGGGCGCCATGCCGCGCCGGCAATGACCGACTCACCTTCCGTATCCTGAGTCAGCTGCCGTCCGATGCATGGCCGGATTGCTCCTGGCCCGCTCCTTGACCTTAGAAGCCAGGCCGTCGGGTACGGGCCTCGACCCCTGCGGTCACGCATAAAAAAAGGTCCCCCGAAGGGGACCAGTAGGAGCACGCCAGCTCACTCGGTGAATCGCCACTCTTGCCCGGCGATCATGGCCATACCTTTGCGAGGGTCGTGCCAGTATTATGATCTCTTCAATAAATACAGTGTGTTATAAAAAAAGTGTGTTCAGGGGCCTGGCCCGCACCGGATGCAATTATGCGGCACTGCACCATACGTGCGCTTCACGCCAGCGAAATGCGCCATGGCGAAGCAGGCGCTTCGCGCTAGAAACGCCACGTGGCCCCCAGCAGCGGACCACTCATCGCCACATCAAGCCGCGTGCCTCCCTTGTCCCGATCCACCGCCAGGTGGCGATAACCGACGGAAAGATGGAAGAACTCGCTCACCACGTGGTTGGCGGTGCCCACCAACTGCCAGGTGCTGTCGGCTCCGGCACCGAAGCCGCCGAGATCGGCATGCAGCAGCGTCGACCATGACGGGCTCCAGACAGAACGCAGCCGCGCGACCAGGATCGGATCGAACCAGCGCTCGGTATCGCGGGCGCCTAGCCCCAGGGTCGGCACGGCCACCTCCGCTTCGACCCGCCAGGCCCGCGTACCCGCCAGCAGGTCGAGGCGGTGGTCGGACTCGCTCATCACCTGATAGCCCGCCGCTGCCGTGAACGAGCGTTGGCGCAGCCTGCCCTCGACGGCGACCCCGGGTGCCAGTGCACTCTCGCGGCTGAGTGAGGCCCAGGTCAGGTCGCCGAACAGCACCCAGCGGTCACGCCGAACGCTGCCGGTCAGGAAGAAGGCGCCATCGAGGTCATCGAGCACATCGCCAAAGGCGCGCGAGGTGCTGATCGTGGGAGCTCCTGCCAGAGGCCGGACATCACCCGACAGGCCGGCCATCCAGGCATAAGGGGTGAGCTGGAAGCGCCAGCCATTCTCGGCGGCGCGGGCCTCGGATGTCATGCCCGGTACGGCAAGAAGCAGACCGAGGGTCAGGGTCAGCTCTCGAGTCTTCATGGGCGCTCTCCCAGACGGTCCTTGTAGACGAAGCCCGCTTTCATGATCAGGTGCAGATTGCGCTCCGGGTCGGCCAGAAAGTCGAGGTCCTGGCTGGGGTCGCCGTCCACCACCAGCAGGTCAGCCAAGGCGCCAGGCTCGATCCGCCCCAGCGTGCCGGGATAGGGGTTGCGTGGACCACTGAGCGCCAGCAGCTCGCCGTTGCGCCCGGTGGCCATGGCCAGCACCGTCAGCGGGTCGTAGAAGCGCGTCAGCTTGGCCAGGTGGCGCAGCTGGTTCGGGGTGTTCTGGGGGCTGAAGAGGATGTCTGTGCCCCAGGCGGTCCGGACATCGAAACGCTGCGCCAGCTCATAGGCGCGCAGCGTCCCATCGGCCACCTGCCGCTGGGCCTCGCGGCGCGCCGCATCGGGATAGACATTGGCATCCTCGTCCTGCAGGAAGGGCTGCAGGCTCCACCAGGTACCCTCATCGGCCATCATCCGCACACTTTCCTCATCGGCCAGCTGGCCGTGCTCGATGCAGCGGACCCCGGCCCGCAGGGCACGCTGTATGCCCCTTGGCGTGTAGACATGCACCATCACGTAGGTGCCCCAGTCCGCGGCGGCTTCGACCGCCGCAATCGATCACCTCAGCTCCGTCCGGTGCGGTATCGGCTGGCAGGATGGCCTGGATGCGGCCTTCCGCCACCCTCACCGCCACCCCTTCGCGCAACGGCCGGCCGCTACCGTCGAACAGCCTGAGGTGGGTCAAGAGCAGCGGGCCGCCCTGCCCTCGCGACCTGGCACCGACCGCCTCGGGGGCATGCAGACCAGCAAACAGCGCCATGACGGCCGCTGTCCCGCCAAGGAAATGGCGACGGGTTATCTCCATCATCATGCGTTCATGGAAACGCTGCAGCAGCGGCGAGCCGCAGCAGCAGGCGCCGTGGGCATGGGGCGCAGGGTGGGCCGCCAGGGGGACATGGCGATTGGCAGGCGACATGGGCGGGTCCTTGTCTCGAGGGCGTCTGCGGGCCGGCGTTCAAGGTTACCGTTGCCTGCTCGGCGCTGCGTGTCAGGGTGAAAGCAGCGGGAATGCATCGGACGGCATGGATTGATAACATCGAGGCATGCACCCTGCCATGCCATGAAATTAGTCCGAAATTCCGGCCTGCGCCATCGCTGGCAGGCAGGGAATCGAGTGCACGAGCGGGGCCGGCAGCCGATTGGGGCATGGCCCGCCATCCGATCCGACACCGGCTCGGCAGTCAGCCTATGTTCCGAGGCCTCGAGCCCGTCGCGGGCCACATCAGGCGCCTGGCCGTGCCCGGCACTCGCGCCGCCGACAAGCCCCCCGCTTCTCGCACACTCCCACCTCGCCGCACATGCCGAGTTGCTGAAAAAGCCGTCCATCACGCATGCTGCCTCTCCAGTCCACTTCACCGGGAGACCCTCCATGACCCAGCCTCGCCTCGGTTTCATCGGCATCGGCCTGATGGGCAACCCCATGACGCGCCGACTGCTGGCCGCGGGATTCGACGTGACCGTGTGGAACCGCACCCCCGCCAAGGCCGCCCCCCTGGGCGAGGCCGGCGCCCGGATAGCCGGCTCCATCGCCGAGCTGATGGAGGCCGTGGACGTGGTCCTGCTCTGCCTGGCCAACACCGACGTGGTCGAGGAGGTGGTGTTCGGCGACGGGGGCGTGGCTCAGCATGGCCGTGCCGGCCAGCGGCTGGTCGACCTCTCCAGCAGCGACCCCGCGGCGACGCGCGACTTCGCCGACTGGCTCGAGAGCGAATGCGGCATGCGCTGGGTGGATGCCCCGGTCTCGGGTGGCGTCGCCGGCGCCGAGGCAGGCAGCCTGGCCACCATGTGCGGCGGCGACGCCGAGGATATCGCGGCGATCCGGCCGCTGCTGGCGCCCCTCTCCTCCCGGGTGACCCATATGGGGCCGGTGGGCAGCGGCCAGGTGACCAAGGTCTGCAACCAGATGGTGGTCGGCTGCCAGGCGGCGGTACTGGCCGAGATGGTAGCGCTGGCCGAGGCCAGCGGCGTGGATGCCGGGCGGCTCACCGAGGCCCTGGCCGGTGGCTTCGCCGATTCCAAGCCCTTCCGGATCCTCACCCCGCGCATGGCGGCGAGCGACTTCGCCGACCCGCCCTGGCACCTGCGCACCCTGCTCAAGGACCTGGACATGGCGGTGGCCCAGAGCCAGCGCCGCCACAGCGCCACCCCCATGAGCGGCCTGGCCGCCCAGCTGATGCGCGCCCAGGCCGGGCGCGGTCACGCCGAGCACGACCCGGCGATCCTGGTGGAGGCCTACCGCCCCGTCGGCCAGGATGGCAAGGGGTGAGCGAGCCCGGGGCGCGAGTTTGTCGCCCCGCCACGGCTTCCGTACACTCGCCTGACCTTTTTCACCTTCACCTGCCGAGGCACTCCCCATGGCGTTTGATTCCACTTCCACCTACGTGGCCACCGAGGCCCTGAAGCAGGCGGTGAACGCCGCCGTGACCCTGGAGCGTCCACTGCTGATCAAGGGCGAGCCGGGCACCGGCAAGACCCTGCTCGCCGAGGAGCTGGCGGCATCGCTGGGCACGCGACTGCTCACCTGGCATGTCAAGTCCTCGACCAAGGCCGCTCAGGGCCTCTACGAGTATGACGCCGTGAGCCGACTGCGCGACTCCCAGCTCGGCATCGAGGGCGTGGAAAACGTCGCCAATTACATCCGGCCCGGCAAGCTGTGGGAGGCCTTCACTGCCGATGAGCGGGTGGTGCTGCTGATCGACGAGATCGACAAGGCAGACATCGAGTTCCCCAACGACCTGCTCCAGGAGCTGGATCGCATGGAATTCCATGTCTACGAGACCGGCGAGACCATCCAGGCCCGCCATCGGCCGATCATCGTCATCACCTCCAACAACGAGAAGGAGCTGCCGGATGCCTTCCTGCGGCGCTGCTTCTTCCACTACATCGAGTTCCCCGACCGCGAGACCATGCAGGCGATCGTCGACGTGCACTTCCCGGACGTGGCTCCCCGGCTGGTCGGCGAGGCACTGGAGGTGTTCTTCGACCTGCGCCAGGCGCCGGGCCTGAGGAAGAAGCCGTCCACGTCGGAGCTGGTGGACTGGCTGAAGCTGCTGATGAGTGATGAGCTGGCCAAGGAGTCGCTCTATCAACGCGACCCGGCCAAGGCACTCCCGCCCCTGGCCGGGGCCCTGGTGAAGAACGAGCAGGATACGCAGTTACTGGAAAGGCTGGCCTTCATGATGCGCCGGCAGGGCAACCCGAGGCGCTGACGGATGTTCATCGGCCTGTTCGAAACCCTCAAGCGTCACGGCGTCCCGGTATCGCTGCGCGAGCTGCTCGACCTCCATGCCGTGGTGGAGCGCGGCGTGGTATTCGCCGACATGGAGGCCTTCTACCGCATCGCCCGCACCGTGATGGTCAAGGATGAGCGCCATTTCGACCGCTTCGACCGTGCCTTCACCGCCTGGTTCGAAGGGCTGGAGGACATGGATGCTGCCATCGAGGCGCTGATCCCCGACGACTGGCTGCGCCGGGAGTTCGAGAAGCAGCTGAGCGACGAGGAGAAGGCGCGGATCGAATCGCTGGGCGGGCTCGAGACACTGATCGAGACCTTCAAGCAACGCCTCGAGGAGCAGCAGAAGCGCCATGCCGGCGGCAACAAGTGGATCGGCACCGGGGGCACCAGCCCCTTTGGCGCCTACGGCTACAATCCCGAGGGCATTCGCATCGGCCAGGATGGCTCACGCCATCGCCGCGCGGTCAAGGTGTGGGACGAGCGGCGCTTCCGTGACTACGATGACAGCCTCGAGCTGGGCACCCGCAACATCAAGATGGCACTGCGCCGGCTCAGGAAGTTCGCTCGCCAGGGGGCAGCGGAGGAGTTCGACGTCGATGCCACCATCCGCGAGACGGCCCGCGACGCGGGTCTGCTCAACGTCCAGATGCGACCGGAGCGCCACAATGCCGTCAAGGTGCTGCTGCTGCTCGACGTGGGCGGCTCCATGGACGACCACATCCGCACCTGCGAGGAACTCTTCTCGGCAGCGCGCTCGGAGTTCAAGCACCTGGAGGCCTACTACTTCCACAACTGCCTCTACGAGGGGCTATGGCGCGACAATGCCCGTCGCCATCATGAGCGCATCCCGACGATGGACGTGCTGCATACCTATGGCGACGATTACCAGGTGGTGATCGTCGGCGACGCTGCCATGTCGCCATACGAAGTGACCCACCCCGGCGGCAGTGTCGAGCACCTCAACCAGGAGGCCGGCGCAGTGTGGCTCAAGCGTCTCGTCGACACCTTCCCGCGTCTTGCCTGGCTCAACCCCATGCCGCCACATCACTGGGAGATGACGCACTCCACGACGCTGATCCGCCAGCTGATCGACGACCGCATGTACCCCATGACCCTGGAAGGGCTCGAAAGCGCCATGCAGGAACTGGCTCGCTAGCGACTTATCACCCTTTACGACTATTGAGTTCATCAATAGCCTTAAAGGGCTATTGGATTAGCATATAGCCTTAAAAGGCTATTGGATTGACATATAGCCTTAAGGGGCTATTAGGTTGATATATAGCCTTGAACGGCTATGCTTGAGTGATGCGCTCGGAGACCCAAGCATGCCACAGCGAATCGCCGTCCTGACGGGCGACGTGATCGAGTCGCGCAAGATCGGCGACCGACCTCGCCTCTATCGACTGCTGGATGATCGCCTGGCGGAACTCGCGGCGCGGCATGGCGGACGGGGCGAACGCTTCCGTGGCGACGGCTTCCAGCTCGCCCTGCCCCGGGCAGCACCGGCCATGGAGGCGGCGGTGGCCCTGCGCGCAGCGCTGATCGCACACTCGGAGACCGACCAGCGCTGGGATGCCCGTATCGCCGTGGCGGTCGGGCCGGCGGAAGGGGGCACTGCAGGAGGCGACGGTGCTGCCTTCGTGGCCTCGGGACGCGCCCTGGACGCCCTGCCCCGTGGCAGCACCCACCTGACCCTGACCCGGCTGGATGCCCCCGAGGACCCCGGCCTCGCGCTGCTGGTGCGTTTCATCGATGACCTGCTGGACGGCTGGTCTCCCTTCGCTGCCGAAATCGTCACTCTAAGCCTGGCAGAGGACCTCTCGCAGCAGGCGATGGCCGAGCGTCTCGGCATCCGTCAGCCCAGCGTGCACAAGCGCCTGCGCGCCGCCCGCTGGGCCCTGCTGTCCGACACCCTCGACTACCTGCGACAGCGTCTCGCCGACGAGGAGGCAACGTCATGAGCGCCGATGCCCTGTCGCTGCTCATGGGCCTGCTCCTCGGCCACCTGGTGGGCGACTTCCTGCTGCAACCGCGCGCCTGGGTAGAAGAGCGCTATCGGCTGCGCCACCGCTCGCCGCGCCTGCTCCAGCATGCCGGTCTGCACGGCCTGCTCGCCGGAGGCGTACTGCTGGCAGCCAGCGTGGCCATGCCCCGCGGCCTGGCCGCCGTGGTGGTCGGCGGCATGACCGTGGCCACCAGCCACTGGCTGGTCGACCTGGCCAAGGCCCGGCTGCCGGCCGGCGAACTGCGCTGGTACCTGCTCGACCAGACCGCCCATCTGCTGGTGCTGCTGGGACTCTGGCTGGCCTGGCTGGGCAGCCTGGACCCGTTGGGCGAGCTCGCTGTCTGGCTTGTGTCCCCGACGGTGCTGGGCGTCGCCTGCGGTTACCTGATGGTGATGCGCCCGATGTCGATCGCTATTGCCCTGGTCATGCAACGCTGGAGTGCACAGCTCGAGGAGACCGGCACCCTGGCCAGCGCAGGGGAACGCATCGGCGTGCTGGAACGCCTGCTGGTGCTCACCCTGGTGCTGCTGGACCAGCTTACCGCGGTAGGCTTTCTGCTTGCCGCCAAGTCGGTACTGCGCTTCGGCGACCTGCGCGATTCCCCCGACCGCAAGCTCACCGAGTACGTGCTGCTCGGCACCCTGCTCAGCGTCTCGACCACCCTGGTGCTGGGCATGCTGATACGCCTGCTGCTGCTCGACAGCTGAAGAGGGCGCTGGGCCCACACCACGGGTCAGCACACGCCTTTTGCCGCCTCGGACACCGGGCCGTACAATACACGGTCACGCCGCCGACCTGCGCGGCCCCGCTTCCGTCACCCGCACGAACACGCTCGAGGAACCGCCGGACCCATGCGCGCTAGCCAACTGTTGATCGCCACCCTGAAGGAAACCCCCGCCGATGCCGAGATTGTCAGCCATCAGCTGATGCTTCGCTCGGGGATGATCCGCCGCCTTACCTCCGGCCTCTACACCTGGCTGCCGCTGGGGCTGAAGACACTGCGCAAGGTCGAACGCATCGTGCGCGAGGAGATGGATCGGGCGGGGGCCCAGGAGGTACTGATGCCGGCGGTGCAGCCCGCCGAGCTGTGGCAGGAATCGGGGCGCTGGGAGCAGTATGGCCCGGAACTTCTCCGACTCAAGGATCGTCACGAGCGCGACTACTGCGTCGGGCCGACCCACGAGGAGGTGATCACCGACCTGGTGCGCAAGGAGATCGCCAGCTACAAGCAGCTGCCGGCCAACTTCTACCAGATCCAGACCAAGTTCCGCGACGAGATCCGGCCACGCTTCGGGGTGATGCGCTCACGCGAGTTCATCATGAAGGACGCCTACTCCTTCCACGTGGACGAGGCCTCGCTGATGGAGACCTATCAGGTGATGTATGACGCCTACGTGCGCATCTTTACCCGTCTGGGTCTCGATTTCCGCCCGGTGATCGCCGACAACGGCGCCATCGGCGGCACCGGTTCACACGAGTTTCACGTGCTGGCCGACTCCGGCGAGGACGACATCGTCTTCTCCACCGAGTCCGACTATGCCGCCAACATGGAAAAGGCCGAGGCACTGCCTCCACAGGGGGAGCGCGCCGCGCCTGCCGAGCCGCTGCGCCTGGTCGACACCCCGAATGCTCGGACCATCGCGGCCCTGGTGGAACAGCACGACCTGCCCATCGAGAAGACCCTCAAGACCCTGATGGTCCATGGTGCCGAAGGCGGCCTGGTGGCCCTGCTGGTCCGCGGCGACCATGAGCTCAATGAGGTGAAGGCCGAGAACCTCAGCGCGGTGGCGGCCCCGCTGACCATGGCCAGCGAGGAGGAGATTCGCGCCGCGGTGGGCGCCGGTCCCGGCTCGCTCGGCCCGGTGAACCTGGACATGCCGATCATCATCGACCGCTCGGTCGCCCTGATGAGTGACTTCGGCGCCGGCGCCAACATCGACGGCAAGCACTATTTCGGCATCAACTGGGAGCGCGACGTGGCGCTGCCTCCCGTCCATGACATCCGCAACGTGGTCGAGGGCGACCCCTCGCCGGACGGCAAGGGCGTGCTCGCCATCAAGCGCGGCATCGAGGTGGGCCATGTCTTCCAGCTGGGGCGCAAGTACAGCGAGGCGATGAACGCCACCGTGCTCGGCGACGAAGGTCGTGCCGTGCATCCCTGGATGGGCTGCTACGGTATTGGCGTGACCCGCGTCGTGGCCGCCGCCATCGAGCAGAACCACGACGACGCCGGTATCATCTGGCCGGATGCCATCGCCCCCTTCCAGATCGCGATGGTACCGATGAATGCCCACAAGTCGCAGCGGGTGCGCGAGGAGTCCGAACGGCTCTATCTCGCGCTCACCGCCGCCGGCTTCGAGGTGCTGCTGGATGACCGCGACCTGCGCCCCGGCGTGCGGTTCGCCGACCACGAGCTGATGGGCATACCCCACCGCCTGGTGGTTGGCGACCGCGGCCTGGACAATGGGGAACTAGAGTACAAGGGACGCCGTGACAGTGACGCTACCATGGTACCGGCCGAACAGATCCGCGCGTTCCTGGACGAGAAGGTCGCTCGCTGAGGGCGGCCGGGCCGCCGCTCTGGTGGCGGCCTGCTACCTCTTCACCACCGCCGCGCTGGCCCAGGGCGACGGGGACGTCATCGCTCCGCTCGCGCCCGAGCGGCCCGAGACCCTCGCGCAGGCCCTGTCGGAGGCCCCCGACAGCCTGCGCGGCACCCTCGACAGCCTTCGCAGCGCGCCCCTGGCACCCGCCGATATCTGGGCCAGCCGCCAGTGGCTCAATGACATGGAGCCGCGCCTTGCCCGCTACCTGGAAGACCCGGCACGGCGTCGCGAACTGCTGGGTCGCATTCACCATGAAGCGCGGCTGGCCGGCCTGGCACCAGCGCTGGTACTGGCGGTCATCCAGGTGGAGAGCGCCTTCCAGGTTGACGCCGTCTCCTCGGCCGGCGCCGTGGGCCTGATGCAGATCATGCCCTTCTGGGTCCGCGAGCTGGGCCTGCCTGCCGACGATCTCAGGGACCCAGGTCGCAACCTCCGCTATGGCTGCACGATACTGGCCCACTACCTGGCCGTGGAAGGCGGCGACCTGACCCGGGCGCTGGCCCGCTACAACGGCAGCCTGGGCCAGACCTGGTACCCGGAGCGGGTGATGCGCGCCCTGGCCCGACACTGGTCGCCGAGCCGGCCCGCTCCGGTGGGCAGCACCGCCGAGCGCTGAGCGTACGCCCGGGCCGGGGGCTACGGTACCACCGGCGTCCTGTCACCTCGGTGCCACACGCCTCATCGAGGGCGCAGGATGCATGCAAAAAAAGCCGACCCATACGGGTCGGCTACTGGGGGGAAGCTCCCCCCTCCCCTGACGACTATAGAGCGGCTGGATCAGTGCTTGTTCTTGCGGTGATGATCGCGGACGATGAACGCGATCCAGCCTCCCATGAAAGCGATCATCATCGCGACGGTTACAAGCCCGAAGATTACGGCGTCATCCAGATACATGGTGGTGTCCTCCCGTCCCGATGTGTTGAGAGGACTCTAGCCCGTTCGGCGAGGAGGAAAGCTGACCTGAATCAAGTTTCTCCGCGACCTCCGCGGGTCACGGGAAATGCGTTGATCCAGATCAGTTTTCACGGCAGCTTCTTGTCCTCGACCTCGCCGGGATCGGTGCCTGGAGGCAGCGGATGTCCCTTGGCGAGCTCGGCACGGGTCGCATCACGGACCGCCAGTACCTCCAGGCGATAGCGCAGGACCTGGCCGGCCAGCGGATGGTTGGTGTCGATGACCACGCTGTCGTCACGAACCTCGAGCACGGTAACGATCTCGGGACCGTCATCACCTGGCGTCTGGAAGCGCATGCCTACCGCGATCTCCTCCTGCGGAAACGCGTGGCGGCCGACCTCGCGCACCAGGGCCTCGTCACGCAGACCATAGGCCTCGGCCGGCATCAGCGTGACGGAGAGCTGAGCACCGGCATCCTGGCCAGCCAGCGCACGCTCCAGGCCAGCCATGAGGTTGCCATGCCCGTGCAGATATTCGAGAGGTTGCCCGCGGGTACGGGAGTCATCGAGAACGGTGCCATGCTGATCACTGAGCACATAGTGCAGGGTCACGACCCGTTGAGGGGCGATGGTCATGCAGTCTCCTGAGGCATTGGGTGATTGAAGGCCAATCCGGCGGCTAGTCGCGCCGCCGGAGCTGATCGACGCGCATCTCCAGGCGCTGTTGCGTGTGCAACATGTTGAGCAGCACGATGGCGCGCTCCTCTCCCTTGTGACTGGCAAACACGGCCTGCAGATCCTTGAAGGGGCCGGCGGTGATCTCTACCGCTTCGCCGGCACGAAAGTAGACGTTGGAGGTCGCATCCTCCTCGCCGCTCCCGTGTAGGAGCAGCGCGTCGACCAGCGAATCGCTGACGGGCACCGGCATGTCCAGGCCGAAGGTGACAATCTTCAGCACACCGCGCGTCGAGCGGATCGGCCGCCAGTTGCTGGCCAAGCGATCAAGCCGGATGAACAGGTAGTAGGGGAATAACGGCTCGCTGACCCACTCGAGCTTGCCCCGGCGCTTCTTCTGGACCTGAAGCACCGGGTGGAAGACCTCGTAGTCCTGGTTGGACAGGTGTTCGGCGGCGCGAAAGGACTCGCCCCCCTTGCACTGGATAACGTACCAGCGGGGCACGGCATCATCAGTATCGGCCTGGCGAACCTCGAAATCGCTCATGTCACTCCTGCCAAGGGTTCCTGCTGGTGTCATTGCCGGGGCTCTGCAACAATCTCACCGCAAGCCCCCCGGCAAATGGTGCGCGGATGCCATGGGGTGAACACGCCAGGATCCGTCAGCCGAACCGGGATTTTATCATCGATGATCGAGGCCTGCGTCGCCTCCGATGCAAGCAAGGAGTGCTGCCCGACATGTCACCCCCCATCGCCCAACGCAGCTGGCGTGATGCCCTGGCCATCTATCTGCATGCGCCGGTGATCACCATGCTGTTCCTGGGCTTTTCCGCCGGCCTGCCTTTCCTGCTGGTATTCTCCACCCTCTCGGCCTGGCTACGCAGCTCAGGGGTCGAGGTGGCGGCCATCGGCTTCTTCGCCTGGATCGGCATGCTGTACTCGATCAAGTTCTTCTGGGCCCCGGTGGTGGACCGGCTCGCCCTGCCGCTGCTGACCCGTACCTTCGGTCAGCGCCGTGGCTGGATGCTGCTGGCCCAGGCGATGATCGCCGCCGGTCTGGTGGGACTGGCCGGGGTCGACCCGGTGAACCACCTGCCTCTGGTGGCGGCCTTCGCCCTGCTGGTCGCCTTCGGCAGCGCGACCCAGGACATCGCCATCGACGCCTTCCGCATCGAGTCCGCCCCCGACGATATCCAGGCCGCCATGGCCTCGACCTACATCATCGGCTATCGCGGCGGGCTGCTGGCTGCCGGGGCCGGAGCCCTCTACGTGGCCTCGCTGGCTTCCTGGGAAGTGGCCTATCTGGCCATGGCGGCACTGGTGGGCATCGGCGTGATCACGGTGCTGCTACGCCCGGAACCCGAGCGCCTCTCGCTGACCATCCAGCTGGTCCACGAACCCCGGGTACGCGCCTTCCTGCGGGCCTCGCGCGGCCGGTCCAGGCCGCTGCGGCGTCTGGGGGCCTGGATCATCGGTGCCATCGTCTGCCCCTTCACCGACTTCTTCAGCCGCCACCGGCGCAAGGCACTCTGGCTGCTGCTGTTCGTGGCGGTGTTCCGGATCAGCGACCTGGCCATGTCCTCGATGGCCAACCCGCTCTACATCGACCTCGGCTTCACGCTGGCCACCATCGCCAATGTCACCAATATCTTCGGCATCGCCATGAGCATCGGCGGCGGCATACTCGGGGGACTGCTGGTGGCCCGCTACGGCATCGGGCCGATCCTGGTCCTGGGGGCCAGTGCGGCGGCGCTGACCAACCTGCTGTTCACGGCCCTGGCGCTGGCCGGACAGAGCCTGCCGCTGCTGGTCATGGCGATCATTGGCGACAACCTCGCCAACGGCCTGGCCAGCGCAGTCTTCATCGCCTTCCTCTCGAGCCTGACATCGCGCGCCTACACGGCCACCCAGTACGCGCTCTTCTCGTCGCTGATGACCCTGCCGGGCAAGTTCCTCAGCGGCTTTGGCGGCCTGGTCGTCGAGATCGAAGGCTACGCGACCTTCTTCCTGATCTCCACGCTGCTGGGGCTGCCGGCCGTGCTGCTGGCGATCTGGATCAGCCGCGACCGCGAACTGGTGCCGGCGCCCGCGAGTACCTGAGCGCCGCTCAGTCGGCCAGCCGCGCCTGCAGCCAGGCCAGCGCACCGGGCGTGGATCGCCACTGGTCGCGCATCAGGGTGCGATACTGCCAGGCCTCGGCACGGGAACCGGGGTCGGCGACGCCATCAGCGCCGCCGACCGGACGCGGGTTGTCGGCACACAGCATGGCCACGGCATGGGCGTTGTGGCGGACGACGACGCCGAGTGCCTCTGCCGCCTCGCCAAGGCGCTCCAGGCGGAAGAGCGCCAGTACCCGCCCCATCAGCAGCCCCAGCGGCGGCGACTCGTCATCGCCATCGAGCTCACGCTCGCTCAAGGCCAGGGCGGCGCGATCCCGCCCCTCCCGGAGCAGCTGGTCGAGTACCAGCTCGCGCAGCCCCAGGCTGTCCTGGTCATCCAGGACCAGCAGGCGCTCGGCCAGTTCGCGCGAGCGTGCCCGGGCACCGCGCTCCATCCCCACGACCAGCGCCAGTCCCGTACGCAGCAGTACGGCGTTGTCGGCACTGTCCCACAGGAAGGTCCCCTCGCCCTCGGCGCGCACCTGCTCCAGCCAGCGCTCCAGGCGACTCGCCAGGGGCTCGAACAAGCTCGGCGCCATCCATGGCAGACTGCCGAAACGGTTGGCGAGTGCCAGGGCCAGCGACTGCACCACGGCCGGGGCGTCCAGCCACTCGGGATGGGCGCAGAGCGCCGGCAGCCACTCACCGGCATGGGGCCATGGATCCTCGTCGAAGCCCATCGGAGCATCGCGCTCGACGCGTGCCCTGAACACCTTCTGCCAGGCGGCGAACAGGGTGTCCTCGCGGGCCGTGGTGTGGTACTCGAGGCCGCCGCCATCGCCGCGGCGGATCTCCAGCCGCGGCGCCACGGGCAGCGATTCCAGCAGGGCCTGCAGGGCCACCAGCGGCTCGGCCAGGTCCTCCTCGGCACTGAGCAGCTGATCGGCCAGCGTCGCCCCGGGGTTCTCGGCCAGGTCGGCCAGGAACTGCAGCTGGTCGGGGTCCAGGTCCCCCTGGCGGGCCAGGCGCCGGAACCAGAAGCGCGACCGCTCGGCGGCCTCCTCCTCATGCCCCTCGTGGAGCAGCAGCATGGCCTCGATGTAGGCCAGGGTCGGCGAGTCGGGCAGGGCCTGCTGGGCACGCACGAAGGCCGCCCGGGCGCTGTCCAGGTCGTCGTTGTCCAGGTGCATCAGGCAGAGTCGCTCCAGCGCCACGCCGCGCAGGAACAGCGGCCCGCGGTCGAGCACCGCGTCGAGCAGCGCCTCGCGCTTGCGGTGGAAGCCGCGCTCCTGGTAGAGATCGATGAGGATCTCGAAGGCGGGCTCCGCCTGTTCGGGGAGAGTCAGCCAGTCGGCGCGCTCGAACAGCGACTCGAGGATCTGCTGGGCCCGACCGCGCTGGCCGGACTCGGCAGCGATGAGGCCGGCCTCCAGCAGCGCCTGGGCCGGGGCACGACCGCTGGCCAGGGCGGCCTTGAGGGTCTCGCCCTTCCAGTCGCGCAGCGACAGCATCCACATCAGGTGCGGCGGCACGTGGCCGGGCAGGCTGACCGCCCCGCAGCAGTGCTTGGTCTTGCGCCCGGAATCGCACCAGCACGGCTCGTTGCGTCCGGGTCGGGCCAGCGGCTCGGCGGCGAAGTCGAGTCGCGCCAGCGGGGTCTGCGACCAAAGCTCCGGGGCCAGCGCCTGGGCCAGGGCCAGGTCATCGCCGACCAGGGCCGGCCCCTCGTCGCGGGCCCAGGCCATCAGCGTGGGGTAGCGCTCGTCCTGGCGAATGGCCGCCAGGGCACCCGAGGCAAAGCCCAGCAGCTGTTCTACCCATACTGCCAGCATCGCGCACTCCAACCTTGGGAAAACGCCGTAGTCTACCAGTCTGCCCGTGCGCTGGGCAGCCTGGGGACTCGGAGAAACAGGACCACCGCCGTTACTCGATGCGGGAGGCGCCGGGGCCAGTCGCCGAAACGCTATCGAGTGCTACTGCTGCGCCAGGACTGCCCGGCGTAACCGCTACCGTCTCGCCCACTCCAGCAGCGGCCGGGTGCGCTCGGCCATGTCGAGTCGCGCGCCGAGGCGCACCAGGTTCCAGTAGTGGCCGTTGAGGGTGCGCGACAGCAGCAGCGTGTCCGCCGGGGGCTGCAGGCGATCCATGGCCGCCCAGACCTTCGGCGAGAGCTCGCGCAGGCGACGGTGCACCCGCACATCGCCGAAATCCTGTTCACCGGGATGAAACAGTGGCGCCACCGCGTCCGCCGACTCTCGATAGAGCGAGAGCGGTGCCCCCTGCCCCTGACGCCCCCCCAGCTCGAGCATCGCCGCATCCATGGCCATGGGATCCTTCGCCAGCGTCGCCGCCAGCAGCTGCATCATCGCGGCCAGACGGGCTTCCGGGACCGGAATCACCGCCCCCAGGTCATAGATCACCAGCTGCCCCCGGTCGTTGACGGCAAAGTTACCGGCGTGGGGGTCGGCGTGGAGCTCGCCGTGGGTGAAGAGCTCCTCGGTGATCCAGTCGGCCAGGGTTCTGGCCACCCCCTGACGCAGGGCATCATCGACCGCCTCCAGCTCACGTAGCGGCGTACCGGGCTCATAGCGCATGGCCAGCACCCGGGGGCCGGACAGCACCGGCAGTGGCTCGGGAATCACCAGGCTATCGAGGTGGGCGTAGCGCGCACGATAGCGAGCCAGCGCCTCGGCCTCGGCGTGGTAATCCAGCTCGCCGCGCAGGCTGACGGCCAGTTCCTCGAAGAGGGCATCCAGGCGCGCCTGAGGAACCTTGAACCAGCGCCCCAGCCGCATCAGGCGGCGTACCTGCGCCAGGTCACTTTCCAGAACCTCGGCGAGCCCGGGATACTGCACCTTGAGCACCAGGGTCTCGCCGTCCCGGGTCGTGGCACGGTGCACCTGGCCCATGGAGGCACTGGCGAAGGGGCGTTCCTCGATGCCGACGAACACCGCGTCCAGGTCGCCATACTGCTCGACCAGGGTGCGGCGGATACTCGCCCAGGGCATCGGCTCGGCCTGGCGCTGCAGGCGGGAGAGCTCCTCGGCCAGGTCGGGCGGCAGCAGGTCGTCCCACTGCGACATGATCTGGGCCAGCTTCATCGCCGGCCCCTTGAGCTCGGAAAGCCCCTCGAAGAGGGCCTCGCCCAGAGCCCGCCAGTCAGCATGCCCGCCCATTCGGGTGCGGATCAGCGCTCCGCCGGTGCGGGCGCCGAGTCCCAGCAGGCGTCGGGTACGGCCTCGTTCGCGCATGCCTCTCTCCTTGGGTCATTGCTGTACAACCATTGTACATATATTGGTGCAGCTTACACCTGGCGAGACGTTGCGAATACTGGAAGAATGTCCATGTCATTCATCGCGACGAGCCATCATGCGACTGATCATCGCCGAGAAACCGAGCCTTGCCCGGGCCATCGCCGAGGCCCTGCCCGGCTCACTGCGCAGGCAGGAGGGCGCCCTGGCGGTGGGTGAGACCACGGTCACCTGGTGCCTGGGCCACCTGCTGGAACAGGCCCCGCCCGATGCCTACGACCCGGCCCTGAAGCAGTGGCGCCTCGACCAGCTGCCGATCCTGCCGAGCCGCTGGAAACTGATGCCTCGCCCCAGGGCACGGGGCCAGCTGGCGGTGATCCGTCGACTGATGAAGTCCGCCCGCGAGGTGGTGCACGCCGGCGACCCCGATCGCGAGGGGCAGCTGCTGGTGCAGGAGGTGATCGAGCACCTGGGCTGGAAGGGGCCGGTATGGCGGCTGCTGGTCAGCGACCTCAACCGCCCGGCCGTGCAGCGCGCACTCGCCCGCCTCGAGGACAACGACCGTTTCACCCCGCTCTATCGGGCGGCCCAGTGTCGTGCCCGGGCCGACTGGCTGTATGGCATCAACCTGACGCGTGCCTGGACGCTCACCGGCCGCCAGGCCGGTCACGAGGGCGTGCTCTCGGTGGGCCGTGTCCAGACCCCGGTGCTGGGCCTGGTGGTACACCGCGACGACGAAATCCGCGACTTCGCGCCGAAACCCTTCTTCGCACTCTGGGCCGACCTCGCCGTCGCGCAGGGCCAGCTGCGTGCCTGGTGGGCGCCCGGTGAGGCCCACCCCCTCGACGACCAGGGGCGCCTGGTGGCCCGCGACCCGGCCGCCACCCTGGCCGAGCGACTGCCCGGGTCCGAAGGCCACCTGGCCAGCCTCGAGCGCCGTGACAAGCGCCAGGCACCGCCCCTGCCCTACTCGCTGTCTGCCCTGCAGGTCGACGCTGCCCGCCGCTTCGGGCTATCCGCCAAGGCCACCCTGGATATCTGCCAGCACCTCTACGAGCGCCACCAGCTGATCACCTACCCGCGTTCGGACTGCCGCTACCTCCCCGAGGAGCATCGCACCGCGGCGCGGGACACCCTGGAGGGCGCCTGCCGCCAGGACGAGACACTGCGCCGGTGGCTTGCCGGGGCGGATTTCTCGCGGCGCTCCAGGGCCTGGGACGATCGGAAGATCGGTGCGCACCACGCCCTGGCGCCCACCGGCAAGCCCGCCAACCTCGCGCGACTCGAGAAGGCCGAGGCCGATGTCTTCCGCTTGATTGCCCGCAACGTCCTGGCGCAGTTCTACTCCCCGCTGGCCATCCGCGAGGTGAAGGCGGCGTTCACCATCATCGGCGAATGCTTCCGCGCCCGGGGCCAGGAGATCCTCGACCCCGGCTGGAAGCCGCTGTTCACCACACGCGACGAGACACCGTCACTGCCGTCGCTCACCGAGGGTGAGGCGTGCCGGGTCCAGGAGGCCGGCGTCGAGGACCGCGAGACCCGCCCACCGGAGCCCTTCACCGATGCCAGCCTGATCAAGGCGATGATGAACATAGCGCGCTATGTCGAGGACCCGGCAGTACGGCGCACCCTGCGCGAGCACGACGGCCTGGGCACCGAGGCGACCCGCGCCGGCATCATCGAGACGCTGGTGGAGCGCGGCTACCTGGTCCGCCAGGGCAAGGCGCTGCGCGCCACACGGCTCGGCAGTGCCCTGATCGCTTCGCTGCCCGCCGCAGTGGGCCGCCCCGAACGTACCGCACTCTGGGAACAGCGCCTGGCCGCCATCGCCGAACAGGGTGACGCTCCGGCCCCTTTTCTGACTGCCCTGGTCGAGGACCTGAATGGCCTGCTCGCTGCCGCCGACGCCAGCCGGATGCGTGAAGCGCTGCACAGCGCCCGGGGCGAGCAGCCCCCGCCGACGCGTTCGCCTCGCGGCAAGCGACGCGGAGGACCGCGCCGCAAGGCGGCCCCATCACGTCGCACTCGACGCTCATGATCCCGAAAAGGTACTCCCATGACCTCATCGATGCACTGGATTGTCGGCCCCGGCGCCCTGGGGCGACTGATTGCCCTCAAGCTGAGCGACCAGGCTGCGTTGACGCTGATCGGCCGCCGCTGGCTTCCCGGCCGCCAGACACTGGTCACCCCGCAAGGTGACACCCTGACTCGCTCGCTCGCCACGGCCCGTATCGATGCCCTGCCAGCGGAGACGCCGTCCGTGGTGCACCTGACGACCAAGGCCCACGCCGCTGAGGCGGCCCACGCCGCCCTCGCCGCCCGGCTACCGCACGGTGTGCCGCTGGTGCTGTGGCAGAACGGCTTCGCCTGCCAGCCACGGCTTTCCGAGCAGCACGACGGACCGGTACTCTGCGCCACCACCACCGAGGGTGCCCACGTCCAGGGCGACGACAGAGTGACCCATGCCGGCCATGGTGACACCTTTCTCGGCGCCCTGGACGGCGGCCATGCCGAGCTGGCCAGTACCCTGGCGGGAAACCTGTCCGCCGCGGGACTGCTCGCCGAGCCAGTCGACGATATCCGCGTGCGGCTATGGCGCAAGCTGGCCGTCAACGCCGTCATCAACCCCCTGGTCGCCCGCTTCGCGATCCGCAATGGCCAGCTGCGTGACCGCCCCTTCCGCCTCATGGTCGAGCAGCGGATCGACGAGGTTGCGGCGATCCTGGCCGCCGAGGGCATTATCCCGGCCGACGGAGGCGACCCGCGGGAGTGGCGGCGGTCAGTCTGGCGGGTCATCGAGGCCACCTCGGCCAACCGGGCCTCCATGCTGCAGGACGTGCAGGCCGGTCGACTCACCGAGCATGAGGCGATCCTCGCCCCGCTGATGGCTGCTGCGCGACGGCATCGGCTGGCAGCCCCCTGCCTGGCTCACCACCTGCATGACCTGCGCCGCCGGGCGTCAACATTGGCGGAACCCTCGGCGGCTTGCTAGAGTGGAATGACCATGATGCCGGGTCGACCGCCCCTTTCGGGCTACCGACCCAAGGTCGGAAAGCATGCAACCGGACACACGTCTCGCCATCGTTCTGGCTAGCGTCCTGACGCTGGGAGCACACTCCTCGCAGGCCGACTCGCCCATGCCAGCCTACGGTGGCATGGCCGAGGAGCTGATGTACCTCGACAACGGCATGTCCGTTCAGGGCAGGGATGTCGAGACGCCGGACGGCTATACATCGGGTTTCCGCCTCACTGCCGGCTTCTCCCCCCAGCTCCTGCCCCGCCTCGACCTCGGTGCAGAAGTCAGCTATCGCGAAAGTGAGGATGTGCCGGTATCCCTCGCCAACCGTCAGCAGCTTCTCGACACCACCAGCCTGGGCGGTAGCCTGCTGGCCGGGGTGCGCCTCGGGCCGCTCGGCCTCTACGCCAAGTCGGGCCTGGCGGAGTGGCAGGGGGATCCCGTGGGTGGCAGAGACCAGCTTCGCAACGGCGGCGGCACGGCAAGGGTTCAGGGCTTCGGCGCCCGACTGCAGCTGCGTCGACTGGTCAGTCGGCTGGAGTTCGAGAAGATCGATGCGCCGGCCATGAGCCACCTCAACATGACAACCGCTTCGGTGCACTTTCCCTTCTAAAGCCGTAAGCCGTAAGCCGTAAGCCGTAAGCCGTAAGCCGTAAGCCGTAAGCCGGAATCTTGCCACCGAGCTGCGCAGTGGCAAGGGTTTTTCTCAAGGCTTCCAGCTTATAGCTTCCCGCTCCCGGCGTAGCCGGGCTATCCAGTATTGCGCAGCCCGGCGGCAATCCCCGCCATGGTTACCATCAATGCACGGGAGAGATCCGCACCAATCGCCCCATCGGCATCGCGGTTACGCTGCAGCAACTCGGCCTGGAGGCCGTGCAGCGGATCGATGTAGGGATTGCGCACCTCGATGGCCTGACGGATCAGCGGCGTCTTCTCCAGCAGCTCCTGCTGGTCGAGCACCTGCAGCAGTGCCTCGTGCAACCGGCCGAAGCGCATGCGCAGCCGCTCCCCGAGCGCCTTGAGGGATGGCTCATCAACCAGCCGATGCTCGTAATAGGCGGCAATCCCCACGTCGGCCTTGGCCAGCAGCATCTCCAGCATGTCCAGATAGGTACCGAAGAAGGGCCACTGGTCGCGCATCTCGCGAAGCACCTCCAGGCCGCCCGCCTCCTCCAGCCGCTGATTGAAGGCCTCGCCGCTGCCCAGCCAGGCGGGGAGCATCAGGCGGATCTGCGTCCAGGCGAAGATCCAGGGGATCGCCCTCAGGGTCTCGACCCCTCCATCCTGACGACGCTTGGTGGGGCGCGAGCCCAGCGGCAGGCGCCCGAGCGCCCCCTCCGGCGTCACCGAGCGAAAGTAGGGGACGAAATCGGGATCCTCGCGCACCACCCCCACATAGGCGTCATGCGCCACTGCGGCCAGGCGATCCATTTCCTCGCGCCATTCCGGCCTGGGCGCCGGCGGCGGCAGCAGACTCGCCTCGAGGACCGCGCAGGCATAGATCTCCATGGAGCGCAGGGCGATTTCCGGCTGGCCGAACTTGAAGCGGATCATCTCGCCCTGCTCGGTCACCCGCAGGCTGCCATTCACCGAGCCCGGCGGCTGGGAGAGGATGGCCGCATGGGCAGGGCCACCTCCCCGGCCCACGGTGCCGCCGCGGCCGTGAAAGAGCGTGAGATCGACCGCGTGTCGGTCACAGACCTCCACCAGCGTCTCCTGGGCTCGATACTGGGCCCAGGCCGCGGCCAGCTGGCCGGCATCCTTGGCAGAGTCGGAATAGCCGATCATCACCTCCTGGCTATCGCCGGCCAGGGCGCGATAGCCCGGCAGCGCCAGGAGGTGATCGATGACATCGCCGGCCCGGTCGAGATCAGCGAGGGTCTCGAACAGCGGCGCGATGGGCAGGCTGACCGTGCCGCCCACTTCCTTCATCAGCAGGGCGACCGCCAGCACATCGGAGGGTCGGGCGGCCATGGAGATGATGTAGGTTCCCAGCGCTTCTCGATGCTCGGAGGCGATGACCCGGAAGGTCTCGATGACCTCCCGGGACTCGGCGGAGCACTCCCAGCGTCGCGGGATCAGCGGGCGCCGCGAGGAGAGCTCGCTGAGCAGGAACTCCTGGCGCTGCGACTCGTCCCAGTCCCGGTAGTGGCCAAGCCCCAGTCCATCAGTGAGCTCCTCCATCACCTGAGCATGGCGACTGGCTTCCTGACGCAGGTCGAGCTTGGTCAGGGTCACCCCGAACACCGCCACACGGCGCAGCGTGTCCAGCAGCACGCCGTTGGCGATGGTGTCGAGCCCCACGTCACACAGCGAGCGATAGCAGGACAACAGGGGCGCATAGAGCTGATCGCGGGTCTCGATGATGGGACCGTCCTCGTAGCCGCTCCCGTCGAGCTCGGCCTTGGCCCAGTCGCGGGTCGCCTCGACCCGTGCCAGGAGGCGCTTGATCAGCTCGCGGTAGGGCTCGGCCACGTCGCCCACCTCGGCCTTGAGCGCGCTGTTGGCCTTCCACATCGAGAGCTCGGCCTTGAGCTGCTCCAGGTCGCGCAGGTAGAGATCCGCCGCCATCCAGCGCCCCAGCAGCAGCACCTCCCGTGTCACCTTCGCCGTGACATTGGGATTGCCATCGCGATCTCCGCCCATCCAGGAGGCGAAGCGCAGCGGCGCGGCATCCAGCGGAAGCCGTTCGCCGGCGGTCTCCAGCAACAGGTTATCCAGGTCACGATGGAAGTCGGGCACCGCCTGCCACAGGGAGTTCTCGATCACCGCAAAGCCCCACTTGGCCTCGTCCACGGGGGTCGGTCGCTCGTGGCGAATCTCGTCGGTATGCCACGCCTGGCTGATCAGCTCTTCCAGGCGGCCCTGGGCACGCACTCCGCGCTCCGGATAGTCATCGGAGGACTCGATGGCCGTGAGACAGTCGTCGATGGCGTCGTACTTCTGGATCAGGGTACGGCGAATGACCTCGGTGGGGTGTGCGGTCAGTACCAGTTCCACGCGCATGCCTGCCAGGGTCTCGACCAGTTGACGCGGCGAATGACCGGCTCCCCGGGCTCGCTCGAGCAGTTCGGAAAGTACCGGCTGGGCCCCGGGCTTGTAGTCCTCGACCCGCCGGAAGCGAGCGCGATAGTGCTGCTCGGCGATGTTGGCCAGGTTGAGGAACTGGTTGAAGGCACGGGTCACCGGCAGAAGGTCACGGTCCGGCAGCTTGCGCAGATACTCGATCAGCGCGCGCTGACTGCCCTCCTCGCCCTGGCGGCCCTGCTTGGCGAGGCGGCGGATGGTCTCGATGCGGTCGACAAAGCTCGGCCCGAGGTCATCGGCGATGGTGCGGCCCAGGCTGTCGCCCAGTATACGGACATTGTCGCGCAGCGATTCATGCAGGTCATGGCTCATGCCGGGACTCTCCTTGCGGCGGTTCCTGAACGTGGGCGTCGCGATGCTTGGCAGCCTGCCAGTGGTGCTCCATGGCCTCCAGCCCGGCTTCCTGCAACGGCACGTCAGCGGCGACCAGGGCCGACTCCACGTGGCGGAAGCGTCGCTCGAACTTGGCGTTGGTGGCACGCAGGCACTGCTCGGGGTCGACCTTGAGCGTACGCGCCAGGTTGGTCACCGCGAAGAGCAGGTCGCCGACTTCCTCGCTTGCATGGTCATGGTCTCCCGCGGCCAGCGCCTCCTCCACCTCGTCGAGCTCCTCGCGGATCTTGTCCAGCACGCCGCGGACATCGGGCCAGTCGAAACCGACCCGGGCCGCGCGCCTGGAGAGCTTGGCCGCCCGGGAGAGCGCCGGCAGGGTGCGGGGAACATCGTCCAGCACCGACGCTTCGGCGACGCCGGGGCGGCCACCAGGGCGGCGCGCCTGGCGTTCCTCGGCCTTCAGCGCCTCCCAGCGGGAGTGGACCTGCTGGCTCTCGATCGCCTCGGCGCTGACGCCCGGGGGACGACGCGAGGCCAGGGTCCCCTCGGGAAAGACATGGGGATGGCGGTGCAGCATCTTGGCGGTGAGGACGTGCACCACCGCATGGAAGTCGAAGCGCCCTTCCTCGGCCCCGAACTGGCTGTAGTAGACCACCTGGAAGAGCAGGTCGCCGAGCTCGCCGGGCAGCTCGTCCCAGGCCCGCCGTTCGATGGCGTCGGCCACTTCGTAGGCCTCCTCCAGGGTGTGGGGCACGATGGTGTCCCAGTCCTGTGCCACGTCCCAGGGACACCCCTGCTCGGGGTCGCGCAGCACGGCCATCAGCTCGAGCAGGTCGTCGATGTCATAGCGGGACTGGCTCATGTCATCCTCCTGCGCTTGCCCGACCTGCCTTGTCCGCCACCGCTGCGCAGCCGACGTACCTCGATGACGTTGGGCAGTTGCTGGATACGCGAGAACAGGCGCCCCAGGGTCTCGAGGCCATCGACCTCGACGGTGATGGAGAGGCGGGCAATGCCATCCTCGGTATCGGTGAGGGTGTTCACCGAGAGCACATTGACACGGTCGTTGCTGAGCACGCCGGTGACGTCACGCAACAGTCCCGAACGGTCCCAGGCCTCGATCTCGATGTCCACCGGGTACTGGGTGCGGGCACGTTCGCCCCACTCCACCTCGATGATGCGCTGAGGTTCATCCAGGCGCAGCTGCAGGATATTCGGACAGTCCTGGCGATGGACGGTGACGCCGCGCCCCTGGGTGATGAAGCCGACGATGGGGTCGCCGGGCACCGGATGGCAGCAGTTGGCCATGCTGGTCTTGAGGTTGCCCACCCCGAGCACGGTGATGTCGCTGCCGCCCCCCCTGGTCGGCGCCTTGCGGGGCTTGGCCAGCAGACGGTCGAGCTGTTCCTGGTCATCACTCTCGCCGAACAGCTGCTGGGCCTGGTGGAGTACCTGACCGATTCGCAGGTCACCCGCCCCCAGGGCCGCGTACATGTCGTCGGGGGTCGGATAGTTGACCTTGTTGGCCAGGCGAGTCAGGTCCATGTCCTCCACATCGAGGCGCTTCATCTCGCGCTCGAAGAGTGCCCGGCCCTCCTCGAGGTTGCGGTCGCGGGCCTGCAGCTTGAACCAGGCCTGGATCTTGGCCCGTGCCCGGGAGGTGCGCACATAGCCCAGGCTGGGATTGAGCCAGTCGCGGCTCGGCCCGCCCTTGCTGGCCGTCAGGATCTCGACCTGCTCGCCGGTCTTGAGTCGATAGGTGAGCGGCACGATGCGGCCGTTGACCTTGGCCCCCCGGCAGCGATGACCGACCTCGGTGTGTACCCGGTAGGCAAAGTCGATCGGCGTGGCAACCCGAGGCAGGTCGATCACATGGCCGTCCGGGGTGAAGACATAGATGCGGTCCGGGGCCACGTCGCTGGTCAAGCCTTCGCGCAGGTCGCCGAAGTCGCCCACCTCCTCGTGCCACTCCAGCACCTGGCGCAGCCAGGCGATCTTTTCCTCGTAGCTCGCGCTGCGTGCGCTGGTGTCATGCCCCTTGTAGCGCCAGTGGGCACAGACCCCGAGCTCGGCTTCCTCATGCATGGCGAAGGTGCGGATCTGGATCTCGAGCACCTTGTTCTCGGGGCCGAGTACCGCCGTGTGCAGCGACTGGTAGCCGTTCTTCTTGGGGTTGGCGATGTAGTCATCGAACTCGTTGGGGACGTGATGCCAGCGGGAGTGAACGATGCCCAGCACCGTATAGCAGTCGGCCACCTCGGGCACCAGGATACGCACCGCCCGGATGTCGTGGACCTGGGAGAAGTCGATGCGCTTGCGCTTCATCTTCCGCCAGATCGAATAGATGTGCTTGGCACGCCCGTCGACCTGGTAGCGACTGATGCCCTGGGCCGACATCAGCGACTTGAGGGTCCCGACCACTTCGCTGATGTAACGGTCGCGGTCCAGGCGCTTCTCGGCGAGCTGGCGAGCGATGGCCTTGTACTCATCCTCGTGCAGGTAGCGGAAGGAGAGATCCTCCAGTTCCCACTTGAGCTGGCCGATGCCCAGGCGGTGTGCCAGGGGCGCGTAGATGTCGAAGACCTCACGAGCCACCTGCAGGCGCTTCTCGCGCGGGGCATCGCGCACCTGCCGCAGGGCGCAGGTGCGCTCGGCGATCTTGATCAGGGCAACGCGAACATCGTCGATGAGGTTGACCAGCATCTTGCGCAGGTTGTCCTGCTGGTCGTGCTGGCTCAGACCCTGGCTGGGCACCTCATAGGTGCTGATGGCGGCCATCTGCAGCACGCCGTCGATGAGACCGGCGACCTCGCGACCGAAGCGTTTTTCGACCTCCTTGAGGCCGAGCAGCTGCTCGCGGACGGCGCGGTAGAGCACCGCCGCCTCCAGCGCCGGCTGGTCGAGCTTGAGCTCGCCCAGGATATCGGCCATTTCCAGGCCCATGCGAAAACTCGAGCCATCCTTGAGCCAGGCCTTGTGCGGGCGGTCCGACGCCAGCTCCAGCTGCTGGGCCAGCGCACAGCTACGACGCATCTCGTCGACGTCGCGCAGCTTGACGTCGTCCTGCAGGCGTGTCAGCCACTGGTCGATGTCGACCTTCCCGTCCCGGGACAGGGGCTGCTCTTCACGCACTTTAACCATCGCTTGACGCTCCTCGGGCCTGCTGCAACGAGCCGGGATACTCGAACAGCAGCATGGATTCCAGGTGTGAGGTATGCACGAACATGTCGGCCACGGCTGATCGCCGGAGGCGATAGCCACCATGCACAAGGTGTGCCGCATCCCGGGCGAGGGTGGCCGGATCGCAGGCGATATAGAGCAGGCGCGACACCGGATGTTCCACCAGCGCCCGGCTCACCGCCTCGGCCCCCTCGCGCGGCGGGTCCAGCACCACGGCTCCCGGGACGACTTCCGTCAGCAGACGCGTCACGGCCACGGCATCGTTGAGATCCACCTGCTGCGCGACCACCGACGGCCGCTGCCGTGATGCATTGGCACGCGACGTCGCGTCGAGTCGCGCAACCATGGCGGGATTGCCCTCTGCAGCCGTCACCTGAGCACCGGCAGCGGCCAGCGGCAGGCTGAAATTGCCCACCCCGGCGAACAGGTCCAGTACGCGCTCGCCGGCTTCCAGCGGCGCCAGCCAGGACAGCGCCGTGCTCACCATCAGGTCGTTGACGTCGGCATTGGCCTGCAGGAAGTCCCCGGGGGCGACGCCCAGGGTAAGTTCGCCGTCAGGCCCCGGCACCCGGCAGCTGAGCGCCGGCTCGGGAGTCAGCCAGTCGAGCTCGACCGAGTCGCGTCCCAGCCGGCGGGCCAGGTGAACGCCGTGAGCGCGCGCAAAGGCCTGCCAGCGCCGAGCATCCGAGGCGTGGTCACGCAGCTGGCGCACGACCACCACGACGCCCTGGTCGCTCTCGAGCAGCTCGAGGTGCCCTACCTGGCGTGGTGCCTCGAGGTCTGCCAGCAGTTGGTGCAGTGGCATCAGTAGAGCGTCCAGGGCCGGCACCAGTACGGTGCAGGCATCGATGTCGACCAGGCGGTGCGTGTGTCGCGCGCGAAAGCCCAGGTGAACGCCCCCCTCGGCGTCCACCTTGACGCCCAGGCGAGCACGACGACGGTAGGCCTTGCCCGCTCCAACGAGCAGCGCGGGTGACGTGTCGAGGGTAATGCCCTGACGTCCCAGCAGCTCCTCCAGCACGGCCTGCTTGTGGCGACGCTGCGCCGGCAGTGCAAGATGCTGAAGGTCACAGCCACCGCAGCGCCCGAAGTACGCACAGGGTGGCTCGACACGCTCGGCCGACACCTGCACGAGTTCCCGGACATGCGCCTCGTCGAAGCGCTTGCGGCTTCGATGGACGGCAACCCTGACCTGTTCGCCCGGCAGTGCACCCTCGACAAACACTGTCTTGCCGCGGACGGAGCGCGCCACCCCGCGCCCGTCATGGGCCAGTCCCCGTATCTCTAGGGTATCCTGCTCCCCGGTGGCGTCGCGGTGCTCTGTCTGACGACCCTCGAGCCCCGTCCCCCCTGACGAGGCGCGCCCGGGGCGACGCTTGCCCAGCAAGGCCATCCTCAGCGCTCCGGGGCGAACAGGCCCGTGGAGAGGTAGCGGTCACCACGGTCGCAGACGATAAAGACGATCACTGCATTCTCGATCTCGGCCGCGATACGCAGTGCGCCGGCCAGCGCCCCGCCGGATGAGACTCCGGAGAGGATACCCTCCTCCCGGGCCAGACGACGCATGTGCTCCTCGGCTTCCTGCTGGCCGATGTCCAGCACTCGATCGACGCGGCGGGCGTCGAAGATGCTCGGCAGGTATTCCGGGGGCCAGCGACGGATCCCCGCGATGCTGGCGCCGTCCTCGGGCTGCAGGCCGATGATCTGCACCTCGGGCTTGCACTCCTTGAGGTAGCGCGATACCCCCATGATGGTGCCGGTGGTGCCCATGGAGCTGATGAAGTGGGTGATGGTACCGCCGGTCTGCTCCCAGAGCTCCGGGCCAGTCGTGCGGTAATGTGCCAGGGGATTGTCCGGGTTGGCAAACTGGTTCAGCGGCTTGCCGTCGCCACGGGCAATCATCGCTTCGGCCACATCACGGGCCTCTTCCATGCCCCCCGTCTTGCTGACCTCGATCAGCTCGGCACCGTAGGCGGCCATGGCCTGCTTGCGCTCGGCGGAGGCGCTTTCCGGCATGATCAGCACCATGCGATAGCCCATGATGGCGGCCGCCATGGCCAGCGCGATCCCGGTGTTGCCGGAGGTCGCCTCGACCAGGGTGTCGCCGGGGGCGATCTCGCCGCGGGCCTCGGCCTGCCGGACCATGGAGAGGGCCGGGCGATCCTTGACCGAGCCTGCGGGGTTGTTGCCCTCCAGCTTGGCCAGCAGGGTGTTGCCGGTTCCGGCGGTGATGCGCTTGAGTCGAACCAGCGGCGTATGGCCGACGGTCTCCTCTAGGGTGGGGAAATGCATGTAACCTTCCTGATCGAAACGCCTTTACCGCATTATATCCCTGCGGCTGCACACTGGACAGGCATCTCCCTCCCCTGTGGCATACTGGACACCGATTCCCCCCAGACGAGTCCGCCGATGTCGCTCAAGACACGACTGATGCTGATGATCCTCGGCCTCCCCCTGCTGCTGCTGACCCTGCTGGCCGGCGCATTCCTGGGACTCGAGGACCACCAGCGCCACACGGCACTTCGCGATGAACTGACCCGCGGCGCCAGGCTGACTGCCCCCGCCCTGGCCGAGGCCGTGGCACGGGAGGACGAACGGGCGTTGTCACGCCTGGCTGACGGCCTGCTGCGGCTGCCCCATGTCCAGGGATTGATCCTGCGGGACAGACAGGGTAGCCCCCTGCTGGAGCGCGGCAGGGTTCGCGACCTTCCGGCGCCGACCGACCCCGACACTTCACGCCTGCTGGAACGCGACCGCCGCTGGCTGCTGCAGGTAGCCCTTCCGCGCTCCACATCGGACTCCATCGAGCTGGTACTGGACGTCGACACCACACCGCTGTTGCTTAGCCACTATCGCCATCTGGCGGTCGCTGGCCTGGCGCTGATGCTTGCCGGCCTGCTGTTGTTCCTGGCGGCGTATGCCACCGTGCGACGGCTGAGCCAGCCGCTCGAGGACGCCGACCGCGCCCTCGATCACCTGGCACTCGGAGTGGTTCCCGACCGGCTGGCCACCACCCCGGAGCTGGCCGCGCTGATCCAGCGTGTCAATGCCCTGGCCGATCACATGGCGTCATCGCGGGAAGAGATGCAGACCCAGATCGAGCAGGCTACCGGCGAACTCCAGGAGTCCATGGAGACCATCGAGGTACAGAACATCGAACTGGATCTCGCCCACCGCCGAGCGCTTGAGGCCAACCGCGTCAAGTCGGAATTCATGGCCAACATGAGTCACGAGATCCGCACCCCCCTCAACGGCATCATCGGCTTCTGTCAGCTGCTGGGGCGCTCGCGGCTCGACGCGCGACAGCGTGAATGGCTGGAGCATGTGCAGCGCGCCTGCGACAACCTGCTGATGCTGGTCAACGACATCCTGGACTTCTCCAAGCTGGAGGCCGGCCGGGTGTCGCTCGAGACGCTTCCGCTCGACATGGTCAACCTGGTTGACGAGGTACTTGGCCTGCAGGCTCCCCTGGCCCAGCAGAAGGATCTGCAGTTGCTCGGCCTGGTCTACGATGACGTACCGGCCGATCTGAAGGGGGACCCGCTACGGGTCCGCCAGGTGCTCACCAACCTGGTCAACAACGCCCTCAAGTTCACCGACCAGGGAGAGGTAATCGTGCGCGTCATGCTCGAGCAGGCCGAGGCCGACCGGGTGGTCCTGCGCATCAGCGTCAGCGACACCGGCATGGGCCTGACCGACAAGGCCCGCCGAGGCCTGTTCCAGGCCTTCCATCAGGCCGACATCAGCCACCCCAGAGAGTTTGGCGGCACCGGGCTGGGGCTGGCCATCAGCCGACAGCTGGTCGAGCGGATGGGAGGTGAGATCCACGTCGAGAGTGCGCCCGGCCAGGGCTCGACCTTCTCCTTCACCCTGCCGCTGGCGAGCAGTGGGCAGCGTGAGCGTCCTCCGGAGCTCAGCCTTGCAGGAGAGACCATCCTTGTCGAGGAGTCTCACCCGCCCACGCGTCACGCCCTGAAGCACCTGGTCAGCCGTTGGGGGGGCCGCGCGCGCGACCAGGCGCCCGGCAGGACCGGGACCTCCCCTGCGCTGGTCGTGGCGGGACTGGGCAGCGAGGACCTGGACGACGCACACCTGGCGGATTGGCGGCGCCGGCTGGATCAGCTGGGCTGCCCCGCTCTGCTGCTGGTCAATGCCAGTCCCCCCGACCTCCCTGCCCTGCCGCTGCCACATGGCGGCGAAGTCCTTGGCAAGCCGGTCTCCCGATCGGCCCTGGCCGAAGCGGTGACCCGTCAATTGTCAGAGACACCGCCGGCCCTGCCGGCGCCTGTCCGACGCCAGCAGGCAGCGCCATCGGCACGGCTTATGGTCGTCGATGATTCCGAGTCCAACCGACTGCTGCTGAACGAACTGCTGGCCGGGTTCGGCCTCACGGTGACCCAGGCGGCAAGCGGGGAGGAAGCCCTGGCGCTGGCGCAGGAGCGGGAGGTCGAGCTGGTGTTGATGGACATCCGCATGGCCGGCATGGACGGCGTGGAGACGACAAGAGCACTGCGGCGTCTCGGCGGCGCCTGGCAGCGGGTGCCGATCATCGCCGTCACCGCCCATGTCCAGGACGAGCAGCACCGGGAACTGCGCGAAAGCGGACTCGACGATGTGCTGATCAAGCCGCTGAAGCCTCAACGCCTGACCAGGCTGCTGGCGAAGTATCTGGGCATCGCAGCGCCGCCGCCTGAGCCGAGCCAGCCCTTGCCGCGGGAAGAGCGACCGGGCGAGGACGACAGGGAGCTGGCAGTGGTCGACCTGGAGCTGGGCACCCGCCTGACGGGGGGACGCGAAGCCCTCGCCCGGGAGCTGCTGGAGAAACTCGCCGACTCCCTGGAGGAGAGTGAACGGACCATTCGCGATGCCGTCGAACGCGACGACGACGTGGCCCTGCTCGACGCCCTGCATGCGCTCAATGGCGCCTGTCGCTATTGCGGCACGCCTCGGCTGGGGCTGCTGGCAGAGACCCTGGAGACCCGACTGCGCTCGCGGGGAGGTGCCGCGGTGGTGCCACTGCTGCCCGACCTGTATGCCGCCATGAACGAACTGCGCGCCTGGCAGGCGGCTCAACCTTCGAGCACGACGAAGGCCACGGCCAATGCCTCCTCGTCGGAGAGCGACAGATGAACCGACCGCACCCCGGCAGCATCGGCCAGCTCATGGGCCTTGCCGGAGAGGACCAGTGACGGGCGCCCCAGGGCATCGTTGACCACCTGGATCTCCGTCCAGTGCATGCCTCGGCGCAAGCCAGTGCCCAGCGCCTTGACGAAGGCTTCCTTGGCGGCGAATCGCTTGGCCAGAAAGGCCGCAGGCAGGGCATGGCCGCGGAAACGTTCATGCTCCTGCTCACCGAGCAGTCGCCGCGCGAAGCGTTCACCGTGACGCACCATGGCCCGCTCGAACCGGGCCACCCGGGCGACGTCGGTACCGATCCCGATGATCATCGTCAGTCGTCGGCCGCCGCGTCATGCTCGTGGTCATGCGCCTCGAGCGAGGCCACGAAGCCCGCCTCCTGACCGGCGATGGCCAGCCGCTTCATCTCCGCCACGGCCTCCTTGAGGCCGACGAAGAGCGCCCGGGCAATGATCGCATGTCCGATGTTGAGCTCGTGGAGCCCGGGCAGCGCGGCGATCGCTTCGACGTTGTGGTAGTTGAGCCCGTGGCCGGCGTTCACGGTGAGCCCCAGCTCATGGGCCATCTCGGCGGCGGCCGCGAGTCGAGCATGCTCGCGGCGGGCGACCTCGCCCGTGACCTCGGCATAGGCGCCGGTATGCAGCTCGACCACCGGCGCACCGGCACGGGCGGCCGCCTCCACCTGATCGGGAACTGGGTCGATAAACAGCGACACCTCGCAACCGGCCGTGGCGAGCCGGCGACAGGCCGGGGCGATGGCCTCGAAGCCCCCTGCCACGTCGAGCCCGCCCTCGGTGGTCAGCTCCTCGCGCTTCTCGGGCACCAGGCAGACATGCGCCGGGCGCACCTCCTCGGCCAGGGCGATCATCTCCTCGGTGACCGCCATCTCCAGGTTCATGCGGGTATTGAGCACCTCGGCCAGCAGGCGAACGTCACGCTCCTGGATGTGGCGACGGTCCTCGCGCAGGTGCACGGTAATGCCATCGGCGCCGGCCTCCTCGGCGAGCAGGGCCGCCTGGACCGGGTCCGGGTAACGGGTGCCACGAGCCTGGCGCAGGGTGGCGACATGGTCGATATTGACGCCGAGCAGGATACGGGGGGGATGCATCTCAGGTCTCCAAGGGTCGAGGGATCAAGGGACAAGGGTAAAGCTGGAAGCTGGAAGCTGGAAGCTGGAAGCTGGAAGCCAGCATGGTACCCCCTACGGAAGGGGGTGGGTTTTTTTCTTCAAGCTTCAAGCTTCAGGCTTTCGGGCGCAGCCCGCTTCGCCGTTTTTCGGCGAGTTCACGCATCAGCTCGCGGGAGCGTAGCGGACGACTGCCGAGCAGCGGGGCCAGCGCCGCCCGCGTGACTGCCTTGGCGGGGCCGGCCAGCCCGGGTTCGGCCCAGTCGCCGCGGGCCAGCAGACGCAGGGTGCGCCCGTCGATACCGCCCTCGCCGGCCACGAAGGCCCGTGAGGCCGGATCGAGGACATAGCGACGCTGGGGGTCAAGCTCTCCCCCCTCGGGATCGCTGAAGCGCGGCCAGGCATCCAGCGCCTCGAGCGCCGCCACCTCGAGCCGACGCAGCGACCCGGCACGCCCCTCGGGGCGCGGCAAAACCTCGAGCAAGGCGGTGTAGAAGGCAAAGACATCGGGGACCGGCAGCTCCACCGGCAGCACCCGCGTGAGCAGTTCGTTGGCATAGAGGCCACAGAGCAGGCCCTCACCGGCGAGCAGGGCCGCGCTGCCTCGTCCCTCCATCAGGCGCAGGCGCTTTAGCTCGCCCTCGCCGACCCAGGTGACATGCAGCGGCGCGAAGGGCTGCAGCCTGCCTCGTGACCGGCTACCGGGGCGCTGAACCCCCTGGGCCACCGCCCTCACCCTGCCATGCGCCAGCGTGAGCAGCTCCACCAGGGCGCTGGTCTCGCGGTAGGGTCGCTTGTGCAGCAGGTACGCGGGTTGAGGTTGCATGATCGATCCTTTGGCAAGCGGCCAAGCGGCCAAGCGGCCAAGCGAAGGGTTAGATCCCAGTCGCAAGGGACAAGGCGTTCGCCGCTCCTGGCGGCTCCTTTCTTGGCTGCCCGGCGCTTGTAGCGTGGCGCTTACCCATCAGTCCAGATCGTAGCCCAGGCTCTTCAGCGCCCTTTCGTCATCGGACCAGCCACGCTTGACCTTGACCCAGAGGTTGAGCATCACCTTGGCGTCCAGTGCCCGCTCCATGTCGAGACGCGCCTCGCGACCGATGTTCTTGATGCGCTCGCCGTTCTCGCCGATCAGGATCTTCTTCTGACCGGCCCGCTCGACAAGGATCAGCGCGCTGATATGCACGACGCGCCCCTCGTCGCGGAACTCCTCGATCTCCACGGTCATCTGGTAGGGCAGCTCATCGCCGAGCTGGCGCATCACCTTCTCGCGCACCAGCTCGGCGGCCAGGAAGCGCTGGCTCTTGTCGGTAACCTGGTCCTCCGGGAAGAAGTGAACGCTTTCCGGAAGGTGGCTGGCGACCTCGCTCTCCAGTTCAGGCACGTTGGTCCCGTGCTTGGCGGAGATCGGCACGATGGCGGCGAAATCGCGACGCGCGCCGACCTGCTCCAGCCAGGGCAGCAGGCTGGCCTTGTCCTGCAAGCGGTCGACCTTGTTGACGGCCAGGATCACCGGCGCCTCGACGTGTTCGAGGCGCTGCAGCACCACCTGATCCTCGTCGCTCCAGCGGGTCCGGTCGATGATGAAGACCACGCAGTCCACATCCCGCAGGGCCTGCACGGCAGCCTGGTTCATGAAACGGTTGATCGCCTTGTTGCGATCGCGGGTCTGAATGTGGATGCCGGGGGTGTCGACATAGATGAACTGGGCCTCTCCCTCGGTCTTGATGCCCATGACCTGGTGACGGGTCGTCTGGGGGCGCCGTGAGGTGATCGAGACCTTCTGGCCGAGAATCCGGTTCATCAGCGTGGACTTGCCGACATTGGGACGGCCGACGATGGCGACGAAACCGCAGGTCGTCGTCATGGGCGGCCCTCCGTGCTGTTGGACTTGATCGGTTCGAGGCGGGTCAGCGCCTGAGCGGCGGCCTGCTGTTCGGCATGGCGTCGGCTGGACCCGACACCGATGGTGTGCTTCTCGAGCACCTCGATATGACACTCGACGGTAAAGGTCTGGGCGTGGGCTTCGCCCTCCACCGACGTCACCTCGTAGCGCGGCAATGGCACCTGGCGTGACTGCAGGAACTCCTGCAGGCGGGTCTTGGGATCCTTCTGCGTATCGTCGAGGCTGATGGCCTCCAGACGCTCGGCATACCAGGAGAGCACTCGGGCCCGGGCGGTTTCCATGCCGGCATCCAGGTAGATCGCGCCGAGCACGGCCTCGACGGCATCGGCGAGGATCGATTCGCGACGATGTCCACCGCTCTTCATCTCGCCGGAGCCGAGCCTCAGACATTCACCGAAGGCCATTTCCCGGGCCAGCTCAGCGAGCGTCTGGCCCTTGACCAGACGCGCGCGCAGCCGTGACAGCTGCCCTTCCCGCGCCTGGGGAAAGCGCTGAAAGAGCGCCTCGGCGATGATGAAGTTGACGATGGAATCACCGAGAAACTCGAGACGTTCGTTGTTCTGGCCGCCGTAGCTGCGATGGGTCATGGCCAGCTCGAGCAGGCCCGGGTCGGCGAAGGCATGGCCGATGCGGCGGCTGAAGGCATGAAGGGAGTTGCTCACGGAGCTCCTGAATAGTCGATGGCAGACGTGGGTGTGTTATAGCAGCGGGCCGGGCGGTGCACACGCACCGCCTGGCCCGAGGCGGCATGAGAGCAAGGCCTAGTGGATCAAACGCATGCTGGTAAAGCTCGGCAGGCCGCCATCCCAGTGCATCCAGACGGCGAAGGCGCGCCCGACGATATTCTCTTCCGGCACGAAGCCCCAGTAGCGACTGTCATTGGAATGATCACGGTTGTCACCCATGGTGAAAAAGTGCCCCTCGGGCACCACCAGCTCGCGCACTCTGGGGCCAGGGTCGCGTGGATTATTATAGATACGATGCTCCAGCTCGCCCAGCTCCTCGGCCAGCAGCAACTCGTTGGGGGCCGCAACAGGCCCTGTCTCGAGCAGTCGCTTGGGCACCGCTTCGCCGTTGACGAAGAGCTGCTTGTCCTCGTAGCGGATCCGGTCGCCCGGCAAGCCCACCACTCGCTTGATGAAGTTCACGGAGGGCTCGTCGGGAAAGCGAAATACCATGACATCACCGCGCTCGGGCTCACCGAGCTCGACAATCTCGGTATTGACCACCGGCAGGCGCAGGCCATAGGCAAACTTGTTGACCAGGATGAAGTCACCGACCTCGAGCGTCGGGCGCATCGAACCGGATGGAATCTGGAAGGGCTCGACCAGGAAGCTGCGCAGCACCAGCACCACCAGCAGCACCGGGAAGAAGGAGCGCGCATAATCCACCGGCCACGGCTCCTTGAGAGCCTTTTCGCGGGCCCGCTCACCGAGCCCCTCGGTGGTACCGGCCTCGGCCGTGGCCAGCCGCTGGCGGCGGGCGGGACGCCACCAGAGCAGATCGAGCAGCCAGATCACCCCGGAGACGGCGACTGCCGCCACCAGCATCAAAGAGAAGTCCATGCAGTTTCCGTCCCTAGTCGTTGACCCTGAGCACGGCAAGGAAGGCGTCCTGGGGAATCTCCACTCGACCTACCTGCTTCATGCGTTTCTTGCCCGCCTTCTGCTTCTCGAGCAGCTTCTTCTTGCGGCTGACATCCCCGCCATAGCACTTGGCGGTGACGTTCTTGCGCAGCGCCTTGACGGTGGAGCGTGCCACCACCTGGCCGCCGATCGCCGCTTGAATCGCCACGTCGAACATCTGCCGCGGGATCAGCTCCTTCATCTTCTCGACCAGCAGACGGCCACGGCTCTGGGCATGGTCGCGGTGGATGATCACCGCCAGCGCATCAACCTTGTCGCTGTTGATCAAGACGTCAAGGCGTACCAGCTTGGCCGCTTCGAAGCGTTCGAAGTTGTACTCCAGCGATGCATAGCCCTTGGAGATGGACTTGAGGCGATCGAAGAAGTCCATCACCACCTCGCTCATCGGCAGCTCGTAGGTGAGCTGGATCTGGCTGCCGAGGAACTGCATGTCGAGCTGGGTGCCGCGGCGCTGCTCGCACTCGGTGATCACATTGCCGACGAAGTCCTGAGGCACCAGGATGCTGGCACGCACGATGGGCTCACGCATCTCCTCGACGTCGGCCATGTCGGGTAGCTTGGAGGGGTTGGCGACATAGATGATGTCGTCATTCTTGAGCAGCAGCTCATAGACCACGGTAGGGGCCGTGGTCAGCAGGTCCAGGTCGTATTCGCGCTCGAGGCGCTCCTGGACGATCTCCATGTGCAGAGTACCGAGGAAACCGACTCGAAAGCCGAAGCCCAGGGCGTCGGAATTCTCCGGCTCGTAGTCCAGCGAGGCATCGTTGAGTGCCAGCTTCTCGAGAGCGTCGCGAAAGTCCTCGTAGTCGTCGGCGCTTACCGGGAACATCCCGGCGTAGACCTGCGGCTTGACCTTCTGGAACCCCGGCAGTCGCGCGACGTCCGGCGTTCGGGTATGCGTGATGGTATCGCCCACCGGGGCACCATGGATCTCCTTGATGCCGGCCACGATGAACCCCACCTCGCCGGCACGCAGGATGCCGGTCTGGCGGCGCAGCGGGGTAAAGATCCCCACCTCGCTGGTCTGCCAGTCGCGCCCGGTGGACGTGATGCGAATCTTGTCGCCCTTCTTCAGGGTGCCGTCGAAGATCCGGACCAGCGAGACCACGCCCAGGTAGTTGTCGAACCAGGAGTCGATGATCAGTGCCTGCAGCGGCGCCTGGGGATCCCCCTTGGGCGGCGGAATGTCACGCACCAGTCGCTCGAGCAGCGCGTCGATGCCCAGCCCGCTCTTGGCCGAGACCTGACAGGCGTCGGTCGCGTCCAGCCCGATGATCTCCTCGATCTCGTGGGACACCTTGTCCGGGTCGGCCTGGGGCAGGTCCATCTTGTTGAGCACCGGCAGCACTTCCAGGCCCTGCTCGATGGCGGTATAGCAGTTGGCCACGGACTGGGCCTCGACGCCCTGACCGGCATCGACCACCAGCAGCGCCCCCTCACAGGCGTAGAGCGACCGCGATACCTCGTAGGAAAAGTCGACGTGTCCGGGGGTGTCGATGAAGTTCAGCTGGTAGATGTTGCCGTCCCGGGCATGGTAGTCCAGCGTCACCGACTGGGCCTTGATGGTGATGCCACGCTCGCGCTCGAGGTCCATGGAGTCGAGCACCTGCTCCTTGAGCTCGCGCTCGGTCAGCCCCCCACAGGTCTGGATCAGGCGATCGGCCAGGGTCGACTTGCCATGGTCGATGTGGGCGATGATCGAGAAGTTGCGGATGTGCTTGAGAGGGTCGGCGGTTGCGTCTTGGGACATCGAGTCGATTCTGCCTTGTGGGTGTCGGGCCACGGCCGACACGATGAATCGCGTTGCAGTCGGCTGGCGGGCTCTGATCGGAATGAGCCACATTGTAGCGGGATGCGCCGGCCAGATACAGCAACCCGACGGCGAGTACCGTCGGGTTGCACGATCGCAGTCGCTTGAAGGCGCGGTGAGCGTCAGCCGCGCGAGAGTCGAAGCGCCACGAAGATCGAACGACCGTCGCGATAGAGACGCACCGGAATCGCCCGGTCATCCGGCAACTCGGCGACCAGCTCGGCCAGCTGGTCGGGCCCCTCGACCTCTCGATGGTCGATGCTCACCAGAATGTCGCCGGCCCGGATGCCTGCCTGGGCGGCCGTGCCACGCGGATCCACCTCGCGCACCCGGACGCCCCCCTCGATGCCGAGTTCACGCCGCTCGGCATCGTCAAGCGGGGCCAGCGCGATACCCAGCCGCGCCGGCGCCTGCTCGGCACCCGGGTCATTCGCTGCACTGTCCTGGCTGTCGGGCCAGTCGCCCAGGGTAACGGATAGCTCGCGACGCTCGCCGTCACGCAGCAGGGTCAACGCCACCTCGCTGCCCGGACTGACACGTCCGACCAGCCGCGGCAAGGTACTGGAGCTCTCCACCGCCTCGCCGTTCACCTCGAGGATGACATCGCCGGCCCGGAGTCCGCCGCGCGCGGCCGGCCCCTCGGGATCGAGGTCGGCGATCAATGCGCCCTCGGTATTGTCCATGCCAAAGGACTCTGCCAGGTCGCGGGACACCGGCTGAATCATCACCCCCAGCCAGCCGCGGCTGACGCGACCGTCATCACGCAGCTGGTCCGCCACGTCCAGGGCGACATTGATGGGAATCGCGAAGGAGAGCCCCATGAAGCCGCCGCTTCGGGTGAAGATCTGGGAGTTGATGCCGACCACCTCACCGTCCAGATTGAAGAGCGGACCGCCGGAGTTGCCCGGATTGATGGCCACATCCGTCTGGATGAAGGGCACATAGGCGTCCCGGGGCAGGGTGCGGTCGATGGCACTGACGATACCGGCCGTCACCGAATGGTCGAAGCCGAAGGGGGAACCGATGGCAGCGACCCACTCACCGACACGCAGGTTGTCGGAATCCCCCATGTCAAGTGTCGGCAACCCCTCGGCATCCACCTTCAATACGGCGACATCCGTCTTGGCATCGGCTCCGATCACCTCGGCCTCCAGCTCGCGACGGTCGTTGAGCCGAACCAGGACTTCGTCGGCGCCCTCGACCACATGCGCATTGGTCATGATGTAGCCGGCCTCGTCGATGACGAATCCCGAGCCGAGTGACTGGCGCTCCTCGCTACGCCCCTGCCCTCCTCCACCAGGAGGTGAAGGGAAACGATCGTCGAAGCGTTCACCGAAGAAGTGACGGAATATCTCGGGAACCTCCTGACCGCCGAAGTCATGAAAGGGTGACGCCCGGCGTTCCACTGTCCGCGAGGTGGAAATGTTAACGACGCCGGGCGCGGCCTTGTCGACCAGCTCGGTGAAGTCCGGCAGGTCATCGGCCAGGGCCGTCTGCCACGCCAGCAGGGCCGTGGCAAGCAACATCCAGAGAGAGAGGTGTCGAGTCATGCGCTTCATGAATGGCTCCTGCGTCGACAAGGAATGAGTAGGTAACGGGATCAATCATGGACGGTTGCAGGGACTGGGGTCAGGGCACCCCCTCCCGCGTGCCGTCCTGCCACGCCACGGAATCGGCCACGCGGAGCAGGACACCCGGTGGCAGTTCCCCCATCACCACCACCTGGCGGGTCCGGTCGCCGAGTTCGCGATGACGGACCGCCGCATGGGAGACGCCGAGGCGATGCATGCCCGGAGCAAGCTGATCCGGCCCCTCCACCGGCTCAACGAACAGGCTGAGGGTGGCAAGCCCGTCGCTGTAGACACGGTGTCGAATGTCATCGTCATGACGCGCACTGCGTGTCTCTACCGGCTGGGAGATGAAGCCCTCGGGCAACCAGGCCGGATACCAGGGATCCTGGGGGCGAGCCCGGGGCCGGTCAAGGCCGACTGGCCCCTCATGCAGCTCGGGCTGACGCAGCTCGGTGATCTGGAAGGTCTCCACCACTCGCCCCTGCTCATCGAGCAGTACCTGCTTGAGCGGAAGTCCCGTCGCGGTATCGAGCCAGAAGCGGTGGCCATAGCGCATGCCGTCCAGGGGCTCGATATCAAGACGCACGGTAGCGCGGTTGGCCAGTCGCTCCTCTCCACTAAGCTGCAGGCGATAGAGGTCATCGAGGTGGGAGGCGATGCCCGCCGGCGACGCCGGTACCGGAGCATCATTCTCGGCCCAGCTGAGCCGACCGATACGGCCGCGCCGCTCGAAGACAACCGGAGGACCGTCCAGGAAGCGGGCCACCTCACGCTCGACGCCATCGACAACGTCATGGGAGAGTGCCAGGGAACGCACGCCGTCACTGCCGATTCGCACGGCCCGTGCCTGGAACACATAGCAATGATTGGCCCAGAAGCTGCGCTCGAGCCAACCCAACGCCGTCTCGGGGGTATCACGTGTCGCCAGGTCACGGCAATCGAAGCGCTCGTCCTGATACGCCTCATCATCCGTCTGCGCCAGAACACCGGCAGGGAGGGTCAACAGGGCCGCGAGCAGCATCCTGCCGAGCCTCCGGGCCAGTCGCCCCTGATCCATCAGTGCTGCCCCAGCGACTCACTGCCGGAGGCGCGCAACAGCGGCATCCAGGTGTCACCGCTGCGGTAGGCGGAGCCCTCGGCATGACGGTCCAGATAGGACTGCAGCAGCTTCGCCTGCTGCTGGTCGTCCCGGGCGGACTGCCGGGGGGACAGGAAAAGCGGCGCATCAAGACCTGAGCCCACCGTCATCGCACCTCGGGAGTCACCGGTCGGCGTCTGGAAAAGAGGCAACGACGGCGGGGAGGACTGGCTGTCGAGGCCCGATGCCGCCAGCTCCGACCCACCGAGAGAGGCGGGACTCGCCTGCCCCTCGCTTACCGGCTGATCCTGGGAGGCAACCTCGGCAGGGGCCTGCCCCGAATCGACGTTGCCGCTGTAGAACTGCACGCCGCTGATGACCATCAGGGTGACCGCCGCGGCAACACCGGCGCCGCGCGCCAGTGACATGCGTCGCCCGGCCGCCTCGACGGGCGCTCCCTGGGGCAGAGGCTCATCCTTCAGGCGCGCCATGATGCCGGCCGAGAGGTCAGTGGCGACATCGACCTCCGGCTCCCGTCGCATCAGGCTGCGCATCAGGTGATAGCGGCGCCAGGTCTCGGCAGAATCCGGGGAGTCGTCGAGTGACTTGAGCACCCGACGCAGCTCCATTTCATCCCCTTCGTTATCCATCAGGGCAGAAAGCGATTCCCGTGCATTCTGACTCATTCTTCACACCCTCACACTCGACAAGGCGACCCGGCTGGGGTCCTTTGACAACCTGTTGAATCCGACATCGGCAGGTGTCGCCCTGGCCATGTCGGCATGTTGATACCCGCTCGTTGCGGGCCGGTCACCGCATATGACGTCTCATACCCCGGACAGTTCAGCGAATCGTCAAAAAGGTTGCAAATCCTGGTTGCGAGCCGTGGTGACGAGCGGCCTGATGTGCTGATCGACTGCCTCGCGGGCGCGAAAGATTCGCGAGCGGACGGTGCCCACGGGACACTGCATGATGGCAGCGATATCCTCGTAGGAGAGACCGTCGAGCTCGCGCAGGGTAATCGCGGTCCGCAGGTCGTCGGGCAGCGCCTCGATCGCCTCGAAGATGGCCGCCTCGAGCTGGTCGCGGGCCATGGCGGCCTCGGGCGTCTCGGCATCGGCCAGTCGTCCGCTGTGATCAACGATCTCGGCATCGACGATGTCCAGATCACTGCCCGGCGGACGACGGCCCTTCGAGACGAGGTAATTCTTCGCGGTATTGATGGCGATGCGGTACATCCAGGTATAGAAGGCGCTTTCGGCACGAAACTTGCCAAGGGCCCGATAGGCCTTGATGAACGCTTCCTGGGCCACGTCCTGGACCTCGGCGTGGTCGTGCACGTAGCGTCCGATGAGTCCGATGATCTTGTGCTGGTACTTTTTTACCAGCAGGTCGAAGGCGCGGGTATCCCCCTTCTGGGCGCGCTCGACGAGTTGCTGGTCGGTTTCCCGAGTGCCCATTCAGGCCCTCCCCGAACAAGGCGGCGCAACTGGCGACCCGACGACGGGCCGCGAACGGTCTGGGATTGCAAGCATAGTGTCAACCTGGGGCCTTGGAGCCGCTGAATGGTCAGGGTCATGAATCACGAGAGGTACAAGTGTTCCTGTTTCTTGAACGTCCATCAAGCCGATCGACTTGCCCCGATGCCGGCGATGGGACCCTCCGGGCCCGGAGGGGTTCCCGCAGTGATTGAATTTACCGCCCGCGCGCGCGATAGTAGATGTCACTGGCCATCGCCATCCGCGCAGACACGATACAGGAAGCACAATGTCAGAGCAGCAGGTCAACAACCTCAACGTTCTCGCCCAGGACGTCCTGATCACGCCCGAGACACTGAAGAAGGAAATCCCGCTTACCGAGGCGGCGGAGCGCACAGTGATCGAGGGGCGCGAGACGATCCAGGCCATCCTGGACGGTCGAGACCCCCGCCTTCTGATGGTGGTGGGCCCCTGCTCCATCCACGACGTGGATGCCGCCCTCGATTACGCTCGCCGCCTGCGTCGGCTGGCCGACGAGGTCAAGGACAGTCTCTACATCGTGATGCGCGTCTACTTCGAGAAGCCGCGGACGACCGTGGGCTGGAAGGGGCTGATCAACGACCCACACCTCAATGGCTCCTTCGAGATCGAGGAGGGCCTGCACATCGCCCGTACGCTCCTGGTGGAACTGGCCGGCATGGGCCTGCCACTGGCCACGGAAGCGCTGGACCCGATCTCGCCCCAGTACCTGCAGGACTGCATCAGCTGGTCGGCCATCGGTGCACGGACTACCGAGTCCCAGACCCACCGCGAGATGTCCTCGGGTCTCTCCTGCCCGGTAGGCTTCAAGAACGGCACCGATGGCAGCCTGGATGTGGCGATCAATGCCCTGCAGTCGGTGTCTCACCCCCATAACTTCCTGGGCATCGACCAGGCCGGTCAGGTGGCGATCATTCGCACCCGCGGCAACGCCTACGGCCATGTGGTGCTGCGCGGCGGTAACGGCAAGCCCAACTACGACAGCGTCAGCGTCGCACTGGCCGAGCAGGAGCTCAGGAAGGCCGGCATCAAGCCCAACATCATGATCGACTGCTCCCACGCCAACTCCAACAAGGATGCAGGCCTGCAGCCACTGGTGCTGGACAATGTCACCCATCAGATCCTCGACGGCAATCGCTCGATCATCGGCCTGATGGTCGAATCCAACATCGGCTGGGGCAATCAGAAAATGACCGATGACCCCGGTGACCTCGCCTATGGCGTCTCGATCACCGACGCCTGCATTGACTGGGACACCACCGTCGACGCCTTCAAGCGGATGAACGAGAAGCTTGCCCCGATCCTGGCCGAGCGGCACCCGTCCGCCTGACCCTCAGGGGTCGCGCACGCCGTCGATCTCGCGCACGAAGGGCGGCAGTGCATCGAGCAGGGCGCGGCCGTACCGACGGGTCAACACCCGTCGGTCGAGCAGGGTGATACGCCCGTGATCCGCCTCCTTGCGGATCAGCCGGCCACAGGCCTGCACCAGCTTGATGGACGCGTCCGGCACGCTGATGCGCATGAAGGCATTGCCGCCACGGCTCTCGATCCACTCGGCCAGCGTTGCCCCCACCGGGTCGTCAGGCACCGAGAAGGGCAGCCGGGTGATCACCACATGCGTGAGATAGTCACCCGGCAGGTCGACTCCCTCCGCAAAGCTCGCCAGGCCGAAGATGATGCTGCCCTCCCCCGCGTCCACCCGCGCCCGGTGGCGGGTGATCAGCTCGCGCTTGGGCAGGCGATCCTGGGCCAGCACCCGTTCGCGCCGCCCCCGGGAGAGCGCCTTCTCGACGCCGCGCAGCTGGGCCCGTGACGAGAAGAGCATCAGCACCGCCTCCCGGTCACCCAGCGCCTCCACGAAGTCGACGATGGCCCGCTCATGCCCCTCGCGGTCGGCGGGGTCGACCGCCTCCCGAGGCACGCTGAGCACCGCCCGGGAGTAGTCGAAGGGACTGGGAAGGCGCTGGTAGCGATAGCGACTGGCCAGCCCGGCACGCTCCTGCAGCCGCTCGAAGCGCCCCAGGGCGGTGAGCGTCGCCGAGGTCACCACGGCCCCGAAGGTGGTCCCCCACAGGCTCTTCGCCAGGGTATGGGCCGCCGAGACCGGGCTCGCGGAGAACGTCAGCTCGGGCTCGCCGTTGAAGCGCTCCAGCGTCAGCCAGCGCGCGCGCGGCGGCTCGCCCTCGGGATCCGTCTCGGCGAAGGCCAGCCACAGGGCATGGGCCTCCAGGGCGCGCCCGTGGAGCAGCGCCACCAGCGGCAGCCAGGCCTCGGCCTGCTCACGCGGCAGGCCGGTGTGCTTGTCCGGGTCGAGGCTCTCGCGCAGGATGTCGGCCATGCTCTCCAGGGTGCGGGAGAGCTCGGCAAAGACCACCACCAGCCCCTCCGCCTGGTCGCGCAGCGCCTCGGGGGCCCGCCCCATCTCCAGGCGGTGATGACGGCTCTCCTCGCCGTCGGCCAGCCCCTGGGGGCGGCCCGCCAGCTGGTGGCCGAGGGCGAAGACCTCGCCGAGCCGGGGCTCCAGGGCATTGATCGCCTCCGGGAGCCCCGCCAGCAGCCGCGCCAGGGTCGGCTGCACGGCCAGCGCCTGGTTGAGCTCGCTGAGCGAGCTCTTCAAGGACTTGAGCCAGCGCAGCGCCCCGCCCACGGCGAAGCGGTAGGTGAAGTGCTGGAGGGCCTTGTCGGGCAGGTGATGCCCCTCGTCGAAGATGTGGATGCAGTCCCCAGGGGTCGGCAGCACCACCCCGCCCCCCAGCGCCAGGTCGGCCAGCACCAGGTCGTGGTTGGCGACGATGACGTCGGCGCTCTCGAGATGACGGCGGGCACGGAAGAAGGCGCAGGCGCCGAAGTGGCCACAGCGACGATTGGTGCACTGGCGATGGTCGACGGTAAGGCGGCGCCAGTGGTTGTCCTCGATGGCCACGGGCCAGCTGTCGCGGTCGCCCTCCCAGCGGCCGTTGCCGTAGGCCTCGCCCAATTCCCTGACCAGCGCCTGGAAGTCATCGCCGCCACTGGCCAGGGACTGCTCGAAGAGCGACAGGGTGGCGTTCTCCTCGCCGCCGTCCAGCGCCTGGTCGAGGCGCGCCACGCAGACATAGCGTCCCCGTCCCTTGGCCAGGGCATAGTCGAAGTCAAGGCCGCTGTGCGCCTTGAGCGCCGGCAGATCCTGATGGAGTACCTGCTCCTGGAGGGCCACGGTGGCAGTGGCGATGACCAGCCGCTTGCCGCGGGCCTTGGCCACCGGCAGCGCGGCAAGCAGGTAGGCCAGGGTCTTGCCGGTCCCCGTGCCGGCCTCGAGCACACAGACGTGCTCGTCGCTGACGCGCTGGCCAGCCTCGTCGGCCTCGATGCCCGCCAGGGTGCGGGCGATCTCGGCAATCATCAGCCGCTGGCCGTAGCGCGGCGTGAGTTCGAGGCCCTCCAGCACCCGACGATAGGCCTCCTGAATCTCGCCCTTCAGGGCCTCATCAAGCATAAGCTTCCAAGCTGTAAGCCTTAAGCCATAAGCCGCAAGAGAAAAACATTCCAGCTGAGCCTAACCTGGCTGAATGGGCGAATTCGCTAAAGCTGCAAGCCCTTTACTTAAGGCTTACAGCTTATCGCTGACAGCTGCCGTTACAGGAGTCCTTCCGGCGGGTGCTCGCAGGGCAGCTTGTCGTTGATGTAGCGCTCGATCTCGGGCAGCGAGAAGGCATCCTCCTCCCCCACGAAGCTGATCGATACCCCCTTGGCGCCGGCGCGGCCGGTGCGCCCGATGCGGTGGACATAGTCCTCCGGGTCTTCCGGCAGGGTGTAGTTGACGACGTGGCTGACATCCTCGATATGAATGCCGCGCCCCGCCACGTCGGTGGCGACCAGCACCTGGATCTGGCCCTCGCGGAACTTCTCGAGGGTCTCGATGCGCTGATTCTGGGGCACGTCGCCGGAGAGCATGGCCACCTTGATGCCAGCCTTCTCGAGCAGTTCGTTCAGCCTGCGCACCAGGTCGCGGCGGTTGCCGAACACCATCACCCGGTCGAAGCTCTCCTGCTTGAGCAGGTTGACCAGCAGGCGCTGCTTGTCCTCGTCGCCGACCAGATAGACGCGCTGGTCGATATCGGCGGCGTTGTCGACGGTAACCTCGATCTCCACATGGGCGGGCTCATGGGTCCACTGGCTGGCCAGGTTGAGGATGTCCTGGCTGAAGGTGGCCGAGAACAGGAAGGTCTGGCGCTGCTCCTTGTTCGGCGTGTGGCGAATGATGCGCTTGACGTCGGGAATGAAGCCCATGGAGAGCATGCGGTCCGCCTCGTCCAGCACCAGCACCTCCACCTGCGTGAGGTCGACGTCGCGCTTCTCGTGGAAATCCAGCAGCCGGCCCGGCGTGGCCACCAGGATGTCGAGCTTGCCCCCCAGTGCCTCGCGCTGCTTCTGGTAGTCCATGCCGCCGACCACGCTGGCAACCTTGAGGTCCGTGAAGCGGGCCAGGGCCTTGGCATCCTTCTCGATCTGCAGCGCCAGCTCGCGGGTCGGGGCCACGATCAGCGCTCGCGGTGCCCCCGGTTTCTGGCCGTTGGGCGTCTCTTCCTCGAGGAAGTAGGCCAGGATCGAGATCAGGAAGGCCGCGGTCTTGCCGGTGCCGGTCTGGGCCTTGCCCACCACATCACCGCCCAGCAGGGTCTGGGCCAGGGCCTCGGCCTGGATCGGCGTGCAGTACTCGAAGCCGAGGGCATGGATGGCCCGCATCAACGGCAGCGGCAAGTCGAAGTCATGGAAGCGCCACTTGCCCGCCACGACAGGGACCTGGAACTGGCGCAGATCCCAGTTCGACTGACGACGGCGCGGCTTGCGCCGGCGACGCTTGGGCTTGCGGTTCTGGGCCGGTGCTGTGGTCTGTTCCGACTCGCTCATAGGCTATGCTGTCTTGTCCGTATCAGTGGATGGGGTGCATGACGCAAACCGGCATTGTACCAGTCTCCGGCGGCGAGGGCGCGCCCCGGACGCCTGCCGCCGTCTCGCCGCTGTCGGCAGAGCCGGCCCGGCTGGTAGAATGGCGCCCATTCATGCAAGGAGTTGCATCATGACACGTCGCAAGAAGACTCGCTCGCTGGCTGACAAGGTGCAGATTCGCACCGGCAAGCGCAAGGATTTCAAGAAGTGGCGCCACGAGAACCCCGACCAGGTGACCTCGACGACCCGCTTCACGCAGAAGAAGCGGCAGCAGCGCAAGCTGCAGGCGGCCCGCCGCCTGGCGCGCCAGGAGTCGGGACAGCCGATCGCGATCCATCCCGAGGCATCGGACCGAGACACCTCCGAACGCAAGGACGATTGAGGATGCGCCTGGTCTCCTTCAACATCAACGGCATCCGGGCCCGCCTGCATCAGCTCACCGCCCTGTGCGAGGCGCACCGCCCGGCGGTGATCGGCCTGCAGGAAACCAAGGTTCAGGACAGCGAATTTCCCGTGGCGGCGGTGCAGGCACTGGGTTACCACGTGTTCCATCATGGCCAGAAGGGGCACTACGGTGTGGCGCTGATGGTCGACCCCACCCAGTGCGGCGAGCCGGAGGCGGTCCATTACGGCTTCCCCGAAGACGGCGATGATGCCCAGCGTCGCATGATCGGGGTGTGCCTGCGCCCGGACGCTGGCGACCCGCTGACGGTATGGAACGGCTACTTTCCCCAGGGCGAGAATATCGATCACCCGGTCAAGTTTCCTCACAAGCGCAGCTTCTACGCTCAGCTCCAGCGCCTGCTGGAGACCCAGCACCACCCCGACGACCGCCTGGTCGTGATGGGTGACTTCAACATCTCCCCCGAGGACAGCGATATCGGCATCGGCGAGGCCAACCGCAAGCGCTGGCTGCGGGAAGGCAAGACCAGCTTCCAGCCGGTGGAGCGCGAATGGCTCGCCGGCATCAAGGCCTGGGGACTGACCGACAGCTACCGGGTGCGTTATCCGGAGGTTGCTGACTGCTTCAGCTGGTTCGATTATCGCTCCCGCGGCTTCGAGCGCGACCCCAGACGCGGCCTGCGCATCGACCATATCCTGGTCAGCGCACCGCTCGCCGAGAAGGTGACGGAAGCCGGCATCGACTATGACCTGCGCGGCATGGAGAAGCCCTCCGACCATGCCCCTGTCTGGACGGAGCTGGCCCTGTAGTCACGTCCCCTTCCGCCAGGCCCATGCCCTATGAGGGTGCTGTCGCGGCCATGGCCTCGAGCCAGCGCCTTGCGTCGCCCTCGCCAAGCCCCCGGGCTCGTTCGAGGGCACGCCTGGCCAGATCCTCGCGGCCCCAGGCGTAGGCAAGCTGGCCGAGCCGCAGCCAGTCCTGGCCGGCGTTGCTGCGCTCGGCCAGGGCCTCCCAGGCAGTCAGGGCCCGGTCGCGGTCGCGCGCCGCCTCCCAGGCCTGAGCCAGCAGACGCCGGTGCGTCTCACTGTCCTCCAGTTCGCCACTCGCCAGCGACTCGACCAGGTACTCGGCAGCCCGCGCCGGGGTGCCACCGGCCAGGTGCAGGTCGATCAGGCGGCGCAGGTCGTCCTGATCTTCCAGCACCCCACGCCGCCAGCCGGCCTCCCAGATCGCCACGGCCTGCTCGGCGCCGCCCAGACGCTGGGCCAGGGCCGCGGCTTGCCGCCAGCGCTCGGGGTCACGGCTCTGAGCAAGGTCGTCGGCCAGCACCGCCAGGGCCTCGTCCTCTCGGTCGGCCCGTCGCAGCACCGCCGTGGCCAGGCCACGCCGGGCCTGGCTCGGCTCGGGGGTAATGGCCAGAGCGCGCTCCACCCAGTCGGCGGCCTCCTCCCAGGCTTGCGCCTCGGCCAGGGCACGGGCCGGGCGCCAGCGATCCCGGGGCTCCCCCTCGTGGCGTTCCAGCCAGTCGGCCAGCAGCGCGGTCCCACGGCGGGCCTCGCCGGCGGACAGGCGCAGCCGCGCCTCCTCGTGCTGCCAGGTGTCGCGCTGCGCCGTCTCGACGCCGCGCGTCTCCCGGGCCGCGCGCAGGTAATCGGCGCCGAGTGCGGGGTCACCGGCGCGCACCGCGGCGCTGGCGGCAAGCCGCAGGTAGAGGGCACGCGCCCAGCGATCGGCGGCGTTACCCCCGGCCAGACGCTCGGCCTGGGCGACGGCCCGCTCGCGGGCCGCCATGATCTCACCCGCCTCCAGCCGCTCCTGAAGGCGCTCCAGGTCGGCGATGAAGGCGCCCGGCAGGGCCGGCGCCGACCAGGCCGGGGGGGTGGCGAGCAGCCAGGCGACAACGGCCAGGAAAGAAAGATAAAAGCGTGACATGGGCACCCTCTCCTGCCGGCTATCTCAGCCGGAACTCCAGGCGCTGGCTGGCTCGACGCAGCCGCTTCGCGGGTTCGAAGCGCCAGCGGGACACGGCCTGGCGCGCGGCGGCGTCGAAGACATTGCGCGGCCGGGCGGAGAGCACGCGGATGCTCGAGGGGTCGACGCTGCCGTCGGCGCGGATCACGAACTCCACCTCGACATGCCCCTCGAGGCCGCGGCGCTGGGCCCGCGCCGGATACTCGGGCGGCACCCGCTCGATGGGGGCGGCCTGCCCCACATCCACCGGCGCCTCGCTCGCGGGCGCGTCGCTGCCCGGCCTGCCGGCGGTCGCGTCAGGCGTCGACTCCGCCGTGGACTCCGACCGGGACTCGGACTCCGGCTTCGGCTCGGGTTCCGGCTCCGGCTCGGGTTCCGGCTCGGGCCGCGCCTCCGCCAGCTCGGGTAACTCGCTGTCGAGTTCCGCCGCCTCGGGTTCCTCGGGAGGCAGCTCGGGGTCGGGAAGTGCCACCGGGCTTTCGGCCAAGGGGGCCGGCTCGGGCGGAGGGGGCGCCGCGACAGATTCGGGCGCCTCCGGCGGGGCGGGCTCGGCGGGCGGCTCGGCCGCTTCGGGCTCGGCTTCGGGCGCCTCGACGCTGGTCAGCGGCATGCTCATCTCCAGCACCTCGATCTCCTGCTCGGGCGGCAACACCAGCAGCGACAGCAACCAGAACAGCCCCAGCGCCATGGCCACGCCGGCCAGCACGGCGACCGGCACCCGCGTCATGGCGTGCCCCGGCTCGCGGCCACCGCCACCTGCTCCACGCCGGCCTGGCGGATGCGATCCATGACCTCGATCAGCAGGCCGGTGGTGGCCTCGCGATCGGCCTGGATCACCACCCCGCCGTCATCGCTGACCAGGGCGGCCACCTCCTCGCCGACGCGATGGGCATCCACCGCCTGGCCGTCCACCCAGACGGCGCCCTCGGGGGTGATCGCCACCATCAGCTGGGCATCGGCCTGGGGACTGGCGGCACTGGACTCGGGCCGTTCGATCTCGACCCCGCTCTCCTTGATGAAGCTGGTGGTGACGATAAAGAAGATCAGCATGATGAAGACCACGTCCAGCATCGGGGTCAGGTTGATCTCGCCGGCATCGCCTCCCTCGGCGGCCAGGCTGCGGCGTCTACGCATGGGGCTCCTCCACGGCGCGGGCCAGGCGGTCATGCAGCCGCTGGTCCTCGCGCCGGATGATCTGTTCCAGTCGACTGGTGAACAGCAGGCCCACCACTGCCACCGCCATGCCGGCCAGGGTCGGCAGGGTGGCCCGCGCCACGCCATCGGCCATGGCCCGCGCCTGGCCGGTATCGCTCAGCGCCAGGCTGTCGAACACGGTGATCATGCCGGTGACGGTGCCCAGCAGACCGAGCAGCGGGCAGAGCCCCACCAGCAGTTTCAGCCAGGGCAGTGGTCGCCGCAGCCGGGCGATCAGCTCGCGGGTCCAGACCTCGCGCAGGGTCAGGGCGCTCCAGCTGTGGTGATCGGGGCGGGAGGCCCAGCGCCGGATCAGCGCGCCTCGCGCCCGGCGATAGGTGAGGCGGAAGAACAGCACCCGCTCCAGGGCCAGACTGAAGAGCAGCGCCGCCACTCCGGCGATGCCCACCAGCACGATCCCACCGGCATCGACCAGCCGTGCCAGGGGTTCAAGCCAGAGCGTCGGCACGTCGCTCGCTCCCGGAGGCTGTTGGGGTGGCCTGGCGATGCTCGAGTTGCTTGGCCAGGGCCGCGCTGGCCTGGCCCTCCATCACCCCCGCCAGGTGGCGGCTGCGTCCGGCCAGGGCGGTATGCGCGAACAGCAGCGGTACCGCAGTGATCAGCCCCAGCACGGTGGTGACCAGCGCCTGGCTGATGCCACCGGCCATCAGCTGGGGGTCGCCGGTACCGAATACGGTGATCGCCTGGAAGGTGACGATCATGCCAGTGACGGTGCCCAGCAGGCCCAGCAGAGGCGAGACGGCAGCGAGCAGCTTGACCAGCGGCTGACCACGTTCCAGACGCGGCAGCTCGGCCAGCACCGCCTCGTCCAGCCGCGCTTCCAGGGCCTCGGGTACGGGATCGTCGGCCAGCGACCGGAAGCGCAGCAGCACCCGGCCCAGGGGGTTGTCTTCGCGCAGATGACCGAGATCACGCAGCTGGCGACGTGTCGCCATACTCACCCTGAGCAGGTAGGCGTACTGCAGCAGGGCGACCAGCAGGCCGATGGCACCCAGGCCGACCACCACATACCCCACGGCGCCTCCCTGCTGGAAACGCTCCAGCAGGTTCGGGCGCTGGGCCAGGGCCTCGATGACCTGCCCTCGGGTCGGGTCCAGCGATAGTCGCTCCCCCTCCCCGGCCTGGAAGTCGGCCAGCAGCTCGCTCACGTCCCCCGGCGTGCGCGCCGCCGTGGAGAGCTCCCCCTCCTCGGCCCCCTGCTCCAGCAATGCGCCCTCGCTGAAGGCGGCCAGGTCACCCAGGCGCACCACCTCGCGGGAGGCGACCTTGCCGTCGCTGCCGGCTACCGGGGCGTCGAAGGCGACGACCCGCCCGGTCTCGGCGGTCAGTGCCATCAGCGCGTCGCCCAGGGCCTCCAGGTGACCGGGACGCAGCACCTCGGCGTCATCGAGGCGCGGCGGCAGTTCGGCACCGCCCAGCGTGATCCAGCTCTCGGCCAGGTCGTCGCGCAACTCGCCGCTGTGCCGTGCCAGGGTATCCAGCACCGCCGTCAGGTCATCGCCCTGCTCGGCCTGCCGGGCATCGAGCTCGTCACGGCGAGCCTGCAGCTCGGCCTGACGCTCGTCCAGCGCCGCGACACGAGTCTCGGCCTCGCCATGGGCCTCGCGGGCCTTCTCCAGAGCCGCCTCCAGGGCATCGCGATCCTCGACGAGTTCGGCCAGCCTCGCCGCATCGCGGGCCTCGGCCGCCTCGCGCTCGGCGCGCAGGGTGGTCAGGGGCTCATCCTGGGCCTGGGCGGGTAATCCGGCAACCATCAGGCCACTCAGGACCAGCCCTGCCAGGACAGAGCGTGCGGCACGCCTCCAGACATGGCTCATGAGCTCTCCTCCGCGGGAGTCGTCGTATCTGCCCGTTCGAGGGGGCGGGAGATCGGCAGGGTCAGCAGCTCCGGTGCCCGCTGGTCACGCGCGATGCGCAGGCCGTGGCGCAGCTCGACGCGTCCGGTCTCGTCGAGTGCCTCCCAGCGCTCGGCGTCGTCACGCCAGACACCCCCCTCGCGACCATCGGGCGTCAGGTAGTAGAAGCCCACCCGCCCCAGACGCAGGAAATCCACCTCGCGCCGCTCATCGCCCACCTCCAGGGTACCGCGCCAGGCATCCAGCTCACGGCCGTAGTCGAGTTCGGCGCGCCAGGCGGCGAGGATGCGGTCCAGGCGCTCCGCGGCGGAGGCGTCGGGGTCAGCCATGCCGCTCTCGAGACCCTCGACACGTGCCAGGCGCTCCGCCTCGAGGAACGGCAGGTCCTGTTCGATCCAGGACTGCAGGCGCGATACGAGGGCCTGCTCGACCGCCGGCAGCACCTCGCGGGTCTCGGTCAGGGCATCCAGCGCCGCCTCGCGCTCGTCCAGCCGCTCCTCACGGCGCTCCAGGCGCGGCGCCTCGGCCTCGGCGCGCGCCTCCAGGCGGCGCGTCTCGCCCTCGAGCCGGCGCAGCTCGCGGAGCATCTCGCGGCTCTCGTCGTCAGCGGCATCGATGCGTGACTGCAGCTCGGCCTGGGCGCGCTGGGCCTGATTCACCTGCTCGACCAGGGATTGCTGTGCCGGGAGCATGCCGGCAGCCAGCATCCCGAAGCCGATACCGAATGACAGTTGCAAGAGAGGACGCCTCACCGTGGTTCTCCATCGTGGTCTCGAGCAGGGGGAGGCTACCATGCCATAAATACGAACGATTATCAATGCATCATGTATCGCCCGCCCCTCCCGGCCAACAAAGAGAAGCCGCACCCCTCGGGGTGCGGCTTCACGGCTGGGAGGACGGCAAGATCTCAGTTCAAGGCGTTGTGATAGCGACGCTCGACGTCTTGCCAGTCGATCACATTGAAGAAGGCCGCCACATAGTCCGGGCGCTTGTTCTGATACTTCAGATAGTAGGCATGCTCCCAGACGTCCAGGCCCAGGATCGGCGTCTTGCCCTCCATGATCGGGCTGTCCTGGTTGAGGGTGTTTTCGACCACGAGCTTGCCGTCCGGGGTCACGTTGAGCCAGGCCCAGCCGCTACCGAAGCGACCCAGCGCCGCCTTGGTAAAGGCGTCCTTGAAGGCATCAAAGCCGTCGAGTTCGCTGTCGATGGCCTCGGCCACCTTGCCGCTGGGCTGGCCGCCACCGCTGGGTGACATCATCTGCCAGAACATCGAATGGTTGGCATGACCACCACCGTTGTTGATCACCGCCTGACGCTTTGCGTCGGGGACTCGATCGAGGTTGGCGATCAGCTCCTCGACGGGCACCTCCTCGAGACCGGTCCCCTCGAGAGCGGCATTGAGATTGTTGATGTAGGTCTGGTGGTGGCGTGAATGGTGGATTTCCATGGTCAACGCATCGATATGCGGTTCCAGGGCATCGTAGGCGTAAGGAAGGTCTGGAAGGGTATGCGCCATGATCACTCCTCCTGTCGGGGTTCGTCGGGACCCTTGATCCCGTGACACCCCCAAGGATGGCAGGGAACCCCATTTGTTGCTAATGATTCCTGTTATCTCTTGTATAGGAGAAGTTAATCGACATCGGCAGAACTGCGGGCCGCCCCCTGCTGGACCGGCCCGCCCCCCCAGAACACGGCCTGGAAGATGCCGACTTTCTTACAGCTTGCTTTCCAGTTCCGGCAGCGCCTCGAAGAGATCCGCCACTAACCCGTAATCGGCCACCTGGAAGATCGGCGCCTCCTCGTCCTTGTTGATGGCCACGATCACCTTGGAGTCCTTCATGCCGGCCAGGTGCTGGATGGCCCCCGAGATGCCCACGGCGACATAGAGGTCCGGGGCAACGATCTTGCCGGTCTGACCCACCTGCATGTCATTGGGCACGAAGCCGGCATCCACCGCAGCGCGCGAGGCACCGATCGCGGCACCCAGCTTGTCGGCAATGCCGTCGAGCAGCTTGAAGTTGTCGCCGTTGCCCATCCCGCGGCCGCCGGAGACCACTATCCTGGCCGCTCCCAGCTCGGGGCGGTCGGACTGGGCGAGCTCCTCACCGACAAAGGTCGACTGGCGATTGTCGGCAACGAAGTCCACCGCTGCCACGCTGGCAGAGCCACCCTCGCCCACGGCGTCGAAGCCGGTGGCGCGCACGGTGATGACCTTCAGCGCGTCTTCGCTCTGCACGGTAGCGATGGCGTTACCGGCATAGATCGGGCGCTTGAAGGTGTCCGGGGACTCCACCGCAATGATCTCGGAGATCTGTGCCACGTCCTTGAGCGCGGCGACCCTGGGCAGCACGTTCTTGCCAGTGGTGGAGGCCGCCGCCAGCACGTGGCTGTAGTGGCCAGCCAGCTCGGCGATCAGGGCTGCCATGGGTTCGGCCAGCTGATGGGCATAGGCAGCATGGTCGGCCACATGGACCTTGCTGACGCCGTCGAGCTTGGCGGCGGCCGCGGCGATGGCACTCACGCCTTCGCCGGCCACCAGCACGTCGATATCGCCACCGATGGCCTGGGCGGCCGCCACCACATGGGCGGTGGCGCCGGCCAGGGCGCCGTCATGATGTTCGGCAAGTACCAGGATGCTCATGAGATCCGCTCCTTTCAAAGCACTTTGGCTTCGTTCTTCAGTTTGTCGACCAGCTCGTCCACGGAGCCCACCTTGATACCGCCCTGGCGCTCGGCCGGCGGCTCGACCTTGAGCAGCTTGACCTTCGAGGCCACCTCGACGCCCAGCTCCGCCGGGCTCTTGACGTCCATCGGCTTCTTCTTGGCTTTCATGATATCGGGCAGCTTGGCGTAACGCGGCTCGTTAAGGCGCAGATCGGTGGTGACGATAGCCGGCAGCGTGAGCTCCACCGTCTGCAGGCCGCCATCGATTTCACGGGTCACCCTGGCCTTGTCGTTCTCGATGACCACCTCCGAGGCAAAGGTGCCCTGGGGCAGACCCGTGAGCGCGGCAAGCATCTGACCGGCCTGGTTGTTGTCGGTGTCGATGGCCTGCTTGCCCAGTATCACCAGCCCCGGCTGCTCCTGCTCGACGAGCTTGGCCAGGGCCTTGGCGGCACCCAGCGACTCGACGCGCTCGTCGGTCTCGACGTGGATGGCACGATCGGCACCCAGTGCCAGCGCCGTGCGCAGCTGCTCCTGAGCAGCCTTGGGGCCGACGGTGACGGCGACGATCTCGGTGGCCACCCCGCGCTCCTTCAGGCGCACCGCCTCCTCAACGGCGATCTCGCAGAAGGGGTTCATGGCCATCTTGACGTTGGTGAGGTCGACATCGCTATTGTCCGGCTTGACTCGGATCTTGACGTTGTAGTCGACGACGCGTTTCACCGCGACGAGTACCTTCATAGTGTCCTCGCTTGGTTCACACTGGGAACCTGATGGTTGGAGAGACGGCTGCTCCTGCCGGTGACAGGGAAGCAGCTCGCCCATAGGAAACTGGCCAGCATGCTCTTATGCGTTTCATGCAAGCGTTTGATAGGCAAAACACCGTAAAACCCCTCCAATGTGCCACAGCCTTCTACCGGCCAACAATCCCCGGCCCGCCAGGGAGCCAGCCTGGCCATGACGCACTGCACCATCGCAGGGGGTGAATCTTTCACGCTATTATGCCTATCATGGGGCATGGCTAGAAGCAAACGACCGTTTTAAATCCTTCCGACGTTGGTCGCACTCGCGGCCACGTCGCCGGGACAGTGAGGAGAGAGCAGGTGGAAGAAGAAGTCGAACGCGATTCCATGGAGTTTGATGTGGTCATCGTCGGCGCCGGGCCCGCGGGGCTGTCCGCGGCGTGCCGGCTCATGCAGCAGGCGGACGAGGCCGGTCAGGAGCTCACGGTGTGCGTGGTGGAGAAAGGCTCCGAGGTGGGCGCCCATATCCTGTCCGGCGCCGTCTTCGAGCCCCGCGCTCTGCAGGAACTCTTTCCCGACTGGGAGGAGCGGGGCGCCCCGCTGACCACCCCGGCAACCCGAGATGAAGTCTACCTCCTCAAGGATGCCGAGAAGGCCCAGAAGCTCCCCAACGCCCTGGTGCCCAGATCCATGCACAATACCGGGGGTGACATGCCGCGCTACGTGACCAGCGCCGGCAATCTCTCGCGCTGGCTGGCCGAACAGGCCGAGGGGCTGGGCGTGGATATCTTTCCCGGCTTCGCCGCTCAGGACGCCATCATCGAGGACGGCGTGGTCAAGGGCATTCTGATCGGCGACATGGGCGTCGCCGCCGACGGCCAGCCCAAGGAAAGCTACATGCCGGGGATGGAGTTGCGCGCCAGGTATACCCTCTTCGCCGAGGGATCCCGCGGTCATCTCGGCAAGCGGCTGATTCAGGAGTACCGGCTCGACGAGGGCAAGGATCCGCAGCACTATGGCATCGGTCTCAAGGAGCTGTGGGACATTCCCGCCGAACAGCATGAACCCGGCCTGGTACTGCATGGCTCCGGCTGGCCGCTGGACACGCAGACCCACGGCGGCTGGTTCCTCTATCACGGTGAGAACCAGCAGGTGATGGTTGGCCTGATCATGGACCTCTCCTACCAGAACCCCTGGCTCTCCCCCTTCGACGAGTTCCAGCGGATGAAGCACCATCCGCTGCTCAAGCAGCACCTGGAAGGCGGCAAGCGCGTCGCCTACGGCGCCCGAGCCATTACCAAGGGGGGGCTGAACTGTCTGCCCAGGATGACCTTTCCCGGCGGTCTGCTGATCGGCTGTGACGCCGGCACCCTGAACTTTGCCAAGATCAAGGGCCTGCATACCGCCATGAAGTCCGGTCTGGTGGCCGCCGAGGCAGTCTTCGACGCTCTCGCCGGGGGTGACGAGGGCGGCCAGGAGCTGACGACCTTCACCGACAAGTGGGAGGCGAGCTGGGCCCACCAGGAGCTCAAGGAGAGCGCCAGCTTCGGGCCGGCCATCCACAAGTTCGGTACCGTGGGCGGCGGGGCCTTCAACTTCGTCAACCAGCTGCTGGGCGGCAGGCTGCCCAACGTCCACGACACCACGCCGGACCATGCGACGCTCAAGCCCGCCAGCCAGTGCGAGAAGATCGAGTACCCGAAGCCCGATGGCACGCTCTCCTTCGACAAGCTGTCGTCGGTCTTTCTCTCCAACACCAACCACGAGGAGGACCAGCCCTGCCACCTGCGCCTAGCCGACCCGGAACTGCCGGTCCGCGACAACCTGCCGGCGTACGACGAGCCGGCCCAGCGGTACTGTCCAGCCGGCGTCTACGAGGTGGTCGAGGACGACAATGGCAAGCCTCGGTTCCAGATCAACTTCCAGAACTGCGTGCACTGCAAGACCTGCGACATCAAGGACCCGGCCCAGAATATCACCTGGGTGGCGCCGGAAGGCGGCGGTGGGCCGAACTACCCCAATATGTAAGCTGGAAGCTGGAAGCTGGAAGCTGGAAGCTGGAAGCTGGAAGCTGGAAGCTGGAAG